>CAVSQB010000008.1:0-129906 GCA_963729895.1 uncultured Fibrobacterota bacterium | reverse complement strand
TGCGACGGCTACAGCGGACAACGGGGCCCAGTTTCGATGCCAGGTTACTGCTGCTTGCGTTACCAACTCAAGCGCTGCCTTGCTTACCGTGTGCACTCCACCCGGCATAAACCAGCAGCCTTCGCCCTGGGCTGGGATCGCAGGCTCAACCGCGTCATTTTCGATAGTGCTCACGGCGGGCGTTACGTCTCCCACGTATCAATGGCAGAGGAACGACGTTCCGACCGCAGGGACATGGGGCAACGTTCCGGCAGGGAACGGAAGTTCGGTTACAGCCGCGTATACCTTTACTGCTGCGACAACGGACAACACCAAGCAATTCCGTTGCATAGTTTCGGGCCAGTGCGGAACACCGGACACCTCCGCTCCCGCAATCGCGTCGGTGTGTTCTCCCCCATCAATCGTGACTCCTCCTGCCAACCAGAGTGCTATCGACGGCCAGCCTGATTCATTCACCGTGGTGGCCGGCGGTGGCGGGACCTACGCATACCAGTGGCAATACAGTCCTGACGGGACCACGTGGAGCAATGTAGCTACGGGCGGCACTGCTGCAACGCTTACCTTTACCGCGTCTGCCTCGCAGAACGGGTATTTGTACCATTGCCAGGTGACCAACGGGTGCGGCCCCAATGCGGCAACCTCCGCGCCTGCGACGCTTTCGGTCTGCACGCCCGCCAAGGTTCTTTCGCAGCCCGGTAATGCAAATGTGAATGTAAGCGACACTGCCATGTTCACGGCTTCGGCGAGCGGGACTGCTCCCGCCTATCAATGGCAGCGCAGTCCCGACGGAACAACGTGGGCAAACGTCACCGCGGGCATCGGCGGCACAACGCCGACCTACAAGTTTGTGACGGCGGGAACGGACAACGGGGCGAAGTTTCGGGTGATGGTGACGAACGGGTGCGGGAAAGACTCATCGCAGGCCGTGACCCTCACGGTGTGCACGCCGCCGGTGATTTCTATTGAGCCGAAGAACGACAGTGTGATCGCGGGGAGCCCGGCGTCGTTTACGGTGACGGCGACAGGGACCAGCCTTGCATACCAGTGGCAGAGAAGCCCGGACGGCAATGTATGGACGCCCATCGCCGGCGCCACTGCATCATCCTATTTGGATACTCCCCAGGCTGCGGACAACGGTGCGAGGTTCGAGTGCAGCATCACGAGCGCGTGCGGGACCGCTCTGTCGACCGTTGCGCTGCTCACGGTATGCGTTCCCGTGAAGGTGACGGCGCAGCACGTCGGCGCGCAGAGCGTGCTCACCGGGACGCAGGTGACGTTCAGCATGACCGCCCAGGGCACCGGGGTTGGGTACCAGTGGCAGAGGAGTGCCGACGGCGCCACGTTTACGCCGATAGCGGGCGCCACGGGAGATTCCCTGACGTTTGCCGCTGCAAAGACGGACAGCGGTTCCACGTTCCGGTGCGTGGTATCGGGACAGTGCGGCGCGGCCATCACGGGCAACACGGGGCTTGTGCAGGTATTTACGCCGGTGAAGGCGTTGTTCGGGGCAACGCCGGCGTCGGGGGTGGCGCCGCTGGTGGTGTCGTTTACCGATTCATCGAAGGGTGACTTTACAAGGAGGATTTGGACTTTTGGGGACGGCAGCGCGGATTCCAATTTTGCGGCAAACAAGACTCTTTCGCACACGTTTACCGCTCCCGCCACGGATACGGTGAAGCTTGTGGTGAGCGGTCCGGGCGGCACGGACAGCGTGTGGATGCAGGTGTTCGCGTATACGCTGGGCAGCGACCCCATCCAGATCAGCGGCGCATACCTGACGCCTCAGAAAGTGGCGATCACGCTTTCGGGCTACGGCACGATAACGCCGCCGTCGGCGTCGGTGAGCGTGGATTCGGTGGGCCTGTGGTACAAGGTGGGCGCGCTGCCCACGGCGCCAGCCCAGTCAACCTTCATCAAATGGTATGACCTTGCGGCTCTGCACGCACGGGGGAGCGTGTATGCGGACACGCTGACGCTGCCTGCGCTGAGCATGCCCGACAGCGTGTACGGGATCATGAACGGGATTTTGTGGTCCGACATGACGGTGAGCAACTTTTTGACGGGGAACGGCGCCAGGGTGCTGATGCGGGACACGATGCCGATCCCGAACAACCTGGTGATATCCGGCTCGTATGTGCCCGACGACACGGCGCTGGTGAGCCTTGCGAATGCCAACAATATAGACACGACGCGCATCGACACGGTGGGCATCTGGTACAGCCTTACGGGCGACACGACGCCGAATTTTACCGACAAGAACTTTACCGTGTGGCTCAGCGCGCGCAGCGTGGCGCAAGCGGGCGTGAACTACACATATCCTATTGTCAACACGCAGTTCAATAACGTGCAGACGACGATCACCGCGGCGGTGGTGCTTGTGGGGGACAACGGGCGGCATAGCCCGGTGAAACAAGTGCAGTTCACGGTGGGCAAGAAGCGGCCTGCCAACCCGATTCTCCTGAGTGCCAGGGCGCTGTCGTCCAACAGCATCCGGCTCACGTGGAACAACATTTCTGCGGCGGGCGTGGACAGGATCATCATCCGGTACCGCGCCAACACCCCGGTACCCCGTGTCTACGATTTTTCGACCCTGGGGTTGGATTCGCTGGCGCCGTCCGTTGCGGACACAACCATCGTGGGCGCCAATTTTTCCGGGACCACGCGCTACTATTTCGGGGCGCAGGTGTACAAAGGCGGGCTGTGGTCGTACGTGACGGACAGCTCAAGCGCCACCGATTCCACGCCGCAGGCGGGCGCGCCCCTGCCGACGAACAGCATCGTGATACGATCGCTCGCGTTCGACACCTCCACCGATCAGATCAAGGTGTGCTGGGCGCTCAACCAGAAGCAGAGCGACAGCCTGCAGGTGGGCATCCTGTATTCGTCCGATACCATGCCGAAAGGCAACACGGGCGCCCAGCAGGTTGTGCCCGTCACGGACTCGTTGGGCTGCGCCTACGTGACGCTCCACGAAAACCTGATTTTCGGGAAGACCTACTATGTGTCGCTGTGGCTGCGCGCGCCCACGCTCGGGTGGACGCCGCCCACCGCGCAGTCGATGGACAGCGTGGCAGTGCCCACGTTCAAGTGGCAAAGCGTGCTGTTGTTCTCCAAGGATTACGATACGGTGTTCGCGTTCAACACTCAGTTGCGTTTTGCGAACCAGCCGAACGACCCGAGCCGCGTTGTGGACACCGTGCTGGCGCAGGCGGTGACCCCGGCGGGGTTCATTCCGGTGAGCATCGCGTTTTCGTTCAAGACAAACTACGTGGGCGTGCCCTTTAACGTCGGCCTCAAGATCGATTCGATTCCCAAGGGGTACACCCGGAGCGACATACGCATTTTCCAGCTTGACTCTTCCGGGATGTGGATCATCGACACCGGCGCGGTGTCCATCGATACCGTGGGAGGGTACGTGTCGGTGCTCACGAACCAGATCCGGTTTCCGTTTATGGCCGGGATCGACACGACGCGGCCCACGGTGCATCCGCTTACCAACCTGACTGCTCCGGTGCCGGCCAGCGTGGCAATCGTCGATTCATTCTCCTTGAGCGACAACATCGCCAACCTGCGGTGGCGATTCATGTCTTCAAAGGGCGGCGAGTCCTACCAGGTGGGAGACACGACCAGTGGAATGCTTTCCAGCACGGCCGCCACGGTGAGCGTCACCATCCCCGGCGCGCTGGTAAGCCCGGACAACGGCGTCCGGGGGCTGTTTATCGTCACCGACGGCACGTTTACGGATACGATTGACGTGTCGCGGCGCGTGGTGGACAGCAGTCTTGGCCTGGTGTGGACCGAGGACAAGAAGTGGGTGCCGATGAGCGTGACGGCGGACCTCGACTCGCCGCAGGCGACCACGGTGCTTCGTTCGCTTGTTCCGAGCGGGACGGCGTGGAAGTACGACATCACCACGTTCAGGATTTTCCGGTGGTCACCCACGACGACGAACGCGGTGGTGGGCGGCACGTGGATCGAGTATTCCGACAGCGGGAAGCAGTTTTTCGATTTTGATCGCGGCAACCTCATCTGGATCAAGACAAAGACCAAGACCCCGATACAGTTCGGCAGCGGGGTCACGCCGTCTCTGACGCAGCCGTTCTTTATCAACCTGCCGCCCAAACAGTTTACGGATTTCGCGCTTCCGTTCAATTTCAACATTACGGTAGCCGATATGTACGCGGCGACACGGGACTCGCTGAAGGCGAAAGGGACGGACACCCTGGCTGCGGATTCGCTGATTTTGTTTGCATGGGGACAGGACAAGACCACCGGACGGTACACTTCGAACATAATGTACCAGATCACCATTGACAATGCACAGCTCAACAACGGCGCCCAGCCCCTGGTTCCCGGCGAGCTGTCTGGCTACACCATGTACAATCCCGACGGCAGCGCGGTGAAGCTCGTGATACCGTCCCTGCCGCAGGCGATGTCCCTGTCCAAGAAGCTGGCGAAAAAGGCTGCGGCCCAGGGATGGTCGGTGAGCGTCGTGTCGGGCCTTTCCGACGGAAGCTCGCTGCCCACGGTCTACTGCGGTTACACCAAGGCGAACGCTCCCGGCGTGACGTACTATCCTGCGGGTCCTTCGTTTGCCGATGCGTCCCTTGGCGTATTTGACAACGACACAAAGCAGGTGTTCGGCCTGGCCGTGGCGCATTCGGTAAGCGAGGGCGGGTGCTCATTCCTGCTGGCGTTCTGCAACGATGCGCAGGACAAGCAGACCATACGCTACCACCTGGGCGACGTGACGCTGCTGCCCAAGGACATGAAAGCGGCGGTGTACGACGACGCCACCGGCAGGTTCCAGGACCTGTCGAAGGGGGACACGTCCGTGGCGCTCGGCGGGAACTCGAAGAGCTTCCGCTGGCTGTTTGTGGGCACGCAGGCGTACATAGCCAAAGCCGCGGCGAGCGTTCGTCCCGCGGTGCTCAAGCTGCTCGGCACGTATCCAAACCCGTTCCGTTCCATGGTGCATATCCGGTACGGCCTGCCGTACGACGGCATCGACAGGCTCAAGTTCGCCATTTACGACATGCGCGGAAAGACCGTCTGGCAAACGGAGATCAGGAACGTCACCGCGTACGGCGCCAACGAGCTGCTCTGGAACGGACGAGCAACCGACGGCAGGCCCGTCGCCGCAGGCGTGTACGTGCTGCAGATGGCCGCGTTCGGCAACCAGAAAGCGGCCGGCGTGTTCGAGAAAAAAATGACGTTCATGCCGTAGGAGAGTCAAAAGTTGACGGGTAAAGAGCCGCTGAATTAGCGGAAGGGCCTTTCGAAAACGCACGCAGGAAGTCAAGGTTTAAAAGAGTGTCCCACAGACCATAAAAAAGACGGTTGCCAGCGTCAGCCCAGCGCGTCGCTGTCAACCGTCAACTCTCAACTTACAATTCTTTACAATCCCTGCTTCTGTTCCGTATTTCCAACGATCCTGCTTCCCAGAATCTGGTTGTCGGAGCCGTACATGCAGCACGGTTGGTTCGATTCCACCTTGAAATCGAGCTTCGATCTTGGATTTTGGAATTTGGGATCAAAGGAGAAGTTGTCGGCGGGAATGATGCGGCTTATCGCGAGATTGCCGAACAGGTCATTCTTGCTGAGTTTGGTACGGTCGGATTTCTGGGACAACTTGACCCCAAGGCGCTCGTTAAAGGCGATCATGTTGTTTTCGATGATTGCGTCCGAGCTGCCGCCGAGCGCAATGCCGTTGTTGCCGTTGAAGGCGACGGTGTTGTGGTTGATGGATGACGACGTTGAGCGGATGTCCCATCCCTGGATGCCCGAGGCCCTGTTGAAAACAATAATGTTGTCCTCTATTTTGGGCAGATGCCTCACGCAGATGATGCCGGTTTGCCAGTTGTCAATGATCCGGCAATTGACGATGGTATTGCCCGCGTCCTTGGAAAACACGCCGATGGTGCCGTTGCGTATTTCGAAACCGTTGAGCACGCAATTCGACGAAAGAGAAACCACCGTGCCCCTGCGGCCTCCGTCAATCACCGCCTTGAGAGGGTTTCGGGCCGCAAGCACCACGTTCGATTTCACGAAAACGAGCTCGCGGTAGACGCCGTCGGAGACCCACACCGTGTCGCCCGACTTGGCGTCGATCATGGCCTGCGCTATGGTTTTCACACCCACGGAAGGGACCGAAATGGATTCGCCCGCCCAGACGGACGCGCAAAAAAGGGCCGCCGCAGCGGCGAGCAATCCCGTTACGAGCCGTGCGTTGCAACAAAGTGTCATACTGCTGCTCCATTTTAAGGTTAGTAGGTAAACCGTGCGCCTATTTCGGTGTTAAGAGAGGAGAACAAACTCTTGAGAGGGGAGTCGGCCTGCAGCGAAAAATCGAGTTTGTTCCGCGGTGCCGCGAACTTCGGATCGGCCGAGTAGTTTATTGACATCTGCGGAGCCGACGGCTTCCCGCCGTTCTTGAAGAAATCGTTGCTGGTCATGCTCGTCTTCACCCCGTCGAATACCTTGACGGATTCATTACCGTTAAAAGCAACAATGTTGCATTCCATGACAACGTTCGAATTCCCGCCGAGCGAAACGCCGTTATTCATGTTGTAGGCGATGGTGTTGTGGTTGATGGCCGCGGACGTGGCGCTCAGGTTCCAGCCCTGGATGCCCGAGCCGTGGTTGTAAACGATCACGTTGTCTTCGATTCGCGGGATGGTACCGATGCACAGAATTCCAGACTGCCGGTTTTCGACAATGCGGCACAAAATGATGGCGTTGCCGCCGCTTCTCGAAGAGACCCCGATAGTGCCGTTTCGGACCTCAAAGCCGAACAGGGTGGCGTTTCCGCCCATGGTCACCACGGTTCCTTTGCCTCCGCCGTCAAGCGCCGCGCCCAGCAACGACGCCGCCTTGAGAACGACATCCGGCTTCACCATCACCTGGCCGAAGTACACGCCCTTTGCCACGAGCACGGTGTCGAATGCCTTTGCCTTGATCATGGCAAGGGCAATGGTGGACGCGTCTTTTGACGGAACGGAAATAACCTGTCCGGCCAGGGAGGGCAGGCATAGAATCGCCGCAATACCCGCCGCAACCGCGAATGTGAATGGTTTCATGCCTTGTTTCTCCCTGCCCGGGCGCTTTAAGGCCGGCAGCATCATTTCTTGATGCCCACATTCTTTCGAATGGATTCAGTGACTCCGGTCTCTGTGTCCACAAGGGTCATGCGCGCAAGATACGTACCGGGCGCCGCCAGGATTCCCTGTCGTGTCTTGCCGTTCCAAATCAGGTACAGGCTGACGTTGTTCTGGTCCACTTCCATGTCCCTGTTATCAACTATGGCGTTGCCCACGGCGTCAAAAATGGAAATGGACGCCCGAATCTTGCCGGAAAGGAGCTCCTGTTGCACGGCCCTCACAAGCACTATTTCAATCCTTGTTCCGTGCAGGGGATCGTTGGGACCGCGCATATTGGCAGGAATGGTACTTGTTGCGGGAGAGAACGGGTTGTTCGCAGCCCTGGCTGTGACGACGATGGAAACGTTGCCGCATAGTTCCAGCCCGAGCGACATGGCGCCCGCCTTCACGCTGTCGAGATCGGAGAGCGCGCTCGGGGGGAAAACGTACAAAAACCGGTCGTCGAGTTTCACCACAGGCACCGTGGCCGCGCTGATGGGAACGCTCGTCCCGTTTTGCTGGACCACCGACAGCAGTGCGTAGGGGTCTAAGGGCTTGGGCGACTGGGACTGCGGCGAACTCAGGATCACGCGCAGCGTGTCGGCTGACGGCACGGGAACAAAGCACACGGCCTTGACGACCGGCTCGGCCCCGTCGAGTATGGTTGCAACGTAGAGCGGCCGGCCGTCGGTGGTCATGGGCGCGTTTGAAAGCGTGATGACGGCCGAGGTCCAGCCGGTTTCAAGCGTGCTTCCTTTGTTTTCGACGAGCGTGACTTGGATGGTGTGGGGACCGGTCTCCGTCATGGTGCCGGGTGTAAGGGTGACCTTGGAACCCCCGTCGTCGGTAACGATGTTCATGGAAAGGATCCACTGCTGCACGGTCGGCAAGGCTGCGGCAAGGTTGACGGAATCGGGAAGTACGATATCCATTCTGTCAAGATGACCGTTCCCATTCGTGTCGAGCAGGGTTGCGGTGACCGGGACCGCTGCATTTGCCCCGGTACACGTCACAACGGCCGTGCCGGGGCTAAGGCCAGGCTCGCTTGCGGTGAGCGTGGTGGTGCCGAACGATTGTTCCGACACGCTTGCGGCCCACAGCCGGCCGACAAGCGGGGTGGCGGCCGCCACGCCGGGATTGGCCATGCTCCAGGCGGCGTTGTTTGCAAACCGGACAAAGTTGCCGAACGTGTCGCGCACCACGGCGTATACCGTGACGTTGGCGGTCCTGTTGACGGTGATGGTACCCACCGGCCTGTTGCTGCGCGTGTTCCGCGCAAGAGAATCGGCCTCTATCACGATGTGATTTCCCGGTCCGGGCCCTATGTATACCGTGATCGTCGCGGTGATGGGAGGTTTGTTGGGATTGTTGGGATTTTTGAACGTGGCAGTGATGACGACCGAGCCGAACGCCTGTTGCGGCGGGAGAAACCCCGTCGAACTGCCCTTCAGCGTTGTCAAGACAGGATTTCCCGCCGAATCCACGGAAGTGATGGTCCAGGTCACGAGGCTGTCGCTTGCGGGAACCCAGTTGTACAGGCTGTCGAACACGTGCGCATAAATCGTGAAGGGTTGGCCTACGGTGGCGCTGTCTATCCCGCCAAGGGCCGGATTATTGGCCCCCGGAGCGCCGGGTTTCGAATACAACTGCAGAAACCCCGGCCCCCTGATGATATACAGGCCGGTGACGTGGTATACGATATCGTTGAAGTTTTTGTCGCCGGCGCCGTTCCATCCAAGAGGGGCTCCGGGATTGCTGTCGTTTTCATCTTCAAATCCGAATTCCGCCGTATCTGAATTTATGTTCAGATTCTCAAAGCGAACCCAGCCCGCAACACACCATCTGCGGCCTTGTACATAGTTGTTGCCGACGGCTCCCCATTGATTATTGGGAAACAGCAAAGACTTGTCGGTACTCCAGAGCGGATCGACGTTGTTCCACTGCGGCGTTCCATTGGGATTGAGGTCAAGGGGACTGCGATTTGGACCGGAATATCGAGCCCCCAAAGTGTACGGTGCAGGTATGGTATCAGCCCAGACTGCAAAATGGGGTGTGGTCATGTAGCCCGCACCGGGATTATTCCAGTGTCCGGAACCCCAATAGGTCTGGTAATCGAAAATTACGGTATCCAGATTATGGATTTTTCCACGTGCCGCATTAGTCAAGTCTACTTGATTATACGGAAGGCCTGCGGCTCCAACCATCTCATGGTTCGTCATGATAAAGATCCTGGTGTATCTTTTACCTCCGGTCGCAACTATTGACCCGGTATCGTTGGGAACCATTAAATAGAGATACCCAAGCCACGAGGCCTGCGACCCGAGATAGGTGACAACCAGAGGCTTTGTCGTGTCGCGCAGAAACGGCGCTCCCATGTAAAGAGAATCGGCGACAAAGACCGGTGTCTGGCCTTTGTTCCAGTAATTGACATTTTCGCCGAGATTCGTGAGGCCTTGAGAGAAAACGGCAGCGGCGAGAAAAGGGAGAACCAAGAACAGGCCGGGACTTCTTGTTTTAGACGATTTTGATTCTGCCATAGTTACTCCCTTCCCAGGTGATGGCCGGCCATGCGCGGTTGCTTGATTTCCGGATTGTTCTTGTCACGGTGAAAATCGAACAGCTCGGGTATCCACATTGTGCCCGGATACTTCCGCACACGCAATTGAAGCGCTAAAAAGAATGCAAAAGACAATTCGGTGCTTTTTCCCATGGCGCACCCTTCCCTGGTTACCTGACTATGTGAAAAACGGGAACACCTGTGACATAGCCGCCCCCCACCAACCGTGGTAATCCGAATTGCTTATAATATAAGTATTTTTCTCTTAAGAAGTGCAAATCGAGGTGTCCGGGAAATCAGGCTTGATGTGCGCCCTGCTCGACACGCGCCCGCGTGCTTCGCCCTCACCCTTTGAGAACGCCTGCTGCCGAAAGATGGAATTCCCGAAACCTCCGGATCAAACAAGACCAGAAGGAATCTTTCTCCTGTAAACGCCGTACTTCGTAAACACATACGATGCCTTGGCAGCCAGGCTCAGGAAACACAACCGCCCGGGACCTGCCGTGTAGGAAGGATCAAAATAGCAGTTGATGTGGCAGCTTGCGCAGAACGGATAGGTTCCCTGCCTCCCTATCGCCACGGCTCGTTTGGGATCGTCAAGCGCGTGTTGGAGGGAATCCTTGACATCCACAAAGTCTGCGGCATGGTGAAAGCAGGGGAGGGCAAGCCGGTTGTCCGGAAGGACCGCAATGGCGGCGGCGGCGGCGCGGCACCGGGAACGTGCCGCCGTGTTGCCGCCCGCGAAGCGCAGCGCCAGATGCGCCTTGTTGAGATACACGCCCGGCCGCTTCGCCCAGGCAAGGGCCTTGGCATGCGTTTCCCGGCTCGCCGGGTCTTTACCGTCAAGCGAAAACACCGGGTCGAGGATCACCATCAGCCGGTGCCTGCGGCCCAGCTCGTACACGCCGGTAAACGAATCGATGTTCTCGTTCGTGTAGGTAAAGAGCAGGTCCGGCACAAGCCGGTGCGCCAGTGCAAGGGGAATGGCGGCAAGGACCTTTTCAAAAGAATCGCACCCGCGAATGCGGTTGTGAAGCTCCTTGTTGTCCGCATCGAGACTGAAATGAAGCAGGTCAACCAGTCCTGAAAGTTCAGCCGCACGCTCGGCAAAGCACGAACAGTTGGTGGTTACCGAGGTCAGGAACCTGAGACGTTTGGCTTCGGCCAGGAACTGCGGAAGATGCGGGTGGAGCAGCGGTTCCCCTCCTGTAAAGTCAACGAAACGGCACCCGGCCTTTTTTGCGTCAAGCAAATTGCGCAGCACGTGTTCGGGCCGTGCATCGGTCTTGGGCGTGTTGCTCCAGATCGAGCAGAAGGCGCACCGCGCGTTGCAACGGTTTGTGACGAAATAGTGCAGCAGCAGGGGCTTCATACGGGTCTTTTCTTCCAGACGACCGCCGGGGTGAAAAGGAATGATAGACAAAAGATAATGGCCTCCAGCGCGGCGAACACCTGGTGAACCGGATAGAACAACGCGGTTTCGCCGGACCCCATCTTCTTGAATGCGATGTGCGTAAACAGCATCGTTGCGACAAAATCGGCAACGGAAAGAGCAGTGTTGACAGGTGAGAGAAGCCCGCTTGCCGCCGCAATAATCGAAAGGCCTTGTACGGCAAAAAGCAGCCCCGCGGCCAGCAGGGCCGGGCCCATGGAAAACCCGCCGCGTGCCCATCTGAGCATCTGATGATAGAAGTCGCCCGCGGTGTCGCAGGGATACGTGGCTGCTTTTGCGGCAAACGGGTTCGCGGGCGCGATCGGCAGCCGTTTGCGCTTGAAAGCCGCATACAGGCGGCGGTCCTCAGTGATGCTGTACCCGATTCCTGCCTGTCCACCGACCCCGGCGTACGCCTGCTTCCGTACAAGCAGGTTGTTCCCCATGCACGAACCGTCGATGCCGGAAACGTGAAACGCGTATGCGGCCGCAAAAAGAAATTCAAGCTGGAATCGCTGGAGCGCGGCAAAGATGCCGTGCGCTTCGGCGGTAATCTTCGTGTGGCCGAAAATGAGACCGCTCCCGCGCACGGCGTTGCGCGCCAATGACGCCAGCCAGTCCCGTTCGAATAGCATGTCCGCGTCGGTAAAGAGAAGCCATTCGTGGCGCGCCCGGGCCGCGCCCGTGTCGAGCGCCTGCTGCTTGCTGGTGAGTCGAATGCAGGGGTCGTAGGCGGAATCGACGATCTCCAGCGCGCCGGGAAATGCGGCGCGCCCCAGGACGTTTTGAAAGCCGTCGTCCGACCCGTCATTGACAAGAAGGACCTCCCACGCGCCGTCGTATCGCTGCGCGGCAAGCGAAGAAAGCAGCCGTTCGAGCCTGCGGGCCTCGTTCCGGAACGGGATAATCACAGAAATCCCGGGCAAGGCGCCCTGACCTTCCAGGGGCGCTCCCCTGTGCAGCGAAAGTCCGATAATCAGCAGCACGACCAGCGCGGCATAGGCGGCGAGCAGGATGGATACAAGCACGGATATCACGCCGACGTTTTCCCCTGATAAAGGAATTGTTGGATCATGCCGGTTATTGTATACTAAGAGAGGATACCCGCTAAATATACGTGGTTACGAGGCAAACCGGTCGCCCAAAACCGCCCGGTGCACGCGGGACGGGAAGCATTGTACATGACAAAGGGAATAGGCGTTGATATTGTTGAAATCCGCAGGCTCCAGGAGATGATCCGGAAGTACGGGGATCATTTCTTAAAGAAGGTGTTTACGGCAGCGGAAATAGAATATTGCGAAAAGATGGCAAGGCCCGAAATTCACTATTCCGGCCGGTGGGCAGCAAAGGAGGCATTCTACAAGGCGCTCCCGCCGGCTTGCCAGAAGCTTTCGGGCTGGAAAAGCATAGAGGTGATGCCGGGTGCGTCACGGGCGCCGTCGATATCCATTTGCAGCAGGGCTTTACAAACAGCGATGGAGCGGGAGGGAATACGAACGTGCCTCGTTTCGATCAGTCATGAGAAGACGGTATGCGTAAGCATGGTGGCGATGGATGGACCGGGGTAGGAGCGACAAACGGGAGTTACGACGGATCGCGGAGGGGCGGCAAGAACCGGCGAAAAGAGGACCCTGTGCGCAAAGGTTTCCTTATGCTACACAAGCGATTTTCATCATAGATAAGCGGGAGGCAGCATGCACGGTATTGTGAACGAAGCGGTAAAACGATTTCTTGTCCTGTGGTTCCCCTTTTTCATGATTGCTCAGGTTTTCGGCCAGGAAGGCGAACCCGGGCCAAGCGAAATTGCTCCTCTGCCCGATTCATTGTCCATTCCGCCCGCGGCGGCGGCAGCGGCGGTTACGGTTAATCCCGTGCAAAGTGCGGTGCTGGAAGGCATCCAGATCTCCAGCGAGCCTTCCAAGGAAGGGAATGAGAACGTCGTCACCGGTTATTTTATTTTCAGGGACAAACCTTCGAGCTATTTCTATGAAGTAAAAAGAAAGACCAATAAACTCGTATTTGAATTCAACGATACGCGAAAAGGCGAGTCGCCTGTCGAGTCGCAGAAGCAGCCTCCCATTGAGGGATTCGAACTCGAACAGCGCAAGACCGACGTGAACAAGGATGTAAAAGGGCTCACTCCGGAATGGCACGACATGGTGAGCGTCACGTTCAATCTGAGCGCAATCCCGAAAATCAACGTAACCGATGAGTACAATGTAATTTCCTTCAGCTACAAATGGTCAACGGATCCGCAGAAACAGAAGGCCTTGGTCGACCGCAAGGGAAGCACAAACTGGGGACTGATGGGCGGCCTGGCGGGCGGAGGGGCTCTTGCTCTCGGCGCAGTCCTCTATTTCCTTCTCAAGCCGCCGCCGCCGCCGGTGCCTGAAGGAGCGCTCGATACAAACGACCTTCCTTTGCACACGCAGAAAATCCGATGAAAGGCGCTTCTGGTTAGGGGTGCGGCGGGAATCGTCTCATGATTGACGATTGAGATTGATGACGGTTAAGCAGCCCTTCGTTCTCAATCTACAATAGTCTTGACGCAATCCTGAATTCTTCATGTTCCTGCCTCCCGAAAGGTATTGACTCCATGCAGCCTTTAGGGTATTTTTATAGAGACGATTAGGAGGCGGTATGCAGGAAGTCGTGTCCGGAGTGTTTAAGCGCTTTCTTATCCTGTGGTTTCCCTTCTGCATGATTGCTCCGGCGTTCGGACAGGAAGGCGAGCCTGCCTCGAAGGAGCTGGCTCCTCCTCCGGAATCGTCATCTCCTCCGCCGGCGCCCGCGCCATCCGCCGGTCCGGTGAACCCCGTTCAAAATGCCGTGCTCGAAGGAATCCAGGTATCGAGCGAGCCCTCCAAGGAAGCCAACGAGAACGTCATCACCTGCTATTTCATCTTTCGGGACAAGCCTTCGAGTTACTTCTATGAAGTAAAGAGAAAAACCAACAAGCTGGTGTTTGAATTCAACGACACGCAAAAAGGCTCTTCGCCTGTTTCTTCGCAGAAGCTGTCTCCCATAGAAGGCTTTGAGCTCGAACAGAGCAAGATAGACGTGAACAAGGATGTCAAGGGGCTCAATCCGGAATGGCACGACATGGTGAGCGTCACCTTCAGCCTGAGCGCCATCCCTAAAATCAGCGTTGCCGACGAATACAACGTGATTTCCTTCAATTTCAAGTGGTCTTCCGATCCCTCAAAAGTAAAGGCCCTTGTCGATCAGCAGGGCAAATCAAACCCTGGCGTTATCGTGGGTGTGGGCAGCGGGATCGTCGTTGCCGGGGGGATCGCGGCGTATTTCATTCTGAAATCAATGAAACACGGCGGCGGTGAAACCATCGGCCCTCTCGACACCACAGATCTTCCTTCGCATTCCTCACAAATGTGGTGGTAACCGGGCGTCCTTTTCCTTGCGTACGCACGTTCCGGCCGGGTTGCCCCACCCAAGTTTCCGGGGTTGTCCTCGAACGGAAAGCATGCTCTCGCCGAATTGTCTCTTTTTTCCACAGTCTTTTTTCGTTGGAACGCATTCCACGTAAAGTATTTTTTGATTTCTCCCAAGGAGCAGACGTTCGGCGATTGGCTGAAGGCGCCAATGGCGTGCAAGAAGGAAATCAAAGGGAGGACGGCGAGACGGAAGAACGCGAACGCGCCGCAGCTTCCCGCACCGCACGGGTTTCCACCACGGAGAACCAGCAATGAACGCGCAGGAAATTGAGGCGATAGTCTCGAAGGTCCCGCTGTTTTCCTGTTTGTCTAGCATGGACCGGTCTGCGATTTGCAGGATCATGGTCTCCAAGACGTTTTCGGCAAACGAAGTGATCGTGCACGAAGACGATGACGAAGGCCAAACGTTCTTTGTCATCGTCGCGGGCCGCGTGCACGTCGCGGTCATCACGTCCGAAGGCAAGAACGCAATTCTCGCGACGCTCAAGACAGGCGATTTTTTCGGCGAAATGGCGATGCTCGACGGCGAACCGCGCAGCGCATCGGTCATCGCGTCGGAAGATTGCACGCTGCTCATGCTATATCGTGCGATGTTCATCGACATTCTGCAGCGCTACCCGAAAATCGCCATCCGGATTCTTGTTGAAATGTCAAGGCGCATCAGGCGCGCCAACAAGCACATAAACACGCTGTCGCTGATGAGCGTGTACGGACGCGTGGCCGACGTCCTCCTGCAGCTCGCTAAAGACCAGGGGCAGCGGGTGAGAGACATGATTGTCATTCCCAACAGGCCCACCCACCAGGTGATGGCCGACATGGCGGGAACGAGCCGCGAGACGGTGTCGCGGATTCTGTCGCAGTTGCAAAAGAAGCATTATCTTGTTGTCGATGGAAAGAAACTGGTGATCCTGAATGAAGAAAAGCTATTCGATTAACATCCCCGCCGACCTTGTGTGGAAGGTAATCCTCCCGTCGGCAGTTGTTGTGTGCCTTGCGGGCGCCGCGGTGGCGATTTTCGTAATTGATAAAATAGTAATGCCCGGGATCGTCCACACCGACCGTCAGGTCGTCACCGTTCCGTCCCTCGCGAACCTTCCGTGGGAGAAGGCCCGCCAGCGGCTGTTTGATGTCGGCCTCCGGCTGCAGATACGCACGCGGCAATACGACGAGAAAATCCCCAGGGACTGCATCATCAATCAGCAGCCCGGCGCCGACGAACAGGTAAAGAAAGGTCGTATGGTGATTGCGGTGGTGAGCAAGGGTTCCGAGGCCGGCGTCGTGCCCGATGTGCGCAAGCTGACGGAGCGCAAGGCGGTGACCGAGCTGCGCAAGGAAGGATTTATTATTGGAAAAAGAAAAAGGGACTTTTCCGATTCGCTCGAAAAAGATATGGTGATACACCTGTCTCCGGCGCAGGGTACGTCGATTTCCAAAGAAATGCCCATAGACCTCGTTATTTCCGACGGCGTAAAGCCCACTCATGCGGACATGCCCAACCTGATCGGCGAAAGTCTGCTTGACGCCAAGAAGAAGATCGAAGACGCAGGCCTCAAACTCGGGAACCTGGATTACAAGACCAACGCGACCCTATCCCCGGGGACCGTGGTATCGCAATCGGTGCCGCCCGGCAGCAGCGTGCCGCTGGAGAGCTCCATCAACGTCGTCGTTTCGGTCATCAACTGATCCCATGCACAGCACGAACGAGCGCGCAGGCGCTTCCAACCATCGTTGTGGAAAAAGAAACGCGTGCGGCGCCGCCGGGGTTGCCGCGCTCTGCGCGCTTGTGCTCACGGCGGGCTGTACCGCCACGAGATTCCCGCTTATCAAACCTGTTGAGCGGCATTCCAAAGAATGGTATTCTCACCGCCGGGCCCAGGAATATTTCATAAGGGCCCGCGAATGCGAGCGGCACGGGCTTCCGCAGATGGCGTTGCGGTACTACGAAACGGCCTACGAGCTGGAACCCGAGTCGAAGACCTTGAGGGAAATCCTGGTCCAACGCTACATCTTTTCATCGAAGTTCAACCAGGCCCTCCTCTGCATCCGGGGCGCGAAAAGAGAAGTCAACCTTTCCGATTCCGACAAGGCATTGTGCGCAGGCATTTACATGAGGATGGGCCAATATTCCCGGGCCGCGGAACTCCTTGAATCGGTTGCGAACAAGCATAAGGAGGAATACTACATGTTGGGACTCCTGTACGAGTCCCTCGGAAACATTCCCAAGGCGCTTGTAAACTACAAAGGATTTCTCAAAGAAGATCCTTCGTCAATCGATATGACGCTCAAGGTGGGGTCTCTCTATGCCAGGCTCAAAGAATACGGCGCTGCGGAAAGCCTGTTTGTGGCGGCCGGAAAGAACAACGGCCAGAGCCCTCAATTGTTCAACGCCATAGGGGAGGTCAAACGCGCAAAAGGGGACAGCGCGCTTGCGCTTGACTTTTTCAAAATGGCGGTGATGATCGATTCCAACTACCTGGAGGGCGTTCGGAACATCGCCCAGGCGTATATTCACAAAAACGACTATGCGGCGGCAATTCCCTATTACGAAAGGCTGTATGCCTCCGACAGCACCGGCGAGCTGTTCGGCAAGACCCTTGCGCTCCTCTATTACTACGCAAACCGGTACGAGCGCGCAAAGTCTCTTATCCGCACCATGCTTGCTTCCGACATCGAGGACTACGAGTTGCATTTCTATCTGGGGCTTGCGTACGAGGGCCAGGACAGCCTCGACATCTCGCGGGTGGAGTTTGAAAAGACGCTCGCGATCCGCAATGACTTTGCCGACGCGTGGCTGCAAATAAGCTTCCTGGACCTAAAACAGAAGGAAATGGATGAGGCGCTTGCTGACGCGCGGCTGTTCACAAAAAGCATGCCATCCGCCGGAGCGTCATGGCGCACGCTCGGGTACGTGTACAACGTGCGCAAGGAATTCCAGCGGGCGCTTTCACCTCTGCGAAAGGCCATTGGGCTCGACTCCCTTGACTCCTTTGCCTGGTACGAACTGGGCAGCGCGCTCGAGCGCACAAAAGACGCCGCATCGTCGGCCGCGGCGTTCCGCCGGGTGCTTGCTCTCAAGCCCGACGATGCCGCTGCAGCCAATTACCTCGGGTACATGTGGGCCGATGCGGGGATTCATCTCGACAGCGCGAAAACGCTGCTGGAATTTGCCCTCGCTCACGATTCGGCGAACGGCGCCTTCCTCGACTCGTATGCATGGGTGCTTTACAAAATGGGGAAGACCGACAGCGCCCTTGTGTACATCCGTAAGGCGCTTGGGCACATAAACGACGACGGTGTGGTGCTCAGCCACTTCGGCGATATCCTGCTGAAGATGGGCAGGGAGCGCGAAGCGCTTGACGCGTACAAAAAGAGTATCGAGGTTGACGCCGCTTCGGATGAATGCGTCCACGTGCGTGACAGAATCCGCGCCCTGGAGCCGAAGCCGGGCGTGAACGGGGAAGTGAAGAAATCAGGAAAATGAGAGATTGCTGATCGGTGTGGAACGAGCCTCCGTCGTCAAAACCGGCGGGGGGAACGCCCGGTTTTTCTTCACGATGCACCACTGCCCTGTGCTCGAAATATATGCATAAATCAACCCTGGCTATCCTCAGCTTCGTAATCTGTTTTTCGTGCACGGTGCGTCCGCCGCTCACCATGGACGCTGCGCGGGCCTCACTTATTTCTATTTTGTCATCGGACACCATCCGTTCACTCAAGGGAAACGGTACCGCGGTGTTTACGCAAAACGGCGAGCAATTTTTCGCAAGCTTCGACATTTCCTGGAACGGCGATTCGGCTTTTTCCGTGCAATTCTACGGCCCGCTGGGCATGACGTTTGCGTCAATAAAGTCGGTTACCGCCGTGCGTTGGCTCGTTTCCGCCGGCGATTCCCAATATATGCAGCATCCGACGCAACGGGTCCGAGTC
This sequence comes from uncultured Fibrobacterota bacterium, assembly GCA_963729895.1. Taxonomy (GTDB): domain Bacteria; phylum Fibrobacterota; class Chitinivibrionia; order Chitinivibrionales; family FEN-1185; genus FEN-1185. Next base: position 111,399 of record CAVSQB010000008.1, on the reverse strand, counting down.
GGCCAGGAATTCTTGGAATATCCGCTTACCTGGGAAGAGTTGCTGGCCGCCTTGACCCTGCGGTACCCCTGCCGCACCGACCTTGGCACTCCGCCCGATTCCATGTTTACCGACAGGAAAACAACCCGTCTTTTGTGGAAGGCGCGCCGGTTTTACGGCCGGCCGGCCGATATTTCGGTCTCGCTCGATAATAAAAGCCATCGCCTGTCCGAAATAACATACAGTGTCCGAGAAGGAAGCGGGGGAAAGGTAATTTTTTGCGGTTTTCTCTCCGGACATCCCAAAGAAATACGGATTATTCCTTTCAACAATAATTATTTTTATGTCAAATATCATGCGCTTACGGTGAACCCGCGGAAGGCTTTCTCGCCATGATCAAAAAACTCGCGCTTGCGGTATGCGCCGCCGTCTGCTTCACCGGTTCGATTTTGGCGCAGGCAGACCAGGCAGGCACGAGCGCATTTGCATTTCTCAATCTCGACTACGATGCACGCACCATTGCGATGGGCGGCGCAGCGGTTGCCATGCCCAACGATCTGTATGGCGTTGTGGTAAATCCCGCGGCCCTTGGGTATGTATCAAAACGTCAAGTAGTGTGCGGGTACCGGTCGATTATCGACGACGTGTGGGGCGGCCCTGTCGCGGTTGCAATCCCGTACCCCACCCTAGGAACCTTTGCGCTCAACATCGTCAGCGTCACCTACGGTTCGCTGGCCGGAGTTGCCGAAGGCCCGGACGGCAGTCCGGTTGCAACCGGTGTCACATGGAATTCGTATTCGATTGCCGGAAGCCTTACCTGGGCAAAGGTCGTGTGGGAAAACCTGTCGGTCGGCGGTTCCTTGCGCGAGATCCATGACTACATCGGAAACTCGGGCGGCCCGGACCAGCACGTTTCCGCAGACGCCGTGGTGGTACAGGGAGGGCTGCAATACCGGTGGTTGGGATCGCGCGTGATTGCCGGGCTTGCATTCAACAACGCCGGATTCATGATCTCAAGCTACTCCGACGAGACGGAAGATCTCAAAATGCCGTTTTCGGTTACCGCCGGCGTTTCCTATTCTCCCGATTACATCCCCAACCTGCGGCTTGCCCTCGACCTTTCCCAGCCTGCGGACGGTTTTCTCACCTACAAACTGGGCGGCGAGCTCGACGTTTACAAAAAGTACCTCACCCTCCGCGCAGGATACGCCTGGGCCGAACCCGATCTGGAAGCTCAACTCAGGGTATTGCAAGGCGAGTCTTCCGCAGGATACACGAAGAACAACTGGGCCGGATTGTGCTTCGGCGTGGGTGTCAACACCGACATCGGAAGAGTGAACATGGGCGTTGACGCCGCCGTCCAACTTCTCGACGACTTGGATCCGGCAATAGCAGTAACTCTCATCGCCGGGTTCTAGGCTCTCTCGGTTCAAAAAGTCTCTTTTCATTACAACCTCGCGCGCAGCCCGTGTTTTCCCGCTGGAAAGCTCTCGTGGCCATTCGTCAAGAGTCTGAAGCAGGCTCGCCTCAAGGTTCCCGCGGCAGCCCGGAGAATGCAACGACGGTCACGTGATTTCCGTGCCGTGTGTTCCAATTTCTTTCATGCCGCTTGTGCGGCGTAAGGCAGGGCTATATTTTATATCATCGGACAGGAGCATTGCGGCGGGAATCGAAAACAACGAGGAGGTACCCATGAAGAAGAACGAGATTGCGGTTTGTTTGTGTGCTGCGGCACTTGGTGTGGGAATCCTTTGCTGCTCCGGCGGCAAAAAAGAGGTCCAGGCGGTTCCCAAGGTGGGCGTGTCGCTTCCCACGCAGAGGGAGGAACGGTGGGTGCGCGACAAGGCGAAAATGGAACAAGTGTGCCGGGATATTGGGCTGGAGTTTGCCCTGCGTATATCGGATAACAGCGCAGGGTTGCAGGAACAACAATGCGACAGCCTCATCGCCCAAGGCGCAAAGGTTCTCATTGTAGCGCCGCAAGACGGGAAGGCGGCTGCCGCCATCGTCGAAAAAGCCCACAAGGCCGGAGTGAAGGTCATTGCCTACGACAGGATGATCCTTGGATCAGATGTCGATCTGTATGTATCGTTCGACAACGTAAAAGTGGGTGAGCTCCAGGGGCGCTACATCACCAACCTGGTCCCCAAGGGCGTGTACGTGGTGCTTGCCGGTTCCCCGGACGACAACAACTCCGCATTGTTCCGCCGGGGCGCCATGAAATACCTGCAGCCGCTCATTGATAAAAAAGATATCACCGTGGCGGTCGATCGGTGGGTACAAGATTGGCGGCCCGACGAAGCGCAGAAGATAATGGCCGCCGCGCTCGCGACTGCCAAGAACAAGATAAACGCCGTGCTGGCGCCCAACGACGGTATTGCGGGCGGGTGCATCGCGGCGCTCGAGGCGCAGAAACTCGCGGGAAAAGTGCCGGTGACGGGACAGGACGCGGAGCTTGCGGCCGCGCAGCGCATCGTGAAGGGCACGCAAGCCATGACCGTGTACAAGAACACGCGCAAGCTGGGCGCCGTTGCCGTTCAGGCCGCGCTGGCAATGGCCATGGGCCAGCCCGTTGCAATGATAAACGGGAAGGTGAACAACGGCAAGATCGATGTACCGGCCATCCTGTGCGATCCCATCGCAGTTGACAAAGGCAACCTCGACTCCGCCCTTATTTTGTCTGATTACCTGAAGAAGGACGACGTATACAAATAGGACGTTGTGATTGCGGATTGGGGATTTCGGAATGCGGATTGACCAAGACCCCGGGTTGTTCTGCAAAGTGAACGTCCGGCCTGCGCCGTGTGGCAATGGGCAATCATCAATTTGGAAACGCGGCTGGTTCTTTTATTCCGCAATCATCAATCCGCGATCCGCAATTCCACTCACTCCGTCACAATAAAGCACCGCTCCGCCGGATTCCAGAGGAATTTTCCCTGGTAGGGCTTGAGAATCGCCTCAACACCTTTACGGATTCCGGCGCGGCCGTATTTCCTGACAACCGCGGCCCACGACTTCCAGCCCGGCTGGCCCTGATCCTCACCGCCGATGATCGCAAATAATCCCGGGTCCGGGAGCGTGGAAACAAGGCTCCTGGTTGTGAAGAAGTCGTACAAAATGAACCATGCCACATCGCCGACGCGTACCCGTGGCCAGGAGTCCAGGACCCGTCCGCGGATGACCGTTGAATCTTCCAGCTTTGACACGAGAAAGGGAATGGCATCCGGCCCGGCCGAGATGAGTTGGTCCACCACCGAAAGGTTTGGATTGTATTCCTTGTCCTGAACCCGGCCGTTGGGAGCAATATGGCCGATCTTGCGCAGGTCAACCGTAAGCTTCTGCGCAGCTGCGGGATAATGGAAAAGTGCAATGAACAGAAAGAGGGCCCACAGAAGGCGGCGGTCGGAAACGCGGGGACGACGAAGGCTCTTCATGTTTGTGTCCTCTCCGGTCATTGGAAGATACTGCACGGTTATGCCGATTGTTCGGTTTTTGCTCGACCTGAACCGGGTCTTTTTGGTCAAACCCTGGGAAGAAACATTACTTGGACATGGTCCTTCCGACGGTTATCTCCCATGTTCCTATTCCTGCGGTAATCCCCCCAAGGGTGATGAGGGAGAGAGAAAGAGGGAGGATGTCTTGTTTGTCCAACACCGCAGCACCCGAGATCACGGCAAGCGCGCCTGCCGCAACCATGTAGATTCCCATGGCCTTATGGAATGTGCCAAGGTCCCGAAACAACTCTCTGGTATTGACCTGCGCAGTATCCCGGGCAATTGACGTCGCTGCCAGCGGGTCCTTGACAGGGGCGGCCGGAGTCTTGCCGGAAACAGGCCCGGATTGCGGAACAGTCTTCTTCTTTGACAGGTCTTCTATAATGAGTGAGGTGTCTGCAGAAGTGCCCGATTGCACATCCGCCGGAGATTGCAAGGCCTGGGAAACAGAGTCCGGTTTGGAAGGAGCGGATGAACCGGAGGAAAAGAAAGCGACAAGCGCGAGAAAGACCGGAACAAGAGCCAGGTGAACTTTCTTGCAATGCCGCATGTGATGCCGATTTCTTTGCGCAGCGCTTTTGGCAGCCCGACGTTCCCAATCAGATGTCTTCAACCAGCTTCTTGAGCCCGGATTTTTCAAATTGAACAAGTATCCGGGCCGGTACGCCACGGTCCTTGCCCACCACAAGCCCTGTTTCCTTGAATTTCTTATGGGATATCTTCTCGCCGACAACATAATGATTCTTCGGGACATAATCCCTGGGCTCGGAATCTGTCTTCGATGCATCTTCGGAGGGAAGCAGATCCTTTCCCGCGTAGCAAAAAGTCTTGCGGCATTTTGTGCAGAAGTACTCAAAAGTTGATTCTTTATCTAACAGCCTTCCGTTCCCCGCAATGCTCCTGTCCAAGTGGGCAGGAAGAATCTTCTGGCAAAAACGGCAATAGGCGTTCAGGTCGACAATCGGCGCAAACGATACGGACGACATAAGAACTCCTTATAGTAAAATGATTTTTATCAGGTGGTTGCAAGTTTCTGATAAGAAAGCGCTTTATGGGAAATTAAGTCATGGCAGGTTTACATTGCAACAACAACGTAGTTATATGTGGCGTCGGTTTTTTCATGTATTTTAATGAGTTCATTTGGTTGGCGGCTGCCGCAATATATCCCCGCTCCTTGATACTTTCCCTTCCGGGTGCGGTTCCGCAATGTGCTGCAGCGGGTGTTGCGCCGGGTTAATTTCCCTTGCTGCCGGAGGAACTGGTGCGCGTTGTGTTCATGGGTTCCACAGAGTTCGGCGTTCCGGCCTTGGAGGCGTTGAAAAACAAGGGGCATGATGTGGCAGGAATCGTGAGCACGCCGGCCAGTCCCAAGGGCCGCGGCCTGGCGCTGCACGATTCCCCTTTGGTCACTTACGCAAAGAAATCCGGATATGCGCCCGTACTAACTCCGCAATCCCTTGCCGCGGTTTCGTTTGCGGATGAACTTAGAAACCTTGCTGCAGACGTTTTTGTGGTTGCAGCATTCAGGATACTCCCCAAGGCCGTGTTCGCCATTCCACGGCTTGGGACTTACAATATTCATGCCTCGTTGCTGCCACGGTATCGCGGGCCGGCGCCGGTGCAGAGGGCGATTGCAGCAGGGGATAAGGAAACCGGAGTAACCATTTTCCGCATCGACGCCGGTGTTGATACCGGTGAAATCATTCTAGCCAGGAAGACCGATATCGGTCAAGAGGAAACTGCACCGCAACTCAGTGAGCGCCTGTCAAGGCTTGGCGCCCAAGCGCTCGTAGAAGCGCTTGAGCTTGTTGCGTCCGGTTCTGCGGTCTTTGCAAGGCAAGACACAACGCTGGCATGCGGCGCCCCGAAACTCACAAAAGCCGAAGGCAGGATAAATTGGAATCGCCCCGCGATGGAGATCTTCGATATGATCCGGGCTTTCAAGCCGTTTCCCGGCGCCCAGACCTTTCTTGACGATCTGCGCATTACCGTCGAATGGGGCGTTGTTGCCGGCGAAAGAGATACCGCAGCGGAAGCGCCGGGAACCGTGGTGGCTGTCGCACAAGACGGGTTCGACGTGCAGTGCGCAAGCGGCCGGATACGGGTCATTCTGGTAAGGCCGGAAGGCAAGAAGACCATGGCTGCCCGCGATTTCGCAAACGGCAGGGGAATCGGCATAGGAACGAGGTTTTCGTGAACGCGCGCGCAATTTCGCTGAGGATATTGTCCGCGTGGGACAGGAGGCCGGGAGTGCTCGACACCGTCATCGAGCGCGAACTATCGCAGAACGTCATTGACCACCGCGATACACGGTTCGTATACGAGATCGTGCACGGTGTCATGCGGCGCAGGCTCACGCTCGATCACGTGCTGGCGCAATTCGTTGAAGACCCTGCGGTTCTGGAAGACCAGTTTGCCATGCGCATCCTCCATATTGGTGCATACCAGATCCTGTACATGGACAGGGTGCCCGATCACGCAAGTGTCAATGAATCCGTGAACCTCACCAGGTTATCGCGGCGCACGGAGCATCTTTCAGGGCTCGTCAATGCCACGTTGCGAAATCTTATCAAGAACAGGAAACGTATCAAGCTGCCTGATCCACAGAAAGACCTCGGACGCAGGCTTTCCGTGGAGTTTTCGCATCCTGAATGGATGGTGAGGCGGTGGCTTGCCAGGCTCGGGCTTTCCAAAACAAAACTGTTGCTGTCGTTCAACAACGAAACCCCCGATATATTTCTCCGGAGAAGACTTCGCGGCGTGTCGCGACAGCAGGTTGAAACCGAACTGGGTGATTTGTGCGACGGCGCCACCGGGTACCTCAACTTGTACTACAGGCTGCGCAGGCAGGCGGTGCCCGGGATGATTCCGCTTTTCAAGGAAGGCGAGTGCACGGTGCAGGCGCCTTCATCAGGTTGGATCGTCGCGCTCCTGGACGTGACGCAGGGGGAGCGCGCTCTCGACGTCTGCAGCGCACCCGGCGGGAAAAGCGCGCTGGCCGCCGAACTTGCGGGTGCAAACGGCAGGGTGGTCGCCTGCGAAATACGAAAGAACAGGATGGATCTCGCGCGGAGCACGTTTCGGCGCCTTCGGCTTACCACCATAGTACCGGTGATGTGCAACGGCACGGCCCTTCCGTTCAAGGGAACATTCAACAAGGTCCTTCTCGACGCGCCGTGCTCGGGCACCGGTGTGTTACATCGCCATCCCGAGGGAAGATGGACAAAATCGGAGTCGGACCTGGGCCGTCTGGCAGGGGTGCAGAAAAATCTCCTTGTTTCCGCGTCGGGTGTCGTTGCCAGAGGCGGAGTGCTTGTTTACTCAACCTGTTCGCTTGAGCCTGAGGAAAATGAGAACGCGGTCGCAACGTTCCTGAAGGAGCGTCCGGACTTCGTTCTCGACCGCCCTCCGGACGGAATTCCTGCGGCATACATCAGCGCAGACGGATTTGTCAAGATCACGCCGTACGAACACAAATTGGACGGCATATTCGGTGCGCGGCTCAAGAAAATTTCCTGAACAAAAAGTAATGCGGAATGATAGGGGGATCTGCGAGGCGGCAGGAACGAAATAGCGAAAGGATAACCTGATTTCCAGGGACTGGTGGTCTGGTGCGACCTGGGAAGCAATCATGATTATCGTCCTCGTGCCGATCTTTCGAACCCGATCCGCAAGAATACACTTGTTTTTTGAGCGTTGGACCATTACAATTAAGGATCGGAGTCCGACCGGCGCAGGCGGCGGAGTGTCGGCTGCGCGCACACTGCAAGAGGAAAGGAATTCGCGATGAGATATGAGATCGAGGACAAGGGATCGTTCAAGATGATCCACATCATCGGCAACATCGACACCGAGGAGAATACCAAGAAGCTTGACGAGGATATTTTCAACTGCATCAAGACCGGTCACCACCATTTCGTGTTCAACTTGGAAAAGACCACCTACCTCGACAGCGCGGGAATAAGCATCTTTATCCACTGCCTCTGCGACGTGCAGGAAAACAAGGGGTCGGTGTACATCATTGCGAAGGAGAATCAGGTGAGAAAGGTCCTGGAAATGGTTGGAATCGACCGCCTGATGAAGACCTACAAGAACGAGGACGAATTCATGAAAGACCAGAAGGTCGCTCTTGCATGAAATGGTTCACAAACGCATTGATTTGCTTCCGCATCGCCTAACCTTACTTCTTCTCACCTTTTCAACGCTAATAGTACATGTCAAGATACAGATTGTATCCGGGGGTTTTGCTGTACCAGATTCCCACCGGATTGTCGTGCGGCCGGATGGGCCATACAAGGTCGGCGCACGCGGCCCGGAGTAATGTGGGGGCCATTATCCTGAGGCCAAACCCCACGCCTGCGGCGTCCTGATGCACCCCGAACGGGGAGGGAAGATAGCGCCAGATTTGCCCCGCATCAACAATAAGCGCACCATCCGCCCTGAGGTAAAAGTTTTTGAGGCTGGGTGCATAGTCGCACAGAACTGGAAGATCAAACGACGGGGTGGGCCAAAGTGGAAAACGGTATTCTCCGGAAGCGGTGGCAAAGTCGTTCATCACGGAATCGCGGCCGAGAGCATCCGTCGCCCAGCCCCGCACCGTGCTTTCGCCGCCGATATACAGGCCTTTGTAGGGACCGGCGTCGTTCGAGCGGAGCACAAGCTGTATGCGGGAGGCAAAACGGTCCTGTGAAAAGAACCCCCGGTGGTAGAGGCGCAGGTCGTTGTTCCACTGCAGATACTTGTAATTCGTTCCGGGATAAAGGACATTTGTTGAAAAAGATGTTATCCCCTGCCACCCGTCCGTCGGATCGTATGATCTGTCTTTCCGGTCGGTTATCCATCCCAGTTGCGACATGACTTCACCGTATTCAATCCTTCTGTCGTCTCCGACAAGCGAGTCGATGCGGTTGTAGGTGGGAATAATTGACAAGAACGACTTCGAATTCCCAAAGAATCTTCTTCCCACCGTCACTCGTGCCGTGCCAACGGTAAGTTTGCGGGGAAAGCTGAGATCGGGGGATTGGTCGCCGCTGATGCCCGCGGAGAAAAAGTACGGCGATGGAACAAACGGTTTGCTCCACGACAGCGACAGTCCTTTGTCTTGCCAGAACGATGCCGCGACCGAAAAGGTTTCGAACAATCCGCGGAAGTTAAGCAGGGAAAGGCCAAGGCGCATGCGCCACCAGAGCGTGTTATCGTCTCCGTACATGCCTCGGAAAAGGTCGAAGCTGCCGGTCGGCATCCAGTAGAAGAATTCGGTGACCAGAACAAATACGTGCACGCCGTCGAGTTTCTGAAGACGAAGCACTTCCACCTTGGAGAACAGGTAGGTGTCCATCAGCCTTTTTTTGCCGGCCGCAATCAGGGCGGAATCGTATACCATGCCGGTGTCGATGCCGAGGTAGATCCGCAGCATGACCGGTTTGGTGACGTGGTTTCCACAATAGTTGATTTCCACAATCTTCTGCGAAGGCACGAGGGCGGAATCCGCGGGCGGAGGTGCGAGCGTGTCGGCATTGACCGTCAGGAAAGCCGGCGCCAGCGCCGCGAGAAAGAAAATGAGAAGATTTCTTGTAGGCCGGTTCATTCAGTCACTGATGAGCTTCACTGGAAACAGGTTTGAGCGCCGGCCCCGGCCGGGAAAAAAGCGGGAAAGAAGATCCGTAAGCCGGGTTCTGTTCTAGCAATCATTTGTCTGGCCCGCGCAAAAACACGGGCATTGAGCGACCTACCCGAAGGAATTGGAAACGGACAGTTTCCGCGCCCCCGAGAGGGCGCCTCCTTCATGCTTGGTCTTGCACCGGATAGGGTTTTTCAGCCGCTTCCTGTTGCCAGGAAGCGCGGTGGGCTCTTACCCCGCCTTTTCACCTCTCGCTCCGCGAACAGATTGCTCTGCGCGCGGGGCGGTCTGTTCTCTGTGACACTTTCCGTACTCCGGGTGCCCGGAGTCCCTTGCTTGACGCAAGGTATCCTGTCCTGCGGTGCCCGGACTTTCCTCTCCGCACTAACGGAGCGATTGCCCGATCTTCTTTCCCGGCCATAAAATAATCCATGTAGCGATACTGGATATATACGTTGTTAAGCATCAAATATTATTGGGTTGAAGAAATACGGCGTGCGTGCACTTTCGCCTGCAAAGTTAACCGATATAACAAAGTTATTTTATTGGCACTCGCGTTCTTTTATTTTGGTACCTATGATCGGTTATGCAGATTCTGCTGGGTCCACCACTAAAAGATAGGGCTCCGAAAGGGAATGTTATGAAAGTTACCAGAACCAGCGTTCGAGCCGTGCTCTTGCTATCATTGACCATCTGGTTTTCCACGTCAACGGCATTTGCAGACCAGACGCTCGACCAGCTCATAAGGTCCAAGAAGTATCAAGATGCAATTGCCTATGCCGATGCAAAACTGCCGTCCAACGTGCGCACTGCGGACGTTTGGGTGAAGGTGGGCGTCGCCAACGAGGAGCTGGGCACAACGGAGAAAGCGCTCGCCTGTTATCTTGTTGCCTCCCGCATGGACATGAAGAGCTATGATGCGCAACTCGGCATTGCGCGGGTGTACAACAAACTCAACCAGCCAGACAATGCCGTCACATTCGCAAAGAAGGCGCTCGAACTTCAGGCGACGGGGGAGGCAAGCTGGGAATACGCAAAGGCTTGCATGGCGCTCAAAAGACCGGCGGATGCAAAAGAAGCGCTGGAACGGGTGATTCAATCCGATCCGTCAAATGCGTCCGCGTGCCGAGGACTTGCCGAAATCTACTGGCAGCAGCAGGAATTCAAAAAGGCCATACCCCTTCTCAAGGTTGCCTATGCTTCTCAACCGAACGCCGATGATGCCTACAGGATCGGCAGATCGCTCTTAGAGGCGAACCGCGTCGACTCCGCGATTTTCTACCTGAAAGACGCTATTAACCGTAACCCCAATTTATACGCGGCGAACCTGGATCTTGCCCGTGCCTATTACCAGAAGGACAAATTCCTTGCTGCGGCGAACGAATACGAAAAAGTAGTCGGAAAAGTAAAACTCACCGCCACCGATCAGTACTTTCGCGCGGTTTCGCAGGAAAAAACGGGCAGCGCCGAGAGCGCCCTCAAGGCCTACCGGGCCGCAGCGGACGCGTTTGGCGCCGACAAGTCGCCGGAGGCGATTACGTCGCACCTGAAGGTTGGAAACGCAGACCTGGAAAGAAAGAACTATGAATCGGCCCTTGTCCATTTCCGGTATGTTGCCGCTGCGGACAGCGACGGAACCAGGGCTCCCGACATCCTGTTTCTCCTCGCCGATGCTTATAGCGGCTCGGGCAATCTTCCAAAGGCGATTTCCACTCTGGAAAAGGCGCTCGCGGCCGACAATAAGAATGTTGAGGCATATGCCCGCCTGGCCGACCTGTATCAAAAGAGCGGCATGCCCGACAAGGCCAATAAAATATACGAAAAGATAACAACGATCAGCCCCAATGATCCTAAGATCTTCGTCACGCTTGGCGACTACAGCCTCAAGGCGAAGAAGTATACCGACGCGCTCAAGTACTACGAGAAAAGCTATGTCATAGACAGAAACGTAAAGGCCGCAGCCGGCATGGCCATGGCCGCGGCCTCCCTGGAGCAGTGGGACAAAGCAATTGACGCAGCAGAATCAGCCATCCGGCTCGATCCGTCGCTCGTCGATCCGCGGGTGGTACTCTCCAAGGCGTACCTGCGCAGCGACAAATTCAAGGAGGCGAAGGAGCAGCTCGATTTTCTGGTTGGAAAGAAGCCGTTCGAGCTCGAATACTGGAAACAGCTCGCCTACTGCTACAAGAAGCTCAACGACCCGGTGAACATGGCCTACGCCGACAAGAAGGTTGTGGAGCTGGACAAGACAAACGTCGAATCGCGGTTGCGGCTTGGCGCCTATGAGCTTTCCCAACGGGAATACAAGATCGCGTTCGAGATTTACAAGGAGCTCGCGACCCTTACCCCGCAGAACCCCGAGGTGTTCAAGAGCCTGTACGAGATAACACTTAACAGCGGCGACAAGGCTTCTGCGGCTTCGTACCTCAAGAAATACATCGTTTTCAACCCGTCCGACGCGGTGGCACAGAGGAATCTGGGCATCCTGTACAACGATGTCAAGAACTACGACGCGGCGCTCGTTGCGTTCCGCGCGGCAATCAAGCTCGATCCGACCATCAAGGGCGTTTACAAACCTTATGCGGAAATCGTCATGGCAAAGGGGCTCAAGGAAGAATTCGGTACGGCGCTTAACGGCGCGGTCGCCGCGGGCGAGGCGGATGCAACCATGTATGCCGCGCTTGCCCTTGTATACCAGAAACAGGGGAACTGCACCAAGGCCATTGATCTTTTCCAGAGTGCCCTTGCCAAAGATCCCAAAAACGTGCCGGTCCTTTCGGGCCTTGCCCAGTGTCAGGCGAAAACCGGGAGTGTTGATGCGGCGGTGGTGACGTACGAGCAGGTGCTTGCGCTCAATCCCGGGGCAATCGACGAATGCAAGGCGCTCGGCGATTTGTACACACGACAGGGCAAGGACGCCGACGCCGCGGCAATGTACAAGAAGTACCTTGACAAGAGAAGGGATGACGTCAAAGTCGCCCGCCTGGTGGGTGATTTTGCTTTTAAACAGAAGAACTACGATGAGGCTGCGCGGTACTTTTCGATGGTGGGCGGCGAAGATGCACGGAAATCGGATTTCCTGATGCATTACGGCCAGGCGTGCTATTATGCCAGGAATTACAAGAAGGCTGCCGCAGTCATGAACGAGCTTGCCGTTCTCACGCCGCAAAACCCCGAGGTATTCAGGCTGTTGTACACCATTGCGCAGCAGGATACCGCCCAGAAGGAGGCGGCTGCCGGCTATCTCAGGAAATACCTGGCGCTCAAACCGTTCGACGCCCAGGCCCAGAAAAGCCTCGGCGACATGCTCTACGACCAGAAGGAGACGGCGGGCGCACTTGCCGCCTACCGTAAGGCCCTGGCGAACGATCCGACCATCAAAGGCATTTACAAAAGGTACTTCGAGCTTGCCACCGCCCAGGGCAACCAGACCGACGTCAACGCTGCCTTGACAGGGGCAATCAACACGGGCGAGGCCGACGCGGGAATGTACGCCGCGCAGGGAAACTACTATCAACGCCAGGGGCTTTGTCCCAGAGCCATACCAATGTACCAGAGAGCGCTCGCGGCCGATCCCAAGAACACGGCGGTTCTCATGTCGCTTGGCGCCTGCCAGGTGAAGGTGGGCAACACGGCCGAGGCATCGGTTACCTACGAGCAGGTGCTTGCGCTGAGTCCGCAGGATTCGCGCGTGTACAAGATGCTGGGCGACATGTACGTTCAGCAGAACAAGAAAGAGCAGGCGGTTTCGGTGTACAAGAAGTACATCGAGAAACAGCCCAAAGACTATGCGGTGGCCTACACCATAGGCGAATACGCCTATGGGAATAAGAACTACGATGAGGCGGCAAAGTACCTCGCCATGGTTGCGGGAACGGAAACCAGGAGCGCCGCGTTTCTCTCCATGTACGGCTTTGCGTGCTACCAGAAAAAAGATTACGATAAGGCAAGGGATCTGTATGGCCAGCTTGCCCTGCTTACACCGCAAAACCCCGAGATTTACAGAATTCTGTATTCAATCGCGTCGCAGGACTCCAGCCAGAAGACCGCTGCCGCCGGATACCTCAAAAAATACGTCGCCCTCAAGCCTTCCGATGCCGCCGCCCAGAAGAACCTTGGCGACCTCCTGTATGAGAGGAGAGACTACGCGGGCGCGCTCAGCGCCTACAAGAAGGCGCTTGCCATTGATCCGACGATCAAGGGAATTTACAAACGATACTTCGAAATGGCCTCGTCACTGGGGCTTTCCGAAGACATTGCGGCCGCGCTCAAAGGCGCGATCAACGCGGGCGAGGCGGATGCCTCGATGTACAGTGCACAGGCAATGCATTACCAGAAACAGGGGCTCTATCCGCAGGCGATCCAGATGTACCAGAAGGCACTGGCCTCCGATCCCAAAAACACTGCGATGCTCATGGAATTGGGCGCGTGCCAGGTGAAAACCGGGAACGCCGGCGAGGCCTCGGTCACCTACGAGCAGGTATTGGCCGTCAATCCCCAGGAAATGCGCGTGTACAAGATGCTGGGCGAGATGTACCTGCAGCAGAAGAAGCCCGACCAGGCGATTTCGGTGTACAAGAAGTACCTGGAAAAGCAGCCGAAAGATTATGCGGTCGCCTATCTGATCGGTGAAGATGCGTTCAAGAACAAAAATTACGATGACGCCGTCCGGTATTTCGGCATGATCGCCGGCGAGGACGCGCGGAAACCGGCATTTATCAACATGTACGGCCAGGCGTGCCTGCAGAAGAAAGACTACGACAAGGCCAAAGAACTGTACCGGCAGCTTGCCGCCGTGGAACCCGGGAATGCGGACGTGTACAGGAGCCTTTACGACATTGCGATGCACGACAACGAAAAAGAGACGGCGATATCCTACCTCAAGAAATACATAGCGATCAAACCGCGCGACGCGCAGGCGCAAAAGGAATTGGGCGATTATCTTTACGACCTGAAAGATCTGAGCGGCGCGTTTCTGGCCTACCGCACGGCGCTGTCGGTGGATCCGTCTGTCAAGGGAGTGTACAAGCGGTATGCCGAACTCGTTGTTGCGAGGGGAACAACCGAGGAAGTGCTCGCGGCGCTTACCAAGGCGGTAAGCTCGGGGGAGGCCGACGCCTCGACCTATGCGACACTCGGCTCGATTTACGAGAAGAAACTGATGCTGCCCAAGGCGATCGCGAATTACAACAAGGCGCTGTCCCTTGATCAACGCAACACGCAGCTCCTTTCATCGCTCGCGCGATGCCAGCTTAAAAGCGGCAACACCGCCGACGCCATTGTGTCGTACCAACAGGTGATTGCCATCAACCCGGACGCGACGGAGGAGTACAAGGTGCTTGGCGATTTGTATACGAAAGAGCACAAGACGGACGAAGCGCTTGACGCGTACAAGAAATACCTCGCCAAGTCCACGGCAGACGATCCCGATATCGCCATGTTGGTGGCCGAAGACTGCTTTAAGAAGAAAGAATACGAAGACGCCGTCAAGCTGCTTAACAAAGCGGTGAAGACGAAAGGCCAGGACGTGGAATTCCTTTTTGCGTACGGGCGCGCCTATTACTACGCCAAAGACTACAGGAAAAGCGCGGACATCTTCGAACGCCTGCATGCCCTGAGCAGGAGCGGGAAAGCGAAGAACCCGCATATGGCAGTGACGCTCAGGATGCTTGCGGATTCCTACGACAAGTCCGGAGACAACGCAAATGCGGTGAACGCCTACGCGGCCTATACGAAGCTGCCGGACGTAAACGACCCCGAGGCTTCATTCAGGAAGGCGCAACTCGAGGAGGCGCTTAATTCGGCCGCCGCGGCCAGGATGTATGAGGAGAATGCGCTCAAATCACCACGGGACTATCGAAATTATTTCGGCGCCGGCTTGCTCTACGCGAAGCAGCCCGCAAACCTGGAAAAGGCTGTTACCTTCCTGAAAAAGGGGCTTGCGCTCAAGGACACGATGCCGCTCTTGTGGATAGAGATCGGCAAGCTGTACGGCCAGCTCGGGAAACCCAAACAGGAGACCGAGGCGTACCAGAGTTACATTCAGCACGACGCTACCAATGCGGATGCATGCGAGGAGATCGGCGTCATTCTTCTTAACAAGCGCCTCACAAACGACGCCATGGTGTTTTTGGAAATGGCAAATGCGCTCAAGGCCAATACGCCGGACTTCATGTACCAGCTTGCCAGAGGGTACGTAAAAACGGACAGGCTAACGGACGCTCTGCCGTTGCTCGAAAAAGCCGAAAACCTTAAGCAGGACGATGAAAAAATAAAGAGCCTGTATAATTTCGTGCTGCAAAAAACCTCGAGCGGTAAGACCACCTCCGGAAAGCAGGATGCCAATGCCGACTGGTAGAAACTCTGTGGAAGAAATGGTTTCCCTATATTGACGCATAAGATGGCGCCTCCGTTGTCCTCCCGGGTCGCCCTGCAACCGCCATGAAGAACTTCTTCGTGAAATCGCTCGCTCGCACATGGTTTACGGGTGCGATATATCTCGTTGCGGCGCTCGGGTACTTGTTCTACGGCACGTTGTGGACGTTTCGCCTCATGCAAAAACTCAAGATCTTTCTTTTCCTTCTCGTGCTTCCCATCGTCGCGGCGGTGTATCTTTTTGTTCCGTTCGCGGCAACAAGGACGCCTGTGGAATTTGTGATCGAGAAAGGCGCCACTATTCATGTAATTGCCCGGAAGCTCATGCGCGAACACGTTGTTCCTTCGTCAACGGCATTTGTCCTCTGGGTGAGGCTTACCGGCATGGAAAAGAAAATCCAGGCCGGCCGCGTTGTGCTCTATAAAGGTGAAGGCATTATTTCCGCTGCCAAGAAGTTTTTGCATGCGGAGCCCATCGAAATCACGGTCACCGTACCCGAAGGACTCACCGTGGAACAAACCGCGGCGGTGATGGGCAATGCGCTTTCCGTGGATTCCGCGGAATTCGCGGCGGCCTGCAACGATCAGGCGGTTCTGCGGCGGCTCGGCATTCCCGCGTCGTCGCCGGAGGGATACTTGTTCCCGGACACCTACCGTTTCCCCGCCGACGTGAAAGCTTCCGATATTGTAAAGCGAATGGTGGACCACGGCGTCGACATGTATGCGACGCTGGCGCCCGACTCCGTGCCGCAGGAACTTTCGAAGCACCAAATAATCATCCTTGCCTCAATCATCGAAAAAGAAGCCACGCTTGCAGAAGAACGGCCCCGCATCGCGGGAGTGTTTCACAATCGGCTTGCCAAAGGAATCCCGCTCGGCGCAGATCCTACGGTCCGGTTCGCGCTGAAGAAATTCTCGGGTCCCCTGCTCGCGTCCGACTTGTCGGCGGACTCGCCGTACAACACCCGGCGCCGGGCCGGGCTTCCTCCGGGCCCCATCTGCTCGCCGGGCCTGGCGTCCCTGCGTGCGGCGTTGTACCCGGAAAAGACCAAGGACCTTTACTTTGTGGCAAAATGGGACGGTTCGAACTCGCACGATTTTTCGGTGACAAACGAGGAACACGAGAAGAAGAAGAACGAAATTCGGCGGATGAATGAGGTCAGGAAGAAGCAGACGGACCGTTCTGAAGATTAGCCATGGCCGGGATCACGTACAACACCCGTGGAGCACAATGACGCGCAAAGCACTCTCTTATCTCTTTCTTTTGGGAACACTTGCCTTTGGACAGTTCCCGCCTCCCGTCATGGAGGAGCCGGCGGCTTTCGATTCGTCGGATATACTTGCCGATCAGATTTTGAGGTCAAAGGTGCCGGTGGTTATCGATTTTTGGGCGACTTGGTGTATGCCGTGCAGGATGCTGAGTCCGACGATCGAAGATCTCAAGAAGCGGTATGCGGGCAAGATCAAGGTGATGAAGATCAATGTGGACGTGAACAGGAAGATCTCCGCTTATTTTCGTGTGTCGGCCATCCCCGCCGTATTCTTTGTGAAGGACAAGGCCGTCGTATTGCTGCTGACCGGGCTGCGTCCCAAGGAAGACTACGAAGCTGCCATCAAGCAGGTGCTCGAAACAAGACCGGCCCCGGCCGATTCGGCCAAGCACAAGCAGCCTTCCGCGGCGCCGGTTCCCTCCGCGCCGGTCGGAAACCAACAGTAAGAAGAATCGCCGCGTATCCTTTTCCCGGAACACCCGATGAAACTTCCCGAATTGCTCGCGCCGGCAGCAACCGTTGAATGCGCGCGGGCCGCGTTCGACCATGGCGCCGACGCCGTGTACATCGGCGTGGGTCAATACAATCTGCGGGCCCGGTCGCGGAATGCCACGCCCGAACAGCTTAAGACCCTGATCACCTCCGCTTGTGGTGTGAGGAAAAAGGTGTATGTCGCGCTCAATACCATGCCGAACGACGCGGCGATTGCCGGCATCGAGTCGCTCCTCGTGACACTTTCCCAAAAGGAATGCCTGCCTCACGCATTTATCGTAAGCGATCCGGGCGTCATTGCTCTGTGCAAAAGACATGCCGCGTCCGTTGCGCTTCACTTGAGTACGCAGACCGGGACCTTTAACAGCGCGAGCGCGCGCTTCTGGGCAGCACAAGGGATTCGGCGGATTATTCTTCCGAGGGAGCTTGCGCTCCGCGAGATAGGTTCGATGTGCCGATCTTCGCAAACGGAGATCGAGGTGTTTGTTCACGGCGCGATGTGCGTTTCGATCTCCGGCAGGTGCCTGCTCGGCGTGTACACCGGGACGAGGCACCCGAACCGGGGCGACTGCCGCCAGCCGTGCCGCTTCAGGTACCGGGTGTCGCCGATGTACGACAACGAAACCGAGAACGGGGAATGGTATACCGTGGAGGAAACCGGGGAAGACCCAGGAACGCCGGCGCGGGCGTTTGTGTTCAACTCCAAAGACCTGTGCTGCCTGCCTATCCTCGACCGCATCGTTGCCGCCGGGGTCGCGTCGGTTAAAATCGAGGGCCGGAACAGGAGCGCGCACTATGTGTCCTCGGTTGTCAAGGTCTACCGGGCAGCGCTGGACAGCATCGGAAATTCGAATCCGTACACGGTGAAACCCGAATGGACTGCCGAGCTCGAAAGGCTCGATCACCGCCCCTATACAACTGGATTTTATGCGGGCGAATACCTGTTGCAGGACGTCGCGGACGGCAGGCCGTTGCCGGACATCCGGATTGTGGGCGTCGTTCGGGAACTTCTGCCGGGCGGGCAAGCCGTCGTGGACGTAAAGAATCCGTTTTGCGAAGGCGATACGCTCAACGTGCTGCCCGTGAAGAGAGAGAATATGCCCTATGAGATTTCGGTGAGGGAAATTGCCGACATGGCGGGCACCAGACTCGGCCGCGCGTTGACAAACAGGCTCGTGCTCGTGAAGGCGCAAGGGGAAATTGGAAATGGAGATATGTTGAGAAAGGCGGCATGCACGGAGAAGGGCAAACGCCTTTGAGTACCGGCAAATCGGCCAACCTGTTTGGGGACAATCACGGGGTGTGAGGCAACCTCAAGCAGTAAGCGCGCATTTTCTTGGTAATCAGAAACCTTTCGCAAATCCGGAATTCCTCTTATCACATTCGTTCCTCTCTTTTGGCAGGCCATTCAATTTTTGAAGGCGTTCGAATAGAACCTCGGCACTATATTTGCAGTCAACAGAGCCTAAGTCCTGGTAATGTTGATTACAACGGTAGATGTCGTGCACAAGGAGCACAGAGAAGTGCCTGTGAAAAAATCGCCGGGAACAAAGGATCAAAACGGATTCTTGATTCACGAAAAACCGTATCGCAGTATTGCGAAGGCAATTTCGTGGAGGCTAACAGGCACGCTTGATACTATAGTAGTATCATTGATTATTACCGGGAAGATTAAAGTCGCGCTCTCCATTGGCGTTGTTGAGATTTTTACCAAGATCCTTTGGTACTATGGGCACGAGAGGCTGTGGAATCGCATCTCTTTCGGCAGGGTGAAATTTCAACGGCATGAGTACGATATTTAAGGGGGGACACGTTGAATTCCAAAGAAGTTAACGAGCTCGCCTCGGCGTTGCGAGAGATGAGCGCTACGGACGTGGTCGCCAACGTAATCGACTATTTCGGTCCTGAAAAAATCATCCTTGCCACGAGCTTCAGTATCGAAGACCAGGCGCTCACCCACATGGTATGGTCGCACAATCCCAAAGCCAGGGTGTTCACCCTGGACACCGGACGGATGTTTCAAGAAACCTATGATGTGATGCAGCAGACCAGAGACATCTATTCGATAACAATCGAAGAATGCGTCCCGGATGCGGGTGATGTTGCCTCGATGGTGGAGAAAAAAGGCCCCAACCTGTTCTACGAAAGCGTGGAAAATCGCCGCTTGTGTTGCGACATCAGAAAAGTCCGACCGCTGCGAAAAAAGCTCGAGTCCGTGGGTGCATGGATCACCGGGCAGCGGCGTGACCAGTCTATGACCCGAAGCGGCCTGGAAACCGTCGAATGGGACGCGCAGTTTGAAAAGATCAAGATCAATCCCCTGGCATTGTGGACCGAAGACCAGGTCTGGCAGTATATGAAGGTGAACAACATTCCTTTCAACCGGCTTTACACCATCGGGTTTCGTAGTATCGGTTGCGCGCCGTGTACCAGGGCGGTGGGCAAGGGTGACGACGTGCGGTCGGGACGCTGGTGGTGGGAATCGCCGGACCATAAGGAGTGCGGACTGCACAGCAGGCCCGCTTCTTATAAATCAATCGGAAAGGCCTGACGCATGGACCATTTGGAAAGTCTGGAATCCAGGAGCGTGTACATCCTGCGGGAGGCTTACCGCGAATTCAAAAACCTCTGCATGCTATGGTCGATCGGCAAGGACAGCACCGTGCTGTTGTGGCTGGCCAAAAAGGCGTTTATCGGCCACGTTCCATTCCCTCTTGTCCATATAGACACCAGTTTCAAGATTCCGGAAATGATCGAATACCGTGACAAGCTGGCCCTCGATTGGAAGCTCAACATGGTGTACGGCCAGAACGTGGAGGCGCTGCGGAACAAAACCACGTTCCCCGCCGGCGCAGTCGACCGTCTTACCTGTTGCAAGCTTCTGAAAAGCGAGGCGCTTAAGCATACGCTTTCGGGTGAATGGGCGCGGTTCCGCATGGACCACGTGCTCCGGAAGTACGTTCCGGACACCAACAAAGAACCGTATACTGGCGTGATCGTGGGCGCCCGAGCCGACGAAGAGGGGAGTCGATCCAAGGAACGGTATTTTTCTCCCCGCGACAAGCAAAGCGAGTGGGACGTAGCCGATCAGCCGCCGGAGCTCTTCAACCAGTTCAAGACCGATTTTGCGCCCGGCACTCATGTGCGCATCCATCCGCTCCTGGACTGGACTGAACTTAATATCTGGGAATATATCGACCGCGAAACCATTCCGGTGGTGCCGTTGTATTTCAATAACGGGAGCGGCAAACGGTACCGGTCGCTCGGGTGTTACCCTTGCACGTTCACGGTCGAGTCCGAAAGCAGGAACGTTAAGGAAATCATCGAAGAGCTCAGAAGCGGAAAATTTTCAAACATCGCGGAACGGTCGGGCCGTGCGCAGGACAAAGAAGACAACGGCGGGCTCGAAGCGCTCCGCCGTGACGGGTACATGTGACGGGCGCAAAAGGAGAAACCATGGTGTCCGATAGGGAGCAGCTGAGCATCGTCATTGCCGGCCATGTCGACCATGGGAAAAGCACGGTCATCGGCCGCTTGCTTGCGGATACGGGATCTTTACCGGAGGGGAAACTCGATTCTGTCAAGGAAATGTGTTTGCGCAACGCGCGCCCGTTCGAGTACGCCTTTCTCCTGGATGCCCTCAAGGACGAGCAGGCGCAAGGGATCACGATCGACACGGCCAGGAGCTTTTTCAAGACCGCAAAACGCGATTATATCCTTATCGACGCGCCGGGGCATGTTGAATTTCTCAAAAACATGGTCACCGGCGCGTCGCGGGCACAGGCCGCCCTCCTGGTGATCGACGCGCACGAGGGAATCAAGGAAAACTCCCGGCGCCATGGCTACCTTTTGTCAATGTTGGGGCTCACGCAGATAGTCGTTCTGGTGAACAAGATGGACCTGGTGGGATATGATCTCGGGGTGTTCGGCCGGATCCAAAACGAGTACCGGAATTTCCTGAGCGATATCGGCGTCCGGCCCATGGCGTTTGTCCCCATATGCGCCCAGAAAGGCGAGAACATCGCAACCAGGGCGGCATGGTACGACGGGGCTACGGTGCTCGAGCACATAGACTCATTTACCCGGGTGATTGCCAGAGATTCGCATCCCCTGCGGCTTCCGGTGCAGGACATTTACAAATTCACCGAATCCGGCGACGACCGGCGCGTGCTCGTGGGGACCGTCGAAACCGGAACGCTCCGGGTAAACGATGCCGTGGTATTTCACCCGAGCGGCAAGCAATCGACCGTACAGTCGATCGAGGCCTTCAACAAATCCGCTTCATCCTCCATAAGCGCGGGCTGGGCGACCGGTGTGACTTTGCATGACGAACTCTATGTGAAGCGGGGCGAGATCATGTGCCGGGCCGGGGAAGCGCCGCCGCTCGTGGGGACCCGCATGAGAGCAAATTTATTCTGGATGGGGAAAGCGCCATTTGTCAGAGGAAAACGGTACAAGATGAAAATCGGGACCGCTCGGGTGCAGGCGCAATTGTCCAAGATCATCAAGATAATAGACGCATCGGAATTGACTTCCGTGACCAACAAGCAGCAGGTGGACCGCCACGACGTGGCCGAGTGCATTTTGGAAACCACAAAGCCGGTGGCGTTCGACCGGTGCTCCGAGAACTCATCGACGGGCAGATTCGTTATCGTCGACAACTACGAAATCGCCGGAGGCGGCAATATTCTCGATGCCGTGGCGCAAACCGCTTCGGTCCTCGACGAGCATGTGACGCGTCGCGAGATCAATTGGGACCACGGCGGGTTATCGGCGTCCGATCGGCAAACCCGCTTCGGTCACAAGTCCAAATTCATCGTGCTCACCGGAGAGCCGTTTGCACGATGCCTTGCCATCGGCGCATTATTGGAACGTCGCCTCTTTGCGGAAAAATACCTTGCCTATTACCTGGGAAGTTCTGCGCTCGACAAAGGGCTTGGTTCGGACCTGATTGACGAATTCGAACAGCGCGAGGAGCGTATCATGCGCCTGGGCGAGCTTGCCCGTGTGCTCACCGACAGCGGGCACCTGTTCATCACCGCGCTGCCGGAGCTGGAAGAGGACGATGTCGCCATCTTAAGGAGATTGAACACGCCCAACGAAATTCTGGTTGTTTCGATCGGCGGGCACGGTCTTTCCGGCGATGCGGTGGTGAAGCTTGACAATAGCTTGGATGACGAAGATTTGGTCGATTCAATATGCAACGAGTTGAGAAAGATCGCGATCATTCCCGATTACTCGATATAGGGGAGGAACACACCGCAATGCTTGACGCCGCACGGGTCGAAGAGAGAATTCACGACAGCCTTTGCTCGCTTATCGGCAACACGCCTCTGGTGCGGTTGTCCCGCTTTTCGCCGGATGCGGAGATCATTGCCAAAGTGGAGGCGTTTAACCCTGGATCGAGCGTAAAAGACCGCATCGGTCTGGCCATGATCGAAACAGCGGAACAGGAAGGTAAGCTTGCAAAAGGAAACGTCATTATCGAACCCACGTCGGGAAACACCGGCATCGGGTTGGCGCTGGTTGCGGCTATCAAAGGATACCGGATCATCCTTACTATGCCGGAATCCATGAGCATTGAGCGCAGGAAGATATTGCAGGGCTTTGGGGCCGAAATCGTGCTCACCCCGGCGCAAGAAGGCATGGAGGGGGCCGTCCGCCAGGCGACGTTGCTCTGCGCGCAGGTTCCGAACAGTTTCATGCCGCAGCAGTTTTCAAACCGGGCAAATCCCGAGGTGCACTATCGCACCACGGGCCCTGAAATCTGGCACGACACGGCGGGCGATCTCGACATTTTCGTTGCGGCGGTCGGGACAGGCGGGACCGTAAGCGGAACCGGGAAGTTCTTAAAGGAAAAGAACGCCGGGATACGGGTGATCGCAGTGGAACCTATGGAATCGCCGGTCATGTCCGGCGGCAAGGCAGGGCCCCACATGATTCAGGGAATCGGCGCCGGATTCGTGCCCGACAACGTGGACCGCGATGTTATTGACGAAATCGTAACCGTCACGAGCCGCCAGGCCATCGACGCCGCGAAAAAAATAATCCGGACCGAAGGGTTGATGGTCGGCATTTCCTCGGGCGCCAACGCCTTCGCCGCGCTTACCGTTGCGCTTCGTCCGGAGAACGAGGGGAAAAGAATCGTCACCATCATGTGCGACACCGGGGAACGGTATCTTTCGACCCTCTTGTATTATGACGATTGAAGGGCGACTACGTTCGTCTCCTTTTCTTCACAAATTTACCTACTGGAATATCGTATGCAGCGTTTGTTGACAATGAAAAGGGTCAGCGAGGACGAAGAGATCAAGGCCGCAGGCCTTTTCCTCGATTACGATGAAATTGCCAAAAAAGGCGTGATGTCCAAGGAAGAAGGGTTGGTTTCGAAATGGTACGGCATCTACGGTTCGCGCCAGCCGGGCAATTTCATGATCCGCATCACGGTCCCCGGCGGCGTGCTCACGTCCGCCCAAGTGCGGCGCATCGCGGCGACCTCGCGCAGTTACGGGCAAGGCATCCTGTCTATTACCACTCGTCAGGCAATTCAGTATCATTGGGTGAAACTCCAGAACCTCGCTGATGTCCTTCGCGAGCTGCGCGAAGAAGGATTGTCTACCTTGCACGGCTGCGGCGACGTCACGCGGAACATGGCTGCCTGCCCCATGGCCGAGACCTGCCCCCACCGGCAATTCAACGTGCGCCCCTTTGCAATCGACGCGGCGCGTTATCTTACGAATTCCCGCGATCTCGATAATCTGCCGCGAAAGTTCAAGGTGACCTGGTCAGGTTGCAGAGCCGGATGCGCGCAGCCCTACATGAATTGCGTCGGAATGATCGCCGTGCGCCGTATGGGCGATGTCGAAAAAGAGGGGTTCAAAACAGTCATCGGCGGCGGCATGGGTTGGAAGGGCTTTGTGGCGCAGGAACTATTCTCATTTGTCCCCAAAGAGCGGGCATCAGACGTTACCCGTGCAATCGCGCTCCTTTTTCGCGAGCACGGGGATCGTTTTAATCGCGCAACGGCCCGCCTAAAATTCGTCGTGGAACGGTTGGGCATTCAAAAATGCCGTGAGCTCGTTCTGCAAAATCTTGAAAATGAGAAAGTCCCGACCAATGACATTCTTTCCGGTCAGGTACAGTATCTTCCGGACGCTGCTCCAGACCGTCCGCTTGTCGATTCGTCAATTGCGGCAATTGCGCCCGGGGTCGTTCGCATTCGGGTGCCTAAAGGCGAATTGCGCCACGACCAGTTCCGGCGGATCGCCGAACTTTCCGAGATATACGGCGACCAGAGGGTGTACACCACCAACCGTCAGAATTGCGAAATCCACGGCGTTACGGCGGACAAGAAAAGTGCTTGCGAAACTGAAATTGAGAAGATTGGATTGTCGACCCGTGGTGTGCACGGGCTTTGCGACATGGTTGCCTGCGTGGGGGCAACGTATTGCCCAAAAGCCGTTTCAACGACCCGGGATCTCTTTGATGCGCTTATGCCGCTGGTCTCCGACGAAAAATACGCGCTGATCCGGGAACGGTGCCTTATCAACATAACCGGATGCCCCAACTCGTGTGCACCCTACCGTATCGCGGACATCGGGTTCCGCGGGATGCGGATACGCGAAGATGTCGGATCGGTCGAAGGGTACGAAGTGCTTATCGGCGGCACCGAAAAGGCTCATGGCGTAAAGATCGGAGAATTCAAGGCCGATGATTGCTCGCGCGTGACCGCCGCGGTGCTCGACACGTTTGTGGCGCTGCGCAAGGAAAGCGAATCTCTTGTGGACACCGCGCGCCGTTGCGGACCGGAGGCGTTTTCCGCCGCAGTTTCGCATTACGGCCCATACGCAACTGCCCCGGCATTGACGGAATATCAGGCGGCGCCTCCCTGCCACGTTCAATCCATCGGTGATTTTGCGGTCATCGCAAAAGACATTCCGTGCCAGGAAGCATGCCCTGCCAAGACAAACGTGCCGGGGTACATCGAGCTTCTTGCGCAAGGCGACGCCGAGGCATCGTACCGGATGAACCTTGAGTGCAACGTATTTCCCGGCGTGCTGGGGCGCGTTTGCACCAGGCCCTGCGAACCCGCATGCCGGCACAATTGGACAAACGTAAATGGGCCGGTGGATATCTGCCATTTAAAGCGGGCCGCGGCGGACCGGGCGTCGAATGATATCAAGCCGCTTCCGCCCATCTTTGCCGCAACCGGCAAACGAATAGCGGTGATAGGCGGCGGCCCTGCAGGGCTGACGGCGACGCGGGAACTTGTCCGGTTCGGCCACACCGTCACCCTTTACGAAAAGGAAGACCGGCTCGGCGGCATGATGATAGACGGCATACCGCGTTTCCGGCTCCCCGGCGAAGTGGTGGAACGCGAAGTCGGTCTGATTACCGCACGGGGCGTTGATGTCCGCCTCAACCAACGCATCGCCGGTGATCGAGCGGCATCGCTGCTTGACAAATATGACGCAGTATGTATTGCCGCGGGAACTATGAAAGTGAACCGCATCGACATTCCGGGACTTTCGGGCGATATGGCGATCTCGGGCATCGAATTCATGCGCAGCTACAACCGCGGCGTTACGAAAAGCCTCTCGGGAGATGTCGTCATCATCGGCGGCGGATTTACCGCAGTGGACTGCGCCCGATCGTGCGCCCGGACCGCGCGGCGCCTGCTGGGCGAAAACGGCAGCGTGACGATCATGTACAGGAGGTCCGAGCGCCACATGGCCCTCAATTCCGGGGAATTGGACGAGCTGCTGCGCGAAAACATTTTGGTGAAAACCTTGGTGAGCCCGGTTTCGGCCCGCGTTGAAAACGGTTCGCTTGCCGCGCTCACGTTTAGAAGAAACGTTCTTGGTCCCGAAGGCCAGGGGAAACCGGCATTCACCAACGTTGCAGGAAGCGACTTCACGGTCCCGTGCAATCACTTGATATTTGCAATCGGACAAACCCAGGAATGGGACATTTTGCCCCAGGGAACGAATGTGACGGGCGGCTTGTTGACCACCAATTCCAAATTATTCGTCACTGGAGATTTCGCTTCAGGAAGCGACAACGTGATAAAGGCGGTGGCAAGCGGTCGTGCCGCTGCCGAAACGATTGACGCGTTTCTCATGGGCCGTCAAAGAGTGAAAATGGCGATTTCCATCACCGCAGGCGATACCGAAGGAATCACCGGGCGTGTGCGGGATCACGACAATCAATGGTCGTTGCCAACGCCCACGATTCCGCTTTCAGATCGCGTCGACGGCGATGCGGAAGTTGAAAACGGGTTCGAAGACAGGTCTGTTCAAACCAACGCCACGCGCTGCTACTATTGCCATTACAAATTCGAAATCGACCAGGACACATGCATACACTGCAACTGGTGCATCGACGTTGCTCCGCGGGAATGCATAAAAAAAGTGTCGCGCGTATTTACCGACGGGAAAGGGTTGGTTACCGGGGTCGTGGAATCCGCCCTTGCGCGCGAGGCAACGTACATCTGGATCAATTCCGACGAATGTATTCGCTGCGGCAAATGCCTGCGCGTGTGCCCGACGAAAGCGATATCCATGAAGAAGGCGGAACTGAACAGGGAATCGACAGAAACACCCTCAATAAAGCACGACCCCCTGTTGCCATGCGGGAAAATCGGAACCGACCTACGCCCTTGAAATTCTCCTCCTGGTGTCCTGTGCATACCCCAAACCTCCCCACATCGCGATGGCATGCACGGGGCAGGTGTTGAGGCACAGTCCGCAGCCGATGCACTTCTCCTTGTTGACAACGTGGCGAAGGCCTTTTTCGCCGGCGATTGCGCCGGTGGGGCACGCACGGACGCAGTCGCCGCAGCCGGTGCATTTTGCGTCGATGTTGACTTTGGGCCTGAACTTGACAAGATCTGCGAAACAGCCGGACGGGCATGTGTAGGCGGCCACAACGAAGTTGTCGTCCGAGAAGTAATTGAGCAGGGGCAGGTTGTCTCCCATGGTAATGGCGCCCGAAGGCGTTGCCTTGACGCACAGCGTGCACGCGGTGCACCCCACGGTGCAATAGTTTTTCACCCGGGAACCGCGGTCGTGATTTGCGCAGGCGAGATAGATCTTGTGCACCCGCGGGATGAGTTCTATGATGGAACGGGGGCATGCGCGCACGCACTGGCCGCACCCGGTGCACGCTTCCTGATTTACAACCGCAATGCCGTTTCCGTTCACGCGGATCGCGTCGAACGGACAGGCGGCCACGCAGCTTCCCAGGCCAAGGCAGCCGCTTGTGCAGGTTTTCTGTCCGTTGCCTGCCAGGATCGCCGCACAACAATCCTGGATGCCCTCGTACACGCAGCGCTGTGAGGCTTCCTTGAGTCCTCCGTTGCAGTGAACCACCGCCATCACCGCGTCCGGCGGAGTAACCGCGATGCCGAGGATATCGCCGATTTCGTGGGCCGCTTTTGAGCCGCCGGGGACGCAGCCCGTTGGCGATGCCCTGCCTTCGGCCACTGCATTTGCAAACTCCCGGCAAGTGGCGAAGCCGCATGCGCCGCAATCTGCGTCGGGAAGTGTGAGCGCGATTTTCTTGACTTTAGCGTCCGCAGGCGCATGAAATTTCCTCGATGCCGCGCCGAACCCCGCGCCGGCCAGAAGGCCGAGAGAACCCAAAACGAGCATCGGAAGCGCAAACGCCACAGCCTACCCTCCAAATCCCGGGAAAAAGTGAAGGCCGGAAAATCCGAGAAAGGCGAGTGACAGAAGGCCGGCGCCCAGGAACGCGGCTGGAAGCCCTTTAAGCGGCCGTGGAATGTCGGCGAATTCGAGGCGTTCCTGCAGCGAAGACATGAGAACCAGCGCCAGCGTGAATCCTGCGCCGGTGGCAATGCCATTGACAAATGCCTCCACCAGCGAGAATGGTTTGTGGGTAACGGGATTGGCCTGCGCCGATACGAGCGCCACGGCGATAACGGCGCAGTTGGAGGCGAGCGCGGGCAGGTATTTTCCCGCCCGTTTGTACACGCCGGGAGCCAGCTTCATGAGCGCCATGTCGCCGATCAGCGTGAGGGACATGATAACCAGGATAAAAACGAATGTTTGCAGGTACTCGATGTTCAGGGGGAGGAGAAGATAACGGTTGATGAACCACGCAAGCGTGGAGGCGACTCCCATTACGACGATTGCCGACAGCCCCATGCCCAGGGCGTCCGACAGTTTTTTATGCGTGCCGCACAGCGGACACACACCGATAAGGCGCGTGAGCACGATGTTGTTGACAAGAATCGATGCAACGCTCAGTTCGAGAATACCGGTCCAGTTCATTGCACATCCGCCTTTTCTTTTCTTTGCCGCAGGAAATTGAGCGTCCCGAGCACGAGCGCCAGGCTGAAGAACCCGCCGCAGGAACGTGTGAGGGCAAGCAGCGGGTGGCTGCCGGGAATCACTTTGACGCCGAAGAGGCTGAAGCTGCCGAGCAGCTCGCGCACCACCGAACACAGGAACAGTGCGCCGGTGAACCCCAGCCCCATGCCGATCCCGTCGACCAGGGAAGCCAGGGCTTTATTTTTTGAAGCGTATGTTTCTGCTCTGTCAAGAATGAGGCAATTGACCGCAATGAGAGGAACGTAGATTCCAAGGGCGGCGCTTGCGTGGGGAGCGCGGACGGAAAGCAGGATGCCGGCCATTGAGGCGAACGCCGCCACGATCAGAATGTGGCAGGGAATTCTCACCCGGTGAGGAATCAGGTTTCTGGTGACGGAAACGGCAAAACTTGACGCTGCAAGAACGCACAGCACCAGCATGCCCATGACAAGCGCGTCGTTGATGGTGGCGGTCACCGCCAGTGCAGGGCAGAGGCCGAGTGCGAGCCTGAGCACGGGATTTTGGGCCGCAATGCCACGGGCCACTTCGTCCTTGATCATTTGGCCCCCTGCGCGGCCGTCTTAGGGCTGTCCGGGCGGGCAGGCGCCGTCGAATCCGGCCCAACTGCGGCGTCCGCGCTCCGCGCTGACGGCTGGATTACCCCGCCTCCTCCGGCCGTTGACGCATGTGTAAACACAATGAAGAGCCCCGCAAGAATTGCAACGAGCATCATGGCCGCAGCGGATTTCAGCACGTCATGCATGTTGCTTCCTTTCGCCAAAACGCCCCGGTCTGCCATACCGGTCGAGGATCGGGACGCAAAAATTCATCAGCAGGATCGCCCAGCACACGCCGTCCGGGTAGGCGCCGAATTTCCTTATGAGAAAGGTGATCAGGCCGCATCCGACCCCAAAGAAGAGCCTTCCGGAGGGCGTCATGGGGGTGGAGACAGGATCGGCCGCAAGGAAGAACGCGCCGAGTATGATGCCGCCGCCGAACACCTGATAGAGCGGCACGATAAACGCCTCGGTGGAGAAAATGTCACCCGTGCCGTTGAATATCCAGCTCAGGAGAAACACACTGCCGATAAACGCGAAAGGAGTCCTGAACCTGATAATGCCTCTATACAAAAGAAAAATCGCTCCGGCGAGTATGGCAAGCCCGGATGTGGCCCCGAGGCAGCCGCCCACATTGCCCAGCACAAGGCTGCCGATGGCGTCCTGGAGGTCGAGCGGGTGGAAATTGCCCGAGGCCATGGCATTCTTGAAGTAGACCAGCGGGGTTGCGGCCGACACGCCGTCGAGCCCTTTTTCGAGCCCGAACAGGGTTCCGTGGACCGGCGCACTAAACGCCGACATCGCGGACGGAAACGACACCATGAGAAACGCGCGCGCCGCAAGGGCGGGATTTACCGGATTGTGGCCCAATCCGCCGAATGCCATCTTGACAACGGCAATCGCAAACACGCCTCCCACGGCAGCCATCCAGAAAGGAAGTCCGGGCGGGAGCGTGCAGGCGAGCAGCAGGCCCGACACCGCGGCGCTCAGGTCGGCAACCGACTGAGGTTTACGGAGAAGAAGACACAACAGCGCCTCGGTTCCGACGGACGTTCCCGCGCACACCAGGGTGAGGGCAAGGGCGCGTCCCCCGAAAAACACCGCCGAAGCCGCAAGCGTGGGAACGAGCGCGATGATCACCGACAGCATGATCGTAGGCACGCTTTCGTTTTGCCGGATATGCGGGGGCGTGGACACGTGCAGCAGCGGCTGTGCGGTTACCGGAACGGTTTCGTTCATGCCAAACCCTCACACTCCGCCCGGCCGGCATCGGGACCGCCAAGACGGTATTTTCCCAGTTTCATGAAATGGACCAGATTGATTTTCGCCGGGCACACGTAGGCGCAGGACCCGCACTCGATGCAGTCGGCAACGCCCCATTCCCGGACGTCGGCCGTTTTCTTTTTGTCAACAAATCGCATCAGGTAGGAGGGGTACAGGCGCATCGGACACGCCCGCGCGCATCTGCCGCAGCCGATGCAGTCGTATCGCTTGACGCCCGGGACGAGCGTGTCGTATGCGAAAACCCCGTAGGTGGTCTTGATCACCGGCGTTTCGAGATCCGCCTGGGCGTTGCCGCGCATGGGACCTCCCATGATTATTTTCGTTGCGCGCTTCATGTCCGCGCCGCACCTTTCAAGGACGTCGCGCACCGGCGTTCCGATGCGTACGAGCAGGTTTTTTGGCGTCGCAACGCACGGCCCGCCCGCGGTGAGTACGCGCTGGTACAACGGGGTCCCGGCCAGCACGGCCTGCGCGATGGCGCGGACGGTGGCGGCATTGTGCACCACGCAGCCGGCGTCGGCCGCTCTTCCACACGAGGGAATTTCGCGCTTTGTGAGCGTTTTAACGAGGATCTTTTCAGCGCTTTGGGGATATTTCGGCCGTAATGAAACGAGTGAAAGATCGCGGAATTCCCGGTCTTTGAGTAGGGCGGACAGCGCTGTCACGGCTTCGCCTGCTGCGCTGTCTACCGCGACAAGTGCCTTCTTTGCGCCCAGAATCTTTTGAATGATGCGGGCGCCGGCAAGGATTTCTACGGCATGATGCTTGATAAGAACGAAATCTGCGGAAACGAGCGGTTCGCATTCGGTGCAATTGACGATGAATACGTCGATAGGCTTGTCTGCGGGCGGCGAAAGTTTGAGGTGTGCGGGTATTCCCGCGCCGCCCATGCCCACTATCCCGCATGCGGAAATCCTCCGCACGATTTCCTGGGAAGAGGCTTCGCCCCATTCCTTTTCCATGCCGGTGGTTTCGGCGGCCAGGTCGCGGCCGTCATTTTCTATTTCCGCTGCAAGCACGCGCTCGCCTGACGGGTGAGGAAATCCTGAGACCGAAAGAACCGTGCCGGAAACCGAGGAGTGAACAGCAGCGGAATCGGGCGTGGAAGGCTCCGCGATAAGTTGCCCCATCCGCACCTTGTCCCCGCGTTTCACCAGGATGTGTGCGGCGGGCCCTGCATGCTGAAGTACCGGAATAATGACTCTGGCGGGCGGAGGAAGCGTTTCAATGGGTGAATTCGCCGCGGGGCTCCTGTCCCTTGGAGGATGAATCCCGCCGCGAAAGCCAAGTGACCGAAACAATACCTATGTCCTTTGAAATTGTCAAGGAAAGGGCGAAAGCTTTTGCGCACACCGCGTGCGCACCCGACAGCGCGACGCGCAATTTTTGTGAAATTAAAGTACGTCTGGTGCGAAGTGAAGTCAAGGTAATAGTAGGCCGGCAAACTCGGCTTTTCCGGTGAGTCTGGAGCAAACTTCCCTTTGGCTTCCCGTCTGCATTTGTTGCACGGTTACTGCACAATGCGCGACCGCATTCCCGGAAACCGACCGCAGCCCAATGTGTCCCGACGTAAGAAACTCAATCAGACTGCGGCCGCAGCTGCATCAGGTTTCGCAGATTTCCAGAAATCTTCTTCCGACGAAAACAGGGGTATCACTTTCCCGATTTCCAGGACGTAGAAGACGTCCCAGACATTTCCCTCAGGACAGACAATGGCGAGTGTCGCGTGGTTCTTCTTGGCAAGATAGGAAAGCTTGAGGATTGTTGACAAAGAGTAACTCGCAATGATCTTGAGGCCCTCCAGATTGAGAACGAGCCGCTTTTCGCCGCGTCCGATTGCCTCGCCGAAAGCTTCTTTAAGTGTGCAGGAGCCTTCGTAGGTGAGGTCACCGCTCAGGTAAAAGATAAGGTGGCTGTCCTTTTTCTTGCAAGTCAAAACAAACCGCATGCACACTCCCGCTTGCTAAACGTCGGTACTACAAAATCGTATTTGCACCGCATCCAGGGAAACGTAATCGCATTGTGATTTCGAAATTCGCCCCTATTTATTTTACCATGGATTGGCGGCGGGAGAATCCGAGTTCCTGAAAACGACGGACGCACGGGTATGCAGGGGCGAAAGGAGCGAGCGTGGGCACGGCAACCGTTCCGGATCCGGTGAAGCTTTTTGTGGCAATGACCTCTCGGCCTGATGTCCGGGCGGATGAAGCGAGCGCGGCGCTTACCGGAAGGTTCGGCCCCGTGGACAATTCGTATGGCCCCATCCGCTTCGGTTTTACCGACTACTATGAGAGCGAAATGGGCACGCACCTTACGAAGACATACCTGACGTTCCAAACACCGGTTGTCCGGGAATCACTCGCAGAAATCAAGGTCTTCACCAACAACCTCGAACGGCAGTATGCTGCGTCCGGCAGACGCACCATCAACCTGGACCCCGGCTACCTCGCAAATGACAAGCTGGTGCTGGCGAGTACCAAGGATTTCTTTCACCGCATCTATCTGTCTCACGGAATATTTGCGGAAGTCACCCTCCACTACCGCAAGGGGATGTACCGTTATTTTTCCTGGACCTTTCCCGATTACCGGGATCCGGCGTTTATCGAATTCCTTGAGCGCGTCCGCGCGCGGCACGTGAAGGCAATCCGGGATTCCCGCGAGAACCGCATGGCTTGAGGCCCTCCGCCGTCGAACTCAGCCTCTCTTTGGCGCGGAGGGCTTTATGTATTGCTCCCCGGATGCCCCGCGCAGCGTGTGTACCACAATCTCCGGCGGGCTGGACAGGTGCTTCTTGACGGTACAGGATTCCGCAGCCCGTACCACGGCGTCCTTGTATTTTTCCGGAAAATCGGGCGGAAGCCGGATGCCGATGTCGATCTTTTCCACGCCATGCGACGTTTCATTGCGCACCATGGTTTGCGTGAGTCGGATGCCGTCGGTGGGAATGGACCGCGCCTGGCAAAACGAGAGAACGTAGAAACCGGCGCATGTCCCAATCGACGCAAGGAAAAGTTCGAACGGCGACAGCGCCGTGTTCTGTCCGCCGTCTGCCTCGGGCTGGTCTGTTGCAACGGTGAATTCCCTGACCTGCGCGTTCACCTTTTTCCCTCCCGACAGGGTAATGACGATTGTTGCTTCCATACGGTTCCCTTTCTCCGGCGTGGCACTCGCCGGGATCGTGATCAGAAGAATCCTTTGATGGCGTGATACCATTTCTTATACCACGGCGGCTCCGCAGGCTTCTTTTCACGCGCCCGCCGCACAACTTCGTTGTCAAGGTCGTCCAAAAGTTGCGGAAGGATAATGCCGGTGGCCAGCCGGACCAGCCACTGCGGCATAGGCTGCCAGACCCAGCCCTGGGCAACAATTCCCACTTGGCAAGAATCGCGGCCGCTCGGGGCGACAAACGCGGCGAGACGGACTCCGTGGGTCCGGTAGTTCAACCATCCCGGCAGCTGCCGCGCCCATTTTGCTTCGAGCCTCTGGTCTTCATTCTGACTTGCAAAGAAACGCAGGTGGGCCGAGTCGGTCCAGGAGATCGTGTCCACCGTGCCGATGCTCCACACGCGCGCAATGGCGGCCCTGCCTTCCACATACCACGTGCCCAGGCCGCGCACGCGTTTCTTTGTCTCGGAAATCCTGCTGCACTGATAGACATACCGGAAGATGGTGGGATAGCGGTTGAAATCCAGGGCGACCGCGGCCACCTCCGGTGCGGGATGGGGCAGGTTCCACACGCCCCAGGCGCGGTACACCACGGGCGTATCGGACAGGAGCTGGAATTCCACATGATTGGCCGCTCCCATCTTCATTTGCGTTTCTACAAATGCGTAATCGAACGTCGGGACGCGTGCCGGCGCGCTCGCAGCAAGGATGCTTGCGGGAAACGCGATTTGAAACCACAGGGCATAAAGAAGGATTCTGGACATTTTCATTGGCCCAGCCGAAATGCAGTATGGTCCCGGGTGATGTACAGGGGCCGGGTATGCGCCCGGGTTTACGGTCTTTTGCTAAAGGATAAAGTGCCGGGCCGTCCTTTGTGCAGAAAATAATTGATCCCGTGTCGTATTAAGGCGCGGGCTTGTCGTAATCACGCAATCCCGGCGTTGCATGCCTTCGCCAGGTCCATGATGCTCTGCACCGCGTTCGAATCCCAGCCCGGGAGTTGCGTGATGAAGAACGAATCGTTATGAAACAACGGAGTTCGTTCGAGCTGCGGAAACGTCCGGACATACCGCTCAAAAAGAGGCGTCGCGGGAACCGGTGACACAAAGACGGGCTTTGCCTTTACAGAAAGGGAGGCAACAAATTGCAGTTCCTCGGCCACCTGCTGCGGGGTCTGACCGGCAAGGCCGGCCATCACATAAACCCCGATGCTCGTCCCGGCAAACCCCGCCTCTCGCGCAAGCGCGGTTTTTTGCGCAAGTTCCTTTCGTGTGACCTTGGCGCCGGTATCGCTCGAAAACTCGGCATGGCCGGTCTCGTAGCCGAAACGCACGGTTGCAAATCCGCTGTTTCGCATGGTGTCAAGAACGCGCCTCGTTAACCAGCGCACGTGAAGGCCGTTAGGCGCGTGAAACGTCGCGCGAACGCCCGCAGACGCAAGCGCGGCCGCGAGTGAAAGGAAATGCTCTCCCTGGTTGTACAAGAGCGCGTCGTCGTACCAGGCGAAGTTCGTCACGCCGAACCGGTCCTGCAGAGAGGCCAGTTCCTTTACGACAACGTCAATCGGCCGCCGGGCGTACCCCGGGTGCAAGAACCCGGACGCGCAATAGGAACAGCGCAGGGGGCATCCGAGCGACGCCAGCGCCGGTCCGTGAAACGCATGCGTCAAAAGTTCGAGCGCCGGCAGCAGGGAGCCCTCCGGCGCAAGCGCCCTCAGTGACGCGAAATGGGGAATGGCCGAGTTACGGATCGCGGCCTGATCAAACATGCTCCCCGCAAAGACGTGTGCGCCGGGAAGCGCAGCTTTTACCGCGAGCGGCATCAGCATGGCCGATGTCCCGCCGGCGACAACCGGCGTGCCCGGAAAAACGCGGCCGAGGACGCGCACGGTTTCCTGCAGGCCCGGCAGCCAGTAAGTCATGGAACTGCCTACGAACACGGCGTCGGGTGCGGGCAGGGAAAGAAGTCGCTGCAGAAGCGTTTCTTCTGCAATGCCGTACAATTTGTAAACCCGCTTTAACTCCCTGTAAAGCGGCGGCTTGGGAAAAGGCCTGGACTCGAACGCTCCCGTGCCATGCGGCTTTGCCGCGCAACCCTGTTGCCGGCCAAGGCAGTTGATGTAACGGACGGCCGCACCGTTTTGTCTGAGCATGGCGATGAGGAAATACAGACCTATCGGATGCATCCATTCATCGTAGAGTTTGAAATCGGTGACCCAAGGGTTTATGACGAGTGCTCGAAACGGCATAGGGTCTCTTGAAGAAGCGAATGAGTGACGAATGCGGTGGCCGTCTCTCTTGCATCAACCGGCAGCTGTGTGTGGAAAGAAATCTGTGGAATTACCGGTCGGATGATGGTAAAATTGTGCACGGCGAAATACCGGATATCTTAAGGCGACTAATATACTTGATTGTTCCCGCCGTTTCCGGCGGAGAGCCCGTCCTTCACAACAGGGGATGCGGCCTGCAAGCTTTAGAGTTAACGCATGGCCATAGAGACACAGAAAAATTTCCTCGGGAAAACCCAGACGATTCTGATGGCCGAGATAGAATCCGAACGGTGGAGTTCGTGGATCCGGCTCGGCATCGCCATCGGCTATTCATTTCTCGCTTTCTTCTGCTACTCGCTCGACGAGCTGTCGGTACATGCCTTTACGGTGCAAATGGGCGCCGTGCTTGTGCTGCTCGGCTACAGCGGTTTTTACCTTTCCCGTTACAGCAAAGCACGGCTCCGCACCTACTCCTCTTTTATCCTTGTCGCGCTCGACGTGGGAGTCATGACAACAGCCCTGTGGGCCTACTCGCTCATGGGGATGCCTTCCCTGCCGTTCCGGAGCTCGCTTTTTTGCGTGTACTTTATCGCAATTATTTTCACCGCGCTTCACAACAAGCTGAGCCTTTCCCTATTCAGCGGCGTCATGTCGGGGGCCTGTTACATTGCCTATTGCGTGTTCGCGCTCAACACCAAGGCCATGCCGCCCGATTCGTGGTTTTCCGATATGACAATACGCGTACTCCTGCTTCTCATCGTTTCCGCAGTGGCCGGCGTCATTTCGCGAAAGAATTATGCCACCATCAACAAGGTAATCACGTCGGAACTGCGGTACCAGAACCTGGTGCACCGGCTTCCCGAAATGCTGTTCACCCTCGACGAGAAGGGGCGTTTCCAGTGGGCAAACAACACATCGTACGCACTGCTCGCCCTGCCCGCAAAGGTGATTCCCGGCAGGAGCATATTCGATTTCATTGTCAAACCGGAGGCCCTGAAACTTGATAAGACAGAGTACAAGGACACCATTCAGGTCAAGGACTTCCATGGCCGGACCAAGTTCGTCGATTGCTTGCTGCAGCCGCGCGAAGAGGACGGAAAAGAGGTCGTATACGAGGGCATCATGACCGACGTGAGCGATCGCGAACTCGCGCTTTCCCAGCGCGAAGAAATGGTGAACCGGCTGCACCAGTACCAGAAAATGGAATCGCTGGGCACGCTGGCGAGCGGCATGGCGCACGATTTCAACAACATTCTCCAGACCGTGGGCGACATCACGGCGCTCGTCGAAAAGGACACCCGCGAGAACGAAACCAAAAAGCAGATGGAAATAATTACAGAAACCCTGGTAGAGGCGAAGATCCTCATAGCGGAACTTTTGGCGCTCGGAAAGAAAAACCTCCTTGACTACAAGCCGATCCACCTGCAGGACTTTTTCGACAAAGTCATCCCATTGTACGGCGGCCAACTGGGTTCCCGGTTTGAAATCGTTCTCAATATGCCCGACGAACCCTTGTGGATCCAGGGCGACACCGACTATTTCAAACGGATCTTTCAAAACCTGTTCGGCAATTCGCGCGACGCCATGCCCGAGGGCGGGACCATCACCATCGAATGCTTCGCCGACCGCCCGGAAGGGAAAATCGGCACGGCGATAATCCGGTTCATCGACACGGGGACGGGCATCCCGCACGAGATAGTGGAGAAAGTGTTTGATCCGTTCTTCACAACCAAGAAGCCGGGCAAAGGCACCGGCCTTGGACTCGCTCTTGTCCAGAGAATAGTGTCCTTGCACAACGGCAGGATTCTGGTTGAAAAAACGGATTCCCGGAGCACAACGTTCAGGATGGAGATTCCCGAAAGTGAAGGGGGCGAAGTGGATCACGACACCACGGTGGTGATGCTCAACCGGAAGCCCACCATGGTGCTGTTGCTTGACGACGACCCCAAGATCCGCGGCATTCTGCGGTTCTTCATGAAGGAATTCAAGTACTCCGTCTGCGAATCTTCAACGATCGATGAAGGGGCGCGGGAGCTTGAAAAACATATGGAGGAATGCGAAGTTCTTATTATGGACTGGAAGCTCGGGAGAGACGATCCACATCAGGCAATCAACAGGCTGCGCGCCATAAAGCCCTCGCTCATCGTTGTCGTCGTGTCCGGATATCCAGCGGAGCAGAAAAGCGTTGAAGAAATGAAAATCTGGAAGTGGTTTACAAAACCGTACGACAAGAACCAGCTGGACCTCGAAATTCAGAAAGCGCTTTATTTTTCGAAAAAGGGAGCGCTGCCGAAAAAGCAGCGCGTTGAGTAGCTAGGCCACCTGGTTTTCTTTACGGAATTTGGCCGGCGTGGTACGGTAGAATTTCGCAAAGAACTTCTTCATCTCGCCCACCGTCTTGAATCCACACGATTCGGCAATCGATGGCTCGCTCGAGTGGGAAGAGCGCAACCGTTCCCTGGCAATTTCGATACGAAGAAACATTATGAAGTCTCTGAAAGTTTTCCCCTTGTGTTTTCGAATGACGCTTTCCACTTTCCTGGGCGCGAGCCCAAGTTTCTCAGCCACCCAGTGAAGTGTGAGGTCGTTTCTGGTGACCGATTCGTCGATGAACTGGTATATCTGGTCGGACAATTCTTTTTCTTCCTCCGACTGCTCGAATTTTTCAATTGACACCGAGCGCTTGCGAAACAGGAGGAATATCGTTCCGGTGAGAAGGGCAAGAACCAGGCCGGCCCCGAAACTCAGGAGCCACAGCACGCGGGGTGCGCCGGAGAGCGGCCGCGGCAGCACCAGCACGGTTCCCCAGTAAAACGGGCTGAACGTCATTCCCGGCGGCGCGTCGGTCCACGAAACCCTCACGGCCTGGTTGCTGTCGCCCGGCAGCCGCACAATAACGTTGCAACCGAACGAATCCGGGATCTGGGGACCGAACAGGGACGCGGGGACGGTGGCGGTAATATCGAATCCCTTGTCGTCTTTCTTGTTGATTTCGTATACGCACGTGCACGCCTCTTTGCTGGCGGTTACGTCAAAGGAGCCGTTGGGGCCCGATACCGGACGGTACCGCGTCTTAAACGGGGCGCCTTCCAGGGGAATGGCGAGGGAGAACGCATCGTACGGAGGATAGGGTTTCCTCGAGAGACCGGGATCAATGCAGATTTCCATTCCCGCTTCGCGCAGCCTTTCTTTTCCTGCGCTGCTGAAGACTGCGGGCGCGGCAACCACAGCGAAGAACTTCACCCCGTCCCGGGTCCGGCAGGCTGAAACCTTTACCTCAATCGGGGTGCGTCCGCTTGAAATAGCCCGCGAAAACAAGGGGAATCCGGTATTCGCGGCAAAGGGAATGGATGCGACCGGGGAGGCGAACGGCTTG
Source organism: uncultured Fibrobacterota bacterium (assembly GCA_963729895.1). Taxonomy (GTDB): domain Bacteria; phylum Fibrobacterota; class Chitinivibrionia; order Chitinivibrionales; family FEN-1185; genus FEN-1185. The sequence goes on along the minus strand of CAVSQB010000008.1, from coordinate 72,184 downwards.
TTGGCGATAAAGACGCCGCCCACCCATTGCGACTGCCGCTCACCGGTCCGCAGCGTTGCAACGGCCGAAAAAGACATGCCTCTATAAAGCTGATTGGGGATCTCGCTGGTGTTCCACAGCAGCCTGAACGGCGGGTGGATGATGTGGCCGAGCAGGAGCACCGTGTCGCCTTTGACATCGGGAGAACCAAAATGGGCCACGAAATTTACCGAGCTTATCTGGTCGCATGCTGAAACGGCCACGGTGCACACGGGAGAGGAAACGACGGCCCCTTCGACGGGCGATTCGATGTTTAAGCATGGGGAAGCCCCTGCAGCATTGACATACAGGAAGCAACTGGTTGCGAGCGCACAAGCCGGGGCAAAAGGAAAAGGTCCCATAGAATTATTATCGGTCAATTAGAGACTGCAGGAGACGGGCCGGTATCGGCATACGGAAAACCTGGGCGCACCTGGATTCGAACCAGGGATCTCTGCGATGTGAACGCAGCGCTTTAACCAGCTGAGCCATACGCCCGTGATGCATAAAAATAGAAAAGCGGTCCGGTTCAATCAAGAACTTTGACTTTTTTGTTTCCAACCGTTTTCAAAGCGCCGCGCGAGTCCAAGAACTGGCCCATGTTCCGCACCCAATGAACTATTTTAATGCGCATCCTTTCATGGAACGCCGGGAAGAAGTGGGGAAGTCCATTTTCTCCCGGGGAATGAAAATATTTCCCATTGGTTATCCGTAAACATCGTATGAAGCGCGACCGTTTAGCGTTAAAGTTGATTTTGTATTTGCTTCTTCCGGTTGCGCGCGTGTGTGCAGCGGATTGGAATTACTATTCGGACAATACGAGGGAGATATTTGTTCTCCCGCGCGAGGCTGCGGTCGGCGGATCGGACATCGTCTTTGCACGGGACGGCGCGTCGGAGTCCAATGCCGGCGTCATACCTTTTGATTCTGTAAACGACATTTCTCTTGCCTATGCTTCCTGGTACCAGGGTGTGTTTTCCACTTCGAATCTTTCCTATGCAGGCGTTATCGACCGCGTTTCCGGGTTTGCGGTTTCGCTGAACTACCTTTACGATCCAGGAATTGCCGGCACCCAGGACCTTGAAATCGGGCCCGACGGACCAATCTACGATCCCACCAGGCTCACGTATTCAACCGAGTCGATTGTCCTGTTCCATGCTGCCTACGGCCGGAAATTCGCCGTCAACCGCCGGTTCGAGCTAGGGTTGGGGGCAGGGCTCAATGCCATGCGGCACTGCCTTCCGTTCGGGGAATACAAGGGATACGGCATGGGCCTGGACGGGGGTCTCGTGCTCAATTTCCCCCGCCCCGACCTGCGCCTGGGGCTCCTGTGTGAAAATATCACGTCGCAGTATACCCGATGGAGTGCCGCCTACTCCGAAAAGGCTTATCCGCATCTGTTTTTCGGCATCGGCTGGCAGAAGGACATTCCTTACATTTACGGACACATAAAGGTCCAGTACAAGACGCTTGACATGCTGTCCAACCAGGGTGCGAATTCCATAAACTCTTCTTCTGTTTTCGGAGGAGGAGACACAAGCGTCCAGGATCAAAGTCTCCCGGTCCCCCAAAGCACGCCGGAAACGGCCTCGATCGGCTCCGACCCCTGGTGGTTTTTGCTCAGCGGCAATATGGGGCTCGAGTACCGGATTATGGACGTGTTTGCCGTGCGCGTCGGCCACAGCATGGTGAACGCATGGACGTTCGGATGCGGGGTTGCCTTGCTCAAGAGACAGCTTGGGTTCGATTTCGCATACCTTACTCATGAGCTTGCCCCTACCTATCAATTAAGCGTGACTTATCGCCGTTAAATATGATATACTATTGAACAGCCGTTTTCCGTTCCGATCATTTTGGCGTTTGCAGGCGCCCGCGCCTTGGCACTGCTTCACCTTTCTTGCACAGAAAGAAATCGGAAAAAGAGCCGTTTTCGATGGACACCGGAGAAGAATATCTTATTCTGATCGTCGACGACGACCATGCGCTGTGCAACGCGCTCTCCAAGTTCTTTTCGGGGCTCGGCTATAAAACGGTCCTGGCATTCAACGGCCTGCAGGCCGTTGAGCTGTTCGACGAGCTCCGTCCGCACCTCGTGATCCTCGATATCCACATGCCGGTGATGGACGGAATTCAGTTTCTCAGCAAAACAAGGAAGAACGGCACCAGCGTTCCGGTCATCGTGACGACGGCCCATCCGGACATCAATACGGCAATCGAGGCCATCCAGAGCGGCGCGTTCGACTACATTGTCAAGCCGTTTGAACTCGACGTGCTTCAGCAGAAGGTGACGCGGGCCCTGCAGACCACCAAGCTGGTGCGGGAAAACACGCTTCTGTCCCAGCTTGTTTCACTGCACGAGATAACACACAAGCTCACCAGCACGCACGACATTGAAGAACTTCTCGATGTGACGTTTCACTATTGCCTGAGCGTGTCGAAGGCCGAAAGCGGTTCCATCCAGCTCGTGTCGAAGGACACCAACGAACTCGTGATCGTGCGCCAGAAAGGCATTCAGCTGGAGCAGGTACGGTCGTCAATTGACAAAACGGACGAGTGGGCCATTTCGAAGTGGGTGCTCAAGAACGGCCGCTCCCTGCTGATTTCCGACGCGGAAAAACTGCCCGACGTTTCCATTTCTCTCACCAGGCAGGACATCGGCTCATCGCTTTCGGTGCCGCTCAAGGTGTCGGAGGAAGTCATCGGCGTCATCAATCTCAACCGCGGCACGACCAAAGAGCAGTTTTCCATGGTTGAGCTCAATCTCATCAACATGCTCGCGGCACAGGCGAGCATCGCCATCAACAACGCCAACTTGCTTTCGTCAATAAGGCAGAAGCTCGACGAGCTGTCGCTCATCAGCACCTATTCCGAACAGCTCATGGGGCTTGTTGACGAAAACGATGTCATCCGGTGCCTGTTTGCCACGGTGCAGAAGCATTTTCCCATAGACGTCATTGCGTGCCTTATTGTCCAGAAGCGCAACCACGAGTTCCTCTACTGGTCGCGGGGCGCGCTCAGGCAGGAAGACGCCGACAAGATATGCGCCGAAGTCATCCTGGAATACAACCGCGCCACGCACAGCAGGGTCCAGCAGAAGCGGGTCACGTTCCGCCAGATCATGCCGCCCCTGGAATTCGCTCCCAACATCATCCTGCCGCTGTCGTTCAGGTACGCCGTTCCGATCGTGGGAGAGGCGTTCGACTACGGCGGGCTTTACTTTGGGGCAATGAAGGACCTGCAGAGCAGCCATGAACAGCTCACGCTTTTGTCGAGCATCGTGAGCCAGACCCGCATCGCGCTCACCAACTCAAAGCTCTACAACGACATGAAAGAGAACTACATCCGCACCATAAAGGCGCTTGCCATCGCGGTTGACGCAAAAGACACCTATACGCACGGGCATTCGGAAAACGTGATGAACATCGCCGAAGAAATTGCGCGCGAGATGGGCGTTGACAGCAGGAAAGCAAACAGCATCCGCGACGCAGGCCTCCTGCACGACATCGGCAAAATCGGAATTCCCGGTTACATTCTCAACAAACACGGGTCGCTCACCTACGAGGAATTCAACGGCATCATGAAGACCCACTCTTCGCTCGGCGCAAATATCGTCAAGGATGTTCCGTTCCTCCAGGACCTGTACAAGTTGATCCTCTATCACCACGAGAATTTCGACGGCACCGGCTACCCCGACGGTCTCAAGGGAGAAATGATCCCTTTCGGCGCGCGCATCATCCGCGTAGCCGATGCGTTTGAGGCCATGACCTCCAACCGGCCCTACCGCAACAGCCTCGGCAAGAAAGAGGCCGTAAAACGACTCAAGGACGGCAGTAACGCGGAATTCGATCCGGATGTCGTAGAGGCGTTTCTGAGGGTGGCGAACAAGAAGAACTGGGTGGAGGATTCGGACCTTGCATAACTACATGCTTCACTTCTTTTTCTCTTCAATTACCTAAGAAGAATTACCTGAGAAGAAAATCTGGGCGCCCCGTCCCCACAAGGGACGGCGGGCCTCCGTACGAGCTCGGCCAAGGCCTCGGTGCTGCCTGCCGCGATGCCTGGCGGCGCGGTCAGGCAGCCCTGCGCTCCAGCGCACTCTGCCGTCCGCCCTGGCGCGGAAAACCAACTTCATGTTCTTCTCATTTGTTCAGGATAACTTTTGCCGCGACGGCGTTGCCGTCGATTACTGCCCGTAGAATGTACACTCCTGTCCTGTTCTGATGCGGCCAGGCCACTGTTTCGCCCTGAATTCCTTCCATGCGCGCGATACGCCTTCCGGACAGGTCGAAGATTGAGACTGAGGCGGGCTGGGTGTGGCGGGGAAGGAAGATAAGAGAGGCAGAACCGTTCGCTCCTTTGCCGACACGAAGGATTTGTGCAGTAAGATGCGTCGAGGAAACGGGATGCGAGATTCCGCTGACGATCTGGCAGTTGTAGACCGAGAGTTCGGAGTCGGATAAGGCGAAGACAAGGTTCTTGACGGTATCGAGCAGAATAGCGTGAGAGTAGCTTCGAATCCAAGAAGAATCGGCTGTCAATGCCGGTGCGTCAAGCCACACGCCGTTACCTGCCAGTTGAATATCAAAGAAAGTTAAACTTGACACGTCGGCGGAGAAAACCGTTTTGGATGGAACTTGATAAGTGAAATCGAAGACCGCCATGGATCGAAGCAACCCCATATACCCCGGAATACCCGTAAATAGTCTTCCCTGACATAGCACGCCGCTTGCTAGAGTGGGACTATTACTGTAGCCACATATAGTTTGACTAAGGTTACTGCAACTATTCTCATAAACGAATTCTTCTTCAGAATATGTAAGAATACCGTTCTTGAATAGGATCTCAGCTGCCGATGAATAAGAAGTGCCGTTTGAAAACCTGCCGGCAGTGGTAAGAGACTCTGTAAAAGTTGGAACAACCAATACACTATCCGACAAGAATCCGCAAGGGGTTAAGACCGTTTCACCCACATTGATTGTGCTCAAATTTTGCATCGCTCCAGATTGATACTTGTAGCACGAAAGGGAATCTCCGGTTGGGTTGAAAACGTATTCGCCTTTGGTGTAAGCAGAGAGCTGTCGGGCAGGAGAGTAGTAGAAAATAACCGCTGCTCCGGATTTTCCCGTCCCCGCGAATCTTGGTTGACTGGGGTTTGATACGTCAATGATGGAGAACATCGAATCAGGCGCATTTGATTCATTCAAGACTATGGTGTCACCGGATTTCAGGCTCCAGGAGCCGTAATTGATTGGAAAACTACCGATTTGGTCCAAGACCGTACACTTTTTAGGCGAATTTCTCTTCATTGCATCAACGTCAAACGTGAACACGGTGTCAGTAACGGAACTAAGGGTCTGCTGTCCCTTGTATGCGACAACGTAGTACATATACCAGGAATTGGAAGAGACGGTGGCATCCGAATCATTGATATACCCCATTTGAGAAGGAATCGGCGACGGAATATCTCGCATAATCTCGAATGCGCCAAAATTCGACGACTTATAGATCCTATAGCCCGATTCCACATTCGAGCTGTCATAAAAGTACAGGTGCAAAACATGGGTCAGTGTGTCGTAAATACCATTCAGCTGGGAGGGCGCAACGAAAATACCGTCAAAAGGTTTCGGCGTCAGCCTCGCCGAATCCACATTCGACGTATCCGCCTGTTCCGTCTGCGAATAGGCAGTCAGGGCATAGTAATACGTCGTTTGCGCCGCCGGCCTGACCGTGTCCGTAAATGCCGTGGCGGTTCCCGGCGCAGTGTCGACAACCGCGTATTGCCCGGCGGCAGCGGTCTTTCTCAGGACAACGATGCCCAGATACGCAGTGCTGTTGTTGCGCCATGTCAACTGAATAGTCGTGTCCGACGCGGAATCGGCAGTGTAGAGGAACGGGGCTTGGAGCGCAAAAGCGGCTTGCGACAAGCAAAAAATCGACAGAACAATCAATTTTTTCATGATTCTCCTCCTGCATGGGGGATTTCGGTCATCGTTTTGAGTCCGCCCTGCGGTAACCGTGTTTCCGGTTGGTCAGGCTTCCGAAGCCATCTGACCGCACCATGGACAATATATCGCCAACCTGCTCCGTTGTCAACGCCGGAAAACGAAATCTGCTTCAGGCTGTCATCGGTTTTACCCACTGGCCCAGGATGCAGATCCCGGATTTCACCTTCTCAGCGGCACTTCGCGGGTGCCTATACGATATTCGTTCACTATTTTCTCCCTCGCCCTCCCGGCGACCCTTGGAAGTACCCGAAGGGGTAGAGAGGGCGGGCTGAGGGTTTCCTATGATGCTCGCAAGTAAACTCACTTTGGGGTCACCTGGCACTGCTATCCAAAAACATTTCATTATTCATATTCCCGACACAGCTATCCAGATGCATTTACTTGTTTATATTTTCGGCTCAGCCGACCAAAATGCATTTCACTGATTTTCAAACCTGCTATGATATATATTGATTATTCCGAAAAAGTTAAATTCCATCTTATCAATTTTCAACCCGAAAGGTATGTGTATTATGAAGAAGTGCATCCTCGTATTCCTCATGCTGCTTGTATGCTGCGCCAACGAAAACAGGCCCAAGGACGCCGCAATACGCGTCAACGACACATGGATAAAGAAAGACGATATCGACAAAGTAGTGGAAATGTACCGGCAGCAGATGCTTGCCGCTTTTCCGCAGAAATCGTTGGAAGGCATCCCTCCAACCGTGAAGAAGAACATCGCGCGGCAGCTCATTGCAAACGAAGTGGCCCTCCAGGAGGCCCGGAAGCGCAAGCTCACGTTCGATCCCGCCAAGCTTGAACAAACGCTCGACGGCATAAAGAAGCAGTTCCCCGACTCCGCAACCCTCGACCGCGAGCTCGTGAAAATGGGCCAAACCCGGCAGCAGATGAGGGACCAGGTGCGCGACGGGCTCCTCATCGACACGCTCATCAAGTCGCTTGCAAAGCGGTCCGATTCCGTTACCGTAAAGGACTGCAAAAATTATTACGACAGCAATCAAACCAGGTTTGCCCCGGGGAAGCGTTTCAGGGCGAGCCAGGTGCTTTTTGTCGTCAAGAAGGACGCAAGCCCCGCCCAAAAGAAGGCCGCCTCGGACAAGGCCGCAAAAGTACTTGCGGAAATCAAGGGCGGCAAGGATTTTGCGGCGGAGGCAAAGAAGTACTCCGAAGACGCCACGACGGCAAAATTGGGCGGGGATATCGGGTGGTTCAAGAAGGGAGACCTGAAACCTGAATTCGACATGGTCGCAACCTCCCTCAAGCAGGACGAGGTGAGCAACGTGTTCCAAACCGACGCCGGGTTTCACATCATAAAGAAGACGGGCGAGGAAGCCCTGCCGCCCCAGCCCTTTGAGCAGGAAAAAGACCAGATCAAGAAGATGCTCGAGCTCAAGAAGCAGAACGATGTTGTCAAGCTTTTCGTGGACAGTCTCATCGCGACCGCAAAAATCGTGTACGCAGACACGTCGTACAAATCGGATGAGTCTGCATTTGCAAAATAATCACGCGGTGCCGGATTTTTGCAGCCGGTCGAGCCGGTGGGTCCCGTATTTGAGCTTGCAGTCGTGAAGCAGGTAGGCGTCTCCGTCGGGCCGCATGCCCGCCCGGAACAACGTGTCCATCATGGTGAGCTGTTCAACGTTTTTCCTGAGCCTTGCAGGATCGGATACAAAGACCTCTGCAAGGCTCTTTCGCATCCTGAAGTCTTTTTCGGCCTTGTTTACGAGGCGGATTCCATAGGGCCCGAACTCTTGTTTGAACAGGTACCTGTGCCGCTCGAAATCCCTGCCGACTAAAATCCGGTCGATGCTTCGCTCAATTCCATACCACAGGCCGCGCGCCGAAATTGCGATCAGAAGCGACAGCCAGACCGACCGAACCAGGAATGCGTAGAAAGCAATTCCTGTGCACACGGAGAAATAGAACCTGTAGAATCCGAGAAGCCACATGCCGTGCATCCGGGACCGGAAAATCGCGCGGGACCCTACACTCTGAATTCCCGTTCAACGATTTCGTTGATAAACCGGTCTATCGACACCGGGTAGTATTTGAAGTGGGGGCCGAAGATGAGGCCCGTCCTGATGTTTTCCTGGCTGCCGAGCTGGTCGTTGAGCCTGCTGAGGCGCTCTTCCGGCTTTTCCTCGTAATTCTTCACGTTGAAATACTCGTTTTCGATCTTCACGTTCTTCTTGCTGGCGTACGCGAACGAGAACAGCCTGCCCTGCAGTTCCTTGTCGAATGTTTCGGGATCAAACACGTCGCCGAAGGTTTCGCCGATCATATTCGGCGTGATCACAAACTTCGGCGAAACATTTATCTTGCCGTTAATCTCGATTGAAGCGGATTCGTTGGACTCGTCGGGTGCAACGAGGATGTACGGAAGCTCATGATATCCGGACACAATCCCTGAAATGGGTTTTCGCACGACATTTGTTTTGAAGAAGATTTCGCGAAGGAATTCGTTCTTTTCGTAATTGAACATGGCGCTAAAAATAATTCATTTCCCGCTCACTTGAATAAGCATTTGTGCCGGTGACTCCGCATCCGTTCCGGCGTGCACCCGGATGCGGTAGGTTCCCGCAGCGCAAAAATGTATCTTATCGTCGAGGCCGCCAAAGCCGGCGGCGCAGTATTTTCTTGCTTTGAGAGAGGAGAAATAGTATCTACGTATCGTGGTTGGGATTTTACACCGACCCAAGAAAAGGATTCCGCCCATGGAATACAACAAAGAAAAGGTAGACGAGCTGGCTCTTGCCCTGCTTCACCTCACTTCTTTTTCTTCCGACGCCGGCGTGCGCGCCTAGAAAGGCATGGAATGGGACACCATGGAACGCCTTTTCCAGAAGGGCTTGATCAGCAATCCAAAGAGCAAGTCGAAATCCGTGTTGCTCACGGAGCAGGGCGCAAAACTTTCCGAGGAATGCTTCAGGAAATACTGCTCCTAGCCGCCTTACAGCGCCGCCCCGAATCACGAAAGATGCCCCGATGTACCTGAAGAAAGTCGTCTTTTGCCATGAAAAGTACCCGGTAAGAGACCGCTATCCGTTTAGTCTGTCTATTTTTCAGAATACACGCAGTCTGGAATTCTCGGCGCCGGTCACGTATTTTGTCGGCGAAAACGCCACGGGAAAGTCGACGCTCATGCATGCGATGTCCAGATTATGCGGCATTTATATCTGGGGCGAGGACACGGGCAGGGACAGGTGCGAATACAACCCGTTCGAAAAAGAATTCTTTAAGGTCATCGAAGTCGAATGGGCCGGCGGCCGGGTGCCGGGTTGCTTTTTCGGCTCCGATCTTTTCCGCAACTATGCCCATATCATAGACGAATGGGCCAAGACGGACCCAGGCCTGCTCGAGTACTACGGCGGGAAATCGCTGGTGAGCCAGTCCCACGGCCAGTCGATTCTGTCGTTCTTTCGTGCGTGTTTCAAAGTGAAGGGCCTGTATTTTCTTGACGAACCGGAAACCGGGCTGTCGCCCGCAAGCCAGATCGGCCTGCGTTCCTTGCTTTCCGAGACGGCCGTGAGGGGCCACGCGCAGTTCATCATCGCCACACATTCTCCCATTCTGCTGTCGCTCCCCTCGGCCGTTCTTTACAGTTTCGATTCGCGGGCCATTGAGGCGATCGGGTACCGGGAATGCGGCCACTACAGGATTTACAAAGACTTTTTCGGCGCGCAACCGTTATCCAGCTCATGAGAACCAGCTTGTTCATACGCATGCCGTCATGGCTTTCCGGTGAAAAACTGCCGTGTGGCGGATACCATACCGATGCAAAGATGATGGCTCTCGCCATCCGTCTTGCAAAGAAGAACGTCCAAGAGAAAACCGGCGGGCCGTTTGGCGCCGCGATATTTACGGCCGCGGGCGGGCTTGTTTCCGTTGGCGTCAACTGCGTGGTCGCACAATCCTGTTCGGTTGCGCACGCCGAAATCATGGCGATAATGATGGCGCAGCGCGCGCTCGCCGAATGCAGGCTGGGCGTAAAGACGTCGGGAAAATACGTGCTTGCATCGTCCGCGCAGCCGTGCGCAATGTGCTCTGGCGCACTCGTGTGGTCCGGCGTAACGAGACTATTGTTCGGCGCCCGGCGCGAGGATGTGGAAAGAATTGTCGGGTTCGATGAGGGACCAACCGACTCCGGCTGGAAAAGGGAACTGCGGCGTCGGGGAATTGTTGTGAAAGGCGAAGTTTCGCGGAAAAAGGCGTGCGAGGTGCTCAGGTTATATGGCGCCGGCGGTGGGGTTCTTTACTGACCGAAAGCTCCGTTATGAAACGAGTCTGTGCCGCTATCTCCCGTCGTGTGATAATTGTTGATTGATTCGATCCGGCGCTTGGAGACGGCGCTCCGGGAACAGGGCGATCGGGCATGCACGCACAATCAAATACCGACCGGCGCGGTCCATATTGTTTACTCAGGCATTTCCAACTTTTATATTTATATTATCATATCTGCCGCGCAAGCGGGAGCCCTTATCCTTCAAACAAAGGAGTGATGCGTATGTCGCACAGCCAGGATACAAAGAAAGATGTCAAGAAACAGCCGACAAAAACGCTCAAGGAAAAACGGCTGGAGAAGCAGGCGAAAAAGGCCGCAAAATACGGCTCAGCCTCAACCATGGGCATCTGACCCGCTCCCGCAACAGCTTTATTCCGGCACGTGAGGATCTTCCTCTGTGCCGGAACGAATGGCAGGTCCTTTCTCACCTTGTTCCCGCGGTCCGGAAGTATCCGTGCAAACCGTTCAATTCATTACCGACCGCGATATTTACACCAAGGTAATTCTCGAGGAAATTCCCAAGGCCCGGCGTTTTATATGGATGGGGACGTCGGACCTCAAGGATCTCTATGTCTCGAAACAGCGCCGCATGGTTCCGTTTCTCGAAGAACTTTCCGATTTGGCGAAGAACGACGTTGCAATCCGTCTCATCCACGCAAAAGAGCCGGGCCCTGCCTTTCGAGCCGACTTCGACAAGTATCCATCGCTGATCGACGGGATGGAAAGAATCCTGTGCCCGCGGGTGCATTTCAAGTGCGTGGTGGTGGACGGCGGCTTTGCCTACATGGGCAGCGCGAACCTCACGGGTGCGGGCATGGGCGCAAAGAGCGACACGCGCCGTAATTTCGAAATGGGAATCGCGACGACCGAGGCGGGGACCATAGAGGCCATCATGGAGGAATTCGACGGAGTGTGGATGGGGAAGCACTGCGGCGCCTGCGATCGAAAGAAATTCTGCGCGGACTTCCGGGACCTGGTGTAGGACATCGCCTACTCAGGTTCGGGCCGGGAAAGCTACCGATGAGAAGATCATCAGTGATTATCGTTTTCACGTTTTTGGCCGCCTTTCCCGCGTGCGCCACCGACTACTTTGAGACGGCCGGCGACGTCGGCCAGTACGCGCTGCCGGCGGCCGCGCTCGGGATCGCAGCATGGCACAAAGACTGGAAAGGATGCGTCCAGCTTTCAGCCGCGCTGGCAAGTACGCTTGCCGTAACCTATGGACTCAAGTACTCGGTACAAGAAACGCGCCCCGACGGCGGCACACAATCGTTTCCATCGGCGCATACGTCGGCTGCCGTGTGCGGGGCCGCCTTTCTTGACATACGGTACGGAACCGCCTACGGGATTCCGGCATACGGGGCGGCGGCGCTAGTGGGATGGAGCCGCATCGAGTCAAACGAGCACTATCCCCTGGACGTTCTTGCCGGCGCGGCCATCGGCGTTGTGAGCAATCTGGTTTTTACGAGAAGCAAAATAAGAAACGTTCAGGTGGTTCCCGTTGCGGACAACGGGAGCTACGGTGCGGTCGTGCTGTATCGGTGGTAAAGGAACCCGCCGCATCGGCCACGTTTGGAACCGGTGAAGGAAACCTTTTTTTGCAGGTGATCCGGCGGAGAGGCGCGGGCGCCTTTGCAGGAAGCCATGATCGAAATTACGCCACGGTGCAGCATAGACGAACGGGAACTGTCGTTTTCGTTTGTCCGGTCCGGCGGACCGGGCGGGCAGAACGTGAACAAGGTCTCCACGGCCGCGCAGCTCAGGTTCAATGCCGCGGCGTCGCCCTCGCTTCCGGATCACGTCAAGCGCCGCCTGCACGCCATCGCGGGTGCGCGCGCCACGTCGGACGGCGAGGTGATCATCTCGGCAAGCCGGTTCCGCACCCAGGAGCGCAACCGCAGCGACGCAATTGACCGGCTGGTGGCGCTGATCCGCAAAGCCCTCGAAGAACCCAAAAAACGCAGGACAACAAGGCCGACGCACGCATCGCGGGTCCGCCGCGTCCGGAGCAAACGGCTGCACGCGGAGAAAAAACGGTTCAGGCGGGGCGGCAGTGAGGACTTTGAGTGACGGTAGATATGGCGCCGGAGATGACGTAGGTATCTCGGGTCAAAACGCAGCGGATCAACGACTAATCCTCTTTCGCACGAAGGGAGCCTTGAATGGCGGTCGCAGCACACATCAAAGAAACCATGGCCAACTCGTCGTTCATCAGAAAGATGTTCGAGCTGGGCGCCCAGCTCAAGAAACAACACGGCGAGAACAACGTCTGCGACTTTACTCTGGGGAATCCGGACCTGGAGCCGCCTGCGCTGTTTCAGAAGACGCTTGTTGATATTGTAAATCAGAAGATTCCGCTCAAACACGGGTATATGGCGAACGCCGGATTCTTCGAGACGCGGCAGAGCGTTGCCGCATTTGTGTCCAGGGAGCAAGGTGTTGCCACCGGCGAGAACAATGTCATCATGACGTGCGGCGCGGGCGGAGGTCTCAATGTGGCGCTCAAGTCGATTCTGAACCCGGGCGACGCCGTTCTGGTGAACGTGCCCTATTTTGTGGAATACAATTTCTACATACGCAATCACGGCGGAGCAATGGTGCTGGTAAAGACCAAAGACGACTTCAATCTCGACATTCCCGCCCTGGAAAAGGCGATTGACAGGAAGACCGCAGCCGTACTCATCAATTCGCCCAACAATCCCACCGGCAAGGTGTATCCGGAACAGACCATCAGGGAATTGGGCCGGATGCTCGAACGGAAGAGCGCGGAAACCGGCAGGGCCGTTTATCTTATCAGCGACGAGCCGTACAGGAAAATCGTGTACGACGGACTCGCGGTGCCGCCGTTGTTTTCAAACTACAGGAACAGCATCGTGGTAAATTCATACTCAAAGGACCTTTCCATCCCGGGCGAGCGGCTCGGGTATATCGCGGTCCATCCGCAGGCCGATGATGTGGGGAATCTTCTCGACGGCATGATCCTCTGCAACCGCATCCTCGGCTACGTCAACGCGCCCGCGCTCATGCAGCGTGTGGCGGCAAAGACCCAGGGCATCAGCGTGGATGTCGATTTGTACAAGCGGCGTCGTGACCTGTTGTGCGGAAACCTCAGGAACATGGGATACGATTTTGTCACCCCGGGCGGAACATTTTATCTCTTTCCCAAGGCGCCGGGAGGAAACGATGTTGAGTTTGTCAATGTCCTGCGGGAAAAACTCGTGCTCGTCGTTCCGGGCACGGGCTTCGGCGCGCCGGGGTATTTCCGCATCGTGTTTTGCGTGAGCGAGGAGATCATCAAGCGGTCGTTTGAAGGGTTCGAATACGCGATAAAGAAGTGCAGGTAGTTGTCATACCAAGGGATTGACCTAAAGAAATGGGCGTTCCCCCGGGCCTGTAGGGGCAGGTTTCAAACCTGCCCCTACAGGCCCGGGGGCGGCCGTCCTTCCGGGCTCGGCCGAAAGGCCTCGGTGCCGCGCCGCCCCTATGGCCCTTTGGGCCGGGGTCAGGCGGCACTGCGCTTCGGCGCACCCTCCAGTCCTGCCTAACGCATGCGCATCTGACAAGACGCACTAGGTTGCATTTCCATTTCGAAACCAGGTTTCCAACCTTCCAGCTACCCTTCGAGGGTGCCCCCCAACCGAAGATCGGATTCTCGCAAATAAACTCACTTGGGGGTCACCCGGCACAGCCATCCAAACGCATCGTATTTGTAATTTGATGTGGTAATTTGATGTTGCTGCGCGTTATACAACTTATACTACGTCGGGCTTTATTAAACCGCCTCCATGCCGGTCAGATATTCCTTGCCTTACCTCCGCCCATATTCCATTTTTAATGTCTTTTTTAACGCTTCCGGCGTCCTGATTTGAGCGAGGCGCTCCAGGTTCGCCGCCTTCCCACTGTAGAAGTTTGCAGCCGGCCCGGATGGCTGTCCGCGAGGGAGCCGATGAACATACTGCTTTTTCTCCTGTTGTTTCCCGCTGCCGTGTCCCTGCTCTTTGCCGTTCTCCCGCCGAACGGTTTCCGCAACGCGCTGGTGCGCATAAGCTGCCTGCTTATTGCGGCCGGGTCCGTGTTTGCGGCTGTCGCGTTCAACGGGCAGGGGTATCAGTCTTTCAAGGCGGATTTTCCGCACATCGACATGCTGTTTTTTGCCGGTGAAATGGTCCTTTCGCTGTTCCTGCTTTTCAAATGCATCGGCATCAAGAGCAGGGAATGGTACATCCCCGTTTTGATAGTTCTTCAGGCGGGAATCATGGCATATTGCGAACTGACCGGCGCAGTGCCCGCGGTTGAAAACGCGCTTTACATAGACAACTTTTCCATTATCATGGCGCTTATTATCGGCATCATCGGCAGCCTCATCTGCTTGTATGCGATCAGCTACATGAAGGATTATCATCACCACCACCCCGAGATAAAGAACAGGCAGCGCAGCTTCTTCTTCATTCTGTTCTTCTTCCTTTCTGCGATGTTCGGCGTGGTGTTTTCAAACAACCTGGTGTGGTTGTACTTCTTCTGGGAAATTACCACGCTTTCTTCCTTTATTCTCATCGGGTACCCCAAGACCGAAGAGGCCGTGCGCAATGCCTACCGCGCGCTCGGGCTCAATCTGCTGGGCGGGCTCGGTTTCGCCGGGGGAATTCTTTATCTTGTCAAGTTTTGTCCGGAACATACGGTCGACCTTTCCCGCGTGATCGCGCTCGGACCCGGGATCGTGCTTATCCCGGTGGTCCTCATTTCCTTTGCCGGCGTTGCAAAATCGGCGCAAATGCCGTTCTCGTCGTGGTTGCTTGGCGCCATGGTGGCGCCGACGCCGGTGTCCGCGCTGCTGCATTCGAGCACGATGGTCAAGGCGGGAATTTTCATCATCATCAAGTTCGCGCCGGTCCTTCAGGGAACCTGGGCCGGTTATTTCCTGGCGCTTATCGGCGGCGTCACGTTTCTTATGACGTCAATTATCGCGGTCACTCAGAGCAACGCGAAACGGGTGCTTGCCTATTCCACCATCGCCAACCTCGGGCTCATTGTGGCGTGCGCAGGCATAGGCACCTACGAGACGCTGTGGGCCGCCGTATTCCTCACCATATTCCACGCCGTTTCCAAGGGCCTGCTCTTCCTGGGCGTTGGCTCCATTGAGCACAAGATAGGCAGCCGCGATATAGAAGACATGGACGGCCTCATCGTGAGCCGCCCCGGGCTCGCCATGGTGATGCTCGTCGGCATTCTCGGCATGTTTCTCGCTCCGTTCGGGATGCTCATCAGTAAATGGGCCTGCCTCGAATCTTTTGTAAATGTAAAAGGAACGCCGATCATCGCAATCCTGCTTGCGTACGGCAGCGCCCCGACGCTGTTTTTCTGGGCAAAGTGGATGGGCAAGATCGTGAGCGTTCCCGGAGACATCAGGAAAGGGGAGGGGCGCGTGGCAAAGGACGAATGGACGGCGCTCGGCCTGCTCGCCATCGGCACCGTGGCGATTGCCGCGCTGTTTCCGGTGGTATCGCGGATAATCGTGGAACCGTATATATCCTCTCTCTATCATGCCACCGTCACCTTGACACAGGGGAATATCGTCATCATGGCGATATTGCTCGGCCTCATGATCCTCCTGCCGCTCAGCTTCCTGGTGTACCCGAAAAAATCCAACTATGTCCAGCGATACCTTGGAGGCGCGAATGCCGGGGAGAACGGATCGTTCCTCGGCGCCATGGGCGTGGTGCAGCAGTCCACGATGCGCAACTATTATCTGGCCGGCTTTTTCAGCGAAAAGAAACTAACAATTGCAAGCATCCTGATTACAATCGCGCTTATCGTCATCATGTTCTCGGTGGTAAAACTATGAAAACGGCTCTCTGTGTTGTTGCCTGGGTCGCGCTTGCCCCCTTTATCGGCGGGCTTCTTGCCGGGGCCGACCGCATCATTACCGCGCGCATGCAGTCGCGTGTGGGACCGCCGCTTTTGCAGCCGTTCTACGACGTGCTCAAACTTTTCGGCAAGCGGGGCGTCGTGGTCAACAGCTACCAGAATTTCTACATGATCTGCTTCCTCGCATTCGTCGTGGTGACCGGCGCGCTCTTCTTCTCGGGCGGCGACCTGCTCCTCACCATTTTCGCCCTTACCGTGGCGGGCGTGTTTTTCGCGCTCGGCGCCTATTCGCCGAACTCGCCGTATTCGAACATCGGGGCGGAGCGTGAACTCCTGCAGATGATGTCGTACGAGCCGGTGCTTATCATTGCCGCGCTCGGCATGTTCATGGTGACAAAGAGCTGGCAGGTCCGCGATATAGCCGCCTTTCAAAAGCCCCTCTTTGTTTTTCTTCCCGGAGTATTTCTGGCGTTTCTGTTTATCCTCACGATAAAGCTCAGGAAATCTCCGTTCGACCTTTCAACCTCGCACCACGGCCATCAGGAGCTCGTCAAGGGAGCGACGACCGAGTTCTCGGGCTCTGCACTTGCAATCATCGAGATATCGCACTGGTACGAAAACGTGCTGCTCATGGGTTTCGTGTACCTATTTTTCGCGTTCAACTGGGTTGTCGCAATTTTCGCCGTGGTTGTCGCGTATATAATTGAAATCCTGGTAGATAATACCTACGCCCGGCTCACATGGCGTTTTACCGTGAAATCCTCCTGGATCGTGGGCGGAATATTTGGGGTCGTGAACCTTTTCGTCATCGCCTTCCTGGTCAAATGAGGGGAAAATGAGTTTTCTTAAGAAATCTCCGTGGATCATTCACTACGATGGATCGAGCTGCAACGGCTGCGACATCGAAGTGCTTGCGTGCCTTACGCCGCTGTACGACATCGAACGCTTCGGCATCATCAATACCGGCAACCCGAAGCATGCGGATGTTTTCCTGATTACCGGCACCATAAATGAGCAGAATGTCGAAGTCGTGCGCAACATTTATAACCAGATGCCCGATCCCAAAGTGGTGGCGGCAATCGGGATCTGCGCCACGAGCGGCGGGATATTCCGCGAATGCTATAACGTAAAGGGCGGCGTGGACACCACCATACCGGTCGACATCTACATTCCCGGGTGCGCGGTGAGGCCCGAGGCCATTATCGACGGCGTTGTCGCGGCGCTCGGCGTGCTGGAAAAGAAAGCCGGAGCCCTCAAGGCGATGAAAGCGAGCGCATGATGGTACACCGTGAAGAACAATCCATGGCCGTGGTGGATAAGTCCCAGATTGTCGAAAAAGCGACGCAGATGAGCAAAGACGGATGGCGTCTTGTTCAGATCAGCTGCGCCGCAAAGGACGTGTACGAAGTAACCTACACGTTCGATAAAGAATACAAGTGTTCGCATATACGCACGGTGCTTCAGAAGAGCGATCTGGAACTGCCGAGCATCACCGGCGCGTATTTTGCCGCGTTCACCTACGAGAACGAACTGCAGGACCTGTTCGGCATCACCGTGAAGGGCCTTGCACTCGACTTTAAGGGCAAATTCTACAAGCTTTCGATCAAGACACCGTTTGCCCCACAACCTCAACAACCGGCGCAGTAACTATGGCAACCCGCACCATTATTCCGTTCGGACCGCAACATCCCGTTCTTCCGGAGCCGATCCACCTCGATCTCGTACTCGAAGACGAGAAGGTCGTTAGTGCGATCCCGTCCATCGGGTTCATTCACCGCGGCCTGGAAAAGCTTGTCGAAAAGAAAGACTTCCAGGAAATGACCTATGTGGCCGAGCGCATCTGCGGCATCTGCAGCTTCATCCACGGGCAGTCGTATTGCCAGGCCATAGAAGGGGTGATGAAGATTGACGTACCGGAACGCGCGCTGTACCTGCGGACGATCTGGGGCGAAATGTCCCGTATTCACAGCCACCTCCTGTGGCTCGGCCTGTTTGCCGACGGGTTCGGGTTCGAAAGCCTCTTCATGCATTCGTGGCGCGTGAGGGAAAAGATCGTCGACATCATAGAAGAGACAACGGGCGGACGCGTGATATTCGGGTCCGCAAAGATAGGCGGCGTTCGCCGCGACATCGACAACCTGACGCTTAAGCGGATTGAAGGCGAACTCAGGACCATAGAAAAAATGTGTCACGAGATCACCGATGTCTTCAGGAAGGACAGCTCGGTGAAGCGCAGGACGGTTGGCAAGGGCATGCTTTCCAAAGAAGACGCGCTCGCGCTCGGCGCGGTGGGCCCCACGCTCCGCGGAAGCGGCGTTTCGTCGGATTTGCGCAAGCTCGGATACGCCGCATACGCAAAAATCAATTGGGAACCCATCGTGGAGACCGGCTGCGACTGCTACGCGCGGTGCATGGTGCGCTGCCGAGAATTGTACGCATCGTTCGACATGATTTATCAGTCGACCGCGAAAATCCCCGACGGCCCGGTTGACGTGAAAGTGACGGGAAATCCTAACGGCGAGTACTTCGGCCGCACCGAACAGCCGCGCGGCGAAGTTATTTACTATGTCAAGGCCAACAATACCAAGAACCTCGAGCGCTTCCGCGTGCGCACGCCCACGTTTGCAAATATCCCGCCGCTGGTGAAAATGCTCGGCGGGTGCGAACTTGCCGACGTGCCCGTGATCGTGCTCACCATCGACCCCTGTATCAGCTGCACGGAGCGGTAACAATGTCACAAATGTCCATTGGAAAAGTCGTGTCCCGCAGCGCCTTGTCGCGTCCCGCAACGCGCCTCTATCCGTTTGAAAAGAGGCCGTTCTATAAGAACACCCGCGGCGCGGTCGCCATCGACATCGACAGGTGCATATTGTGCGGCATCTGCCAGAAGCGCTGCCCCACGCAGGCGATTACCGTCACAAAGGCGGCAAAGGACTGGCAGATCAACCGGCTTCGCTGTATTTCCTGCGGTGCGTGCGTGGATGCCTGTCCCAAGAAGTGCCTGTGGCTGGAGAACAAGTACTCGCCGGCCGTGGTGCTCAAGGGGGCCGACGACATAGTGCATCAGGAAGACAAGGCTTCGATGAGGGAGACCCAGGTGTAGCGATCTGATGATGGGATTACGGACGGGCGCTTCTTCGGGAGAAGGGGCGCCCTTTTTTGTTTTTGCGGGTGGGACCAAGAAGGCGTGTGATGCGCAGGCCATGCGCGGATCAAAACAGGGGCGGCCCGATGCCGCGCATCAGGCCGCCCCTGTGAGCACCATTGCTGCTTGCCGATTTCAGCGGATCATGGCGACGCGTTTCACGCTTTGATTTGCGCCGTCGAGGCTGCAACGCACGAAATACACGCCGTTGCCTGTCGCCTCGCTGAGGGCTGTCGCACCAAGAAGCGCGATCTGATGCCACCCATCCGAACATTGCAAAGCCGGAATATGTTTCAGTACTCTTCCGCCAGCGTTCATGATGTCAAAGGCAACGCTTCCGGGTCTGCTGATGAAATATCGCAGAGTTTTTCCCAGCACTTCCATCCTGAATGCGGGCATTGCAGACGAATACGTTGCGGCCGGCTGCCGGTACACAACCGGGGTTGCTATGTCGCTGATTGTAAACGACGTAGTTCCCGTGCCCAGTCCGGGAGAAGTCGCCGTGACATTCACGGCGCCCGGAGTCCAACGTGACCTCACCACTATCTTGCACATTCCCCCCTCAGCCTGAAGTTGGGAATCAAGAGGCGCATGATAGCCGTAGCCCTGTCCCGCGGTGACCAGTTGATCGGTGCCGCCGCGATATTCGCAGGGACCGCTCGTGTGGAAATTGATATTCATGCTTGCCGTGGGAACCCAGTTGCCTTGCGCATCGACCACCGTGGCCACGATAAAAGCCGCGTCGGACCCGTTGGCCCTGATCTGGAAAACCTCGCCATCCGGTTTTACCACTGGAGCATCCACCGTTAGAACTATATGGTCGGCGGCCCCGGCGGTGACTTTCTGGTCGGTGCATACCACCTTGCCATTTGCATCAAGGCCTTGCGCAAGCAAAGTTCCCGCTGCCCAGTTTACATTCCACCAGCATTGAAACGGCATCTCCGTGGTGGTTTGATTTGTTGTCTCGTCCCCCGTCCCGGTCCAGGGATTTGGCGTTTTTATCCCTTGGCTATTACCATTGATAAGAAGATTCACCTGCGGGCAGTTGCTGAACGCGTTGACCGTGACCGCACCCGCCCGGTTCCAATGGTACCCCAGAAAAACCACAGGCTTGGTAGAATACGGCACCCAGCAGGTGTTGTATATCTTGTAAAGTAACTTGGGGATACGGTTGAAATCCATCATGGAAGATCCGAACGAGCGGACCCCCGGCCCCGTGGGACCACCTTCAAAATCCCCTGCCTCACCGGGCGTCTCTGCCAGATACCACTGGCACAGTCCGAAACAGTTGGCTTGTATGTTCTTTCTCCAGTTTTGTACGAACTCCTCGGCAAACAGGAGTTCATAGTCATAGGCAAACCTTGCGGCCTGATGGCCCCAGGCTTCCGCGCCCCAGCCCGGGCACAGCGGGTGTTGCTGATGGAGTCCTATTTCACAACCGGTCACCGTGCATGCGATCAGGTCGCCCGCCTGAAATTCCGGTCCACCGCGAACGGAGATCGCGCGCGGTGCAAGCGGGTCCCATGTTTTGCAAACGGCCCTAAATGCGTCACAAAGACCGGGATCGATATCGCCGTTGCTTACCTCCCACGCGAGAATCGACGGATCGTTTCTATCCCGAACGCATACGTCCCGCTGGATTTCCTCCTTGAGGGTGACGCGGTCGGCCGGAGGATTTGCTCCGGTTGAGAAGGCTCCCTCGCCTTCGCCGCTGGGCTGCATGAGCATGATACCCTCGTCGTTGCAAGCCTGGACGAACCCGGGACTGCACGACGAATGGCCGGGTCTCCAGAGACTGCCGCCGATTTTGGCAAGTGTCTGTGCGTCCCGGTATTCCTGCTCCGGAGGCATTGCCGTGCCCAGCGCGGGATAATCGTACCGCGCCGAAGCGCCGTATAGGCAATGTTTGTGTCCATTGATATAGGGAAAATTTGCGTCCCAGGTGATCGTGCGGATTCCCAGCGGGCTCTCAAAAACGTCAACCGTGGTCCCGCCGACCTTGACAATGTGGTAAACTTTATGCATGTACGGCGTGCCGTAGGTGCTGTTGTTCGGGTACCACAGATGCGGATTGGCTATTGTGGCGGTCTGGTCGAACATATACATCCCGCCGGCGGGTACGGTCTGTGTATTGTCGATGCTCGACACCACGGTGTTTGTCGCGTCCACAATCTTGGTGGTGAGAGTGACGCTCTTGTCCGTGGCGCCTTCGTTCTGCACGTTCGTCTGGATGCGCACCGTAGCCGAAGCGTCCGTCGCGGCAGTGGTGGCAACGCAGGTTCCCCACTTGTTAAGAACCGAATACACATTGAGCGGCACATGGACCGGGTCGGTGATATGCAGCCACACCGGCCGGAAGACGCCAACATCAGCCTGTCCGAACCTGAAGACTTCCGAAAAACCCGGGTCTTCGTAAAAACCCTGGGAAAAGCCGACCCGCATGGCGAGCAGATTGTCGGCCCCGCCGAAGGTCACATTGTTCGTAACGTCTACAACGAAACCAATGAAACCGATTACGTGGGTGGCGCTTGCATTCGCGGTGACAGCGCTGTTTCCCTTCATGAGCGTACCGTTGATGTACAACTGGCATCCCATGTGAGCTCCCTCGACTTCAATAAATATTTTCCGTCCCGAATAGGCATTGTCCAAGGTGAAGTGTTTCCTGTACCAGCAATTGCCCCCAAACATCGGACCACCGCCGCTCTCGCCGTTCACAAAGGTATCATCGTCATTCGGAGTGTACGGAACTCCAATGTCCTTCCATGTCGCATCGCTTACCGCAGGGCTCTGGGCGTTTGCGGGGTCCGATTTTATGAACTTCCAAGGCGTGTCGCCCAGATTGATTCTTAACCTGTTGCTTGCCTCCCCCGTGTAGGTGTCGGCATAGCAAACAAGCGCCGATAAAAACAGGACAAATGCACATGACGCCAATAATTTTTTGAGCATGGCCGCTTCCCCCCTTTTAAAAAATAATGTGATCAGGAACAAACGATTCTGCGGGCAGCAAAAATAACGAAGTCGAACTGATTGTGTGATCCCCCTCCCTTAAGGCGTATCACGGTACCAGTCTTTATCCCTGGTTGGGTAATATAAACGCAGGTGACCCAGTATTTATGGGGAACTGGAAAAAAGGTGTCTTTTGTGTTCACTGGAGTGAACAGACAGCCGGAATTCCCGACCGGAGGCGTAACCGGCCTGCACAGGCGTTTGCCATCAACGGCCCTCTCGCCCCTTCCTCAATTGGGGAAACACAGATCTATCGTAATCTTCCGGTTATCTTTTCGCAAGCCCAGTGACGCCCGATGCTGGGAAACAATGTCCTGGGTCCGGCTGTTGCAATAGTTCTGGTGTGCGAACCGGTCATCGTAATCTTCATCCTCACCGGCTTTGAGCAGGTACGATATTGCGATCCTGCAAAAATGCATTCCGTCGGGGGAAATGGAGACGGAGATGCCGTGATTCCCGTGGGTATGGCGCGCTGCATCCCGCAACATGTCAACCAGCGCTTCCTTGAACAAAGGAGCATCAAGCCAGAGTTTCATTTCCTGGTCGATTCCCGAATCAATTCCTATCTTGTGATCGGTCATGAGGCCGGATTTGGTGCAGGCATCAACCGCGTCGAGGAACACAGGCATGATCGGCTGACGTCTGAGACAAACCGCAACCGGGGGCTTACTGCCGGCGGCCATTGTGCGCGGTGCGGTGCGGTTGGTTTTCTTTGCCGTCTTGCGGGATTGTGTTTGCATGATGGAGCCGGATCCTTTCAATGGTACGAACGCACAACCGGGCCTATGCGTTCGGCTATACCCTCTTTTGTGCAAGGTGCTGGAGCACATGCTTGCCTTCGCGGAACCTTTTCATGAGAATTTGAGAGATCGTCCGCAAGACAACGAAGATGTCTTTGTCCCGCACCGAATAGTAGACCGTAACCTTTTCCTGCCGTGAAGAAAGAACGCCCGCCTGCTTGAGCACGGACAGGTGCTTGGAAAGACATGATTGTTCAAGCTCCAGCTTCGAAGCCATTTCCCCGACGGATCCCTCTTTGTTCTTGAGGTATTCCAGGATGGCCAGTCTCGATGGATGGGCAAGGCTCTTGAGAAGGTCGGCCTTAACCTTGAACACCAGTTCCTTCCCGGCCATTTGAGAACTCCATGAATATATGACAATATCTTCATGTAATATACGTGGTGCCAATGAACGAGTAAAGAACCGACGTCATGGGCCCGGCAGCCCTTGACGGATTACGATGATGTCTTGATTGCCGCGGGACGAAATCATTCCAAACGGCCGGGCACTGTGCCGGGAACACGGTCGGCCGATTTAATGGCACAAGAGTTGCATTCTGTGCAGGGCGGAAGGCCGGGTCGCGGGATGAGATGTTCCCACCGACTTCCGGGAGTTCAAACGTCAAAGGAGGTTCACCATGGTGGCACGTGTAACAAATGAAACCCTTGAGTTCCTCAGAAAGTTGAAGCTGCACAACGACCGCGGATGGTTTAACGCAAACAAGGAGAAATACACTTCTGCAAGAGAAAATTTCATCTTCATTGTGCAGGCGCTCATTGACGAAGTTTCCGAGTTTGATGAATCCGTTGCAGGACTTGAAGCGGAAAGCACCGTGTTCCGCATTTACCGGGACGTGCGTTTTTCCAGGGACAAGTCGCCATACAAAACGCATTTTGCCGCCACGTTAAAAGGCAGGAGGAAAAACTGCGGGCTTGCCGGGTATTACGTGCACCTGGAACCCGGATCGAGTTTCCTTGCAGGAGGCGTTCACCTGATGGAACCGCGACAAATGGCTGCTCTGCGCGAGGAAATCAGCGACAAAGGAAAGGAGTTTCTGAAAATAATCAACGCCGCAGATTTCAAGGAAACGCTGGTCCTGGAAGGGGAAAAACTCGCCAGAGTCCCGCACGGTTTCGACAAGCAAGATCCTATGGGCGAATACCTCAAGTACAAATACCTGATGGTCCGTCATGCGCTCGGCGATAAGGACGTTCTTTCCGGCGGTTTTGTGCGGCTGTGCACCGCGGTTTTCAAGACAATGGTTCCGTTCAATGCGTTTGTGAACGAACCGGCGGCGAAAGCGGAATCGGTGAAATCGAAGAGCTTTCTTTTTGCATAAGGCGATCCTCCGGACAAACGCCTTTCCCGCCGGCTAAGGCGCGGTTGGTTTCTAGGGAATCACTTTGTTCACCGGATACTCCACGATTCCCGTGGCTCCTGCCCTTTTGAGCAGGGGAATGATCTTCTTAATTTCATCCACCCGGATCACGGTTTCCACCGCACACCATTTTTGATCGGAAAGGTTCGAAACCGTAGGGTTGTGGAGGGCGGGAAGAACCTTGAGGACCCGGGCAAGACTGTCCTTGCGCACGTTGCACTTGAGCCCGGCATAGTTCTCGGCGT
The DNA here is from genome assembly GCA_963729895.1 of uncultured Fibrobacterota bacterium. Lineage (GTDB taxonomy): Bacteria > Fibrobacterota > Chitinivibrionia > Chitinivibrionales > FEN-1185 > FEN-1185. The sequence goes on along the minus strand of CAVSQB010000008.1, from coordinate 47,460 downwards.
TGAGCGTGCCTTGCAGAAGGATGGTGATATTCTCAAGTTTGCGGCGCTTTGCCTCGTTTTCCCAGGAAGCCTTGTTCGCAATGAGGATGGTCATGGTTTCCATGAGGACGTCGATGACCCGGAGCCGGTTGGTCCTGAGCGACGAGCCGGTTTCCGTAATGTCGACAATCGCATCCACGAGACGCGGCGGCTTCACCTCGGTGGCGCCCCAGGAGAATTCGACGTCCACGGGGATCTTCTTGTTTCGAAAATAGCGCTTTGTGGTCGACACGAGTTCGGTTGCGATCCGTTTTCCCTTCAGGTCGGACGGTTTCTTGAACGGAGAACCTTCCGACACCGCCAGGACCCACTTGCACCGCTGGCGCGACACCTTTGAATACTCCAGCTCGCACACGCGGACCACTGCGGCGTTGTTCTCAATTGTCCAGTCGAGCCCGGTTATGCCCGCGTCGAGAATGCCCTGTTCCACGTAGCGTGGAATCTCCTGCGGCCGCATGAGAATAAGGTCGAGGTCGGGATCGTCGGACGTGGGGAAGTACGACCGCTCGTCGGTGCGGATGTGAATGTCCGCCTTCTGGAACAGTTCTATGGTCGGTTTCTGCAAACTTCCTTTGGGCAGGCCGAGGGTGAGTTTCATAATAGAATCCTCAAAGGTGAATGCGTGAAAGCGTGTATGCGCACATGCGCTAACGCAGGTGAACTTGCATTTCCCGCATATGCGCTTGTACGCATACGCGCATAGACTGGAATTTACTTTCCAAGCTGCTCCTTGAACGCCTTTGTCAAGGCCGGAAGGATTTCCAGGGCGTCGCCCACAATCCCGAGATTGGCAATCTGAAAAATGTCGGCATCCGGGTCTTTGTTGACGGCGATGATGAATTCGGACGACTGCATTCCCGCCATGTGCTGAACGGACCCGGATATGCCGCAGGCAACATACAGCTTGGGACACACGGTCTTGCCCGTTTGTCCGACTTGATGCGAATAGGGGATCCAGCCGGCATCAACCGCGGCGCGGCTTGCGCCCACCGCTCCGCCGAGCGCCTCGGCAAGGTCTTTGAGCAAAGACATGTTTTCAGGTTTCTGCATGCCGCGGCCGCCGGCAACAATGATGTCCGCCTCGGTGATATTGACCGTGGAGCCGGCTTCCTTCACGACGTTTGTGATTTTGGTGCGTATCGCAAGCTGTGAGTCCTCCGCGTTTATCACCACCACTTCGCCGGTCCGGTTTTCGTTTCGAGCGGCCGGCTTCATCACCTTGTGCCGCACGGTCGCCATCTGGGGCCTGTGGTGCGGGCAGATGATGGTCGCCATGAGGTTGCCGCCGAACGCCGGGCGGGTTCCGAGAAGCAGGCGCTTTTCCACATCCACTTCGAGCCTGGTGCAGTCTGCGGTGAGGCCGCCCCACACGCGGGCCGCGACCTTGGGGATAAACGATCGGCCGATGGCGGTTGCGCCGGCGAGCACGATGCCCGGTTTCTCTTTATCAACAAACTCGGCCATGAGCCGGCCGTATGAATCGTCCTGGAAGTTTTCGAGCTCCCCGGCATTATAATACACGACCCGGTCCGCGCCGTACTTGACAAGCTCATCTGCCGTTGCCTGCATCCCGTTTCCGAGCAATACCGCCACCAGCTTCTCTCCGAGCCGGTCCGCGAGTTTCCTGCCTTCGCCGAGCATCTCGTAGGACACGCCCGCAACAACGCCTTCGCGTTGTTCTATGAATACCGCCACGTTTTTGTACAAACCGATTTCCGCAGCCCGTGACGATGCGTCTTTGGTAATGGTAATCGCCTGGTATTTCTTGCACGCCTCCACGCAGGCCGCGCACAGCGTGCATTTCTCCGGGTCGATCACCGCCTTCTTATCGGTAATTGCAATGGCGTTCTGGCTGCAGGCGCGCACGCACAACGAACAGCCGATGCATTTTTCCAGATCAACTTTTATTCCCATTTGTTGCTGTTTCCTTACCGGACCACGCCCAGATCGAGAATGGTTGATTTCAGCTTGTTGACCATGTCCGCCGTATCGCCGCTTATCTTCTCGCCGCCGGTCTTGCGCTGCGGCACAAACGACCGAAGCACCTGTGTGGGGCTGCCGGTGAGCCCGATTTTTTCCTTGTCGGCCTTGAGCATGTCGGCGGTGAGCACGGTGACAGCTGTCTTCTTTGCGCGCATCTTGCCCTTGAGCGACGCCATGCGCGGTACATTGATCTCCTTGACAACCGTCATGAGCCCCGGGAGCGGCATCTCCACCACCTCGTAGCCCTCCTCCATCATGCGCTCGACGCGGATGTGCGTCTCTGAAACTTCCTCCACTTTCCGCACCCATGCCACAAACGGAATGCCGAGCATTTCCGCCACTCCCGGCCCGACCTGGGCGGTGTCGCCGTCGATCGCCTGCTTGCCGCAAATGATGAGGTCGGTCCTGCCAAGGTATCTGATGCCGAGCGACAACGTGTAGGACGTTGCCCAGGTGTCCGATCCGGCAAAAGCCCTGTCGGTGACCAGGTATGCTTCATCCGCGCCGAGGGCGATAACGCTCCTGAGCGCTTCTTCCGCGCCGGGCGGGCCCATGGATATCGCCTTGACCGTACCGCCGCCGAGCCGCTCCCTGATGCGAAGCGCCTCTTCGACGGCGTATTCGTCGAACGGGTTCACCACGGCCTCAACGCCGTCGCGAATGAGCGTGCCGGTGTCCGGGTTGATTTTAACCTGGGTGGTGCCCGGCACCTGTTTAACGCAGACGACAATGTTCACGGGAGATGCTCCTTACATTTACCGATGATAAACCGGGCGCCGCGGAAAAAGAACTCAAAATATACTTTGTGTGAGGGAAGGCAGGCAATGCCGCGCCTGTCGGCGGCGGGTGTGCCGGGCGACCGCATCCCGCGCGGCCATTTGTCAAAAATCAATGAACGTATCTCAGTTCTTTCTCCTGCATCCGCTCTTTGTCCTTCTTTGTCTCGTGATCAAAGCCGAGCAGGTGAAACATCCCGTGCACAAACAACCTCAGCACCTCGTTGTTATAGGTAACCTTATACTCCCGTGCCTGTACTTTGGCCCTCTGCAAGGAGATGTAAATTTCTCCGAGCAGGTCATTTTCATCGTAATTGAACGAAAGCACGTCCGTGGGCCGGTCTTTGTTGCGGAACATGGCATTAAGCCTTCGTATCGCGCGGTCGGAGCACACAATGACATGCGTCTTCTTTGAAAAGGGCAGCTTTTCCGTTCTATAAATACGGGCGGCAGCGGTAATGATTGATTTCTGCGGATAAGGCAATTTGCGGTACTCATGAAAGACAAACACGGGATTTCCATGAGTCTTCTTACCGGGCAGAATTGAATGTTTCATACTGCAATTTCCTCCGGTGATATGGTAGTGACGCGAAAAATCTTTTCAATTCATGCATGGAGAAATAAAAATGTTTTTGGGAGCTTCGCGGGGTGCAGCGAATATCAAAATAAGAAATTGGGCGCCCCGTCCCCACCGGGACGGCTGGCCTCCGTACGAGCTCGGCCAAGGCCTCGGTGCTGCCTGTCCCCACCGCCTTCGGCTAGGGATCAGGCAGCCCTGCGCTCCAGCGCACTCTGCCGTCCGCCCTGGCGCATGGCAGTAGAGCAATTCCACAATTGTCAACTTCTTCTATGAGATAATACATAAAAGACTTCCCCTGTTCAGCGGCACCTCGTGGGTGCCCCACAGCCGAGGATTGGATTCTCGCCGCAACTCCACCTATGGGGTCACCCGGCATTGCTATCCAAAAGCATTTTATGATTCATATTTCCGGCTCAGCCATCCAATGGCAATTGAATTGCATTTACATATTGTTGCGCGCACCCTTGAGGCGGCAGTTGTGATGTGAGGAGGTAGCATTGATTCAAAACCCCTAACAGGGGCGACTGTCAGGTGAATACCATCACTGTACACCTTGATCTTTCATTACTTTGCGGTTTCATATTTATAATATACGTCGCTGTTCTTGTCCGAACATGTTTCCCTGCAGCGTACCGTCGATGATGAAATGAATGCATTAGCCCGCGCAATCCCCGCGGCTTAGCGCGGGGTTGAGCCTGTAGAAAAAGTCCCTTTCCCGCCACTTTTACCTGAAATTCCGGTCTTTTTTCCTTATATTATTTGTAAACTCAGCAGGAAGGAAGGCCGATGGCCCGCTACAAAGAGTATTCCTACGAACAAGGCAAGCTTATCCCCATCACGTTTCGCGAGCAGATCATTCCGGGCAGTTTCGAGTTCGCGTTGAGCGAGATCGTGGATAATGTGCTGGACCTTTCTGTTTTCGAGGGCCGGTTTACCAACGACGAGACCGGTGCGCCCGCGTACGACCCGCGCGTGATGCTGAAGATTGTTCTCTACGCGTATTCCCGGGGCATCATGCACAGCCGGGACATAGCGCGCTGCTGCGAGGAGAACGTGATGTTCATGGCACTCTCGGCCGATACGAAGCCGCATTTTACGACGATTGCACATTTTATTTCGTCGATGCATGTGGAGATCACGCCGCTGTTCCGAGACATCCTGTTGTATTGCGCGGAGGAGGGATTGATCAGCCGGCAAATGTTTGCGATCGATGGCTGCAAGATGTCTTCGAACTGCGCCAAGGAGTGGAGCGGCACACTCGAGGATTTCGAGAAGCGGAAGAAGAAGATAGAGTACCAGGTTCGTTTTCTTTTGCGCAAGCACCGCGAGTGCGATGAGCGTGAACTTGGCGAGGACATACGGAAGAAGGAACGGAAGGCGATCAACCACCTTCGTTCGAAGGTGCGCAAGATCAACCGTTGGATGCGGAAAAACGAGGATAAGCGCGGGGCTAAGGGACAGGCGAAGAAGAGCAACATCACGGACAACGAGAGCGCGAAGATGCCGAGCTCACACGGCGTGATCCAGGGCTACAACGGCGCCGCGGCGGTTGATGAAAAGCGCCAGGTGATCGTTCATGCCGAGGCATTCAGCGAGGGGACGGACAACGCGCTTTTGAAGCCGATGATCGACGGTGTGCGGGAGAACTTTGAGGCCATAGGCGAGCCCGACATTTTTACTCAGGCGAAAGTGACTGCGGACAGCGGTTTTCATAGCGAAGCGAACATGCAGATGCTTGCGGAAGAAGGAGTGGACGGGTACGTTGCGGACAATAAATTCCGCAAGCGCGACCCGCAGTTTGCGGATGCGGACCGGCACAAAAATCCGATTGACCGCAACAAGACGCCGGTACGGTCAAAGCACTACTTTACCCCAAGTGATTTTATCCTGAATGAATCCGACGGCACGCTTACCTGCCCTGCAGGCAACAAGCTTTACGTGTTGAACAAGAACTATGTCGGGACGCGTGGCGAACACGGGATCGCCTATGCCGGGAGAAAAGCCGACTGCCTTGCATGTGAAATTCGGAAGAAATGTTTGCGGCTTGACCATACGGAGCGCAGACAGGTGGTGAAGTTCGATCAATCCGGCCCACGATCAACGGGGGCCTATACCAAACGGATGATCGAGAAATTCGACTCCGCCTTCGGCAGGTACATATACAGCAGGCGAATGGGCACGGTGGAACCGGTGTTCGCCAACATCTGCCGGACGCTCGGCCTCGATAGGATTACCGTGCGCACCAGGACAAAGGCCGATACGCAATGGAAGCTGTACTCGATGGTGCACAACATTTTCAAGATTTACCGGTTCGGGCCTTCCTATGGGCATTAGCAAGAGCCCGGGGGCCGGCTTGTCCCTCACTATAGGGCGCACAAGGCCTCAGATTCACCTAAAAACGCCACTCGCCCCACAATTCTGAACCTGCATTCTTACCTTTCCGCACAAAGCGCGAATTGACTTGACAGAGAACAAGGGAAATCCGATTTTATTGAAAACAGGGTTTTTCTACAGGCTCGTTAGCGGGCGAATTACAAATATTTTTTTCCTAGGGCAAGGAAGAATCCCCGCTACTTGGGGCGGGGTTCTTCAATGCGTGCTGAGCCATTTCAATCACTTCAATCCATCCGTCTCGTTAAATAGTATTTTTGTTAAGGCTTGTTGGTTGTTATTTGTTAAATGATCTTTTGCAATACTCCAAAAACTGAAATCCGTGCCGTGTCATCTGCACCTATTCGTAGCCACATGAAACGTATTCACACATTCAGGAAGGGAATGATATCCTTCCTCATTGTTCTTCTTCTTGCGTTCTATTCGCATTCCATGCTTCTGATTCCCATGGATGATTCCCAGACCGACCACCTCAAGGCCTATGGACTCACTTTTACCATGCTCAAGGCCGGCGCCAAGGTGTACTGGCTGCTCAATTACAAATGCGGTTCGTTTGCAACCGACGATTCGCGTGAATTCGAGCTCAAGGCGCGGTTGGCGGGTGTTGAAATCCAGCATATTTCCACCGAGGAGTGGGCGGGCATCCTTGACGTTATTGAGAACGGCAACATGGAGAAGGTGACGCTGGAAAAAGCGCCCCGCATCGCCGTGTACAAGTCGCCCTTTTCGCTGCCCTGGGACGACGCGGTGGTACTCGCGCTTGAATACGCGGACATCCCGTTCGACAAGGTGTACGACAAAGAAGTGCTGGCGGGCAAGCTTGCGGAATACGACTGGCTCCACCTGCACCATGAGGACTTTACCGGGCAGTACAGCAAGTTTTACGCGTCGTTTCACACCGAGCCGTGGTATCAGAAGGAAAAGATGGAACAGGAGAATCTTGCGCGCGAGCTCGGGTTCAAGAAAGTGAGCGAATGCAAAAAGGCCGTGGCGCTTTCCATCCGAAATTACGTGGAAAAGGGCGGGTTCCTGTTTGCCATGTGCTGCGCCACCAACACGCTCGACATAGCGCTCGCCGCGCTCGGCACCGACATCGTTGATGCCGTGTTCGACGGCGACGGTATTGACCCGAACTATGCCGCAAAACTAAACTACGCAAATTGCCTTGCCTTTGAGAACTTCAGGATCCAGACAAACCCGCTGGAGTCCTATTTTGACAATATCGACGCGAACCTGGTGAACACGCCTATGCGGCTCCCTGCCATGGACTTCACCCTGTTTGATTTCAGCGCAAAACTCGATCCGGTCCCTTCCATGCTCGTGCAGGACCACCGGCAGACCATCAAAGGGTTTTACGGATTGTGCACCTCGTTCAACCGGAACGTAATAAAGAAAAGCATTGTGGTCCTGGGAAGCGTGCCCGGCACCGGCTTTGTCAATTATCTCCACGGCACCCTGGGGAAAGGCCAGTTCGCATTCTACGGCGGCCACGACCCGGAAGCCTACCAGCATGCGGTGGGCGACCCGCCCACCGACCTGCGGCTCCACAAGACATCGCCCGGATACAGGCTCATTCTCAACAACGTTCTGTTTCCCGCCGCCGAAAAGAAAGAGAAGAAGACGTGAGCGGGCCGCCTTCCAACCGTAAAGCCGTCATCTCCTGGTGTCTCTACGACGTTGCAAATTCCGCGTTTGCACTCACCGTGATGACCGCGTTCTTCCCTCTCTTCTTCAAGCAGTTCTGGTGCACGGGCGTTGATTCGTCGGTGAGCACGTTTCGTCTCGGCATGGGCAACACTTGCGCCGCGCTGTGCATCGCCCTGTTGTCGCCCTGGCTGGGCGCCCTGGCCGATGCGGGCAGGAAACGGAAGCAGATTCTGTTCTTGTTCATGGCATCGGGAGCGACAGCTTCGGGCCTGCTTGCCGCGATTCCTCATGGCGCATGGGCCGGCGCGCTCGGGGTCTTTGCACTGGCAAGCATCGGGTTTTCCTGCGCAAACCTTTTTTACGATTCGCTGCTGGCGTGCGTTGCCGCCAGGAACCGGATGGACTTTGTATCGTCGGCCGGTTACGCCGCCGGGTATCTTGGAAGCGCGGCTCTCTTTATGGTAAACAGCTTTATGGCATCAAAACCCGCGCTGTTTCACCTTGCTTCCGGCGTGCAGGGAGTGCGGGCGTCGTTTGTTTCCGTGGCTGTCTGGTGGTTCGCGTTTTCCATCCCTTTGTTTCTGTACGTCGCCGACCGGGACAAGAGCGAAGGCGGATCGTGGTCGGGGGAAATTTTCCAAAACGCCGTGAAACAGCTTCGCGCAACCATCCGTGAAATCCGGTCGGCCCCGGCCGTGTGGTTGTTCCTTCTTGCTTTCTGGCTGTATATCGACGGCGTGAGCACCGTCATACGCATGGCAGCCGATTTCGGCCTGTCGATCGGGCTGTCGACGCCCGACCTGCTGCGGGCTCTGTTTGTTGTGCAGCTGGTTGCCGTTCCGTCCTCGCTGCTGTTCGGGCTTGCGGCGCAGCGGTTCGGTTCATACGCAACCATCCTCGTCGGGATCGTCATGTACATCGCCGTGATTCTCTGCGGATCGCTGTTTGTCAACAGCGGGGCGCACTTCATGTTCTTTGCCGTCGTCTCGGCCGTCCCGCTGGGCGGATTGCTCGCGCTGAGCCGGTCCCACTTTACCCGCCTCATTCCCGGTGAGAAATCCGCAGAGTACTTCGGCTTCTACAACCTTACGGGGAAATTCGCCGTTATCGTGGGGCCGGCTATGGTGGGGCTGGTGACTCTTTTGTCCCGGACGTTCGGCGCGGGCGCGCATGCGGCGTCACGGTCCGGATTCGCCTCGATTGCCGTTCTCTTTGGGGCCGGCGGAATCCTGTTTGTTGTCGCACACAAAGCGGGAAGGAGCGGGCGCGCCTGATGCGGGTTACCAAAGGAGACATGGAGACCAATTACGAGGTCCGCAGCCTTGACGCAAAAATTCCGCTGGAAGAGTACCGTCGTCTTCCCAAGAACCCTTTGTACGTTATTCTTGACAGTCTGAGAAGCGCCTTCAACGTGGGGGCCATATTCAGGCTGTGCGACGTGATGCGGGTGTCGGGTCTTTTCTTGTGCGGCTACACCGCTTTCCCACCCCACAGCAAGCTTGCCAAGACGTCGCTGGGCACCGTCGACTACGTACCGTGGAAAAAGTTCGAAACGGCCGCGGAAGCCGTGCGGTTTCTCAAGGAACAAAACATTCCGGTCTGGGCGGCCGAGACAACTTCAAAATCCAGGCCCTACGATGCGGTGAGCTATCCGCCGAGCCTGGGAGTCGTCTTCGGAAACGAGGCGCTGGGCGTGGGAAGGGATGTTCTTGATATGTGCGATGACCTGGTGGAGATCCCGGTGTACGGCTTTAAGAACTCGCTCAACGTTGCGACGTCGTGCGCGGTGATCGGCTGCAAGATCCTGGAAGGCATGCGTGAAAAAAAAATCACCGTTCCCGGAAGGATACGGTGATACGCGGACCGGACCCGGGGCGCGGGCGTCAGTTGAAGTAACGCGGCGCCTTGAAGGTAAACCGCTTTTCGTCGCGGACTTTCTTCCGGCGGGAAGCGTTCATCTTCCTTTTTCTTTCTTCGCTGGGCTTCTCGTAGTGGCGATATTTTTTGATGTCTGAAAGAATGCCTGCCCGCTCGCACGTCTTTGTAAATCTCCGGAGCGCTTTTTCGAAAGGCTCATCTTCTTTGAGAATGATACCGTTCATGGATGAATCACCTGCTTTCATCTGGTAAATGTCGTTAGACAATTAAAAATACGTTTTTCTCCGGTTAATAGCAAGCACAAGCCTGTCAGTCCATGCCCTTGTTCCTGCGAATGACCCATTCCAGAGTAAGAAACCCTGCTATCGCCGCGAGAAGAAGCCATGTTTGTCTGATGTGGACATGGTTCGTGACCGTTGCCCGTTTCCCGGATGAGCCGGCGGAGTATGCCGCGCGCACGGCCGATGCGTTTCCCGCCTTGAGAGGGAGGGCGAATTCGCTGAGAAGCAGCGTGTTTTGCGCCTGTACCGACAGTTCCGGAGTGCTTTTGCCGACGTACAACGAATCGGAAAAGGAAAGCTTTTCGCGTCCCAATGTCGTGCTGCACGTGTAGCGGTACGCACCGGCAGGAAAGGGATGGAGCCGGATGCCTGCCATGTTCTGCTGATTTAAGCCCGGGACCGTGTACACGGAATCGAGCAATTTTTTGCCCGAGGAATCTATCACAAACCGGACCGCAAAGCCGTTGTGCGCTCCGTAGTTCTCCGCAGTCGCGTCTTGGGCATCGTACGGTGCGGGCGCCAGAACGGAGAATGGAATCGAGTCGCGTTCAGACAATTCCGGTTCCAGGGGATAGGCGACCAGGTTTTCACGCAGGTCGGCGAGGAGCAGTTGCCTCACAAACACCACCATCGAGCGCATGAACGACGGCGTTTCGCTCTCTCCGGCCACCGAAAGCGGAAGGAAATCCATGCGCCAAAGCTCGCTGCCCGCCACGGCAACGGCCGTGCGGCCCGCAAACGTCCCCATCGTGAGAAACGGAATTGAATCGGACGCTTTGTCCGCTGCTTTTCCTTGTTCTCGGACAAGGCCGAAAAGAATTGTCCGGCTGTCCCTGAGAAACGACGGCCGGCACACCTGGACGATTGACGGGGGAGCGACGTCTGCGGTGTTGAACCTGGCGAAGAGCGTGTCGAAGGGGTCCTTTGCAGCAAGCGAAAAAACGGCGGGAGCCAATTCAACGCGGCTTGAACAAGGGAGAGCCCCGAGAAAAACCACAACCCCTTTTGAATCCGGTAAACCAAGCGGGCCGGCCGCGCTTGCAGTATAGTCGATGAGGAACAACGCATCGCAGCGCCGGGCGTCTTGCGGCGCGATGCGCCACTGCCGATCGCCGCCGAGCGCCTGTGCAAGAAACCTGCGGTCCAGGTGCGGCGATGCGGAGAGAATCTTTGCCGTAAACTGCTGCGGCACCACGGCCTGGGAGAAATACGACACCGAACGCAGCGTGTCCCGGGCATTTACGACCGACACCGAATACACAAACCTTCCCTGGCGGCCTGTAGGCAGGCGCACCAGTGCGGTGTCCGAAAAATAGCCGGAATCGGCCGTGATGCTGCGTTGCGACACCGGCGATTTATCGCTCCTGCATAGCAAGACAATCGGGCAGGTTCCCGAGGCGAACCCATGGAGCCGCACCAGAACGGTGGACGGCGAATCGAGGGGAACGCTCTCGCGGACGCCCAGCACTTCGGAGTGCACATAGGGCCGGGGCGAAACGTGCGGCAGCGCAAGATAGTAGCACGCTTTTTCCTGGAGCATGCCCCTGGAAAACGACGGGTTCGAAAAATTGCCGTCGGATACGATAAGGACGAACGGGGCTTCCCGGACGACCCGGTCCTTGAAAGACGCGGGCAGCAGGCTTTTCAAATCGGAGAACGTGAGGGCGGCCTTTGGCGGACATTCGCGAAAGGAATCTCCAAAGCAATAGTACCGGAATCGCAGGGGAGACGGCGACGCATGCGCGAGGGAATCGAGACAGGCCAAAAAAGGCAGCACCGACGAGTCTGGATCGAAGAGCCGCATGCTCATGGAGGCATCGATGAGCACCGGAACAATTCCCGGCTTTGTCTGGAGCCGTTCAAACGAGAGCATCGGCTCGAAGAACGCCAGAAGCAGCGCGGCAAGGAGCGCGGCCCTCAGCCCGAGAATCGGGATCGCGGGGACGCTTTTTCTCCGGGTAAGATAGAAGCGCGCCGCCAGGGAGAAGCCGCCCGCAAAAAGCAACAGCAGACAAATGGTGATAGCCATACCGTGCCCGGCTATCTCACACGGGGCGCGGACGGATGTTTGACAAGAGAGGTGTTCTTCCTCCAATAGCGGTCGTTTTGGTCCGGATAGTCGGTGGTGTAATGCAGGCCCCTGCTCTCGTGGCGTTTGACGGCGGAGGCCACCACCAGCGTAGCGGACGTCACGATATTACGCAATTCGAGGAGCCGCGGTGTTATCTTTGTGCGTTTGTAGAAATTCTCGGTCTCTTTTTCGAGAAATGCAATGCGCCGCATGGCCCGGGCCAGGCGCAGGTTCGACCGAACGATGCCCACGTAATCCCACATCACGCTCTGGACTTCGGTAATATTGTGCGACAGAAGGACCCATTCTTCGTTGTCAATGGTACCGCTGTCGTCCCATGGAGGGATGCGGCCCGGGGCCGCACGGGAAATGGACGGCAGCCGGCCGACGGCCTCGTCGGCGGCCCGCCGCGAAAAGACGAGCGCTTCGAGGAGAGAATTCGACGCGAGCCGGTTGGCGCCGTGGATGCCGGTACAGGCGACCTCGCCGCACGCGTACAGGTTTGAGATCGTGCTGTGCCCGTTTGTATCCACCTTGATGCCGCCGCACAGGTAATGCGCCGCCGGCACCACCGGAATGAGATCCCGGGTGATGTCGATGCCGTATTCCTTGCAGCGGCCGTAAATGTGGGGGAAGTGCCGCCGCGTCTGTGCGGCCGGAATATGCCGTACGTCAAGATAGACGCAGCTGTCGCCGGACTTCTTTAATTCGTTGTCGATGGCGCGGGCGACGATGTCGCGCGGCGCAAGCGACTTCATGGGGTGATACCGGTTCATGAACTCCGCGCCGCGCGAATCCTTGAGGACCGCGCCAAACCCCCGCAGGGCCTCGGAAATCAGAAACGACTTGCCGTGTTCGTGATACAGCGTGGTGGGGTGGAACTGGATGAACTCCATGTTCTCTATTGTTGCGCCGGCCCGGTAGGCCATTGCCACGCCGTCGCCGGTGGCGATTTCCGGGTTCGTCGTGTGGAGATAGACCCTGCCGCACCCGCCGGTGCACAGGCAGGTGATCTTTGCCTGCACGGCAAAGATGGCCCTTTGCACCGTGTCGAGCACATACATGCCGTAACAATGGTTGCCGCCCCGGGAAGAGCTGCCGCGGATATAGTGGTTTGTGATCAGCTCAACGCCGCAATGATTTTCGTACATGGTAACATTGCGCATGTTGCGGAGTTGCCTCAGCAGGGATTCTTCGACCGCCCTTCCCGTAAAATCATGCATATGTACGATCCGGTTGGCGGAATGTCCCCCTTCGCGGCCGAGATCCAGATGGTGCCGGGCCCTGGAAGTCTTTGATGTTGAAAAATGCGTTCCCCATTCGACAAGGTCTTCGATCCGCTCCGGGGCTTCGCGCACAAGAATGCGGACCGCTTCCTGGTTACACAGCCCGGCCCCGGCGACAAGCGTGTCGCGCACATGGCTTTCAAAGCTGTCTTTTGGGTCAAGAACACAGGCGATGCCGCCCTGCGCGTAGTTGGTGTTCGACTCGCTGTCGGTCTTCTTGGTTATCATGACGACCGATCCGACCCGGGCCGCTCGGATGGCGAAACTGAGCCCTGCAATACCGCTGCCCACGATGAGAAAATCACACGATGTTTTCATGTACGAGGGCCTGTCTAGCGGATTGAAACGGAGCCGGGTCCGGTGTGGGGCTGGCGCGCCTTTTGGCCGAGGTAGCCGCCGTGATGGCGAAGGCCGAATTGTTCCTTGGAGAATTTCCGTTTTTCCATGAGGACAAGCGCGAGTGCGTCGCCGAGTGCAAGCATCACGGCCGTGCTTGCCGTCGGCGTGAGGCCCAGTGCGCACGGTTCGGTGATTTCTCCCATGCTTATTACCACGTTGCACAAGGAGCGGATGGTGGAATCGGGATGCGACGTAATGCCGATAATCGAATGAATGCCAAGGCCGCGCCCGCGCTCCAGCATTTCGATGACCTCACGGGTCTTCCCGCTGGTGGAAAAGGCGAGGATAACGTCTCCTTTGTCCAGAAGGCCGAGATCGCCGTGCGCGGCTTCGCCCGGGTGCAGAAAGCATGCCGGAGTGCCCGTGGAGCAGAGCGTTCCCGCGATTTTCTGCGCGATATCCCCGGCCTTTCCCATTCCCGTGGTTACCACCTTGTTCTTGCAGCGGTACAGGATGCCTATCGCAGAGGAAAAATGAGTGTCGAGCGGGATGTTTCTGATTGCATCCGCCTCCGCAAAAAGGATTTCTTTGGCGCGTTTCAAGGTTTCGTTCATGGGGGGTATAAGCCTGTTTTTGTGAGACGAATGAAATTGAGGACCGGTTTAGGCATCAGATCTGAAGCTGCCGCAACCGGGTTAAATATAAGTTATAGAGGCAACGGCCGACACTGGATTTGACCAACCCCCAACTGAGTTTATTTGGGAGAATCCAATTTCAAGATAGAAGTCAAATGCATCTGGATGGCTGGGCCGGAAATATCGATTATCAAATCGATAATAAAATGCCTTTGGATAGCAGTGCCGGGTGACCCCAAAGTGGGAGTCGGGGCAAGAATCCAAACCTCGGCTGTGGGGCACCCACGAAATGTCGCTGTGCAGTTGACACACGGAATTCTTGTCTTTTTCTTCCGCCATCAGTGGCGCAGTCGCGCACGGAGGTTTTAAAGGGCGAGGACGAGTCCGTATTTTCCGGAGGAAAATACTTTTCGATATCTTTCCATTGTTCCGCAGCCCCCCGGAGTGCGCGGCGATCCGCGCCACTGCAGGCGCGGCGCAGGGTCCAGGGGTGCTCGCTGCTGAGCACCCCTGGACAGGGCGTCGGGAGCGGAACTCCCGACTCAGTTGAACAACGGCACCGAGGCCTGTGGCCGAGCCCGGAGGGAGAACCGACCCGGCCTTTGGCCGGGAAACGCCCTGCTCCATCATGATTAGTCACAGCGGGGCGCCCAGATTCTACAATCTCAGGTTTACACCAGCGGAAGGATCATCTCTTCTACCGATTCTATCTTGCGTTTGAGCTCGGGATCCGTTTGAATGTCCGACTCGGTCTTCCTGCACGCATGAATGACGGTTGAATAGTCGCGGCCGCCGAATTCGAGTCCGATTGTCCGAAGGGACTGCTTGGTCCACTTCTTGCAAAGGTACATGGCAACGGAGCGCGGAACGGTAACGTCCCGTTTGCGCGTATGGGCCGTAAGCTGGTTGGGGCTCGTCTCAAACACGTCGGCCACCTTCTGCAGAATAAACAGAACGGAAACGCGCTGGTCTTTTCTCGAAATCACATCTCCGCAGATTTCCTTGGCGACGTCTATGGAAATGTCCTTCCCGGTAAATGAAGACGAAGCGATGAGCTTGATGAGGGTCCCTTCCAGTTCGCGGACATTGGAGGTGATGTGGCCCGCAATGTATTGAATCACCTCGCCGGGAAGAGAGAGACCGTCCGTTTCCGCTTTCTTGCGGAGAATCGCCATGCGGGTTTCAAGGTTGGGCGGCTGGATATCGGTGATAAGGCCGCCCATGAACCTGTTGATTATGTGTTCCATCATGTCGGTAATCTTGTCCGGCGACCGGTCTGACGACAAGATGATTTGTTTTCTTTCCATGAGAAGTCTGTTGAAAATTCTGTAAAATTCCTTTTGCGTGCCCGGCTTGCCCCCAAGGAAATGTATGTCGTCTATGAGAAGCAGATCCACGTCGTTGAACTTCTTATAGAATGAGGTGGAATCCTTTTTTTCCACTACATAATTGATATACTGCGTTGTGAATTCTTCGCTGGTCATGTACACCACAAAGTCTGCGGTGCCCTCCGTCTGGGCAAAATGCCCGATTGCCTGCAACAAATGCGTCTTTCCCAGCCCGGTGCCCCCGTAAATTACGAGCGGGTTGAAAGTTGTTCTTCCCGGAGCTTCTGCAACAGCGAGCGCCGCGGCGTGCGCCATCCTGTTCCCGTCGCCCACTATATATTTATCGAACGTGTAATTCGGGTGGAATTGTCCCTTTTTCTCAACAGATTGGGGAATCTTTCTTGTCTGGGCCTCTGAAATTGTTTCTGTGAGCGGCTGAACGACTTTCCAATCTTTTTCGGTTGGATTGAATGCAAGCGACCGAAAGCCGATATCACAATCCGCAAGAACATCTTTTATGAGGTCTGAAAAATGCTGCTCCATGAAATCCGCGAAGAATTGATTCGGAACCAGAATGCTTGCATGGCCTTCGGGGGATAGAAAAAGGTCCGTTGTCCGGAACCAGGTTTCGAAAGTGGATGGTGTGATCTTCTTTTGGATTTTCTGCAGGCATTGCTGCCACGGAGAACTTGTTGAAACGGCGAGAGATAGATCGTTCATCAACATCTTATCAACATTCCTATAGCTTTACAAAATAGTAACAATCGGAATGGACTGGAGAGACATTTGGGATTGAAATACTGTTAACCAGACCACGTACATTCTTTTTATTATCAATTTGTTACAGTTTTAATAGCGAATTTACGCCAGCAGATTCTTAATGTTTTCAACTGTTCATTCACAAGCTCTCAACTAGTTATCAACATGCAGTTGTCCACATCGCTGTTTCGATTTTAGTTTTAATAATATAATTGCGATGGTTGCAATGTCAAAGGATTTTTTTGCCGCGGTTTGTAATGAATGTGTAACAACCTTTTGTCAATTGACTGCATAACAAAAATGAGTCTTTGTCAATGCAGGGCCGCGATTTCACAATGTCAAAAAGAGCCCCTGTCGGGATGTAAACCGCGCTGTGCGCCTATCTGCGTAAATACGGGGATTGCCAAACGGCGCTTTGACTGCACGGGAGACCCGGTTTGACGCAGTGACATTTTACAAATGAGCCCGTTTTGGGCCTCAGTAAAGGAACGGATTTGTGAAGCGTGGTTACGGAAACGGCCCCAAAAAAAATAAAAAAAGTTAGCGGGGTATGAGGTTTCGGTTAGGCTTTTGCGGAAAGAGGCGTTGTCGTGGAACGCGGCAACGCCCGAACCGCGATTTTGCGCGGCCATTCCTAGTGCGGTTTTCGAAGAAACCGGTAGCCGATCCAAATTCTGTGGATGAGAAGGCCGGGGAACGTTGTGCTCACGCCCAGATCGTAACCGCCGAAAAACGGGTATATGTCCAGGGGCCGCAGTTCCAGGCCCGCGTGCAGGCAATTGCCGTTGTAGAGACTGCCCGGAGATTGACTGAAATCGGTGCTGAACCCCGCCAGAATTCCCGCCACTTTGTAAATTTTAACCGAAACCAGGGCCTTGAACACCTCGTAATCGTACCCGTACGTTGCATAGAATGACTGGATAAAGTGGGTTTTGAACGACAGCGTGTATTCCGCCGATCCCAGTATCATTTCGTCGAGAAACTTCAGCCGGAGGCCGATTTTGGCGTCGCTGTCCATGTACAGCTGCTGCCAGAAATGCAGCGTTGCCATGCCTGTGGCGGACAGCGACGCGCAGCCGAAGTAGTAGGGAGTCAGCACGCCGAGCCCGAACCGCATGAGCAGGAAATTCGAGGCGGCGACGTCGCTGTAGCCGCTTGGAAGCATTTCTGCCCCTATGTCGACCAGAATGCCGGCGCTGCCGATGGCTGGAATGCGGCCGCCAAGCCCGAGCTGGAAACTCGGGTTGGAAAAGGAATAATTGCTGCTGAAACTGATTCCGCCCGGATTAATTCCCGTTGACTGCTGGTTGGCGATGCCGGTCCCCATTATGCCGATGCCGGCGCCGAATCTCTGAAGGAACGGGATCAGGTACTTTACGGACGCAAGTGTGTAGGAGTTCCCGAGCGGCGTCACGTTTATGGTGTAGCCGGTGGGGACGGTTATTTCTCCCGTAAGCGCCGGGTTGGCCCACCAGCCCCCGGGCGTGTTCAGGTTTTCCAGGTAGGTTGACCGCTGGTACAGGTAGTACAGGCTGTCGTTGGCGCTCCGGGCGCAGCCGAAGGCGAGGCCGACGACCGCCAGTGCTGCACAGATTTGAAAAGGCTTTCCGGTCATGGCTACATGAGCCGAAGGTAGATTTTGAATTGGAGCAGCCGTTTTTGAATCGCCGCGGTAACGTCCTGCAACTCGACGAGCCGTTTCCTCAAATTCTCCGCGTCGCTTTTCCATAGAATATTTTCGGGATTCTGCAAGGACCCGGACATCGCAAGGAGCTTTCGCGAAGCGCTGTCGAGCGATGCCGCAAATCCGGAGATCCTGCCGAGTTCGGACTGAACATTGTCGAGGTATGCGGGTGTCGCGGCGGCAAAGGCCCGGGAGACAAGGGCCGTCTGTTTGACGAACGCGTCCAGCGAGTCGATGCGCGAGGAAATACGTGCGTCGGTCTCTCGCGTGGCCCCCAGAACGATTTCTGAAAGTGAATCGGCGAAGGCGATGGCCCCGCGTATTTCGACGATAAGCGATTTTTGCGCGCGAGTCCCGTGCGCCAGCCGGTCGCTGACGACAAGGAACGTATCCACGACGTCGCGCAGCTTCCACGCTTCGTTGAGCGCCTCAGAAACGCCGGGATAGAACGCGCCCGCAAGCGTGTCGCGCGGGCTTATGAGCGGGGCTGCCGAGTCGCCGCAATCGATCATGATCACCCGGTCGCCCATGATCCCTTCATCCATATTCGCAATAGTGTATCCTTTTCTGATGGGAATGGGCCTGGGGCTTTCCACACTCACATACACCTTCCGCTCTTGTGCGGCCCGGTCGTCCGTCCAATCCATCTTTTTGACGGCGCCGTACGAAACGCCGCACACACGCACCGGATCTTCCAGCCTGAGATTTCCGACGTGCTTGAACACCACCACCCGGGTTTCGCCGGGTGACAGAAACGGCCGCAGGCAATATGCGGCGACGACTGCAACGATGAGCAGAGAAAGACACATCAGGACATAGCCGAGTTTTCTGTCCGTCATTCCTGCCCCTTCATCCGGCGATCGCCTTTACCAGCGTTGGAACGAGCTCCCCGCGGGCGACGAGCGTTTCCTCGCCGGTCTTCATATTCCGAACCGTCACCCTGCCTTCTTTTTCCTCCTCGCCCCCTACAATGACGACCAGCAACGATCGGGCCGCGTGCGCCTGCTCCATCTGTTTGCCCACGCCTGTTTTCTTAAGGCTGAATTCGCACGAAATGCCCGCCTCCCGGATGAGTGTTGCGGTTTGGATTGCGCTGCGCGGGTGGAGTTCGTCAAGCGAAACGACAAAAACGGACGCCCGCGGCCCGCCCGCGGCACAGTGCTTTGCGAGAAGCATTTCTCCGAGCACCACGTCGCCGGCGGCAAAGCCGACCGCGGGCGTGGCGGGGCCGCCGTAGAGCTTGACGAGGTTGTCGTAGCGTCCGCCGCCGGCAATGGCGCGAAGCGACCGCGTGGTATCGAACAGTTCGAAAACGATGCCCGTGTAATAGGCGAGCCCGCGTACGATGCCGATATCGAATGCGGCGTACGCGGCCATGCCGTACGCGTCGAGATGGGAAAAGAGCTGCTCGATCTGGGAGACGGCGGGAAGCGGCCCGCCGAACTTTGCGAGATCGGCAAGCGACGTTACCGAGAGCGCCTCGGAGATCGCGGCCGCGCTTGCGGCAGGGGAGACCGCGGCGGCGAGCTGGGCGTCGAACTCCTCTTTGGCAAGCTTGGTGCGCTTGTCGAGCACGCCGTACAGGGACGGCAGTTTTTCGGCCGGAATCCCCATGGAAAGAAGGAGCTGTTCGATAAGGAGCCGGCTGGACACGCGGACGGAGAAGTCGTGCTCGTTGAACCCGAGATCGCGCATCATGTCGATTGATGCTGCAATGAGCTCGGCGTCGGCGCTCGTCTCGGCGATCCCCAGAATGTCCATGTTGAGCTGGAAGAATTCCCTGAGGCGGCCCTTCTGCATTTTTTCGTATCTGAAAAGCCGCGGGATGGAATACCACCTCACGGGCCGCTTAAGGTTGTTGCCCCTTGCCGCAACCATTCTGGCCAGCGACGGGGTAAGCTCCGGCCGCAGCGCGAGCTTCCGGCCGGCCTTGTCCTCAAAGACGTACAGCTGCTTCTCGATTTCGTCGCCCGATTTCTGGGTGTAGAGGTCGAGATGCTCGAACGTGGGAGCGTCGAACTGTTCGAACCCATAGCGCGCGCAGGTGTTTCGCCACGAAGAGAAAATGGCCTCGCGGAACGCCATGTCGCCGGGGTAGAAATCGCGGGTCCCTTTTGGTGCGGCGGGTACCTGCATGTGTCAACCTTTCCTTGGTGTGTTCTTGCAGACGTCTTTTTCCCACGCCACCCACAGGCGGTGGTGGGGGAAACACCGTTCCCGCTGCCTGAATTCCCGGCCGTGAATGATGTTTCTCCCGTGCTGCGAGCGGGGAGGAACGGCGATGTGGAGCATTTCGTGGTGCATTATTCCTTCTATCGCGTAGCGCGGCGTCTCCGGACGGTTGTATATGGACGCGATGGTGATCAGGTTATACGGCATCGACGCGCGGTCTCGCCTGCAGGATTGAAACGAGCGAAAGGGGTGGCTGCCCCAGCGCACGTACGACGAAAGTGAACCTTCGAAACAGCGTTGGTTGATGGTGTCGAACACTTCCCTGAGATCGTATACACGCCCCCTGGTTTCGTAGGACAGGGGATCGACCAGCGAACGGTTACGCACCTCGCGGCCGCTGGACTTGATATAAGAGAAAACGACCCGTTCGAGATCTCGTTTCCGCGTGCGGTACGCGGCATCCTTCCTGCGGGACAGCAACAGCGTCCAATCGACCAGCGCCGATTTTACCTCCGCCGGCGCCTCATCGTAAAAGTGCGGCACGCGGAGGACGCGCGTCCGGTCCGCCGCATTGATCACGGCATGCCACCCCCGCCTGAGGCGCCGCGTGCGGACCACGGTTATGTCGCGGATAGTTCTTTCCGCAAGCAGTTCTTCAAACGACCTGACGGGAAAAAGATCCAGTTCGAGCTGCACGCATGGATCAGACAGTGCTCTCATGACCGAACCCGTTTTCCGTTTGACGCTCGCCGCACCAGGATGGTGCACAGCACGGCCGGATATTTCTTGCGGATCCACCTGCGGCCGGCGGCCGAACCGCCCGGTGTCGTGAGCAGCCTGAGGTCGGTGTCGAGCATGTAAAGGTACGGATACCATTCCCGCTGCAAGGGAGATTTCCATTTCCACACTAGGCGATGCAACGCCGCCCTGCAGCGGTTGATCGCGGGTCCTGACACTGCGCCGGCGTTTGCGCGGTCGAACGGCAGCCCGAAGAAGCGGGCCACACGCGAAAAATCCTTTGCAAAGGGAAGTTTTGCCGCCGCCTCGCGCCGGGCGCGCATGTATGGAACGTTTCGCCTGAACGCCGACAACAGCGACAGAAGGAACGCATCGGTGTGCGGCATGCCGGTAGGGTTGAGCAGCACGCCTCTGGTGACCGCGGCGAGGTCCTTGCTTCTTCCCGCATAGGGACCCAGAAAAAGCCTGTGCGGGCAATAATCGTTTGCATACAGGTTGTCCCACACAAGGATATTGCCGTGAAACAAACGGGAAACCGGAAAAAGCGACGCTTTGTCGAGTTTCGCGGCAATCACGGCCGGCCCGGTCCACAGGACGAGAACGTCCGCGGGAATAGTGAGCGATAGATCGGCAAGGTACGATGAATGCAGAACTCTCCCGGGCGCAAACTCGTCGGTGTACACGGAAGGGCAGAACCACAGGGACAGCCGGGCGAACCGCCTGCGTAAATCGGCCTGGAGCCGCGACAGCAGCGTGCCGTGCGCCTCACCGAGCGATGAAAAAGATCCGCGGCAATTTTTTGGCAGGGTCAGCGGAATATCGTCCATGAGGAGCCCGACCGTGCGGCACCCGATGCGGGCGAAAACGGACATCTTATTCAACAGGAGCGCGTAGTGCGCGGCGCTTGCATAATCGAACGAAAGCCCGGGAGCAAGACAGGGCACCACACGCACGTTCCGGTGCGCGGCGTCCGCAACGAAGCGGCGGAAGGCCCTGGTCCAGCTTGACGGATACGGAAGTTTCCAGTCGATGCGGTGATAGGGATCTTCTTTGGGAGCGTACACGTAGGTGTTGAGAGAAAGCGCACTCATGGCGGCGCACAGGGACCGCCGCTCGTCCCAGGAAAGCATTTTCCCGTAATAGCCTTCGATGTAGCCGAAAAAGCGGTCCATACGGCCGACCCGGATTATCCGGGTAGAGATTTGATCACCCGGAGGTTAACCATGGAAGAGGTTCCTTTAGAACGCGAACGAAACACCGAACCCCACAAGCCCGAGCACGCCGAGGGCATACGAAATGGCCGAGCCCGCCCCGTAGCCGTTGACTTGACCTGTCAGTTGGTTGTATTTCGCGTTCGGGTCGGTGTAGGATGACGGGTTGTTAAGCAAGGCATAAACGTTTGTTTTTGCATTGTTCCATGGAATCAGAAGGACCGATCCTGCCGCGATCCCAACCACGCCGACGCCAAGCGAAGTATACCTGAAAATCAACTTGCCCTTGCCGGGCTTCGCCGCCTGGGGCTTGGCCGGAGCGCCGCCCGCTTCTCCGCCTGATCCGATCACACCAGGCTTTTCCGATTCCGAAGTCGTCGGGGTATAGGAATAGGCGATATTGTCCTGCACATATTGGATCTTGTCGTTGATCGTGAAATGAAACTGGCCGTTCTGCCTGAATACGCCGTTTTGGATGGACACATTAGTGGTTTGCGACTTGATGCCGTAGACGGAATACCGGAGCTGGAAGTTCTCGAACAAGGCGCCGCCGGATTCCTTTGCGACAAGCACGCCGTTCCAGTCGAAGGGGTTGGGAAGCTGGTCGCTTTTCGGATTGTAGTCGCCGTCGTTGACGGAGGTGAAAACAACCGGGCGCCTGGCCGAACCGGCGACGTGAAGCTGGCCGACGACGTTCAGCCCGGTGAATCCCTTGAACAGAAAAACGCATCCTTCCTTGATGGCAAGCTTCTTGCCCGCCGGCACCACGATGTCCTGATCGACGATATAGGGGTTGCCCGTCGAGTCGAGAGTGGCGGTCTTGACATCGCCGGACAAGTGGGTTTCCGCACACGGCGCGGCTGCAAAGTACGCAACCAACATTGACAGAACGGCAAATTTTTTCATGGGTTCCTCACAAAAAGCGTCAAACGGGGATTGTCGAACAAACACCTGACACCGTAAAATACATTTTAGTAGGGCAAAACCAAAGCGGGATCGGCCCAAAGAAGCGTCCGCGTCCGGATGCCCCGGCGCAACACGGTAATACGGTTTTTTACTCCGTCAATCCCAGGGTTTTGTGTTTTTCCAGTATGGCGAGGCTCAGCTTTTCGAGCGCATCGAAGTCGGACGTTTTGGGCAATCCTTTGCACATAACCGGCTGCAGCACCTCCACTTTGAGGTTGGGAAGGGCGCCGGCGATCTGTTCCGCGGCTTTCCCGGCCCAGCCGTACGATCCCACCACGGACGCGAAGGCGAGCTTGGGCCGCAGGGCGTTGGCGAGCGTTGCCGCGTACAGAACCGCGGGATGCGGCCCCACATGGACCGTAGGCGTGCCTGCCACCAGCGTTGCCGCGTCGACGAGCGATATCGCGAGCTTTCCCAGGTCCGTGTCGGCAAGGTCGAACTGGAACACGGTAATTCCCTTTGCCGCAAGCGAACCCACCAGGTAGTCCACCATGAGACGGGTGCTGCCGTGCATCGACACATAGGGAACGACAGCCTGGTTCCTGGGAGTGTCGGAGATCCAGTCGCGGTAGGCGTCCATGATGAACGCCGGCCTGTTATAGCACGGACCGTGGCTCGGAGCGATAATGTCGACGGAAAGTCCTTTGAGCTTTTCGATGTTGTTGCGGATGGTGTGGCGGAACGGCATCATGATTTCGGCGTAGTACCGCTTTGCGGCCTCGTAGACCCGGGCTTCGTCGCGGGCGTACAGGTCGGTTGTTGCGAGATGCGACCCGAAGAAGTCGCAGGTGAAAAGAATGCGTTCCTCGGCAAGGTACGTCACCATGGTTTCGGGCCAGTGGACCCACGGCGTATGGACAAACCGGAGCGTGTAATTTCCCAGGGAAACCGTTTCGCCGTCGGCAACGGTTTGAATCCTGTTTTCGGCAAGGTGCAGATGGTCGATGATGAGGCCCTTGCCCTTCGGCGACGTGAGGAGCCTGGCCGCCGGATATTTGGCAAGGACGAGGGGGATGGAGCCGGAATGGTCCTGTTCCGCATGATGCGCAACGACATAGTCGAGCGTCTTTACATCTGCAAGCTGGTCCATCAGCACGCCGGCCCGCGCCGGGTCGACGGTGTCGATGAGGGCGGTTTTTTCGCTCCCGAAAACACAATAGGCGTTGTAGCTCGTGCCGTCGGGCAGCGGAATAAGGGAATCGAACAGACGCCTGTCCCAGTCGATGGCGCCGCCGGCAAGCACCTTTTCTCTCAAGGGTCTCATGTTCATGGGCACGCTTCCTGTTGTTCCATGGTAAGACAAATACGGCCGGCGCGCGGTCCGTGGCCGCCGGAACGCCGGCTCATTAAAATACCATCTCTGCGGGCGCAACCAAAACATTTTTCCGGCGGAAACCGCGCATCGTTGCTCAATGTATTTTTGTGCTACGCACGCATGCAGAAGTTTGTCTTTCCCGGCAGTTGCCCCATGAAACCACCCAGCCTTGTCGTCTCCGATGCCGCAGGGAACGTCTTTGATGTTCCCCAACTGTCGATGACAGGCGCGAGCCTGGACGCATGGGCGCCGCCCGACGAACGCAGCCTTGTTCCGCTTCCCCGGTCGAGCCTTGTTTTTACGCTTCCTTCCCGGATTCCCGTGGGGTTTGACCGGCAGAAGAAGGTGTTTGTTGCTTTACGGGAATACGGCGGGCGTCCGGTCTATGCCGCGGCGGCATTCATGCCGCCGGGATACGTGTGCACCCGGCACCCCGCCTACGAGGCGCTCCACGGCGCGCCCAGGCTGCCGCTGTACTGCTATGCCGCCGTGGGCTGGAGGAACGGCAGGTTCCATGCGGCCGGGTACAGGATCGACCGGAGGCTGAGGCACGAGATCGCCGATTCGGCGCTCCCGGCGATAGATGAGCGCGCCCGCGGCCTGCGCGCCCTGTATCCCCGCAACAGGCTCGTGGGCCACCTGGTTGACAACTGCGTCCTGACCTACCGGTGTCCCAACGCGTGCAACCTTGTTCTTGGCAGATGGGAATGCCCGGTGCCGGCGAGCCGCGCCTGCAACGCATCCTGCATCGGATGCATTTCGCGCCAGCGCGCGTCGTCGCGCATCCCGTCCACCCAGCACAGAATCGATTTTACGCCCACAACCGCGGAAATTGCCGAGTACGTCGTTCCTCACCTGCAACACGCCGCCGGCCCCATCGCGAGCTTCGGCCAGGGATGCGAAGGCGAGCCGCTCCTGGAGGCGGACCTGGTTGAGGATTCAATCCGCGCGATACGGTCGGCGACGCGCAGGGGAGTGATTAACCTCAACACGAACGCCAGCCTGCCGCGCGCCGTGGAGCGCCTGTGCAGGGCCGGCCTTTCGAGCATGCGGGTGAGCCTCAATTCCGCGCAGGCGGGATTCTACCGCGCCTACTACCGGCCCCGCGGCTATTCGTTTTATGACGTATGCGAATCATTGCGGATTGCAAAACGGCACGGGCTGTGGGTTTCCCTCAATTACCTCGTCTTTCCCGGATTCACCGACCATCCCGCCGAGATCTCGGCGCTGAGGAGACTGGTGCGCGCCGCGCGGCCCCGCATGATCCAGACGCGCAACCTCAACATCGATCCGGCGTGGTACCGAAGCGCCCTGGGGCTCGACGGCATGCCGCGGAAATCGATCGGCATGGCGTCCTGGATCGCCGAAATGCGGCGGGAATTTCCTGATGTGAAACTTGGCTATTTCAATCCGACGGGCGACATGATCGGCGCGGCCCGCTCGTGAACGGCGCGCACGGACCCGCGCTCCGGGGCTCCAAAGAATATCGAAGACAATGCGGCGAAATATAGTATTTTTCGTGTGAACGCGGCCCTGCGGCGGCACATTGATACTTGATAAAAGAACACAAAGGATATTCCGGATGACCATTGTTCTGCAAAAGGATTATCACGCGAAGAAGGCGCTCGAACAGCGGCGCGTGCTCGTGATGGACCAGGACCAGGCCCTCAAGGAGGACATCCGCGCTTTGCGCATCGGAATCCTCAACATCATGCCGCAGGCGGAGCGCTACGAGCTGAGCCTCTTGTACCCGCTCGGCAGGTCGGTGCTGCAGATCGAGCCCATCTGGATCCGGCTGGAGACGCACAACTACACCAGCACCGATCAATCGCATCTCGACAAGCTGTACGTCACGTTCGAGGAAGCCGTGTCGCGCAAGAAGCTCGACGGGCTCATCGTGACGGGTGCGCCGGTCGAGGAAATCCCCTTTGAACAGGTGACCTACTGGGAAGAAATCCTTCGCGTGCTCCGGTACGCGCAGCGCAACGTGGCCTCCACCCTCGGCCTGTGCTGGGGCGCCCTTGCGATCGGCAAGTTTCTGGGGATGGAAAAGGTGATATTCCCGCGCAAGCTGTTCGGCGTGTTTGAAACCGTCAACCTCGACCGCGATCATCGCGTTACCGGCGATCTCGACGACGTGTTCTGGTGCCCGCAAAGCAGGCATTCCGGCATCCCCGACAAGGTGCTGGAAGAACAGCGCGACAAAGGCGCCATACGCCTCCTTGCCCACTCGAAAGAGGCGGGCTACGTGATATTTGAGAGCAGCGACCAGCGGTTCCTGATGCACCTGGGCCATCTCGAATACGAGCCGGGACGGCTCATCGAAGAGTACAAACGCGACGTGGCCGCGGGAAGGAACGACGTCGAACCGCCGAAAAACGTCAACCTCGAGGCGCCCGTGAATACCTGGCGCGCCCACGGCAACGAGTTCTTTTCCCAGTGGATAAAGTTCGTTCACGAATCTTCGCAGTACTAGTGTACTAGGAAGCAAGGTCCCCATGGAAACGGTCGAGTGGATAAACAAACACGTGCCGCTGGTTGCCGGGAAGCTGGAACGTGACATTGTGTCCGGGTTTTCTTCCAACGAGGAAGGGCTCGATCTTTCGGGAAGGGCCGTGATCTACGACGTGCTCAACGACATCCTTGCCGTGCTGTTCCCCGGTTTTTACAGCAAGGACAAAGTAGCAAAGAAGGAAATGAATTTTTTTCTCGGGGACATGCTCCGTCACATCAGCCTGAGGCTCGGCAAAGTGATCGCCGAGATCCTCAAATATCATTGCAAAAAGAAAGGCGACTGCGACGAGTGCACGTGCGAGGAGCAGGCGCAGAAGGCCCTGGCAACGCTCATCGAATCGCTGCCCGACCTGCGCGCCATGCTGCTGGAGGACATCCGGGCCGCCTACGACGGCGATCCGGCGGCGTCGTGCATCGAGGAAGTGATTCTCAGCTATCCCTGCATCGAGGCCATCGCCACGCACCGGATCGCGCACCTTCTTTACAACCTGGAAGTGCCGTTCGTGCCCCGGATCATGTCGGAGCATGCGCATTCGAGGACGGGCATCGACATCCACCCGGGGGCGAAAATCGGGTCGCGGTTCTTTATCGATCACGGCACGGGCACGGTGATCGGCGAAACGACCACCATCGGCAGGAACGTGCGGCTGTACCAGGGCGTCACGCTCGGGGCCGTATCGCCGTTCGACAAACAGGGCCAGCCCGCCCGCGGCATGAAGCGGCACCCGGACATCGAGGATGAAGTGATCATCTACGCAAACGCGACGATCCTGGGCGGATCGACGGTCATCGGCAAAGGCGCGATCATCGGCGGCAACACCTGGATCACGCATTCGGTGCCTGCCGGCGCCGTGGTGTACAAAGACCAGGAACCGGGCCGCTAGCGGCTGCGAACCCGCCGGCGATTCGCCCGGGTCAACGTCCTGCCGTGCGCCCTCTTTCGCCGGCAACCCGCGGGTTTTGCGGCATACAGTATCCCAAACGGAACCGGTCATGCAGGTAACCATCAACGGCAAAGCCGAGACGTTCGAGCAGGGCATGACGGTTGCGCAACTGCTTGCCGCACGCGAAATCGATCCCGCGTGCGTTATCGTGGAAGTGAACCTCTCCATCCTGCGCAGGGAACAACACGCCGCCGCGGCGCTCAAACACGGCGATGTGGTGGAAATCCTGCGGTTTGTGGGAGGGGGCTCTGACTAAGGTGAAGCACACAATGGTGCGCTTCAATCGGAAGCACGGCACATGGATGACCTTCTTGAAATAGGCGGGAAAAAGATCCGCTCCCGGCTCATCACCGGGTCGGGAAAGTACCGCGACGAACGGCAGATCGCCGACGTGGTTGCCGCGGCGGACTGCGATATCGTGACCGTTGCGCTTCGCCGCGTTGATTTCGACCATCCGAAGGACAGCGTTCTGGCCTTCGTTCCTAAAGACAAAATCCTACTTCCAAATACGTCGGGCGCGCGCACGGCAGGCGAGGCGGTTCGGCTTGCGCGTCTTGCCCGGAACATGGGCTGCGGGAACTGGGTGAAGATCGAGGTCATAACGGACCAGAAGTATCTTCTGCCCGACAACATGGAGACGCTTGCGGCGACCGAGATCCTTGCCGGGGAAGGGTTCGTGGTGCTGCCCTACGTGTCGCCCGATTTACCGCTTGCAAAGAAGCTGGTGGCGGCCGGGGCCGCGGCGGTGATGCCGCTTGGCGCGCCCATCGGGTCGAACCGCGGCCTGCGAACGCTCGACCTCCTGGAAATCCTGGTTGAGGAACTGGACGCGCCCGTCATTGTCGACGCGGGCATCGGCAGGCCGTCGCATGCCGCGCAGGCCATGGAAATCGGCGCCGCCGCGGTGCTGCTCAACACCGCCATTGCGTCAAGCAACGATCCGGTGAGCATGGCGCGCGCCTTCAGGCTTGCCGTGGAGGCGGGACGGCTCGCCTTTTGCGCGGGAATGGGCGGCGTGTCGAAGCACGGAAAGGCGTCGTCGCCCCTGACGGGATTCCTGGACGGTTAGGGGGGCGGTTCGCCGCCGCATGCGAAGGTTTCTCCGGCGCCATCAACAATCGACAACTGCAAAAACAAACCATGTCTTTCTACGAAACCATCACACGCTATTCCTCATTCGATTTTGCCGGTTTTCTTGCGTCGGTGACGCCGGAACAGGTTGAGACAATCATTGACAAAGACAAGCTCTCGGAGCAAGACTATCTTGCCCTTCTGTCCGATGCCGCCGCCGGCTTTCTTGAGCCCATGGCGCAAAAGGCCAGCAGCCTTACCAGAACAAACTTCGGCAGCGTCATGTTCATCTTTACGCCGCTGTATGTTTCCAATCACTGCGACAACGGGTGCCCGTACTGCTCGTTTGCCCGCCAGCACCGGATTGCCCGGAGCCACCTGTCGAATGCACAGATCCGCGAGGAGGCCTGCGCCATTGCGCGTACCGGCATGCGCCACATCCTGGTGCTCACCGGCGAATCGAGGTCCATGGCGTCGCCCGAGTACGTGCGCGAAGCGGTATCGGTGGTCCACGAGCATTTCTCGTCCGTAAGCGTGGAAGTCTACCCCATGACCATGGAAGAGTATGCAGCGCTCACGGCGTTCGGCGCGGACGGGGTTACTATATATCAAGAGACGTACAACGAGGCGAAATACCACGAGCTTCACAGAGGCGGTCCCAAGGACAATTACGCGTTCAGGCTGGACGCTCCCGACCGCGCCGCCCGGGCGGGCATGCGCTCCGCAACCGTGGGCGCGCTCCTCGGACTGTACGAACCGAAGTCCGAGGCGTTCTTTACGGGCCTGCACGCGCACCATGTCCAGAGGGCGTTTCCCTCGCTCGAAGTATCGGTGGCGTTTCCCCGGCTGCGGCCCATGGTGCGGGAATTCGAGGCCTATTGCGAAGTAGGCGACCGGCTGTATGTGCAGATGCTGCTCGCCGCGCGCCTGTTTTTGCCGCGCTGCGGCATTACGGTTTCCACGCGCGAATCGCGGGAGTTCCGCAACGCCATCGCGCCGCTCGGGGTCACCAAGATGTCGGCTGGCGTGTCGACCGCGGTGGGCGGCCGTGCGGCCGGGAGCGCATCAACGTCGCAATTCGAAATTGCGGACAACCGCACGCTCGATGAAATGAAGAGCGATCTTGCCGGACTGGGGTTTCAGGCCGTGATGCAGGATTGGAACTCCCATTACCTTGCGGAAGAGGAATTACCCGGGGAATGTGCAATGACGAAGTAGGGGTGATGATCTGTATCGAATATCAAGATCAAGATCAAGATAATATTTTTGTGTGCTGAGCCGGTGCGGCGTGGGGGTGTAGCTGCAAGCCCGCATCTTCAGTTGCGCGCACCGTAGTAGCACCCGGTTAACAAAATCCAATCCCAAACACAGTATCCCTGGACTTCCGGCCGCGGCTGCGCCACTGATGGGCGAAACCAAGACAAGTTTTCAATGCTTGCTTTTTGCGTTAGGCAGGACCGCAGTGGTCCCGCAGGAGCGGGAGTGCCGACCCGAGCATAGCGAGGGGAACGCCCACTTCTTACGCTTGATTTTTGGGTGCCCCACAGCACAAGATTGGATTCTAGCGGCTAATTCTACTTTGGGGTCACCCGGCACAGCAACCCAAATACGATTGATTGTATATATTTTCGACTCAGCTATCCAGAAAAATCTACCTCATCACGGCATGCACGAATCCGTCCACTGCCAGCGCGGCAAGCCCGCAGGCCATTTCGTACTTGATAAGCGAGGATATTGTCCCGGCGGTGCGCTCCCAATCCGGCTTAAAGAACAGAATGCACCAGTACAAGTGAAGCGGCGCAACGGCGACAAGGCAGACAAGGGCGTAGGCGACGCCGAAGTCGTGCAGCAGGAATGGAACCGCCACGAGGGCCGCGTACAGGATACCGCACCCGGCAATAATTGTTTTGATGACAGGATGGGGAAGCGAGGCCGTGGTCTTTAACCCGGCCAGCCGGTCACCTTTTTCATCCTGGACATCCTTGACGATTTCCCTTGACGTATTGAGCAGGAACGCGAGGATCGCGGGAACGACAAGCCTGTGCAAGCCGGCGCCGAGCAGGCCGCCGAAAACAATTCCGTATCCGACAAGGACGCTCACCAGCATGTTGCCTATGAGAGGCGTGGCCTTGAAGAACAAGGCGTACAAGAGAAGCAAGCCGAGGGGAACAAGCGCGCCCAGGCCGTGCTGCCACGAGGCGAGGAATGCGGCAGCGGTCCCCATGCATGCAAGCGCGGCGGCGAACGCCGCTGCGGCGGCTGCCGGCAATTCGCCTGTGGCAAGCGGCCGCCCGGGATGGCTTATCTTGTCCGTCGCGATATCCGCGATATCGTTCACCACGTTGCCGAAGCCTGCCGCACACGCGGCCGCGATTACGAGTGCGGCGAGGGTGAGCGCGTTCCCGGGTGCGTGTCCGAGCCAGAAACCAAGGCCCACCCCGAGCGCGAGCATGAGCAGGTTGGCAGGGCGAAGAAGTTTCAGGTAAGATGTCAGGCGCATTGGTGCAACCAATCAAAATATAGAATCCTGCCTGTCAGCGATGATTTATTTTTGTTAATGAATGTCCGGTTAATCAGAGCCCCCCTAAAAATCCCCCCGAAGGGGGGATATAGAGGATTGAATTTCAGGGGGCGCACGACACAAAAAAGTTGACAGGTACGTTTACCGTGATTTTGCCTGGACACGACTGATTTTGGTGGGTGCGATACGAAGAAACCAGTTTGGCAGGATCGTTTCGGGAGGCAGCAGTGCAGTTGAAGATTGACCGGAAATGGTACCTGTTCTTTGCCGTGACCGTTGCCGGTCTGGCGCTCGACCTGTTTACCAAGCATCTCGCCGTTGCCAACCTGAAGGCGGGCGTGCCTGTCGACGTGCTGGGCCCCTATGCCCAGTTCGTCCTCGTGTTCAACAAGGCGGCCATCTGGGGGCTCGATCCGCGAAGAATTCTTCCGTGGTTCCCGCTCAACGGTTTCTTCTTCGTGTTCACCACCCTGGCGGTTGTCGTGGTGCTCGCCTATTTTTCGAGCCTCAAGAAGACCGACGCCTTGATGCAATGGGGAATATCGCTTATCATGCCGGGCGCACTCGGGAACCTGTGGGACAGGATCATGCATGCCCGGCTTGGAGTGGTTGACTTTGTGAGGCTCGGCATTTCCGACACGGTGTACTGGGCCATTTTCAATATGGCGGATGTCTACGTCACCTTCGGGGTGATCATCATGCTCCTGAATTTCGTTCTGGAAAGCAGGAAGCAGAAGATGAAGGACGCTCCGGCCGGGGCGGACAACGCCGCCGCGCCCGGTTGACCCATGCTGCTTTCCTCCGACCCTGCTCCGCCGGCGGCCGGTTGCTCGGGAGCGTCGTCCCGGGCCGTCCACTTGACGGCGGGCGAAGGAACGGCGGGGGAGCGGCTCGACGTCTTCCTCGCCGGGAACCTTCCGTCGCTGTCTCGCGCGAAAATCCAGAAATACATCGGAAACAAACAGGTGACCCTCAACGGCAGGACCGCCGCGAAGAAAGCCCTGGTAAAAAGCGGCGACCTCGTTGACATTGACCTATCGGTAACCGCCGCGCCTTCACACGCGGGCCCGGTTTCCCGCCGGATTCCGCTTGATATCCTCTACGAGGACGATGCGCTGCTTGCCGTCAACAAGCCCGCGGGCATGGTGATCCATCCCGGCAGCGGCACCGGCGACGCAACACTCGTCCACGCGCTGCTCTATCATGTGCGCACGCTGTCGGCGGGATCGCAGCCGGACCGGCCCGGCATCGTGCACCGGCTCGACAAGGACACGTCCGGCGTGGTGCTCGTTGCAAAAACCGACGCTGCGCACGCCGCGCTGGCCGCCCTGTTTGCATCGCGCGAAATCAAAAAACAGTACGTGGGAATCTGCGTCGGCAGGCGTCCCGACGCCGCAGGAACGATACGCGAACCGCTGGGCCGGTCGCGGCGAGACCGGATAAAGCGGTCGGTGAGGCGCGACGGCAAGGAAGCGGTCACCGATTACCGGTTGCTCGCGCACGCATCCGGCGTGAGCGTGGTGCAATTCTCGCCGCGCACGGGCAGGACGCACCAGATACGGGTGCATGCGAGCGCGAGCGGCTTTCCCGTGCTTGCCGACGCATTGTACGGCGGCGGAACCGAGGCGGTGAACCGGCTCGCCGTGCTCGACAGGCCGTTTGCGCACGGTATTTTCAAGTGCTTTGACCGCCACGCGCTCCACGCGCGGAGCATCTCCTTTGTTCACCCGTTTACAAACAAGGAACAGACGATTTGTGCGCCGTTTCCGCAGGATTTTGTCGCCGCGCTGGAGATTTTGAAGGAGACGGGGCACTATACATTTGATTGGATTTTGGATTGCTGAGCCGGTGCGGCGTAGGTGTACCCGTGGCAAGCCCGTACCTTCTGTTGCGCGCACCGTAGCGGTACCCGGTTACAAAATTCTCATCCGAACCAACTCGTCAACTTTTCGACCATTAGTAACTCTATCTTGACAATTGTGGACATTGCCTTCTGCCAAGCGCCAGGCCGGACTGGAAGGTGCGCAGGAGCGCGGTACTGCCTGATCCCACGCCGAAGGCGGTAGGGACAGGCAGCACCGAGGCCAACCGGCCGAGCCTGAAAGGAGGGCCGCCGTCCCGGCGGGGACGGGGCGCCCAGAATTGCTGTTGATCGGGGAACGCCCTATTTTTGTTGGAGGTTTTATTTTTGCTCTTCCATCATCCGTTCGAGCATCGAGGCCGCGCGCGCGGTTCTCCTGCGCACCCGGTCGCACAGCGATTCGCATTTCTTGGGGCAGCGCTTGCCGGTGTTGTCGAGGATTGTCTTGATGGCGGCATAATCGGCGGTGGCGTCTATGTGGAGAAGCACAAAATCGAGGAAGGCCGGGTCGGCTGCCGCGATGTCCCGGAGCTCGGGAAGCGAATCCCATTTTTTTGCGAGGGCTTTTATGATGCCCGTTGAAAAAGCCTCCGAGAAGTACGCATTATTGTCGCACCTTCCGTACGTCCGGTAGACCCGGTAGATAACCGGCCACGAATAATCCAGCCTCACCGAATCCTGGGCGTGCACGGCCCCTTGACTGGCGCAACTGGGCCGCGCCGCGTGCAGCGGGACCGCAAGGGCGACGGCGCAGACGGCAACCGGAATGAGGAAGTTGCGCACTATGGTCCTGTGAGGAGATTGTTTGTGGTTCCGGCCGGTATCGGCCTTTTACACTGGGGGAAAAATAATCTATTTGTGGGTGCAGCGATAAATAGATAATTCAGTTTTGGATTGCTGAGCGGGTGCAGCGAATATCAAGATAAAGACTTGGGCGTTACCCTCGCTGCGCTCGGGTCGGTCTTCCTCCGGGCCACCCCTTCGGGTGCTCCCAAGGGTCGTCGGCTATTTGCCTCGGTGCCGCCTGCCCTATGCCGCTGTGTCTCGATACGCCGCTCCCCGAGTGTCCCGCAGGGATGTATCGAGGGGAGCGGCACTCGACAATCAGCGGCCCGGGTCAGGCAGCCCTGCGCTCTCGCGCACCCTGCGGTCCACCTAACGCTGGACAAAAGATAATTGCAGCAATTGTCAACTTCTTCTATGAGATAATGCATTCAAGACTTTGTCTGTCCAGCGACATCTCGTGGGTGCCCCACAACGCAAGATTGGATTCTTGCCACCACTCCACCTATGGGGTCACCCGGCACAGCTATCCAAAAGCATTTTATTATCGATTTGATAATCGATATTTCCGGCACAGCTATCCAGATGTATTTGTCTAGTATCCAGTAATTCGATTCTCGCAAATAAATTCACTTGGGGGTCGCCCGGCTCAGCCAAGCAGATGCATTTAATTCGCATGTAGATATTGTTGCGCGCACGGTAGCGGCACCCGGTTACAAAATTCTCAACCGAACTAACTCATCAACTTTTCAACCATTAGTAATTCGATCTATCTTGACAATTGTGGACATTGCCTTCTGCCAAGCGCTAGGCCGGACTGGAAGGTGCGCAGGAGCGCGGTACTGCCTGATCCCACGCCGAAGGCGGTAGGGACAGGCAGCACCGAGGCCAACCGGCCGAGCCTGAAAGGAGGGCCGCCGTCGTACTCGGCGGGGCGCCCAAGTCTTGACCCATTTACTCCAGCTATTGCTATTGGGGTAAAGATAAGAGAATACTATTGCGGCTCCCGGATTCTTATGTCTTGACAGGACAATGCCATGCACCTATTTTTATTTGCCCTCTCACGCGATCGGGTTGCGCGAGAATGGGCCTGGATATTGCTTTCAGTTTTCTATCCGGGCATTTTTTGCCGGATTGGATGGATCATGACGTTATTTTCCCCAAGCGCCGGACCACGAGGTTGAAATGAAGTTTTCCGTTGCGTGTAATTTTGATGACGCGCTGCTCGATGGCCTGAAGCCGTATCCCGTGTACGAAATCTACGGCAAGCTCACCACCGATCATTTCGGCGGCGGCAGGCCGTCGTTTTATTTGCCGTCGGTGAACGAAAGCAAACTCAAGTCCTACGTGGAAAAGTACCACGGGCAACACATAGCGTTCAACTATCTCCTGAACGCCTCAACCATGGGAAACATGGAGTTCACCCGCCAGGGGCAAAGGAAGATCGCCGAAATGTTCGAATGGCTGGAAGCCATGGGCGTGGATTCGGTGACGGTTGCCACCCCGTTCTTTCTCAAACTGATCAAGGCGCGCTACCCGCGGATCAAGGTCCGCATCAGTTCGCACCGGTACACCGACGATCCGCGCAAGATCCGGTTCTGGGCGGACGAGGGCGCGGACTACATCGTTATTTCGGAGGTGGGCATCTACCGCGAGTTCAAGGTGCTCGAAGCCATGCGCAAGGCGGCCGGCGACCGGGTGGAGCTCCAGTTGATCGTGAACAACTGGTGCCGCCAGGACTGCGCCATTGCCGGCATTCACGCCGTGTCGCTCAACAATGCTTCACAAAAGGGATCGCGCGGGTTTCCGCTGGACTACTGTTCCATTTTCTGCAACCACATCCGGCTGCTGGACCCCGTCAATTACGTCCGCGCCAACTGGATACGGCCCGAAGACCTTCACTACTACGAAGACCTGGGGTACGAGAACTTCAAGATCGTGGAACGCAACACGCCGACCAGGATCCTTGTGGAGCGGGTGAAGGCCTACCACAACCGGCGCCACGAGGGTAACCTGCTCGAACTGTTCCAGAATTACGCCTACCCGTACGAGAAGTTCGCGGAGTCGGAAAAAGAGTCGTATTCCATGCGGCGGCTGCTCAAATACTTTGTGAAGCCCACGGCCGTGAACCTCCTCAAGTTCATGAAGGTCATCAAATTCGGGAAAATGGCCGGCGTGCTGTACCCCCTGCGCGGGCCCAATCCGGTCTTTATCGACAACCGGAAGCTCGACGGCTTCATCGAATTCTTCCGCACCAACAGTTGCGCCGCGCGCGACTGCGACGAGTGCCGCTACTGCCACCAATGGGCCGACAAGGCCGTTGCCATAGATCCTCTCTGGAAAACGGGCATGATGGAGGTGTACGACGGCCTCCTGGGCGACCTGCATTCCGGCGCGTTCTGGGAACCGTACTACAAATCGGCGATTGCCTACACCCAGGAGCTGTCGAAGGAAGTGATGCAGCTCGCCAAACGTTCGGCATAATGGGGTCGGACCTTCCGCTGTGCGTTATCGGCGCCGGACCGGCCGGCGCGACCGCCGCCCGGATGCTTGCGGAGCGCGGATGCCGATGTGTCAAGCTCTTCGAAAAAAAGTCCTGGCCGCGGCCGAAAACCTGCGCCGGCGGGCTTGGGCCCCGCGCGCGGCAGTGGCTTTCCCGCCGGGGAATGCTCGCCGCGGTGGAGAACTCCTCCGTCAAAATCAGGAGCCTGCGTTTCACCGCTCCCTCCGGAAAAAGCGCCCGGCTCGTTTCTCCGGCCGACATGGCGCTGGTGCTGCCGCGCGACCGGTTTGACGCCCTGCTGGTGGAGCGGGCCGTGCGCGCCGGCGTCGATTTCCGGCCGTCCACAAGAGTCCTGTCGATTGAGCCCGCAAAAAACGGCGCGGTTGTGGCCACTTCGGCGGGCGATATTGAGGCCGCGGCCGTGGTGGTGGCGGCCGGGGCGCTGGACGGTCTGTCTCCGCAGCACCCTGCCCCGAAGAACATGGTGGCCTCGATCATGGCGCGGTATGCGGACTTTCCGCACAATCCTTCCGAAATGGAAATGATCTATTCCCCGCGCCTGCTGCCCTATTATGCATGGCTTTTTCCCGAGCCTGACGGGTGCGTGAATATCGGGTTCATGGCGATGAACCGGGGTTCCGCCACGTCGCTGCACGAAACGTTCGACTACATCCTGGACCGTTATTTTTCTTCGCGGCTCGGGCAGGCCCGCCAGGCGGGCGGCCGCAGGGGAGCGCCGCTGCGGTGCGGCGGCGCAATCGGCCGCGTTGTTGACGGATGCGTGCTACGGGCGGGGGAGAGCGCCGGCCTGGTCAATTGCACCACAGGGGAAGGCATCGCGTACGCGCTGGAGAGCGGGGAGCTGGCCGCGGCCGCCATTGCCGAAGCGATAGCGGGACCGCGCGTGAGCGCGGAAGCGCTGGCCGGGTACGGGCGCTCCCTGCGACGGCGATTCGCCGCGACCCTTCGCGTGTCGGCGCTGTTCCGGTCCTTTGCGGCCGGCCCGGTATTCCCGGCCGCGGCCGGGATCGGGACGCTTCCGTTGTTCCAGAAGCTGTCGGCGTTCGTGCTCGCAAAGGTGTAGGCCATGGGTGAGCTTTGGGTTTCTGTTTGTGAAGCAATCAAGAGCGGCCTTGGCCGCCTTGCGTTGGCCCAGGCCCGGAGCGGAGAATGGGAAGGCGAGGTAGTGTGGTCGCCCGTTATCCTGGCCCAATACCTTATAGTATGCCGGATCGCGGGGAAAGACGTTGCTGCCCCTTTCCGCGAGAAATGCCTTACCTACTTTTGGAAGCAGCAAACCGGCGAGGGCGGCTGGGGGCTGCACCCGGAATCCGGGGCCTACCTGTTTGTGACCACCCTCGTGTACGTGGCCATGCGCTTTCTGGACGTGCCGGCCGGCGACGAACGCCTCGCCGCGGCCCGGGCCCTTATCCGCAAGCTCGGGACGCCCCTTTGCATTCCGACTTGGGGCAAGCTGTGGCTTGCGTTTTGCAACCTCTACGAGTACGCGGGGATACACCCGCTTTCCCCCGAGCTGTGGCTCCTGCCTCCGTGGCTTCCGTTCCACCCTTCGCGGTGGTATTGCCATACGAGACTGATCTATCTGGGCATGTGCTATCTGTGGGGCAACCGGTTTTGCCGGGAGCCGGACGCGCTGTGCATTGCATTGCGCGAGGAATTGTACGGCGCTCCCTACGCGTCTCTCGATTTTCCGGGCGCCAGGAACCGCCTTGCTCACCGTGATTGTCTTGTTGCACCTTCGGGTGCGCTCAAGGCGGCCTACGCCGTTCTGAACATCGTGGAGGCGTGCGTCCCGGCGGCGCTTCGCCGGCGCGCGCTCGCCTCCGTGCTTGCGCGCATCGAATACGAACAAGGGTCCACGCAGTATGCCGCGCTCTCTCCTGTCAACGGTGTGCTCAACATTCTGGCCCTGCATGCCGCAGACCCGAACCATGCGGACCTTGCGCCGTCGTTTGCCGGCGTGGAACGATGGCTTTGGATGGACGCGGAAGGGGCGCGCTGCTGCGGCGCGCGCAGCCAGACCTGGGACACGTCGTTTGTGGTGGAGGCGGCGTGCGCGGCCGGGCCCGATGATTCCTTTATGTCCGGCCTTGCCCGGGCGGCTTCCTTTCTGAAAGCAAACCAGGCGTCGGCGGAACTGCCGGACGGCCGGCGGTTCTTTCGCAGCGGCCGCAGCGGCGGCTGGTGTTTTTCCGACGCGTACCACGGCTGGCCGGTGAGCGACACCACCGCCGAGGCCGTGGCGGCGCTCTTGAGTTTGCGGGAGCGGAACATCGAGACGGTAACGCCCGCCGCGTTCGAGGCAGGGGTGCGTTTCCTGCTGGCGCGCCGGAACAAAAACGGCGGGTGGGGTTCGTATGAACGCCGCCGCGGCAGCGTTGCGCTCGAACGCCTCAACGCATCCGAAATGTTCGGCGGCTGCATGGTGGAACACTCGTACGTGGAATGCACCGGATCGGCCTTGTGCGCGCTGGCCCGGTTCGTAACGGCGTTCCCGGGGCATCAATTGACAAAGACAATATCCGGCGCCGTGCGGAGCGGGGAGCGCTTTGTTCTGCGCGCGCAACAGCCGGACGGCGCGTGGCCGGGTTTCTGGGGGATCAATTACACGTACGGGACCCTGTTCGCGGTCCGCGGCCTTCTGGCGCGCGACGCGGCGGCCCACGCCGGTGCGGTCCGCAGGGCCTGCGATTGGCTGGTGCGTCACCAGAAGAGCGACGGCGGGTGGGGAGAGCACTGGTCCGGCGTGGTGGAGGGGCGGTACATCGAACATCCCAAGAGCCAGGTGATCCAGACCGCCTGGGCGCTTGTCGCCTTGCTTCTTGCGAAAGATCCCCGCCGGGCCGTTATCGACCGCGGCATCGGCCTGCTCGTGGAGCGGCAGCGGGACGGGCAATGGCCCCGGGAAGGCGTAGCGGGCGTGTTCTTTACGTCCGCGATGCTTCATTACGATATGTACCGCGAGTACTTTCCGCTGTGGGCGCTGGGGCTGTATAAGAGCGCGAGAATGTCAAAATAAAAAATCGGGCGCATCCATAGGTGAAATACAATTTTGGATTGCTGAGCCGGTGCGGCAATAACAAGATAATATTCTTGTGTGCCGAGCGTGTGCAGCTTGGATGTACCCTTGGCAACATCAAGATAGTCATTCGGGCACCCCGTCCCTGCCGGGACGGCGGCCCTCCTTCCACGCTCTGCCGTGGGCCTCGGTACCGCCTGCCCTATGGCCTGCGGTCCGGGTCAGGCGGTACTGCGCTTTAGCGCACGTTCCAGTCCGGCCTGGCGCTTGGCAGTAGAACAATTCCACAATTGTCAACTTCTTCTGTGAGATAATGCATAAAAGACTTCACCTGTTCCGCGACACCTCGTGGGTGCCCCACAACGCAAGATTGGATTCTCGCCGCAACTCCCACTATGGGGTCACCCGGCACAGCAACCCAAATGCGATTGATTGTATATATTTTCGACTCAGCCATCCAGATGCATTTGATTCGCATTTAGACATTGTTGCGCGCACCGTTGCAGCACCCGGTTAACAAAATCAAAGACCAAATACAGTATCCTGGTCTTCCGGTTCTGAACTCTTGCTTTTTGCGTTAGGCGGGACCGCAGGAGTCGTGGGCCAGTGGGCCTCGGTGCCGTTGTTCAACTGAGTCGGGAGTTCCGCTCCCGACACCCTGGCCAGGGGTGCTCACCAGCGAGCACCCCTGGACCCCGCGCCGCGCCTGCAGTGGCGCGGATCGCCGCGCACTCCGGTGGGCTGCGGAACAATGGAAAGATATCGAAAAGTATTTTCCGGAGGAAAATACGGACTCGTCCTCGCCCTCTAAAACCTCCGTGCGCGGCTGCGCCACTGATGGCGGAAGAGAAAGACAACAATCCCTTGGTGTCAACGGCACAGCAGCACTTCGCGGGTGCCCCACAGCATAAGATTGGATTCTAGCGGCTAATTCTACTTTGGGGTCACCCGGCACAGCTATCCAATATCCAAAAACTCTTTCATGACAAGGGGAACCGCCCAAACCGCTTGACCCACAGGAGGTAGAACTTGCTTTTCGATTCAGGAATACGTAGTTTCTGTAAAGCAGCGCTGTAGTTCGCCCAGAAGGGCTTGGAGAGGG
Organism: uncultured Fibrobacterota bacterium; assembly: GCA_963729895.1. Lineage (GTDB taxonomy): Bacteria > Fibrobacterota > Chitinivibrionia > Chitinivibrionales > FEN-1185 > FEN-1185. Next base: position 7,042 of record CAVSQB010000008.1, on the reverse strand, counting down.
GATCGGGCATGACGGCCTCCTTTGTCTGATATGTTATGTAAAGCGTGTCCGGTTAGACCGAGCCCCCCTGAAAATCCCCCCGAAGGGGGATAGAGAGGTTTGAATTTCATCATATTGATCCGGTCATTAAATAGGTTATCCCTTGGCGCTTGCCTCGATACACCGCTCGCCGAGTGGCACCTTGGGCCGTATCGAGGCGAGCGGCACTCGGCAAGCGTTTTTGAAGAGTAATGTCACCCTATAACGAGCCTGTAGAAAAACCCTGTTTTCAATAAAATCGGATTTCCCTTGTTCTCTGTCAAGTCAATTCGCGCTTTGTGCGGAAAGGTAAGAATGCAGGTTCAGAATTGTGGGGCGAGTGGCGTTTTTAGGTGAATCTGAGGCCTTGTGCGCCCTATAGTGAGGGACAAGCCGGCCCCCGGGCTCTTGCTAATGCCCATAGGAAGGCCCGAACCGGTAAATCTTGAAAATGTTGTGCACCATCGAGTACAGCTTCCATTGCGTATCGGCCTTTGTCTTGGTGCGCACGGTAATCCTATCGAGGCCGAGCGTCCGGCAGATGTTGGCGAACACCGGTTCCACCGTGCCCATTCGCCTGCTGTATATGTACCTGCCGAAGGCGGAGTCGAATTTCTCGATCATCCGTTTGGTATAGGCCCCCGTTGATCGTGGGCCGGATTGATCGAACTTCACCACCTGTCTGCGCTCCGTATGGTCAAGCCGCAAACATTTCTTCCGAATTTCACATGCAAGGCAGTCGGCTTTTCTCCCGGCATAGGCGATCCCGTGTTCGCCACGCGTCCCGACATAGTTCTTGTTCAACACGTAAAGCTTGTTGCCTGCAGGGCAGGTAAGCGTGCCGTCGGATTCATTCAGGATAAAATCACTTGGGGTAAAGTAGTGCTTTGACCGTACCGGCGTCTTGTTGCGGTCAATCGGATTTTTGTGCCGGTCCGCATCCGCAAACTGCGGGTCGCGCTTGCGGAATTTATTGTCCGCAACGTACCCGTCCACTCCTTCTTCCGCAAGCATCTGCATGTTCGCTTCGCTATGAAAACCGCTGTCCGCAGTCACTTTCGCCTGAGTAAAAATGTCGGGCTCGCCTATGGCCTCAAAGTTCTCCCGCACACCGTCGATCATCGGCTTCAAAAGCGCGTTGTCCGTCCCCTCGCTGAATGCCTCGGCATGAACGATCACCTGGCGCTTTTCATCAACCGCCGCGGCGCCGTTGTAGCCCTGGATCACGCCGTGTGAGCTCGGCATCTTCGCGCTCTCGTTGTCCGTGATGTTGCTCTTCTTCGCCTGTCCCTTAGCCCCGCGCTTATCCTCGTTTTTCCGCATCCAACGGTTGATCTTGCGCACCTTCGAACGAAGGTGGTTGATCGCCTTCCGTTCCTTCTTCCGTATGTCCTCGCCAAGTTCACGCTCATCGCACTCGCGGTGCTTGCGCAAAAGAAAACGAACCTGGTACTCTATCTTCTTCTTCCGCTTCTCGAAATCCTCGAGTGTGCCGCTCCACTCCTTGGCGCAGTTCGAAGACATCTTGCAGCCATCGATCGCAAACATTTGCCGGCTGATCAATCCCTCCTCCGCGCAATACAACAGGATGTCTCGGAACAGCGGCGTGATCTCCACATGCATCGACGAAATAAAATGTGCAATCGTCGTAAAATGCGGCTTCGTATCGGCCGAGAGTGCCATGAACATCACGTTCTCCTCGCAGCAGCGCGCTATGTCCCGGCTGTGCATGATGCCCCGGGAATACGCGTAGAGAACAATCTTCAGCATCACGCGCGGGTCGTACGCGGGCGCACCGGTCTCGTCGTTGGTAAACCGGCCCTCGAAAACAGAAAGGTCCAGCACATTATCCACGATCTCGCTCAACGCGAACTCGAAACTGCCCGGAATGATCTGCTCGCGAAACGTGATGGGGATAAGCTTGCCTTGTTCGTAGGAATACTCTTTGTAGCGGGCCATCGGCCTTCCTTCCTGCTGAGTTTACAAATAATATAAGGAAAAAAGACCGGAATTTCAGGTAAAAGTGGCGGGAAAGGGACTTTTTCTACAGGCTCAACGACCGGATTAATAAGTCCCATTTCGGGGGACATTCGATTGGCGTACGAGATTGGGTGGACATTCAAATGTCCCTCGTTGAACTCGATCAGGCGGAACTTGTGGAAGTTTTCATGCCGTATCTTTACAACCACCAAAAAGAGACCACCTTTTTCGATCAGTGGAAGAAGAATGGAATGCAAATGCTGGAAGACAAAAGAGAATCAAGACGCACCACGGGCAATTTATAACAATGCGCTCAACCCACGACCGGGCGCGTCCGGCTTGAGGAGAAAACAAACAGATCAAGCCGGACCATTGCGCCCGGCGGGTTAGCTAATAACGTTTAGAGCCAAATAAACTTGCAAATACGTACGTATTGATGTATTATATACGTATAAGGAGGTTTTGTATGGAATCAAAATTAACGTTAAAACTGAGCACCCTTACTATCGGCAAGGCGAAGCGATACATACACAAGCATAGTGGAAACAGCTTGTCAAAACTGGTTGAGAACTATTTTAACTCGTTAACAGACAATGAATTAGATGCGGACAATAAAAAATCGCCCCCCATTGTTTCCAGCTTAGCCGGCATTGCGAATAAAGGCAAAATCAAAAACATTAAATCGGATTATACAGACTATTTAATTGGAAAATACAAGTAATGGACAAAATATTTATTGATTCCGATATTATCCTTGATCTTATCCAGGAAAGAGAGAATCATAAGGACGCAAAACATTTATTTTCATTAATTGAAGAAAACAAAGTGAAAGGCTATGTCTCGCCACTTATTTTTGCAAACTTGTTTTACATTTTGCGAAAACAAGAATCTAACAAATTCGCCATGCACGTGCTCGCAAGATTAAAGGCTTTGCTGCACATATTAACTATTAACGAGAAAATAATTGAAATGGCTTTATCCTCAGGATTCAAGGATTTTGAGGATGCAATTCAATATTACTCCGCCCTAGAAGCAAACCTCGAATATCTAATAACTCGGAATAAAGAAGATTACAAGGATTCCGGAATTATTATTTGCAATGCAAGAGAATATCTTGCAATAAGAGCATCCAATCCCGAATAGTACTTGGCTCTAACAAGCGGTTCAACTCATGACCGAACGCGGGTCCCAAACGCTCCTCTTGGTCGCGTTTCCCGCGTCGGCAGGTTAACCGCACGTTGAGCCTGTAGAAAAAGTCCCTTTCCCGCCACTTTTACCTGAAATTCCGGTCTTTTTTCCTTATATTATTTGTAAACTCAGCAGGAAGGAAGGCCGATGGCCCGCTACAAAGAGTATTCCTACGAACAAGGCAAGCTTATCCCCATCACGTTTCGCGAGCAGATCATTCCGGGCAGTTTCGAGTTCGCGTTGAGCGAGATCGTGGATAATGTGCTGGACCTTTCTGTTTTCGAGGGCCGGTTTACCAACGACGAGACCGGTGCGCCCGCGTACGACCCGCGCGTGATGCTGAAGATTGTTCTCTACGCGTATTCCCGGGGCATCATGCACAGCCGGGACATAGCGCGCTGCTGCGAGGAGAACGTGATGTTCATGGCACTCTCGGCCGATACGAAGCCGCATTTTACGACGATTGCACATTTTATTTCGTCGATGCATGTGGAGATCACGCCGCTGTTCCGAGACATCACGTTCTCCTCGCAGCAGCGCGCTATGTCCCGGCTGTGCATGATGCCCCGGGAATACGCGTAGAGAACAATCTTCAGCATCACGCGCGGGTCGTACGCGGGCGCACCGGTCTCGTCGTTGGTAAACCGGCCCTCGAAAACAGAAAGGTCCAGCACATTATCCACGATCTCGCTCAACGCGAACTCGAAACTGCCCGGAATGATCTGCTCGCGAAACGTGATGGGGATAAGCTTGCCTTGTTCGTAGGAATACTCTTTGTAGCGGGCCATCGGCCTTCCTTCCTGCTGAGTTTACAAATAATATAAGGAAAAAAGACCGGAATTTCAGGTAAAAGTGGCGGGAAAGGGACTTTTTCTACAGGCTCAACGTGCGGTTAACCTGCCGACGCGGGAAACGCGACCAAGAGGAGCGTTTGGGACCCGCGTTCGGTCATGAGTTGAACCGCTTGTTAGAGCCAAGTACTATTCGGGATTGGATGCTCTTATTGCAAGATATTCTCTTGCATTGCAAATAATAATTCCGGAATCCTTGTAATCTTCTTTATTCCGAGTTATTAGATATTCGAGGTTTGCTTCTAGGGCGGAGTAATATTGAATTGCATCCTCAAAATCCTTGAATCCTGAGGATAAAGCCATTTCAATTATTTTCTCGTTAATAGTTAATATGTGCAGCAAAGCCTTTAATCTTGCGAGCACGTGCATGGCGAATTTGTTAGATTCTTGTTTTCGCAAAATGTAAAACAAGTTTGCAAAAATAAGTGGCGAGACATAGCCTTTCACTTTGTTTTCTTCAATTAATGAAAATAAATGTTTTGCGTCCTTATGATTCTCTCTTTCCTGGATAAGATCAAGGATAATATCGGAATCAATAAATATTTTGTCCATTACTTGTATTTTCCAATTAAATAGTCTGTATAATCCGATTTAATGTTTTTGATTTTGCCTTTATTCGCAATGCCGGCTAAGCTGGAAACAATGGGGGGCGATTTTTTATTGTCCGCATCTAATTCATTGTCTGTTAACGAGTTAAAATAGTTCTCAACCAGTTTTGACAAGCTGTTTCCACTATGCTTGTGTATGTATCGCTTCGCCTTGCCGATAGTAAGGGTGCTCAGTTTTAACGTTAATTTTGATTCCATACAAAACCTCCTTATACGTATATAATACATCAATACGTACGTATTTGCAAGTTTATTTGGCTCTAAACGTTATTAGCTAACCCGCCGGGCGCAATGGTCCGGCTTGATCTGTTTGTTTTCTCCTCAAGCCGGACGCGCCCGGTCGTGGGTTGAGCGCATTGTTATAAATTGCCCGTGGTGCGTCTTGATTCTCTTTTGTCTTCCAGCATTTGCATTCCATTCTTCTTCCACTGATCGAAAAAGGTGGTCTCTTTTTGGTGGTTGTAAAGATACGGCATGAAAACTTCCACAAGTTCCGCCTGATCGAGTTCAACGAGGGACATTTGAATGTCCACCCAATCTCGTACGCCAATCGAATGTCCCCCGAAATGGGACTTATTAATCCGGTCGTTGAGCCTGTAGAAAAAGTCCCTTTCCCGCCACTTTTACCTGAAATTCCGGTCTTTTTTCCTTATATTATTTGTAAACTCAGCAGGAAGGAAGGCCGATGGCCCGCTACAAAGAGTATTCCTACGAACAAGGCAAGCTTATCCCCATCACGTTTCGCGAGCAGATCATTCCGGGCAGTTTCGAGTTCGCGTTGAGCGAGATCGTGGATAATGTGCTGGACCTTTCTGTTTTCGAGGGCCGGTTTACCAACGACGAGACCGGTGCGCCCGCGTACGACCCGCGCGTGATGCTGAAGATTGTTCTCTACGCGTATTCCCGGGGCATCATGCACAGCCGGGACATAGCGCGCTGCTGCGAGGAGAACGTGATGTTCATGGCACTCTCGGCCGATACGAAGCCGCATTTTACGACGATTGCACATTTTATTTCGTCGATGCATGTGGAGATCACGCCGCTGTTCCGAGACATCCTGTTGTATTGCGCGGAGGAGGGATTGATCAGCCGGCAAATGTTTGCGATCGATGGCTGCAAGATGTCTTCGAACTGCGCCAAGGAGTGGAGCGGCACACTCGAGGATTTCGAGAAGCGGAAGAAGAAGATAGAGTACCAGGTTCGTTTTCTTTTGCGCAAGCACCGCGAGTGCGATGAGCGTGAACTTGGCGAGGACATACGGAAGAAGGAACGGAAGGCGATCAACCACCTTCGTTCGAAGGTGCGCAAGATCAACCGTTGGATGCGGAAAAACGAGGATAAGCGCGGGGCTAAGGGACAGGCGAAGAAGAGCAACATCACGGACAACGAGAGCGCGAAGATGCCGAGCTCACACGGCGTGATCCAGGGCTACAACGGCGCCGCGGCGGTTGATGAAAAGCGCCAGGTGATCGTTCATGCCGAGGCATTCAGCGAGGGGACGGACAACGCGCTTTTGAAGCCGATGATCGACGGTGTGCGGGAGAACTTTGAGGCCATAGGCGAGCCCGACATTTTTACTCAGGCGAAAGTGACTGCGGACAGCGGTTTTCATAGCGAAGCGAACATGCAGATGCTTGCGGAAGAAGGAGTGGACGGGTACGTTGCGGACAATAAATTCCGCAAGCGCGACCCGCAGTTTGCGGATGCGGACCGGCACAAAAATCCGATTGACCGCAACAAGACGCCGGTACGGTCAAAGCACTACTTTACCCCAAGTGATTTTATCCTGAATGAATCCGACGGCACGCTTACCTGCCCTGCAGGCAACAAGCTTTACGTGTTGAACAAGAACTATGTCGGGACGCGTGGCGAACACGGGATCGCCTATGCCGGGAGAAAAGCCGACTGCCTTGCATGTGAAATTCGGAAGAAATGTTTGCGGCTTGACCATACGGAGCGCAGACAGGTGGTGAAGTTCGATCAATCCGGCCCACGATCAACGGGGGCCTATACCAAACGGATGATCGAGAAATTCGACTCCGCCTTCGGCAGGTACATATACAGCAGGCGAATGGGCACGGTGGAACCGGTGTTCGCCAACATCTGCCGGACGCTCGGCCTCGATAGGATTACCGTGCGCACCAGGACAAAGGCCGATACGCAATGGAAGCTGTACTCGATGGTGCACAACATTTTCAAGATTTACCGGTTCGGGCCTTCCTATGGGCATTAGCAAGAGCCCGGGGGCCGGCTTGTCCCTCACTATAGGGCGCACAAGGCCTCAGATTCACCTAAAAACGCCACTCGCCCCACAATTCTGAACCTGCATTCTTACCTTTCCGCACAAAGCGCGAATTGACTTGACAGAGAACAAGGGAAATCCGATTTTATTGAAAA
>CAVSQB010000007.1:0-90373 GCA_963729895.1 uncultured Fibrobacterota bacterium | reverse complement strand
TTGCTTTCTTTTGATGTGTCCGGGCGGCACAGAAATACAACGAATAGTGTTGACACAACTAGCGAACTGTGGGCGACAATCACGGCCATCGGCACGGTGAGCTACACAACGGCGACGCCAAGCTATGCATGGAATCCGCGATATTATAGGGTTTTCCAGATAGACACCGAAGGATTGTGCAGCGCAGGGAGTAATGTGGTATATGGATGCATTATCAACAGTCCGCCTTCGACGCCGGTAATGACGTATCCTGTCAATGATGGGGATTCAATATGGTCTGATGCTACTATTGAATGGAGCAGAGGCATTGACCCGAACGGAAATGGGGTACGCTACCGGGTGCTTGTCAATTACAACAATACCAGTTATGCGCAGTTTGCTACCACATTGACGGATACTTTCGTGCAATTGACAGGTTCTGATTCATTGTTGTCACTGAAAATTAAAGTGATCGCATACGATACTATAGGCGATAGCAGTGGTTGGTCGGGTGAAAGAAGTTGCGGCATCAGAAAATTGATTCGGGATATCGATGGGAACGGTTATCATTCAGTTGCGATAGGGACCCAAGTCTGGATGGTGGGAAACCTGAAAACAACTCGATATAACGACGGCACCCCAATACCGTTGGTAACGGGTGATAGTGCTTGGATTGCTGATACCATACCGGGGTATTGCTGGTACAATAACGATTCAGCCACGTATAAAAATCCCTATGGAGCATTATACAACCTGGATGCCGCAAACTCTGGCAAACTGGCCCCAATGGGCTGGCATGTACCATCGGACTCAGAATGGGAGGTGCTTGGCAAATACCTTGGCGGCGATCCCGTGGCTGGTGGGAAGCTAAAAGAAGCCGGAACGGCGCACTGGGCTTCTCCCAACACTGGTGCCACAAATGAGACTGGTTTCTCGGCGCTTCCTGGCGGTTTCCGGTACGACGGCGGGGCGTTTGGCACCATTGGCACCCAGGGTTGCTGGTGTGGCTATACCCCAATTACTTTCTCAGTCGAAATGGGAGTTTTCTCTTTGAATTGACCTCTGTATTCTTCAGGTGTTTTCCCCTTTAGTGATCCGTGTGGCCGTATCCGGTTGTAAATGTTCTTCCAATGTTCGATTATTCTTTCTGCGTCCTCTAATGAGATGAACCAGTTTTCATTCAAGCATTGGTCCCTGAATATCGAATTGAATGATTCTACAAAAGCATTCTGGCTGGGCTTGCCGGGCTGAATGAATTCCTGCCTTACCTGGTTTCGTATTGCCCAGAGCATGAGTTCTTTGCTCCGGAATTCCGGGCCGTTATCAGTCAACAGAGCTTCCGGCTTTCCGTACCTGGCCACCAGGTGGTCTAGAACTTGGCAGACTCCTAGTGCTGGAATAGAACGTGCTACCTTGATTGCAAGAGCCTCACGGGTGCAGTCATCGACAACATTCAGGCATTTCAGCTTGCGCTTGTCGGAAGTACTGTCGAATATGAAATCCATTGACCAGCGACGGCTTGGCCGATCCGGCAGCGTCAACGGCATCCGTTGGCTATTGCGTTTCTGACGCCTCCTCCGCTTGCTTTTCTGAAGCGATTCTTCCTTGTAGAGCCGATGCACACGTTTGTGATTTACTATGTACCCAAGGTTGCGGAGATACCAATAAAGCGTCGGAAAGCCCCATGAACGGAACGATGAAATGGTTTCATGCATTTTTGTTTTCAACTCGCTGTTCAAAGCCGATTCCTGCGGTCGATAGCGGTACCCTGCCGGTGTCATACCCAGAAGTCCGCATGCTTTCCGTTGACTCAGGCCTTGCCGCATTAGTGCGTCCACAGTCAGCCTACGCTGAGGACGCTTCACTATTTTCTTTGCAGCACTTCCTTCATTGCATCGATCTGAAGTGCCTGGTCTGCAACAATCCGCTTGAGCCGGCTGTTTTCGCCCTCGATCTCCTTCATCCTTTTCAGATCAGAGAGCTCAAGTCCGCTGTATTTGCTCTTCCAACGGAAGTACGTGTTCTCTGAAATACCATATTGACGACAAAGATCAGCGACTTTGGCTCCGCGGTCGCCCTCTTGCAGGATCCGAAAAATCTGCTCTTCACTGTAGCGCTTGCCTTTCATGAGTCCTCCTAGTTAGTTTAAAATAACTCGGAAAACTCCCTTCTCAAATGAGCAAGTTTTCGGGGGTATAGCCACCTATTAATCCCTATCATCGCATGCATAATAGTCGTTGGATGTCAGAAGAAAGTGACAAAGACGCCTGAAGCCGTTCAGAAGACAACTCCAGTGAAAGGCCCCGGAGCACCGCCAAGATTTTGAACATCCCCCAATCGCGCGGGTGCCCTGTGTAACCGAAATTAACAAACTTGTGTCACTATCTGACTGATCCGCCCCAAAATGACCGACTAATCCGCCTCAATTTGACCGCCGAATCCGGATCAAAATGACCGATCAATCCGGTTCAATTTGACCGGCAAATCCGCTTTTATTTGACCGGACGGATGATTTTTCAGGAAGCGTTCCCGGATTCACCTATATCGTCTCTTTTCACCATTGAAGGGAGACGATATGAGCAGAGGGAGAACGCCTATGCGGAAGATTCGCCAGGTACTTGAGTACCGGTTATCAAAGAACATCAGCGCGGAGCAAACGTCTCTTGCGCTATCGCTGTCCAAGGGCAGCGTCATAAACTACCTGGAGCGGTTTCAACTGTCGAAGCTTCCGTGGCCGCTGCCAGATACGCTGACGGACACGGCGCTTGAGGCTGCGTTGTTTCCACCAGTGCCGCCGCCTGACGACACACCCGCCTTTCGGCTGCCCGATGTCAAATACATTGAGAAAGAACTCGTTCGGCCACACGTCACGCTGCAGCGCCTGTGGGAGGAATATGCCGAGCAGCATCCCGATGGTTTGAAGCGCACGGCATTTTACGATCATGTCGCACGGCACCGTCCGCCGGAGATTACCATGAAGGTAATCCATAAAGGCGGGGACAAGGTGTTCTCCGATTACTCCGGCGATGGCTTGGAGTATATCGATCGCCGTACCGGGGAAATCATCGCTGTCGATCTTTTTGTTTGCGCCTGGGGTGCCAGCAGCTTCACGTTTGCCGAAGGAAGCGAAAGCCAGAAGACGCGTGATTTTGCCCTCTCCCATGTGCACGGCCTTGAGTACTTCGGCGTTGCGCCATTCGCTTTTGTTCTGGACAATACCAAAAGCGGGGTTAAGAAATCCGACCGGTACGACCCGGTCGCAAATCCCGTTTACGGGAAGATGGCAGATCATTATCGTGTGGCGTTTCTTCCCGCACGGGTGCTGAAGCCTCAGGACAAAGCCATTGTGGAGAGCGCCGTTTTGCAGGCCCAGCGTTTTATCCTGGCTCGGTTGCGCAACCGGCAGTTCTTTTCTCTGGATGAGGTCAATGTCGCAATACGGGAAGAACTGGAAGCGCTCAACAACCGCCCGATGAAGGAGTATGGCGGCCAGACGAGACGGCAGCGCTTCGAAGAGCTGGATAAGCCCTATGCCCAGCAACTGCCTGCCGAGCCATTCAAGATATCCCTCGTGAAGCTCGACGTGCTGGTCGGCCATAATTACCACATCCGGTTCGAAGATCATTTTTACAGCGTACCGCATTACCTTGCAACGCAGCGCGTGGACGTATATCAGATCGGCCCGATCATAGAAATCTATCACGACAATATCCATGTCTGCCGCCATCAGGCAGGCCCGCCGAACTTCGGATACGCCACGACAACCGAACATATGCCGCCAAGCCATGCGTTTGTCAAAGGGTGGTCGAAAGAGTGGTTCATCGCCAAAGCGACTGAGATCGGTCCGGCAACCGCCGAAGCGGCCTGGCAGATCATGAACCGAAGAGACCATGTTCAGCAGGGCTTTAACGCCGTCATGGGCGTTTTGCGACTGGCAAAAGTATACTCGCCGCAGAGACTCGAAAGAGCATGTCAAAGAGCTACCTATTACAAATCGACAACGCTCAAAGCCATCAAAACAATCCTTGAGCAGCACCTGGACAACCAGACTTTTTTACCGCTGCCCACGCAAAGCCAACCGCCCGTGGTTCATGAAAACATACGCGGGCCACAGTATTACATCAACCAGTAACCGGAAAAGAGAACTTCTATGCATATCGAAAACGTCATTGAACAGCTCAAATCCATGCGACTCTCGGCAATGGCCGAATCATTGCAGACACGTTTGGCCGGCGGCAACAACCGTGATCTGGCCCCGGAGGAGTTCTTCGCCCTTCTGGTCGAAGACGAATACAATGCCCGGAAAAACCGGAGGCTCTCCCGCATGATCGGCCACGCAAACTTCAAACCCGAACAGGCAACCCTCGAAAATGTCACGTACAATCAATCCAGAGGGTTTATGAAAAAAGATCTCATGCCGTTGACCACGGCGACATGGATCAACAACTCGCAGAACATCATTATTACCGGCTCTACCGGATGCGGAAAGACGTATCTGGCCGAGGCTATCGGCCTGCAAGTCTGCATCATGGGCTTCTCAGTAATCAAAATCCGTTACCCGATCCTCTTCGAAGAAATCCATGCCGCCAAAGGCACCGGAATGTACCTGCGTTACCTGAAAAAGCTCGCAAAAACCAAAGTCATCATACTCGACGATTTTCTTATGCAGCCAATCGAATCAATCGACTCCGGACCGCTCCTGGACGTCATTGAAGAGAAAGAACAGGCAGGATCCATCATCATTACCACTCAGTTCCCGGTCGACAAATGGCACCTGAAACTGCCCGATCCTACCGTGGCAGACGCTGTCTGCGACCGCCTGACACACGGTGCCATAAAATTTAACCTGGAAGGAGACTCGATGCGAAAAAACAAATCAAAATCCGCCGCAAAATGACCGGACACATGGAAACATTTATATTATTACCGTAAATCGCTTTCTGTAAAGACATCCGTCCGGTCAAATTAATCCGGATACACCGGTCAAATTACGCGGACTGGGCACACTATCGTCCTCGATAGTGCTCTTGACCGTTGCACGGCCCGAGGTGTTGTAATGATGAAGGTTCTTTTTGTAGTGGATTCCCGTCTTCACATGTGCAACATACACGATCAAGGATGATCGTGCCACACGGGTTTCTTGTATCTCTTCACACGAATGAACAGGGCACCGGTGCGTTTCACGCATAATTCGCAAACCTTGCGGTTTCGGAGCACGCAATCGCCGTCCCTCAATGCCCCGTTTTTGTGTAGCAAAACCGGCAGCTTAATGGTGAAACAAAAACATGCTAAAACGTTATGTAAATTGATAAAACGCAGAGAAACAAAAAAGGCCTGACATTTTACACTGTCAAGCCTTCTCCTTTAAAAATGGCGAATTTTGAGGGAATTTCAATGGGGTGGCTGACGGGGCTCGAACCCGCAACACCTGGAACCACAAAACACACGACCCCTTGAAATTAGCTCAGATTCGGCACTTTTTCAGGCTGTCCTTGCCAAATGTACTGAATTTGTACTTTTTCCATAAATGACGTTGATGACGTTCCGTATCTTCCCGATCCGGTAACGGTTGAAGATAGAATCGGTCTTGTGTCCCGATAGCGCCTTGACGTGCGCCGGGTCGTGTCCCTCAACCTCGCATTTGTGGGTGACGAATCCGCGCCGGGTGTCCCGTATCCATCCGCAGTCCGGACCGAACTTCTCTTGCAGTTTCTTCTTGTGCCGATCCCAATACTGCCAGCGCGCGCCCTCTGCATTGCGAAAGATGTATCCAGTACGGTATCCAAGCTGCTTTACTTCACCCCACAACCGTTCTGAGAAATAAACCACGTCGCCGTCGTCGGTCTTTGTGATTGCAGGCGGAACAGAAACGGCATGGACATTTACACCATCAATCACCTGTTCGTGGATCATCTCCCAGGTGTATTGTGAAACCTCTTCCGGCCGCCTTCCCGTTTCCCACAATGCCAGGTAGAACATTGCGAACCGTGGGCAAGGTGTCGCGGCCCAGGGCGTCGCGTGTTTTTTCCGCTTGCCCGGTTTGGCTTTCTCTCCGTCACGGAGATAGGTATAATTTCGCTCGAACTTCTCCGCAGTCAAAACGAATTGCCGGACGTTCCCGCCGGACAGTTTTTCCATGCCGGTTGTAGGATCATAACACAACCGCTTTCTCAAGTCGCTCTCACTATTCGCCCAGGCAAAGACGGCACCCAGGTACGCGAACCTGTTGTTGACGGTATTCACGGCCGCGCCGTCGCGGATCATCTTTTGACGCCATGCCTCTACGTCGTCGCGTGTGATTTCCCGCGCAATCCGTTTGCCGAAATTGTCGTATGCGTGTTGTAGGTGGTAACGCTCATTCCGGCCCGACTTTTTCCACCGTAGATGATTGCACAGATAGCGACGGCACAAGCGCCGAAAGGTAGGATTGTATATTCTGGTAGGTGCTTCCGTGTCCTGTATGTCAAAGAGCCTGTTTTCCGTTGCCTTGGTCCGCAGTGAGGCAAGCGCCGCCTCTCCCTGTCTCTCACACCTTGCCCGATCCACCGCCGAACCCGTTGTCTTGATTTTGAGCGGGAATTTCTCAGGGTATCCCGGCAAGGAATATGTGCACCAAAGCGAACGACCGCGCCAATAGAGATATTTCATTTGTCTCCTTTGGCCGGTATTGCTGCTGTTAGAATCTAAAACCATTTCAGCCGCGTTTCAAGAAAAATGTTTCGTTTTTGTCAAATAGTTCACGAATCCTACATATATTGAACAACCCTTGCCCGACATAAATTCCCGGCCGCAGTTTCTTACGGCACACCCACCTGCTGATTGTCGCGTAAGAGCGCCCGGTTAGGCGCCTCATGTCTTTGTAGGTGCCCAGCCGCGGCATTTCGATTGTGCTGGACGCGGCCGGCGTCGTTGTCGTCGTGTCAGTACCCATGGTCCACCTCTTCATCGGGTTCGTGTTCAAGCTGCCTTATGTCACCAACTATGAGAATAACGTCCGCCTTGGCAACTCCGGGAATGTCTTCGGCGCTCTGCAGGTCCTCCTTCCAAACAACCACGCGCTTTCCGTCGCGCTGGAAATGCTCGATCATTTCGGCCTCAGTCGAAAAATCCAAAGTCTCGGAGCGCGTGTCATCCGCCCGGTTAGTTGCAATAACTTCCCGAAGGGTGAAGGTCAACTCCTCCCCGTCGACAGGAGGGCCGAATTTAAATCCTGTGGGTGGTCGCTGCCGTGGAATCGATTTGAAGTTTTTTACGCAAAAGCATTTTCCGGCCGGAGAGACAAAAGCCGTCCACACGTTGCGCGGCCGCGAATCTCCGAGCATTTTTTCAATGGCTTCGATCCGCTTAAGAAGGTTCATTTTTTTGCCGTCACTTTCTTTTCCAGTTCCACAAGCCGGGATTCAATGTCGGCCGTCTGTATCACCTGGCACATCACTTGCAAAATGTAAACTGAGGTGCGCGTTGTTTTGTCATCAACAAGCCCCCTCTGGAAAGCTGACAGCAGGCGCCCTAAATATTTGCGGGCCTGGCGTGCGTTTCGCGGGGCTTTGTCCAGGCGGAAGGGTGGGGATTTTCCCGTATTCCCCGAATTGCCCGAGGGTTGCCCTTTATCCGCAGTGTTTTTTTTCTCATTTTCCATCACGATTCAGTCTCTTTTTTGTAAATTATCCACCAATTTCAGTCCAACGAATGCCGACAAAATTTCCTCTTCAAGTTCATCGTCGGACATTTGGGCAATGCGCCGGCGGTCCTCTTTTTTCGTGTCCGGCAAAATCCAATCTGCAGGCGGTTCGGGAAGTTCATTACCGGCGAGAAGCGCTTTCCAAATGTCCAGTAAATAAGCCTGGCGCTCTTGCGTTGTCGGCTGCCATTGAGCGGCCCGGAGTATGTCCTCTACTTTTCTCAGGCGTCCGGATAGGTCTTTCATTGGTTCATCCCCGCTGTAAAAGTTCGGTGCTTCAAATTAACTTTTCATCCTGAAAAAGAGTCTCGAATACCGGATCGCCGTAACAACGGCAATTCGGCCGATGGGGTGGTGGTCTGATCCCATAAGAGGTAGCGGAGAAGATCGTTCATATATATTGCTCAGTTTTCCTGTTTTCCAGTTTTCCGGAAACTACCAACCGCTCCAAAGATGCAAAAACTCGATTTTTACTCAACTGGCCGCAGAGCTGCACGCGCACCGCGCTATGGTCTGGTACGACCTGCCGGTAAGTTTCTGCATGTCCGAATACGTGCCCAGGCGTGGCAGTTCAATTGTGGCCGTCGCTGTTTGTTCACTCATGCCGCACGCTCCTTAGAAAGTTTTTGCAGAAATGAAATCGCCTCTTGTAAATTGCCGGGGTGCGCGACAATAACCGGGACACCTTGCCGCCGTAGTGCGTCGTGTGCGGCCGTCTGCCGGGCCGTTGGCTCGAATGCGTCACCGCGTTGGTTCCGGTCCAGCTTGGTTTCGATCCCCCAGGCAATGCCGCACAAGTCCGGCAGGCCCGCGTTCTCTTGGTTGTTGCGCTTACGACATTCGGCAAGCTCGACGTGGCCGCAATGCGAACACCGCACATAGAACTTGTTGCCGCAGTAGTAAGAGATATGGACGGACGGCAGGCCCAGGAGCCGGGCCGCCTGTTGTAGTTGACGCATGAAGGCCGTTTCCTGCTGCCGTGGTGGTGCCTTCAGTTTCCACGACCGCGCCGTATTCGTGCCGGGGAAAAGTTCAAGCTGCTTTGATTCGGTTCTCATGCAGTCCGCTTTTAAGTGTTGGTAAGGTTGCCAGGGTGCACTTGTCCATCACTTATCACCTCAACGTCGTCTCGGTTCGGTATTGCCGTACCAATGCGTCGAATAGCTGTACGACCTAAATACTGTTGACAAGCTGAGCACATGAACCGATCTATTTTTATTAAACCCGCCATCTCCAATTTCATCGCAGCACGCAATAGACTGTTGTATTCCGCTTTGGTGCAGGATGAATCCAACATAGACCGCAACCAAAAGCATTCATGTGAAGCCAGAGCCGCCATAATTGCGTGTTGCCGGTTGCCAAAACCTTTACTCATTCCGTCCCCAAAGCGTTCTTGTATGTCCTGTCGAAATAGTTTCGCCCATGGGATTCCTCAGCAAACTTTCCGACACCGCGAACAAGCTGCCAAAGGCTTTCTGGTGACAAGCTGCACTTGATGGCCCATGAACACAAAGCGAAATCGCATGCAGACCGATCATGTTTTCCCTTTTTCGCCCGATTGCACCTGTCCAGGTATCGGTCGAGATAATACCGCTGTTTCGTGGAAAGCATCGCATAGGTCTTTGTGCCGGGTTCCCGCATCCGGCCGCATGGTTCCCGCAGGGAAGCAATAGGCGCCCGCAGCGCGTCCGGCATTGGCCGCAGCGCGTCACGGGTGAGCGGTACGATCCACGAGTATGTCCGGCCCTCAATGCAGGACGGGGGAAGGAAGATCAACCCGCCATCATTCCGCAGGTCGATACACGCCCGCTTGTATGAGGCCGTGGGCGTCGTTGCGTCGTACTGGAAAAAGAAATGGTGTCCGTTGTTGCCAGTGACGGCCGTGGGTGTCCCGACAGGTACAAGCCGCTCCAGGTCTGGATTAATGCAGGTCCGCATGTCGTCGTCGATCACGGTGATGTCGGACACCTTGCCGGTCTTCAGGACAAGGGTGTTCGCTTGGCCGTCATATATACTGAGCCATTGGAGCGCGTCGACAAGGGTGTTGATCTCTTGCCACGAATGACCGTTAGGGCAATGAAGCGCCTTCTTACCTTGAAGGAGTCTTACAAAGGCAGGAAATACCACGAGGGATTGTTTCCAGCACTCTTGAATGTCTTTTTCCTGAATTATCATTTTTACTTGAACTTGTACGGCCCGTTAGGGCCGATTGTGTAGATATGTATTAATTAAAAACCTGTTAAGAGAAAAACCTGTTAAATACATGTTTAAGGGTCATTTTGTCCAACTTTGGCAAATTTGTGAAGGGTCATTTTGTCCTTTCACAACACCCTTTTCATAGGTAAACCGTTGACACTATGGCAATTATTGTGAAGGGTCATTTTGTCCAACTTTGGCAAATTTCTTATAATGGCAAAAGGCCCTCCAGCATGAAAGGTCATAGGTGTTCTTTCGCTTAATCGTATTACGTCCTTTTTTCAAATAATGGGTATAGCTTTTGTTAATAACGAGCGCCCCTTTTCTTTCCAATTCAGGCAACGCCCGGTCTACTGTTTTTTCTGAGGTCCGGGTATCGGACGCGATAGTCGCAATGCTTGGGTAACACTGCATCGTGTTCTTGTCGGCCCTCAGAAGCAGCGTTGAGATGATTGCCACTTCGATAGAACCCGTAAGGCATTTCCATTTTGCACTTCCCAAAACTTTTGGACTTGGAGTCATATTGCGACACGCGCCGCCTCTGCTTTTTGGGCCGTCTCTGCCTCGGACATTGCCGTTTCAAGCCGCCGTCGCTCTTCACTGGTTAGGATTATGAACCCATTCAGCTTTGAGGAAGCCACCCCCGGTGCGACTCCCAGGGCGTTTCCGACTTCCCGGTTTGTCCAGCCAATGTGACGTTTGCGTTCAAGAAGGTCTGTCTGTTTTTGAAAAATCATCATTTCCACCTTTCCCAATTGTTCCTATGCAAATAAAAAAAGCAGATAGCCTTTTGACCATCTGCATGTATTATAAATCAAATACCGTTGACAAATATTTACATAAAGTTGACAGAAGTTTACATAGCGCCCTTTTTCTTTTGGGACATTTTTCTCCTTGGCAAGTCTAAATCGTGGCGCGCTCTCGAATATTGCGTCTGACTAATACCTGCATATCTTGTCCGGTCGGTATCTCTTATTCCCTTTGGCGCGGTTCGTTCAATGAAAGAAACGCGAGCGTTCACGCTCTCTAATTTGTTGAGCAATTCTCCTTTGACATTATCGTGTTCCTCATTCTTCTTTATCGCGTCGGAAACCCATTGGGATATTTTCACTTCTTCCGGTTCCGATGCGTTGTCTTGTTTCTGCGCGGTTTGGTTGTCGTTCCCCGAGCGCGCCACCTGCTCCGGCGTGACCGCTTGCGGCTTTCGGGTTTTTGGGATAGATTTTAGTAGTTCAATCTTCTCGGTAAGGAGTTCAATACGTTTCCAAACTTTCGGTTCATTTTCAACAAATAATAAATACTCACGTGTAGCACCCAAGGCTTGCGCTTCCGCGTACAGCTTATGATACCGCTTCTTCTCCTTTTCCATCATTAATATTTGAGATTTAGCCCATGGTTGCATGGCTTTTACGTATTCGTGAAGGGCTGCTTCCTGTTGTAGGTCCATCTTTTCCCCCTTCCGGGACGTTTCCGCTATTGTGGCAGGGATGAAAGGCCGGGCGGAAGGGTCCGGCCTTGTCGCGTAGCTATTCGCTATTCACCCCTTGTAAAAAGGCGTTCGATTCAGCAGAGAAAAAGGAAAAAGCAGCTATTGCTTCAGAATACCGTACACCCCTATTTCTTCAGTGAAGCCTCTCGTTGTTTCCATTTGTACTACTCTTTTTTTGTAAATGACGGTTCCACTATCCATCATTCGCCACAACTGAATGCCAATATGTAATTGCGATAGATATTCTTTTGTCTTTTGGGTTTCAGGATTCTTTATTTCAAACGCAATTGGCTTATAAAATATTCCATCAGGACCGCCGAATTCTCCGGAATACTGGAAAATTAAATAACCGTTTACTATTTGTATTAATTGACAATAACCGGCAAAATTATTTCCACCCGCATTGCAGCTCACCTTCATCGTGTCACACAGATCCGCGTGCCCCTGCATTGCCAAAGCACAAAGCAGAATCAAAAATACCTTATTCACTTGACACCTCCGGGTATCCCTTTTCTTAGGATTATCGAGCAATAATCCAATTGGGCGTAAACGAAAACCTCCGCGTTGCCGCTGCCGGGGCCACGCGCCCGTTGGCAAAAAAGTATCGGCAAGAGCGCGACACATTGATTGTTGGTCGCTGAATGGTTTTATCGGTTACTGAGGTAAATTTGCCGACAAGTTTGCTTCCCTGAATTCCAAATAAAACAATACTATCTTTTAAGCCCTTGTTGGTGAAAATATCAAACCAAATCGCAGTATCTGTTAGATCTTCAAAGTATCCGCCCGACGGTTCTGTTGCCACGAACCACTCGTCAACCTGCTTATACCCCATCGCAAGAAAAACTGTATCTATGAAGTGAGGGGTAATGCGACTTATCGAATAATATTGATTTGTTCCTGGCATAGGCATGGGGTTTTTTAATTTACCCCAACAAACAAACGTATCGCCGTCCGGGAACGAGGACCGGCCTTGGGCGTTTACTTCGGAAATGGTCCACTGAATCGAATCATATAGGGTGTCTATGGTCCAGTAATATCCCTCGACGGCGGCAGAATCGACCCATGCATGTATCTCCGCTGAATTTGTTGGAACGACTAGAGACAATAACGAGAGAACGAGAATTGTTTTTTTCATGCCTTCCTCCTTTTTGTTGAGACGAAGTTTTAAAGTTGATACAATCATTTCTTTTTATTCCAATAAGGGGTTTTACATTTCGGACATAGTGGTGCATTTTTCTTTCGTGGAAACCATATCCATCCACAGCGACTGATAGGCATTTCGATTTTTCGAAAGGGTGGAATGCGGCAAGGGTCTTACCTTGACAGTTGACGACATTCCCGACCCGTTCACCGTTTCGCCCGTCTTATTCACCGGCAAGCTTAAGCATAATATAGGGGCATTTGCTGACAAAAAGCAAGAAAAAACGTAGCTTGCGCAAAGCGCTTTGGAAGGGCTTATTCGCAGATACAACTATTTCGGTGGATTCAGCACACTGCTCTCTCGAAGAACCCGTAATCGAGCGTAGACTCTTCGACCTTAGGCGGCGGCTTCTCTTCCGGCGGCGGGCGCGGCGCCTGTTC
Organism: uncultured Fibrobacterota bacterium; assembly: GCA_963729895.1. Taxonomy (GTDB): domain Bacteria; phylum Fibrobacterota; class Chitinivibrionia; order Chitinivibrionales; family FEN-1185; genus FEN-1185. The sequence continues at coordinate 77,447 of CAVSQB010000007.1, read as the reverse complement.
CTTCCACAAACCGCAATGCCTCAGAATCTTCTCGATCACCATATCTTCCTCGATGAACGAGATGATCTTCATTTGGCCCCCGCACTTCGGACACTTCAGCGGATCAACCTCGTACACGCATTTAATCAGCGCCGCCCAGGTCATGCGGCATTTCCGTCTGAAAGCCGTGTCCGGTTCGTTGTGTCCGGGCGCGGCAACGCTCTTCCCCTTCTTCTCCTGCATTCCCCGCTTCTTATTTGAGTACCACCCGTAATACCGTATCTGATGCTCACCCTTATTGGGAATATGCTGAGTCACTTCAGCCAGAAAGTCAAGTGGCTCAAAGACCTCAAAGTTCCGAGGAATGCCTTCCATGAGCGTCTGGATTGGCGCGGCGCAGCGCTCCGGCGCAACAGGCTCGCCCGTTTGTGGGAACGGGAAGCACTTCCCCTTTGAGGCGCGATACACTATCCTTCCGTCGGCGTTGAGCGTGACCATGCGGGCGAGGCTGAGCGGGCAACGCGAAATGTACTCCACTAATCGCTGCATTCCGGCGTTGTCTCCCGCCTCGATCCGGACAGAGTTGTCAACGTTGAACCCGGAATGCCTCCAGCCTCGCATGTTTGCCGCAACATCCGGATCGATCTTACAGGCGTCAAGAAGCAAATCGAAAACCTTTTCCTGCCAGATGTCCGCCGCTCGGTGACGCCATATGTCGGGAATATGCACGAAGTGTCCAGTGTCCGTGAACACGCCCTCGGGCACAATTGCGTGTATATGCGAATGCCAGTGGATGAGGTCGCCGAACGTCTGCACCGCGCCGATCATGGCGGGAACACCGCAGTCACCGTCGATTTCCAGCGCGTAGACATCGCAGACCGTATCGTAGGCCGCCCGGCAGAGCTTGCCAAGCAATTTCCGGTCGTAGCGAAAGTAAACCCGCAGCCGCTTTGGTATGGTAAAAACCCATTGGAGATGCGGAACCTCGGCCAGCACCTCTTCCTTGAGCCGATGGCCCAGCAACAGCGCCCGCTTCTGGTCGCATGATGGGCAACACGAGCGTTGTCTGCAGGAGAACGCGACGAAGAACTCTTCCCCGCAGTCCTTGCACTTGACGCGAGCGAAACCTTCCTTCAAATCCCCGCACCTCAAAAACTTGTCAATCGACGAGCGGATTACCGGTCGCCAGTAGCCGTAGCGCTGCTGATAACGTTCCGGGTACACGCGCTCGAAATCGTCAAAGCGGTCACGGACAATCTTGAAGAACGGCGAAGTCTCATGGTCGCGCGGGCGGTAGAACTTCCGGGGTGGGGCTGCCTTGCGTCCAGGCGCAGCGGAAGTTCGGCAGGCAATTGCAGCTTGCGGCATGACATGTTCTCCGGAGGGTGAAACCGGAGAAACGAATCAAGCGCCGTGCCGAAAAAATTATACCCGGCCCACCTTTGGACATAATCAAGAACTTACAGAATATCAGGGGAACTTGCCGTATCGACATCTTTACTTTTTTTATATTCATTCTTTTGGGTAAATGAAACAACAAAATCCTTGGAGTGCCTTAAATGTGTTGGACATTCAAGTGCTATTGCAAGATCAACCATCTTTTTGCCATTTCCGGTAGTGAATTCAGTGTTCGCAATAAGGGCGCGAAGGGACTCGAAGGCAAAGACGGCGTTGAAAAGTCTACTTTTTTGCAATTCTTGATTATCACAAGGAGTATCCAAAAGTCTTTCGTTGTCTCTCAATCGGGTGTGCATGGTGTAAAGTAATGCACGTTTCTTTGAATCCACTCTTGCCCCCTTCCAGGCGTTCCTCTTTTAAGAAGCAGGAAAGATACGCGCCGTATCGTCGCAAGGAGCTACCCCGCGACTATCCCTTATTGACTTTTTAATGCTTTCGTTTGTGTGCCGAACTTTTAAAAAAAACATCCCATAAGGCTTCAATTGCTGATCCCTCTGGTATCTCATACAAACCGGGAACTCTATCCTGAATAAAATTAAGACAACTGCCATCTCCAGAAGTCCCTGTGCTTAAAGTATAAAATGTATGTGTATTAGCAAACAAATAAAGGGTTACTTCTCCGGCTCCTGGAAATCTTGTAACGACCCAAACCCATCGACCACTGCTATCCCAAGTAATAGAGGAAGAGTCATAATAGACATCTTTTGATTGTTTATGAGAGAGATAATCTTTACATGTAGGGCACAAAGGTATCCACTTTATCGTTGTAATTGGTAGGCACTCTGTTGTCCATCGTGGGCGTATCATTGGTATTGAATCTGCATAAATTCTGCCCTTGACAGTTTCTTCACTTCCGTTTTTTGTTCCATACATACGTCCCCGGTTAAAGTCTTCTAAGGTTTTGCTCTTAATATGGTCTTTGAAAAATTTATTCCAAATACACTTGGACGCGACCGTAATTTCATCCATTATGTCAGGTTCATCAGAACCAAAGCGCGTTTCACGGATGAAATTTTCTGGTTTATGGTCTAATTGCCCAGATATTGCAACTCTGTCCAAAAATTTATAACATTGTCGGTGATTTTCATTTTGACCCAAAGAAGCAAGCATCCGAGTGTCGGTAATCACTAAAATGTCAACTTCGGGTTCTCGTCCTCCATCAATTGGTGATTTAATCAAAACCCAAAGCCAATGACCGCTGCTATCTAAAGTAACAGATGATGTATCGTAATAAATAGTATCGTAATAAATTTTCTTGAATGCACTAATTTCTTTTATCCTACAGAGAAATGTCCAATTCGTTGTAAGTGGTATACATTCGTACGTCCATTGCGGTCGCGTTTTGATAAGGTTTTGTGCTCGTATTGTTTGCGTAAACGAAACCAACAGCCCAATACCAACGATAAGATTCTTAAAAATGCTTTTCATTGGTGCCTCTTTCATGGTTAAGTGTTCGTTAAAAAACACTACGATAATTTCCTGTTAGATAAAAAAGGACGCGACCACCGGAAAGACGCGTCATCCTATTACGCCAGGCAGTTTTCCCTTATTTCTTTTGCGCCTTAGCGGATTTTCCTATTCCGTTGAAGTATTTTTCGTCTTCATACACCAGCTTATAGTTAATATCTTCATCTGCATTGCCCCGCCATACCTGTGTCACTTGAAATTTGTTATTATGTCTTACATGTATTACCGCGCAACCGTATACATGGTCTACACCATCCTTACCACTATAAGCAATATTGCAGTCTAGCTCACAGGTATCACCTGGCGTCCACGCAATTGACCAATGCCGCCAATCATAATCAGGGCATGAATCTTCCGTCATGCAGTTCATTTTTATTAGCTGTGGGTGACAATATTTTTTAATGTATCTTTCTGCCAAGTCAAAGGCTGCCAACGTGTCACCACAATAACCAGTTGTCACTAGCCTTTCTCTTTCTCTTTTTTCTTGCATACCTGGTGAATTTGCATACTGTTCAGCGTTTGCGGCAATGATTTCTTTTTGGGTTTTTTCTTCGCTTCCGCTAAAAACACATACCAGCCACAAAGCAAAAAGGATTCCGATAGCTAATAAAAGAATTTGCTTGCCTTGTTTTGCCTTGTTTCTTAGTTCAACTTTTTTATTTTCTGTCAACTTACACCCGCATTTAGGGCAAGCATCCCCTGTAAACTGATAGGCATTTCGATTTTTCGAAAGGGTGGAATGCGGCAAGGGTCTTACCTTGACAGTTGACGACATTCCCGACCCGTTCACCGTTTCGCCCGTCTTATTCACCGGCAAGCTTAAGCATAATATAGGGGCATTTGCTGACAAAAAGCAAGAAAAAACGTAGCTTGCGCAAAGCGCTTTGGAAGGGCTTATTCGCAGATACAACTATTTCGGTGGATTCAGCACACTGCTCTCTCGAAGAACCCGTAATCGAGCGTAGACTCTTCGACCTTAGGCGGCGGCTTCTCTTCCGGCGGCGGGCGCGGCGCCTGTTCCTTCCACAAACCGCAATGCCTCAGAATCTTCTCGATCACCATATCTTCCTCGATGAACGAGATGATCTTCATTTGGCCCCCGCACTTCGGACACTTCAGCGGATCAACCTCGTACACGCATTTAATCAGCGCCGCCCAGGTCATGCGGCATTTCCGTCTGAAAGCCGTGTCCGGTTCGTTGTGTCCGGGCGCGGCAACGCTCTTCCCCTTCTTCTCCTGCATTCCCCGCTTCTTATTTGAGTACCACCCGTAATACCGTATCTGATGCTCACCCTTATTGGGAATATGCTGAGTCACTTCAGCCAGAAAGTCAAGTGGCTCAAAGACCTCAAAGTTCCGAGGAATGCCTTCCATGAGCGTCTGGATTGGCGCGGCGCAGCGCTCCGGCGCAACAGGCTCGCCCGTTTGTGGGAACGGGAAGCACTTCCCCTTTGAGGCGCGATACACTATCCTTCCGTCGGCGTTGAGCGTGACCATGCGGGCGAGGCTGAGCGGGCAACGCGAAATGTACTCCACTAATCGCTGCATTCCGGCGTTGTCTCCCGCCTCGATCCGGACAGAGTTGTCAACGTTGAACCCGGAATGCCTCCAGCCTCGCATGTTTGCCGCAACATCCGGATCGATCTTACAGGCGTCAAGAAGCAAATCGAAAACCTTTTCCTGCCAGATGTCCGCCGCTCGGTGACGCCATATGTCGGGAATATGCACGAAGTGTCCAGTGTCCGTGAACACGCCCTCGGGCACAATTGCGTGTATATGCGAATGCCAGTGGATGAGGTCGCCGAACGTCTGCACCGCGCCGATCATGGCGGGAACACCGCAGTCACCGTCGATTTCCAGCGCGTAGACATCGCAGACCGTATCGTAGGCCGCCCGGCAGAGCTTGCCAAGCAATTTCCGGTCGTAGCGAAAGTAAACCCGCAGCCGCTTTGGTATGGTAAAAACCCATTGGAGATGCGGAACCTCGGCCAGCACCTCTTCCTTGAGCCGATGGCCCAGCAACAGCGCCCGCTTCTGGTCGCATGATGGGCAACACGAGCGTTGTCTGCAGGAGAACGCGACGAAGAACTCTTCCCCGCAGTCCTTGCACTTGACGCGAGCGAAACCTTCCTTCAAATCCCCGCACCTCAAAAACTTGTTTTCGCCATCGCCGCAAGTCGTCCTCTGCATCCACGAAAAGTATGCCGTGCGCGAGTACCTCCCGACCGGCACGACCCAGGCGTTCCCTCAAGACCTCGACGCGCCGTTCCTGGAGGATGGTGTTTTCCCCGCGCCGCTGTCGGGCGTCCGAAATATCCATGCGAGCTTTTGAGCGCGGGCGGATTCCTTCGGGGTAACACCAATTTCTTCGAGGGTAGGTTCGTCTGATTTAGGCAATACCGTTCGGGTATCGCCTATTTTTGGGTTACGGGCGGCAGAGTCTTAATGTTAAGACTCTGCATTTCATCGGCCCTTTGACCGTGTTGCGGTTTTTGTTTATAACGTCCGCTCGATCTGTGCCGCTTTCTTTACGGCAACAATGCGCAATTCATAACCCGCAGCATTGAACACCCGCACAAGTACGTCGATGTTTTGCAGGCTTTCCCCGCTCTCCATGCGAGCGATTCCCGCCTGTTGTACCTTGGCCGCGTCCGCAAGCGCCTGTTGCGTTAGGTTCTCGCGCCGCCGTATCTCTTGCACCATCTCTGCAATCTTCTGGGCCTCTGTTTGATTTGCCATGAGTGCCCCCCTTTCTATGATTGTAAAATACCTCATTTCGCTTAAAATAGCAAGGTGATAATACCGGATAGCGCGTTATTGTATTCTTTATGCGTTATTATTTAACAAGAATATTATGCGATATGGCGCATAATGGACATTATGTATACTTAACCTCTTTTACCCCTCACATCCCTCTATGGCACATAGAGTTAAATGATATGCGGCATTTGTCAATTAAGCTGTTAAACCCGTTTAATATGCCCTTTTTCGCTCAGTTCGGGCACCTCTTAGGGGCGCGTTTCGCCGTTTGTGACATTCCGGCAGCGCCGCAAGCTTCTGAGCGCGGGCGTGCACCACCATGCTGTCGTCGTCATCATATCCGCCGCCGTAGGATTGCGTCCAGGTGCCGGGACCGTGTAGGAGTACACCCCCGCGCCGATCCGCGCTTCTACGTGTGCCGTTTACATATTCCACGGCATTCTACGGCATCACAAGCCCGACCTCACCAAACGCGCTACAATGCGCCAGGACCGCGCCGGAGTCCCGGACGTGCAAACGGTCACCTATGCCGCCGACCATGTGGCTGTGCGCGTCGTTGGTGTACGTCATTCCGAGAAGAAAGAAACCTTGTGCAGCAATACCGGCAGTTTAATGGTTAAACAAAAAATGTACTCAATTTGTACTCAAAGTATCAATAAAACGTGATAAAACGTGATAAAAGTTGATAAAACGGAGGGAAAGAAAAAAGGCCCGACTTTTTAAGCTGTCAAGCCTTTTCCCTATGAAAACCGCGAAATTTGAGGAATTTTATTGGGGTGGCTGACGGGGCTCGAACCCGCAACACCTGGAACCACAATCCAGGGCTCTAGCCTGTTGAACTACAGCCACCGTAAACCGATTTACTTGTCGAATACGACGCTCGACCACGAACCCGGCATGAGGAGTTTTGCCTTTTCCGGGTATGCGGCCAAGGGCGCTCCCTTGTCGTCGACGGCGTAGGCGGAGAAACCGATCACCCGCTCATCCTGGCCCACGAGCCCGATATCGTACATCGGAACATTGAGGACGATGAAATCCTTGGTCGAAAACGTCTTGCTGTCGTTCTGCCATGCCTTTACGGGATAGCTGATGCTGTCCGTGAGGGCCAGCCGGTTGTGCAGGAACGAATTAAGGGAATCCTTTGCCGTGAACAACTCAATCACCCTGTCCGAATAGGCAATAAACGCGTTCTTCCCGTTCTTGCCGTCGAACGCGAACCTCAGGATGCTGTTTCCCTGGCCTTTCTTGCACACGATGGCAAGTGTCGTGGGGCTCCAGAAAAGGGCGAATTCGTTCCCCTTGACGCCGGTGAACTTTGCGGCGGACGCCAGCGCGGCGACGTTGTTTGCGTCGACAGGCGCGGAAACTTTTGAAGCATGCAGGGGTTCCATTTTGCCCAGCTTGTCGATGTTGACAATGCCGACCGGAAACAGCGACCCCTTGTCCTTGGTGCCGGGAATCGACCATTCGACTTTGAGGAAGTCTTTGCCGCCAAGGAGATTGGTGCCCGCGGACCCGAGCGCGAATTCCTGCGAATAGTCGGAAACTTTGAACGTCTTGGTGGCCACCACCTTCTTCTTGCCGGCCTCCACTTTTGAAAGGACCACGGACACCTTTTTCTGCGGGATCTTGGAGGTGTCGAGCTGGACTTTGAGGACGATGTTGTCGGAGCGCTCGGTGACCCACTGTCCGGGGCTGTTGAACGTCACGATGTCGCCATAGGCCGATCCGGCAAACCATGCCGTGAACACAAATCCGATGATTCCTGCTGCTGCCTTCATACGCATTGTCCTTCCCTCTGCTTTTGTGAAATGTCGCGTTTCCCCCGCGAAGTTTCCCTCGTTATGTCAAGGATTCGCGCTTGAATCAGGGCTTTTAGACCGATAAAATATAATTAATGCGCACCGGGGATTTTCAATTGAAAAGGCCTTCTAAATTTGGCAATATAAAGAAAATCATTTGGGCGCCCCGTCCCCACCGGGACGGCGGCCCTCCCTCCACGCTCGGCCCGGTCGGCCTCGGTACCGCCTGTCCCTACCGCCTTCGGCTAGGGATCAGGCGGTACTGTGCTCCAGCACACGTTCCGGTCCGGCCTGGCGCTGGGCAGAAGATCGTTGCCACAATTGTCAAGTTCCGCTATGCAGGATGCGAACGCATGAGAACACATTTGCTTTTTACCGTGCAAAGCGGAGTTCTTCCCTTGGCCTTCACAACTGCACCTCGCGGGTGCCCCACAGCAGAAGATTTGATTCTCGCCCAAACTCCAAGTATGGGGTCACCCGGCACAGCTATCCAAAAGCACTTATTTATCGTGATATCCGGCTCAGCTATCCAGATGCGTCTTATTATAATGAAGAAGGCTTGCCAGAAATCCGGCAAGCCTTCTTCACAAACTACTATCTTGTCAACGTCTGCTTACTTTTTCCTCTTCGCCGTCTTCTTTGCCGGCTTGGCCTTTTTGGCAACCTTCTTGGGAGCCGCCTTCTTGCGAGCAACTTTTTTCGGCGCGGCCTTTTTCGTCACGGGCTTCTTTGCGGGCGCCGGGAAATACACCCTGAGCATGTCTTTTGTGGAGACCGGTTTGTAATCGCCCGCATGACCCGCCGTGCCGAACGCCTTCATCTCTTCGAGCATCCACGCTTTGACCGCCTCGCGGGCAGGCCCGAGATAGTCGCGCGGGTCGAACTTCTGCGGGGTCTCGACGAACACCTTGCGGATCGCGCCCGTAATGGCAAGACGGCCGTCGGTGTCTATATTGACTTTGCGCATGCCGCGCTTGATGGCGTCCTGGATCATGGCCGTGGGAACGCCCACCGCGTTGGGCACCCTGCCGCCGTACTGGTTGACAAGGTCCACCATCTGCTTGGGCACCGAGGAACTTCCGTGCATCACGAGCGCGGTGGCGGGTACGCGGCGGTGGACATCGTCGATGATGTCGAGCGCGAGCTTGATCTCGTGCCCCACCGGGAATTTGTACGCGCCGTGCGACGTGCCGATGGCAAGGGCCAGGGCATCCACGCCGGTCTGCTTGACGAATTCCTCGGCTTCCGCGGGATTGGTGAGGTGCACCGTTCCGGCGACCGTATCGTCCTCGATGCCGCCCAGGGTGCCTATTTCACCCTCAACGGTCACGCCCGCGGCGTGCGCGATTTTCACCGCTTCCTTGGTGATGGCGACATTCTCTTCGAACGAACGGGCCGGATGCTTTCCCTTTTCGTCTTTTGTGGAATAGTTGAGGGAACCGTCGATCATCACGGAGGTAAACCCGAGCTTCACGCATTCCGCAATGGTCTCGAGGTCGGGACCGTGGTCGAGATGGAGCGACATGGGAATCTGCGGATACTTCTTCTCGGCCATGTAGCTCACCATTGCGGCAAGGAGCCCTTTGTCCGCGTACTTGAGCGCGTTGCGGCTCACCTGAATGATGACGGGCGAGTTTGTTTCCGCGGCCGCGGCGCAAATCGCCTGCAGCTGTTCCATGTTGTTCACGTTGAACGCTCCAACGCCGTATCCGGCCTTGTTGGCCTCATCGAGAATGAGTTTCATGGGAACGAGAGACATGGTTTCACCCCTTGCTGGTGTTTGGGACTTTATTTTTTGTCTTCAGCCGAATCGTCGGCTTTTGTATCGGTTTTCTTTTTCTTTTTGGGAGCGGCCTTGGGCTTTTCCTTCTTTGCCACGGCCGGGGGCTTGGCTGACCCTTCTTTCGCGTCGCCGGGTTCCCGGTTTTCCTCTTGTTCCGGCTTTTCCGGGCTCTCGGGAGCGGTTTCGGGCGCTTCGCCGGCGGCTTTCCGTTTCTTCTTCCTTTTCCGGGCCGTTTCCCCGCTATTCCTTCCTGTCAACTCAAGGATGCAGGTCTGCGCATTGTCTCCCCACCGATTGCCGAGCTGGAGGATGCGGGTGTATCCTCCCTCGCGGGTCTTGTAGGACGCCGCGATGTCGGAAAACAGTTTTTTGAGAATATCCTTGTCGGTGACTGTTTGGGCCGCTACACGGATGGAATTGAGGCCGCCCTTTTTTGCGAAGGTGATAAGGCGCTCGACGACGCCGCGCACGGCCTTTGCCTTTGCAACGGTGGTGATGACGCGTTCCTTGTCGAATACCGACATTGCCAGGTTGGCAAGCATCGCGCGCCGGTGGTCGGCGGTCCGGCTTAGTTTGTTCCCTCTTTTCAAATGACGCATGGTTTACATTTTCCTTTGCACCGATGGCTGTCCGGGTTGGAGTTTACTTCTCTTTGACTTCCGTCCCCACCAGTTTCTCAACGTCCATGCCGAACGACAACCCGAGGTTGCTGAGGATCTGATTGAGTTCGATGAGGGACTTGCGCCCGAAATTCTTGTACTTGAGCATGTCGGATTCCTGGTTCTTCACCAGGTCCGCAAGCGTGTGGATATTCGCAGCACGCAGGCAGTTGGCCGAACGGACCGACAGTTCCAGTTCGTCAACACGCATCTTGAGCAGCTGGCGCAGCTTGTCGGCCTTTTCGTCCTTCACCACTTCTTCGACCGGCTCGAGCTCGCCTTCGAAGTTGATGAATATGGCCAGGTGGTCGGACAGCAGTTTGGCGGCATAGGCCACGGAGTCTTCCACGGAGATGCTTCCGTCGGTCCACACGTCGAGGATCAGCTTGTCGAGATCGGTCCGCTGCCCGACGCGCGCATTTTCCACCGAGTAGTTGACTTTGCTTACGGGAGAAAAAATCGCGTCGATCGGGATGGTGCCCACAGGGTCGTCTTCGCGTTTGTTCTGTTCGGCCGGCACGTACCCGCGTCCGTCGGATACCCGCATTTCGATCTTGAGTTTTGCGTCGGAGTTGATGGTGGCAAGATGGAGGTCCGGGCTCAGGATCTCGACATCGGGATTCTTCTCGATGTCGGAGGCCTTTACCTCGCCCTCGCCGCTCACCTCGAGGCGCAGCGTTGCATCCTCGTCGGAGTTGAGCCTCACGCGCAGCTTCTTGATGTTCAGGATGATGTCGGTGACGTCTTCCACCACGCCTTCGATGGTGGAATACTCGTGAACCACGTTTTCAATCCGGACCGAAATCACCGCAGCGCCCTGCAGCGACGACAGCAGGATGCGCCGGACGGAATTCCCCACGGTGTGTCCCCATCCGCGTTCGAGCGGCTCGACGATCACTTTCCCGTAATTGGCGACTTCGTCGGGATTCTCGATTTTGATTGCCTTTGGCATCAACAAGCTTTTCCACTTCATGTATCCTGCTCTCCTCTTTTATTTGGAGTACAATTCAACGACCAACTGTTCCTGTACGGTGACCGGGATATCGGCGCGGGCGGGCAGTCTCACTACGGTACCCGCCAATTGCACTTTGTCAACCGACAGCCACTCGGGGACGTCCTTGGCCGACTTGAGCGCGCTGTGAATGACTTCAAGGGTCTTGCTTTTCTCGCGGACCGTCACGATATCGCCTTCCCCAAGCTGAAACGAAGGCACGTTGACCCTTTTCCCGTTGACCCGGAAATGGTTGTGCAGCACCATGAGCCGTGCGGCGCTGCGCGAGGGGGCGAACCCGAACCGGTACACGATATTATCGAGCCGCATTTCGAGCATGCGGAGCAGAAGTTCACCCGTGACGCCCGTGCTCTGCGCGGCCTTCTTGAAATAGGTATGGAATTGACGTTCAAGAATTCCGTACATGCGGCGCATCTTCTGTTTCTCTCTCAGCTGGACGTTGTATTCGGACGTGGAACGCCGTCGCTTGGTCATGCGCATGCCGGGGGGAAAGGGCCTGCGCTCCACCGCGCACTTTTCACTCTTGCAGCGCTCGCCTTTGAGCATCAATTTGACCCCTTCCCTGCGGCATTGCCTGCATCGGGGGCCGTGGTATACTGCCATGTTTTTTTCTCCTCTTACACTCTTCTTCGCTTGGGTGGACGGCACCCGTTGTGCGGGATTGCCGTATAATCTTTGATCGCCGTGATCTTGAGCCCGGCTGCGGCGAGCGCGCGGATCGAACTCTCGCGGCCGTTTCCGGCGCCCTTTATATGCACTTCCAGCTTCCGGACGCCGGCCTCAAAGGCCGCTTTCCCCACCGACTCCGCCGCTATCTGCGCGGCAAACGGCGTGCTCTTGCGGGACCCCTTGAAACCGGATTTCCCGGGCGAGCCCCAGGCAACCACATTGCCCTGCGTATCCGAAATGTTTATGAGCGTGTTGTTGAAGGTGGCGCGGATGTGCGCGATGCCGTCGGCCCCCACCCTTTTCCTGACCTTCTTTACCGCCGGCGCCTTTTCCCTGCCTTCCGGCCTTCCTTCGCCTTTTCCCTCGGGTTTGCCTTCGCCTTTTCCCTCGGGTTTGCCTTCGCCTTTTCCCTCGGGTTTGCCTTCGCCTTTGCCTTCTGCCTTGCTTTCTGCCATTGTGGTGATACCCCTTATGGTGGTCGTTATCCTTTGGACGGAGCCTTCTTCTTACCGGCGATAGTTTTCCGAGGTCCCTTGCGCGTGCGGGCGTTTGTGCGCGTCCGCTGCCCGCGCACTGGCAACTGCTTGCGGTGCCTAAGACCCCGGTAGCACCCGATGTCCATGAGACGCTTTATGTTGAGGCGGACGTTGGAACGCAGGTTTCCCTCAACCGTAAATTCGCTGTCGATGATCTTTCTCATCCTGTCGAGCTCGTCTTCGGACAAGTCGCGGATCTTCTTGTTCTTGTCAATGTTGGCCTTTGCGCAGATCCGCAATGCCGATGATTTCCCGATGCCGAATACATAGGTGAGAGCCACCTCGCACCTCTTGTTGTTGGGTATCTCTATCCCTGCTACACGTGCCAAAGTACGACTCCTTTCGTTTGCCCGACTCAGCCCTGGCGCTGTTTGTGTTTCGGATTCTTGGAGCAGATGACGCGGACAACGCCCCGCCGCTTGACGACCTTGCAGCCGTTGCATAATGGCTTTACAGACGCTCTTACTTTCAAGATAATTCTCCTTTTGACTCACCCCTCCTCGCTTCGCTCGGCTTCCCCTCTCTTGTGCCCCTTCGGGCATCCCTGAAGAGGGACAAGAGAGGGGACACAGGGGTGAGTTTATTTATACCGGTACACGATCCTTCCCCGCGACAGGTCGTAGGGGGAAAGTTCTATCAACACTTTATCGCCGGGCAGAATCCGTATGTAATTCATCCTCATCTTGCCTGAAATATGCGCGAGAATGAGGTGTTTGTTTTCGAGTTCGACGCGAAACGAGGCGTTGGGCAGGGTCTCAACCACGGTACCTTCAACCTGTATTGATTCCTGCTTCGACATAGACTTGTGTGCACCCCGTCCGATTGATATCTAGTAATAGCGCCTGCCGCGCAGCCGGCCTTTTTTGAGGAACCCCTCGTAGTTATGCATTTGCAAATGATATTCGAGCTGCTGCAGGGTGTCGAGAGCGACGCCGACGACGATGAGGACGCTCGTGCCGCCGAAGTAAAACGAGACGTTGAAGAGCCCCATGATGAGAAAAGGGACGACCGCGACAAACGCCAGAAAGACCGACCCGGGCAGGGTGATCCGCGTGAGCACCGTGTCGAGGAATTCCGCCGTTTTCTTGCCGGGCCTGATGCCGGGCACGAAGCCGCCCGATTTCTTGAGGTTGTCGGCTATGTCCATCGGGTTGAAAATGATGGCGGTATAGAAATAGGTGAAAAAGACTATCAGGAGCGCGTAGAGGGCGTCGTGCACGGGCCGGCCGGGCAGGAACAGGTTGGTAAAGTCTTCCATCACTTGCGATTCGGGAAAGAAGTTCTTGAGCATGCTCGGCAGGAACATGAGCGACGATGCGAAAATAATCGGGATGACGCCCGCCATGTTCACGCGCAGCGGCAGCACGGTGTTCTGGCCGGCGTACATCTTTGTCCCCACCACCTTCTTGGGAGTCTGGATGGGAATGCGGCGCGTGGCCTGTGTCATCAGCACGATGAATGCGGTCATGAGGAAGATGATGCCCAGCACGAACACCTCGACGAACAGGTTCCGCGTACCGGCGGTAAGCTGCTGGACCTCCCCGAACACGGCGGTGGGAATCCGGTCGACGATCCCTATGAATATGATGAATGAGATGCCGTTGCCGATTCCCCTGTTGGTTATCTGCTCGCCCAGCCACATGATGAACACGGTGCCGGTGGTGAGGCTGATTGCAGTGACAAACGTGAACACGGGGCCCGCAATGGCGGGCAGCACCGCATGCTGTCCGGTGGTGGGCGAAACGATGCTCTGGAGAAACACGCTCACGCCGACAGCCTGGACAAATGAGAGAAGGACGGTGCCGTACCGGGTGTACTGCGTTATTTTCTTTCTTCCCTCGCCGCCTTCCCGCTGCAGTTTGTGAAAATACGGAAACACGGTGGCGAGCAGCTGGATGATAATGGACGCGCTGATATACGGCATGACGCCCATGGCAAACACGGTGGCCTTGCCGAACGCGCCTCCCACGAACATGTCGTAGAGCCCGAACAGGGTGTTGCGGGACTGGCTCCAGAACTCGGCAAGAACGCCCGAATTGATCCCCGGCGTCGGAATGTGGCCGCCGATCCGGTAGATAAAGATGATCATCAGGGTAAACAATACCTTCTTCCGGAGGTCGGGAATCCGAAAGACGTTCTTAAAGGTATCAAGCACGCGCCACTACCTCAGCTTTCCCTTTTGCTTTTTCGATTTTTTCGCGGGCCGATTTTGAAAAGGAGTCGGCCTTTACCACGATGCTTTTTGCACAGTCGCCGTTTCCGAGGATCTTTACCGGCTCCGTTGCGGAGCGGATGAGGCCGTTGGCGTGCAGCCATTCGGCGGTGACTTCCTTGTCCTGAGGTTCCTTTTTGACAATATCGCCGACGTTGACAATCTGGTATCTCTTCTTGAAAATATTCACGAATCCCCGTTTGGGAATCCTCCGGGTGAGCGGCGTCTGGCCGCCTTCAAAATACAGCTTTTTCTTTGTTCCCGAACGCGAACCCGCACCCTTGTGCCCCCGGCCCGCCGTCTTTCCGTTGCCCGATCCCGTACCCCGGCCGCGGCGCTTGGAATCCCTGGTGGAACCTTCCGCCGGCCGCAGTTCATTCATTCTGAACATGATTAGCCGCCTTCCTTGACTTCTTCGACCTTTACAATATGCTTGACGGTCTCGATCATGCCGCGGAGGGCCGGCGAATCGTTGTAGACCTTTGCGTGCCTGATGCGCCGCAGTCCGAGCGCCCTGAGCGTCCGTTTTTGCGCCGCCATGTTTCCGATATCGCTGCTCACCTGTTCGATCCGCAGTTTCTTTGCCATGGTTCCCTGCCGTTTATTGCGCCACTATCTGGCGGAGCTGGTTGATCTGGTTCCGTGTCTTGAGCCTGAGGAGGCCGTCCATTGTCGCCTTCACCACATTGTGCGCATTGGTGGTGCCGATGCATTTGGTAAGGATGTTGTGCACACCCACCAGTTCGAGCACGGCGCGCGCCGGCCCTCCGGCGATGACGCCGGTACCGGGACCCGCGGGTTTCAGAAGGATCCTGCCCGCCCCGAATTCGCCCACGATCTCGTGGGGAATGGTGCCGTGCACGATGCTGACGGTACAGAGATTCTTCTTCGCATTTTCGACCGCCTTGCGTATTGCGTCGGTCACGTCGTTTGCCTTCCCCATGCCGATGCCAACCGTTCCCGCGGAGTCGCCGACCGCCACGAGCGCGTTGAACCCGAACCTGCGCCCGCCTTTGACGACTTTTGCGACCCTGGTGACCGCTATCAGTCTGTCAACGAGCTTCGACTCTTCGCCCCCGCCCGTCATTTTTCCTTCGTGATCCAACTGATGTCCCCTTTCCACAATGCGCTAGAACTGCAGTCCTTTTTTGCGCGCCGCTTCGGCAAGCGCCTTTACCCGGCCGTGATAGGCGTACCCTTTTCTGTCGAACACGATTTTTTCTATGCCTTTTTCCTTCGCCTTTTCGGCCACAAGCTCGCCCACCAGCCTTGCCACGTCGGTCTTGGAGGTCTTCTTCTTGTCGACGATTTTCCCGGCGATCTCCTTGGACGTGCTGCCGGTCTGGACAAGCGATGCGCCGGTTACGTCATCGACGATCTGGGCGTAGATGTGGCACAGGCTCCGCCGCACGCACAGCCTCGGCCTGGCCGACGTACCCGAGATCTTCTTGCGTATCCGCACCGCCCGCTTTTGCCGTTTGTCTAGTTTCCTGATCATAAGGCTGTCCTCGTCTCCCGCTCGGTTTACTTGCCCGCGGCCTTGCCCACCTTGCGGCGGACATGTTCGTCCAGATACCTGATGCCCTTGCCCTTGTACGGTTCCGGGCCCCGGATAAGGCGGATATCCGCGGTCACCTGGCCCACGGTCTGTTTGTCGATTCCCTCAACGATGATTCGTGTGGCGGTCTCGGTCCTGAAACTGATGCCGTCCAGAGGCTTGATGAGGACGGGGTGAGAATAACCGACGGCGATGTTGAGGTCTTTTCCCTTCATTCTCGGCCTTGTAGCCCACGCCCTGAATGTCGAGGGTCTTCCTGTAGCCGGTGGTCACGCCTTCAACCATGTTGAAAATGAGGACCCGCCACAGGCCCCACACCGACTTGGACACCCGGTCGGCAATATCTCCCGTGCAATGGATCGCGTTGTTTTCCACGGCAATCTTGATTCCGGGATGCACCGAAGCGGTAAGGGTTCCCTTGGGGCCCTTTACCGAGATTGCAGCGCCGTCTATCTTGACCTCGACTCCCTTGGGAATCGGAACCGGTTTTTTACCTATGCGAGACAATGAAAAACTCCCTGTTTAAAACTGAAGATTAAGGGGAACTTCTATTTACTTACCAGACGATGCCGAGCACTTCGCCCCCGATGTTCAATTTCCTGCAATCGGCATCGGTCATCAGGCCCTTGGACGTTGAGACGATTGCCACGCCCATGCCGCTCAGTACCTTGGGAACGCCCGACACCCGTTCGTATTTTCTGAGCCCCGGCGTGCTCACCCGTTTGATCCCCTGAATGGCATTCTGCATCTTTGCGTCGTACTTGAGAAGGATCTTGATGACGCCCTGCCCGCCGTCGTCGACAAAAGCGTATTTCGAAACGAAATGATTTTCAAACAGGAGCCGCGTCACTTCCTTCTTCAGGTTGGAAGCCGGAATACTCACCGTTCGCTTCTTGGCCTGTATCGCGTTTCTGACCCTTGTGAACATGTCAGCAATCTGATCCGTCATGCCTTATTCCCCTTCATTACCGCGTTTTCCGAATCGAACAACCGCTGGTTACCAGCTCGCCTTCACCACGCCGGGTATCAGCCCGTTAAGGGCCATTTGCCTGAAGCAGATCCTGCACAGGCCGAACCGGCGCAGGTATCCGCGCTGGCGGCCGCACCGCCGGCAACGGTTGTAGGCCCGCGTTGTGAACTTGGCGGTCTTCCTGCATTTTTCCATCATTGCTTTTCGTGCCACTCTCGAATCTCCCTTATGTGAATGACCCTATTTCCGGAACGGCATGCCCAGTTCTTCGAGCAGGGCGAGCCCGAGATCGTCTTTGCCGGCCGTGGTGCATATGCATACGTCAAGACCGGTGATATTGGTTATCTTGTCGCGGTCGACCTCCGCAAACACGATCTGTTCCTTGATGCCGAGCGTGTAGTTGCCGTGCCCGTCGAACGACTTGCGGGAAATGCCCTTGAAATCGCGGATGCGCGGCATGGTGACGGAGACGAGCCTGTCGAAAAATTCGTACATCCGGTCCCCGCGGAGCGTCACCTTGACGCCGATGGCGAGGTTCTTGCGCAGCTTGAAATTGGATATCGCCTTCTTCGCCCTGGTGATGATGGGTTTCTGGCCGCTGATGTTCTGCAGCACGCCAGCCGCCTCGTCGATAAGCTTTGAATCCTGGATCGCCTTGCCGACGCCCATGTTCAGCACGATCTTGTCGAGCCGGGGCGCCTGCATGACGTTCTTCAGGCCGTACTTGGTCATGAGGGCGGGAACCACCGTGGTCTGGTAGAATTCCTGCATCCGTGGCAATTTCTTCTTTTTGTCGGTGCTCAATCGATCAACTCCTTGGCCTTTTTGGAAAACCGCACTCTTTTTCCTGTGTCAAGTATCCGCATGCCCACGCGCGTCGCCTTGCCCGTCTTGGGGCAGAGCAGCATGAGATTGGACAGGTGAATGGACGCTTCTTTCTCTATGATGCCGCCCTGCTGCACTTTCCGGCTGGGCTTGGTGTGGCGCTTTACCATGTTCTTGGCCTCAACCACCGCACGGTTCTTTCCCGGCAGCACTTTGATGATGCGTCCCGTTTGTCCTTTATTGTCTCCCGACACGATCATCACCGTGTCGTTTTTCCTCAAGCGAAGCGGCATGGCACATTCTCCCTTGTTACAGAACTTCCGGTGCAAGCGATACGATGCGCATGAACTGCTTGTCGCGCAGTTCCCGGGCCACGGGCCCGAAGATGCGCGTGCCGCGCGGCTCGTTTGTATCGTTTATCAAGACAGCCGCGTTGTCGCTGAACCTGATGTAGGTGCCGTCCCTGCGGCCCCACTCCTTGGTGGTGCGCACGATGACCGCCCGCGCCACTTCGCCCTTCTTGACGGCGGTGTTGGGGAGCGCGCTCTTGACAGAAACGATAATGACGTCTCCCACGTAGGCGTAACGCCGCCGGGTTGCGCCGAGGATCCTGATGCACTGCACCTGCTTGGCCCCGGAGTTGTCCGCAACATTCAGTCTGGTTTGTACCTGAATCATGGTGTCCTCATCATGCTGATGGAGTCGATACCGGTTATTTCGCTTTTGTCAGTATTTCGCTCACGCGCCACCGCTTGGTTTTGGACAGGGGCCGCGTCTCCACGATGCTCACGATGTCTCCCATGGCGCATTCGTCTTTTTCGTCGTGGGCGACGTATTTCTTGTTCTTGCGGATGGTCTTTCCGTATTGCGTGTGGATATAGCTGCGTTCGACGCTCACGATGACCGTCTTGTCCATCTTGTCGCTGATCACGACCCCGACTCTCGATTTCCTCATGTTCCGATCTGCCATTCGTACCTCTTACTTCGATGGTTCTTTGGGCGCCGCCGTCTTTTCGCCGCGTTTCTTTTCGGTGAGCACCGTCTTGGTGCGAGCAATGTCCTTGCGCACGATCCGCAGGCGGAGCGGATTGGAAAGCTGCCCCATCTTCGCCTGGAACCGCAGGTTGAAAATCTCCTCTTCGAGGCCGGCGGCCTTTTCGGCGAGTTCCTTGAGCCCCAGCTGGCGTAATTCGTGTGTTTTCATGGTATGATCCTACTCTTCTATCTCGATGAACCGCGTGAGAATGGGGAGTTTCTGCGACGCGAGCCGGATGGCCTTCTTGGCCACGTCGGCCTTGACGCCCGCCATCTCGAACATCACCGTTCCGGGCTTGACAACAGCAACCCAGCCTTCCGGAACGCCCTTTCCCTTTCCCATTCTTGACTCCGCGGGATGCTTGGTATACGGTTTGTCGGGAAACACGCGGATAAAAATCTTGCCGCCGCGTTTGAGAAAACGTGCCATGGCGATACGGGCGGCCTCGATCTGCTTGCTGTCGATCCATCCCGGCTGGATCGATTGCAGGCCGAATTCCCCGAATGCAAGGGCATTGCACCGGGTTGCCTTTCCCCGCATGCGGCCCCGCTGCTGCTTTCTCCACTTTATCTTCTTGGGCGCTAACATGGTCTATCCTCCTACGCGGCGCGCGCGGCTTCTTTCTGTTTCTGGGCGTTCTTCTCGGCACGGTCGATCACTTCGCCTTTGCAAATCCACACCTTGACGCCGATGGTTCCGTAGGTGGTAATGGCGGTTGAGCCCGCGTAATCGATGTCGGCGCGCAGGGTATGCAGCGGGATACGCCCTTCCTTGAATGTTTCGCGGCGCGCGATCTCCGCGCCGTTGAGCCGGCCGCTGATGCCGATCTTGATCCCTTCCGCGCCCATCCGAATCGCGGTTGCGATCGACTTCTTGATCGCCTTCTTGTACGATACCCGTTTTTCGAGCTGCCGCGCGATGTTGTCGCCCACGAGCTGGGCGTCCATTTCCGGCTTCTTCACTTCTTTTATGTTGATTTGAATTTCCTTCTGCGTCAAGTGCTGCAACTCGCCCTTGAGCCGTTCCACTTCCTCGCCTTTCTTTCCGATCACGATGCCGGGACGCGAGGTGTGGATGGCGACGGTGACGCGCTTTGACGTCCTTTCAATCCCCAGGCACGAAATGCCGCCGTGATCAAGCCGCTTCCTGAGGTAGTTCCGGATAAGGAGATCTTCGTAGATGTAATCGGCCATCTTGTCCTTGGTGTACCAGTTTGAGAGCCAGGACCTGGTGATGCCAAGCCGTAAACCGATTGGATTCGTTTTCTGACCCAACTATTACCCCCTTGAGCGACACAACCCGCGCCCGCCATGCACCGTGGTGCGTGAGGAGTGGGCGAATACAAAATGAAATTGTTCCATGGTCACGGAAGAACCCCCGATGTCCGGGGCGGGGTTCTTCAATTCGACACGACGACTTTGATGTGACAACTCCGCTTGAGGATCCGGTATGCCCGCCCTTGCGCGCGCGGCCGGAACCGTTTGGCCGTGGGGCCGACGCCCACCTGTATTTCCTTGATGAACAATTCGTCCACGTTGACATGCGCTTCCGCGTTCTTGTGCTGCAGGTTCGCCACCGCGGACTTGATTACCTTGGAAAAATCCTTTGCAACGGTCTTCCTGATGCCGAATTCGAGTAGGCTGAGCGCGTCGCCCACCATTTTCCCGCGCAGTTCATCGGCCACGAGCCGCGCTTTTCTTGCGGTCTTCCTGAGATACTTGCAGGTTGCTGCTGCTTCCACGATTGTTCCTCCCCGAACTCCATTTTGGAACCGGCGGCTATGCCGCGGCCGGCGCTTCTTCCGTCACTTTGTCGGTCTTGATATGTCCGCTGTGCCCCCGGAACGTCCGCGTGGGGGAAAACTCGCCGAGCTTGTGTCCAACCATGTTCTCGGTGACGTACACCGGAATGAACTTGTTCCCGTTGTGGACCGCAAAGGTAAGGCCCACGAATTCGGGCAGAATTGTCGACCGCCTGGACCACGTCTTGAGGACTTTCTTCTGTCCGGATGTGTTCATCTCCGTAACTTTCTTGGCGAGATGATCGTCGACAAACGGGCCTTTTTTGATTGAACGAGCCATGTGGATTCCTCTTGATACCTGTTGTTACCTTTTCGTCGACCCCGCCTCACCCCATCTCCCCGGACCCCTCTTCCCCTCTCCTTGCCAAGGAGAGGGGAAGAGGGGTGCCCGAAGGGCGGGGTGTTGGGGTGAGGCGAAGTCTTTCTCTATTTTGTCCTCTTGCTGATGATGTACTTGCTCGACAGCTTCTTTTTGGTCCGCGTCTTGAGCCCCTTGGCCTTCTGGGCCCACGGAGACATCGGATGGTTGCCGCCCTTGGACTTGGCTTCGCCGCCGCCCATGGGATGGTCGACCGGGTTCATGGCTATGCCGCGCACATGCGGCCGTATGCCGAGCCAGCGCGCGCGGCCGGCGGAACCCAGAACGACGTTCATGTGCTCTATGTTGCTTACCTGGCCGATGGTTGCCGTGCACCGCTCGCGGACGTTGCGGATTTCGCCGGACGGAAGCCTCAGCTGAATCATGTTGTTTTCGCGCGCGACAATCTCCGCGTAGGCGCCGGCGGACCTGGCCATCTGGCCGCCTTTCCCCTGCTTGAGCTCGACATTGTGCACCATGGTTCCCGACGGGATATTTGCGAGGGGCATGCAATTGCCTTCGGCGATTTCGCACGTCTCGCCCGCCATCACCTTCATCCCGACTTTCATGTTTGCCGTGGCAAGGATGTACCGGCGTTCGCCGTCGGCATATTTGACAAGCGCTATGAAACAGGTGCGGTTCGGATCGTACTCGATCTGCTCAACAACGCCGGCAATGTCGCGTTTGTTCCGTTTGAAATCGATGATCCTGTAGTATTTCTTGCTGCCGCCGCCGCGGTGCCTCACCGTCATGTGCCCTTCGGCGTTGCGGCCGCCCATTCTCTTCTTGGAAACGCAGAGCGGTGCGTACGGCGCGTCTGTTGTCAACTGCGAATAGTCGATACTGGTCTTGTACCGAAGGACCGGCGTGAGCGGTCTGAATGTCTTGAGTGCCATAGTAGCTCCGAAAAAACGTTGTTTCTGTTGTTTTTCGTCACCGCCTCACCCCAACACCCGGCCCTTCGGGCACCCCTCTTCCCCTCTCCTTGGCAAGGAGAGGGGAAGAGGGGTCGGGGATGATGAGGTGAGGCGGTGAGTTACACTTCCCCGAACTTGCTGATCGTCTGGCCTGCGGCCAGCTTGACAATCGCCTTTTTCCAGTCGGACCGGTAGCCGGACGTCCGTCCCTGGCGTTTGAGTTTCCCCTTCACGACCATGGTATTCACCGCGAGCACCTTGACGCCGAACAGCTTTTCCACCGCCTCCTTGATCTGCGGCTTGGTGGCCTTGGGCAGAACTTCGAAGACGTATTTGTTCTGCGCGGTCCTCAGCTGGGTGTTCTTCTCGGTAATGGAGGGATAGCGTATGATGGAATGATAGGTGCTCACAGTGCCGCGGCCTCCTCGATCTTCTTGACAATCTCTTCGGACCCGAAAACAATGGCATCGTTGTTCAACACGTCGTAGGCATTGATTTCGGAAACCGGTTTTACGGTAAGGTTCTTTATGTTCCTGCCCGAGAGGTAAACGTTCCTGCTTGCCAGATCGATGACGAGCAGGGTTCTCTTTCCGCCGAGCGCAAGCGCGTTGAGCATTGCGGCGACGGTCTTTGTCTTGGGAGCGTCGCAGGTGATGCCCGACACCACGGCAATCTTATCTTCCTTCGCCCGGGACGACAGGGCCGACGTGAGGGCGACCTTTCGCATCGTTTTGGGAATGGAGCGGTAGTAATTCCGCGGAGATGGCCCGAACGCCTTTCCGCCGCGCACCCACAAAGGCGAGGTGTTGGAGCCGGCGCGCGCGTTGCCCGTGTGCTTCTGTTTCCACGGTTTTCGCCCGCCGCCGCTTACCTCACTCCTGCCCTTTGTCTTGGCCGTGCCCTGGCGCCGGTTTGCGAGATACGTCTTGACAACCAGGTACATCACCTGCTCGTTGACGTCCGCGTTAAAGACGCTGTCGGCAAGGTCTATTTCGCCCTTCACTGTTCCGTCCTGATAAAACACTTTGGCTTTCATGTGTACTGCGCCTTTACAAAGCTGCTATTTCTTGATGACCTTGTTGATAAAAACGATTCCTTTGTTCGGGCCGGGCACCGCGCCCCTGATGAGAACGAGCCCTGCCTCCTTGTCGAGCGCCACCACTTCCAGGTTGCGGACGGTAACCTGTTCGTTGCCGTACTGGCCTTCCATGCGGAGGCCCTTCCAGACATGGCCGGGTGTTGTATTGGCCCCGGAGGATCCGCGTTGGCGGTGCGCCTTGCTTCCGTGCGTCTCGCGGCCGCGCTGAAAATTGTGCCGTTTGACGCCGCCCGTAAAGCCGCGGCCCTTGGAGACGCCCACGACATTGACGAACTTGATGTTCTCGAGCACTTCCACACCGATCTTCTGTCCGGGCGTCACGCTCTCCTCGGGCGAATCGAGGTCGAATTCCTTGATGACCCGCGTGGGCGTGGAATTGTGCTTCTTGAAATGGCCCGCAAGCGGTTTGGTGATCTTCTTGTCGGAAACGACGTCGAACCCGAGCTGCACCGCCCGGTAGCCGTCGGCTTCGACGGTTTTCACCTGATGCACGACATTCGGTCCGGCCTGAATCACGGTGACCGGGACGTATCTGCCCGTGTCGGCGGCAAATACCTGCGTCATTCCGATTTTCTTCCCGATAATTCCTTGCATAATGATATCCATTCAACAGTTATGAGTAACTTTGGTCGCCGCCTCACCCCTTTACCCCGGCCCTTTGGGCCACCCCTCTTCCCCTCTCCTTACAAAGGAGAGGGGAAGAGGGGTGGGGGAGATAAGGTGAGGCGGTCAATTACACCTTGATCTCGACGTCGACCCCTGCAGGCAGATCGAGTTTCATCAGGGAATCAACCGTCTGCGGTGTTGATTCGAGGATGTCGATAAGCCGTTTATGAATCCTGATCTCGAACTGCTCCCGCGACTTCTTGTTGACGTGAGGCGACCGCAGCACGGTATAAATCGACTTCTCGGTGGGCAACGGGATGGGGCCGGAAATCCTGGCGCCGGTACCCTTGGCCGTCCGCACGATGTCGGATGTCGATTTGTCGAGAATGTTATGGTCGAACGACTTGAGCCTGATTCTGATTCTTTCGCCCGGCACGGTGACTCCTTTAGAAAGACCTGTATACCTTATTCGAGAGTTCTGTTGCTATTTAGGATTTTTCGACCTCACCTCATCACCCCCGTCCCCTCTTCCCCTCTCCCAGTGGGAGAGGGGAAGAGGGGTGGCCCGAAGGACCGGGGTGTTGGGGTGAGGTTACCATATTCTTCCAATCCGTTTGAGAATCTCGTCCTGAACCGTCTTGGTTGTCTGCTCGTAATGATCGAACTGCATCGAGTAAACGGCTCTTCCTTGTGTCAAAGAGCGCAGCATGGTTGCATAGCCGAACATTTCCGACAGCGGCGCCTCTCCCCCGATGATCTGCGCGTCCTTGCGCGCGGTAATGCCGCTTATCCTGCCCCGCCTCGCGTTGAGATCGTTGATGACCGCCCCCATGTAATCGGGCGGGACCACGACTTCAACCTTCATCACCGGCTCCAGCAGGGCCGGCGTGCACCGCGCGCACGCATTCTTGAACGCCATGGACCCGGCGATCTTGAACGCCATTTCCGTGGATTCGTCCTCGCGAAAGTCCAGTCCCTTGAGCGTAGTGCGGACGCCCGTGAGCGGATACCCGGACATCACGCCGCCGCTCGATGTTTCGACAATTCCCTGTTTTGCCGCATTCACGAATTCGGCTGGAATTGACTTTTGTGAAAGCTTGCTTTCGAATTCGGTTCCGCGAGCGGGACTTATCTGTTCAACGGAAAGCACGAGTTTTGCATACTGGTTCTTGCCCCCGATAAGCTGGGACAGTTCGAACGCTTCAACCGTGCTTCCGGTAATTGTTTCCCTATAGGATACCTGCGGTTTTCCGATGTGCGCTTCAACGTTGAATTCGCGCGTCAACCTGTCTATCAGGATCTCCAGGTGAAGTTCTCCCATCCCGGAGATGATTGTTTGCCCTGTTTCGGGGTCAAGTTTCACCGTGCACGTGGGATCTTCGTCGACCAGGCGCGCAAGTGCGCCGTTGAGTTTTTCTTCATCGCCCGTGCTCTTCGGCTCTATGGACCGGGATATCACCGGCTGCGGGAACGTCATCTGCTCGAGCGAGATGGGGTGCTCTGGATCGCAGACCGTATCGCCCGTCGCCGTATCTTTAAGGCCCGCCAGTCCCATGATGTCTCCCGCGTGCATGCTCTGTTCCGGTTTCCGCTTGTTGGAATGCATGCGGAAGATGCGGGTGATCCGCTCCCGGGAATTGGTGCGAGGATTGAGAAGGGTGCTCTTGAGATCGATGGCACCCGAATAGGCCCGCGCAAACGCCAGACGTCCTATGTGCGGATCGGACACGATCTTGAAAACCAGGGCGCAAAACGGTTCGCTGTCCTGCGCGGAACGCGTGACCTGGTGCCCCGCCTTGGGATCGAACCCGTGCACCGTGTTCCTGTCCAAAGGACTGGGGAGAAAGTCGACGATTGCATCGATCAACTGCTGCACTCCCTTGTTCTTGAACGAGGCCCCGCACAACACCGGACTCACCTTTCCCGACAGAACGCCGGCCCGTATCGCCCGCTTGACAAGCGATTCACCGGGCGTCTTGTCCTCCAGCAACTGGTGCATGAATTCCTCGTCGAAATCGCAGATTTTTTCGAGCATCATATGCCGGTAGTGCCGCGCTTCGTCGGCATAGTCCGCGGGAATGTCGTGTTCCGTCACCGTTGCACCCAGATCTTCTTCTCCGTACCGATACTGTTTCATCCTGATGAGGTCGATGACGCCGGTAAACGTGTCCTCGGCGCCGACCGGCACCTGGACGGGAACCGCCGCCGCTCCAAGCTTCTGCTCCATCATGCGGACGACATTCTTGAAATCGGCCCCCACACGGTCCATCTTATTCACAAACGCGATTCGAGGAACGTTGTACGTGTCAGCCTGTCTCCAGACCGTTTCCGACTGAGGTTCCACGCCTCCAACCGAATCGAATATGGCAACTGCGCCATCCAGAACTCTCAAAGAACGCTCGACTTCAACCGTAAAATCCACATGCCCGGGAGTATCTATAATATTGATCCGAACGCCTTTCCACTCGGTGGTGATCGCCGCGGAGGTGATGGTGATTCCCCGCTCACGCTCCTGCTGCATCCAGTCCATGACGGTATTGCCGTCATCGACTTCCCCGATCCGGTGGATGATCCCGGTATAGTACAGGATCCGTTCGGTGGTGGTGGTCTTCCCGGCATCGATGTGGGCCATGATCCCGATGTTTCGCACGTTGCTTAACGGAAATGTCTTGTCCATGTTCCCGCTGTCCCGCAGTCTTTGCCTGGTACGACCTTGATTGTTCCCGGACTGTAAAAGAACCTACCCCGCGAATGCGCAGACGGCGGCCTCCGCACGCGGAAGGGCTACCATCTGAAAATGACGAATGCCTTGTTAGCCTCTGCCATCTTGTGCGTATCGATCTTTTTCCGGACCGCGCCGCCCTCGTTCTTGGACGCCTGGACGAATTCGTTGGCGAGTTTTTCGGCCATGCTTTTCTCGGTGCGTTCCTTTGCATAGGTGATGAGCCAACGGATGGCCAGCGACGTCCTCCGGTCGGACGCCACCTCAACGGGCACCTGATAGTTTGCCCCGCCCACGCGGCGGCTCTTGACCTCGACCGTGGGCTTTACATTGTCGACCGCCTTCTTGAACACGCCGATGCCGTCCTGATTGGTGCGCTGCCCCGCGAGCTCGATGGCGTCGTACACGACGGTCTCGGCAAGACGCTTCTTGCCGCGTCTCAGGAGGTTGTTGATAAACTGCGTTATCAGCACGCTCTTGTACTTCGGGTCCGGGATGAAATCTTTCCGGTGCGAACTTCTTCTTCGTGACATAGCTTCGAATTCCTATTTCTTCTTCGGCTTCTTGGCGCCGTATTTGGACCGACCCCGCCTGCGATCTTCCACCCCCTGGGTGTCGAGCGCCCCGCGGATGATGTGGTAGCGCACGCCCGGCACGTCTTTTACGCGGCCGCCGCGGGTAAGAACGATTGAGTGTTCCTGCAGATTATGGCCCTCTCCGGGGATATAGGCATTCACCTCGATATGATTGGTGAGACGGACGCGCGCGACCTTGCGAAGCGCCGAATTCGGCTTCTTGGGCGTGGTGGTGAAAACCCTGATGCATACGCCCCGCCGCTGCGGGCACTTCTGCAACGCGCCTGCCTTGCTTTTGGAAGAAAGGATATTTCTTCCGCTCCGAATGAGTTGACTGATTGTGGGCACCTGCTATCCTCCGGAAAAAGACAATTTTTCAAAATAATACACGCCACCGCGTAACACAAATGGGACAGGGCGCCTAAGCGCCGAGGTCCAGGAAGTCCTCATCGGCCTCAGCCTTCTCCACCACCACCGCCTCGGTGCTTAAGTCTTTGATCTTGACATCCTTATACAGCTTGCAGCCGGTACCGGCAGGGATGAGATTACCCATAATCAAGTTCTCTTTCAAACCCTTGAGTTTGTCAACTTTCCCCTCCACCGCCGCCTTGGAAAGCACCTTGGTGGTTTCCTGGAACGATGCCGCGCTCAGAAACGACTCGGTGGTGAGCGACGCACGGGTGATCCCGAGCAGGATGGGCTTGAACGTGGCGGGCTCGCCGCCTTCCGATGCGACAAGGTCGTTCTCCTCGCGCAATATTCTCTTGTCAACATCGTCGCCTTCGAGGAACCGCGTGTCGCCCGGGTTCTCCAGCTTGACTTTCTTGAGCATCTGGGTGACGATCACCTCGATATGCTTGTCGTTGATGGTAACGCCCTGGAGGCGGTACACCGACTGGATTTCGTCAAGCAGGTAGCGCTGCACGGCGTTTTCTCCCATGATCCTCAGAATGTCGTGCGGGTCGATGGCGCCCTCGCTCAAGCGGTCTCCGGCCTTGACGCGGTCGCCTTCGTGCACGCGGAGGTGCTTGCCCATGGGGACAAGGTATTCGTGGCCCGCGCCCTGGTCGTCGCGCACGATGATCTTGCGGTTGCCGCGCTCGTTGCCGCCGAACTCCACGATGCCGTCGACCTCCGAAACCACGGCGGCGTCCTTGGGCCTACGCGCCTCGAACAGCTCGGCGACGCGCGGCAGGCCACCGGTGATGTCCTTGCTCTTGCCGGTCTCGCGCGGGATCTTGATGAGTATGTCGCCTTCGCTGACCGTATCGCCGTTCTTGATTTGCAGGTACGATCCCGTAGGGACCGCGATGTTGGCCAGCCGCTTGCCGTGATCGCCGAGGATCTGGATGTGCGGGTGCAGCTTCTTGTCGCGGTGTTCCACCACGACCACGTTGCTCACGCCCGTCCGCTCGTCGTAGAGCTCGCGCGTCGTCTCGCCTTCAACCAGGTCGACCAGTTCGACTTCCCCGGATTTGGACGCGAGAATCACGTTGTTGTAGGGGTCCCATTCGAACAGCGACTGGGTCTTTGTCACCTTCTGGTTGTCGGTCACCTTGAGAAACACGCCGTACGGCACGTTGTAGCGGTACCGTTCGCGGTCCTGCTCGTCGCACACGATGATCTCGCCGGTGCGGTTCATCACCACGACGCCGTCCTTGTGGCTCACCGTCTCTATGTTGAAGTACTTGACGACTCCCTCGATCTTCGACGTTTCGCGCGATTGCGCGATAAGGCGCGACGCGGTGCCGCCGATGTGGAACGTCCGCAGGGTAAGCTGCGTGCCCGGCTCGCCGATGCTCTGCGCCGCCATGATGCCGACCGCTTCTCCCATGTCGACGACCTTGCCCGTGGCAAGGTTGCGGCCGTAGCACTTGGCGCACGTGCCTTCCTGCGCGTCGCACGTAAGCACCGAACGGATCTTGACACGCTGGATCCCGGCCTCCTCGATGCGCTTGGCCATGACTTCGTCGACGATGGTGTTGCCTTGACAAATGAGCTCTTCGGTAACGGGGTCGAAGATGTCCTCCTGCGCAACGCGGCCGAGGATCCGCCCGGACAGGGCCTCCATCACCTCGTCGCCCTCGCGCAGGTCTTCGATTTCGATTCCCTTGATGGTGCCGCAGTCCTCCTGGTTGACGACCACGTCCTGCACCACGTCGATGAGGCGGCGCGTGAGATAGCCGGCGTCGGCGGTCTTGAGCGCGGTGTCGGCAAGTCCCTTGCGGGCGCCGTGCGTGGAGATGAAGTATTCGAGCACCGAGAGGCCGTCCTTGAAATTGGAGATGATCGGGTTTTCGATGATTTCCCCTACGGCGCCGGTGATCTTCTTCTGGGGCTTCTGCATGAGCCCGCGCATGCCGGCCAGCTGCTTGATCTGGTCGTTTGAGCCGCGCGCGCCCGAGTCGAGCATGAGGTACACCGGGTTGAACCCGTCCTTGTCTTTTGCGAGCGATTCGCGCAGCGCGTCGGCGACCATGCCCGTGGTGTGCGTCCACAGGTCGATGATCTTGTTGTACCGCTCGCCCTCGGTGATGATGCCGCGGTCGTACTGCTTGCGGATCCGGTTTCCCTCCTCGACCGATTTCTTGACAATGGCGTCTTTAGCGTCGGGCACCACGAGGTCGTCGGCGCCGAACGTCACGCCCGCGCGCGTCGCGTACTCGTACCCGAGGTTCTTGATGTCGTCGAGAAACCGGCAGGCGACCTTGTTGCCTTTCTTCTTGATGATCTCGGCAACCAGCCCCTGTATTCTCTTCTTGTTGAGCAATTCGTTGCAATAGTCGATGCCGTCCGGAACGATCTGGTTGAAAATGACCCGGCCTGCCGTGGTTTCGAGGCGTTTTCCGGCCACGCGGACCTTGATTTTCGCGTGAATGTCGATCTGCTTGTTGAACATGGCATGCAGCACCTCGTCGGCGTCGGCAAACACTCTGCCTTCACCTTTACGGGCCGCGCCCATCTTGGTGAGATAATAGATGCCGAGCACGATGTCCTGGCTGGGCACCATGATGGGCATGCCCGAGGCCGGATTGAGCAGGTTGTTGGAGCTGAGCATGAGCAGGCGGCATTCGATCTGCGATTCGAACGAGAGCGGCACATGGACCGCCATCTGGTCGCCGTCGAAGTCTGCGTTGAATGCGGCGCATACGAGCGGGTGCAGGCGGATCGCCTTCCCCTCGACAAGCACCGGAAAGAACGCCTGGATGCCGAGCCGGTGCAGCGTGGGCGCCCGGTTGAGCAGCACCGGATGGTCTTTGATGACGTCTTCGAGAATGTCCCATACCTCGGGACGTTCCTTTTCCACGAACCGCTTGGCGCTCTTGACGGTCTGGACAAGGTTCTTCTCCTCGAGCCGCTGGATGACGAACGGCTTGAAGAGTTCGAGCGCCATGGTCTTGGGAAGGCCGCACTGGTGAATTTTGAGCTCGGGGCCCACCACGATGACGCTGCGGCCCGAATAATCGACGCGTTTGCCAAGCAGGTTCTGGCGGAACCGGCCCTGTTTGCCCTTGAGGAGATCGGACAGCGATTTGAGCGGCCGCTTGCCTTCTCCCTTGACCGAAAACGTCCTGCGGCCGTTGTCGAACAGCGTGTCGACCGCTTCCTGCAGCATGCGCATCTCGTTGCGCAGGATGACCTCGGGCGCCTTTATCTCCATGAGCTTCTTGAGGCGGTTGTTCCGGTTGATGACTCTTCTGTAAAGGTCGTTGAGGTCCGATGTTGCAAACCGGCCTCCTTCGAGCGGCACGAGCGGACGCAGGTCGGGCGGCAACACCGGCAGCACGCGGAGCACCATGTACTCGGGCTTGTTGCCCGACTTGAGGAACGACTCGACGATGCGCAGGCGCTTGAGGTGCTCGATCTTCCGCTGTTCGCTCGACTCGAGTTTTATCTTGGACCGCAGGTCGATGGACAATTCCTCAAGGTCAAGCGTCGCGAGCATTTCGAGGATGGCCTCGCCGCCCATCTTGGCCACAAACTGCTTCTTCTGTTCCTCGAGTTCGATGAACTCGTCCTCGGTGAGCAGCATGCCCTTGCGGAGGTTGGTGTCGCCGGGGTCGATGACCACATAGGATTCGTAATACACGATGCGTTCCAGCACTGTGTTGGGCAGGCCGAGCAGGTAGCTGATATGCGAAGGGACGCTCTTGAGAAACCATATGTGAATGATGGGCACGGCAAGCTCGATGTGCCCCATGCGCTCGCGCCGCACCTTTGAGTGCGTCACTTCCACGCCGCAGCGGTCGCACACCACACCGCGGTACCGGATGCGCTTGTATTTTCCGCAGTTGCATTCCCAGTTGCGCACGGGCCCGAAAATCTTTTCGCAGAACAGACCGTCGCGCTCCGGCTTGAACGACCGGTAGTTGATGGTCTCGGGCTTCGTCACCTCGCCGAAGGACCAGTTCCTGATGATATCGGGCGAGGCGAGCTTGATGCCGACTTCGCTTATTTCCTGAGCTTTTGCGCTCGTCTGTTTGTACTGTTCTGCCACCGCTGTTCCTCCTTGGGTTCAAGGGTTCGGCGTCAAGGGTTTGAAACTTTTCAACTTTTCAACCTCTCAACTTTTCAACCGTTGAACGGTTACACCACCCCTTACATGGCCTTGTACACTTCATCACCCATTTTTACATCTATGTTGAGAGCAAGCGCCTTGATTTCACGGATGAGGACCTTGAACGATTCCGGCACGCCCGACTGGGGAGAATTTTCTCCCTTGACAATCGATTCGTATATCTTGGACCGCCCGGTGAGATCGTCGCTTTTGACCGTGAGGATCTGCTGGAGCGTGTACGCCGCGCCGTACGCCTCGAGCGCCCACACTTCCATCTCGCCGAAACGCTGCCCGCCGAACTGCGATTTTCCCCCGAGGGGCTGCTGCGTGACCAGCGAATACGGGCCGATGGACCGGGCGTGGATCTTGTCGTCCACGAGGTGGCAGAGCTTCATCATGTAAATGGGCCCCACCGTTATTTCGCGGTCGAACGGTTCGCCGGTCCTGCCGTCGCGAAGCTGGATCTTCCCCGTTTTGGGAAGCTTGGCCTGGGCGAGCAGCTTGTCGACATCGTCGGCGGTGGCGCCGTCGAACACGGGCGTGGAGATACGGAGCCCCAGTTTCGCCGCGGCCCAGCCCATGTGCGTCTCGAGAATCTGGCCGAAGTTCATGCGCGAAGGGACCCCGAGCGGGTTGAGAATGATGTCCACCGGCGTGCCGTCGGGCAAAAACGGCAGGTCTTCGGCGGGAACGATCTTGGAGATGACGCCCTTGTTGCCGTGGCGCCCGGCCATCTTGTCTCCCACCGAGAGCTTACGCTTCTTGGCGATGTATACCTTTACAAGCTGGAGAACGCCGGGCTTGAGTTCGTCGCCGCGGACGATCTTGTCGATCTCCTTGTCGAGCTTGTCTTCGAGCCTGGCGATCAGGTCGTTGGCGCGGTACAGCACCTCTTCGGCCTTCTTGTTTCTGGCCGTGTCGCTGCACAGGCCCGTCTTGAAGGCGATGCTCGAAAAATCGATCTTGTTAAGCAATTGCTTTGTCCACTTCCTACCTTCGGGAACGATTGTTTCGCCCGTGTGGACATTGGTGATGGCGCGTGAAACCGTGTCGCCGAGGAGGCCGGTGAGTTTTTCGAGCCTCGCCTTCTCGATGTCGGCGATCTGCTTGCTGATGGAGAGTTTCATCTCGTCGATGATCTTCTTGTCTTTTTTCTTGGACCGCTTGTCGCGTTCTTTGCGGGAGTAGATGCGCGTGTCCATCACGATGCCCTTGAGTCCGGGCGGCGCCTTGAGCGACGAGTCGCGCACGTCCCCCGCCTTTTCTCCGAAGATGGCGCGCAGGAGGCGCTCTTCGGGGGACAGTTCGGTTTCGCCCTTGGGGGTCACTTTACCGACAAGAATATCGCCCGCTTCCACCTCGGTGCCGACGCGGACCACGCCCGTCTCGTCGAGGTTCTTTACCGCGTCTTCGCTCACGTTGGGGATCTCGCGGGTGAGTTCCTCGGGACCGCGCTTGGTGTCGCGCACCTCGGTCTCGAAGACCTCGATGTGCAGGGACGTGTAGATGTCGTCGGCAACCAGCTTCTCGGATATGATGATCGCGTCTTCGAAGTTGTAGCCCCGCCAGGGCATGAACGCCACCATGACGTTGCGGCCGAGGGCGAGTTCGCCCTCTTTTGTGGCGTGACCGTCGGCGAGCACGTCGCCGATCTTCACCTTGTCGCCGGCCTTGACGCACACCTTCTGGTTGATGCAGGTGTCCTGGTTGGACCGCTCGTACTTGACAAGATCGTAGGAGTCGAACTCCGTGAGGCCCAGGATGTCGTCTGCGGCAGCGCTCTTGGCCTTGCGCACCACGATGGTGTTGGCATCCACCTTCTCGATGACCCCGGGATTGCGCGCGGTGACCATGCATCCCGAGTCGACCGCGGCACGGTATTCCAGTCCGGTGCCGATGAGCGGCGCCTCGGTGTTGAACAGCGGCACGGCCTGGCGCTGCATGTTGGAACCCATGAGGGCGCGGTTCGCGTCGTCGTGTTCGAGGAACGGAATGAGCCCCGCCGCGACGCTCACGAGCTGCATGGGAGAAATGTCCATGTAGGTGACGTCCTTGGGGGTGAGCAGGAGGAAGTCGCCGCGGTACCGCGCGAACACGAAGGTCTCGGTGATTTTCCCCTTCTCGTCAATAGGCGTGTTCGCCTGGGCGATCTTGTAGTTGTCTTCCTGGTCCGCCGTGAGGTAATTGATGTCGCGGGTAAGCTTGCCGTCCTCGATCTTCTGGTACGGCGTCTCGATGAACCCGAATTCGTTGACCCGCGCGTAGGTGGACAGCGAGGCGATGAGGCCGATGTTGGGTCCTTCGGGCGTCTCGATGGGACACAGGCGCCCGTAATGCGTGTGGTGCACGTCGCGCACCTCGAACCCCGCGCGTTCGCGCGTGAGTCCGCCGGGCCCGAGCGCGCTTACGCGCCGCTTGTGCGTGAGCTCGGACAGCGGGTTGGTCTGGTCGAGGAACTGCGACAACTGGGACGATCCGAAAAACGCCTGGACAACGGTTGACACGGTGCGCGCGTTGATGAGGTCCTGCGGGGTGATGTTTTCGTTGTCGCGCAGGCTGAGCCGCTCGCGGATGGTGCGAACCATCCTGGTGAGCCCCACCGTGAACTGCGCGGACAGGAGCTCGCCCACGCTCCGCACGCGGCGGTTGCCGAGGTGGTCGATGTCGTCGATGAATCCCTCGCCGCCGCCGAGGCCGATGAGGTACTTGAACGCGGCCACGAAATCGTCTTTGGTGAGCGTGTTCTGGCCTTCCTCGCTGGTGAGGTTGAGCCTGGTGTTGAGCCTGTACCGTCCCACGTTGCCGAGGTCGTAGCGTTTTTCGTCGAAGAACAGGCGCTGCACGAGGTTGCGGGCGGTTTCCACGTTGGGCGGATCGCCCGGCCGCATGGTGGCGTAAATGTAAAAGAGCGCCTCTTCCTCGGACTTGGTGGGGTCGATGGCGATGGTGTTGCGGATGATCATGTTCTCGGGGTTCGACACGTGGGCGAGGATCTGTACTTTGTCAATTTTGTTCGCCACGATGCCCGCATATTTTTCCTCGGTGATGATCTCGTTGGCATCGATGATGATTTCGCCGGTCTCCTTGTTGAAGATCGTCACCGCGTTGACGTTGCCGACGATGGCGGCCTTGTTCTTGGGGTTCACCTCCACGCTCTCGCGCTCGTGAAACACGGCAAGGATCTTCTCGTCGGTGGAATAGCCGAGCGCGCGCAGGAGAATGGTGGCCGGCATCTTCTTACGGCGGTCGATGTTGATGGTGAGGACGTCGTCGGCATCGAGGATCATCTCGACCCACGAGCCGCGCTGCGGAATGATGCGGGCGGTCATCTCCTTTTCGCCGTTGGGCTGTTCTTCTTCGTCAAAGGTGATGCCGGGCGAACGGTGGAGCTGGCTCACGATGACCCGCTCCGCGCCGTTGACGACAAACGTTCCGCGGTCCGTCATGAGCGGGATTTCGCCGACGTAGACTTCGTTGGTTATCTTTTCAACGAACTTCTTGACCTCACCGTCCTGTTCGTACACGAGCAGCGACATGTCGACCTTGAGCGGCGCGGCAAAGGTCATGCCGCGTTCCTTGCATTCCTTTATTGTATACTTGGGGACCCCGAGCTTGTACCCGTCGAATTCAAGGGAATAATATCCCTTGACGTCGTTGACCGGAAACAGGCTTTGGAACACGCCGTTGAGTCCCTGCTTTTTTCTCAATCGGGGCGGAACGTCGGCTTGCAAAAAGACACTGTACGACTTGGTCTGTATCTCCAGAAGATCCGGCAAGTCCATGACTTTTGGAATGCGGGAATAACTTCTACGTTCTACCATTCGCGTATCCCCT
The DNA here is from genome assembly GCA_963729895.1 of uncultured Fibrobacterota bacterium. Taxonomy (GTDB): domain Bacteria; phylum Fibrobacterota; class Chitinivibrionia; order Chitinivibrionales; family FEN-1185; genus FEN-1185. The sequence continues at coordinate 42,251 of CAVSQB010000007.1, read as the reverse complement.
CAGTTTGTGCGTTGAAAACATCCGTGCGCCGTTCCGATTGAACATCGGCAAGCCCGGGAACCGATCCGATTTTCCAATAGCGAGCACGAAACGCTCCTCTGAGCATTTCGTGCTCCCGCCAAAAGGAATGACTCTGTTTTAAGGATGCAAGCAACCGGTATAGGATTCCTTGGGTAATGATCTTTTGCTACTTGATCTCAACGACGGCGCCGTTTTCTTCCAGCTGTTTCTTGATGCTCTCCGCCTCTGCTTTGGGAATCGCTTCCTTGACCGCCTTGGGAGCGCCCTCAACCAGGTCTTTCGCCTCTTTGAGTCCCAGGCCGGTAACGGCGCGAACGACCTTGATCACCTGGATCTTCTTGGCGCCGCCCTCCTTGAGAATCACGGAGAACTCCGTCTTCTCCTCGGCCGGGGCCGCAGCTGCAGCGCCTGCCGCAGGAGCGGCTGCGACCGCGACGGGAGCCGCGGCCTTGACGCCGAATTTGTCTTCGATGGCCTTGATAAGATCGCACAACTCAAGCACCGTCTTGCCGCCGATCGCATCAACCAGTTCTTCATTCGTTAAAGTCGCCACAGGAGTACCTCCATATCTTGAAAGTTATTGTTGTGAATTCCTCATATTCGTGATTGCCGTGATCCGCGGCCCGCCGTACTAGGGAGCCGGGGATTCGGACTCTTTCTTTTTCCTCACCGCGTCCACCGTTCCCGCAAATGTGGTGAGCACGCCGAGAAGCGTACCCGCGAATTTTGTCATCGGCGCCTGCAACACGCCGAGCAGTTGCGACAGCAGGACCTCGCGGGATGGAATGTCGGCAAGCCGCGCCGTGTCCTGGCCGCCGAACGTTGCGCCGTCCACATAGGCGATCTTGACTTCGAGAATGTTCTTGAGGTTGTCCTTCCCGAATTCCTTCTGGAAATCCCTGATGATCTTGGCAGGGGCCATGCTCTCGTTTTGGGCGACCACCACGCCGATCTGGCCTTTGAGGAACGGCGTGAGTTCTTTCTTGCCGCACCGTTCGAGCGCGATTCTCGCAAGGGTGTTCTTGACAACGATGTATTTCATGCCCTTTTTGCGGATTTCGTTGCGCAGCTTGGTGATCTTCTCAACGTCGATCCTGTTGATGTTGGTGAGATAGATTCCCTTCGCGTCCCTGAATTCCTTTTCCAGGATTTCTATCGACTGCGTTCTTTGGGTTCTGGTCGCCATGTGAGTCTATGCCTTTTTCTAGGTGTTATTCGAGTCTGGCCGGCGCACGGCGCCGTTATGCCTTTGCTTCTGCAACAGTGACCAGCTTCACGCCCTGCCCCATGGTGCTGGTGAGCACGACTTTCTTGAGAAACTGCCCTTTTGCCGACGACGGCTTCGCTTTGGAAAGCGCATCGAGAAACGCCTTGACGTTTTCAACAAGCTTGGCGGAGTCGAACGAAAGTTTTCCCAGCGGCGCATGCACAATGCCGCCTTTTTCGGCCCTGAATTCCACTTTTCCCCGCTTGAGTTCCTTGATCGCCTTGCCGATGTCCATGGTGACCGTTCCGACCTTGGGGTTGGGCATGAGGCCGCGCGTACCCAGGATCTTCCCGAGCTTTCCCACCACCTTCATCATGTCGGGCGTTGCGATGCAGGCGTCGAACTCGAGCCACCCGCCGGTGATCTTCTCGGCCATGTCTTCCGCGCCAACGAAGTCCGCACCGGCTTCGCGGGACTCGTCGGCCTTGGCGCCCTGCGCAAACGCGAGGACGCGGACCGTTTTTCCCAGGCCGTGCGGGAGCACCACGGCGCCGCGCACGTTCTGATCGCTCTTCTTGGGGTCGATGCCGAGATTGACGGCCACCTCGACCGTTTCGTCGAACTTTGTCGCCTTGTTGGCCTTCAGGAATTCCACCGCCTCGCCAAGCGCGTATTCCTTTGTCTTGTCGATCTTGGTCCGAGAGGCCTTCCACTTCTTGCCGTGACGTTTCATGTATGAGAGCTCCCTTTGTAAACTTCGCTTCAGTCGGCGACGTTGACGCCCATGCTGCGAGCCGTTCCGGCCACGATCCGCATCGCCGCATCGATGCTCGCCGCGTTGAGGTCGGGCATCTTGGTTTCCGCGATCTTTTTCACCTGTACCTTGGTAAGGGTTCCTACCTTGTCTTTGTTGGGAACGCCCGACCCCTTCTCCAGCCCGAGTTCCTTGAGGATTAGGACCGACACGGGTGGTGTCTTGGTGATGAAAGTGAACGAGCGATCGGCGTACACCGTGATGACGACCGGAATGATCATGCCGTTGGCGTCCTTGGTCTTTGCGTTAAACGATTTGCAAAACTCCATGATGTTGACACCATGCTGGCCGAGCGCCGGTCCCACCGGGGGCGCGGGATTCGCCTGGCCGCCCGGAATCTGCAGCTTTATGATTGCGTTGACTTTCTTTGCCAAAGGACGTACCCCTTTCGCTGTATTAACTTATAGGATTGACATGCATGAAATCGAGTTCGACCGGGGTCGAGCGGCCGAACACGCTGACCATGACCTTGACCTTGCCTTTTTCCGGATGAATTTCGTCGACTACGCCGTCGAAATCCTTGAACGGGCCTTCTTTTATCTTCACCGCGTCGCCGATTTCGAACGGCACTTCGGAAATTTGCTGCCGGGTGTTTTTTTCCGTTTGACCCAAGATCCGGTTTACCTCTTCCTCGCGAAGGGGCTGTGGCTTCTTCCCGCCCACGAATCCGGTCACGCCATTGACATTTCGTATGAAATGCGAAGTTTCCTTATTCAATTCCAATTCCACGAGAATGTAGCTCGGGAAGAACTTGCGTGTCGTCTTGATCTTCTTGCCGTTCTTGACATGAACCACATCGTGCGTCGGCATGAGCACTTGACCGATCTGGTCTTTCATTTCGCCAGCGGCGATAAGATCGGTTATGTATTCCATTACCCTGGCTTCCTGGCCCGAGTAAGTGTGGACAGCATACCAACGTTTTGCCATGAGGAAATCCTTGAGATTCGTTTCTACAGATTTATTTTGAGCAACAGGCCGACAATACGGTTTATCACCTGGTCGCATGCATATACGAAAACGGCCATGATGAGACTGAGGACGATCACAAGCATGGTCGCACCGAAAAGCTCGTTTCGGCTGGGCCAGCTCACCTTGATCATTTCTGCGCGGACGTCTTTGAGATACTGAATGAATTTCTGCATGGCTGTTCTCAGTCTGTTGAATCAGGTCTGGAGGGACTCGAACCCCCAACCAATGGTTTTGGAGACCACTACTCTACCAATTGAGCTACAGACCTAGGTGACACTTACCTCAAGACTGTATTGTGACACATTGAAAACCACACTACCCGACGAAATACTTTTGGCAATGTCCGGCTTGCCGCATTACTACTCGCACAAAGCAGGGAAAATAGGAGAGGCAATAGGCACTCAACGCGCTTCTTTATGTACCGTACGTTTGCGTTCGAACGGGCAGTATTTTTTCAGTTCGAGACGCTCCGAATGCTTACGCTTATTCTTCATAAGTGAATAATTATTCCTCTTGCACGACGTGCATTCCAACTGGATGATCTCTCTGGGCATCTGTACCGCCGATACGTTGTATAAGTGTTACCGCGTCCGATAAAGCGGGTGTGCCGCAAAGCACACCCTTCGCCAAAAAAGCTATTCGACAATTTCTGCAACCACGCCTGATCCTACCGTGCGTCCGCCTTCGCGAACCGCGAACTTGAGCCCTTTTTCCATGGCTATGGGCGCTATAAGCTCCACTTCAAGCGACGCATTGTCGCCGGGCATGAGCATCTCCACACCCTGCGCAAGAGCAAGGTTTCCGGTAACGTCTGTTGTACGGAAGTAGAACTGCGGACGGTACCCGGTAAAAAACGGCGTATGACGGCCGCCTTCTTCCTTTGACAAGACATATACTTGGGCCTTGAACTTCTTGTGCGGCGTAATGGAACCTGGCTTTGCAAGCACCATGCCGCGCACGATGTCGTCTTTCTCAATGCCACGCAGCAGGCAGCCGATGTTGTCTCCTGCCTCTGCTCTGTCAAGCAGCTTGCGGAACATTTCGACGCCCGTCACCACTGTCTTGCGCGTATCCTTGATACCCACGATCTCCACCTCGTCGCCGACCTTCACCGTGCCGCGCTCCACCCTGCCCGTGGCGACCGTACCGCGGCCGGTGATGGAGAACACGTCTTCCACCGGCATGAGAAACGGCTTGTCCGTCTCGCGCTTCGGTGTCGGAATGTATTTGTCGACCGCCGCGATAAGCTCAAAGATGCTCTTGTTCTTTTCCGGGTCGGTCGGGTTCTGCAGTGCCTGAATGGCGCTGCCGCGGATGATCGGGATCGTATCGCCGGGGAATTCGTATTTGGTAAGGAGTTCGCGCACTTCGAGTTCCACGAGTTCGAGCAGCTCGGGATCGTCCACGGTGTCGACTTTGTTGAGATACACGACGATGTACGGCACGCCCACCTGACGGGCAAGCAGGATGTGTTCGCGCGTCTGGGGCATGGGGCCGTCGGCAGCGCTCACCACGAGGATTGCGCCGTCCATCTGGGCCGCGCCCGTGATCATGTTCTTGACATAGTCCGCGTGTCCGGGGCAGTCGACATGCGCATAATGGCGGTTCTCCGACTCGTACTCGACATGCGATGTCGCGATTGTCAGGATCTTGGTCTCGTCCCTGCGTCCCTGCGACTCGGATGCCTTGGCGACCTGGTCGTACGAAACGTATTTGGCCAGGCCCTTGGTCTCCATGACGCGCGTTATCGCAGCCGTCAAGGTTGTTTTGCCATGGTCGACGTGACCGATGGTTCCGACATTCACATGCGGCTTGGTTCGAGAGAACTTTTCCTTTGCCATGAGACTCCCCTTGATATTGTGAAAAAGACAGGTTATGGGTATTATCGGCTATCGTTTTTTTCCGAAAAGCCCACGATCGGGATCGAACCGATGAACCTCATCCTTACCAAGGATGTGCTCTACCAACTGAGCTACATGGGCGAAAGTCGAAAAAGCGGGCAATGAGACTCGAACTCACAACAGCCACCTTGGAAGGGTGGAGCTCTACCAATTGAGCTATGCCCGCATGCGTATCTGGGTAGGGATGGTTTCGAACCACCGTAGGCGTCAGCCAATGGATTTACAGTCCATCCCCTTTAACCACTCGGGCACCTACCCATCAAATTGCTAAATTGTACTACCGCTCTGTAATGGAGCCGATGGAGGGAATCAAACCCCCGACCATCCGATTACAAGTCGGATGCTCTATCAGCTGAGCTACATCGGCGTTTTAGCGCAAAAAAGTTTTGAAAATATACTATATGTTGATTATGAAAGCCAAAGGATTATAATTTTTTTACAATAGTGTCGATCAGCCCGTATTTCACCGCCTCTTCGGACGACATAAAGTAGTCCCTGTCGGTGTCTTCTTCAATCTTCTTGAGAGGCTGGCCGGAATGATCGGCAAGTATCCGGTTGAGCCGGTCGCGCACTTTAAGCATCTCCTCGGCCTGAATCTTGATTTCCGAGGCAGGGCCAAAGAAATTGCCCGCGATGAGCGGCTGATGGATCATGATCCTGGCATTTTCCCAGCTCTGGCGCTTTCCTTTTGCTCCTGCGCACAGCACCACAGCGCCCATGCTCGCCGCCAGGCCCATGCACACCGTTTTGATATCCGAGGCGGCATACTGCATTGCGTCGTAGATGGCAAGCCCGGAGCTTATCATGCCTCCCGGGCTGTTGATAAACAGCGTGATGTCCTCGTTGTTCTGGCCGTCGAAATAGATTATTTTCTGGACTACCATCGCCGCAGACTCGTCGTTGATCTCGCCCCAGAGGAAAATCTCCCTGCGCTTCAGCATCTGTTCTTCGATGTCTGCGCCCACCACCATTTTCTTGAGTTCGTCGGAGAAGGAATTCCCTTTTGCGTTTATCACAATGCAACTCCTTGGTACGTGACTTCTATGAATGAACGCCGATGCGGCACTCGGCCACGCCGCCCGGCAGGTCTTTGATTTCCACGCCCATGCCCGACAGCTCCTTCCTGATCGAATCCGCTTTGTCAAAGGTCTTGTTCTTTCGGGCCTCCACGCGCTGAGCCATGAGCGAAACAATCTGTTCTACAAGCACTTCCTGCGGCGCGGCATCCGAAACGATCTTCAGCCGCATCCCGTCCCTTTCGATTTCGGAAACCGTGTCCTGCACTCTATCGTCCTTGAGGAGGTCGAGCGCGAGTACGGCATCCGCAGATTCGACTGCACGATATTTCTCCTCCGCGCTTACACCGGCGTCTCTCAGGAGCGCCCACACATGCGCGCAGGCGACCGGCATGTTCATGTCGTCGCACAACGCTTCATAAAACGGAGCCAGGATGCCATCAACCGACTCGCGGGACGCCGCAGCGGGCGAAGAAGGCTTCCTGGTTTCGGAAAAAACCAGTTTCTTCAGGTTGGCCAGCCCGTGCCCGGCGGCCTTGAGCCCGTCCCACGAAAACATCAGGGGGCTCCGGTAATGCGCCGTGTAGCAGAACATGCGGTACGCAAGCGGCGAAATGCCCGATTCCCTGATTGAATCCAGGGTGAGAAAATCGCCGGACGATTTGGCCATTTTCCCCTTGTCAACTACCAGGAACTCGCCGTGCAGCCAGTATCGCACGAACGGTTTGCCGGTTGCGGCCTCGGTCTGGGCGATTTCGTTGGTGTGGTGCACGCGCACATGGTCCATGCCGCCGCAGTGAATGTCGAGCGGCTGCGGGCAGTACGCCAGCGACATGGCGCTGCACTCGATGTGCCAGCCGGGGAATCCCTTGCCCCACGGGCTGCTCCATTCCATCTGGCGCTGCCTGTCTCTGGGCGAGAATTTCCACAGCGCGAAGTCGGTGGCGTTCTTCTTGTCTCCCATGTCAACGCGGCTGCCCGCCTGCAGGTTTTCGATGTCGATCTGCGCGAATTCGGCGTAGGCCGGGAACTTCGAGGTGTTGAAATAGATGCCGTCGCTCGTCTTATAAGCAAATCCATTTTTCTCTATCGCCTTCACCAGGGCTATCATCTGTGCGATGTGGTCCGTTGCCTTGGGCCAGAGATCGGGATCGAGAATGTTGAGGTCCTTGATGTTCTGTTTGAACATCTTCGTGTAGTACTCGGCGATCTCCCACACGGTTTTCCCTTCGCGGCTCGCCCCTTTTTCCATCTTGTCTTCGCCGGAGTCGGCATCGGAAGTCAGGTGGCCCACATCGGTGATGTTTACAACGTGCTTCACCTTGAATCCGAGCGACAGCAGCACGCGCTTGAGCACGTCTTCAAAAATATAGGTGCGAAGGTTGCCGATATGGGCGAAATTGTAAACGGTCGGGCCGCAGCAGTACATGGCCACGGGATCGTGGACCGGCACGAATTCCTCTTTGCTGCGCGCGGCGGTGTTGTATAAGAAAAGTTTGTGATTCATGATAAAGCCGTAACGTGTTATGGAAAATCTTGCTTTCGCCTCACCCCTTCTCCCCTTCCCTCTTCCCTCATCCCTTCTCCGCGAGCGGAGAGAGGAAGAGGGGTGGCTGAAAGCCGGGGCGATGAGGTGAAGCGGAGTGAGGCGCCGCGGAAAATTTCTAGAACGTCAGTTTCACCTTCCCGCTTCCCCTTACGATAGTACCCACCACGCGGGGCCCGAATTTCGAAATTTCCTTTGAGCGCAGGACCTTGTCCGCGTCCGCAGGTTTTACCGCAAGCACCATGCCGATTCCCATGTTGAAAGTCCGGTACATTTCGGGGTTTTCCACGTTGCCCTGCTTCTGCATCCAGGTGAAAATCGCATCAGGCTCCCAGGATCTGCAATCGACTGCGGCATCGCATTTCGGAGGCAGGATACGGTCAACGTTGTCGGTGAACCCGCCGCCCGTTATGTGCGCACAGCCGCGAACTAGGCCCTTCTTCATGAGGCCGAGCACGGGACTGTAGGGCCGATGCGGCCGCAACAGTTCCTCTCCGATGGTGCGCCCGGTTTCGGGAAATTTGTCAAAATAGGATTTCTTCGCAACGTCTTTGACGATGGTGCGCGCAAGGCTGTACCCGTTGGTGTGCAGGCCGTTGGACCGCAGGCCGATGATGATGTCCCCGATTCTTATTTTGCTTCCGTCAATAACGTCCTTTTCGTCCACAACGCCCACGATGGTCCCGGCAATGTCGTACTCGCCCGCCTGGTACATGCCCGGCATTTCAGCGGTCTCGCCCCCGATGAGCACGCAACCGGCGTCTTTGCAGGCGCGGGTGAGCCCGGCAAGGACCTTGACAAATACGTCCGGGTCGAGTTTCCCGGTTGCAATGTAGTCGAGAAAGTACAGCGGCTTTGCCCCGAGCACGAGAATGTCGTTGATGCAGTGGTTCACAATGTCCATGCCCACGGTGCAGTGGATGCCGGTTTCGGCCGCAATCTTGAGCTTTGTGCCCACGCCGTCCACCGATGAAACCAGGATGGGCTTCTTGTAGCTCTTCAGCGACGCGATGGAGAACATGCCGCCAAAGTGTCCGAACCTGCCCACAACATTCTTGTTGAACGTGGACTCTACAAGCTTTCCAATCCGCTTTCTTGCCGCGTTCCAAACCGGAATATTAACGCCTGCATCGGCATAACTGAGTGATGTGGATGGCATAAGGGATTCTCTAACCGGGAAAATTGTTGAACAAAGGCATGGCTTGGGCCTTTATCGCGTCGACACGGAATTACTGGGGGCAAATACGAAAAAACTAAAGACAGCGTTACCCCGGGATTTACGGAATCTTCCCCACCAGCGGGGTTATGGCAAAGCGATTCAAAATAGATTGGGCGGGAAAGGAAGTCAATTGTGGGAGGGGTTTATTCCATATTAAGGTTGAGGTGATAGACTGGAGAGCCCGGGCAGGGTGCACACCAATATTAAGATAAGAATCTGGGCGCCCCGTCCCTGCCGGGACGGCGGCCCTCCCTTTGGGCTCGGCCGTTCGGCCTCGGTGCCGGGCCGCCCTATGCCTTATGGCCGGGCCGGCCGGCACTGCGCTCCGGCGCACCCTCCGGTTGTGCCTGGCGCAGGGCAGAAGGCCGTTGCCTACTTGTCAATAAAGGCTTGCGCGAATTTTGAAAAGAGAACTGCTCTCTGAGCATCGAGGGAACCATGTTTTCGGCCAAAAAAAGTCACCGAGGGACAATATCAAGGTTTGGATTTTCACTGGAGGCCGAAGGCCGAGAAAATTAACGTTTGTCACAAATTCCTTACCTCTTCAAAATGTCCTTAAGCCCCCAAAAAGGACTTCCGCCTTCACCAATAAGATCGTTAATAAGCGTATACGTTCCTGGTTTTGTTGCGGGGCTGTTGTAGAGAACCTTTATGGCCTCGAACCATTCATCATCAAGGAGACGAAATTTCTTAGGATTATTTGCACGCACCATTCCGTCAAGTAGATAAAGCTGCGCAATCGACAGAGTACTTTCTGGAGCTTCTTTTGCAAACTGGACTGCAGATTCCTTAAGCCCATAAATCCAATCCAAAGCACCCTTTGTTTTCTCGAGAAGGTTTTCCACGTGATCTGCAAGCCAGAACGTCTCAAATATCTTCTGTTTGAGGCTTATCCAGTGACCGAAGCCAATGAGCTCATCAGTTCCGCATCTCGCAACCGCCCAATCCCAGAACTCCTTCAGCCTTGGTCTGTCCAATCCCATTTTCAGCATCTGGTCTGCTGTAATATTTCCGGACACCACATTGCGGCCAATAAAAGAAATGAACTCTTTATGCCTTTCACTATTTGGAGTTTCCCAAAACTTCTTGAATAAATGATGTTCAAATCCAAATTCCTTGAAGTACGAGAATGCGAGTGCAAAATGGTTGGCAAGGCCAATGTCTGGCTCCATAAAGTGCTTTTGTTTCGGATAATCGGAATCCGTCAAGCGGAGACCGAGGCTATACAATTCTTGTATGTTTGGGTCCAAAAACATTTCCTTATAGAGATTCCTTGAAAGGTAGCCCTCCCACGCTCCGGTGTAAAGGTCTTTCTTCTCTGGACCCCGAGGAAAAATCTGAGGCAAAAGCCCCACAATCCACCCCCTGTCGCGGAAATAAAAAACAGGAAGATAATTCCCTCCTAAATCCGTGAGAAAAACTTTGGCATTTTGATGATTTTTCGTGTAGATTAAGGGTGAATGGTGCTTGACTAAATGGCAGTTCACATTATTCACCCGGAAGGTGTCATGCCAAAGCCGAGAAAGTTGATAATCACGGAGACGGACGAGTTTCTGACCAGCCATGGTGGAATGGCAATGATCGGGATGCTTGCGGAGCGATCCGGTTTGCGCGAGCGTGTTTCGCAGGTTACTCCGGACAAGAAGAGCGGGAGTATAAGCACCGCGGACGCGCTGCTGACCATGACGGGGCTTTTGTGTCTTGCCAAACCAGACTTTGACGGGGTCGAGCAGTTTCGTGAAGACGACTATTTTCAGGAGATGCTTGGATTGAAAGCGGTTCCTTCCGAGGCTACACTGCGGCAGCGAATGGACGAAACGGGCCTGACCGTTCAAAACGCAGTCCTTTCCGCTTCGGCGTCCCTGTTGAAAAAAGCAGCGCCACGGCTCACCGCCTGCTTTGGACCGTATATTCCGATTGACGCTGACGTATCTCCTTTTGACAACAGTGGTTCTCATAAGGAAGGCGTAAGCTGCACGTACAAGTTGTTCGAGGGATATTCTCCGATGCTTGCCTACATAGGCGTGGAAGGCTACCTGCTGAACGCGGAGTTGCGCGAAGGGAAACAACATTGCCAGGAAGGAACTCCGGAGTTTCTGCGCAAGACCATAGCCCTTGCTCGAAAAATAACGGATCGTTCGATCCTTGTGCGTCTTGATGCCGGACATGACGATATTGAAAACATGCGAGTCTGCCGCAAGGAAAAGGTCGATTACATAATCAAACGGAACATACGCAGGGAATCTATTGACGAATGGCTCGTGGATGCTCAAGCGCTCGGTGACTGGCGTCATCCTCGTGAAGGCAAGACCGTGTACGTTGGTGAGACAATACGGGAAAGAAACGGCGAAAACATGCGCGTTGTGTTCGAGGTGATCGAACGGACAATCGACCGCGACGGAAACGCCTTGCTGCTGCCGGATGTAGAGGTTCACACGTGGTGGACGAGCCTGAGCAGACGCAACGCCGGCCCGGACGACGTTATTGCAGCGTACCGGGATCATGGCACCAGCGAGCAGTTTCACTCGGAGCTGAAGAGTGATATGGCGCTGGAGCGGCTTCCCAGCGGGAAGTTCACGACCAACGCATTGGTGTTGACGTTGGCGGTTCTTGCGTTCAACATGCTGCGGCTCTGCGGCCAAGTTGGAATCGACAAGGGGTACGTGCCGCGTAAGAAAGTTGCACGCCGGAGATTGCGGAAGGTCATTCAGGATCTTATGTACATAGCAGCACGCGTGATAACGCATGCCCGCCGGTTGATGCTTGCCCTGTCGCGGCGGAATCAACTCCGCATAGCGTGGACGCAAACGTATCTGGCGTTCGCCACGGATGGCTGACCTAAGGAGAGCAATAAACGGAAATAGACCCGTAACCAAACAAACGTCGCCACCGACACGTTGAGTGTATTTGTCAACCATGGGGTCAGAAGCGCAAATCATAGTGGAATCACCCCGGCAACAACTTATCAAGAAGCCTTAGCAACCATATTCGTTCTTGTCAACGCCGTCAATTTGTTTTTAATAACCTTATCTCACGGAATCAGGACCCATACAGGAACATTATGGCTCGCGTCTTTTCATTCTTCAAGACCTGTTCATAGGCAAGCTTCACATCTGAGGATATTTTCGGCTTCTCGCCATTTTCAAATCTTTTTCCGTCCTGAAATACAAAGGAAACGAACGCCTCAAATGCTCGGCCGCGCACCGAATTGATGGCCATCATGAAGGGGTCACTCACGAGGAACTCTTTTTCGCTTCCGGACTTTGTCTTCATCCTTGCCGTTTCGATCCTTTCATCCTCAGGAGAAGGATTTGGATGCCTCAGGAGATACTTTAGGGCAGCGAAAAGCGGATCGCGATACTTTTCGAATTGAATATTTATCTTCCCACTTTTTTCGCTCAGTAGCTCTTGAATTACGTCAGCCATCATCGAATGAACTTCATCCCATCCAACAAGCCATGCACCTACCGCATCTCCGCTGTTTTTCCTTTTGTCAGGTTGGCTCTCCCCTCCAGACTTCGTTATTGATACTAGAAGACTAATTAGGCTGTCCCAATTTATGCCTTTCAAATCAGCTTTCTTTTCACGGAGAACTTCTTGGATGCCCCGTAAGAACGAATACGTGTAGTGCTGATGAAGCACACCTCGGTTGAAAAACAGGTTGGCGGCATTTGCATAATCCTGGAGACGTTTGGGAATATCTGCACGCAATAACTCCCCAACACCCTCAGCATTGAGTGGGTCTCTCTTTGTATCCTGTTTGCCCAGCGCTTCGGGAGCCCACTTGGTGCGAAGGTTCTCAAGAATCTCGGTTATGGGAAGTTTTCCAAATTCCTCCTGGCTAGTTGGGCCAATTGGCTTAACCCAGCGGATTTCACTTATTGCCGGTTTGGGTTCATAGTCCTGCTCAAATAGGAATCCGGCATCCTCAAATTGTTTAATTTCTCCTTCAGCAAGGTGGAGCCTGATCATTGAGAATATTCTGGTTCCGTATCGCATAAGCCAATACTGTTCATCCTTGTCTTCCACAGTCCTCTTAAAACAACCAATGACCCGTGATACGTATTCATGCTTGTCAGGTTCAGACAATACGGAAAATCCTTCCTCTAAGGCTTTTTCATATTCTGCGCCAGACATAACTTCGCTATAGCGCTTCGCCTCGAATAACTTGAAAAAAGATTGCCTCAGATCGTCCGCAAAAACAGCAGGACACAAGCTCAAAACAGACAGTTTTAATCGCCACATTGCTTTACTTTCAGGCAACAACCTGATGTATTTGTCATAGGTTTTTCGGACGGCGTCCGGTTGTGTGCATTTGTCTCCAATCAGCCGGCTGGCAAGTTCCTTGACAACGACTGCTAACCCACTAACATTTTCTTGAGGCGAAAAGCCATCTCTTTTGTCGGCGCTCACCGCAAAGAAGTCCACATCGAATAGATGGAACACGTCCTCTATTGGAAATGCTTCACCTGGCTTTGCATTTCCACCAAGAAGAACGAGTTCCCCTAGCACTTTGGTTGCCAGTTCAAGAGCCCGTTCCGCGTAGGCTTCCCCTATTTTCATCAGGTGGTCAAATACCCTGGTTTCAAACAATTCCTCGAAATAGAATGGATTACCGATACTAACTCGTCCAGCGGATATCTCCATCTCTTCTCTTGTTCGTGTCGATAGTACCGCTTCAGCAAGCGCAAGGATGCTCTCGTAGTCCGTGGCATCAGATAAGATCTGAAACATCTTTTCGTATTCGGTTTCCCATTGGGTAAACTTGCCCATGAGCTGTATCCATCTCTCATCTCGGATTTTTCGCACCATTCTTGCCAATTGTTCTGCGGGCAGATTACCGCAAATCCACAAGAACCGGTCAATGATTTCGGGGTTGAAGGTCTGCGATGACATCGGGACAGAAAGCATAATGTCAACCACTTTCGCAGGCACCTTTGGGGCCATTAGCGCAAGGTAGTTGATCTCAGGGGTCTTGAAGCTGTACTGAGATGGTTTCTCGTGACTGATCCGCCCCAAAATGACCGACTAATCCGCCTCAATTTGACCGCCGAATCCGGATCAAAATGACCGATCAATCCGGTTCAATTTGACCGGCAAATCCGCTTTTATTTGACCGGACGGATGATTTTTCAGGAAGCGTTCCCGGATTCACCTATATCGTCTCTTTTCACCATTGAAGGGAGACGATATGAGCAGAGGGAGAACGCCTATGCGGAAGATTCGCCAGGTACTTGAGTACCGGTTATCAAAGAACATCAGCGCGGAGCAAACGTCTCTTGCGCTATCGCTGTCCAAGGGCAGCGTCATAAACTACCTGGAGCGGTTTCAACTGTCGAAGCTTCCGTGGCCGCTGCCAGATACGCTGACGGACACGGCGCTTGAGGCTGCGTTGTTTCCACCAGTGCCGCCGCCTGACGACACACCCGCCTTTCGGCTGCCCGATGTCAAATACATTGAGAAAGAACTCGTTCGGCCACACGTCACGCTGCAGCGCCTGTGGGAGGAATATGCCGAGCAGCATCCCGATGGTTTGAAGCGCACGGCATTTTACGATCATGTCGCACGGCACCGTCCGCCGGAGATTACCATGAAGGTAATCCATAAAGGCGGGGACAAGGTGTTCTCCGATTACTCCGGCGATGGCTTGGAGTATATCGATCGCCGTACCGGGGAAATCATCGCTGTCGATCTTTTTGTTTGCGCCTGGGGTGCCAGCAGCTTCACGTTTGCCGAAGGAAGCGAAAGCCAGAAGACGCGTGATTTTGCCCTCTCCCATGTGCACGGCCTTGAGTACTTCGGCGTTGCGCCATTCGCTTTTGTTCTGGACAATACCAAAAGCGGGGTTAAGAAATCCGACCGGTACGACCCGGTCGCAAATCCCGTTTACGGGAAGATGGCAGATCATTATCGTGTGGCGTTTCTTCCCGCACGGGTGCTGAAGCCTCAGGACAAAGCCATTGTGGAGAGCGCCGTTTTGCAGGCCCAGCGTTTTATCCTGGCTCGGTTGCGCAACCGGCAGTTCTTTTCTCTGGATGAGGTCAATGTCGCAATACGGGAAGAACTGGAAGCGCTCAACAACCGCCCGATGAAGGAGTATGGCGGCCAGACGAGACGGCAGCGCTTCGAAGAGCTGGATAAGCCCTATGCCCAGCAACTGCCTGCCGAGCCATTCAAGATATCCCTCGTGAAGCTCGACGTGCTGGTCGGCCATAATTACCACATCCGGTTCGAAGATCATTTTTACAGCGTACCGCATTACCTTGCAACGCAGCGCGTGGACGTATATCAGATCGGCCCGATCATAGAAATCTATCACGACAATATCCATGTCTGCCGCCATCAGGCAGGCCCGCCGAACTTCGGATACGCCACGACAACCGAACATATGCCGCCAAGCCATGCGTTTGTCAAAGGGTGGTCGAAAGAGTGGTTCATCGCCAAAGCGACTGAGATCGGTCCGGCAACCGCCGAAGCGGCCTGGCAGATCATGAACCGAAGAGACCATGTTCAGCAGGGCTTTAACGCCGTCATGGGCGTTTTGCGACTGGCAAAAGTATACTCGCCGCAGAGACTCGAAAGAGCATGTCAAAGAGCTACCTATTACAAATCGACAACGCTCAAAGCCATCAAAACAATCCTTGAGCAGCACCTGGACAACCAGACTTTTTTACCGCTGCCCACGCAAAGCCAACCGCCCGTGGTTCATGAAAACATACGCGGGCCACAGTATTACATCAACCAGTAACCGGAAAAGAGAACTTCTATGCATATCGAAAACGTCATTGAACAGCTCAAATCCATGCGACTCTCGGCAATGGCCGAATCATTGCAGACACGTTTGGCCGGCGGCAACAACCGTGATCTGGCCCCGGAGGAGTTCTTCGCCCTTCTGGTCGAAGACGAATACAATGCCCGGAAAAACCGGAGGCTCTCCCGCATGATCGGCCACGCAAACTTCAAACCCGAACAGGCAACCCTCGAAAATGTCACGTACAATCAATCCAGAGGGTTTATGAAAAAAGATCTCATGCCGTTGACCACGGCGACATGGATCAACAACTCGCAGAACATCATTATTACCGGCTCTACCGGATGCGGAAAGACGTATCTGGCCGAGGCTATCGGCCTGCAAGTCTGCATCATGGGCTTCTCAGTAATCAAAATCCGTTACCCGATCCTCTTCGAAGAAATCCATGCCGCCAAAGGCACCGGAATGTACCTGCGTTACCTGAAAAAGCTCGCAAAAACCAAAGTCATCATACTCGACGATTTTCTTATGCAGCCAATCGAATCAATCGACTCCGGACCGCTCCTGGACGTCATTGAAGAGAAAGAACAGGCAGGATCCATCATCATTACCACTCAGTTCCCGGTCGACAAATGGCACCTGAAACTGCCCGATCCTACCGTGGCAGACGCTGTCTGCGACCGCCTGACACACGGTGCCATAAAATTTAACCTGGAAGGAGACTCGATGCGAAAAAACAAATCAAAATCCGCCGCAAAATGACCGGACACATGGAAACATTTATATTATTACCGTAAATCGCTTTCTGTAAAGACATCCGTCCGGTCAAATTAATCCGGATACACCGGTCAAATTACGCGGACTGGGCATTCTCGGACTTTTCCTTCAAGGGGACCTCTAAAAATTCTGTAAAATAGTAGATTCCAAGATCATGTTGACAGATAGTATTATTTCGCGATGTCAGGGCGTCTATTTGTCTGATAGGTGCCCAAAACTGTTCTTTTTTCGGTCCCTTTGGGGGCCTTGTGCGGTCCTGTCCCGCTTTTCAGGCGTGGCACTCAAGATATGCAAAGCGTTTTATGTTGTAAACCAGGTTCAGGAGTCCTATCTTCGCCGCGGCCCTCAGCCGCCCGATACACCTGATCCTGCCACGAAACATGATTTCTATTTGAGCAAACACATGTTCTATACGCGATCTGACTTTGGATTTCTTCCGGTTCTGTGCCAATTGTGCTTCCGTCAATGGTGCGCCACGAGTCCCTTTGACACATATTTTGCTTCTGTACCAGAGATAATCAAGCCTTTGTTCCGCCTTTTCCGAATGATACGCGCTGTCGGCAAACACGTCCGCGTTCGTGTTCTCAGGATTAAGGAGAGGTTCAAGCATATTGGAGTCGTGCACTTCTGCGGATGTCGCCGCATAGTCTCGAATGATTTTATGCTTCGCGTCTACCGACGCATGGTTCTTGTAGCCAAAAAACGTCTGATCGTTCTTCTTCGTCCATCGCGCATCAACATCTTTCTGACGAAGTTTCTCAGGGTGCTTTTCCCATTCCTGCGGCGTGCCCCCGTTCTTGATTTCTTTATTCTCCTCCCGCGTGTTTCTCTGGCGAGGTACCTCGACAAAACTCGCATCTATTATTTGGCCTTTCTGGGCAGTGTAACCCGCTTCGTTCAACTGACGACCGAACAGGTCAAACAGCTTCTTGACAACGCCTGCTTGTGTCAGCGTTTCCCGAAACAACCAGACCGTTTTCTCGTCGGGAATGCTATCCTCGGAAGTGAGTTCAAGAAACCGTTTGAACGTCAATCGGTCCAGAATCTGAAACTGGGTTTGCGCATCGGAAAGCCCATACATCGTCTGCAACACGAGAATCTTGAACATCAGGATATAATCGTACGGTGGACGACCGGCGTTGCTCTTCCGTTCCTTGCGAAAAGCCTTGTCAATAACAGGACGAAAACTCTTCCAACGTATGGCCCGATTGATGGTTTCAAGAGGGTCTCCCATTTCGGAAAGCTCGGAAAGGCGATTCTCAAGGTCAAAAAGGCCTATCTGTCCCATCGCAATATCCTCCAGACGGTAGTGGGTTCGCAGGTTTGTTGTCTGGAATTAAAATAATTGACGAAATAGCCTTTGTCAAGCATTAATTGGGCAAATTAGGCAATTTTTAGAGGTCCCCTCAAGACACTCAGGAACCCATTTTCCCAAAGCCAATCGAGCCAAAGATCATTAGCTTGTGCAAAGAAGTATTGTCGCACATCCTCGTTGGCGCAAATCAAAGCGGAAACGTCCTCCCGGCCCACACGACCGGGAACATTGCGAAGAATGCCATCTACTCTTTCGTGCAGCTCAATTTGGTTCATAACACCTATTAGCAAGCAAATAATAATGGTACATACTTCACTCGGTTCTTCCCATGGCTCAGATAATACTTGTTTAGCGCCTGTTTGTAAACCTCAATGATGGTACCTCCAGCAGTAAGGTACTCGTAGAACATCTTGGCAAAGTCTCTCGCAGATTGCTCCCCGACAGCATTGTTATACCCTATTACAACTTGCGTAGTGCTGGATTGTATGAGATCAAATGCAATTGAATTTTGACCATTGACACCGCCCCCCGAATAGCAGAGAGACAGAAAGACAACGCAAAATGTATTTCCATGCAGAGCAGACAGCAGCTCTGATGACTGCATGCAATCTGGGCGCCTGTAATCCGACCGATCCTCGCTTTCAAGACACAATCTTCCTGATGCATCGCCATGCATTATGAGGTGCACAAAATCGTAAGTGCGCCAATCCATATCTCTAATTGTCTTTTTCGTTGTGTGTTTCGATAGTAGTATTTTTTCGATGCGATAGGTTCCTTGATTGTTCTCCGTCAGAAAATGAATTGCTTGATATATGGACTTAATTTCCTCATCCATTACGTGCTTCAAATCTCCCATAGCTCCATCGCGAGCGTGGGACATTAGGAGTACCAAATTGTTCGTTCGTCTGCAATTCCGAGTTGTCATTTCAGCACCTGTATATTTCCTAACGACATAAATGGTCTTTCCAGTCATGTTTTCCCACGGCAACTCCAACAACTCGCCAATACTTGACTTAATGGTAATTTCCTCTTCGTCGTCAAAATCGTCTTCAGTGAATTCAATTTTGCCGGTCAAAAATTCTATTACTCCTTCAAAGCCTGGTTGAGCCAGATCATCCTTTGGCGCGGCATTTTCTTCCTCATCATCAATATCAAGATCTTCCAACAATCGTTTCTTGACGTTCTTGGCTTGTGCACATTTATTCTCGAATTCACCGTAATTAATACATACCGATTTCCTAGGTTTCCAATTTGCCTTTTCGACAAGCCCGATCCGCAAACGCTCACTTTCTCTCATATTGTCTCTTTTGACGACGTCAACCTGCAAATACATACCTTTATGCAGTGTTGGGGTTTCTTCGCGATTTTCTACTTTTCTGCACGCTATTTCCATAAGACCTTTACCTAGAACGCCAAATTCATTTCACACTTCGCACGGCTGCCCAGTCAGCTTAGTTGCTAAAACAAACTGTAATGTGTGTGGCGCGATCATCCTTGATAATTCTTCTCGTCTGAAATGAACACCTGCCCGCAGCGCGTGCTTGAAATTAATAAGTCGCTTCCCCTGTCTTCTCCGCCAGTGCTCTCGACCGCAGTCCATAATCTAAATTATTCCCCCTCCCAAAACTCAACCTCCTCGGACGCGCCAATCAATTTCATCCCCAAAACAGCCTTCTTCTCTTATTTCTCACCGGGTGTTTCTATGGTGCGCGCAACGGAAGGTTAGGTCTTGCAACGGGTACATCCACGCCGCACCAGCTCAGCATACCAATAAATTATTATTTGTATATTGCTGCACCAGCTCAGCAATCCAAAATCAAATTAAGCTCTTGTTGCATTAGGAATTGGGTTGGGTGCGCGCAGCAGGAGATTCGGCCTTGCAACGGGTGCATCCACGCTGCACCAGCTCAACATACCAATAAATTATTATTTGTATATTGCCGCACCCGCTCGGCAATCCGGATTTTACATTAACGCACCCAAACCCCCGGGAAAATAATTTAGTTTAAGTCAAGCACTGCACCTTAACCCCGGAGGCCCCTACAATGCCTATCTCTTACAAATACCCGCTTCCCCCTTTACTTTCCGGCGTCTTCTCCGTTTCCGCGTACGACAAATGGCTCAATTGCAAAGCCGATTCCCTCCGCACGCGCGACATCAGGCTCAAACGGTCCTTTCCCGTATCCTGCTCAAAGGCCGTTTACAAGCAGAAAATCCACGCCGCGATCCTTGCAAGCGGCGGGAAAGACCCCTATACCGGCGACACGCTTCGCTATGACCTTCTCGCAACGTGGGACAATAAAAAAGAGGCGCTCTTTGCTTTGGGTCCCTCGGCTGATGTTTTCAACAAGGAATATTTCCTTATGCCCACCGTGGACCATTGCGATCCGTACGCCGACGAACTGAACTTCGAGATTTGTTCCTGGATTGTCAATTCGAGCAAAACGCTCATGAACCCGCAGGAGTATGTCGATCTGTGCAGGAAGGTCGCCAAAAACAGGCGGGCGTAAGTTCAAAGCGACTTGTTCTATCCGATGTGTGTTGCCTTATCTTGAGCCGGAAATATGAATAATCAAATGCATCTGGATGGCTGTGCCGGGTGACCCCAAAGTGGGAGTTGGGGCAAGAATCTAATCCTCTGCTGTGGGGCACCCGCGAGGTGCAATTATGAAGACCAAGAGTGAAAATTGGGTCGGTGGGATGATGCTGAGTGGCCAAGCTGACGGCGAGATTGCACATTCAACTATTGCATTTGCGAGCCACAATAATTGGGCATTGACCCCTCTGCCACGCGCCAGGCGCGACCGCAAGGTGCGCCAAAGCGCAGTGGCCGGCCCCCGGCCATAACAGGGCGGTCCGGCACCGAGGCCCACAGGCCGAGCCTGTAGGGAGAGCCGCCGACGCACAGCGGCGGGGCGCCCAAGTCTTAACCCATCTAGTCCAACTTTGGGTCACCCGGCTCAGCCATCCCTCATTTATTATGATTTCCGGCTCAGAAATCCAGATGTATGCGCGCAGCTTCTTCATTCCACGGTGATCATTGTCCTGCCCGCGCCCTGCACGGGCTTCACGATATGCACTCCGCATGCCGGACGGCCGTCCTTGTCAAGCACGCGGCCATTCCCGTCGATCAGACGGATCCCGAGGAACCGGCCGCGAAGGTCGTACTCCTCGACCCGAACTGCTTTGTTTACAGGGGAAAATGCGCGCCCAGGGATTGTCAAGGCCTCGCTGGGCAGCGGCGCAAGAAGATGCAGCTCCACTTTCAGCACCACGTCGTTGTAGTCCCAATCGGCAACCGAATCGGGCAGGTCTTCGAAATACACATACATGAGCGTATCGCTCGCTTTTGTGACCCTTGCGTGCTTGGAATCGGATGTAAACCAATAGGGCTGCCCCTTCCCGGGCGGCGGATGAACGCAAATGGCGAATTCAAGAACGGTTCCTGCGGGATAGATGGTGTCGTAGGTTTTCCCGACATTCTTGAGGTTGTTCCGGATCATGAGAACGCTGTCGGGCTTGTAGAGATAAACATCGGAAACGAGCTGGGCAGACGCCTGGATAAGCGTTATCGTGAATTTCCCCAGCGTCGGCATGACGATTGGGGGCGACTCGGGAACCAGAATGTAAGCCGCAGGCACCACTAGCCGAAAACGCCTTCCCCGGCAATGACGCCCGAATCATTGATGACACGCGCCTCGTCCAGGGTGTGGTAGGTCATGGTATCGCGGCCCAGCACATAGTTCTCCAGCGGAAAAACGCTGTCGTTTTCCCAAACAACGGCTTTTGTGGGGTTGGAATTGTAGGTCCCGGCTATCATTCCCTTGTTGTTGATTCCCGGCTCGTTGGCCGTGTTGTCTTTGTTAAGCTGCAGGTCTTTGTAGCAGGCAACCGGTGACACCCACTCCAGCGTGGAAAATGTTCTTGTCACCTGGTTGCCCAGAAGGCCCGTTTTGACGCTCCAGGTCAGCAGGAACCCCGCTATTTCGAGTGAGTCGTTGAGGTCCATCGGCTCAAACAGGCTGCTGTCCGGGTTGTATCCGCACTGAAGCAGACTCGCATTCAGGTCTACCATTCTCCCGCCGGCTTTCCACAGGACGGAATACGATTGCCTCCAGTTTGATGCCACGGTCGATGCAACGTCGCCGTTGTTGTTGAGCGTTATTTCGTCCACCAGGGAATAATAGGGTGATATGTAAAGCGGCGTCATGAGATTGTCGTCGCGGCTGATTCGAACGTAATTAAAACAGTCCTGAGCGTTGTGGCCGTAAATCGAACTGTCTGGCGCGAGCGCCCGGTACGCGCCCTTTTCCCACACGTAAACGTGCTCGTCGTATCCTCCGTCCACGGGCGACACGCCCGAATACACAACCGGAGCGAGAGTGGAAAAGAACCCCGCGACCTGGCCCTTGTTGTTTATATCGAACGCAACGCTCCTGTAGCCGCCCATGGCGCCAAGGTCGGTGATGACGCCGGCGGTGTCCCACATAACCGCGTGGAATATTCGCTGGTCGTCCGGTCCTCTCCCCGGCTGGGTATACGCGAACCCCACCATTTGCCCCGAATCGTTGATTCCCTCCGCGACACTCTCGCACCCGGGGCCAAGCGGACTGAGCATCTGAATCGCGCCGTTTCTCCACGCAAAGGCCGCGCGCATGCTGTCGTACCCGAACACATAGCCGACTATCTGGTTTCTGTTGTTGATGTCAAGGACTTTGGCCACACCCTCGAGGTGGTTTCCCAGTATGATGATGTGGTAATTGGGAGGAGCTGCCGCTGCTGCCGCAACCATCGTGGCGGCGACTGCTATCGGGTACCGTATGGAAAATCGCGGATTCGGCATTGGAAGCTCTCCCCGTTGGCATGCGTGCAACGCCCGGGCGCCGCGGCCACGGCCTTTGCATTACGGCACGCTGGTCGACATTCCAGATTATAAGGTTTTAGCCTGCCTTTGTCAATCTCATTGGTCCGATTCGACAAACTGCGGGCCCTAAAGCAGAGTATAGAGTATGTAGATACAAGTGCTTTTGGATAGCCGTGCCGGGTGACCCCAAAGTGGGAGTTGCGGCGAGAATCAAATCTTCTGCTGTGGGGCACCCAGAAATCAAGAGTGAGAAGCGGGCGTTCCCCTCGCCGTGCTCGGGTCGGCCCTCCCTCCGGGCTCGGCCGGATGGCCTCGTTGCCGGATCGCCCCTATGCCTTCGGCGGGGTCGCCCGGCAACGCTCTCTCGCGCGCCCTTCGGTCCTGCCTAACGCAAAAAGCAAGAACGCAAAGGTATTCTGCATCTCCCCCTCAGCGCAGCTGCGGCCGGGAAACCAGGGGCACTGTATTTAGTATTGGATTTTGTTAACCGGGTGCCGCTACGGTGCGCGCAACTGAGGGTACGGGCTTGCAGCAGGTACCACCACGCCGCACCGGCTCAGCAAACCAAAACTGAATTATCTATTTATCGCCGCACACGCTCAGCACACAAGAATATTATCTTGATATTGCCGTACCGGCTCAGCAAACCAAAATGATTTTCATGCACCTCCCCGTAAAGAACGGCCGCTTCAACGCTCCACAATTCCCGAAATTTATAAGGCCGGTGTGCCATTTGCATTCGCACAATTGAGAAATATTGCTGACGGACAGAGCCGATTCCCGTGACCGACCCGCTCCGGAAGCGTGCAGCTGCGGCTGAACAGCGGAACATGCTCTGGCACGCTGCTTGCACATTTGTAACTCCTTCTTGTTTGACAATCTTTCAAAAGGAGCGGCACATGCCGGGACCATCGCCGATCAAAGTGAAGGTTATTGCAGGCAGTATCCGGCAAGGACGGTTCGGCGACAAGCCGGCATATTGGATTTACGAGGAAGCCAAAAAGGTAAAAGAGATGGAGGCCGAACTCCTGGACTTGAAGGATTTCCCGATGCCGTTCTTTACCGATCCGGTGCCTCCTGCGAGGAACCCCGGCACGTACTCCAACGAGGTCGTAAAAAGATGGGCGGACCGAATCAATGACGGCGACGGCTTCATCATCGTGACACCGGAATACAACCATGGTTATCCCGGCTCACTGAAGAATGCCCTTGATTCCATATTTCCCGAATGGAACAAAAAACCCGTGGGTTTCGTGGGTTACGGAAATACCGGCGGAGCGCGAAGCATCGAACAGCTGCGCGAGGTTGCCGTGGAACTCCAGATGACGCCCATAAGAAACGGGATTCACATTCCGGTGGATGTATACCGGGCGGTGGTGAATGAGAAAGTCCCGGTAAACCCCGAGCTGTTTAAATCGCTGAAAGAACCCGTTGACCGCGTGAATCTCTTCTTCGAAGAGCTTCTCTGGTGGGCAAAGGCCTTGAAAACAGCGCGGGAATCAGATACACGATAGGCATTTTTCTTTCTTATCAAGGAGCTGCGCGCATGAAGGGGATAAATAGTTATGTTCCCGGCGTGTGCAATATCGGCCGGGCGGAAATAGGGAAACGAAAACGGGCGGGTTGGGTCGGGACGATTGTTACCGTGGCCGTTTGGGTTGTTCTTCTGTTCGCACACGTTCCCCCGGCCTGGCGGTTGCTTCTGTTCCTTCCGGCTGCCCTGGCGGCAAGCGGGTTTTTGCAGGCATACATGCATTTCTGCGCAGGGTTCGGCAGCCGGGGATTGTTTAATTTCGGACCCGAGGCCGGCAAAACCGAGACCGTAACGCAAGCGGAATTCAGGGCAAAAGACAGGAAGAAAGCCCGGCAGATCATCGTCCTGTCCGCTTGCATCGGGGCAGTCGTGGCCATTTTGTCCTGTTTTGTCTGAGGCACGGGCATTCGAGAAAGGAGATCACGATGGCAGGGACAAATCCCTATGGATTGAGCGAGGCCACCAGATCGGATTATCTGGCGCTCTATTTCCTGTCCAAATTCGCCTCATCGGCATACATTCTGAGGCAGGAAGACGCGGGAATCGATCTTCAATGCTGCTTATGCGGGCAAAAAGAGATCGCGGTATTGAGCCAGACGGAATTCGGAGTTCAAATCAAACCTTCAGGCCTGCAGGCCTTGCGGTACGGGGGGAAAGACAGGCCCGACGCGCCCTGGAAAGACCGGGAGATCAGGTGGCTCTTCCACCAGAAGATGCCCCTGTTCATCTGTTCCTCTGATGTCAAGAATGACGAAATCAGTTTATACTCCGTCAACAAGATCTGGTGGTTCAGGGCGAGAAACACGCTGCCGTTCTGCGTTTCCCTAAAACCGAACGAGACGCACCGGGAATTGGATTTTTCAAAAGACACCTTCTTCGATTCGATCAAGGTCGACTCCGAAGGCGACGGCATGATCTGGAATGTTCCCATCGGCCTCCCGCTGGTGACCGTGAAACTGGGCGATCTCCAGAATGTCCAATTTATCAAGGATATCGGAAACCTGGTTGAATCCGTGTGCAAGATCGAAATGATAAACATCTTCAACTCGAATTACACTATCCCCGTGTACCTGGAAATAACCGGCTGGAATACAAACGACCCCGGATCGGTCCGTTACCTGCCGCGGATGCTGCGTCATAAGCCTGATTCCGATAGCGTCAAGAATACATGCTCCGCAATGTACCCGGCCGTCATCGGCCTGATGGACGCACTACGAGAACCGGCGTTCAAGGATGAGCTTGGCGACTTAAAGGGACCTGATTCCGTGAGATAAGGTTATTAAAAACAAATTGACGGCGTTGACAAGAACGAATATGGTTGCTAAGGCTTCTTGATAAGTTGTTGCCGGGGTGATTCCACTATGATTTGCGCTTCTGACCCCATGGTTGACAAATACACTCAACGTGTCGGTGGCGACGTTTGTTTGGTTACGGGTCTATTTCCGTTTATTGCTCTCCTTAGGTCAGCCATCCGTGGCGAACGCCAGATACGTTTGCGTCCACGCTATGCGGAGTTGATTCCGCCGCGACAGGGCAAGCATCAACCGGCGGGCATGCGTTATCACGCGTGCTGCTATGTACATAAGATCCTGAATGACCTTCCGCAATCTCCGGCGTGCAACTTTCTTACGCGGCACGTACCCCTTGTCGATTCCAACTTGGCCGCAGAGCCGCAGCATGTTGAACGCAAGAACCGCCAACGTCAACACCAATGCGTTGGTCGTGAACTTCCCGCTGGGAAGCCGCTCCAGCGCCATATCACTCTTCAGCTCCGAGTGAAACTGCTCGCTGGTGCCATGATCCCGGTACGCTGCAATAACGTCGTCCGGGCCGGCGTTGCGTCTGCTCAGGCTCGTCCACCACGTGTGAACCTCTACATCCGGCAGCAGCAAGGCGTTTCCGTCGCGGTCGATTGTCCGTTCGATCACCTCGAACACAACGCGCATGTTTTCGCCGTTTCTTTCCCGTATTGTCTCACCAACGTACACGGTCTTGCCTTCACGAGGATGACGCCAGTCACCGAGCGCTTGAGCATCCACGAGCCATTCGTCAATAGATTCCCTGCGTATGTTCCGTTTGATTATGTAATCGACCTTTTCCTTGCGGCAGACTCGCATGTTTTCAATATCGTCATGTCCGGCATCAAGACGCACAAGGATCGAACGATCCGTTATTTTTCGAGCAAGGGCTATGGTCTTGCGCAGAAACTCCGGAGTTCCTTCCTGGCAATGTTGTTTCCCTTCGCGCAACTCCGCGTTCAGCAGGTAGCCTTCCACGCCTATGTAGGCAAGCATCGGAGAATATCCCTCGAACAACTTGTACGTGCAGCTTACGCCTTCCTTATGAGAACCACTGTTGTCAAAAGGAGATACGTCAGCGTCAATCGGAATATACGGTCCAAAGCAGGCGGTGAGCCGTGGCGCTGCTTTTTTCAACAGGGACGCCGAAGCGGAAAGGACTGCGTTTTGAACGGTCAGGCCCGTTTCGTCCATTCGCTGCCGCAGTGTAGCCTCGGAAGGAACCGCTTTCAATCCAAGCATCTCCTGAAAATAGTCGTCTTCACGAAACTGCTCGACCCCGTCAAAGTCTGGTTTGGCAAGACACAAAAGCCCCGTCATGGTCAGCAGCGCGTCCGCGGTGCTTATACTCCCGCTCTTCTTGTCCGGAGTAACCTGCGAAACACGCTCGCGCAAACCGGATCGCTCCGCAAGCATCCCGATCATTGCCATTCCACCATGGCTGGTCAGAAACTCGTCCGTCTCCGTGATTATCAACTTTCTCGGCTTTGGCATGACACCTTCCGGGTGAATAATGTGAACTGCCATTTAGTCAAGCACCATTCACCCTTAATCTACACGAAAAATCATCAAAATGCCAAAGTTTTTCTCACGGATTTAGGAGGGAATTATTGAAATTATGAAGAGGCACGTCGGGTTGGACGAAGGTTCGTTGAAAATTGCGGATGAGATCTGGCCCGCGCGGAAATAAGTAGATTAGGAGTTTATCCGTGAACGAGCTTTGTCGCCTGTTCACATAATAAGAAACCGCCCGGACCGGCCTCATTTCGTCACAACAAACGACGAAGACTTGATTGTGTTTTTGCTTGTGATTGACATTAGATAGACGCCGGTTGAAAGTCCTGAGATCGGAATATTCAGGTTTCCGTTATGAGATTGATGCGTGGCTGAATAGATCATTCTTCCGGCGATATTGACTAATTCAACGGTTATCGCGCCACTGTTAAAGGCCTCGGGCAACAAGACGGCAATACCGTTCTTGATGATAGTGATTCTGAATCCTTTGGCATACGGCTTTAACATTTCCCGCTGCAGGTTAGGATTGATCACCCCCAGCACTTCAGAAAGCGGCCTACGCCAAACACCGCCACCATTAGTCCCGGCAAAAATTGACCGCTGTCCAGCTTGCGCCGTTATCGGCAGTAAGAAAAATACCGCCCTGAGCCGTTGCAAAGATGTTGCCGCCGCTCAGGGCAAAGCATGCGACCGAAGTACTTATCGGGAGGCCTGAATCGACCTGTACCCATTGACCGAACCCCACGCCACCACACACAAGAATGAACAAGATGGTCCGTTTGCCGAACATATTGACTCCCCCCAAGGCAGATTTTACGTAGTTTTCCCCTCACCCTCATAATATACTGTCAACCCCCCGCTTTACAAGCCCCTTTGACAGAAAGTGTTTTCTGCAGGAAACCGCCCGGTTCCTTTGCTTCTGGATGGCTGAACCGGGTGACCACCATAGGTGGAGTGGCGGCAAGAATCCAATCCTGTGCTGTGGGGCACCTGCGAGGTGTCGCTGGACAGGCGAAGTCTTGAAATGCATTATCTCTTGGAACAAGTTGACAGTTGTGGCAACTATCTTTTGTCCAGCGCCAGGCTGGACCGCCGGGCGCGCAAGTGCGCGGTGCCGGCCGACCCGGCCGTAGGCATAGGGCGGATCGGCACCGAGGCTGACCAGCCGACGACCCTTGGAAGCACCCGAAGGGGTGGCCCAGAGGGAGAGCCGCCGCTGCAACGCGGCGGGGGCGCCCAAATTCATATCTTGATATTGGTGCGCGCAACTGAGGGTACGGGCTTGCAGCAGGTACACCCACGCCGCACCGGCTCAGCAATCCAGAATTACATTTTAGCTATGAAAACTCTAGGTGAGGCCGCGGCGAAAAGGCAAACTCACGGCTGCGGGGCCACGTAATACACGGTCCGGCTGTCCTCTATTGTCAAGGTGCCCATCTTGACCCTGAAGATTGCGACATAGGTGCCGGTCTGGTTCTCAAAGGGCAGGCCGCCTGCAAAGTGTCCGGAGTCGTTCACGGGAAACAGAAACCCGGTGTCCGTGCTGGAACCCGCCACGTGCACGGTTGCTCCGACCGTGGTTATTCCCTCAATAGGGATGGTATCCGTGTGAAGCGTATCGCCGTCCGCCGGTTTCAGTATCGTCAGCGCCAGGGGCTTCACCTGGTCCGGCGCGCAGGTCGCAAAAATCACGAGAAGGGCCGCCGCCAGTTTTCGAATATCCATGCCATGTCCTCCTGGGGGGGGAAAATGCAGACTACACTCTTCACAGGAAAGATATACTAATCGCGGGGTGAAATCAAGCAAGGGGCTGCGGCCGTCACATTTCCTTGCGGTACAGTTCGAGAAGCTCCTGCGGGGAAACAACGAGCCCGTGGCGCACCCGCGGCGGGTAGCGTTTGGGATTTTCCGTCACGAGCCGCCGCGCCTCGCCCGACATGGTGATTTCCAGGAAAACGTCCTCGTTTGCATCCGGAAGCGACGCGGGCAGGGGTCGGCCGGCCACCATGTCGCCTGCCGACGCAATCTGGTGCAGAAGCAGTTCCACACGCTCGGCGTTGAAACAAAACCTCGGACGGGCAAGCACGCGCCGGTATTCGGAAAGAATGCGCGCGTCAAGACTGAGCGTCAGGCTTCCACTTGACGCCATGCGAACGATGTCGCCGGCCGGGCCGTACGGTCTCAGCAGGCCGGACACCAGGACCTGGGTGTCGAGCACGACCTTCACCTGCCCCTCCCCCTGCGCTCGCGGCCGATCTCGTCGCGTATCTCGTCGTCGGCGATGCCGTCGGAACCGTTTTCCAGCGACTTCAGCTGGATCGCCGACACGCCGGCCACGGCGCGGCAGCGCCGGATGGCCGCCAGCGATTCCTCCAGCGTGTCCTCGGAAACCGAACACAGCACGGCCACCGGTTTCCCGTTTGAGGTGATCACCATTTCCTTTTCCCTGTCCAGGTGCTGCCACACCTGCGCCGATTTGCCTCGCAGGTCTCGAACGGTAATAAAGCGCATGAGGAAACTCCTTGCAATGTCGTAAACCGAGTCGCGGGCGGCAGAGCCGAAGCGTGACGAGCGTGGGCATTGTGGCGGCCCATACCGTCACTCAAGAGTATACACATTTGTGAGGCGGCAAGGCAAAAGTTTTTAGGAGGTTACAATAAATCAGTATGCTTTGGGATAGCTGAGCCGGATATCACGATAAATAAGTGCTTTTGGATAGCAGTGCCGGGTGACCCCAAAGTGGGAGTTGGGGCAAGAATCCAATCCTCTGCTGTGGGGCACCCGCGAGGTGCAGTTGTGCTGTCAACATCGGGGCGGTTTTGTTTTTCTTCCCCCATCAGTGGCGCAGCTGCGGCCGAAGGATCGGCGGCGAGGACGAGTCCCGCCTTTCCCGGAGGGAAAGGCTTCACAATTTCCTTCCATTGTTCCGTAGCCGCCCGGAGGCCGTGGCGATAAGCGCCACTGCGGGGCGGCGTCTTTTGCCTACTTTTCTTCGCTGAAGAAGAAAAGTAGGTCGGGGTTCGGGGGTGAAGGTCCCGAGTCGGTTTGGCGCAGGCCGAGTTCACCAGCGGCCCGAAGGGCCTTGGCGGCAGGCGGCGCCGAGGCCAACCGGCCGGGCCTGAAAGGAGGGCCGCCGTCCCGATGGGGACGGGGCGCCCAGATTCTTTTCTCGATATTGGTGCGCGCAACTAAGGGTACTGGCTTGCCAGGGGTACATCCACGCCGCACACGCTCAGCAATCCAATATGTTATCATTTTTATGTTGCCGCAAAGCGGCGGGGCGTCCGGCTCTTCTTGAGGGTCGTGAGCAAAATTGACAAAGCAGATAATTATTTACTCAAACTCCCTGTACTGTATCTCATACGAATACCCCTGCTCGGTAAGAAACAATTGCCGGTTCATGGCAAAATCCAGCTCCCTGCTTTCCCGCGTCACAATGGAGTAGAAGACCGCCTGCTCGCCCAGCTTCTTGGGGCGCAGGATCCGGCCCAGGCGCTGCGCCTCTTCCTGGCGCGAGCCGAACGACCCGGAAATCTGGATCGCCACGTTCGCATCCGGCAAGTCGATGGCGAAATTTCCCACCTTGGAAAGGATGAGCACGCGTATTTCCCCGGCGCGGAACGCGGCGTACAGCTCGTCGCGGCGGTCGTTGGGCGTTGCGCCGGTGATGATCGGCACCCCGAACTCCGCGGCGAATTCGTTGAGCTGCGACAGGTACTGGCCCATGATGAGCACCTGGTCTCCCTTGTGCCGTGCAAGCAATTCGCGGGCGATGGGAATTTTGCGGGGGTTTTCGTACGCGAGCCGTATCTGTTCGCGCGGCGTCATCCCGAAATACCTGAGTTTTTCCGCCTGCGGAAGGTCCACGCGTATCTCCACGCACCGCGCCGTGGCGATCCATCCCTGGCGTTCCAGGTCTTTCCACGGCACATCGAACTTCTTGGGGCCGATAAGCGTGAACACGTCGTTTTCGTGCCCGTCTTCGCGGATGAGGGTCGCGGTGAGCCCGAGCCGCCGCCGCGCCTGGATGTCGGCCGTAAATTTGAACACCGGCGCCGGAAGAAGGTGGACCTCGTCGTAGATGATGAGGCCCCAGTTCTGCGAATTGAAAACGCCGTAGTGGACAAACGGGTCTGTCTTTTTCTTGCGGTAGGTGAGGATCTGGTAGGTTGCAAGCGTGACGGGCCTGATGTCCTTCGATTCGCCGCTGTATTCGCCGATGGCTTCGGCCGGGATATTTGTTTTGTCAAGGAGTTCGCGGCGCCACTGCCGCGCCGCGGTCACGTTGGTCACGAGAATAAGCGTGCTTCGGTTCAGAAGCGACATCACATACATGCCCACCATGGTTTTTCCGGCGCCGCACGGAAGAACGACCACGCCGCTGCCGCCGGGCATCTGCGCATTGCCCACGTAACTTTCGGCCGCCAGTCTCTGGTATTCCCTGATTGTAAATGGAGAGCCGTCGCCGCACTCCTGTTTGAGCGTCACCTGAAACGGATCGCCCTCCACGTACCCGGCCGCGTCGTAGACCGGGAAGCCGAGGGAAATCATCACCTGTTTGATAATTCCGCGGTTCTCCGCCGGCACCCGGTACCGGCGCTCGTCGATGCGTTCGCCGATAAGGCCGGCAAGCCTCTGGTTGCGCACAAGATGATGGAGCATGTCCGGATCGGAGCAGCGCAGCGCAAGACCGGCCGGGTGAGTTTCGAGCACAAGCTTTCCGAACCTGCCCATGAGCTCGACAATGGTTTCCGGGACGTTTTGCGGAAGGTCGTATTTGGAGAATTTCTCCAGGAGCTCGACCACGGCGGCCGGGGTCATGCCCAGCGCTGCCGCGTTCCACAGCGACAGCGGCGTAATGGAATAGGTGTGGATATGCTCCGGGCTCTTTTCCAGGTGCGCGAACAGCGTGATGGCGTCTCTCGCATCTGTGAACAGGGGGCTGTTCACCTCCAAAAGAAGCGTGCTGTTGCTCTGGACGATGAGCGGGTTGTTCAAGTTCATTTCTTCCTCTTTTTTCGCAGACTCCGGAAAATAACCTATGCCGGGAAATTCTTGGGCCTCTATTCGGCAATTATTACGATTTTTCGGGGGAGAAGTATCTCCCCCGGCCTCGGCCAGCCATGCTGTCCTCGGCACTCCCCTCTCCTGAGTGCACCCCTAGCGAGATTAGTTGCTAGAATCAATCTGCAATTGGGGGGCACTCACGGTGCGCGGTGGTTACTGTTCAGGGATCATTTTCTATTTTCCATAGTGATGCGAGGCAATAGGTGAAGTCGATCCATTATTGATGGCCGCGAAGCGGCATACCACAGAGAAGGCGTTGCGGAAACGTGACGCACGCAACGTGCAAGCGTTGCGCCCCGCGCACGTTTCCGCTGGAAAGGGTGTGCCCCAAGACCCCGCAAACGCGTAATCGCGGCGAGGAGGCTTGGGGCCAGGGGAAACCCGCCAGGGTTTCCCCTCCAAAAAAAACAATACCGGGCGCTATCATCCCATTGACTATTGTTTTAACAATTAGTAATTTATTTGCAATCCGTCATTCGTTATCCGGCGATATATCACCGTCGATCTGCATATACCGCTTCATGTTTCAAAGCGGTATTTTATTTTAGTGAGGAGATATCCGTTATGCCGAATACGGTCGTGGTAGGCACCCAGTGGGGCGACGAAGGCAAAGCAAAGGTCATCGATTACCTTTCGAAATTCTGCGACGTCATCGTGCGGTTTCACGGCGGGGCCAACGCCGGCCATACCGTCATGGCGAACAACGAAAAATTCGTGTTCCATCTCGTGCCGTCCGGCATCATGTACCCGGACAAGACCTGCGTGGTGAGCAACGGCGTGGTGTTCGACATCGAGCAATTCCTGTCGGAAGTGGACGAACTGGTGGCCAGGAACGTCAAGGTTGACGGACGCCTGTTCGTGTCCGATCTCGCCCATCTGGTTCTCCCCTTTCACAAGCTGCTGGACGCCGCACACGAATCCGCCCAGGGGGACGCAAAAATCGGCACAACGGGCCGCGGCATCGGGCCGGCGTACGCAGACAAGGCCACGCGCGCTGGTTTACGAGCGGGAGATCTTCTGGATTGGAACGCGTTTACCGCAAAACTCTCCAAGACCTTTGAACTCAAAAAGCAATTATTGTCGTTTTACAAGCGGCCGATGGAACTGAAACTCGACGACCTCGTGGAAAAATACCGCGGGCTTCGGAAACGGATGCTTCCGTTTATCGCGGACACCAGCGACCTGCTGCACAACGCCGTTGCGGGCGGCAAGAGCCTTTTGTTCGAGGGCGCGCAAGGGACCTTTCTCGACATAGACCACGGCACCTATCCGTTTGTCACCTCGTCCAACACCATCGCGGGGGCCGCGTGCACGGGCGCCGGCGTGGGTCCCTCGCTCATCAATCACGTGATCGGCATCGTCAAGGCGTACACCACGCGTGTGGGCAACGGCCCGTTTCCAACCGAACTCGACAACGACCTGGGACGAAGCATCCGCGCCGCGGGAGGCGAGTTCGGCGCCACCACGGGCAGGCCTCGCCGGTGCGGCTGGTTCGACAGCGTCATGCTGCGCAGGTCGGCCCGGCTCAACGGCCTCACCCGGCTCGCGGTCACCAAGCTCGACGTGTTGAGCTCGCTTGACGAAATTCAAATCTGCACGCACTACGAACTCGACGGAAAGACACTGGAGATCTTCCCCACCTCCGCCCGGGCCGCTCAGGAGGCGGTGCCCCGCTACCAAACCATGCCCGGCTGGAAGTCCGACCTGTCGCATTGCAGAAAGCTGGCCGATCTTCCTGCCAAGGCGCGTGCGTATGTGCAGCGAATGCAGGAATTGTGCTACGGGCTGCCGCTGCTCCTGGTGTCGGTGGGGCCCGACAGGTTGCAGACCATCGAGGTGAGCCCGCTGTAACCGGAAAACC
Organism: uncultured Fibrobacterota bacterium; assembly: GCA_963729895.1. GTDB lineage: Bacteria > Fibrobacterota > Chitinivibrionia > Chitinivibrionales > FEN-1185 > FEN-1185. Next base: position 8,576 of record CAVSQB010000007.1, on the reverse strand, counting down.
TGCGCGCCCCGCCCCGGATTCCCTCCGCCGTGCCATGAAGTATCTTACCTGCGTAAAATGTATTGCACTTCCACGTCAACCCGAATGCAGCCATCATGATCCCGGTCGAGATCGTCAATGTCGCGCTTCTCAACAAGCGCTTCGTGATCTTCCTGAAAGGCGCAACCGACAAACGCGCGCTGCCGATTTTTATCGACGACCAGCAGGCGCAGTCCATCGTGGTGGAAATTAACAAAGTGGAAATTCCGCGTCCGCTCACCCACGACCTTTTCAAGAGCGTGCTCGACGCCATCGGCTGCGAGATGGTGAGGGTAGAGGTTTCCGACCTCATCGACGACACGTTTTATGCACGGCTCGTGCTCGATTTCAAGGGAAAGATCCTGGATTTCGACGCCCGGCCGAGCGATGCCATCTGCCTGGCCCTGCGTTTCGGCGCACCCCTGTACGTGGACGAGAAAGTACTTGACAAGGCAGGAATCATCCTTTCCGAGGAGACAGGCGAACAGGAACCGGGGACTGCCGCATCTTCGGAAGAGCGGGAGGCAAAGCCCGCAGAACCGTCCGCCCCCGACTCTCTCAAGCAAAAGCTCGACAAAGCGATCTCGGAAGAACGGTACGAAGACGCCGCCAAGCTGAGGGATGAGCTGAAGAAATTGACGCAATCGAATTAGGCCCGCCGTATCTTTTTCACGACGAATGGACTACCCCGAGCAAGGTTCGAGGTATCCTGAACTCACAACTCACCCCTTGATCCCCTCTCGTGTGCCCCTTCGGGGCATCTGGAGGGGGACTTTGAACACACCCGATTTGCTATCGTGCCCCCGGGCATCAATCTTTTTCCTTTCCGCCTTTGAGGCCACCGATGAATGAAGTATTTTTGATGATTCGATTTGCACGGTGCGAAGCTGCGCGCGGTACTTTCTTGCCGGAAAACACCCATGGTTGACGCGGAAAAGGTTCTGTGGCGCGGTGTTCAGGCGGTGGTTTTGTACGGTCTCCTGGGCGCCGGATGGGCAATGTCGCCGGCGGACAAGGACCTGTACGAGAAGCTCGGCCTGTCGGAAACGGAATGGGCAAAGGTGCAGGAAATGAAACTACCTTTGTCCAAAGTGCACCAGCTGCTGGAAAGCGGCATTTCCATATCTGAGTACTATCGCAGGCCGTGGCTCGAACTTTCGATAACCGAGGCCGATTACATCAGCCTGAGGAGGGCCGGGCATTCCGACGCCGAAGTCAGGTCGATGCGGCTTGCAAAGCATTCTTCGGTCGAATGGGCCCCGGTGCGGAGCTTTTTTCTGCCCGGCCTGGGCCAGATCGAACGGGGCCGTGCCGTCAGGGGTTGGATCATGGCGGGCGCCGGCATCGGGTGCGCGGGACTGCTTGCGGGCCAGAGTATCTATTGCCGCAGGTTCATGCCGCTCGGACTCTGCCTGCTGGTTCCCGACATGCTGTGGAGCGGCATCGATATGGGCTTGGAGGTTGAGGCGGACCGGGACACGCGGCCGGCATCCGGTACCTCATGGGGAGCCGCGGCCGGCCTGCGCCTTTGTTTTTCATTCTAATGATGGAGTCATTCTATGCTGCGAAGCTTTCTTAAAGCGAAAATCCGCGATATCAAGGTCACCGGCGCTCATCTGGAATACGAAGGGAGCATCACGCTCGACGAAAACTTCATCGAGCAGGCAGGTATTCTGCCCTACGAAGAGGTGCAGGTCGTCAATCTTGAAAACGGCAACCGGTTCTCCACGTACGTCATCAAGGGAAAACGCGGCTCCGGAATCGTGGAATTCAACGGACCTGCGGCGCGCATGGGCGTGGTGGGCGACCGGATCATGGTATTGACATTTGCGTCCCTTTCGGAGAACGAGATTTCTTCCCACACGCCGCGCGTGGTGAGCGGCAACAACTGAACTGCGGGGTCATTTTCCCGTGCGGGTATGTCCGTGAAAAACGTCGTCATCCTCCTCGTTACCGTCACCGTGCTCGTAGCGGCAATGGTTGCGGGAATGCACACGCCTCCGGCGGCGGCCGGAGACGCGGCGCTGCAGAAATCCGAAGACCGGGGAGAGCGGGTGCCGTCGGTGGGAAAAATCCAGGTGCTTAACGGATGCGGAATTGATGGAGCGGCAAACATCGTTTCGGAATTCCTCCGGCAGCGGAAGTTCGACGTGAAAAACATCGGCAACGCGCCCACCGGCAACTACCAGACAACGCTTGTCGTGTCGCGCAGAAAGGATTCTTCCGTCGCGCGGCAGGTGGCGGAAGCGCTTAAGACAAATTCGATCTTTCTCATGCGTAACGGTGACGAAATGTACGATGTCACGGTGTACGTGGGAGCCGATTTCCAGGAGCGTACGCGATGAACGAGAGAAGAAGGAGCCTGAACGGCGCGGAGCTGCTTCCCCTTATTTCGGAGGCCGCGCTCGACAAAAAAGCGGAGGACATCGTCGTGCTCAACCTCCGGCAGGAGACCGGCATCGCAGATTATTTTGTGGTATGTTCCGGCGACAACCCGCACCACAACAGGGCCATTCGCGACGGCATCGTGGATGCGCTGTCGGCGCACGGCGTTTCTCCCTGGCATTCCGAAGGCGAACAGGACGCCATGTGGATCCTCCTCGACTATTCCGACGTGATTGTCCACGTAATGACGCCCAAGGTGCGCGGCTATTACGGCCTCGAGGAATTATGGAGCAAACTTGACAAAAGCGCATCCGAAGGCCGTTTCCATGCCTGAGTCGGTATACGCGTATCTTACCGCTTCCCTGCAGGGCGCCGTACAAGCGGCGTTCGGCGAACCCGCGGCGGCGGGCGTCGAAGTTATCATCGAAAAGCCGAAGCAGAAATCGCACGGCGACCTTTCTTCTCCCGTGGCGCTCACGCTTGCCAAGACCCTCAAAGACAACCCGGTCGCCATCGCCAGAAAACTCATGTCCGCTTTTCCCTGGGACGACCGCTTCGTGGCGCCCGATCCGTTCCTCTCGTCGACCATCGCGGGCGGGTTCATCAATTTCCGGCTGAGCGCCGCGTTCATGCACGGCATTCTTTCAAGCGCGGTGCAATCCCCGGAACTGTTCGGCCGCAACCAGGTGACGCCCTCAAAGCGCATCCTGTTCGAATTCGTGAGCGCAAATCCCACCGGGCCCATGGTGGTGGTAAACGGGCGCGCCGCCGCGATCGGCGACACGGTCGCACGTGTCAATTCCTGGCTGGGGCACCGCGTGGAGCGCGAGTACTACGTCAACGACTACGGCAACCAGGTGGAACTCCTGGGAAAATCAATTGCGTGCCGGTACCTCCAGAGCCTCGGGCGCGAAGCGTCCATCCCCGAAGGCGGGTACGAAGGGGACTATGTCCGCGACCTGGCGGCCGAAATAGCCGCCGCCCGTCCCGATGTCGCAGCCCTGCCCGAAAAGGACGCCGAGCGCCTGTTCACGTCCGAGGCGCTCACCCGCACCATTGCGCGACAGAAGGAAATCCTTTCACGCTACGGGGTCAGCTACGACACCTGGTTCCACGAAAGCGAGCTTCACAAATCGGATGCCCCGGCGAAAACGCTGTCGCTTCTGCGGACAAAAGGCCTGGTGTACGAGAAGGAAGGCGCGGTCTGGTTCACCGCAACGCGTTACGGCGACGAAAAAGACCGGGTGCTCGTCCGCCAGGACGGTTCTCCCACCTATTTCCTGGCCGACCTTTCCTACCATGTGCACAAGGCCTCGCGCGCGTTCGACGAATCGTACACGTTCTGGGGCCCGGACCACCACGGCTACCTGCCCCGGCTCGAAGGGGCCGTGAAGGCCCTCGGCCTTTCGAACACAGTCTTCAGAAACTTCATTATCCAGCAGGTGAACCTCATACGCGACGGCCAGCCTTTCCGCATGTCGAAACGCAAAGGCGATTTCGTTACCATGGCCGACCTGCTCGACGAAGTCGGCGTTGACGCCATGCGATATTTCTTTCTTATGCGCCGCCTGTCGAGCCACTTCGACTTCGACATGACCCTTGCCGCCACACAAAGCGACGAAAACCCGGTGTACTATGTCCAGTACGCCCACGCCCGCACCTGCAGCCTCCTCGCGCACGCCCGGCAGCAGGGCTTTGCAGACGGCGATATCGCCTCGGCCGCACCGCCGTTGCTCACGACTCCGGAAGAGCTCGACCTCATGAAGCGCATTGCGGAATTTCCCACCCTCCTGATACAAACGGCGCTCTTCGTCGAGCCGCAGCGCATCACCGCGTTTCTCGAAGTGTTTGCCGCCGAGTTCCATGTATTTTACCAAAAGCACCGCATCGTGACGGACAACAGGCCCTTGTCATACGCGAGACTGCTACTCACCTGCGGCGTGAGGAATGTGATAAAGCTCGGGCTGGATCTGCTCGGCGTTTCCGCGCCGGAGAGAATGTAATATTTCCAAAGGCGAATCAGCTGGGCGTTCCCGTTTGTGGAGCCGCATTTCTATGCGACTCCACAAACGGGCGGCCCTCCCTCCGGGCTCGGCCGAATGGCCTCGGTGCCGGATCGCCCCTATGCCTTCGGCGGGGTCGGCCGGCACTGCTCTCCAGAGCACCCTGCGGTCCTGCCTAACGCAAAAACCAAGAAATAACCCTACTGTCCTTACCCTGCAGTCACAGGACTTTCAACAGTCAACTGCCATCTTCGTTTCTAGGTGCCCCCGCACAGGTGTTGATGCCTGCGACTGCACGCACTAGCAGGTTGTTGAAATAGTCCTAACAGAAGCGCTCTTGTTGATTTTTTATGAACCTAACTTCAACTTTACATATGTCAGAGAGGTTTTACCTGCCTCGTTCCGAGGCATTTCCCCGGATTCCCAGGCCATTCTCATGCTGCCCCCACCGTTTGCGGCATCAACTTAACCATGCGTATCAAGTTGTACGCTGCGGCAACCACGTAGGCAACAGTCTGGTTGATTCGTATTCCTCTTACCCGAGTTTTCCGCAGGCCACCGACGCTCTTGATCCACCCAAATATCTCTTCAACCCGTTTTCGTTTCCTTTGACTTACGCTGTATCCCTTATGCCGAGTCGTTCTTCCATCCAACCCTTTAAGCGAAGTGTTGGCCTTCTCGGCAATGTGAGGCTTCACGTGCAGGCGTCGCAGGCTCTTGATAAATTCGGTTGCATGATACCCTTTGTCTGCACCCACCGTCTTCATCCGGCGTTTTCCGCGCCTGCGTTCATGCTTTATCAGCTCAAGCGCCATATCCCGTTCCGCTGTCCCCGTCGCTGGCGCAATGGCGATATCAACACACAACCCATTTCGGTTTTCCATCAGCACGTGACCGGAATACGCCAGCTGCGCTCCCGTTCTCTTGTTCTTCCGAGCCAACCGCGCCTCTGGATCGGTCGAACTCTGATGTGTCTCATTGCTTCGCTTCTCATGGTGGAAATCAACCGACGGATTACTCCGATCATCGTCAGTCTTGTTCGCCGATTCCGCGTCTTTTCGCTTGAAGCTCTTCATCGATGCCCAGGCTTCAATCAACGTGCCGTCAACCGTGAAATGCTCATCGGACAACAACTCTTCGGAACGAGCAAGACGCACGATTTCCTGCATCAGCCGGTGCGCAATCTCCTGTTCCATAAGTCGATCTCGGTTCTTCGAAAACACACTATGATCAAACGATGCCGCATCCAGATCCATGTCAAGAAACCATCGGAACAGAATGTTATAGTCCAGCATCTCGCAAAACAACCGGTCCGACCGTATCGAAAACAAAGCCATCAATATCTGTGCTTTCAAAAGCCATTCCGGCGGTATCGAAGGGCGTCCCATCCGGCTGTACATCGCCTCAAAGTCACGAGAAAGGCGGCGCAGCGCTATGTCCGTAAACTGTTTGACACGACGAAGCGGGTGCGTTGCCGGCACTCGGGAATCCGGAGAAACGAAGCTGAACATACCGCCTTGGGCTGGCTGGGAACCTCTCATCAATACTCCTTGGTTGGGGTTCCCCTATAATATAAGGATAAATGTTTACAAAAGGGAGACTTTTTCAACACCCTGCTAGGGGGATACTTCCCCCACAAGGGACAAAATTGAAATTAACGAAAACTGAAAAGGAAGGAAGGTTAGCGGTTCTGAAAATGGCTCGCCAGATCGGTGAGCTGGCGCTTGGAGGGAGAAACCTTGGGGCCCTGGTGGCCAAGCCCCTTCATCGACAGCGATATTCTGCGTTTCTTGACATCCACCCTGAGAATGCGGACGTTCACCACGTCACCAACGCTGACGACCTGATCGGCCGATTCGACATAGGTGTCCGCAAGCTGGGAGATGTGGATGAGGCCGTCGCACACCGCGTTGATATTGACAAACACGCCGAACGGCGTTATGTTGGTCACCCGGCCGCTCACCACCGATCCTTCTTCGATCTCGGTGAGTTTGAGCTTGCGCTTGGACTTGGTGAAGGCGAGCGCGCCGAACCGCTGGCCCGCAGCAAATTGTCCCACGAGCTTCTTCTCGATGAACAGTTTTTTCGCAAAATCCGGCTCGGGGAACGACCGCACCGCCTCGGGATTGTTGACAAGCGCCTCCGGCGGGAGCTGCAGCTGGTCGCACATTTTCGCGATCCACGAAAAATGGTCGGGATGGACCATGGTGCGGTCAAGCGCAAAATCGGCCGTTGACACAAGCACATATCCGGCCAGGCTCTTAAACTCGCCCTCGCTGATGCCGGGCACCTTGAGCAGATCGTCTTTGGACGCAAGCGGCGTCTTTTGCCCGTGCGCGATGATCTCCTTTTTTGTAGCTTCATGTATAAACGGTTCAAGGTTGACGGCCGTGAGCGCAGCGCCCAGTTCATGCGCCGGGACCCCCCGCTCCAGAACCATGCCGGTCGTGATCCGGTCGACGCATTCGGCAAGGCGGGCCGGAGAAACGCACCGCTGCAGCGGGTGCAGGGAGAAATACTCGGCCCCGATTCTGGGCACGAGCCTCAAGGGCTGCAAATAGCCGATGGCCGCACCAAACACGCGCTGCATGGGTTCTTCAAGGTCGGCGAATTCCTTCTTCATCCAGGCGGAGGTCGCAATATCGGGCCGGCGTTCCGCCGGCTTTACGCGTACGACTTCCGGCCGCGCCCCGGCCGCCTCCAGCGACACGGCGATGATCGCTTCCGCCGAACCCGCATTTTCGTTATCGGCAACGACAATCCGCTCGGGCCTGTAGCGCAGCACAAACTGCCTGAGCCGTTCGCTGACGGCCGGTTTGTCCGCAACGATCCTCTTTTCCACTGCGGCGCCGTACAGGCGGCCCCGGTCGTTGCAGGCCACCACCGCAAAGGCCTTCTTGTCGGGCATGCCGCAGGCGATGCATGCTTTCTCCTCGCCTTCCTGCACAAGTTGCTTCTGTAAAGACTGCCGAACAACGCCCACCGCCCAGTCTTCCGCCTCGGCGCGCAGCCGTTCTTTAACGTCGCGCTCCGCAATGGGCTGCAAAAGCCGGATCCAACTGTCGTCGATGGCCTCGCTGATAAGGGAAAAACCGGAAGAATCCGGATTGACGACAAAATGGTGTTTGAGCAGCTCGGTGATACGGAAAAGCTGGACGTTCAACTTGACGCGAGCTACCTTCCTGTCCTCGGCGGACAGGAGCATGAGGAGTTCTTCCTTCGACACCTCGTGCACCGCGACCTGTTTCCCCACAAAGCGCGAGAGTTCGTCCGCCGCCTTGCCTTTGGGAACTACCTCAAAGAAACCATCGTCGTACATGAATTCCCGCACCATGGTGCGCGCCGTTTCGTCGTAGGCGAACCGCTCTGCAACGATGTCTTTGACATTTGCAATGACGTCGTCACCCGTTGCAAGGGACGGATCTTTCCCGATAAAGGGCGCAATAATATCGTCGAGCGGAACGGCGCCGTCCTGATGCGCCAGAATGGCATCGGCGCATTCGCCAAGTCCCTTCTTGAGGGCGAGCTGGCCCTTGCTCCTGGGGTTGAGCCGCTCCGGCAGCAGCATGTCGTCGAGTTCAAAGGAATTCGTGCCGTGCACGATGCGCTTCTCGAGGTCGGCCGTAAGCTTGCCGTTCTTCTTGAGCGCGTTGAGAAGCCGTTTCTTCTTGGGTGAAAGCTCGGCCATCTTGCGGAGAAAATCGTAGACGACCCACACGCCGGCGGCGTCGAGTTCAACGGCCACGGCAGGCCGGTAATCGGCACAGTAATAGGGCGAGTATCCCTTTTCGTAGCATTCGCACAGTTCTTTTGCGAGCGCCTCGGAAATGTTCCAGGTGTCGACAATGTATTTGGAGTATTCTTTCATGACCTTTACAACGAGGTATTACACCCAGCAGTGACAGCTCTCTCTGGCCTCGCGCGCAGAGGCTGTGCGGCATGCATTGGCGGCGGGCGTTGCGGGAGGGCTCCCGGCTCACTCGATGCCACGGATTGCTTGTGCGGTGCGGAATAAAATTAAACAATGCCACGCCGCCGTGCAACTGTTATGCCCTATAACGACGCGGGAGACGACACCTAAGAAACAAAAAGCGGGCAGGCACTGTGCCCACCCGCTTTGCCGACCTTCGTGTTGTGAGAAGAAAGAAACTTATTTCTTCCTTTTCTTCG
>CAVSQB010000006.1:0-65703 GCA_963729895.1 uncultured Fibrobacterota bacterium | reverse complement strand
TCCGGCGGTATCGAAGGGCGTCCCATCCGGCTGTACATCGCCTCAAAGTCACGAGAAAGGCGGCGCAGCGCTATGTCCGTAAACTGTTTGACACGACGAAGCGGGTGTGTTGCCGGCACTCGGGAATCCGGAGAAACGAAGCTGAACATACCGCCTTGGGCTGGCTGGGAACCTCTCATCAATACTCCTTGGTTGGGGTTCCCCTATAATATAAGGATAAATGTTTACAAAAGGGAGACTTTTTCAACACCCTGCTAGGCAAAATTGACCGGCGTGCTCCGCCTTGTCGTAAACGCGTTGATAATGTCGATTGTCTCCTGCGGATCGTCGGTGAACCTGATGAGGCCGAGGTCCTCCGGCGAAATGTAGCTCTTTGCCAGCATGCTTGCGCGCAGCCAGTCCATAAGCCCCCGCCAATATTCTTTCCCCATAATGACAAGCGGGAGTGTCTCGCTCTTCTGCGTCTGGATAAGCGTGAGCGCCTCGAAGAGTTCGTCCATGGTGCCGAACCCGCCGGGCAGCACGATGACCGCCGAGGTGTACTTGAGGAACATCACCTTTCTGCAGAAGAAATGCCTGAAGCTGAGGAGGATCTTGATGAACTTGTTGGGCACTTGCTCAAACGGCAATTGGATGTTGAGGCCCACCGATTTTCCATCGGCCTCGTATGCCCCCCTGTTCGCGCCCTCCATGATGCCGCCGCCGCCCCCCGTGATAACGCCGTAGCCGTTCTTGACGGCGAGCGACGCCACGGCGCGCGCCATTTCGTAGTACGGGTCGCCCGCGGGCGTCCGCGCAGACCCGAAGATCGTGACGCACGGTCCGATTTTAGACAGGGTTTCGAACCCTTCCACGAATTCCGCCATGATTCTAAAAATCCGCCAGGTGTCGTCGGTATTGGAAGACTGGAACTGCGGTACTGGTTTGCCGTTCATGCGCGGGCCTTTCTCTTGATGAATGAGGTTCAAAGCAGATATAGATTATATTGTAATAGAGCATGTACGTCCATACTAAATTCGTCCGCGACGGACTTCTTCGGTTGCCGGTGTACCCATGATCGACTCACTGCGCATACGAAAAGCGGCTGCGAGGCTTGCACAGGTTCTCGGATCGGCCCCCGAATCGTTCGTGCTTGTTGACATTGCGCAACAGCGGCTGTACTCCATCGTCGCCGGCGCCGTGGTTCGGGACTACCCCGTGTCCACCTCCCGGTACGGCACCGGCAACCTTGACGGATCGCTCAAGACGCCCACCGGCGTGCACCGGGTGAGGGAAAAATTCGGACGGGGAGCTCCCCTGGGCAGGGTGTTCCGCGACCGCATCGACACAGGCGAAGACTGGCCCGTGGGCGAGCCGGGCGAAAACCTGATCCTCACCAGGATACTGCGGCTCGAGGGATGCGAAGACGGGATCAACCGGGGCCCGGGCATCGACTCCTACGAACGGTACATTTATATCCACGGCACCAATAACGAGGAAACCGTCGGCCTGCCCTCGTCGCACGGGTGCGTGTGCCTGAAGAACGGCGACGTTGCCGAACTTTTCGACCTCGTACCGGAGGGCGCCATTGTCCTTATTGATTAACGGTACACCCTGCCGGTCCCTGCATTGTGCGGGCATTCTGGGCTCGGGCATGAGCGCGATAGCGCAATATTGCGTGTGGGAAGGGCTGCGCGTTACGGGTTCCGACCGGCTGCTCGATTCTCCTGATGTCAAGACTACGAGGGATGCGCTTGCCGCGCTCGGCTGCGTTCTGTCGGCCCAGGATGGCTCCGGCCCGGCCGGCGCCGACGCGCTGGTCGTGTCCACCGCCATCGAGGAAACCAACCCCGACATCGCCGCAGCGCGCGTCCGCGGCATCCCCGTTGTCCACCGGTCGGATGTCCTTGCCGCCATCGTACGGACCAAAACGACCGTCGCCGTCGCCGGAACGAGCGGGAAGTCGACCGTTGCGGCCATGATCTGGGAGTTTCTTGACGGATGCGGCAAGGCCCCGTCGCTTATCACAGGGGCCGGGCTCATCCGGCTGGAAGATCGGGGGCTTATCGGCAACGCGTTCAAGGGAACCTCCGACATTCTCGTCATCGAGGCCGACGAAAGCGACGGCACATGCGCCAAGTACCACCCGTACCTGAGCGTGTTCCTTAATGTCTCCAAAGACCACAAGCCGGTTGACGAAACGCTTGATCTCTTCACAACGCTGGCGCGGCAATCGACGGTTGTGGTTGCAAATGCCGATGACCGCCGGCTCGACGTCCTCGGCTCGCGGGTGACGTTCGGCACACAGGGTCCGGCCTCATTCGCGCCGGACCGTGTTTTGTCGACATCGCCGGCGGTCTCCTTTTCAAAAGGGAACGCGGTGTATGCCCTTCCGCTGCCGGGACGGCACAATCTGTCGAACCTCCTGGCATCCCTGTGCGTGTGCGAACAGTTCGCATGCGACCCCCGGGCGCTTGTCGCCGCGGTTGCACGGTTCAAAGGCGTGCAACGCCGCTTTGCGGTCACGCTTTTGCCCCGCGGCATCCGCGTCATCGACGATTACGCGCACAATCCGGAAAAGATACGGGCGGCGGTCAGGACTGCCCGGGGGTTCGCGAAACGCGTGCTTGCCGTGTTCCAGCCGCACGGCTTTGGTCCCACCCGTTTCCTCAAGGACGACCTCGTCGCGATGTTCGCCGAGGAATTGACGGACAGCGACATGCTGTTCCTCCTCCCCATCTATTACGCCGGAGGAACCGCGCAGAAAGACGTCTCGTCCGGCGAGATTGCCGCGCTCGTGGCCGCGCAGGGGAAAACCGTGTTCGCACCGGCCGACCGCCGGGAGCTTATTGCGCTCATCAAACAACATGGCTCCCCCGACGACGCGGTGCTCGTCATGGGCGCGCGCGACCCGTCGCTGCCGGCGCTGGTAAAGGAAATTGCCGATGCACTGCGTTAGTAACCAAATAGAAAGCAAGTTTATAAGGGGGAAGTTTCCCCCTGGCCCCAAGCCTCCTCGCCGCGCTTCGCGCGACTGCGGGGTCTTTGGGCACACCCCCTCCGCAGGTGGCCCCAAGAAAGGTCGGTTGCAAGCGTCAACTCCTGTGCGGGGGCACCTAAAAGCGAAGTTGAAGAGTTTGGGAGGTAATGAGTTGAAGCCGCGTTTGCAGTTGAGTATCATCGGGTGGTTCTAGGGTGCGCGCAGCAGAGAGTACGGGCTTGCCGCGGGTACATCCACGCCGCACCCGCTCGGCAAACCATTTTAAGACTTTTATTTTGTAAATCTTGAGAATAGACCGACCCGACCCCGAGACTTTTCCAAGGGGAGGGAAACGCCCATTCTTGTAATTCGATATTTGGCCGCACCCGCTCGGCAATCCAAAATCTTATTTAGACCCCGTGACCTTTGCTGCATACTCGAATCCTCTAAAATATTTTGCCGACCTTGGCACCCCTCCCCCATGTTGTATTTTCCTTGTTTCTGCCGATAAAATCATCACTCATTCTTTTTGGAGAATCCGTTTTTGCAAGACACAAAATTCATCCGTAACTTCTGCATCATTGCGCATATCGACCACGGCAAATCCACGCTGGCGGACCGGTTCCTCGAACTTACCGGCACGGTGGCAAAGGACAGGATGCAGGACCAGATCCTCGACGACATGGACCTCGAGCGCGAGCGCGGCATCACCATCAAGTCGCATCCGGTGCGCATGAATTACCATGCACCGGACGGCCACGATTACTGTTTCAACCTCATCGACACGCCCGGCCACGTTGACTTTTCGTACGAAGTGTCGCGTTCGCTTGCCGCGTGCGAAGGCGCCATACTCGTGGTGGACGCGAGCCAGGGCATCGAGGCGCAAACGCTCACCAATGTGTATCTGGCGCTCGACGGCAATCTGGAAATCATCCCGGTAATGAACAAGATAGACCTGCCCTCGGCCCACCCGGACGACGTGGCGCGCCAGATTGGAGACCTGCTCGGCACCGACCCGGCCTCAATTCTCCGCTGCAGCGCAAAATCGGGCATGGGCGTGGACGCCATTCTCGAACGCATTGTTGTGGCGGTCCCGCCGCCCGCCGGCTCCGCCGACAAGCCGCTCAAGGCCCTTGTGTTCGACTCGAAGTTCGATGCGTTCCGCGGTGCGGTAGCCTACGTCCGGGTGTTCGACGGACGAATCAAAGCGCGCGACATGGTGCGATTCTTCATCTCGGGCAACGAGCACGAGGTCATGGAAGTGGGCTACTTCCGTCTCGGCAGGACCGTTGAAGACGAACTCACCCCGGGTCAAGTGGGCTACGTTATCGCAAATATCAAGACCGTTTCCGAGCTCAAGATCGGCGACACGATTACCACCAAGGCGGGCGGCGCCGACGCGCCGGTGGCGGGGTACAAGGACGTGAAGCCCATGGTATTCTCGGGAATCTATCCTGTTGACAAAGACGATTACGAGAACCTGCGTTCGTCTCTGGAAAAGCTTACGCTCAACGACTCCTCGCTTACCTACGTGCCGGAAACGTCTGAGGCTCTGGGGTTTGGCTTCCGGGCCGGCTTTCTGGGGCTCTTGCACATGGAAGTGGTGCAGGAACGGCTGTTTCGCGAGTACAATGTGAACATCATCACCACGGTCCCCAACGTCAGGTACAAAATTCTCACGCGCAACAAAGAGGAACTGTACATCGAGAGCCCGGCAAAGCTCCCGCCCCCCAACTACCTGGAATCCGTGTCGGAGCCTATCGACAAAGTGCAGATCATCACCCCCACCGAGTTTGTGGGCGCCATCATGAAGCTGTGCGAGGAGAAACGCGGCGTGATGGGCGCCATGGAATACCTGGAGCCCACGCGCGTGTGCATGAATTACAAAATTCCGCTCTCGGAAATCATCATCGATTTCTTCGACACGCTCAAGAGCATTTCCAAGGGCTATGCCTCCATGGATTACGAGTTCGACTCGTTCCAGGAAAACGATCTTGTCAAGCTCGATATTCTCATCAACGGCTCGCCCGTGGATGCATTCTCAACCATCATACACAAGGAGAAATCGTACTCGTACGGCCAGATGATAACCTCCAAGCTCAAGGAGCTTATTCCGCGGCAGCAGTACGAGGTTGCCATTCAGGCCGCAATCGGGGGCCGCGTCATCGCGCGGACCACGGTGAAGGCCTACCGCAAAGACGTGACCTCCAAATGCTACGGCGGGGATATCACGCGCAAACGAAAGCTGCTCGAAAAGCAGAAAGAAGGCAAGAAGCGCATGAAGCAAGTGGGCAACGTGGAAATACCGCAGGAAGCGTTCCTGGCGGTGCTCAGCAGGGAGTAGGCGTGGCCCCGGAAAGCGATCCCGGCGTCGGCGCCCCTGTTGACGGGCGCATGGTGACGTACCGGATTGCAAAGTACCTTCTTCTTGTTGCGCTTGCCTCCGCAGCGTTAAAACTCCTGATCCTCGACACCATCGTCATCCGCACCGACCAGATGGCCCCCACGCTCGTCGAGGGGGACCGGGTAGTGGTGTTCAAGCTGTTTCACACCGTGCCCCTGTCGGCCTGGTTCGTCCCGTTCCGCCGGAGCCCGGTAGTATTTGGGAGCCCGGTCCTCGCAGGAAAACCATCCTGCCTGCGCGTGGCCGCCGTTTCGGGCGACACAATCGTGATAAGCGGCGGCGCGTGCCGTATCCTTAACAAACACGCACAGGCCTTTTCTTCCAAGGCGCCCGGCGAGGAACTGCTGCCTCCCGAGTACTCCCCGCGCGATTCCATGCCCCCGTACTGCCTGCCGCGCCCGGGAACAAGGGTGAACCTCGACTCCCTCCCCTTGCGCGATTTCTTTTTCGCCGCCGCGCTCATCCGCCAGGAAAACCCAAAGGGGCATTTCGCCGTCCGGCCCTCGCTGTTTGTGGGCGGCGTCCTGCAGGACAGCGTGCGCGTCCGCGACTTCTCTTTGTTCAAAGGAGCGCTCGATTCGGTCCCCGCCAAGTTCGAGTTCGACTGGTTTTTCTGGGACAGGCTGCGCGACTACCTGGAGCATTCACAAAAGGGAAAAGACGTGTTTCTCTCCTTCTCGCTGCTTCAATCGGGCGTCAAGATGTACGGGTACACTTTTACCAAATCATGTATATTCCTTCTTGCGGACGATTGGCAAAAGGGGTTCGATTCCCGGTACTTTGGGCCCGTGCTTGCCGCGTCCGTGAAGGGCCGCGTAATCGGCGTTGTGTGGTCGTTCGGCGCAACCGGCGACAAAAAATCCACGTTTAGGATAACCAGGCTTTTCAAGATAATCCGGTAGAGCAAGGTGCCTATTACATAAGGCAGGGTTTCCTCTTGGCCTGCATAGACGGTAGATAAAGTGTAGTATCTGCTGCAAGGCTTACGTCCAATTTGCAAGAGGCCTTTTCTAACTGCAGTTGACTCGCAAGAATGCTATTGTCTATAAACGTTTTGAAGGCTCACTCTTGATTTCCGACAGATTGCGGTTGTTTTTGGCTTTCGCGTTAGGCAGGACCGCAGGGTGCTCTGGAGAGCAGTGCCGGCCGACCCTCGCCGCAGGCGATTAGAGAGGTCCGGCACCGAGGCTGAACAGCCGACGACCCTTGGAAGCACCCGAAGGGGTGGCCCGGAGGGAGAGCCGACCCGAGCGGAGCGAGGGAAACGCCCAAATCTCTATCTTTATGTTTAGCTTTCCTGCTAATTGACACGAGACAACGGATACCCAATGACCACCAGAGGATATTTCGGCCCGTTTGGCGGACAATTCGCGCCCGAAACGCTCATGCCGGCGCTTGCCGCAATAGAAAAGGCGTACCGCGCCGCACAACGGGACGCAACGTTTACGAACGAATTCCGTTCCCTTCTCAGGAACTACTGCGGCCGCCCCACGCCGCTCTACTTTGCAAAGGGCCTCACCAAGAAGCTCGGCGGCGCGCGCATCTACATAAAACGCGAAGACCTCAACCACACCGGCGCCCATAAGATCACCAATTCGCTCGGCCAGACCCTGCTGGGAAAATACATGGGCAAGACCCGCGTCATTGCCGAGACCGGCGCGGGCCAGCACGGCGTGGCAACGGCGACGGCCGCCGCGCTTCTGGGACTGTCGTGCGACATTTACATGGGGACCGTTGACATGGCGCGACAGCGCCCCAACGTGTTCCGCATGGACCTGCTCGGGGCCACGGTAGTTCCCGTGCAAAGCGGAAACAGGACGCTCAAAGACGCGGTAAACGAGGCGCTCCGCGACTGGACGCTTTCGTGCCCCCACACGCACTATGTGTTCGGCTCCGCGCTCGGGCCGCACCCCTTCCCCACCATCGTCAGGGATTTTCAGTCGGTGATAGGAAAAGAAACCCGGCGACAGATTCTTGCCGCGGCCGGGCGGCTGCCCGACGAGATCGTGGCATGCGTGGGCGGCGGTTCGAATGCGATCGGTATTTTCTCGGCGTTCCTTAAGGACAAGCGCGTAAGGCTTACGGGCGTGGAAGCGGGAGGATACGGTCTATCGACGGGGAAACACGCCACCAGGCTCACGCCGACCAGGCTTTCCCGCCCCGGCATCCTGCACGGCTCGCTCTCCTACGTGCTGCAGGACGAGCACGGCCAGATCGCCACCACGCACTCGGTGTCGGCCGGGCTCGACTATTCCGGCGTCGGGCCGCAGCATTCTTATTTGTACACCAGCGGCCGCGCGCGCTACACCTATGCAACGGACAAGGAAGCCGTCGACGCGTTCCGCATGCTGTGCGAGTGTGAAGGAATTATCCCCGCGCTGGAGTCTGCGCATGCGCTTGCGTATGCCGGCAAACGGGCTCCACAAATGGGAAAGAACAAGATCATGATCGTGAATTTGTCGGGGCGGGGCGATAAGGATATTTTTCATGTCGCGGATTATCTGGGGATGAAAATCTAGACTTGGAGGGGAAACCGTATCCGGTTTCCCCTGGAGTGCAGATCGCCTCGCGCCGAAATCGGCGCGAGGCGATCTGCACCCACTCCCCTTCCAGCGGGAACATGACGCGCGCAACGCCTTCGTTAAGGTATGCCGCATGCGGCATAAAGAAACCGAAGAGGTCCAGATAGTAAGGTTGGATGTTGCCAAATATGAACCGATATTCAGAAACCTTCTCACGGCTCAAAAGACGCGACGAGATCGCCTTTGTCCCGTTTGCAGTCGCAGGCGATCCGGACCTCACAACCAGTGAGGCGGTTTTCAAGGCGTTCATCGACGGCGGCGCCGACATCCTCGAAATCGGGTACCCGTTCTCCGACCCCATAGCGGACGGACCGGTCAACCAGCGCGCAGCGCTTCGCTCCATCTCCTCAGGATTGACGCATGCGTCTTTCTTCCGGCTCGTCGGGAAGATCCGCGCCTATTCCGAGATCCCCCTCGGCATCCTGCTCTATGCAAATTCGGCGCGCCACCTCGGCTATGGCGCATTTTGCAAACAGGCGGCCGACGCGGGCATAGACAGTCTGCTCGTTGCAGACATGCCGCCGGAAGAATCGGCCGAACTCTCAGCCGCAATGCGCGGCCACGGTTTGCAAACTGTGTATATCGTGTCCGAGCTCACGCCGCGAGACCGGATGCGATACATCTGCAAAAACGTCACCGGGTTCGTCTATGTTGTTTCGCGGCTTGGAACAACCGGCGTGCAGGCGAAGCTGGACAGCTCGGCAGACGCCACGCTTTCGAAACTCCGGTCCGTCACGGACAGGCCCCTGTGTGTGGGATTCGGCATTTCCACGCCCGGCCATGTAAGGCACATGAAGGCCGCAGGCGCGGACGGCGCGATTGTGGGAAGCGCACTGGTAAAGATTGTTGAAGAAAATTTGAAGAATAAAGCGAGGATGATAAAACTGCTGGCTAAGAGTGTGGGGGAATTCAAGAAGGCTACTCGGTAATCAACGCACCTACAAATCAAGCGCAAACAGTAGTGCCCGCCGCACCGCATTCATCTTTTCACGAGAGACAGTGGCAATAAGCGAACCGATCCTTCCTCTCGACACCGTCTGGATATGATCGCAGTTGATGGCGCAAGGTTTTGGCATTCCATCGTCTTCACCCAAGATAACTTCACTCGGAATATCACGGATAGTGGACGTCACCGGAGCGATTGTTACTTCTCCGAGGTATTCGATGATGGAACTCCGCGTCAAAATCAGAACCGGTCTTCTCTTGTCGGGGGCTTTGAATTTGTACCACCGCACTTCACCTCTCGTCATTTGTCACCCCACTTCTGCGCGTCTTCCCAGACGCTGAATTCTTTTTCCATTACAGGATGGGTGGTATAACCGGCCCTGTGTTTCTGCTCAAGCTTTGAAACGCTGATGCGATGCAAGGCATCCCGAAGGGCCCTGCGCGTGAAAGCGGAACGTGAAGTGTGCATCTTCTTTACCACTGTGTCGACTGCGGTGACAAGGTCGTCGTCCAAAGTCATTTGGATCGTTTTCATAGGGGCACCTTATTCTAATGTGGATTATCATAGCTATAATAAAATAGAGCAAAGGGTCGAGTCAAGGAAAAAGAGTTGGAAGTTGACGGTTGAAGGTGTCTACCTGGAGGTTGTTTCCGGCGGTGGACGCGCCAGCGGTAGCCGGGGTGATCGTCATGGAAACATTTATGGTGCCGTTTATCACCTGGTTATTGCCGCTGAATTGCGCGAAGCCTGATGTAGTTGCCGCAAGATCGATGATCGTGGCAGTGCCGAGGGGCCAAACGTGATCAGCACGGTGCCGAAATTCGCGGCCGAATTGTTTGCAACCGTGACACGCCAGGAAAATAATTGAGTGACTTTCCCCTGCCGTTTCTCTATATTATCGATCGGGCTCAACCTTGGAGACTCGCATGACCCACTTCACGAGAGCGGCGCATAGCGGTTATTTCACGTTCCTGAAATGCTTCAGCATCGCCATCGGGGCGGTTATCGGCCTTGTTTGCAAATGCAGTCCCCTCCAACATTCTGCCCCGGCGTACGGAATACCCATGGCTTCCTACAAAATTTCCGGCACAATCCTCGCTGCGGACACAAGACAGGCCATTCCGAATATCCGGCTTACCCTCAAAGACACGCTCTCCACCGGCTCAGAATATCCGCCCGATTCGGCCTTTTCCGACACCGCCGGTCGCTATTCCCTGGAATTCTCCCGGGCGCCGGGAGACACCACCTGGCGCATTGAAGCGAGTGACATTGACGGCAACCTGAACGGATCGTTTGCGCCTCGGGACACGATTGTTTCCGTTCCGCAAAGTTCCTTGACAGGAGCAAGCGGTTCGGATAACATGGGCCACGCGGAGAAGACCGTGGACATTTCGCTCGACAGAAACCCCTGACCTGCGTTGCGAGGACTGTTCTCAAATCCCCAGCCCCATTTTCTGGAACCGTTTCTCGCCCTGCTCAATTTCGGCAACGAGCTTCTCGAATGTCAAATCGTCCGTTTTCGACGCGGGCCGCTGCCGGACGCCGGCAATGAGGCCGGCCACGTAATTCTTTGCAAAATCGTCGGGCGTGGTGGGGATGCCCCGGTTTTCGTCCTCGATGACGTCCAGAACGTCACGCAGGCGCACCGCGGCAAAATCCTTGGTTGGAACATACGAGTCCTTGCCGCCTGCCCCGTTGACAACATGCACGAAACCGGACCGGGCAAGCGAATTCACGATTCCCCGTGCCTGGGTTTCGGTCATCTCGTATGCCTTCATGAAATGCGACAGGGCGGGCGGTTTCTTCGAGGTGAGAAATGCGCCGACCACGTCGATCATGACCCGCAGGCTGATGTACGTCTTGTAATCGCTGATCCTGCGGTCCCAGCGTTTTTTGGCGCGAAGGAGCGGCCGGAAGTTCTGCGCCACAAAAGCCACCTCGGCGCCGAACAGGACAAAACACGACGCAAGAAACAGCGAAAAGAGGAAGAACAGGAAGATGCCGAACGCGCCGTAGATGGTCATGGTCTGGACGTTGAAGCTCACGTACATCGAAAACCACAGACGCTCGAGCTCGAACAGAATTCCCGATACCAGCCCGCCGGCCATGGCGTTCCGGAACCGGACTTTGGTATTGGGAACCACCCAGATGAACACGGTGAACGCCAGAACGATGAGGACAAAGGAAAGGGCGTCGAGGGAGAAGATGTAGACGGTCTTGACATCGGGCATTATGTTGCGCCGCACCTGAAACGACGCAAAGAACAGTATGGGGCTGTACACCATCACCATGGTGAAGGTCCGCAGCCGCACGAAGAATGAGCGCGACCTTGCCACTTTCCAGATGATGTTGAGCGCCTCTTCCACGGTCCCGAACAGGCTCAGCGTGACGATGATGAGCACCCCGATGCCGAGTCCCTTCACCTTTTGCGCGTTTGCAAAGAAAATGCTGAGCTGGGCGAGAATTGCCTGTGGCGCAAACGGCAGGAAAAAGGCGACCACCTTTTCCACCTGCGGCAGGGGCACCTCCATCACCTTCGTCATCATGAACGATATGCACACCAGCAGCGGGATGAGGGTGAGCAGCAGCGCAAACGCCAGCGCGGCGGCGCGCGTGATGCAGTGGTTCTGGAAGTATTCCGAAAACGAAACTCTCACAAAGACGAAGAACTTGAGGACGGGCAGCGCGACCCGCCGGCGGTTGACCCGAAGCGATTCGAGCGCCTCCTTGGGATTGGTGCGGTACTCACGCCAGAATTTGAGCGACAAGAGCAGCACGGAATGCACTTCCTCCGGAGCTAGGACGTCATGATTTGTTGTTCGCGGCGCGACGGGCGATAACCAGGCGCTGGGCCACGGTTGCAAACGCGAGCGCGCTGAGAATTCCGAGTCCGCACACCATCACCTTGGGCCCCAGAAGCAGGCAGGCAATAATGACGACGATCCTTTCCGGCCGTTGCAGGATTCCCTGCCGGCACGAAATGCCTGCGCCTTCACAGCGCGCTCTCACATAGCTTACCATTTGTGATCCGGTTTGGGCAAGAAAAGCGAGATACACCCCCGCCCCGCCGTAACCGGGGTTGTCCATGTAGAACACCATGATGCCGAAGAACCAGGCCGCCTCGGTTATCCTGTCCCCCGCCGAATCGAGCACGGCCCCGAAGCCGGATTTCTTCCCGGTCTGCCGCGCGACCAGCCCGTCAAGGCCGTCCATGCATGATCCCGCAAACACGAGCAGTGCGGCCGCAGTCCAGCCGCGCCTGGCGCAGCAATACGCCGCCGCCGCCGAAAGCGCCACGCCGGCGCCCGTTATCGCGTTGGGATGCACATTGAAACGTGCAAGAAACGCGGCAATCGGCCTCAGCGCAGCGTTGTAAAAGGGCTTCAGGTTTTCAATCATGGGCCTGTGTGCGGCCTCCGGTTCGTGTTTGTCCGTGCGCAACCGCAAAAAAGATAAGTGATGCCGCCCCCAAATTATTCTTCAACTATGCAGGAAAGCGCCCGGCGCCGCAGCGGACCACTTTTCTTGAAAAACGAAACGGGGATAATCTATATTACTCACCTGTTAAAACGACATACGCCGAAATCTCCAGGAGGTCTCAATGTCAAAAACATGCGAAGTGTGCGGAAAGGGCCCCGCTTCGGGCTCAACCATATCGCACGCGCACAACGTGAGCAAAAGGATCTTTTTTCCTAATCTGCGCACCATAAAGACGAAAATAAACGGGACATCCAGGCGGATGAAAGTGTGCATGAAGTGCCTCAAGGCCATGGCAAAAACGTAGGACGTTCCTTACGAGCAAGCGGCAGGAAGCCTCGGTTGCGGACACCGGGGCTTCTTGTTTTTCAGAGGATTGCGGACCGCAGGTTATCCAAAAAAAGCACGAGCCCCGGTCCGGTTGACCGGGGCTCGTGCCGTTCGTATCCGCCGAAGCCTTTAATTCCCGGTTTTCATCACGCGAAGCGCCGGCGCGCTTCCCGGCTTCTGTCCGGCCGGCACCACAAAGTACAGGCCGCTCACGATGTTCGCCCGTTCAAACGACACCCGGTCGAAAACGCCGATCCTGCGTCCCCTCATGTCGTATACAATGCTGCCTTTCCCGAACACCGGCAGCGCTGTCTTTGCGATCACAAAAGAATGGCCGGGAATGGACACAGCGGTCGGCACGCACCGTGCGCCCGTGCTGTCCCCCCCGGCGATAAACCGCGTGCATGTGACGGCCGTTTTCGCGCTTGCATACAAACCCGCTCCGTCGATCCGGAAATCGGAGGGAATTGCAACCGTGTCCTGCACCGCACCATTCACCAGGAACACGAACTTAGTGGCAAACTGCAGTACCTCCAAGGTATCCGTCCCGAGTGCGCCGTAGATGATGCCGTGCCCGAGCTGCGAGCTCACGGTGGAGCTGTCCGGGTTGACAACAGAGTATCTCCTTGACGAATCCACCAGGAAAGCAAACGGAACGATCCTGTTCGAATCGCTTTCCACAAACGCAACGCCGTATCCGCCTGGGCCGCTCTTGTGGGATACGATCGCCTCGATCGATGCGGAAGGCGACACACCGTCCACATAGATGGTGCTCGAATACACGCTGTCGGTATTGTTGAGAACCAATTGGCCGGCGCCGAACGTCGCCTGGCCCGCAGAGGGGCTCGACCATGCATCGCTTGCCGTTGTGAGAAACGAATCCGCGTAACAGGCGGAGGCCGGCGGGTTCGTGGGCTGGTCGGTCACGAGTACGCTGTCCACCGTAATCGTGGAACCGGGCGGAACAAGGATCGCGATATCGCCGCTCGGAAACTGGGTGTCGCTGAACCTCGTGATATAGTGGCCGTTGCAGAAAACATTAAAGACGTTCCCCGTCGTCTTGCTCACCATGAGGACGTTGGTCCCGGGAAGTTGCTTGACAAAAGGGCTGAACTTGTCCTTGAGAGTGGGCTGGCTCGAGCTGGTGAATTTGACGCAGAACAGATACTGCGAAGTCCCGAGCTCCAGCGTGTATCCCTGGACGCTCGGGTTGCCGCTGAAACAGTACATGAGGCCGGCGCCGTTGACGGTGTCATTGGCAATAGTGATCTGCGCCGAAAGCGTAAAGATCGACGGCGCGGTCGCAAACGAGTGGATGAAGAACGCCGTATAGGTGGCGTTCGTGTTCTTCAGGGTGACCCCTTTGCTCGAAAACGTTTCGGAAAACCCGGCCGCCGCCAGTTGGTTCCAATTGACTTTTGACGCATTCGTGTCAGAGAAATTGTCGGAAAAAATCGTGGCAGCCTGCGCACCGCCCGCCATCGCCAGGGCGCACGCAACGATGAGGGTCAACGCGAACTTCTTCATGGCTTCTGTCCTTTGAAAAGGTGGCTGAGCCGGCGTCTCACTATGGAGTATACAACGTTCGTGTGGAAAAGGTCAATATGCTTTGGGCGCCTTGGAATAGACGCATTGCCTCAAATTAAATGTAACCGAAGGCTTAATCGAAACACGCACCAATTGATTCGTTGCCTCATAATTAAGGTAACCCAAGAAAAAAGGGGGTTACCACTATGGGGCACAAAGAAAAAGAAGCATATCGGGAAGCGATACGACAACGATATGCCCATTCCAACAGAGCCGGCAAAAAGCAGATTCTCGATGAGTTTTGTGCGATTTGCCGATACAATCGCAAGTACGCTATCCGGCTACTTGGAAAACGCAAACAGAAACAAAAAGCCAAGCGTGGAAGAAGACCCTTATATGCTGAACCGCTTTTTATTAAGGCGTTACAGTACATCTGGAAAGCCTCTGATTTCATGTGCTCTCGCCGCCTTAAGGTTGTCATTCCAGTATGGCTGCCATTCTACGAACAATCCTTTGAACTGCTTTCCGAGGAAGTCCGTGCGCGGCTCCTCTCTGTCAGCCGCTCCACGCTTGACCGCGTCCTATGCCCTTTACGTACGCGTATGGGCAAGGGATTGTGCGGCACCAAGCCCGGCTCCATGCTGCGCAATCAAATCCCCATCCGTACCGACAACTGGGATATTACCCAGCCTGGATTCATGGAGGCGGATACGGTTGCCCATTGCGGCACCAGCCTTGCCGGAGAATTTGTGTGGAGCCTTATCATGACTGACATCCATACTGCTTGGACCGAAGGCCGTGCTGTGTGGAATAAGGGCTCCCAGGGTGTCATTGAGCAGGTTAAAGACATCGAACGACGAATACCTTTTGCCCTGCGTGGCTTTGACTGTGATAACGGGTCCGAGTTCCTCAACTATCATCTCGAACGCTACTTCGCCGTGCGACAAGACCCTGTAAAGTTCACCCGGTCACGTCCCTACAAGAAAAACGACAACGCCCATGTCGAACAGAAAAACTGGGCGCAGGCCAGGCACATGCTTGGTTATGATCGGATCGAAAACCCCGACACGCTTCCCCTCATTAACGACCTCTATGCCAACGAGTGGTCTCTCTATCAAAACCACTTCTGTCCATCGCTGAAACTCAAATCTAAAATCCGGATAGGATCTCGATACCGCAAGACCTATGAAGAACCGAAAACTCCCTATCAAAGAATCGTTGAATCACCTTACATAGCTTCAGAAGTCAAGCAAAGCCTTGAACTGACCCACCGTGCTCTCAATCCATTCCAATTAAAAAAGACTATCGAAAGAAAACTCAAAACCATTTTCAACCTTGTTACGGTTACCTCATTTGTGAGGCATCGAATCTGACCCTTCGGTTACCTTTTATTATGAGGCAACACGTAGAGCACCCTTGAAAAATGACGTGGCCAGGCGCCCACTTATCACAGTCGCAAAACAGGGTTGTCAGGATCAATCTTTTTACCGGCCTAAACCGGCCCGTCTTTGCCCTGTCGCCTCGCCTCAGCTTGCATGGGCGTTTCCGGTCCCTGATAGTGAATCATATCCCATTCTTCATGGATTTGCTTGTGTCGTGGGTCACAATCCAGGTTTTTCTGTTGCGGCATAACGATGATTATTCGATATTATTATACCCGATGCCGGGGGGAAGTTCAAACAACAAGAGATCGACTCCGAACCGTGCCGGACCGCAAAGGCCGGCGTGTCTCAGCAAAATGCCTCGTGTTTTCGAGAGGCACAGGATTTGCAGCCCATCAACAGGTGGCCGCCGTCCTCATCGGCGGCCGGCACCCTGAGGAACCCTGGAGGATAGAATGTCCGAAAAGCTCATCATCATCGGGTCCGGGCCGTCCGGGCTCACTGCCTCAATCTATGCCGCACGCGCCAACCTTTCTCCCCTGCTCTTCGAAGGGTTCCAGGCCGGAGGGATTCCCGGCGGGCAGCTCATGATAACCACGATAATAGAAAATTTCCCCGGCTTCAAAGAAGGCATAGGCGGGCAGCAGCTCATGGCCGACATGCGGCAACAGGCCCTCCGTTTCGGCGCCAAAATCCTCACCGAAGATATTGAATCAGTCAAGCTCGACGCCCGCCCGTTCTCCGTCACGTCCTCCGGCGGGGACACCTTTGAGGCGTGCTCGCTCATCATCTCAACCGGCGCCACCGCCAAGCGCCTTGCCCTCGACTCAGAGAAGAAGTTCTTCGGCCGGGGCATTTCGGCCTGCGCGGTGTGCGACGGCGCGCTGCCGGCATTCCGCAACAAACCCATCGCCGTGATCGGCGGCGGCGACACCGCGGTTGAAGAAGCGCTCCATCTCTCCAAATTCGGCTCAAGAATATTTCTCATTCACCGGCGCGATTCCCTTCGCGCAAGCACCATCATGCAGGAACACGCGCTTTCGCACGCGAAGATCGAGATCCTGTGGAACAAGGTCGTTGAGGAATTCGTGGGCGACAAACTGCTCGGCGGCGTCCGGCTCAAGGACACCCGCACCGGCGAGGCTTCCTTCCTGGAAGTAAACGGAGCATTCGAGGCCATCGGCCACCGGCCGAACACCGGGTTCCTGGGCGAACAACTTCGGCTCACCGAATCGGGCTACGTGTTTACCCATCCGGGCACCACCATGACTTCCGTAGAAGGCGTTTTCGCCGGCGGCGACGTTCAGGACTTCCGGTACCGCCAAGCGATCACGGCGGCGGGCAGCGGGTGCATGGCGGCGCTTGACGCGCAGAAGTGGCTCACGGAGAAAGGGTTCTGCTGAGCATCTAAATTTGAATATGATTCTGGTGTGCTGAGCCGGTGCGGCGATAAATGGATAGTTCAGTTTTGGTTTGCTGAGCCGGTGCGGCCTGGATGTACCCGTGGCAACAAGACAAACAAGAATTGGGCGCCCCGTCCCCATCGGGACGGCGGCCCTCCTTCCACGCTCGGCCGTTCGGCCTCGGTGCCGCTTGTCCCCACCCGCCTTCGGCTAGGGATCAAGCGGCACTGCACCCTGCGCACGTTCCAGTCCGGCCTGGCGCTTGGCAGTGGAGCAATTCCACAATTGTCAACTTCTTCCATGAGATAATGCATTCAAGACTTTACCTGTCCAGCGACATCTCGCGGGTGCCCCCACTGAGATGGTCCGGGATTTTTGAACAGGAAATAATGGTTTCTTAGTTGGATTCCGAGGGTATTTTTTCATTATCAAAGGAGTCCAACATGAACCGGAAGCAGCAAGCGAAGGCCGCCGCGATGTCCCCGAACAGCGATGGCAACCCCGCCAAGCGGACCCGCCGCAAGATCGACGACGCTCTGAAGACGAAGGTGGTTCTGGAAGCCTTGAAGGAGGCCGAACCGCTGTCCGTTTTGGCAAGTCGGTACGAAGTCCATCCCAACCAGATAGCTCAGTGGCGCAGGCAGTTTCTTGGCAACGCGCAGATGGCTTTTTCGGGAGACAAGAACGCCGAGCAAGAGCTTGAGCGCGTTCGCGGTGATCGCGATGAGTATGCACGCAAGGTCGGGGAGCTGACCATGGATGTCGAGTTCCTAAAAAAAAACTTGCGGAAGCTGGGCATGCTATGAGAGCAAAGATGGCCGATTCTACAAGCGAGGACTTGACTTTGAAGAGGCAGTGTTCGCTGCTTTCCATTTGTCGGACCTCGATTTACTATACGCCGCAGACTAGTCCGATGAACAAGTTGCTCATGGATCGTATCGATGAGCTATTCACCGATGACCCCACGCGGGGCACCAGAAGGCTCCGGGCGGCCATGAGGCGTCAGTTTGGGCTGGAGGTTGGGCGCAGCAAGATTCGCAGGCTGATGGCCCGTATGGGCCTCCACGCGATCTACCGGG
Organism: uncultured Fibrobacterota bacterium; assembly: GCA_963729895.1. Lineage (GTDB taxonomy): Bacteria > Fibrobacterota > Chitinivibrionia > Chitinivibrionales > FEN-1185 > FEN-1185. The sequence goes on along the minus strand of CAVSQB010000006.1, from coordinate 47,614 downwards.
CCCTGAACACCTCGAAGCCCAATAAGGCACACAAGAAGTACCCGTATCTGCTTCGTGGCGTAGTGGTCAACCACCCCAACCAGGTGTGGAGCACCGATATCACCTACATCCGCCTCAACGGCGGCTTCGCTTACCTCTGCGCCGTTATCGACTGGTACAGTCGGTGCGTCCTTGCATGGCGTCTGTCGACCTCGCTGGACAGCGGCTTCTGCATCGAAGTTCTCAAGGAGGCACTGGCGAAGTACGGAGAACCGGAAATCTTCAACTCGGATCAGGGATGTCAGTTCACCAGCGAGGAGTTCACCTCGGTGCTCCTTGAACGCGGTATCCGGATCAGCATGGACGGACGAGGGCGGGCGCTGGATAACGTGTTTGTCGAGAGGCTGTGGCGAACGGTCAAGTACGACGACATCTACATACGGGGGTACAGCTCCGTTGCCGAGTGCCGCACCGGCCTTGCGGAGTTCTTTGAACGGTACAACAACCGGAGGGAGCACTCGTCCCTCCTTTACAACTATCCAATGGAAGTGTATATTGGTGAGGTAGTGCTATCAAAGGCAGCTTGACGAGCAAGACAGGCAAGGCCAACTAAGCAATCAGAAATTCCTGTCAAGAAAAGTCGACCATCTCACACACGGGTGTTGACGCTTGCTACTGCCTTCACAAGGGGTGCACCCTGGAGAGGGGAGCGTCGAGGAAAGCGAAGCGGGGCGAGGCCGGGGGAGATACTTCTCCCCCGAAGGATTCTTTTCTCACGAGTATACACTTCCTTGGGTTGGATTCTCGCCGCAACTCCCACTTTGGGGTCACCCGGCACTGCTATCCAAAAGCATTTTGTTATTCATATTTCCGGCTCAGCCATCCAATAGCACCTGAATGCCCCAGCCTGGTTTCTGCCAGAAAACACTTTCTTTCAAAGGTGCTTGCGAAACGAGGGATTGACAATATATTATAGAGGCAAGGGAAATTGCCCTCGAAGTGTTGACTTCCAAGCGGGAATGCCCATGATTAGCGGCAACGCAGAAAACCATTTGTCAAAAATCAATTTGCTTTCTTGCATACACTTGGTATATTGCTAAATGACAGGTATCGCAGAGGATTCGGCTCACCGTTATCATGGGGGTTAAATATGAAACGCTTCAGAGTTCCCTTCTTGGTTGCGTTCGCCCTTGCGGCATGTTTCTGCGGGAATTTGTTCGCTCAAACAAGCCAGCAGAAGCTCGTTGCGTACTGGTCATTTGATTCAGCCGCGGGCCACACGTTCTTCGACGTTACCGGCCACGGGTACAATGCCTCCTGGACAGGCTCGGGCGTGGGCCGGGCATCCGGAGTCGTGGGCCAGGCGCTTTCCTGCTCCGGGACCTCGTATGAGATGACGGTTGCGAATTCCCAGGATAGTTTCGCCTTGAACAATCTCACTATTGAGGCATGGTACAACACAGACAGCATGATGTCCGCCTACATATTTGACTACCAGTATATAGCGGAGGGCTTTTACAACGGGTACGGTCTGTTCGTTAACAGCGATGAACTGGCCGAATTCGGGATATCGAACTCGTCAAGAAACGATTGGATAACGACAGTGTCGACCACCACTATCACCACAGGGAAATGGTACCATTTTGTTGCCACCTACGATGGAGGTTCGGTCCGCCTTTATGTGAACGGTACTTTGGAGGCGCAGGCACCGTATTCTGGGGGAATCGGGTATCCTGTGACGGCCAATGCGCGCATCGCCTGCCAGACACTGCAGGACGGTTCGGTCCGACTTTTTGACAAAGGAAGAATCGACGAGCTCAAACTTTACAACTATGCGCTGAGCGCCGACACCATCAAAGCACATTTTCTTTCCGCCCCCAAGCCGGGCACGCCGGTCCTGATTCCCTACATGCCCAACCCTACCTACAACCAAAGGCCCGAGTTCAGATGGTTTTCCAAGCCCGGCATCACGGCGTACCGGCTGCAGGTCGACACGCTTCCACTGTTCGCATCTCCGATCATTTCCCTCCCGCTCTCCGACACTTTCTACACGCCGGAGGCTAATCTTCCCGTAAGGACAATTTACTGGCGGGTATGCAACGACGCGGACTTGTCAACGTGGTCGGCAACGTCGTCGGTCACCATTCTTGATTCCTTGACGCCCCAGCTTATTCCGTGCACACCCGATCCCACGCTTAACCGGAGGCCCACGCTCACGTGGCACCCAGTAAAAGGATCGGCCTCCTACACGATTCAAATCAACAACAATTCCGGTTTTGCTTCGCCGCTTATTTCCGAAATTACCTCCGACACCTTTTACACGCCTCGAGCCGATTTGCCCGTAGGTGTCATCAGTTGGCGGGTGAAATCCGCCGCCGGAACGCAGTATTCCGCAGCCGACACCTTTGTCATTGAGAACGATTCGATTCCTCTGCTGATCCCTGTCTTTCCCGATACCCAGTCAACGCGCCGGCCGGTCTTGGCCTGGCATCCGGTCGTCGGAGCGACAACGTATATGCTTGAAGTCGATACGGTGGGGAATTTCGCCAATCCGTTCATTTCCCTGCCGCTTTCCGACACGCTCTATGGTCAACAGGCGGATCTCCCTCTGGGAAAACTCTTCTGGAGGGTGAGCGCGGGTTTCGGCAGCACCAAGTATTCGGCGGTTGATACGTTCTGGATTCTCATCAGGTTAGCCGCGCAACAGCCGGGCGCATCAAGCTGTGCCCCTGTTTTGTCGGTGTTCTCAACCGGGACCGGCCGCGGCATCGGCATCGCATACACCGTTGACAAGCCGTGCGCGGTCTCGTTCGAGGTGTTCTCGCTTGCCGGGAAACGCGTCGCCACGCTGTACTCGGGTACCGGCGCTCCGGGGAGTTGCCGGTTTGCATGGACGAACGGGGACAAAGGGACTTTATTGACAAAAGGTGGATACGTTCTGAGGTGCAAGGTCGGGGAGAAAATGCTCGCAAAGCGAATAGTGCTTATGTAAAGGCGCGTGCTTTGCGAAGGCGGGGAAGCGGATGCATGGCCGCGCTTGACGCGCAGAAATGGCTCACGGAGAAGGGATTCTGCTGAGTATCGAAATTTGAATATGATTCTGGTGTGCTGAGCGTGTGCAGCGTCGATGTACCCGTTGCAATATCGAGATAAGGATATGGGAGGGCCGCCGTCCCCATCGGGACGGCGGCCCTCCCTCCACGCTCGACCCATCGGCCTCGGTACCGCCTGTCCCTACCGCCTTCGGCAAGGGATCAGGCGGTACTGTGCTCCGGCACACGTTGCGGTCCGGCCTGGCGCGGGGCAGAAGAGCAATTCCACAATTGTCAACTTCTTCTGGGAGATAATACATAAAAGACTTCACCTGTACAGCGACACCTCGTGGGTGCCCCCCAGCCCAAAATTTGATTCTTGCAAATAAACTCACTTGGGGGTCACCCGGCTCAGCCATCCAGACGCATTTAAATCTTCTTTAGGTATTGCTGCGCGCACACTTGAAACACCAGCCTTCCCTTCGCCCATCCTTGGCTTGCCTTCTTCTCCTTCTGGCGGAGAATCCCTGAGCCGCGGACCAAGCCTCCTCGGTATTTTTTTCTGCCCCACGAACACCTGTGAATCTATTTTGAATACTGGTAACTGGTTCACCAGAGGCACACCCTGCTCATGTCTCTTTCAAAAAAGGTCAGTCTCATGAAACCCTTTGCCGCGCTGGCCGCCGCCATTCTGCTCCTCGCCGGATGCTCGAAATCCAGGAAGGAAATCGTGGTGGGCGGGCTGTTCCCGCTGTCGGGCAATACCGCAACATACGGTCAATCGTCGAAGCAGGCCATGGAGCTTGCGATTTCGGAGGCAAACAAGGACGGCGGCATCATGGTGGCCGGCGAAAAACTGCCCGTGCGCGCCGTGTACGAAGACGACGAGGGCCAGCCGGAAAAGGCGGCCAACGCCTGCCAGAAGCTGATCAGCCGAGACGGCGTGGTCGCGATCATCGGCGCGGTGGCGTCCAAAAACTCGCTCGCGATTGCCCCCATTTGTCAGGAATCCCGCGTTCCCATGATTTCCCCGGCCTCTACAAACGAGAAAGTCACCGAAGCGGGCGATTTTATCTTCCGCGCCTGTTTTATCGACCCGTTCCAGGGCATGGTGATGGCGAAGTACGCCGCGATTTCCCTTAAAGCAAAGAAAGCTGCCATCCTGTTTGACAACGGCAACGACTACAACAAGGGCCTCGCGGAAGTATTTGCGGACAAATTTGCGGGATACGGCGGGACCATCGTTGCCAGGGAGGCGTTCACCGACGAGGCGAACACGGTTGATTTCAAGGCGCAGCTCACCAATATCAAGGCCGCCGCCCCGGACTTCCTCTACTGCCCCAACTACTACACGGCCGACGCCATGATCATGAAGCAGGCGCTGGAGATCGGCCTGCGCGTTCCCACCGGCGGCGGCGACGGGTGGGACTCGCCCGAACTCGTGAAGATCGGCGGCGCGGCGGTTGAAGGCTGCGTGTTCTCCAATCACTTCTCCAAAGACGACACGAGCGCGACGGTGCGCAATTTCGTGAGGAAATACAAGGAAAGATTCGGCGCCGAACCCGACGCCCTCGCCTCGCTCGCCTACGACGCGTCAATCATCCTGCTCTCGGCGCTCGAAAAGACGCAGAGCGTGGACCCGGACGCGCTCAGGGAGGCGATCCGCACCGGCTCCGTTGCCGGCGTTTCGGGAACCATCACGTTTGACGGGAAGAGGAATCCCGTCAAGTCGGCGGTGGTGCTCGCCATCAGGCACGGCAGGCAGGCGTTCGTGGAACGCGTGGCGCCGTGACCGGAATGCATGCTGTTTGACAAAAGGGATAAGGCCTTTCTCACATGTCGGGCTACGTTTTCCAGCAGATCGTCAACGGGCTCCAGCTCGGTTCCATCTATGCCCTCATCGCGCTGGGCTACACCCTTGTCTACGGCGTCATCAAGCTCATCAATTTCGCGCATGCCGATATATTCATGGTCGGCGCGTACGTGGCATTTTTTGCAGTTTCGTTTTCCACCGGCGCGTCGACATTTCCGCCCCGCCTCTGCGTCCTCATAGCCCTTGCAATCGCCTACCTGGTGATGGCCGCGCTGTTCGACCGGCTTCCGATCCGTAAAATTCTTCCCGGCGCTGCGGGCGCCTCTGCGATTGCCGTGAACGCACTCAAACTGCTCGTCATGGGCGCCCTTACCGCGGCACTTGCGCCGATTCTGCTGGCCGGCTCCCGCATTCTCTTTTCACTGCGGCCCGGCATCGCCTTCTTTCCCCTGCTCGTGTGCTATGTTATGGCAGTCTGCGCGGTGCTGGGCGTAACCATGGAGCGGATAGCATATCGCCCGCTGCGCCGCAGGAAGCGGCTTTCCGTGCTTATCACGGCGCTCGGCGTTTCATACTTTCTGGAGAACTTCTGTTCGCTGCCGGTCGTGTTCGAAAACAAATACCGCGCCTTTCCCGACCTGGCGGCCAGGGTTGACATAATGCGCATTCCCGGCCTCGACGTCTCGGTCACCAACATGTTCGTCATAAACCTCGCGGTGTGCGGCCTGCTGCTGCTGTGCCTGTGGTTTCTTGTGGAGAAAACGCTCCTGGGAAAGCAGATGCGGGCCGTGGCATTCAACCACGACGCCGCCTCGCTCATGGGCATCGACGTCGACAGGATCATTTCGCTCACGTTCGTGATCGGTCCCGCGCTTGCGGGCGCGTCGGGCATCCTCTACGCCATGAACTACGGCGTGCTCCAGTCGCCGTTTCTCGGCTTCGCCCCGGGCATGAAAGCGTTCATCGCCGCGGTACTCGGCGGCATCGGCAGCCTTCCCGGCGCCGTGATCGGCGCTTTCATCATGGGGATATCCGAGGTGTTCGCCAATTCGGTGGATTCGAACCTGGGGTTCGCGGCGGCGTTTATTATTCTGATTGTTATCCTGCTTGTAAAGCCGACCGGGATATTGGGGAAATCCGAGCAAGAGAAGGTTTAGCAAAAGATACTACGAACAATTTTGGTTCTTAAGGGGGGAAGTTTCCCCACTAAGGAAATTGATTTACCCTACTGAATGACGCATAAGAATAAAATGCCCGAATCAAAACAAACCCATACCCTCAAGCTCATTTTTGTTCTGGGCAGCTTCATAATTCTCCAAACTGTCATCGGCCTGCTGTCCGGCCATCGCCAATTCCAGTATTACTCCCGCATCGTCTTCCTCATCGAGATCAACATCATCCTCACCGCGTCGCTCTCTCTTATCAACGGACATGCCGGCCAGTTCTCCCTCGGCCACGCCGGGTTCATGGCGATCGGCGCCTATGCCTCGGCCGCGATCACGACCCTGCTGCCGAAATTGCTTTTTGGTAACCCGCTCAACGCTTCGTCGGTCGAAGGCCATGCCGTGTTTGTTCTCTCCATGTTCGCGGGAGGCGCAGCGGCCGGCGTTTTCGGTTTTGCCATCGGGTTTCCTTCCTTGCGCCTCCGCGGCGACTACCTCGCCATCGTCACGCTGGCGGCCGGTGAGGTCATCCGCGCCGGACTGCGGTTCTCCGATTTTCTGGGCGGCCCGCGCGGCATTCCCGGAATTCCGGCGTTTGCAGGCGCGTTTTACATAGGCGTATTCTTTCTGCTGTCCCTCTGGATGATGCGGAATTTCGTGTACTCGCATTCCGGCAGGGCCTGCATTGCGGTGCGCGACAACGAGATCGCGGCAAGCTGCATGGGGATCAACACCACGTTCCAGAAAGTCGGGGCGTTCGCCCTGGGCGCATTTTTTGCCGGAATCGCGGGCGGCCTGTTTGCCCATATGAGCCGCTACATCAATCCCGACAACTTCGGCTTCCTCAAGACGCTCGACATTCTTATTTTCCTGTACATAGGCGGGCCGCACACCATCGCGGGCAGCATCGTTGGCGCCGGCGTTTTCACCCTGGTGCCGGAAGGCCTCAGGCTTGTCAACATCGAAGGATGGCGCATGGTGATATATCCCCTCATCCTGATCCTCGTAATGCGGTTTCTGCGGGACGGAATCATGGGAGATCGGGAATTCGGTTTCCTGGTGCCGTGGAAGTACAAGGAAATGGTCGGGAAAAGGAATAAGAACTAAGAACGCCTCACCGCAGACACGCGAAGGACGCAACGTGAGAAGCGGTCAAGAAAAGAACGAAATGCCGGATTAGTTGAAACGGACAACCTATGCCCCTGTTCACCATAACCAATCTCACCCATTATTTCGGCGGCCTGTGCGCCGTGTCGGACTTCAACCTGTCGCTCGAACGCGGCGAGCTTGTGGGGCTCATCGGGCCCAACGGCGCGGGAAAGACAACGGTGTTCAACCTGATTTCCGGGATTTACAAACCGTCAAAAGGCGGCATCGTGTTCAACAACCAATCCATTACCGGCCTGGCGCCGCATTCGGTAAACCGCGCCGGAATAGCGCGCACGTTCCAGAACATCCGCCTGTTTCACGACATGTCGATTATCGATAATATCAAGGTGGCGGCGCGGCGCCGGGCCGGTTACGGCCTTGTGTCCTCGCTGCTGCACCCGCCGTCGTTCTGGAAAAAGGAACACGATCTTGATGCCTGGTGCGGCGAGCTGCTTTCAATATTCGGCCTCGCGGAGAGGGCGGATGCGCGCGGCTCGTCACTGGCGTACGGCCAGCAGCGCCGCCTGGAAATCGCGCGCGCCATCGCGACCGGGCCCTCGCTCCTTCTGCTCGACGAACCCGCCGCAGGCATGAACCCGAGCGAGGCCGGGGAACTCATCAAGACTGTTTTGTGGACACAAAAGCGGTTCAACCTGACCATCCTCATCATCGAACACAACATGCGCGTGATCATGCAGGTGTCCCAGCGGATCGTCGTGCTTGACTTCGGCGAAACCATTGCCGATGGAACACCCGAAAAGATCCGGAAAGACCCGCGGGTAATCGAGGCGTATCTCGGGAAAGAAGGCGCCCGTGCTTAAGGTGGCAAACCTTTCCGCATCCTACGGATCCATCGGCGCGCTCAGCGGCATATCGTTTGCGGTGGAGAAAGGCCGTATCGTGGCGATCATCGGCGCCAACGGGGCCGGTAAATCGACCGTGCTGCGCACCATCTCCGGCCTGCACCGGGCCTCATCCGGTTCAATACTATACAAAGGAGAGGACATTTCCTCGCTGGCGCCCCACCTTATTGTAAAAAGAGGCATTGCCCACGTGCCTGAGGGCAGGGGCATTTTCGCGCCGCTTACGGTGATGGAGAACCTGGAGGTGGCGGCATCGTCCGGGCAAACCAGGTTTGCCACGACACGGGCGCTGGGCCGCGTCTTCGAGCTGTTTCCGCGCCTTGCGGAACGTAGAAAACAGGTCGCCGGTACGCTTTCCGGAGGGGAACAGCAGATGCTTGCCGTGGGACGCGCCCTGGTCACGGGCGGCGACCTGATGCTTCTCGACGAGCCGTCGATGGGACTCGCGCCGGCGCTCGTGTCGGACATGTTCGAAACCATCACCCGCATAAACAGGGAAGGCGCCACCGTCCTGCTGGTGGAACAGAACGCGGCCACAGCCTTGTCAATCGCGCACACCGCCTACGTGCTGGAAACCGGAAGCATCGTGCTAAGCGGGAGCGCGGCGGAGATACGGGACAATCCGAAGGTGATTGAGGCGTATTTGGGGGGATGAGGGGAATTGTGAGATTGTCCCCGCGGGAACATCAATGGTGAACTGGCACCCGGCCCCGAATGCCTACCAACCATGGTGCAATGGAGTCGGCCAGGTCGTTCCCCACGATCCTGTTTCCGTAGTCGGTGAAATGGGTTTCATCGAAGAAACAAGACGGGTCATGGTTGAGCCTGGCATTGAGGTCAATGAAAGGGGCATGATACTGTCTACACAGTTGGGAAAGGCTTTGCTCAAACTTTGCGTACAGCATTGACATCTTACATGATGATAAAACGAATCTCCGCTTCCCGATGCGGAATTTGACCTTAGCAGGGTGTTGAAAAAGTCTCCCTTTTGTAAACATTTATCCTTATATTATAGGGGAACCCCAACCAAGGAGTATTGATGAGAGGTTCCCAGCCAGCCCAAGGCGGTATGTTCAGCTTCGTTTCTCCGGATTCCCGAGTGCCGGCAACACACCCGCTTCGTCGTGTCAAACAGTTTACGGACATAGCGCTGCGCCGCCTTTCTCGTGACTTTGAGGCGATGTACAGCCGGATGGGACGCCCTTCGATACCGCCGGAATGGCTTTTGAAAGCACAGATATTGATGGCTTTGTTTTCGATACGGTCGGACCGGTTGTTTTGCGAGATGCTGGACTATAACATTCTGTTCCGATGGTTTCTTGACATGGATCTGGATGCGGCATCGTTTGATCATAGTGTGTTTTCGAAGAACCGAGATCGACTTATGGAACAGGAGATTGCGCACCGGCTGATGCAGGAAATCGTGCGTCTTGCTCGTTCCGAAGAGTTGTTGTCCGATGAGCATTTCACGGTTGACGGCACGTTGATTGAAGCCTGGGCATCGATGAAGAGCTTCAAGCGAAAAGACGCGGAATCGGCGAACAAGACTGACGATGATCGGAGTAATCCGTCGGTTGATTTCCACCATGAGAAGCGAAGCAATGAGACACATCAGAGTTCGACCGATCCAGAGGCGCGGTTGGCTCGGAAGAACAAGAGAACGGGAGCGCAGCTGGCGTATTCCGGTCACGTGCTGATGGAAAACCGAAATGGGTTGTGTGTTGATATCGCCATTGCGCCAGCGACGGGGACAGCGGAACGGGATATGGCGCTTGAGCTGATAAAGCATGAACGCAGGCGCGGAAAACGCCGGATGAAGACGGTGGGTGCAGACAAAGGGTATCATGCAACCGAATTTATCAAGAGCCTGCGACGCCTGCACGTGAAGCCTCACATTGCCGAGAAGGCCAACACTTCGCTTAAAGGGTTGGATGGAAGAACGACTCGGCATAAGGGATACAGCGTAAGTCAAAGGAAACGAAAACGGGTTGAAGAGATATTTGGGTGGATCAAGAGCGTCGGTGGCCTGCGGAAAACTCGGGTAAGAGGAATACGAATCAACCAGACTGTTGCCTACGTGGTTGCCGCAGCGTACAACTTGATACGCATGGTTAAGTTGATGCCGCAAACGGTGGGGGCAGCATGAGAATGGCCTGGGAATCCGGGGAAATGCCTCGGAACGAGGCAGGTAAAACCTCTCTGACATATGTAAAGTTGAAGTTAGGTTCATAAAAAATCAACAAGAGCGCTTCTGTTAGGACTATTTCAACAACCTGCTAGGAATTAGAATCCACAGGCAGGCGCCAAAATTAGTTTTTTTTAACTATTATTTACACCATCTTAACTACCAAATTCTCCGCCACCTTCTCCCGTAATTTCTTTTGTACCACGGAAACCATGGTGTTGTTGGAAAATGCGCAGCCGTTGCAGTGGCCTTTGAAGCGAATGGCAACCTCGTTGCCGTCAACGTCGACAAGTTCGCAATCGCCGCCGTCGTCGGCCAGAATGGGACGGATGTCGGCATGGATGACGTCGCGGATGCGGTCTATTTTCTGCAGCGTGGTGAGCCGCAGCGTCTCCCGGTGCATGACGGCGCCGGCGACGCCGTTTATTTTGTCGAGCATCTCCTGAATCTGCTCGTGGCAACCGCCGCAACCGCCGCCGGCCTTGGTGAAATTCGTGACATCTTCGACGGTTGTGAGGCGGTTCTCGCCGATCGCCCGGATGATTTCCTTGTCGGTGACGTTGAAACAGGTGCACACGACCTTGCCTTCCTTGACCGGAGGCGCGGTCTTTGTGCCGCCCGATTTGTAATACTCGATTGCCGCCTCCAGCGCCTCCTGCCCCATCACGCTGCAGTGCATCTTTTCGCGCGGCAGCCCGTCGAGGGACTCCGCGATGTCCGCGTTTGAAATTTTCGCGGCTTCCTCGAGAGTTTTTCCTTTTATCAACTCCGTAAGCGCGCTTGCCGAGGCTATGGCGCTGCCGCAGCCGAACGTCTTGAATTTTGCATCCTTGATCCTGCCGCCGTCGTCCAGTTTGAAGGTGAGCCTGAGCGCGTCACCGCAGGTTATGTTGCCCACCTCGCCCAGGCCGTCCGGATTCTCGATTTCTCCGGCGTTGCGCGGATTAAGAAAATGGTCACGGACTTTATCGGTATATTCCCACATGTCTTTTCCCCTCCGGAAACGCGGCATTCTCCGCGAGCACCGCTCCCCTATTTATTCTGCCTTTCGCTCTCCAGCAAATATACGCCCTTATGACCCGATATATTGAACGTAACCTTGAAGGCGTCCACAAACCTGTTGAGAACCTCCTCCTCATTGGTCTTGTCAAACGGCACGCGGCCCGCGCCGACCTTGCCGTGGCCGCCGCCGCCGCCGCCGAGAGCGACCGCTATTTTTTCGGCATTGATTCCCGCCTCGTCGCGGTTCTTGGCGCGTATGGAGAAGAAGATGTTCTTCTTGAACGTGCCGCAGCAAACCGTGATGTCGATTTTCTCGAGGCTGTGGAACAGGTCGGCCATCTCTGCGACATAGTCCGGGGAGGCAACGGACCCGAGCGGGATGTACCCCAGGGTTCCGAAAGCGACCATCGATTCGGCGGCCCGGTGGATCACCCTGAAGAAAGCAACGTCTCTGTCCGGGTTCTCTATTCTGGCCAGCAGGCCGTGGTCCATGATGTCGAACATGCGCTCATAGCACTCCAGATCTTCCGGCGAAGAGTCGCGCCCCATGTCGCCGGTATCGGTTTTGATCCCGTAAAACAGCGCGGTTGCAAGCTTCTCGGTGAAGGGACATTCGGCCGTAAGCAGGTATTCCGTCACTATCGTGGACGCGGCGCCGATGCCCTGCCTGACATCGTGGTAAAACGGAAGATTGTCGAGCGCGCCCGCGATATGATGATCCAGCACGGCGTGCACCGGTTTTCCCGCGGGAAGCGACACGTTGCTTCGCCCTGGGAAACAGTCGACCAGGATGATGCGGTCGAAATCCTTGACTTCAAGCAAAACGAAGGGGACGGTGTGGATGTTGAGAAACCGGATCATGGCCCTGTTCTCGGCGCGGCCGACAAATCCTCCGAACGAAATGACCGTGTTCTGGGTTCCCCAGAACGAAAGCAACTGCGAGATTCCGTAGGCCGACGCCAGACAGTCGGGGTCGGGATAATCGTGCGTGAGGATCAGCGTCGACGAAGACGGCGTGACGCAGCGCCTGAAGTCTTCCACCTGCCGGGAGAGGGATTCCGGTAGTTTTGCCGTCTGGGACACGAGCACGTCCTTCTTGCCTTATCGGCGTTGTACCCGCGCGTAACGGGAACGGAACCTGACGGAACGGAACACGCCGCGCGGCGAACAGCGAGCGGGAGAATTATGTTGCACGGCACAACCTAAAATAATATAATTAAACATATTTATTGGATATTTCACGCACGCGGGTACGCGGGAAGAAACGCCACACCATGAGATACGCCGTCATTTCGGACATTCACGGAAACGTTGAGGCGCTTACCGCCGTACTCAAGGACATAAAGAGCCGGTCGATAGACAGCATCATCTGCCTCGGCGACATCGTGGGATACTATCCGGATCCGGAGCGGTGCATAGAGTTGGTGCGGGAGCACGTGGACGATTGCGTAGCGGGAAATCACGACTACGCGGCCATCAACCGCATCGACATCCAGACGTTTACGTATTATGCATACGCGGCAATGGAATGGACCCGCAACCACCTTTCCGACAAAGCCAAGGAATTTCTTGCCTCCCTTCCATTGACAATAGAGAAGGACAGCATCTTTATCACCCATTCCTCTCCCTCCAATCCGCAAGACTGGATCTACGTGTTTCCCGACAGCGAAGACGCCGTGTTCGAAGCGTTTAACAGCCTGGTGTTCAAGCTCAATTTTATCGGCCACACGCACTGGCCGTCCATCATGATCCAGGAGGAAGACAAGATAATCCTCCATTCGGAACATTCGATCAAGCTTGACGCAAACAATTTCTATCTTATCAACGTCGGCAGCGTCGGGCAGCCGCGCGATTTCGACTCCCGCTGCTCCTACGCGGTGTACGACACCGGCAGCCGGGAGATACACCTTATGCGCGTCCAGTACGACTACACCATAACCCAGCGCAAGATCCTCGACAACAACCTCCCCGCTTTTCTCGCCCAGCGACTAGAAAAAGGAAAGTAATACCTTTAATCCGTAATCAATTCCGGGCGCCCCGCGGCAATGGGAAGACAAAGGCCTGGGCGTTACCCTCGCTGCGCTCGGGTCGGTCTCCTTCCGGGCTCGGCTATTCGCCTCGGTGCCGGTCAGCCCTATGCCTGCGGCCCGGTCTGCCGGCACTTTGCTTTGGCAAACCCTTCAGTCCACCTAACGCTGGACAAAAGATAGTTGCCACAATTGTCAAGTTTCCCTATGCAAGATCCAAATGCAAGAAGAGGCATTTTGCTTATCAACGCGCAAACCAGAATCCTTCCCTCGGCCTTCACAACTGCAACTCGAGGGTGCCCAACAACAGAAGATTGGATTCTCGCCCAAACTCCCACTTTGGGGTCACCCGGCTCAGCAATCCAGATGAATTCAATTTGTATTTGGATTTTAGTCACGTGAAGGCCGATGCCTGATTGATGCGTTTTCACCGGTGTGAGCGAAGTATTTTGCTGGCATTCTCAAACCCGTCGTCGCAGGTGATTCATTGCTATGGCCTCCACAAACCTCAAGCCTCTCCTGGAAACCGGCCTTTTCCCCTTTGTCCAGAAGCCCATGCAGTATGCGGGGAACGAGATAAACATCGTCCGGAAGGACCTTGCCGCCGTCTCGCTGCACGGCGTTGTGTGCTTCCCGGAAACCTACGACATCGGCATGTCGCACTACGGCGGCCAGATACTCTACCACATTGTCAACAGCAGGCCGTCGTGGGCGCTTTCGCGCTGTTACCATCCGTGGACCGACGCCGAAATCCTCATGCGCGAAAAGCATATTCCGCTCTACAGCCTGGAATATCTGACGCCCGTGAGAGACGCCGACTGGATCGGCTTCTCGGTAAGCTACGAGCTGCAGTACACCAACCTCGTTAACATGCTCGCGCTGGCCGGCCTTCCCGTTTTTTCCCGCGACCGGCAGGCAGGATTTCCCTTTGTCATTGCGGGCGGCCCGGTGATGGGCAACCCCGAGCCCATCGCCGACTTTCTTGACGCATGCGTTATCGGCGACGGCGAACGGGCCGTGGTGGAGGTATGCGCGGTTCTCGACTCGGCCAAGCGAAGCGGCGCGACGAAACCGGAAACGCTTGCCGCGCTGTCGAAGCTCGACGGCGTGTACGTTCCCTCTTTGCATAAGGCGGAACAATCGGGCATGTTTAGGGCGCCGGACGTTTCCGGCGCGCCCGTTCGCGCCGCCAAGGCTGCCGAGTTGCATGATGCCGACTACCCGGAAAAGCCCGTTATTCCCCTTGTCAACGTTGTGCACCACCGGCTCGCCGTTGAGGTGATGCGCGGCTGCACCCGCGGGTGCCGGTTCTGCTCCGCGGGCACGTATTACCGCCCCGTTCGGGAACGCCCGGTGCAAAGCCTTCTTGCACAGATGCGCTCCAGCATCGCCGCCACCGGATGGCGCGACGTTTCTCTGCTGTCGCTCTCGACCGCCGACTATTCGGGCCTCCCCGCCCTGCTTGCGGGCGCCGCGGCGTTTACGCGGGGCGACCACGTGACGCTGTCGCTTCCGTCAACAAGGATCGACGCGCTGCGCGAAGCCGACCTGGACGCACTGCAGGCCATAACCCCGTTTTCGTCGTGTACGATTGCGCCCGAGGCAGGCACCCAGCGGCTGAGGAACGTGGTGAACAAGGGCTTTACCGACGACCAGATTCGCGGCACCGTTTCGACGCTCCTTGCCCGGGGGGTCCAGACCATCAAGCTGTATTTTATGCTCGGCCTTCCCACCGAGCGCGCCGAAGACATAGACGGCATCGCCGGCATGACGATCGCCATTGCCGGCATGGCATGGCGGCAGTCGCACCGGGTGCGCATCAATGTCGCGCTGTCGCCGTTCTCTCCCAAGGCGCACACGCCTTTCCAGTGGGAGGCGATGGACCCGCAGGAAACGCTCCTGGAAAAATCGCGGCTGATCAAACGCGCGCTGGCGGCCACGCGAAACGTAAAAGTGTCGTACCGCGATCCGGCGATGGCATTTTTGGAAACGGCGATGGCCCGGGGCGACCGCGAACTGTCGTCCTGCATTTACGCGGCATGGAAAGCGGGCGCGAGGTTTGACGGATGGGACGAGCACTTCGACCTGGGCCGCTGGAAAGACGCGGCCGCCGCATGCGGCGTTGACCTGGGCACCTACTGCGGCCCCATCCCGTTTGACCAGGCCCTGCCGTGGTCCGCGATATCCACCGGCGTTTCCGTTGAATTCCTGCGCAGGGAGCGGGACAAGGCCTCGGCGGGCGAACCGACGCCCGACTGCCGGGACAATCCATGTTCGGCATGCGGAACGTGCGGACGTCCCGGTTCCGCGGCAGCCCGCCGCATCCAGGCCGGGGCGAACATAGCCGCCGCAGCCGGGGAAAAGCACGCTCTTGTTCCCCGGCCCGGGAAGCAGCACTACCGATTTGTTTACAAAAAGGGACCGCCGATCCGGTTCCTCGGCCATCTCGACATGGTGGGCGTTTTTCACCGCGCATTTCGCGCCGCCGGTATTCCGCTGGCATTTTCGGAAGGCTGCCGGCCCCACCCTCTTGTGTCCTTTGGCCCGCCGCTGGCGCTCGGCATTGCCGGCGACGCCGAGTTGTTCGATGCCGCGACCGCCGGCCCGCTCGACGCGTCGTGCATGGCCGTGAACGAGTTCCTGCCCCAGGGCCTGGCGGTTCTGGGCTTCGCCGAGGTCGGGGCCGGGCGCATTTCCCTCACCGCCGACATCTGCGCCGGCAGGTATCACGTTACGCTGTGCGACTCATCCGCCGCCGCCCGGCTGACCGGGGATTCGCTTGACGCAAGAATCCGTTCGTTTATGTCGGGCGCCGAAGCGGTGATACAGACAAAAAAGAACGGCACTATCGCATCGAAAAACATCAGGCCGCTTGTTTCTTCGCTGGAACGTACCGACGGCGCCGACGCACTTCTCTCCTTTTGCGCAATCCTGTCCATGGAGCCCGCCCGCACCTGCAAACCTGCCGAACTCCTCGCAGCGCTGTTTCCCGAAATGTCCGCGTGGGAATTTGCGGTGACCCGAAAGGAATGCTTGCGGAAAGAAAAGGGCGCACTGTGCGGCGTCTGGCCGGGCGTCCCCTGAAGGCTTCCCGTGTTCCAGCCGGGACGGGCAGAATGCCGAAGACACACAACCTGCGATCAGCAGTAAACAAGACGATATAAGATTGTTGGTCTTTCGCAGATTGCGAACAACCCCTGACACTTTTCGCAGTTCCACGAATTTCCTTCCGAGTTTGAATGATTCCGCCTTTCCCAACAGCCTGACATTTTGGCACAGGATTTGAGTGATATATTTCCTGTGGCGAATAGAAAGATTCTTTTTCGAGCCCAGGCTCTTGCAAGACAAGAATAACTATTTCAAGAAAGAGGAATCACAACATGAACAAACTATGTGCAACTTCCGTTTTCCTTTTTGCGGCACTGTGCGCCCATGCCCAAATCACCTTGATCCAAAGCGACATGCCGCAAGTGGGAAATGTATTTATTACTGCATTCGATACTGTTCCAACGGTATCACAGGGTTCAGCCGGCGCCAACCAGACCTGGGATTTAAGCGCGACTAAATGGCAATTTGCCGACACCACATTTTGCGTGTCCCCTTCGTCCACTCCCTATTTTACGGATTTCCCGACCTCCAATCTTGCCGTTCGCTACCAATTTGAATCGGATTCGACATTCTATTATTCGAATTTGGGTTCCTCTTCGCTACTGTCGCTGGGCAATATTTCGGTTCAGCCGATAGGTACTTTTTCGGTTACTGATAATCCGGGCATAAGGACGATGCCTCTTCCGGCCGCGTACCTGACATACTGGACTGACATGCCCCGCGAAGTGGTGTCAAATAACGTTGGCGCCGATTCACTGAGACAAATCTCCCAACTGTCGATATTTGATACCATTGACGGCTGGGGAACCGTAACGACTCCCGCAGGTTCATATAGCTCTTTGAGGGTGAAACAAATACAAAGGACCGTGTATGACAGCGCGTTTTACTATTCCACCCTTACACAAGCGTGGGCACTTGTCGCGGTTTCCACGGGAGGAGTCACAAGCGAATCATTTATTTGGTACGCCGCTTCAAAAGGTGCACCGGTTGCAACTGTAAGTCTTGATTCTTTAGGCGGTCACGTGGGTCTCGCCCGTTATCTGGCTTCGTCGAACGCCGGGATAACTCAGCCGGTTCAGACATCGGCTGCCCGAATAAATCAGAGATCCGGAACAAACTACGTTACGATAGCAACCCCGATGAGGTCCGAAATAAAGATTTTGAACATTCAAGGCCGGCTCATACAGAGCCTTTCGGCGAGCGGCGAAATGACCACGGTAAACATTTCGTCATTTCCCTCAGGGCTGTATTTCTTGAAAGTGAATAAGGAAACGGAAGCAGTACTCAAGCGATAAATTTTACTCTTCAAAAACGCTTGCCGAGTGCCGCTTGCCTCGATACGGCCCCAAGGGCCACGAGGCGAGCGGTGTATCGAGGCAAGCACCAAGACAAAAAGGGTCAACCGTTTCGCACCGCGCCCTGGCACGAGGAGCCCTGCCCCGCGGTGCAGGCATAGCAGTGATTGTCGATGACGATCTCCCGCTTCTGCAAAATCTGAGCGTCAAACTCATCCACATGACGCGGCGCCCCGTGATCGACCTTGAGGCCCAGCATTTGGTTGAAATCGCAATCGTACAGTGCGCCGTCCCATCCGACCGAAAGCATGGTCCGGCACATGGCGTTTTTTGCCGCGTCGGAATTGTATGCCCGTTCCAGCAGGTGCATGTACTCGCCATAATTCTCGGATTTCAAGAGATAGTCCCGAAACCTTCCGATGGGATTGTTGGTAAGGCAAAAGAGCCGGTTGAAGCATATTCCATGCTCCGCCGCAAGCCTGGTTTTGTATTCTTTTTCAAGCGCGTCCTGCGATCCGGGGAGAAAAGCTCCAACCGGGTTATGGACAAGGTCGAGAATCAATCCGCCGCCTTCCGCTCCGTAGCCGCGCGCATTCAGCAGTTTCAACGCCCTGACTATTGTGTCGAAACTGCCGGGACCGCGCTGGCGATCGCATTTTTCCTTTTTCGCATCAGGCAAAGAGACGGCGAGCTCCACTCCGGCTCGAGCGTAAAGATCGATATGACGCGAAAACGCATCTTCAAGCAGGAGTACCGCGTTCGTACGAACAATAAGCCTTTTTTTGAGGTGCGCCGCGCCGGTTAGAAACCATTCGAGGTTTCCATTCATTTCCGGCGCTCCCCCGGTGATGTCGACGGTTGTTATTGACGGATAGGAGGCAATGGCCAGGCATTTTTGGAGAGTCGGCAATGACATGGCTTCGGTATGGTGCGGTCCGGCGGAAGCATGGCAATGTTTGCACAGAAGATTGCAACGCAATCCCACGTTGATTTGAAGCACTTCTATGTTCCGGCTTCTGAGAAGAGAAATGCCGGAGAGCCGCAGCTTTTCTTTAAAGGGCGTGATTTCCGGCATGCCGTCGGCACGAGAAAGGCGTTGCATGAATACTCTACATTTCCTTTTGACGGATTATCTTTCTCATCTGCGTTGCATGCGCCAGCACGGCGCCCGCAACCATGGATGCGCCTACATGGACCGCTTCCATCATTTCGTCGCTTGTGATGCCCAGAGAGAGGCACTTTGTGGTGTAGGCGTCAATGCAATAGGGACAGTGTTCCGTGTGCGCAACGGTAAGAGCAATCAGCGACTTCTCGCGCTCGGAGAGCTTTCCCGCACCGGTGGAGCTGCCATAATACTCAAAGAACGTTTTTCCCTGGGATTCCGCGAATTCCCCGATATTGGGAAAATCGGCCAGGTCTGCACTATCATAATAGTGGCGGTTCATGGAAACCTTTCCTTTGGAAGAAGGACTGCAAGGACTGAGGTGTTCACTAATATAAAATCGGGAGGGCCATCGAACCTTGAAAATGGCGGGATGCAGTGAAGCTGCCGCTCGCGCGGACCGTTCCTCATCGAAATGAAAACGAGACGGATCGCCGCCGCGGCGGGAGTCTTTGCAAAGAATACGGCTGCTCAATGATACGGCCGGCACCGCGGCCGGCGCACCGCCGGATTATTCCTTCTTGGCAAACGATTTTACGGCCGCGTCAACGTCGTTGTAGGTTTCTATCTTCTTGATGAGGCTCGTTGTTTCGAGAAGATTTCTTACGAGTTTGTTGACGCGGGCAAGTTTCAGGTCGCCCGACAACTCGTTGAGCCGCTTCTTGACATCCACGATGGTTGCGAGGCACATGCTGCTGATATAGTTGGATGCAACCATGTCCAGGACGATCTTCACCTTTCCCTCTTCGACAAGCTCCAGAAGCTTGACACGGAAGATCGGAACGCTTTCCTGCAGGACATTTCCGTCTATGAAGACAACGCTTACGTCGTCGACCGACTCGATCTTCATCTTCATTCGCTCCTCCACACGCTCTCCTTACCGAAAATGGTTATAGCGCCGGCCTTGCTGCCGCCGCCCTTACACAGTACCACAATCACACCGAATTTGCACGCATTTTCTAGTGTTCCGCGCCATGCGCATTGCCTCAAATTAAATGTAACCGAAGGCTTAATCGAAACACGCACCAATTGATTCGTTGCCTCATACCTGATTCCGTGAGATAAGGTTATTAAAAACAAATTGACGGCGTTGACAAGAACGAATATGGTTGCTAAGGCTTCTTGATAAGTTGTTGCCGGGGTGATTCCACTATGATTTGCGCTTCTGACCCCATGGTTGACAAATACACTCAACGTGTCGGTGGCGACGTTTGTTTGGTTACGGGTCTATTTCCGTTTATTGCTCTCCTTAGGTCAGCCATCCGTGGCGAACGCCAGATACGTTTGCGTCCACGCTATGCGGAGTTGATTCCGCCGCGACAGGGCAAGCATCAACCGGCGGGCATGCGTTATCACGCGTGCTGCTATGTACATAAGATCCTGAATGACCTTCCGCAATCTCCGGCGTGCAACTTTCTTACGCGGCACGTACCCCTTGTCGATTCCAACTTGGCCGCAGAGCCGCAGCATGTTGAACGCAAGAACCGCCAACGTCAACACCAATGCGTTGGTCGTGAACTTCCCGCTGGGAAGCCGCTCCAGCGCCATATCACTCTTCAGCTCCGAGTGAAACTGCTCGCTGGTGCCATGATCCCGGTACGCTGCAATAACGTCGTCCGGGCCGGCGTTGCGTCTGCTCAGGCTCGTCCACCACGTGTGAACCTCTACATCCGGCAGCAGCAAGGCGTTTCCGTCGCGGTCGATTGTCCGTTCGATCACCTCGAACACAACGCGCATGTTTTCGCCGTTTCTTTCCCGTATTGTCTCACCAACGTACACGGTCTTGCCTTCACGAGGATGACGCCAGTCACCGAGCGCTTGAGCATCCACGAGCCATTCGTCAATAGATTCCCTGCGTATGTTCCGTTTGATTATGTAATCGACCTTTTCCTTGCGGCAGACTCGCATGTTTTCAATATCGTCATGTCCGGCATCAAGACGCACAAGGATCGAACGATCCGTTATTTTTCGAGCAAGGGCTATGGTCTTGCGCAGAAACTCCGGAGTTCCTTCCTGGCAATGTTGTTTCCCTTCGCGCAACTCCGCGTTCAGCAGGTAGCCTTCCACGCCTATGTAGGCAAGCATCGGAGAATATCCCTCGAACAACTTGTACGTGCAGCTTACGCCTTCCTTATGAGAACCACTGTTGTCAAAAGGAGATACGTCAGCGTCAATCGGAATATACGGTCCAAAGCAGGCGGTGAGCCGTGGCGCTGCTTTTTTCAACAGGGACGCCGAAGCGGAAAGGACTGCGTTTTGAACGGTCAGGCCCGTTTCGTCCATTCGCTGCCGCAGTGTAGCCTCGGAAGGAACCGCTTTCAATCCAAGCATCTCCTGAAAATAGTCGTCTTCACGAAACTGCTCGACCCCGTCAAAGTCTGGTTTGGCAAGACACAAAAGCCCCGTCATGGTCAGCAGCGCGTCCGCGGTGCTTATACTCCCGCTCTTCTTGTCCGGAGTAACCTGCGAAACACGCTCGCGCAAACCGGATCGCTCCGCAAGCATCCCGATCATTGCCATTCCACCATGGCTGGTCAGAAACTCGTCCGTCTCCGTGATTATCAACTTTCTCGGCTTTGGCATGACACCTTCCGGGTGAATAATGTGAACTGCCATTTAGTCAAGCACCATTCACCCTTAATCTACACGAAAAATCATCAAAATGCCAAAGTTTTTCTCACGGATTTAGGTCATAATTAAGGTAACCCAAGAAAAAAGGGGGTTACCACTATGGGGCACAAAGAAAAAGAAGCATATCGGGAAGCGATACGACAACGATATGCCCATTCCAACAGAGCCGGCAAAAAGCAGATTCTCGATGAGTTTTGTGCGATTTGCCGATACAATCGCAAGTACGCTATCCGGCTACTTGGAAAACGCAAACAGAAACAAAAAGCCAAGCGTGGAAGAAGACCCTTATATGCTGAACCGCTTTTTATTAAGGCGTTACAGTACATCTGGAAAGCCTCTGATTTCATGTGCTCTCGCCGCCTTAAGGTTGTCATTCCAGTATGGCTGCCATTCTACGAACAATCCTTTGAACTGCTTTCCGAGGAAGTCCGTGCGCGGCTCCTCTCTGTCAGCCGCTCCACGCTTGACCGCGTCCTATGCCCTTTACGTACGCGTATGGGCAAGGGATTGTGCGGCACCAAGCCCGGCTCCATGCTGCGCAATCAAATCCCCATCCGTACCGACAACTGGGATATTACCCAGCCTGGATTCATGGAGGCGGATACGGTTGCCCATTGCGGCACCAGCCTTGCCGGAGAATTTGTGTGGAGCCTTATCATGACTGACATCCATACTGCTTGGACCGAAGGCCGTGCTGTGTGGAATAAGGGCTCCCAGGGTGTCATTGAGCAGGTTAAAGACATCGAACGACGAATACCTTTTGCCCTGCGTGGCTTTGACTGTGATAACGGGTCCGAGTTCCTCAACTATCATCTCGAACGCTACTTCGCCGTGCGACAAGACCCTGTAAAGTTCACCCGGTCACGTCCCTACAAGAAAAACGACAACGCCCATGTCGAACAGAAAAACTGGGCGCAGGCCAGGCACATGCTTGGTTATGATCGGATCGAAAACCCCGACACGCTTCCCCTCATTAACGACCTCTATGCCAACGAGTGGTCTCTCTATCAAAACCACTTCTGTCCATCGCTGAAACTCAAATCTAAAATCCGGATAGGATCTCGATACCGCAAGACCTATGAAGAACCGAAAACTCCCTATCAAAGAATCGTTGAATCACCTTACATAGCTTCAGAAGTCAAGCAAAGCCTTGAACTGACCCACCGTGCTCTCAATCCATTCCAATTAAAAAAGACTATCGAAAGAAAACTCAAAACCATTTTCAACCTTGTTACGGTTACCTCATTTGTGAGGCATCGAATCTGACCCTTCGGTTACCTTTTATTATGAGGCAACACGCATGACGCTTCTTTTCCAGGATTTTTACAAACGCCTCCACCACGTCGGGCGCGAATTGCGTTCCGCTCCCCCGCACCAGCTCGCCGATAGCCTTCTCCGTGGACACCTTGTCCTTGTATCCTCTTCCCGAGGTCATGGCGTCGAATGCGTCGGCCACGGCAAGGATGCGCGCGCCGAAGGGAATTTCCCGCCCTTTGAGGCCGTGCGGATACCCTCTGCCGTCAAACCGTTCGTGATGATACAGGATGAGAGGAATCTCTTTTTCGAGAAACCGGATGTCCCTGAGGATGCCGACGCCGATAACGGGATGCTTCCTGAGCAATTCGTATTCCCCGGCGGTGAGCGGCTCCTTTTTGACAAGAATTTCCCGGTTCACCGCGATCTTTCCGACGTCGTGGAGCAGCCCCGCGCACTTGATGACCTCGATCTCAACGTCCGACAGCCCCATTTCCCGCGCGATCTCCACCGACGTCGCGGACACGTTCTGGGAATGCTCCCGTGTGAAGGGATCCTTGGCGTCGACGGCCTTGACAAGAGCGTTGGTGTATTCCATGTAGGTGACCCACATCCGGCTGGACAGGCGCGCCAGGTCCTTCTTGAGTTCCTGCACGGAAACATGGTCCACCGGAACGTTCCCGCCGTCGGGATTCTCTTTCCATACCCGTATCAGGTTGCGGCCGTCCTCCTTTGCCTGGTACAGCGCCCGGTCGGCCCGGTCGATGAGTTCGCGATGATCTTTCATGCCGGGCCGCACGTCGGCCAGGCCGATGCTTACGGTCACGTGCAGGCTCCTGCCTTCGAAGACGAACACGTGGCCGTCGATAGCCGCGTGGAGTTTCGCGGCGTATTGCAGCGAGTAGTCGAGCGCGACGCTGGCGAGGATGAGAAACTCCTCCCCGCCGTACCGCCCGCAAATGTCGACTTCGCGCGAATGGGACTTGAACAGCGTGGAAAGCTCCTGCAGCACGAAGTCGCCGCAGCGGTGGCCGTAGGTGTCGTTGAACGCCTTGAAATGGTCGATGTCGATCATCATGCACGACAGCGTGCCGCCATAGCGCTTGACGCGCTTGAATTCGAATTCGAAGCGTTCCTGGATGAACCGGCGGTTGTACAGGCCGGTGAGCGCGTCGGTGATCGAAAGTTCGGTGAGTTCCTTGTTCTTTTTGTCAAGCTCGTCGAGCAGCACTTTTTCGGAGGCCAGGGCAAGCCTGAGATCGCTGAGCGCAGCGGCAAGCTGCCCATCGGCCAGCTTGCGTTGGGTGATATCGCGCAGGGCGACAAGCATGCCGCGGCCGTTGCCCCAGGTGGTGCGGGCCGCCCGCACCTCCAGGGTCCGGCCGCCGGCTTGATACTCCACGGTTTCTCCCGGCAGCACCGGCACGCCCAGCGTTTTTCCCTCAAGCGATCTGCCGCCCGGGCCGAGAAAAAGCTGCGCGGACGGGTTGGCAAAACGGACAATGCCCGCCTCGTCGACCACCACAATGCCGTCGGGATGGCCCAACAACTGGGGCAGCAGCAGGCCGTCCGGTGGATTTGAGTGCATGGCTTCCTTGGGTGGATTCTTCCCGGCGCCGCGCGGCGCCTGCTACAGTATAGGGTCGCGCCAGGCAAAATGCAAATGCAAACCACATCCGCGACAGGAAAATCATTTGCCCGAACCGGGGGGAAAACCTGCCGCGCGAAGCGCGTCCACTTCGCGGCCGGAAAGGTCCCGCACGGCGCCCGGCGCAAGATCGCCGAGCTTAACGGACGCAAACTGGGTGCGCCTGAGCCGGACCACCGTATAGCCGCGCGCCTCGAACATGCGCCGTATCTGGCGCTTTTTGCCCTCGTACAAGGCAACCCGGTACCAGAACTGCCGGTCCTGCGGCATCCGGCACACCTCGCCCGCGCGCAGCACCTGTCCTTCGGATTCGATGCCCTCGCCCGTCATCGCGGCGGCGTCGGCATCCGTACATTGCTTGTCAATCCTGACTTCGTAGACCTTCTTTATGTGATACCGGGGGTGCGTAAGCGCATGGATGAGGCCGCCGTCATTGGTGAGCAGCAGCAATCCTTCGGAGGCGACGTCGAGGCGCCCCACGTAGTTGAGGCTGTCGGCGTTGCACCCGATTTCCCTGAGGGCATCGTAAATGGTTGCCCGCCCTTCGGGATCATTTTTGGTGACGATGAGGCTTTGCGGTTTGTGATAGGCAAGGTACCGGAAGGATTCAACCGGTGAAAGTTTCCTGCCCAGATATTCGACGCGGTCGCGCCCGGGAACAACCTTTGCGCCCACGGCCGCCTTTTCGCCGTTTACATAGATCCTTCCCGCGGCGATGATCAGGTCGCACGCGCGCCGGGATCCCAACCCGCAGCTTGCGAGGTATTTGTTGAGACGGGCAGGCCCCGGTTCCGCTTGAGGGCTCATAAGAGTTGCGCCAGTTCGGCGGTGGATCGGAGCGCCATAACGGTGGCGCCGGTCGCTTTTCCGATGCGCCGCATAGAGTATCCGTCAAGCGTGCAGCCGCGGTGGTTAAGGACAACCGAAGGAAGTATCACCCGGTCCCAGCGTCCGCCGGTCTTCTTTATGGTTCGTATGATATCGCGCGCGGTGAGCAGTCCGGCCACCGTGACCCCGCCCCCGAAAAAGAGGTTCTTCGCGGCGGCCGCGGCGACCCGCGCGCCCGCGACGCGGAGCGAAATCTCCCGCGCGATGCGCGCAAGGTACGGGTAGGCGGACTCCGATGTGACAATCAGCACCTTCCGTCCGTGCGCGCGCGTCACCCCGGGCGCGCGCGTCTCCCCGTGCGCGGAGAGCCGCCGCTTCACCCCGCGCCACTCTTCGAGCAGCATCCGTACGAGACCGATGCCGTTTTCCAGTTGCGGGTAATCTTCGTAGTAACGCCGCGGGGGAATAGGGAGACCGGCAAGGATGAACATTTCGTCGGCGAGAAAAACCCTCCGTGTGCCGGCGCGCCGCATGTCCCGGTCGCCGAGCCGGTTCACCGTAACGCAAATACGGCGGGCCTCCATGCGGTCCACGGGCGCCAGCATTTTCCGCTGCAGCCTGGTGAGCCCCACCGGTACGACCGCGAGCGACGCAAGCCCCCGCGTGAACGTGCACAGGTCGCGGACCGACTGCGCCAGCACCGCTCCGTTGTTGAACCCGGGGCACACCACGATCTGCGCGTGAAACCGGACCCCGTTCTTTTCAAGAAAACGGAGCTGGTGCATGATGTCGCCGATTTTTTTGTTGCCCAGCATCCGTTGCCGCACCCGCCTGTCGGTCGCGTGAACCGACACGTAGAGCGGCGACAGGCCGAGGCGGCAGAGGCGATGGAGGTCGCCGTCGGTGAGGGCGCCGAGCGTCACGTAGTTCCCGTTGACAAAGGAGTGCTTGACATCCTCGTCCTTGACGTACAGGGTTGTGCGCAACCCCGCGGGCAATTGGTCTATGAAGCAGAAAATGCAATGATTTGCGCACCGCGAAAGGGCCGCGTCGGCGAAGCGGACCCCGAGCCCGGTGTTGTGCGGCCGCTCGAGCCGGGCGCGGATGGTCCGGCCGCTGCGGCGGACCGCACAATGCGAAACCGGCTGCGCGGTGCCGAACCTGAAATCAATCTCGTCGGCCGTTGCGCGTCCGTTGACGGCAAGGATCACATCACCCTTCCTGAGGCCGCCTGTCCACGCGGGCGAACCGCGGGCGACACAACGGACCCTTATTCCCCGCTGCACGACCATCGAGCCGTTCTCCCGGAAAAAGTAGTCCTGATGATCAAAGGTATTGATTTCCGTGCCATTGAATTGGTATACTTTACACGATGAACGGCCGGGGCGCTCCGGTCCATCGAGTTGTCCCTGCGCGGGATCGATTCCGGCGCTGCTCCGTGACCGACAAGAATATATCATTTTCTCGATTCCCCGGGTGAAAAAGAAAACGGTGAAAATGCAGCCCCGGCATGTGCGCATCAACCACGAGTGCGACGATGTTCCCTGCGGGGCAACTGCCGTGACAGCGGGTCAATTTCGCAGCATACCATCAAGAAGGAGTCTACCGTGAAAACAGTTCGGATTCTGGCCGGCCTTGCCGCCCTCAGCGTGATTTGTTTTCTGGTGCTGTGCACCATAAAGGACGACAACGGATCGCTCGCCGTCACCGGTCCCACAACAGGCCCCGGCACTACCGCGCTGGTGCCTTTTATCATTCTCATACCGGACAGCCAATACGTGGGAATCGGGGAAACGCTCTCAATCGCCATCGCCGTCATGACGGACAGCACGCACATGATTCCTTTTACCGATGCACGAGTGCTGTGCGCTTCATCGTCCGGCTGGATTTCCGCCGAGAGCCTCTTTACCGACTCGAGGGGCCGCGCGGTCCTCAAGATGATGGACAGCGCGAAGGCCGTTGTGACCCTTACGGTGGTGTGCGGGTACACCGAGGCGCAGTTGAGCATCCAGGTCACCAACACACCGACCACGATCCAAAGGCGGATGACCATTACGCCGACGGAGCCGGTGCTCAAGGCCGACGGCAAGGACAACACGACCATCGACGTGATGCTCAAGGACGCGAACAACAACCCGGTTACCGGCCAATGCGTCCAGTTCATTTCCAGCGCGGGCCTGATAATGGGATCGTCAACCGGCTGTTCCGGGTCTGGACAATCGGCAACAAACTCCCAGGGCGTCGCAGAGGCCGTGCTCACAAGCGCAAATGTCAACGACACCGCCTACGTGACCGCGTACCTTGTTTCCGACCGCACCCAGACCGCGCAAACCAAGGTCATTTTCAAAGGCGTGGCCATTTTGCTCCAGGCCGATTCAACGAACCTGAAACCGGGCAGCCAGACCACGATCACCGCGTATCTTGTCAACGGCTCGAACGTGCCGATCCCCTACTCGCCGATATTCTTCCAGTTGGGAAAGGGCACGGGATCGAATTTGACGTTTGTTTCCAAAGACACGGTTACCGGACCGTTGGGCAATGCGCAATGCGTGGTGAAGGGCAACACGACCGGAACGGACTCGGTGAGCGTCTTGTCCGCCGGCGCATCCTCAAGCATCAGGATAAACGTGACCGATCTTTCCCTTGTGGTTTCGCTGGACGACAAAGTCCTGCAGGCAAACACATCCGTTTCCACCGTGCTGCACGTCTTGTTTACAGGCGGCAACGGCGCGCCGCTTGCAAACAAAGCGGTGCAGGTGCAACGGTCGTTCAAACAGGCCGGCGGTGCGGACACAACCGATTATATCCTCACCAAGACCGATTCCTCGGGGAAATGCGCCGTGACCATCTTTGCCCTGCCCTACGAATGCACCATGACGCTCCAGGTCACCGCGTTCAATACGACCACCGATCTGGCCTCGGCCACAACTTCTCTGACGTTCATGTCGACAAGGACCATGGTCGTCAACGCGATCCCCACCGTTATCCAGGCGGACGGAACAAGCCAGTCCACCATCACGGTCCAGGTGAAGAACGCGACCAATAACCCGATGGTTGGAGACAGTATCTTTTTCACCACCAACGCCGGCATGGTGACGGCCCTTGCGGTAACGGACGTCAACGGAAGGGCCATTGCCCTCCTTACCAGCGACCGCAGAAACACGACCGCAACGGTGACCGCCACGCTGGCGAAAGACCAGACCAAATTCGTTACGGTGCAGGTGGTGTTCTCCGGCGTCCAGTTGACCGCAAGCGCGAACCCGACAAGCATCAATGCCAACGGCAAGGACTCCAGCACCATCTCGATCACGCTGGTCGACGCGGCAAAAAACCCCATCGTGGGCGAGCCCATCAATTTCTCCAAGCAGCAGGACAGCACGTTTATTTACAAACCGGATTCGGTGACGGACAACCGGGGCGAAGCGTACTGCAAAGTGTACGGCAGGGGCAGCGGCACCGACAGCATACAGATCGTGTCTGCGGGCGCGTTTCAAAAAGTCGCCATAACCTATTCCTCCAATTACCTGGCCGTGGACACCACGGCCTTGCAGCCCTGCATCGCAAACGGGAAGGATTCCACCGCGCTGTTCGTCGCCTATCTTCTGGGAGACAAAACCACGCCGGTGCAGAACGCGACAATCGCCATAAGCGTCTCCATGGGCAGCTTCAACAACGATACCATCTTTGCAAAACAGTTCACGCTTGTTCCGGCAAACAACGGCAAGATCGTTTTTTACGTGAAGAACCCCGGGTTTGCGGGTACGGCAACGGTTTCCGCCTATGCAAAGACCTTGTCCGAAGTCACGACCGCTTCGTTCCAACTCTACTTTACCGCATCGCTAACGAGGAAAATCGTGCTGATCGGCACGCCTGCGGTGATTTCGACGAACGGAGGGAAAGCGCAACTGACCGCCGTAGCGTACGATTCGCTCAACAACAGGGTCCAGAACGAACACATTTCCTTTAATATGATCAGCGGACCCGGCGGCGGTGAAAACCTTAATCCACCAACGGTAGTCACCGCAAGCGACGGCTCGGCCATTTCCTATCTTCTTGCCGGAACGGCGCAAAGCGTGTTTCACGGAGTGGGGGTTGTGGCAAGCAACGTTTCCGGAGTAAAATCAGACACCGTGCTGTTCACCATAGCCGGCCCTCCGTATACGGTTTCGCTGGGCGTCAATCTCTTGAAGGGCGTGGATTATCAGGACGGCACCTTTGGGCTGCCCTGTGCCGCAATAGTCACGGATATCAACGGGAACCCGGTGGCGGACGGCACCGTGGTAACATTCAGCCTTCAGGCGTCGGGATTCGTATATAAGAAACTCGTCCCACGATGGGTGGAAGAAGTGAGCGGGGGCGCATTCGCCTGCAATCCCTACATTGACACCATTTCCGCTACGCTTCCTTTCCTGGATTACACCAACAGTTGCAGCGGTACTCTGCCTCGCGGCGAGGACCTGAACGGCGACTGCATTTACGATCCGGGTCCGCCCTATATTGACATTAACCACGACGGAATACGGGAATTCAACAGGCATGGTACTCCGGTTGAAGAGGTGCATGTTTGCAGTAACGGGAAGATCCAATTCGCGGACCTGAATGGAGACGGCGTTTGGGACCCGATAGAGCCTTTGACCGACCCCGTATATCTTTCGAATTACACCATGCTGAAAAATGACTCTGCTTATGTAAAATTGTATTATAAGCAGCCGATATCGTCTTCCGATTCCGCGCTGTTGAGGGTTCTTGACGCTATGGATTCCGCATACGCTAATGGCGCTCATTTCATAAAGGCGCTCGGGTCATATGATTTCAGCTGGAGCGCTCAACCCTATGCTCAGCCCGATCCTGCGGTGTCGATAGCTCGAACCATCCAGACCCAGAACGGAAAAGCGGCGAATGTAATCATCTATGGACAATCGAATGCCAACAAAGTCGAGGTGACGGTATGGGCCGAATGCCAGGGAGTTTCTCCTCAATACCCTGTGACGCAATTGCTGCCTGTCATCAGCGATACCGGCATCGTGCATTGATATGAGAAAAGAAAGGATGCCCTTGAAAGAAACGCTGCGCCTTATCGGCGCCATCGCATTGGCGTGCGGCACTGCCCACGCGGCTAACCTGGCGGACCCGGCAGTGCTGATTCCGCCTGCGCGCCTGTCCATCGGCGCATCGTACGACCTTGGAGGAAACTCCATCACCAACGGCACGGTCCCGAGCATTATGAACCGGGTCCAGGCGCGCCTGTCCTATTCCCCATTTTCTTTCCTGAACTTCGGGATCGACGGCGGGACAACCCAGATGGACGTGGCAGGCGACACCACCGCCACCGACACCTTCGGCGTGTTCCACGGCGGCTACGGCCTGTCCGGCGGCGGCCATCTCAAACTTGGAACGCCGTTTTTCTTCAACAACGTGATGTCCCTGATCGGCATAGTGCAGGGAAACGTCTTCTCATCCAAGAACGGCTCGGGCACGACCTACGGCGGGACCGACGCGGCCGGCGCCCTGGGGTTTCAATTTCATATCCCCGGCTTCGGATACGTGACCGCCGGGTCGGAAGTATACCTTATTGAGGGGAAAACCACCGACTATACCGGGAAGCAGGGCGCCTATTCAAATGTCAACAACGTCCGGGGCTGGCTGGCCGTCGACTACTTTCCGTCGGCAAACCTCGGCACCAAGAACCTCTTGTACCTTTCCCTGGAACTTACGGCGGGGCCAAAGGTCCAGTTCAACGCCAGGGCGCCGGTCCAGGAATTCGGATTTTCGGTGAGTATCGGCACCATCACCCCGCGCCTGTATGGCCAGGAATCAGACATGGAATGGAAACCGTAGCGGGAAAAGTCGTTTTCCGGAATAAGAAAGGGGAATGCGACGCATTCCCCTTTCTTATTCCGGACAGGAGAACCCTATCTGAAAAGATCCTTTATTTTCGACCAGTTGGTGGGAGGTTTCGGCGTAACGATGGTCTTCTTGCCCAAATTGACAGATTGCGATTGCGAAGAGATCTTGAGCGAGTCGTCGGTTGAAACAGGAGCCTGAGAAAAGGAAAATACCGCGAGGGCCAGGATTGAGAATGTTGCAATGACCATTTTCTTCATAGTTCACAGCCCCTCAACAACCGCCTTTTTATCCAACCATAATATAACAATATTACGCGGGAAATGCAAAAAAATAAATATTTCTTACAGGAAGATCCGGCCGTGGATAGTGATTACGCTGCGTCATTCCACTTTATTTGTGCTCAAGAAGAATGAGCCAAAGAAATGTCAGATTGCGAGGTCTGCGAGGAACGCGAAATTGTCCCCTTCGCTTTCGCTGAGAATGAGCAAGTCGTTTTCAACTTTGGCGTTACACTCAGCGCAAAAGCCGGACTCAAACTCGTCCTTTTGAAGCTTCTTTCCGCATTCCACGCATGATACATTTGTTGTTTGGGCCATAATTATTGTACCGATCTATCCAAGGTACTCAAGTAACTTATCTCTTATTTCCGTAAAT
Organism: uncultured Fibrobacterota bacterium; assembly: GCA_963729895.1. Taxonomy (GTDB): domain Bacteria; phylum Fibrobacterota; class Chitinivibrionia; order Chitinivibrionales; family FEN-1185; genus FEN-1185. Next base: position 15,974 of record CAVSQB010000006.1, on the reverse strand, counting down.
ATCAGAGGCTTACGAATAACATCATGAATCCCGTCCATGTGAAGAAGATTGGTCTCAAGATCGCCTTTCCAGCCCGTGACCACAAAAAACTTCGTCTGTTGAGAATTGTTCTTGACCCAGCGCGCAACGCTTCGCGCACCTTTTTCTCTCACGCACAGGGCCGCAAAAACAGCATCATAGCGGGCCTTCTTAAGCTCTTCAATCCCTGTTTCGGCAGTGTCAACCGCAAAAACTTCGCATCCGAGCCGAGACAATGAACGCTTGAGAGCCTCCTGCGCTGCGGGGTTATCTTCGACTACAAGTATTTTGAATGAGACACCCATAATCTCCGCCTTATAGTGAAGCCACGATCATGCCAAGGATGGCAATCAAGCTTTTGGTTTTAATATCAATGCATTACTAACTCGGTCCTGATTTGACGTAATGAAACAAATTGTCATAAAAGTGTACTTATGCCCGATTATGTACATAACCGGCAAGTCAGATTTGTCCTTAATTGATTGCGACGATTTGCAAGCGGAACTTATTTTTTTTGGAGGAGGTAGTGTGGATCCTGATCGCAACATGCCTTACCGGCCGCACGAGGGAGTAAGCCGCTATGCTCACCCTGGGTATTGAAACATCGTGCGACGAGACTTCGGTTGCCCTTCTCGTTGACGGCAACATCCTTGCAAGCGAGGTCTTTACCCAGGGCGTTCATTCCGCGTATGGCGGCGTGGTGCCTGAGCTGGCCTCGCGGGCGCACATCGCCAAAGTGGACGTTCTGGCGAAATCACTTTTTGTCAACAACAAGATCGCCTGCAACGCAGTGGATTGCATCGCGGTGACGGACAGCCCCGGGCTTGCGGGCGCCCTCCTTGTGGGGATCGGTTTTGCCCTCGGATTTCACTGCCAATTCGGCATCCCCGTGACGGGCGTCAATCACCTGGAAGGCCACCTCTGTTCCCTGTTTCTCGAACATCCCGACATTACCTACCCCTTCCTGGCGCTCATCGTGTCCGGGGGGCACACCGCAATCTACCGTGTGGACGATTTCGGCAGATACCGGTGCCTGGGCCGGACCGTGGACGACGCGGCGGGCGAGGCATTTGACAAAATAGGAAAACTCCTCGGCTTTCCCTACCCCGCCGGACGCGCGATTGAACAGGAGGCTCTGAAGGAGGCTTTGGATCCAGCCCGCGGCGACGAACCATCCTTTCCCGTTGCGCGGATGGGCGGGCCGGCGCTCGATTTCAGTTTTTCCGGCCTCAAGACCGCCGTCAAATACTTCTGCGAAGAAAAAGGCGAAGCGTGGACCGCACAGAACAGGGCGGGAATCTGCCGTGCATTCCAGAAGGCGATTGTGGACTCCCTGGCCAGGAACCTTGCGGCCGCGTCGGGGCAGACGGGCATCGGCACCATCGGCGTGGCGGGCGGCGTTGCCTGCAACGGGGAATTGCGCCGCACCCTGGTCTCCCGTTTCGGAGACAAGGTTTTCTTTCCGTCACCGGCCTTATGCACCGACAACGCCGCCATGATCGCGCGGGCAGGGTATGAAAGATATAAGCGGAAGATGCTTCGATTTCCAAAAATGAATCCTTCGGCGGTATTGTAGGCGGGTAGAGTAAAAGAATGGGGGCCCCGCCGCCAAATATGATTCTGGTTTGCTGAGCGTGTGCAGCGTGGATGTACCCTTGGCAAATCCGATCCTTCTGTTGCGCGCACACTAGAAACACCCGGTTAGCAAAAGCCAAGGCTGGTTTAGCATGCTTGCTTTTTGCGTTAGGCAGGACCGTAAGGTGTGCAGAAGCACAGTGCTGCCTGACCGCGGCGCGGTAGTCGAGTGCCGCTCCCCTCGATACATCCCGGCGGGACACTCGGGGAGCGGCGTATCGAGACAACGCGCCTTCGCGGCAGGCAGCACCGAGGCCGACAGCCGACGACCCTTGGAAGCGCCCGAAGGGGTGGCCTGGAGGGAGGGCCGACCCGAGCCCTGCGAGGGGGAACGCCCGCATCTTACCCTTGATTTCTGGGTGCCCCACAGCCGAAGATTGGATTCTCGCAAATAAACTTACTTTGGGGTCACCCGGCTCAGCCATCCAATAGCACTTGTCCATTATTATTTCCGGCACGGCGGCGGTGTCTCTTTTTAATATATCCACGGCACCAGCCTGCGTGTCCATTTCGAATACGACACATATTCGGAAAACTCGGCGGCCATAAACCGCTCTTCTTTTCGGATGCGAATCAGAATCCCTGCCACGCAAAACGGCAGCAGGATGAATGCGAACATTGAATGAAACATCACTCCCGTCCCTAAGACCTGGAGAAGGGTTGCGCAATACAGCGGATGACGGATAACACCGTAAATCCCTTTTGTATAGAGCTTTTGGCCTTCGGATCGTTCCACCTTGGTGGAAAAAGCGGAGCCGAGTTGCAGGAGTGCAGTGATGCGCAGGACGATTCCCCCTGCCAGTATCAGGCAGCCGGCGACGAACCATGCTGCGGGAATTGAATGATTTCTGAGCATGGCTTCCGCAAGGGCGCCGTACAGGGCGGCCATGGAAGGAACGGTAACCGTATAGAACGTCACATCGCGGACTTTTTTACGCCGCGAGCCGCCCCGGTTGCGGAGACCGATGCCGATTTCCAGGAAACCGTAGATCATCAGTATGATTATCCAGGTGAGGACCTGGGGTGAATGCATACGGTCAAGGTCAAACGGCATGGTGACCGTCCTCATCGTGCGCAATGGCCAGGATTATCGACCTGCTCATCAGCACTTTCGGACCCTGCATTGCGGTAAACCCGGCCGTTTCCGCCTTTTTGATCGTTTCCTTGAAGTCACTTTTTGACACATGAAAATTCGGCTCCACGATCAGGACCCTTCCGTTTTCTTTGAGCAATGACCTGATATCCTTTAAAAAGGCCTCCCGGCCCGGAACTTCATGGAGCATATAGAACACAAGAATAAAATCCACGCGTTCATGGATGCCGATTTCATTCTTACCGGTTTTATGCAGGGTGATCCGGTCGGCCAATTCGGTGTCCTGGATCTTTACCCTCATTTTTTCGAGCATCCCCTCCTGCAGATCGCAGGCAGTAACATGGCCGGATGTGCCGACCAGTTTTGCCATTTCAACAGTGAAAAAACCCGGTCCGCAGCCTATGTCAAGAGCGGTCATTCCCTGGTGCAAATACGGTCCCAGAATTTTCCTCGGATTCTGCAACCAACGACGGATCGTATTATCGAGGCCTCCGGCCAGTTCAACCGGGCATACGCGATTCCTGTCTTTCATAAGGTATTCCTTTCTATACGTTCGTCTCGATACATTCCTTTCCGGGCGTCTCGATACGTCCCGCATTTCATGCGGCACACTCGACGTCCGGGTTACCGGCCCGCCCCGGGCGTCTCGATACAGCCCGTGCTCCGCCCGGGCCACTCGACGAACGGTTATTGCCCCGCCGGACATTGAGTAGATGCGAAGCATCGTATCGAAATGCCGGCCCGTCCCGGGCGTCTCGATACAGCCCGCATTTCATGCGGCACACTCGACGTCCGGGTCACGGTCCCGCCCCGTTCGTCTCGATACAGCCCGTGCTCCGCCCGGGCCACTCGACGAACGGTTATTGTCCCGAGAAATCCTTCTTCGCAAGGGAATGCAATTCGTTGTTCCGTTTTTCGATCAGCGCTTTCTTTTTCGCGTGGCTCCAGCTCTGCACCTGCTTCTCGCGATAAAACGCCTCGTCGATTCTGGAAAATTCTTCGCAGTAAACCAGCTTCACGGGATGTTTCTTCTTCGTATAATTTGCACCAAGAAAATTGTCGTGTTCCCAAACCCGCTTTTCGAGATCCTTTGTGCTGCCGGTGTAATAGGTGCCGTCGGCACATTCAAGAATGTACATCCACCCTTTCATAGCATTATCCTCACACCGGGCGTCTCGATACAGCCCGTGTCGCTCGCCTCGATACATTCCTTCCCGGGCGTCTCGATACGTCCCGCATTTCATGCGGCACACTCGACGTCCGGGTTACCGGCCCGCGCCGTTCGTCTCGATACAGCCCGTGCTCCGCCCGGGCCACTCGACGAACGGTTATTGCCCCGCAGGACATTGAGTAGATGCGAAGCATCGTATCGAAATGCCGGCCTGCGGGCATCCAGCTTAGCCTCATCCCTCGGCCTCCGGGCCGCTCGTGAATTGAAGAATCCCGTCCCGCGGGACGGAGATTCTTCGAACCCTAGCAGGTTGTTGAAATAGTCCTAACAGAAGCGCTCTTGTTGATTTTTTATGAACCTAACTTCAACTTTACATATGTCAGAGAGGTTTTACCTGCCTCGTTCCGAGGCATTTCCCCGGATTCCCAGGCCATTCTCATGCTGCCCCCACCGTTTGCGGCATCAACTTAACCATGCGTATCAAGTTGTACGCTGCGGCAACCACGTAGGCAACAGTCTGGTTGATTCGTATTCCTCTTACCCGAGTTTTCCGCAGGCCACCGACGCTCTTGATCCACCCAAATATCTCTTCAACCCGTTTTCGTTTCCGTTGACTTACGCTGTATCCCTTATGCCGAGTCGTTCTTCCATCCAACCCTTTAAGCGAAGTGTTGGCCTTCTCGGCAATGTGAGGCTTCACGTGCAGGCGTCGCAGGCTCTTGATAAATTCGGTTGCATGATACCCTTTGTCTGCACCCACCGTCTTCATCCGGCGTTTTCCGCGCCTGCGTTCATGCTTTATCAGCTCAAGCGCCATATCCCGTTCCGCTGTCCCCGTCGCTGGCGCAATGGCGATATCAACACACAACCCATTTCGGTTTTCCATCAGCACGTGACCGGAATACGCCAGCTGCGCTCCCGTTCTCTTGTTCTTCCGAGCCAACAGCGCCTCTGGATCGGTCGAACTCTGATGTGTCTCATTGCTTCGCTTCTCATGGTGGAAATCAACCGACGGATTACTCCGATCATCGTCAGTCTTGTTCGCCGATTCCGCGTCTTTTCGCTTGAAGCTCTTCATCGATGCCCAGGCTTCAATCAACGTGCCGTCAACCGTGAAATGCTCATCGGACAACAACTCTTCGGAACGAGCAAGACGCACGATTTCCTGCATCAGCCGGTGCGCAATCTCCTGTTCCATAAGTCGATCTCGGTTCTTCGAAAACACACTATGATCAAACGATGCCGCATCCAGATCCATGTCAAGAAACCATCGGAACAGAATGTTATAGTCCAGCATCTCGCAAAACAACCGGTCCGACCGTATCGAAAACAAAGCCATCAATATCTGTGCTTTCAAAAGCCATTCCGGCGGTATCGAAGGGCGCCCCATCCGGCTGTACATCGCCTCAAAGTCACGAGAAAGGCGGCGCAGCGCTATGTCCGTAAACTGTTTGACACGACGAAGCGGGTGCGTTGCCGGCACTCGGGAATCCGGAGAAACGAAGCTGAACATACCGCCTTGGGCTGGCTGGGAACCTCTCATCAATACTCCTTGGTTGGGGTTCCCCTATAATATAAGGATAAATGTTTACAAAAGGGAGACTTTTTCAACACCCTGTTAGGGATTCGGAACGAAACTCTTCCTCATAATCACCTTGCCCGTGGGCTCGATCACGCGCTCGAGAATAATACCGTCGGCATGGGTAATGCCATACAAGGTTGAGGGCAATTTCTGGCCGCAGAGATTGTAGTATTCGATGATAGGTTTCTGATGCGTTCCGAACGACTCAAGCGGCGCGCCGCGCGACTTTGCAGAAACGATATCATCCTTCACAATTACTTTGAGAGTATCCTTCATTGCCAAGCCGCCTGACGTGTCCGTCACTTCCACAAAAGCAGTCCCCGGCTTTATCGCCTGGACAAACGCGATATACGGCTCCTTCGGGAACGAAAGGCTGGCCGCGTCGCTGCCGGAAAGGAATTTCCATTCACTCGCCGCCGAATACCTGACAAAATTGCCGAAGGTGTCCCGGATTATCGCTACCGCGGTTTTCTGAATAACGGAACCGGAAAAAACAATGGAATCCACCGGTGAAGGCGCAAAGCACCCTAGCAGGTTGTTGAAATAGTCCTAACAGAAGCGCTCTTGTTGATTTTTTATGAACCTAACTTCAACTTTACATATGTCAGAGAGGTTTTACCTGCCTCGTTCCGAGGCATTTCCCCGGATTCCCAGGCCATTCTCATGCTGCCCCCACCGTTTGCGGCATCAACTTAACCATGCGTATCAAGTTGTACGCTGCGGCAACCACGTAGGCAACAGTCTGGTTGATTCGTATTCCTCTTACCCGAGTTTTCCGCAGGCCACCGACGCTCTTGATCCACCCAAATATCTCTTCAACCCGTTTTCGTTTCCGTTGACTTACGCTGTATCCCTTATGCCGAGTCGTTCTTCCATCCAACCCTTTAAGCGAAGTGTTGGCCTTCTCGGCAATGTGAGGCTTCACGTGCAGGCGTCGCAGGCTCTTGATAAATTCGGTTGCATGATACCCTTTGTCTGCACCCACCGTCTTCATCCGGCGTTTTCCGCGCCTGCGTTCATGCTTTATCAGCTCAAGCGCCATATCCCGTTCCGCTGTCCCCGTCGCTGGCGCAATGGCGATATCAACACACAACCCATTTCGGTTTTCCATCAGCACGTGACCGGAATACGCCAGCTGCGCTCCCGTTCTCTTGTTCTTCCGAGCCAACAGCGCCTCTGGATCGGTCGAACTCTGATGTGTCTCATTGCTTCGCTTCTCATGGTGGAAATCAACCGACGGATTACTCCGATCATCGTCAGTCTTGTTCGCCGATTCCGCGTCTTTTCGCTTGAAGCTCTTCATCGATGCCCAGGCTTCAATCAACGTGCCGTCAACCGTGAAATGCTCATCGGACAACAACTCTTCGGAACGAGCAAGACGCACGATTTCCTGCATCAGCCGGTGCGCAATCTCCTGTTCCATAAGTCGATCTCGGTTCTTCGAAAACACACTATGATCAAACGATGCCGCATCCAGATCCATGTCAAGAAACCATCGGAACAGAATGTTATAGTCCAGCATCTCGCAAAACAACCGGTCCGACCGTATCGAAAACAAAGCCATCAATATCTGTGCTTTCAAAAGCCATTCCGGCGGTATCGAAGGGCGTCCCATCCGGCTGTACATCGCCTCAAAGTCACGAGAAAGGCGGCGCAGCGCTATGTCCGTAAACTGTTTGACACGACGAAGCGGGTGTGTTGCCGGCACTCGGGAATCCGGAGAAACGAAGCTGAACATACCGCCTTGGGCTGGCTGGGAACCTCTCATCAATACTCCTTGGTTGGGGTTCCCCTATAATATAAGGATAAATGTTTACAAAAGGGAGACTTTTTCAACACCCTGCTAGTGGGACGCCCGAGCCAGAGCAATTAACGGTGTCTGACTCAATGCACAATTTGTGTGTCACCGAAGGAAGCCGGATATGCAACCTGCACGTGTCATAGAGCCCGTACCACGATGCTGAAGGGTCCTGGTATTCGACAACAACTTGACACATCGCATAGGGATTGAACTCGTAGAACATGTTCGTACCGCCCTGGGCGTTTTTCAGGTGATCGAGGGTGCTTGACGGGATTATGGTCCACTGCACAAGAGCCTCAAGGTCGGTCCTTTGGGCGCCGGTGTAGTCCGCAACGACCACGAACATGGGTATGGAATCTCCTCTCGCAGTCAGCGTGTCCGATTCCGGAAAAATCTTCAACGATACGGCATACGGGCGCGGCTCGTATGTGAAAACCTGGGTGGTAAGCAAAACGGTGGATTGGTCTGCCTGTCTCTCGGCGAAGAAGACGTCCAAACCGTAGATGCTATCCTTGACAAGCCCCATCCTTGAAGCGTTGACGGAATCAAGGACGACGGAATCCAGGGCGACTGCATGGATTCCCCCCAGGTCAAGCGCGAGTTTGCGGTTGATAAACACCCAGATGTCGTCATTGCCGCCGAAGGTGAAGGTGAGGCCGGACGCATACCTGAACTCCTTCCGCAGGTGCATGGCAAAGGAGTAGTTGTGCGGAGCCGGGTTGATAAGCGTTCCGTTGTGCCCTTTCGCCGGCTCGTTGCCATATCCCCTGTTGTCAAGCGGCCAGAACGCGGAGCTCGAATACCGGTACAGACCGGCCGAGCCGGCAACGTAGGTGAACGTCAGCGTATCGTTGTAAACCATGTTTTTGTACGACGTGTCGAACAGGGCCGTGGAAAGACTCGCCACGCCGCGTCCGTTCTGGGTATACACGGGCCTTTCAAAATCGTTGCCCTGCCGCCAGGGCCTGAACCACTTCCCCACCTCAAAGCTGTACAATATGGAATCGCCCCGCACAGGAAGGCTGTCGCTGCCGAGCGTGTCGGCAACCATGTGCCATAGCAGCAGCGAGGGGTTTGCGCCGGGGTTTATGTCGGGGCACGAGCCGTCGGGATGGAAATCGAAGTACGTCACCGGGACACTTATAATCGGCGGATACACGGTCTGCGGCCAAACGTAATTGGCGCAGACCAAAATTGTCACTGACAAGAATTTTATGAATTGTTTTTTCCCCATGGATTCACCCATTCAGTACTATCTGGAATCCATTTCGAGAATGATTTTTCTGATATTTGCCTTGCCATCCGGCGCAATGATTCGTTCCAGCACGACACCATTGATGTGATTGGTTTCATCCGGAAAAAGTCTCTGCCCGCGCAGGTTGAAATACGCAATTGCATTTTTATTCTTCGCATTCCTGACCCCTGGTTCCTTCATGTAAATACTGCTCACCGGCGGTCTAACGTAGATTGTATCCGCACTTGCCAGCGTATCGGAAAAACCGCATGGATTCGGACATTTGAGCACAGCCGACAACCCGATGATATAGGTTGTATACGCCTGCCTCGCATAAAATGTGATAGTCGGCCCTGTCGTCGTGCTAAGTGTGCTTGGAGTACCAATGGGTGACAAATTCCAGTGTATTGCCGAGTCGGGGTTTGGACAGTGACCATTAATATTGGACAAACCACTTACGTCACGGACCACACTGTCGCCCATTACCACGGTATCGTTCGGAAAGAAAAGTGTGAGGAGCTTTACTGGACAAGCAGTAACTATGTTCGTGCTCAACTTCACGCCCGACATCTGTCCGCTTCTTTGCGTCCAGAAAATGTCAAGGGCCGCAGAATCGCCCGGGGACAATCCCAGCGCCGCGGCAAAATTGTCGAGATTGAATTGGCCCGCGGTGGCGCCATGAATGCCGCCGAGGTCAAGGACCAAGTGGCCGTTAATAAAGACCCACATGTCGTCGCTTGACTGGAAATAATAGGCCAAACCTTGCCGGTATTGAATTTCCCGATGAATCACCGCCGCAAACGAATAATTGTGGGCAAGTCCTTCATTGCCGAACCCCTTATTGTCAAGCGGGAAAAAACCGGTGTCTGCGTATTCATAGACGCCCGGTGAACTGGAATCATAGGTGAATACCAGGGTGTCGGGAATCTTAACATTTTTGTAGGACGTGTCGTAACCGACCGTGTTCACGGCCGCGACCGTGCGGCCACCGTCGGCATATGCCGGCCTCGCGAAATCGCTGCACTGTCCCAAAAGACTTTGCTTCCAGGGCCTGAACCATTTCCCGATGCCCCAACTGTACAAATACGCAGTCGTACCAACAGGCAACCCGGCTGAGTCCAGCGTGGACTGCACCATACCGGGAAGAATAACAGCAGGATTGTTGCCCAAATTGAAATCTTGGTTCGAGCCGTCGGAATGGAAATCGTAGAAGGTGACAGGGACTTTGAGGGTGGGCGGATATAGGTCCTGGGCTCGTGCAGGATTCACAAGAAGAAAAACCGCGGTTGCAGAAACCAATGTTTCAAGAAACTTCCCGACCCTTTTCATGCATCGCCCCTGACTTGTCTTATCCCAACCTGGACATTGGTGAATACCATTGTCTTGGTTTTCGCGTTTCGTATATTATTAAAGTCGCAGAAACATTATTTTCAGTTCAATAATAATCTTCCCTCCTTTCGAGGATGTTATCATGACAAGGAAGAAAGCAAAGCCTGCGGCAAAATCCTCGCCGCTCCCGCACGTCACCGGCTACGTATTCGAAGACGCCTGCATGGGCTACGAGCTTGACTTTGGCCACCCGGAAAGCCCCGAGCGTCTGGCGGCGATCAAGGCGAAGATGGCGGAGGCCGGGCTTGACAAAAAGCTCCTCAGGCTCTCCCCGCTCGCCGGCGTTGTTTCCCACATCCGGAAAATCCACACCGATGCGCACGTCAAATCCATCCAGGGGACAAGAACCATCGGTCCGATCGCCGACCTTGCCGTAGGCGGCGCTCTTGCGGCTGTCAAGGCCGTGTGCGAGGGCGGCGCGCGCAATGCGTTCTGCGCCATGCGGCCGCCCGGGCATCACGCGCTCAACACGGGCCGGGAAGAGGGCTTCTGTTTTTACAACAACGTCGCGATAGCGGCGCGGTACGCCCAGAATGTTTGCAAATGGGCAAAGGTCCTTATCGTCGACTGGGACTTTCACCACGGCAACGGCACCGAGGCCGCATTCTACGAGGACCCGACCGTGCTGTATTTCTCCACGCATTACGCCCTCGCCTATCCGGGCACGGGCCATCCGGACAAAGAGGGAAGCGGACGTGGCCTCGGATTCAACATCAACGTACACCTGCCGTGCGGCACCGGCGACGATGACATCATAGAGGTATTCAACAGCGTGCTCACACCGCGGGCCAATGCCTTTGCACCGGATTTCGTGCTGATCTCGGCCGGATTCGACGGCCGCGCAAATGACAAACTCGGGTGCTTCGATATCACCGACGGCGGTTTTGCGGCGCTTACGCGCATCGTAATGGACATCGCGCATGAGCACTGCGGAGACAGAATTGTTTCGGTGCTCGAAGGCGGCTACACGCCGGAGGATCTGGCCTGCGCGGTACACGCGCATGTCAAGACGCTGCTGGAGTATGATCCTCAATAGTAAATTATTCATTGGGGGGAAGTTTACCCCTTCGGGTACTTCCGGGGCTGCGGAACAAGGGAAATGATATCGAATAGCATTTCTCTCCGAGAAATGCGGACTCGTCCTCGCCCCAAGCCTTCCGGCCGCAGCTGCGCCACTGATGGGGAAAATGCAGAGTACTTTTCGCGTCAATGTTTCTTGCGTTAGGCCGGACTGGAGCGGTCCCGCCAAAGCGGGATTGCCGGACGACCCGGCCGACAGGCATAGGGCGTTCCGGCAACGAGGCAAATGCCGAGCCCGGAAGGAGGGCCGACCCGGCGGCGCGTAGGGTCAGCGCGGCCGGGAAACGCCCATTTTATCTATGAATATAAGAATAAACTATAATCGCAATATCATCCTCACCGGCCTCACCTCGTTCTTCACCGACGTCTCGTCCGAGATGCTCTATCCGCTTATCCAGGCGTTTGTGTCAACGGTTCTCGCTTCGCACAAGGCGCTTGTGGGACCGGCGCTGGGCATTATAGAGGGAGTTGCGGAATCCACGGCAAGCCTGCTCAAGGTGTTTGCCGGGTACTACTCCGACAGAATTCAGCTTCGCAAAGCACCGGCCATCGCGGGCTACGGACTGTCGGCTTTTTCAAAACTGCTTCTGTTCCTCGCCTCGGCGGGCTGGTACTTTGTCCTGATTTCCCGGTTTTTCGACAGGGTGGGCAAAGGCATCCGCACCGCCCCGCGGGACGCGCTTATTTACGAATCCACGGAGAAGGACCGCCGGGGCGCGGCATTCGGGTTACAGCGGGCCATGGATTTTGCCGGTGCGACGCTCGGCGTTGCCGTTTGCTACCTTGTGTGCCTGAAATCCATCGATCCGCTTTCAAAAACTCTTCGTGACATCAACGTGTTCTATTTCCTGTTCGGCATTTCCGTCGTGCCGGCGTTTATCGGCGTGGTATTCCTGTTTTTTGTCAAGGAAACGCGCCGGCAGCCGGACCAGGCCAAAGAGAAGCCCAGGCCGAACCTCGATTTAAGAAAATACGACCGCAGCCTCAGGCTGTTCCTCCTCGCGCAATGTTTCTTTACGCTCGGCAACTCGTCGAACCAGTTTCTCCTCCTGCGCAGCATGAACCTCGGCGTGGCGCTGCCGGGCGTTATTCTCATGTATCTTGCCTTCAATGTATCATCGACACTGTTGTCCGGATTCTTCGGCACACTGTCCGACGCCGTGGGCAGGCGGAAGATTCTGCTGGCCGGATACGCGCTGTACGCCGCGGTCTACGGCTGCTTTGGTCTTGTCACACGGGAATATTCCGGGCTCCTGTGGCTTTTCTGGATCGCCTACGGAGTCTATTATGCGATGACCGAGGGAGTGGAAAAGGCGTTTGTGGGAGACCTGTCGCCGGCCGGGTCCAAAGCGACGGCGCTGGGGTTCTTCCACACCATCGTCGGCATCGGACTTCTTCCGGCAAGCGTGGTTGCGGGATTTCTTTTTTCCATTGCGCCCGCGGCCCCTTTTATTTTCGGATCATGCATGAGCGCCTGCACGTTTCTCACCGTCGCCTTGTTCGTGAAGGAGCGGAAAGCTTCCGGAGGCTGACGTGAACCCACGCGTGTACGCGGACCTTCTGCACCAATCGATCGTCGCGAACGCTTCCCGCCCCTGCATGCACATCAAGAGAAACGGCGAATACCTCACCTGGACCTATGCCGACTTTCACCGGGACCTCAACCGTCTCGTTTCCGCGCTCGGGAAGCACGGTTTTTTAGACGGCGATAACCTTGTCGTGATCGGCGACAACACGCCCGGATGGGTGCTTGCCTGGCATGCCGGGTTCCTGGCCGGCGGCAGGACCGTTCCGGTCGATCCCAACCTTCCCACCGCGGAAATCCGGGAAATAGTGTCGCAGACGCGGCCAAAATTCGTGTTTTGTTCCAGGAACTTCGCCGCGCTTTTCGGGGAGATGAAATCGGAATTCGATTGCATTGTGCGCGTTGTGGCGGACGACGAGCGTCACCACGACCCGGACGCGGCCTTCAGCCGGTTTCTGGGTGAAGGCGATCCCAACCAGGATGTTTTCCTGCGCCCGTTCTCGCCCGACGACCCGGCCGTCATTATCTTTACTTCCGGGACGACCGGGAAAGCAAAAGGCGTCGTGCTGTGCCAGCGGAATTTTACCGCCATTTCCCTGTCGGCCATTCCCCGCATGCGCGTGGGCCCGGGCGACACCATGATGGCCGTGCTTCCCCTGCACCATGTGTTCGGCGCCTGCGCGTGCCTGCCCGGCGCGCTCGGCGGCGGGCTTGACATTGTGCTTATCCCCACGGTAAAAGGCTCTCTCATCGCGGAAGGACTCCGCGACAAGCGCGTGTCCATGCTCCCTGCGGTCCCCAAGATGCTCCAGCTGTTCTACAACACCGTCAATCAAAATGTGAAGTCAAAAGGAACGGCGGCACGGGTGCTGTTTGCAGCCATGAAATTGATATCACTGACCCTCGGGCGGTGTGCGGGCCAGAGATTCCGCGCACGGCTCTTTTCGGCCGTCCACCGGGGCTTTGGCGGCAGGCTGAGCGTGATCATTTCGGGAGGCGCATCGATCCGGAAAGACATCTTCAACGGGTTCAGGCTCATGGGGTTCAACATCGTTGAAGGGTACGGCCTGTCGGAAACCTTCGGCGCCGTCACCCTGTGCCCGATTGACAAGCCAAAACCGGCAAGCGTGGGCGTTCCGCTCGCCGACAACGAAGTAAGAATCGACAAACAGGATGCTTCCGGCGTCGGCGAAGTGTGCTTCCGGGGAACAAACGTCTTTTCGGGATATTACAACAACCCGGAGCTCACGAAGAAAGTTTTTGACGCGGACGGCTGGTTTCACACCGGCGATCTCGGCAGGATCGACACGGACGGGTTTATTTTTATTTCGGGCAGGATCAAAGACATTATCGTTCTTGACAGCGGGAAGAACGTGTATCCGGACGAGCTCGAAGATTTCTACGCCGCGTCGCACTCCATTGAGGAAATCGGCGTGTTTTCGGCAACGCTCAAAGGAAAAGAAATCGCCGCCGCGCTCATCGTACCCGCCCGGGACATCAGGAGAAACCACAGCCAAACCGAGGCAACGGAAATCGTCCGTAACGAGGTGCTCAGGCTTGGGCGCGACCTGCCGTCGTACAAGAAAATCACCGATTTTGCCGTGGTATACGATCCGCTGCCGAGGACCACGTCAAAAAAGCTCAAGAAGCATGAATTGCGCGAACAGTACTACGCTTTGAAGGAATCGGGGGGAGAGAGAAAGGCGAAACAGGCAATTTCGGCAGCCGAGAGCACTCTCATGGAGACCGGGGAATACCGCGCCATAGTCTCCTTCGCGGCGAAAGTGGCAAACCGGAGCGAACATGCATCCATGCCGCCTTTCTTCAACCTCGAACTCGACCTGGGCCTCGATTCCATGAAACAGCTCGATCTGGCGTGCATGGTGGAGCGGCATTTCTGCATAGTTTTTTCGGATGAGGACCTTGTCAAGATGGAAACTCTCGGCGACCTGTACACCACCACGCTCGACCTGATCTCGGGATCCGGTTCCACGGGCTGCGCCGAGACCGTGCAGGACATAAAACAGCGCATTGTCCGCTCGAAAGTTCTCGTGCGCTACCCCTCGAAAGCGGCGGTGCCCGTTGCGCTGCCGCTGGTTGCCAGCGCGGCGACCAGCGCGTTGTGGAACGTTTCCTCCGCCGGGACCGATGATCTTCCCGGCGCCGGGCCGCTGCTCTTCTGCGCAAACCGGCAAAGCCCGCTCGATCCCTTGTGGGTTATGTACTCGCTTCCCCATAAGCTCAGGCGGAAAACGTACATCATTGGAGGAAAAGACCTGTTTCCCCGGCCGCTTCGCGCCTTGCTGGGCCGCACTATTGTACCCGTCAAGCACGAGGGCGACGTGGTGAACATCCTCAAGCTTTCGATTTCGGTCCTGAGCGACGGGAACAACCTGCTGGTATTCCCCGAATCGGGTCGCTCAAGGACCGGGGAACTGAGAAAATTCAAGTCCGGCGCGGGCCTTTTGATGCTCGATGTCAACGCCGCCGTTGTGCCGGTAAGGGTGCGGGGAACCATTGACGTGTGGCCTTTGGGCGGCCTGCCGAAATTCTCTTCCGGAAAGAAGGCCCCGCCTACCATCACCTTCGGGATGCCCCTCACGTTTCAGGGCCTCATCGACGCGGGAAAGATAACGCCCTATTCAACCGCGGACCAGATAGTGGAGTGTCTGAGGGAGATCATTTCCGAGATGGGTTGATTTAATAGAATTTTATCAGAATTTGATGGGCGCCCCGTCCCCATCGGGACGGCGGCCCTCCTTTCAGGCTCGGCCGAAGGCCTCGGTGCTGCCTGCCGCCAAGGCGCGTTGTCTCGATACGCCGCTCCCCGAGTGTCCCGCAGGGATGTATCGAGGGGAGCGGCACTCGACAACCGCGCCGCGGTCAGGCAGTACTGCGCTTTTGCGCACCTTCCAGTCCGGCCTGGCGCGCGGCAACGCGAAGTCTTATCAGTCAAATAATTCATCTCGCGCCAATTGGTGTAAGCTGGAAATCAACCACGGGTTCCTTTTCAACTCTTCAACTTTTCAACAGGCTGTTTTCAATTGCTCGTGGGTGCCCCCGCGCAGGTGCTTGATTCATGCAACAACTCTTTCTTGGGGGTCACCCAGGAGGGGGTAGCGGAGGACACCGCAGGCCGAAGGCCGAGGAGGCCGGAGCGGGGGAAACTTCCCCCACAAAGCAAATTCTAGCAGGGTGTTGAAAAAGTCTCCCTTTTGTAAACATTTATCCTTATATTATAGGGGAACCCGAACCAAGGAGTATTGATGAGAGGTTCCCAGCCAGCCCAAGGCGGTATGTTCAGCTTCGTTTCTCCGGATTCCCGAGTGCCGGCAACGCACCCGCTTCGTCGTGTCAAACAGTTTACGGACATAGCGCTGCGCCGCCTTTCTCGTGACTTTGAGGCGATGTACAGCCGGATGGGACGCCCTTCGATACCGCCGGAA
>CAVSQB010000005.1:0-441942 GCA_963729895.1 uncultured Fibrobacterota bacterium | reverse complement strand
AACATTTATCCTTATATTATAGGGGAACCCGAACCAAGGAGTATTGATGAGAGGTTCCCAGCCAGCCCAAGGCGGTATGTTCAGCTTCGTTTCTCCGGATTCCCGAGTGCCGGCAACGCACCCGCTTCGTCGTGTCAAACAGTTTACGGACATAGCGCTGCGCCGCCTTTCTCGTGACTTTGAGGCGATGTACAGCCGGATGGGACGCCCTTCGATACCGCCGGAATGGCTTTTGAAAGCACAGATATTGATGGCTTTGTTTTCGATACGGTCGGACCGGTTGTTTTGCGAGATGCTGGACTATAACATTCTGT
Organism: uncultured Fibrobacterota bacterium; assembly: GCA_963729895.1. Classification (GTDB taxonomy): domain Bacteria; phylum Fibrobacterota; class Chitinivibrionia; order Chitinivibrionales; family FEN-1185; genus FEN-1185. Next base: position 441,628 of record CAVSQB010000005.1, on the reverse strand, counting down.
TCCGATGGTTTCTTGACATGGATCTGGATGCGGCATCGTTTGATCATAGTGTGTTTTCGAAGAACCGAGATCGACTTATGGAACAGGAGATTGCGCACCGGCTGATGCAGGAAATCGTGCGTCTTGCTCGTTCCGAAGAGTTGTTGTCCGATGAGCATTTCACGGTTGACGGCACGTTGATTGAAGCCTGGGCATCGATGAAGAGCTTCAAGCGAAAAGACGCGGAATCGGCGAACAAGACTGACGATGATCGGAGTAATCCGTCGGTTGATTTCCACCATGAGAAGCGAAGCAATGAGACACATCAGAGTTCGACCGATCCAGAGGCGCTGTTGGCTCGGAAGAACAAGAGAACGGGAGCGCAGCTGGCGTATTCCGGTCACGTGCTGATGGAAAACCGAAATGGGTTGTGTGTTGATATCGCCATTGCGCCAGCGACGGGGACAGCGGAACGGGATATGGCGCTTGAGCTGATAAAGCATGAACGCAGGCGCGGAAAACGCCGGATGAAGACGGTGGGTGCAGACAAAGGGTATCATGCAACCGAATTTATCAAGAGCCTGCGACGCCTGCACGTGAAGCCTCACATTGCCGAGAAGGCCAACACTTCGCTTAAAGGGTTGGATGGAAGAACGACTCGGCATAAGGGATACAGCGTAAGTCAACGGAAACGAAAACGGGTTGAAGAGATATTTGGGTGGATCAAGAGCGTCGGTGGCCTGCGGAAAACTCGGGTAAGAGGAATACGAATCAACCAGACTGTTGCCTACGTGGTTGCCGCAGCGTACAACTTGATACGCATGGTTAAGTTGATGCCGCAAACGGTGGGGGCAGCATGAGAATGGCCTGGGAATCCGGGGAAATGCCTCGGAACGAGGCAGGTAAAACCTCTCTGACATATGTAAAGTTGAAGTTAGGTTCATAAAAAATCAACAAGAGCGCTTCTGTTAGGACTATTTCAACAACCTGTTAGGCAATAATTTGTCCTTATCGTGGCATGAATAAGTTACCGGCGCAAACGCAAAAACAGGCAGGACCGGACAGTTCCTGCACGCTACCACGATTTTTTCGATATTTGCCTCGAAACGGGGACGCCAAACAAGCATGCTATCGTCACTTGGAAGGCTGTCTTCCGGAGTAAGGGGATCGGAAAGCTCTGGAGGGGAATACATTGTTCGATTGTCTCGGACATCGATACCCCGGTTGTGCCATCGCACAGCAAGGTGAATTGCCTGGGCAACTCTGGAATATGCAAGCAGCCACGTTCCAAGTGATGAGGGCTTCGTCCTCTTGATAAAATGGTTGTCCCAGGTACTTCCCTGAATTCGGGCCTGAGTATGCAGATTTACGTCCAAGTCCGTTGAACCTATGAGGAAAACAATCACATCGGGATGCAATCGCAGGATGTATTTGTCAAGCAATACGCAATATGACTCCGAAGTTGTTCCGCGAATTCCCGCATTATAGACGTCAACAGAAGGATCTATGGACCGCAAACGCCTTTGCAGGACATATCCCCAAGTCGCGGTATCCGAGTTATCCGAGCATGCTGTTGAGCTGCTGCCAACAAGGAATATTCGCAGCGTTTTTTCATAAGAAAACGTCCGGAACGGACCCCGAATGCCCCATTGATTGAACGTGCAAACTGCGACGCTATCGCACCCTTTTTGTTTTTGGATATTTTTTTGCACGTAAAATGGAGGGTAATCAAATATGGGTGGAAGCAGCGGGTAGGGTAGCAACAGCCGCAGCGCGAATTCAAGAGCAACCGGCGCCATCAACATGGCCGATAGGACAATCAAGCCTCGTAGAAGAAACCGATTTTTCCAAACATGAAAGCCGTGATGCAAGCATACCTTGACATGCGACATGTTCGCGCTGTTTTCCACGCCGCTTTCGCCACAACTTCTCTTCATGGAACAACATCCGGTTTTTGCGCGTCTTGTCGACCTGATCGATAGCAGTTGCCTCGATTTCCGGAGATCGCCGGGCAGACCCTTGTAAGCCGGTGTGCTTCAGGTTTACGCACGGGATGAATGCCTATTCCTTTTCGTCAATCATCCTGCATTCGCTAAAACTCCGCGTTCCCCGGCCACCGCGGAAACGGGATCACCTCCCGGATGTTCTGCAGCCCGGTGACCAGCAGCATGAGGCGCTCGAACCCGAGCCCGAACCCCGCGTGCGGCGCGCCGCCGTATTTGCGCAAGTCAAGGTACCACCAGTAGTCCTTTTCGGAGAGACCGAGTTCCGTAATGCGCGACCGCAGTACGTCGAACCGGTCTTCGCGCTGGCTTCCGCCGATAAGCTCCCCGATGCGCGGGACGAGAACGTCCATGGCGCGAACGGTCTTGTTGTCATCGTTCTGCTTCATGTAGAACGCCTTTATCTGTTTCGGGTAATCGTACACGATAACAGGCTTTCCAAATGTCTTCTCCGTGAGATGGCGCTCGTGTTCCGACTGCAGGTCGGAGCCCCACTGCACCTTGAATTCAAACGAGTCGTTCGCTTTTTCGAGGATCGCTACTGCCTCGGCGTAGGGCAGGCGCACGAAGTCGCTGCCGGCAATGTTCGAAAGCACGGAAAGCAGCGTTGCATCGATGCGCTGGTTGAAAAAGGCAAGGTCATCTTTGTTGTTGTCAAGCGCGTGACGAACAAGGAACCGCACAAAATCTTCGGCGAGCCGCATATCGTCCTCAAGGTCGAAGAACGCGGCTTCCGGCTCGATCATCCAGAATTCGGCAAGGTGGCGGGGCGTGTTTGAATTTTCGGCCCGAAACGTGGGACCGAACGTGTACACCCGGCCCAGCGCCAGTGCGTAACTTTCGGCCTCGAGCTGGCCGCTCACCGTAAGGCTCGCCTTCTTACCGAAAAAGTCCTGCGTAAAGTCAACGCCGCCCCGTTCGTTTCGGGGGAGATTGTCCAAGGGGAGCGTGGTGACCCGGAACTGTTCGCCGGCGCCTTCGCAGTCGCTCGCGCTTATGATGGGCGTGTGCACGTAGGCGAACCCGCGCTCCTGGAAAAACGTGTGCACGGCAAAGCTCATGGAGTTGCGCAGGCGCGCCACGGCCGCGATGGTGTTGGTGCGCGGCCGCAAATGGCCGATTTCCCTGAGGAATTCGAAGGAGTGATGTTTCTTCTGGAGCGGGTAGTCCGGCGGCGCAACGGAAAATACGGTGATCGCAGACGCCCGCAACTCAAGGGCCTGGCCCTTGCCCACAGACGCGGCAAGCAAGCCTTCGCACGCAACCGCGCTGCCGGTTGTCAATTTTAAGATCTCGGTTTCGTAATTGGGCAGGGATGCGTCTGCAATCACCTGCAGGGATGCGGCGCACGAACCGTCGTTCACTTCCACAAAGGAGAACGCTTTTGCGTCGCGCCGCGTGCGCACCCAACCGGCCACCGTCACGGCATCCCCGGCTTTCCTGCCGGAGAGTACGGTATTTATTCGGTCGGCATTCATGGTGTTCTTGCGTTGTGCGCGGTCCCGAGGGGCGCCGGATAGAGTGCTGTGAACAATCGGAACTGCATGGGATACCGGGTCTACTCGCCGGAATAATCGATAAGGGTCTTCGGATGGTATTTTCCGATTTTTTCCCCGTACTTGAGAAACGGCAAACCTATGATGCCGAACATGCCTGCCACTTCCCCTCCCTGGCGCTCAACCATCTTTGCAACTGCTTCGAGCGTGCCGCCGGTTGCTATAAGGTCATCGACGATGAGCCACCTTCCCGGCACAAGGTCTTCGCGGTGGACTTGCAGCGTCGCCTGGCCGTATTCGAGCGCGTAGCTCTCTTCGATGGTCTTGCCCGGCAGCTTGCCCTTCTTCCTGGCAAGCACCAGCGGCACCGCCCGCTCAACGGCAAAGCAGGAACCGAGAAGGAAGCCCCGGCTTTCGATTGCGATCACGCCGTCAAGAGCGGCGCCCTTGTACAAGGTGAGCATTTCTTCGATTGCGTACCGGTACGCCTTCGGATTGGTGAAGATACTCGTTACATCGTAAAACAAGATGCCGGGTTTGGGAAAATCCGGCACTTTTCGGATCACCGTGTCCAGGTTCATGCGGACTCCTTGGTTTTGTTGGAGGCCATTGCTGCCTGCAAACCGGAAAATATACGTTTTGAGACCGGATTCTCCAAGACCGTCCGCTTTCAGCGGGAGAACCATATACGCGAATGGATCCGGCGTGTTGCCTCATAATAAAAGGTAACCGAAGGGTCAGATTCGATGCCTCACAAATGAGGTAACCGTAACAAGGTTGAAAATGGTTTTGAGTTTTCTTTCGATAGTCTTTTTTAATTGGAATGGATTGAGAGCACGGTGGGTCAGTTCAAGGCTTTGCTTGACTTCTGAAGCTATGTAAGGTGATTCAACGATTCTTTGATAGGGAGTTTTCGGTTCTTCATAGGTCTTGCGGTATCGAGATCCTATCCGGATTTTAGATTTGAGTTTCAGCGATGGACAGAAGTGGTTTTGATAGAGAGACCACTCGTTGGCATAGAGGTCGTTAATGAGGGGAAGCGTGTCGGGGTTTTCGATCCGATCATAACCAAGCATGTGCCTGGCCTGCGCCCAGTTTTTCTGTTCGACATGGGCGTTGTCGTTTTTCTTGTAGGGACGTGACCGGGTGAACTTTACAGGGTCTTGTCGCACGGCGAAGTAGCGTTCGAGATGATAGTTGAGGAACTCGGACCCGTTATCACAGTCAAAGCCACGCAGGGCAAAAGGTATTCGTCGTTCGATGTCTTTAACCTGCTCAATGACACCCTGGGAGCCCTTATTCCACACAGCACGGCCTTCGGTCCAAGCAGTATGGATGTCAGTCATGATAAGGCTCCACACAAATTCTCCGGCAAGGCTGGTGCCGCAATGGGCAACCGTATCCGCCTCCATGAATCCAGGCTGGGTAATATCCCAGTTGTCGGTACGGATGGGGATTTGATTGCGCAGCATGGAGCCGGGCTTGGTGCCGCACAATCCCTTGCCCATACGCGTACGTAAAGGGCATAGGACGCGGTCAAGCGTGGAGCGGCTGACAGAGAGGAGCCGCGCACGGACTTCCTCGGAAAGCAGTTCAAAGGATTGTTCGTAGAATGGCAGCCATACTGGAATGACAACCTTAAGGCGGCGAGAGCACATGAAATCAGAGGCTTTCCAGATGTACTGTAACGCCTTAATAAAAAGCGGTTCAGCATATAAGGGTCTTCTTCCACGCTTGGCTTTTTGTTTCTGTTTGCGTTTTCCAAGTAGCCGGATAGCGTACTTGCGATTGTATCGGCAAATCGCACAAAACTCATCGAGAATCTGCTTTTTGCCGGCTCTGTTGGAATGGGCATATCGTTGTCGTATCGCTTCCCGATATGCTTCTTTTTCTTTGTGCCCCATAGTGGTAACCCCCTTTTTTCTTGGGTTACCTTAATTATGAGGCAACGAATCAATTGGTGCGTGTTTCGATTAAGCCTTCGGTTACATTTAATTTGAGGCAATGCGAAACGGCTTGGATATACTTTTTTTGCTGTAATTAATAACAAATTAGTGTAAAATGAGATAGAGGGAATTTATTTTTTCCGTCAAGCGATAGGACAGCGTGAACCCATTTCAGCCATTTTTACCCAATTTTAACAACTACTCCGGAATTCCAGGCTGGATGCTTGCCGCAGGGGTCGCGTTGTCCCTGTCGGTGATTCTTCTCGCTCTGAGCGTTTTTTCTTTCTTTCAATGCCCGCCGTGGGTGTGGACGGTCGGGATTTCACTCGTGACGGCCGCACTCCTTGCCGTTCTGTTCTACGGTTTCCACCGGTACATAAGGGAATTTGCCAGGAGGATGGAGAAGAACCAGCTCACGGTGAGGAGGATCCAGGGCAAGTCAAACTATCTGGAAAGCATCCTGGACGATTCCACCGACATCATTTTCACCACCGATATGGACGCTTTTATCCTCAAGTTCAACAAGGGTTCGGAAATGCATTTCGGCTATACCCAGGAGGAGATCGTCGGCGTGCCGCTCAAACAACTTTTTGTCAATGAGGCCGACGAGCGCAAGATCTTCAACGCGGTGCTTCTTTCCGGAAAATCGGTGAACGAAGAAATCCCCATGAAGACGAAGCAGGGAGAGATCATCCTGCTCAACCTGAGCATTTCGGAGATGAAGAACGACCTTGAGCAGATTATCGGGCTTGTGGTGACGGCCAAGGACATCACCGAAAAGAAGAAACTGGAAATGGAACTTGTCAAGAAGAATGAGCTTCTCTCCAAGCTTGCGATCACCGACAGCCTCACCGAACTGTTCAACGTGCGGCACTTCTACGACCAGATCGTGCGCGAACTTTCGCGCCTCAAGCGCAACCCTCAGCGCAAGCTGTCTCTCATGCTTATCGACATCGACCATTTCAAGGAACTCAACGACACCGAGGGCCATCAGGTTGGAGACCAGGTGCTCAGGAGCCTGGGCCAGGTGATCAAGGTTTGCATCCGTAAAGATGTCGACGCCGGGTTCCGCTACGGCGGCGACGAATTCGCGGTTATTCTGCCCGATACCGACCGGAACCAGGCCCGGGTGGCGGCGGAGCGCATCGCAAAGCAGTTCGGCGCGTTCAAGTTCGGCAGGGTGAGCCTTTCCGTCGGCATTGCGGAAGCGAAGGCGGGCGAAGACGAAAAGAGCATCGTGAAACGGACCGACGAGGCGCTCTACCGTTCAAAGCGCGAGGGCCGCGCCCGTATCACGCTGGGGGACGAGACGCCGCATACATGAACAGGGCGCCCGACACCGCAACGTTGAGCGACTCCACGTTTCTTTCGCATATCGGTATACGCACAACCCGGTTGGCAAGCCGCAGGGTGTCCGGGCTGATGCCGCTCCCCTCATTTCCCAGGACCACGACGATTTTCGCGGCGCTTGCAGGCCCGAGCGTCTCTTTTCCTCCCACGTCGGCTGCGATGCAGCAATATCCTTCGGCGGCAAGCCCGGCCAGCAGGGCCGCATACTCTTTTGTCCTTCTAATCCAGAGCGATAAAACCGAACCCGCGGAAGCCTGCACGGCCTTGGGCCCGAACGGGTCTGCGCATTTGTCACTCATGAGGACCCCGGAAAATTCGAAAGCCGCCGCGCTCCGGACGAGCGTTCCCACGTTGCCCGGGTCCTGGATGTCCTCGAGCACAAGCACCTTGTCGCCTTTCCTGCGCGGGAGGCTTTCGGCGAACGCGCCATCCGGCATGTTGACAACAGCGAGCGGTCCCGAAGGGTTTGTCGAAATGCACACGGAGCGGAACTGCGAGCGGGAAACGACGCGAACCGGGTACACAAGGTCCTGAGGCGGCGCGTCTTCTTCCCGCACCACCAATTCGCGGATGCAGCCCGGACACGAGCGGGAAATCTGGGCAATGGCCCTTGTCCCTTCAACGAGAAATGCGTTTTCCTCGCGCCGGGATTTGGCGTCGTGAAGGGATTTGTACCAGGAAAGGGGTTTGAGAGAGTGCGCATTCATCAGGCATCGAGAACAAAAGGGGAATCAACCGAATTCATTCTTTTTTCGGCCTCATAGGCCGCACGATCGAAAAAACGCGGATAATCCTGTTCGATCCACGTGTTTATTTCATCAACGGTACGGATGGAAGGTTCGAGGGGTTCATGGTCGACCGAAGGTAAATGGAGGTCCTTTTCTTTTTTCATTGTCACCCCCTACCCGAATCAAGCACTCTCTTGTACAAATCCAATGCATTGTATCTTTTAAACATTTCCTTGATATCTTTTCTCGACGGATCAATGCCGTTTGCCGACATTAATTGGACTATGTCGGGGAAATCCTTAATTTGTCTTTTCTTGTTCCCGGCGATGGCATGAAGTTTCATGGCAATAAGATGTTGCAGTTTGGGCACTACAAATGTTTCTCCCGCTATCGAAACTTCTTTCCCTTGAGCGAAAAGCGCTTCCACCGTGCGCAGATCTCCAATAAGAAAATCAAGGTCGCGTAACCCTGGTTTTTCACTTTTGAACTGCACGAATGCGCTCTTCCGGTTGAAAACCGTATAACCGGCGGAAAGGACGTCGGGTTCGAGCTTTTCGCAGTCGGACTCTGTCACCATAAAATCAATGTCAAAAGTCATTCTTTGGACCTTGTTGGCGATGAGGGCATAGCCGCCGACCAAAACAGCACGGATCTTGTGCTTTGCGAAGAGAGAAGAAAGAAAATTGAAGATTGATCCTTCAAATGAGGTCGGCGTTGCAGGGCTATTCATAGCAAGAAAATAGTATTAAGCGCACCGGTGCGCCGCTCCAAAAATGACCACGAACGCAAACCTCCGGCCGGTGCCGGTCGTGGCCGCCCGTACTTGGTTCACGATTTGGAACCTTTCGACATCTCCGCCAACGCCTTCACCGTCCTCCAATTCCTCGTGGTCGAAGCGGTCCCCAGCTTCTTTTCAATAGCCAGGTTGGTCAATTTCGTGCGTCCGTATCCGTTCGGACAATACAGGTAAACCTCTCTTCCCTTGATCCGCACCTGCTCGTCCCGATCCTTGACTTTATCGAAATAGGAAGTGTCCGGCACGGAAGGAATGTCTTTCAGAAAGGTGACATGCAGCTTTTCCACATCGATTTCCGGCCATTTCAACAGCGGATTCGACGCAACGATGCTTCGCATTTCTTCCGCCGTCCTGATAATCACGCTCACGTCAAGACCCAATTTCCGCTTGATCGCCCGTTCGATTCTGCGCGATGGTTCCTCCGGAGCGGCGAGGTCATGGTCAAAAACCAGATTTCCGCTTTGCAAATATGACCTGACGTTCGCCGCATGCAGCGAGTGCATCAGCGTTACCAGGTCCGCCATCCGGACGGCTTTCCTGCCGCCGACGTTGATCCCCCGCAGTAAAGCGATGAGTGTCATGATAAAAGACCTTTTCCTCAAGACCGCCGAAAAGAAGAAGGGGGCGGGTCCTGCCATTTCGTCTAAACAAGATTACGGTCCTTGCAATATCTCCTTACCGCCTCTTCTATCGTAGGTACATCGCCGAACAGTTCTTTTTGTCTTTGGGTGTTCTTGCTTGTGTATCGTCCGGTCTTCATCCATTTCACCATTTCGTTCATATCTTTTACCCGCCTCGCAAACAGGCCGACAAACGGCAGGATCACGTTCGCAAGAAGGGGCGGGAAAGCGGGCGCGGCCACTATTGTCTTGCCGAGCACTTTTGAAAAAGCCTGGGCCACGCTCGCTCCCGATGCCGGGCTGTCCCATCCGACATCAACCGTGGAATTTAATTCCCGTTCGGGGACGCTGGTGGCGGCAAGTGCCGCGTACCGCGCCAGATCGGGAGTGTAAATCATGCCGTACGCCACGCCCGGAACAAATACGGGAAAAATGCCTTTTTGTATCTTGGGGAGAACGAAATCCCCGGCCTGATCGAGGAAGGCGCCGGCACGAAGCGCAATAAACGGCTGTTCCTTGTCACGCAAATATTTTTCCACAAGAAATTTGTGATAGAAATGGGGAACGCGTTCCGCTTTGTCGCATTCCAGAATTGAGATCAACACAAAACGGGAAATACCCGCGGCCTTTGTTGCGTCGGCCAGATTACGGTAGCCTTGGGTGTCCGTCTGAGGATCATCGCCCTTGGTGTGGCCGGTGTAGCCGGCCGCACTTGCGACGACCGCATCAAGCTTCGGAACGTTGGAAAGGGCCTTGCGCAACGAGTCGGGGTCCATCATGTCGCCGACAACAAAATCCGTTACCCCAACGTCCTGAAGTTTCGTCCGGTTACTCGACGCCCTTACCATGGCTGTCACGTGCGCGTGTTGGTCAAGGAGCGCTTTTACGATTTTCGATCCAAGGGAACCGGTTGCGCCGACGACCATGACCGTTTTTTGGTCCATGTGATCCTCCTTGCTGTCAAATTGAGTAAAATCCGAAAGGCAATTACTGGAAAAGAGGCGCAACATGTATGCCAACCACCGGGAATCGGCTTCCAAACCGAGGGAGCCGCAGTGGTCTCATTTTGCCGACAAGTGGCAAAATAAGACATGAGTTATTATTACTCCGGCAACTGAATATGCACATAACAAAGCATCGATTTCATAGTGCAAGGGCCGCCAATTTTGGGCATGTATTACTGCCGGAGTAATAATCCGGTCATTACAGTGGTGACAATTTTACTCTTCAAAAACGCTTGCCGAGTGCCGCTCGCCTCGATACGGCCCAAAGGCCACTCGGCGAGCGGTGTATCGAGGCAAGCACCAGGGAAAATAGGGCGACCCAAAACCAAGAATAGATAAACTATTTAATGACCGGATTAAAGTGAATCCATCCCTCGTGTGCGATCTTTGCCGATTTCGGGGCACAAAAGACTTGCATTTGTAATTGCGGGATGGGAGTATTATATTTCCAGGGATTATGCAAATGTCGTGATCCCGCGAAGCTCCCAAAGGCATTCTCATTTAGTCTGCCCAATAAACCCCCAGACTCCAGTCTGGGGATGGATGGGCTGTCAAGACGATGTGGACAACAACGTATTTTGAGTAAATGAGATTTCGGAAGGGCACCCATTGCGTATACAGAACAGAATACCACATCGTCTTGACTCCTCGATATCGTCGTCGGATATTCGTGACAGGGGTGAAAGAATATTTGGAAAAGGTACTGAAGCATCTTGATGGGATGGACGACGATATCGAGGTAATCCGGGCCAATGTCCAGCTGGACCATGTACACATGGTGGTAATGATTCCGCCGCGGATATCTGTCGCAAGCGTAGTGCAGTTCGTGAAATCGCGGACGGGGAAATTACTGCCGGAGCGATTTCCAAGCATAGGGAAGGCGATACGCGGCGGCGGAATCTGGTCGCGCGGGTACTGTGTTTCAACCATAGGACTTGACGAGAGAACGATCATAAGCTACGTTGAACACCAAGGACGTGAAGATTGTGGCGCTATCCAGCTGGATCTTGGCCTGGAATAATGCCGCCGACTCCTGTCGGCGGTCTTTTACTCATTGATAGCGTGACAAGACCAATTGCAGGGTGATACCGCGCCAATACAAACAATGGCTTTTACAACGCAGGAATATTTCTTCATGAGAAGCACCATGATAAACCGCTTTGCCCTTGCGCTCCTGCTGCAGGCATCGTTCCTGTACGCCGGACAATCTGAGTCAAGGTCGTATGTGAGTCAGCTCCTCGGCATGACCGTATCCTATGTGGTTATTCTGCCCGATTCCTACGCACAGGATAGTGCCCAAGGGAAACGCTTCCCTGTTCTTTACCTGCTGCATTGCGCCGGTTGCAGCGATCTGACATGGCTCGCGGCCAATTTCGGAAACATGGAAACACTCATTGACAGTGTGCATTGTATCGCGGTCGCGCCTTCCGACAACGACCGGTACGGATGGTGGCTCGACAGCCCGCTGCACCCAACCTACGCGCATTCCCGTTTCCTGGTGGAAGAGCTCAAGCCGATAATCGATTCATCCTATGCCACGCTTCCGGGCCGCCGGAGCACCGGCGTGGCGGGCTGGAGCATGGGCGGTTTCGGCGCCCTGCATAACATTATTCAGCATCCGGATGTGTATGGTTCGGCATTCAGCATAAAAGGCGGCGTCGACCCCACGCTGCCGCTCAATCCCGACTGGCAAGGCAACAACTTTGGATTATTCTTCGATCTGGGAGATTCTCCGGCAGATACGGTAAACTGGAATGCAGTCAATATATTGCTCAATATTCACCGCCTCAAAACGGATAGCGTGCACCTGGGGTCGTACGGCGGACGAAATGATGAATGGTTTGCCGTAGAAAACCGGAGACTCGACACCATCATGACCGGCCTTTCCATGCCTCACCTTTTTTTTGAGACCGACGAAGACCACGTCGGCATTCCGGACTCCTCCATGCTCCGGGTGCTCCGATTTTTTGATTCGGTATTCGTCAATTCCCTGGCCCCCGTCCTCCCGCGTGCAGGGTCTAACGCGAAGGCACAACGACAGGCGGCGCCTGCGGGCACCATTGCGTGGTACGACGTCCGGGGCCGCAGGCTGGCGGCGTTTCCTGTGATTGACAAAAGGAATCTGCATGGCGCGTCGGGGATCAGAATTGGAATGATGCCCCGCTACGGCGCCCGCGTGTTTTTCTACGCGGCGCCGTAGCGGGGCAGATGGGGGAATAAGGAATGTGGTTTTTGTGAGCCGATACCTTTTTGTGATATTCGTTGTTGTCATCGGTTGTAGTAGAACCAGTATCAATGAGTATAGTCAACCACCCGTTGCCTATTCCAGCAGTTGTGGCGGTTTTTTGAGGACCGATACCGTTGGGCTGCAAAAGGTGATGCTCACTACCGATTCAATAACCTCTCAATACCGTATTTCTACAAGTGAATATGTCGTTGCGGAACAGATTCGGTGGCATTACGATGCGGCTGATTCAATCTTGGATATTATTCACTTTCGAAAAGTTGCCAATTGTGCCTCCCAATTTGTAACAACCTATAAAATATCCCGTACTACACTTTTCCTGGAGGAAACGAATATAGGTAATCAGGCTGCCAGGTGTAATTGTGCTTTTGATCTATTTTGCAGTATAAGAATATCTGCCAATGTCGACACTCTTGCGCTCGCAAACCGGAGTTGGCCTATCAATCTTACTGATACTGCTGGTTGCTTGATTGTTGATACGATGAGCCTCTTCTCGTTAGGTGTAGCGTTGAATTAGGGATGAGCCGAACTCTACGGTCAGCCTCAACATTGACATAAGAGATTAACATGGCGGCGAATCACAACGTCCTTATTTTCCTTTTCCTCTTTTCCGCGGTTCATGCCGACAGGATTACTTTCACTGATGGAGTTCAGAGCAACGGCACAATAACAAAAATGACAGATTCAACAATCGGCTTTAGAAAAGCAGGAAACTCTGAAGAAGTCACCCTGCCGAGAAATAGAATAAGAAGCTACGAAATACGGGATGTAGACACCGCGTTGATCCAACCGGCCTATTCCACTACTACGGTTATCTTGGGCAACGCGGCTGGTTCAAGAATGAGACTTCACTCGGGCCGAAACATTTGTTTGGAAGGCCTTTCGGGTTTCGGATTCGGCATGGCAGGTTTTGCAACGACTTCTGTTGCGACATACCTGTTTGCGGCACATAACCTAACGGTGACGGATGTAGATCCGAGGCCTATTCTCTACGCGTATGCCTTCCTGGCCGGGATGATAGGATACGCAATCGGCAGTCCCATAGGTGTCTGCTGGGCTGGAAAACGACTGGGGGAAAATGGAAACGTTATACTAACAAGTTCGGGAAGCCTATTCGGACTGTTAATTGTTGGAGCACTGTTAATGAATCGACCCTACATCGGGATTGGAGGTGAGGCTATAGCTGTGCCTGCCTTTAATGTCATTCTCTACCAGGTATCGTTCTAGGAATATAAATCGGACATTACCTTTGACCGGCTGCTTCCCCTCGACACGTCGTTGAAGAAGCCACCGCGCCCTTCTCTCAAAAACAATCTCCCCCGTCAATTCCCGTACAGGGCCTTCAACTCATCAACGGTCGGGTTTCCCGAATAAAATTCTCCCTGCGGCCCCACGTAGCCGCCATTGCGTTTGACAAGCTTCACGGGAGTAAACCCTCCTTTTGCATTCGGAACGTTCACGGTCACCGTGTCGGACTGCGGTACGCCGGACAGCGACCCGGTTTGCCCGCCCGACGGAGCAGGCGACTGGAGCGGAACCGCGGCCTGCGGAACGGCTGCAGGCGGCGACGATTGATCGACAGGCGCGGAATACTGCGCCGGCTCGGCCACCACTACGTATCCGGACATGTGGGGCCGAAAATACACGCCGTTGGAGTAATGGTACGGCACCCCTCCAACCACAACCGTCGTATAACCGTCGGGAAGATATTCCACGTACGCTCCCACAGGAGGCAGTACCACGGCCACGCCAGGCCCTGCCGGCGCAAAGTACCGCACCCTTCCGTGACGCCCATGGTAATAAAAACCCGCCCGCGGATGAACCACGGGAACAATCACCCGGCCTGGAGGCGGTGGAACGATGCACGAAGAATACAATGCAGCTATCGCTGCAGCGCCCACGACGAACCACGCACGAAATTTCTTTAGCATTGTGATACCCTCCTTTTAGCCTTCACGTATTGGACATTGGATTACGGGCAAAACGTTACTCTTGAACCTCACATTTTGCACTCTGCGTCGCCGTGGAAACCGTTCGCGAAAATACGAACCCGATGCCCCAAACCGCGCCTGCAGAGGATTCATGGAGATGCGTAAACTATTTTGTGCAAGGTGCCGCACCGGGCGGCGTGCAATACATGGAAATGGATCCTTCCCAGGGGAGGCGAATCATGAATGTGCGCAGGAACATCTTTCTGGCCGCGCTGCTGTTCAGCGTAATCGCCCTCGCGCCGGGCTGCTCGACATCCGTGCTTGTCAACCAGTGGAGCGACGCCTCCTTTCGCGGCCCGGCCCTGACCAAAATACTCGTAATTGCCGTCCGGAAAGACCCGGCGAGGCGTCGCGTTTGGGAAGACGCCTTCATAGGAGAGCTTGCCAGGCATGGCGTGAGCGCCACCCAGTCGTACCGGTTGTTCCCCGACGCGCTGCCTGATTCCAACCAGCTTGCCGGAGCCGTAGCGGAACAAGCTTTTGATGGGATCATCGTTACCCGCAGGCTTCCCAAGGCGGTCAGCAGCACCTATGTACCGGGCTATGTCGCCAAGGAGCCCGAGACAGGATACAGCAGGCGCAAGGGGGAATTCTACACGTACTATCATGATGTGGAGCATCCGGGTTACGTCGACACGCAAGTGATCGCCAACCGCTCAATTGACGTGTGGACCTGCGGCGGCGAGAGTTGGATGGTCTGGAGCGCGGTCAGCCGGACGCCCGAGCCCGCGACGGCCGAGGCCGTTCACCGGGATATTGTCAACCTCGTGATTGCCGACCTGGCGCAGAAGGGCATTGTCGCTAAAGTCAAGTAGGCGGTGCGGCGAGAAGCCGGCCGCAACACTTCTTGTATTTGCGGCCGCTGCCGCAGGGGCACGGATCGTTACGGCCCCTTCCTGCAAATCCGGCCCTGTTTTCCCCACGCAATCCTCGTGAAAACTCCTCCAGCGGCCTTCCTGCCTGCCAATGAAGCGCCAATCGCTCGATGATCGGCCGGCTGTGGGTGAAAAACCCCTTGAATGCCGGGCACAGGTAGTTCAATCCTTTCTCCCCTTGCGGACCTGCCGCAATCCGGTCTTTGGGACACCCGCCGTTGCACCAGCCCGCAATGTCACATCGTGTGCAACATTCGGGCAGGCTGTCGCGTTTGCGCAATCCGAATTCGATGAGAGACGAACCGGCGGTAAGTTCGGAAAGCGTGTTGTGATAAAGGTTGCCGAGGCAATGATCGGGTTCAACGTAATGATCGCAACAAAACAGGCGCCCGTCATGTTCAAGCACGGGAACCTTTCCGCACGTTTCACAAAAAATGCAGAGTGCGTGGGGCAATTTGCAAGCGTGACGAAACGCTTCATCAAATATCTGGACAACGGTGCGCCCGAGGTCGGTCCTGATCCACTCGTCAAAAACCGTTATTAGAAATCTTCCTATGGACTCCGGACGGGCGGTCCTGTCGCTTACGCCGCGGGCCGAACCGGGAACCGGTTCCACCAGAGGAAGAAACTGGATGTACCGTGCACCTATTTCCTTAAAATGACGATACACCTCGAGAGGATATTCCACGTTGGCCGAATGCACGACGCAGAGTATGTCGCACCGCACGTTGTAGCGCCGCAAAAGGCGGAATGCCCGCACCACCCTGCCGTGCGTCGGCTCGTTTCCCTTTGTGCGCCGGAAGACATCGTGCACGTCCGCCGGCCCGTCGAGGCTCAAGCCTATTGAGAATTTTTCCTCCGCAAAAAAGGCCGCCCACGCTTCGTCTATCAATGTCCCATTTGTCTGCAATCCGTTGACAAATCGGCGGCCGCCGGAAGAATGTTTTCGCTGGAATTGCACGACCCGGCGGAAGAAATCGAGTCCGAGGAGCGTCGGCTCTCCGCCATGCCATTCAAAGCCGGTTACCGGGCCCGGGGAACTTTGCAGGCGTTCGGCGATGTATTTTTCGAGGAGATCGTCCGGCATGCGCCGGGGATGTCCTTGTGCAAAGAGGCTTTCCTTCCCCACGTAATAGCAGTATGCGCACTTGAGATTGCACTCCGGCCCGGCCGGCTTGGCCATCACAATGCACTCACGGTCGACGGTCACCGAACTCCCCGTTCAATTACGTTAAACCTCAGCGCCTTTGACAAGCCTTTGTTCAAAGAAACCAAGTGTGCGGAGAAAGGCGTCGCGCGCCGCGTCGACATTGTACGACTGGCGCCCGTCATTGAAGAAACTATGGTACGCTCCCTCGTACGTGTGATGTTCAAATTGTTTGCCCGCATTCTTCATGGCTTCAAGGAAACCGGGAAGGGTTGCATTGACCCGTGCGTCGAGACTTCCGTAGAACCCGAGAATGGGACACGCGATGCGGGGAATGAGATCGGCGGCAGGGGAACTGCCGTAAAACATGACGGCGCCCGAAAGTTCCTCGTCGTGGCATGCCAGGAGCGCCGAAAGACCTCCACCCATGCAGAAGCCCACGGACGCCACCTTCCGGCCAAGGCTGAGGGAACATTCATGGCGCAAATAACGCACCGATTGCTTGAGAGGATCGATATACCGGTCCAGGCGCGCAGCGCCCGCACTCATGCCGGCGAAAAGGGTCGCAATCGTTTCCCGTGTGTTGGTCTGTTGAGGCTCGGGCAGCTTGAGCAATTCCGATTCACGGAGCGCGGGGTCCGCCCATGCCGAAGGCGGAATCCGACTTGTGAACGAAACGGTCTCCTGGATACGCTCCTGGCTCAGGGCGGACGGCCGGGCCCCTCCTTTTGCATAAAGATCCACAGCGAGCGCCGCGTATCCGGCTCCGGCGAAACGCCGCGCGACATCCTGGATATGCGAATCGACCCCCCACAATTCCTGAATGACAAGTACCGCGGGCAGCGGTGTGCGTGCCGTTTCGGGCCATGCCAGATAACCCGAACATTCGCCGTAGCGCACCCATTCGGTTTTGATCGCCATGTGTTTTGTCCTCCCTTGGTTGGCGGAACGAGTTGAATCCCTTTCTAAAAATAGATTTCAACACTTCTCGGAGGTTCTATTTCGTTCTTCGGCAAAGGAGCCGGGATACCGGCCCGTGGATCGATCGGCCTTCCTCGTCCCGAGCCTCCACCGCTCTCCGCACCATCGAAAAAAAAGAGAAGATACTGCTATCTTCTCTCTAAGACATAACGTCAAGAAATCAATGAAACGAGATTACTTCTTTTCCTTGATCCGGGTCGACTTGCCGCTCATGGCGCGAAGGTAGAAGAGCTTCGCCCTTCGTACGCTTCCCCTCCGAACCACTTTGATTTCGGACACAAGCGGCGAGTGAAGCGGAAACGTCCGCTCAACGTACACGCTGCCCGATGCTTTGCGAAGGGTGAAGGTCTTGCCCATTCCGCTTCCGCGTTTTTGGACAACGACGCCGGAAAACGCCTGAAGCCGCTCCTTGTCCCCTTCCAGAATCCGCAGCGACACCGATACGGTGTCACCCGGCATAAAGTCGGTGGCATTCTTGGAAACATATTTCTTTTCCGCCTGCTTGATGATCTCCTGCAGTCCCTGCACGATTACCTCCTGGTTATTATTGTAAAGAACTAATAGATTTCTCTGATCAAATCTGGGCGTTACCCTCGCTTCGCTCAGGTCGGTCTCCCTCCAGGCTCAGCCCATAGGCCTCGGTGCCGCACTGCCCCCTGTGGCCCCCCTGCGGGGCCGGGGTCAGGCGGCACTGCGCTCCAGCGCACCTTCCGGTCCACCTAACGCAAAAACAAGAATCACTATCCCTTCATTAATCCACGGCGGAAGCTTGCATGAGCGATCCATCGCCGTTTCTTTGGAATCAGCGATTCAAATCACTCCAAGACGTCCGTTATCTTATGTCAACTTACAACTTTTCTCTATATTTCTTCCACAAATCCGGCCTGCGCTCCTGCGTCAACTTGGCGGCTTGTTCTTCCTGCCACTTCCTGATGTTCTCGTGATGGCCGGACAACAGCACCTCCGGCACTTTCATCCCCTCGAATACTTCGGGCCTCGTGTACTGGGGCGGCGACAAGAGCCCCTTGAAAAAGGAATCCCTGCCGGCGCTCTCGCTGTTTCCTAAAACGCCGGGAATGAGCCTCGTCACTGCTTCCACGACGATCATTGCCGGTATTTCGCCGCCCGAAAGCACGTAATCGCCCACCGATACTTCCCGGTCGACGTATTTGTCTATGATGCGCTGGTCGATTCCTTTGTACCGGCCGCACACCAGGATGAGCGATTGCTCCCTGGAGAGCGATTCCACCACCTCATGCGTGAGCGGCGCGCCCTGGGCCGAAAGGCACACTGTTGCGGGCGACTGCGCGGCCAGCCGTTCCCTGCTTGCCGTTATGGCCTTTGCCAGCGGCTCGGGTTTGAGCAGCATGCCGGGATCGCCGCCGTACGGCGAATCGTCGACGGTACGGTGTTTATCGTCCGTAAAGTCCCTGAAGTTGACGAACCGTATCGATACAAGACCCTTCTCGACCGCCCGCCTGATGATGCTGTCCGAAAACGGGCCGTCAAACATCGAGGGAAACAAGGTGAGTATCTCAAAGAACATCGGTGCGGCACCCGGAATGGATGTTACAGAATTTCTTCGAGAGCGGATTCGGAAATCGCGATGGTGCCGCGCTCGGTATCCACGGCCGGCATCGTTCCCGGCGTCATGGAAACAAGGATCGTTGAACCGTCTTCTTTTCTAACTTCCAGCGCGTCGGCCGCCGGATAGCTCTGCACCGCGGACACAATGCCGACGGCGCGTCCGGATTCCGCAGCGATAACCGTGAGCCCTTCGAGCTCGAAATGATAATGGCTCCCCGGCGGGAGGGGCGGCAGCTTCTCGCGGCCGCAGAACAGATACCACCCGCGAAGCGCACCCGCGGCATCCATGTCGTCGAACCCTTCGAATTTGCAAACAAGTCCCCTCGGGCCCGACCGCATTTCCCTCAAAGCAATTTCTCGCACCTTCGACGGGGCGCTGCCTCCCCAGAGCCGAACGGGCGGAACAAGGCCGGGCAGCGTCTTGCCGAAAGCGTCCACATAGCATTGCCCCTTGAGACCGACGGGCCGCCGAATGACGCCGATCGCCACCATATCCGCTGCTTGTGCAGGCGACGGGGGCGGCGTGCCTTCGGCGCGCAGTTCAGAACTCATGCAGCTGCCGGCTTGGGCGCTTCTTCCTTGTTCTTCTTTTTGCCGGTGTTCTTCGGCTTCCGCTTGCGTTCCGGCAGGCGCTCAAGATTCATGGTCTCGAGGCCCAAGCCCTTCTTCTTCCCCTCCATCTTCTCGAAATGCCGGTCCTGCTTGAGCAGGTTGTGAACGGTTTCCGAGACCTCGGCGCCCTTTTCGATCCAAAAAGCGATGCGCTCCGAATTCATGGTAAATTGTTTTGGAGTCGCCTGCGGATTGTACGTGCCGAGCACCTCCAGAAACTTGCCGTCACGCTGGGTGCGGCCGTCGATTGCCACCACGCGAAACCGGGACACGTTTCTGCGTCCTACTCTGGCCAAACGGATTTTTACTGACAAAAGATACTCCTCCGTGGTAAATGGTGAAACTGATTATCCAGGGCTGCTTCCTTTATATCAATAGGGGAACATGCTCTTGAGCGCCGCGGTCTGCCCGCGCTTGGAGCCGATCTTGTTCATACGTTTCATCATGGTCTTCATGGAATCGAACTGCTTGAGCAACTTGTTGATGTCCTGCACGGTGGTGCCGCTGCCAACGCTTATCCTCCGCCGGCGGTTGCCGTCGATGATGACGGGCCGCTCGCGCTCTTCCACGGTCATGGAGCAGATCATGGCCTCAATCCGGGACAGCGCTTTGTCGTCGACTTCGGCGCCCGAGAGCTGGCTGCCCACGCCCGGGATCATGGCAAGCAGGTCGGACAGCGGTCCCATTTTCTTGACCTGGCGAAGTTGATCGAGAAAATCCTGCAGGGAAAACGTGCTCTTCCTGAATTTCTTTTCGAGTTTTTTGCTTTTGTCACTGTCGAAGTTTTCCTGGGCCTTTTCAACAAGCGACACTATGTCGCCCATGCCCAGAATGCGCGATGCCATGCGCTCGGGGTGGAAAAGCTCCAGTCCGTCGGGTTTCTCACCTACGCCGATAAACTGGATCGGCACGCCGCCCGCGCCGAGAATCGAGAGCGCGGCGCCTCCCCGCGCATCACCGTCCATTTTCGTGAGGATCACGCCGGAGAACTTGATTTCCTTGGAGAACTCGGCCGCAACGTTGACCGCATCCTGGCCGGCCATGGCGTCGGCAACGAAAAAAATCTCATCCGGACCGGCCGCGGCGCACAGGTTCTTGAGCTCGGCCATCATTTCGGCGTCAATGTGGAGCCGGCCGGCCGTGTCCACCACGGCAAGCGAAATCCCTTCGCTCCGCGCAAAGGCCAGTCCCTCGTTGCAGATTTCCAGGGGAGATTTTGACCGGTCGGAAAAGACGGGGATATCGAGCGACTTCCCGAGCGTTTCGAGCTGGTCGATGGCTGCGGCGCGGTGCGTGTCGCAGGCAATAAGGAGCGGGCGGTGGCCCTGTTTCCTGTAGTACAGCGCAAGCTTCGCGGCCGTGGTGGTCTTTCCGGAGCCCTGCAGGCCCGCCAGCGCCACGACATTGAGACGGTTGGTGTGAAACCGGATCTGCCGGGCGTTCCCGCCCATGAGCGCGGTCAACTCGTCGTACACGACCTTGACAAACTGCTGGCCCGGCGTGATGCTCGAAAGAATGTCGGAGCCCAGCGCCTTTTCGGTGACGTCGGCCACAAGCTTCTTGACGACCTTGTAATTGACATCAGCCTCAAGCAGCGCCCGCTTGACATCCCGCATGGCCTCGGCGATGTTCTCACCGGAAATCTTGCCCTGGCCGCGGATCTTCTTGAAAATCGAATCGAATCTGTTTGTGAGTTCTTCAAACATACCACGTTCTCCCTCCCCGGCGCGCCCGTGCGCGCCGGGGGGTTTTCCTTGGGGACGGAAAGACGCAAAAGTAAGTAAAGATAATTCCTGCAGGCTATTTTGGACAAGGTAATGGGGAAAATAAGCTCCACGCGGGACCTACGCCTCTTCCAGCTCCACCCTGCACGGCGCGCGGAACCTGAACTGCCCGCGCCCTGTCTTGACAATGCCGACTTCGGGGAACTTCTCCGACAAGATCGCCGAGAGCCTCTGCAGGCGAAGGGAGAAGTTCTCGGGCACAATACCGGCGGACCCGTTCCCGTTGCAAGTAAAATCCCTGTTCGTGAAATCGACTTTCCCCGTAGACACGTGCTTTCGCACGATATCCGCAAGGATAAGCGCCGGGGCGGACTTCACCAGGCGCCGGCCGTCGACCGAAACGGTCTCGTCCGACCGGTGGAACACGAACACAATCCTGCGCTCGAGCTCCCGCACAAGCCCCGCGTGCCTCTCGCATGCCAGCTGCCATTCCTCGTTCTTTCCGGAAAGGCTCTCGTGGATGATCGGCGTCAGGAAATGTTCGGTCGGCTGAGGCTTAACCTTATAGGTAAAGCCCACAAGGCAAATGGGCGCCCCGTACACGCATCCACGGGAAAGCACTTCGCGATTTCGGACCGGGCATACGTAGCTTTCCAAGATTTCAACCACCCGCTTGTCGGGTACATCGAGTCCCTGCAAAGATATCCCGTGCCGCCTGCAGTGCTCGTAAAATCCTACAACAGACCCGGCATGCCTGCCCTTTATCCGGACCTCGTTTCTGTCGAAAGTCAAGAGGCCCTTTTCGATAATCATATCCAGCGTTCTCGCATCGCTCAAAAGACGCACCTCCTCCAAAGGCGCCATGCCGATCCGTGTCGGGCCGAGCTGCAAGGGCCGTGCAAAAAACAGATAGGGATCGTAGGGCGGAAGAACCTTCTTTGAGGACGCGTTAAAATTCAGAAGCAGAACCGACGTCGCGCGCCCGGCCCTTGCCTCATGTTTTACCATTTGGCAACGAAGCGAGGGCACGATCTTGCGCAGGATGTGGGGCAGCACGTTTTTTGTCGCGAAATGCAGGACATCCTTGGAGGAAAAAAGGAACCGCAAGAACGGCGCCATGGCGCCGAGAATCGGCCCCACCCCTATCATTGCTCCCTTGTTGAGGCCGGCAATAAGCTTGTCGACAAATCTTAAGGTGGGGATACCCTGCGAAACGAGAAAAGGCTCAACCGCATTGAGCACCGACATCATGTACGCGAGGTCGACATGCTTGCTTTCATCCCAGATATGCCGGAGCAACTCGGCGTCTTTCAGCACGGTCGATCCGTCCTTGAGCGGCCGGCGCTGCCAGAACTCCTTTACCTGTCCGGCGGACAGTTCCACCAGCATGGTGGCGTACAGGAGCTTGAGCACATCGTTGCGGATCCTGTTTTCGCGATTCGATTGGGTTGCGCTCATGGTGGAACTATTCGGGTTATGCCGTTTGGCAGTGAGCCTTCGATTGTGAAAATACAAAATAATGAACCGACGGACAACCGCGATGTGATTTCGATCACACCGTCGCACGTTACGGTCCACGCCCGAAAGACTGCCGGTCACCCCAATGTATTTTGTACCGTTGATGGAGTTCGGCCTTTCCAGCACCGTAGAATCACAGGGCGATTATGGACCTCTTTGAAAAACGAGGCGACGACTTACTCGCCGCAAACGCTCCGCTCGCCGACCGCATGCGTCCGCGCACGCTCGACGAGTTCTTCGGCCAGGACCATATCATCGGGCCGGGCCGGCTCCTCCGCCGGGCCATACAGGTAGACCAGCTTTCCAGCCTCATCTTCTACGGTCCTCCCGGCACGGGCAAGACAACGCTGGCGCGCATCATCGCCCACACCACCAAGGCGCAGTTTTTGTCGATCAACGCGGTACTCGCAGGAGTCAAGGAAATCCGCGAAGCAATCGACAGCGCACAACAGACCCTTTCTCTCTACGGCAAGCGGACGATATTGTTTGTCGACGAGGTGCACCGCTTCAACAAGGCGCAGCAGGACGCGCTTCTTCCCCACGTGGAAAACGGCGTCCTCATCCTTATCGGCGCCACCACCGAAAACCCGTACTTTGAGGTGAACAAGGCGCTTGTGTCGCGCTCGCGCATCTTCCAGCTCAAGACGCTCACCCACAACGACCTTCGGGCCGTCGCGGCCGCAGCGCTCGCCGACAAGGAGCGCGGGTTCGGCGCCCGCGCCGTGACCATCGACGGCGATGCGCTCGATCATCTCGTGCAGACGGCAAACGGCGACGCGCGCGGCGTTCTCAACGCGCTCGAACTCGCCGTCGAAACCACCAATCCGGGCGAGGACGGCGCCATCCGGATCACCAGGGAGGTCGCGGAGGAATCCATACAGCAGAAGGCGGTGCTCTACGACAAGGACGGCGACGCGCACTACGACACCATTTCGGCCTTCATCAAATCGGTACGCGGCTCGGACCCGGACGCGGCCCTTTACTGGATGGCAAAAATGGTGTACGCCGGCGAAGACCCGCGCTTCATCTTCCGGCGCATGCTCATCCTCGCCTGCGAGGACGTCGGCCTTGCCGACCCGCATGCGCTTTCGGTGGTGATGGACGCGACCCGCGCCTTCGACTATGTCGGGCTTCCCGAGGGCCGGTATCACCTGGCCCATGCGTGCCTGTACCTCGCCACCGCGCCGAAGAGCAATTCGTCCATGGCATTTTTCGAC
The DNA here is from genome assembly GCA_963729895.1 of uncultured Fibrobacterota bacterium. Lineage (GTDB taxonomy): Bacteria > Fibrobacterota > Chitinivibrionia > Chitinivibrionales > FEN-1185 > FEN-1185. Next base: position 417,809 of record CAVSQB010000005.1, on the reverse strand, counting down.
GCGCTCGCTTCCGTGTCCGCGGAAACGGAAGACGATGTGCCGGGCCACCTGCAGGATTCCTCACGCGACAAGGAAGGCTTCGGGCATGGCGAAGGATACCTGTATCCGCACGCGTTCCGCGACCACTGGGTGGCGCAGCAATATCTTCCGCCGGCCTTGCAAGGAAAGCTGTTTTACCAGCCCTCGAACATGGGATATGAGAAGGAAATCGGACTGCGTGTCACGCGCCTGCGCGAGGCGATGGTCGAGGCCATGGCACGGGACGATGACGTTCCGCAAGACGGCGGCGGAGGCGCGACCCGGTCTCCACCCGCGCGACAGCGCTGGCTGAACCGGACGGTCTCGGGCGACGCGCTGTCAGACTTGCGCGACAGGATCTTCGAGACTGCACAGGTGCGGCGGGACAGCCTTGTCCTCGACCTCCATACCCGGACGGGGCTCCTCACGTTCGAAGCGCTCAGGCGCGCTGTCGAGGGCGGCGTGTGGGCCATCGCCCACGACGAGCAGGAATTCGAAACCGTGAAGACCATGGCCGCGCAGTACGATCTCCTGCGCAGGCCCACGGTGCTGCGCTCCTCATTGTCAACATTTGACGCGGACCTCCGGAAGGCCGCGGGCGACACCGTGTCCTTTGACGCGCTTGTCGGCAGGAACATTCTGGCGGGCAGGGAAGACAAAGTCGCGATCGTAGGCAAAGCGCTCGGCCTTACTTCCGCGGCCGGCTGCATCGTTCTTGCGGAAACGGTCCACGCGCTGGGACAGCGGCTCTTTGCGCTGCTGCCGCCGTCCGTTTCGGACCGCACGCCCGCGCGGCAACTGGCGGAAGAGGAGGAACTGCTGTTCGCCGATGCAAACGACCCCCTTGTCAATTGGACCCCGGAGCTCCTCGAAGAAGGGTGCAGAGCGGCGTTTGGCTGCGCGTTCCAGAGCCGGGTCGTGGAGAATTCCTTGCGCAGGCGCATGAGCCCTGGCCTCATCGACCATTGGTTCCGGCCGCCCGGAGAGGACGGGAGAAAATCGCTGGGCGCGAGGTTCGCCGAACATTTCGGGCACGCGTCCCACGACGAACTGCGGAAGCTCCTGCACGAACGCTTTGACAACATGGACGTGCCCTGGAAAACCGTTACGGCGGTCATGAAAATCAACCGGGACCAGCCGGTAATTTTGTCTCCGCCTTAACATAACGTATATTCAGTTGATCGTTCTTGGTGATCGTGGGGGATTGCCCGGAGCCGGCAGGTACCATCATGACGCAAAAAAATGAGCGGCAGCCTTTCCGCCACTTCTTCATCAAAAGATCGATCCAACTGAAGATTATCTTCGAGATCCTCTTCGTGGTGCTCCTGTCGGCCGTCGTCACCACCGTGGCGCTAACCCTGGTCTACCACATCAAATCCCACAACGGCAGTTTCTACTACATGAGCAACGACACGCGGCAGGACCTCGAGCTCGAAAACATTCTCGAGTTTATTCTGCCAAGCGTGATTGGCGCCCAGGTTTTCAGCATTCTGATCGGCCTCGGGATCGGGCTTTTCTCCTCCCGCAAAATGGCGGTACCTATTTACAAATTCGAAAAATGGGTCTCGCAGTTGAAAAACGGCAACCTGAATACCAAGATCTCATTCAGGGAAGACGAGGAGATGAAAGACCTTACCGCAGAATGCAACGCACTCGCGGGCTATTATCGAGAGGTATTCGAAAGAATCGGCGCGGCCGTGGACATCCTTGAAAAAGAGGCGGCCACGAATCCGGAAATAGCAGCGCAGGTGAACCAGTTGAGGAAGACGCTGGAGAAGGTGAATTTTAAGTAGAGCCGCTTTACCTCCGCCCAACTCGAGCCGGATTCCCAACGTAGTGTCGCGGATGTTCGCTCACCCGCTTTTTCACTCATTGTCTCAGACCCAACAGGCCCCTCATGCATTCATCGTGATGAATAGCTCCTTGCATCAAGATGAATAAAATGCTATATTGGTAATTATCGTACTCAGAAAAGGGGAACCCATGACCCGCACCACAATCTGTCTGCATGAATCCGTTCTGAAAACGGCTAAACAAATCGCCCACAAAGAACACCGAACCCTGGGCGAGACCATATCCGAATTGATGGGAATCGGAATCCGATTCAAAGGAAGGAAACCTGTGAGGCCTCAGAAACGTTTCACGCTTAAGACCTTTTCGATGGGAACCCCTCATGTACCGTTGGAGGACAAGGAAGCAATTCTGTCTGCGGTTGAAAAGAGACCGGAATGAGCTTTTCAACGGATGCGAATATCCTATTGTATGCGGTAAACCAGGATTCCGAATTCCACGAGAAGGCCCGGCAATTCGTGGAAGAGAAGGCGTCGGGAACCGAAACGTGGGTTGTGCCGTGGCCGGTCATTCACGCGTTTCTCGGGATTTCAACGCACGGCGGAATACTGCCCAGCCCGCTTTCCCCTTTGCAGGCGGTTGCGATCGTCGACCAGCTGCTTGAACTGCCGCACGTAAGTCTCATTTCCGAGACGGAACAGTTTTGGCCACATTACAAGAAGGAAATTCTCGGCGGACATTTAAGGGGAGGCGTAATCACCGACGCGCTCATTGTGGCTTTGCTCAAAGAAAATGGCGTATCCACCATCTTTACAGCCGACAGGGATTTTCTGAAGTTCAGAGGTATCCGGGCAATTAACCCTCTCGGGTGAGTTGAAAGGAGCCACTCCAGACAAAAGCGCACTTCCTCTTCCCAACGCCTTCTCATCGCGCAATTGTTCCCTATGGCGTAAAAAATTCCTTGAACTTCTCAAAGCTCCCCTTGTCTTTTGTCTCAACCTGCGAAAGTTTCTCAAGCAGCTCCCGTTCTTCCCTGGAAAGATGCTCCGGCGTGTGCACGTGCACCCGCACCAATTGGTCGCCCTGCTGGGAGCTGTGCAGCACGGGCAAACCCTTGCCGCGGAGCCGGAATATCTTTTCCGATTGCGTACCCGGCGGGATCTTGAGGCTTACTTTTCCGTCAAGTGTGGGGACTGTTTTTGAAGCTCCCAGCGCCGCCTCGGAAAACGTGATGTCAATGGAGCATACCACATCGATGCCGTGACGCTCGAAGAATGAATCCTGCTCTTCCTGGATCACCACAATAAGGTCGCCCGCCGGCCCGCCGCTTTGTCCCGAATCGCCCTTGCCGGTCACCGTGATATAATTGCCCTCAGCCACGCCCGGCGGGATATCCACCGAAACCGTGGTTTCCACAGTCTGGCGGCCGCTGCCGGAACACCGTGCGCAGGGATCGGCGACAATCTGGCCCTCGCCGCGGCACACGGGACAGACGGATTCCTGGATCAGCTGCCCGAAGAAGGAATTCGATACGTGCTGGACGCGGCCCGAACCGCCGCAGTGCTGGCAGGTCCCGCGCTTTCCGCTCTTCGATCCGGTGCCTTTGCATTCGGTGCAGGCGTCCTTGCGCTTCACCTTGAGCGTCTTGGTGACACCTGTTGCTATTTCGGAAAGCTTGAGCGTGAGATGCACCTGCAAATCGTTGCCGCGCGATCCGCCGCCTCGCCTGCCGCCGCGCCGCCTGCCTCCTCCGCCGCCGCCCATGCCGAACAAATCGGAAAAGAACGAGTCGCCGCCGAAGTCGTTCATGAACGCGCGCAGCGCGTCGGAGATGTCAAAACCCGCGCCGCCATATCCGCCGAATCCGCCGCCCGCGCCGGCGCCGGGCCCTTCGAACGCGGCAGTGCCGAACTGGTCGAATTGCGAGCGCTTCTTGGGGTCCTTGAGGATTTCGTACGCCTGGGTCGCTTCCTTGAACTTCTCCTCGGCGCCCTTGTCGCCCGGGTTCTTGTCCGGGTGATATTTCATGGCGAGCTTGCGGTATGCCCGCTTGATATCGTCTTCAGAGGCGTTCTTGGGAACGCCGAGCGTTTCGTAAAAATCTTTGAGAGGCATTTGGGCTTTCTTTATTTGGAAAAATATGTCATCTTACAATGATATGATAATCACATCACCAACATATTTCGTGATGCGATTATCATATCACATTGCTTTTTCCCATTCCGCGTCCGGGCCGCGTCCGAGGCACCGGATGAAATTCTTTTTCCGCAATTCAAAAAGCGCGCGCTGGAGCGTCGGATAACTCACCGCAGGGCATGCACGCCGGAGGTCGGCGATGGTAAAACGCCCGGTCATCCGTTTTACCGCATTCATGACCATTTCCCTTTTCGCGCCTCTGGCGGCGGTGATTGCGCCGACCCGTTCCTCAAATTCCTTATAGGCGGCAGTCAACATTCCGATGAAGTAGTTCCACCATGGTCTGAGATCATGTTCGCCCTCGTGCCATTTGAGGGAACTCTTCTGGAGCGCTTCATAGTAGCTTTTCTTGCTTCCTTCAACTATTCTTTCAAGGCTGATATACCTGCCGACCTCGTATCCTGCCGTGTAAAGAAGGTACAGCGTCAGAAGGCGGCCGATCCTTCCGTTGCCGTCCATAAACGGGTGAATGCATTCGAAATCAAGTATGAATGAGGCCAAAAGCAGCAACTGGTCTGATTTGTTATTGTCGGTGAAGCGCGAATAATAATCTATGAGCTTCTTTATATATTCCGGCGTGGCGAGGGCGGAAACCGTTTTGAACCGGACAACCGCCCGTCCATCGGGCCGCACTTCAAGAACCGCATTGTCCTTCGGCTTCCACACCCCGCCTTTCTCTTTGGTGTATTTGCCGAGCATCGCGTGCCACTCAAGCAGAAGATCGGGAGAAAGGCTCATTCGTGAATGGTTAACGTGTATGGCATTGAGCACGTCTCTATAACCGGTGATCTCCTGTTCGGACCTGTCCTGCGGCTTGGCTTTCTCAAGGACAAGCTTTTCTATCCGGCCATGCCCGGCTGTTATTCCTTCAATACGGTTTGAAGATTCGGCGCTCTGTATGATTGCCGCACGCGTGAGCGTCTCAAGTACTTCCGGCGACTGTTCACCATAAAGCGTCTGCCGGCCGCGATATTCTCCGAGCATTCTTACGCTCGAAAGAAGCTGATGCGAGATAGGAGTATCCAGCAGGTAGTCGTGTTCGAAGGATTTCATGACCGAGTTTTCCTAGAGGGCCGCGCGAGGTCGGATTCAGGGGCGTTTTTGGGGACGCCGAGAACTTCGCAGAAGTCTTTCAAGGCCATGGGTGCGTTTCTCTGTTTTGCAAAGTTATTTACGATCGCTTCCGAATGTTCTCAAGTAAACCGCCCCACCGAAATAGCCTCCCCTTGGGGGAGGTTGGTGGGGCGTCATAATAAGCATTTTCCTTGCCGGGTCTAAGGGCCGGCGAGGCCCTTCCACCTCTTGAACGTTATTTTCTAAAATACCCCGTGCGTTAATAATTCCTTTTACTTGTCATCCACTACCGTAAAGTCCGCATCCACCGGCCCGTCGCCCTTGCCGTCCTTCTTCTGCCCGTCGGAAGGGCCCGGTCCCGCCTGGGGTCCCGGTCCCGGCCCCGCCTGCGATTGCGCCCCGCCCTGCGCGTTCGCGCCGGCGTTCTTGTACATTTCCTCGGCCATCTTGTGCGAGGCCTTCATGAGTGCGTCCATGCTCGCCTTTATTGCGGCGATGTCGTCGCCCTTGAGCTTCTTTCTCAGGTCGTCAACCGCCGACTGGATCTTGGTCTTGTCGTCGAGCGGAATCTTGTCGCCGATCTCGCCAAGGGTCTTTTCCGTCTGATAAATCGCCTGGTCTGCCTGGTTCTTGACGTCGATCTTCTCGCGTTCCTGCTTGTCCCGCTCGGCGTTGGATTCGGCCTCTTTCACCATCTTCTTGATTTCCGTTTCGGAAAGACCGCTCGACGATTCGATTCGGATCTGCTGTTCCTTGCCCGTGCCCAGGTCCTTTGCGCTCACCTTGAGAATGCCGTTGGCGTCGATGTCGAACGTGACTTCGACCTGCGGCACCCCGCGCGGCGCGGTGGGAATTCCCACGAGGTCGAACTTGCCGAGCAGCCTGTTGTGCGAGGCAAGTTCCCGTTCGCCCTGGTACACCAGGATCGACACCGCCGTCTGATTGTCCGACGCGGTGGAGAAGATCTGGCTTTTCTTTGTGGGAATGGTGGTATTGCGCTCGATGAGTTTGGTCATCACGCCGCCCAGCGTCTCGATGCCGAGGGAAAGGGGCGTCACGTCAAGAAGAAGAATGTCCTTTACGGTCTCGTCGCCGCCGAGGATGGCTCCCTGGATTGCGGCGCCCACGGCAACCACTTCGTCCGGGTTCACGCTCTTGTTGGGGACCTTGCCGAAGATCTCCTCCACTTTCTTCTGCACCGCGGGCGTGCGCGTCTGGCCGCCCACCAGGATCACCTCATCGATGTCCTCGAGCTTCACTTTTGCGTCGGCTATTGCCTTGCGGCACGGCTCCACCGTTCGTTCCACGAGGAACGCGGTGAGCTGGTCGAATTTTGCGCGGGACAGAACCATGTCGAGGTGCTTGGGACCGCTCGCGTCCGCCGTGATGAACGGCAGGTTGATATTCGCCTGCATCGCGCTCGACACCTCCCGCTTCGCCTTTTCGGCCGCTTCTTTGAGCCGCTGCAGGGCCATGCGGTCTTTTCTCAGGTCGATGCCCTGCTGTTTCTGAAATTCGTCGGCTATCCAGTCGATAAGCACCTGGTCGAAATCGTCCCCGCCCAGGTGGGTGTCGCCGTTGGTTGAGCGGACTTCGAACACGCCTTCGCCGATGTCAAGGACCGAAATATCGAACGTGCCGCCCCCGAGGTCGTACACGGCGATGGTCTCGTTCTTCTTCTTGTCGAGGCCGTAGGCGAGCGACGCCGCCGTGGGCTCGTTGATGATGCGTTTCACGTCGAGCCCTGCGATGCGGCCGGCGTCCTTGGTGGCCTGGCGCTGACCGTCATTGAAATATGCCGGGACGGTGATGACCGCCTCTTTCACCTCCTGGCCCAGGTAGTCTTCCGCGGCTTTCTTGAGGTACTGGAGAATCATCGCCGAGACTTCGGGAGGCGTATATTCCTTGCCGCCTGCTTCCACTTTGACAAGTTCATTCGCCCCGCCGATCACCTTGTAGGGAATGCGTTTCTCTTCGCTTTCCACCTCGCTGTGGCGCCGGCCCATAAACCGTTTTATCGAGAAGATCGTGTTTTCGGGATTGGTGATGGCCTGACGCCGCGCGATGGAACCCACCAGCCGGTCGCCCGACTTGGCAAAGCCCACCATGGAGGGCGTGGTGCGCTCGCCCTCGGCATTCGGGATTACGACGGGTTTTCCGCCTTCCATGATCGCCACGCACGAAAATGTCGTTCCCAAGTCGATGCCGATGATCTTTGCCATAGTTGCTCCTTTGTGTATGTCCGTCTGCGACTTGTTTCCTCGCTGATACCCTCATCAAGGGCAGGCTTGTTCGGGATCCTGCTCCTGTGCTTCGCTCTCGAACGCCGCTTTGGCCTCGTTATCTTCAGTTTGCGCCGGCAGGCCGGCCTCGGGCTTGCCGCTCGACACGATCACGCGCGAGTGCTTAATCACCTTCCCTCTGAGCTTGTAGCCCTTTTCGAGCACCTCGGCAATGTGGTGCTCGGGAATCTCGTGGTGCGCCGATTTCATCATGGCATCGTGCAACTGCGGGTCGAACTCCTGCCCTGTTTCGCTGTATATTTCGAGCCCGTGCTTGTGCAGCACATTGTCGAGTTTCGTGAAAATCATCTTCATACCGTCCATAAAAGGCCGCAGGTCAGAGCCTTCCTGGTGCGACTTGAACGCCCGCTCGAAACCTTCTCGAACGTCAAGAATATCCTTCATCAGCTTTTCGTTTGCCTGTTCGATGAGCTGCTGATATTCCTTTGCCGTTCTACGCTTGAAATTGTCGAATTCCGCCATGAGCCGGAGGTATTTGTCGTTGGCGGCATCGAGCCGCGATGAAAGGTCGTCGATGGTCGCCTTGTCATTGTTCTGCCGGTCGTTTTCCTTGTGCGAGACCGGCTGCTGGCCGGCCACGTTCTGGCCGCCCGGGCCATCGGAAGCCGGACCGGGTCCCTTGCCTCCGGGCTTGCCGTCGCCGTCCGGTAGATGCGGGCGCGCTGAATGATTGTGTGAATGATTATTTCCGTGTTCCGGTTTGTCCTGTTTCAAATTGTTATTCTGCTGTTCCATGAAATCTTTCCTTGCTGCTGATTTCTCCTCAATCCGAATACATCTGCCCGAGCAGCTTTGCCGTATAGTCGACCGCCGACACGAGAAACGGGTACGGCATGCGCTTGGGACCTATGACGCCCAGGCTACCTTCCAGGTGCCCCACGCGGTAGTGGGTCTTGATAACCGAAAACGACTGGAGCTGGCCTTCTGAATTTTCCCTCCCGATGGAAATGATAACGCCCGACTTATGTGCCTGTTCCTTCTCAAAAAGGTGCAGCAGCAGCCTTTTCTCTTCAAGAATCTCGATTATCCCGCTTACCTGGTCTTTGGAAGAAAACTCCGGCTGCACGACGATGTTCGTTTCACCTTCTGTAAACACCGCCTCGTCGAGCCCTGATTCTATAAGCTTCTTGATGGATGGGACAAAGAGCCGTATGAGCCCCAGCTCGCACGTTTCCATGTTGGTGAAAATAGTTTCGTCGTGTGCAAGCATGTCTTCAAGCGTGAGCCCAAAAAACCGTTCGTTGATCACCTGGCACGCGCGTTCGAGCCGGGACGCGTCCACCTCGGTCTTCAGTTCGAGCACCATGGTCTTCACGAACCCGGAGTCGATGGTGAGATGCAGCAAAACGCGCTGCGATTCTATGGAATAAATATGCACGTGGCGGAACACGCCGCTGGAAAGCTTGGGCGCAAGTATGATGCCAAACAGATGCGAAGCCCGGGACAACGCCTTTGATGTGGCTTCCATAAGCAGATGAAGGTCCGAGGGCTCCACGCGCGACAGGTAACTCTTGATCTGGTCTTTCACTTCCCTTGGAAGTTCCATCGATTTCATCATCCGGTCTACGTAGTACCGGTATCCTTTGTCGGTGGGAATGCGTCCGGCGGATGTATGAGGCTGCGAAATGAAGCCGCGTTCTTCGAGATCTCCCATGATATTGCGGATCGTCGCCGGTGAAAAATCGAAGTCGGGCTGTTTGGACAAAAAACGCGAGCCAGTGGGGGAGGCGCTCAGTATGTAATTCCGGACGACCGCCTCAAGCACGTGGTGTTCGCGATCCGATAGAAGTTCTTCATTCATAGCAAAAGTACGATGGCCATGGGGAGGCGTTCCTCCCCATGGCTCTTGTCAAAAGAATTCCGCACCGGAATTGCCCGGCGCCGACCAGCGGCTTTCCCTTCCACTCTTGCCCCATAACGGGGCGTCCTCTCACACTCACGGCAAAAGTTCCAACGAGAAGACAAGGCAAGAATTTCAGGTTCCACCACCCCTTAGTACATATCTCCCATTCCGCCCATGCCACCCATTCCGCCCATGCCGCCGCCGCCCATACCAGCAGCAGGCTCTTTTTCTTCTTTGGGCTTTTCGGTGACGATGCATTCGGTGGTCAAAATCAGGCCTGCGATGGACGATGCGTTTTCAAGCGCTGAGCGAACGACCTTGGTCGGGTCGATGACGCCGGCGGCAAGCAGGTCTTCGTACTTGCACGTGTAGGCGTTGAAACCGTATCCGCCCTTATGGTTCTTGACTTCGTTGGCCACAACCGAGGGTTCCATGCCCGCGTTCTGCACGATCCAGCGGAGAGGTTCCTCGGCTGCCCTGCGGATGATGTCGACGCCGATCTTCTCGTCCCCTTCAACCTTAAGAGCATCGAGCGAAGCGGCTGCACGGATAAGCGCAACGCCGCCACCCGCCACAATGCCTTCCTCGACCGCGGCACGGGTCGCGTGCAGTGCGTCTTCAACGCGCGCCTTCTTTTCCTTCATTTCCGTTTCGGTGGCCGCGCCGATATTGACGACTGCCACTCCGCCCGCCAGTTTGGCAAGCCGTTCCTGGAGCTTTTCTTTGTCGTAGTCCGACGTGGTCTCGTCTATCTGCTTGCGGATCTGGTTCACGCGGCCTTTGATGTCTTCCTTCTTGCCCGCGCCCTCGATGATCGTGGTATTCTCTTTGTCAATCGTTATCCGCTTGGCCTTGCCGAGCGAATCCACCGTCGTGTTCTCCAGTTTGAAGCCGGCCTCTTCGGAAATCACGATCCCGCCCGTGAGAACGGCAATGTCCTCGAGCATCGCCTTTCTGCGGTCGCCGAAACCCGGGGCCTTTACAGCCGCGACTTTAAGCGTACCGCGCAGCTTGTTGACCACCAGGGTCGCCAGCGCTTCGCCTTCAACTTCCTCGGCGATCAGAAGCAGGCTCTTTCCCATCTGCGCCGTTTTTTCAAGCAGGGGAAGCAAGTCTTTCATGGCGCTGATCTTCTTGTCGTGGATAAGAATGAGGGGCTCTTCGAGAAGGCATTCCATGGTGTCGGAATTGGTGACAAAATACGGAGAAACATATCCCCGGTCGAACTGCATTCCCTCAACAACCTCGAGGGTCGTGTCGATGCTCTTTGCCTCTTCGACCGTAATGACGCCGTCTTTGCCCACTTTTTCCATTGCATCGGCAATGAGCTCGCCGATGGTCTGGTCGTTGTTCGCCGATATTGCGGCAACCTGCGAAATTTCCTTCTTGCCGGCAATGGGTTTGGACTGTTTCTTGAGGTCCTCGATAATTGTCTTGACGGCCTTGTCGATGCCGCGCTTGACCGCCATTGCGTTTGCGCCGGCAGTTACGGTCTTGATTCCCTGGCGCGCAAGCGCCTGTGCAAGCACGGTCGCCGTTGTCGTCCCGTCACCGGCGATATCCGATGTCTTGGACGCGACTTCCTTCACCAGTTGTGCGCCCATATTCTCGAATTTGTCTTCCAGCTCGATTTCTTTTGCAACGGTCACACCGTCTTTTGTGATGATCGGCGAGCCAAAGCTCTTGTCAAGAACAACGTTGCGGCCGCGGGGGCCCAGCGTCACTTTCACCGCATTGGCGAGAATATCGATTCCCCTGAGCAGTTTTTCCCTGGCTACGACATCAAATGCTAATTGCTTTGCTGACATAATGAACGTCTCCTGTTTTATTTAATGGTAAATAGATGGTACTATTGTTCGTCTTCCCGGTGCGCGTAAAACCGTCAGATAACGGCCAGAACGTCGCTTTCCTTCACGATGAGATATTCCTGCCCGTCAACAGTCACTTCCGTTCCGGAATACTTGCCGTAGAGAACCTTGTCGCCTTTCTTGAGTTCCATGGCGATCTTTTGACCGTTGTCCGCGATCTTGCCCGGGCCAACGGCCATCACTTCACCCTTCTGGGGCTTCTCTTTTGCATTGTCCGGGATAATGATCCCGCCCTTTGTTTTTTCTTCCGCTTCCAAGGGCTTCACAAGAATCCGGTCGGCTAATGGCTTTACGTTCATAACTGCTCCTCCTTAAAAAGGTGGTTTGGTTTAATAAAGAATACGATTATTAGCACTCACTAGGATTGAGTGCTAACAAATATACCACAAATGGGCCTTTGTGTCAAGGACTTTCAAAAGCAAGCAAAAGACACGCATTGCCTCAAATTAAATGTAACCGAAGGCTTAATCGAAACACGCACCAATTGATTCGTTGCCTCATAATTAAGGGGGTTACCACTATGGGGCACAAAGAAAAAGAAGCATATCGGGAAGCGATACGACAACGATATGCCCATTCCAACAGAGCCGGCAAAAAGCAGATTCTCGATGAGTTTTGTGCGATTTGCCGATACAATCGCAAGTACGCTATCCGGCTACTTGGAAAACGCAAACAGAAACAAAAAGCCAAGCGTGGAAGAAGACCCTTATATGCTGAACCGCTTTTTATTAAGGCGTTACAGTACATCTGGAAAGCCTCTGATTTCATGTGCTCTCGCCGCCTTAAGGTTGTCATTCCAGTATGGCTGCCATTCTACGAACAATCCTTTGAACTGCTTTCCGAGGAAGTCCGTGCGCGGCTCCTCTCTGTCAGCCGCTCCACGCTTGACCGCGTCCTATGCCCTTTACGTACGCGTATGGGCAAGGGATTGTGCGGCACCAAGCCCGGCTCCATGCTGCGCAATCAAATCCCCATCCGTACCGACAACTGGGATATTACCCAGCCTGGATTCATGGAGGCGGATACGGTTGCCCATTGCGGCACCAGCCTTGCCGGAGAATTTGTGTGGAGCCTTATCATGACTGACATCCATACTGCTTGGACCGAAGGCCGTGCTGTGTGGAATAAGGGCTCCCAGGGTGTCATTGAGCAGGTTAAAGACATCGAACGACGAATACCTTTTGCCCTGCGTGGCTTTGACTGTGATAACGGGTCCGAGTTCCTCAACTATCATCTCGAACGCTACTTCGCCGTGCGACAAGACCCTGTAAAGTTCACCCGGTCACGTCCCTACAAGAAAAACGACAACGCCCATGTCGAACAGAAAAACTGGGCGCAGGCCAGGCACATGCTTGGTTATGATCGGATCGAAAACCCCGACACGCTTCCCCTCATTAACGACCTCTATGCCAACGAGTGGTCTCTCTATCAAAACCACTTCTGTCCATCGCTGAAACTCAAATCTAAAATCCGGATAGGATCTCGATACCGCAAGACCTATGAAGAACCGAAAACTCCCTATCAAAGAATCGTTGAATCACCTTACATAGCTTCAGAAGTCAAGCAAAGCCTTGAACTGACCCACCGTGCTTGAGATGGTCGACTTTTCTTGACAGGAATTTCTGATTGCTTAGTTGGCCTTGCCTGTCTTGCTCGTCAAGCTGCCTTTGATAGCACTACCTCACCAATATACACTTCCATTGGATAGTTGTAAAGGAGGGACGAGTGCTCCCTCCGGTTGTTGTACCGTTCAAAGAACTCCGCAAGGCCGGTGCGGCACTCGGCAACGGAGCTGTACCCCCGTATGTAGATGTCGTCGTACTTGACCGTTCGCCACAGCCTCTCGACAAACACGTTATCCAGCGCCCGCCCTCGTCCGTCCATGCTGATCCGGATACCGCGTTCAAGGAGCACCGAGGTGAACTCCTCGCTGGTGAACTGACATCCCTGATCCGAGTTGAAGATTTCCGGTTCTCCGTACTTCGCCAGTGCCTCCTTGAGAACTTCGATGCAGAAGCCGCTGTCCAGCGAGGTCGACAGACGCCATGCAAGGACGCACCGACTGTACCAGTCGATAACGGCGCAGAGGTAAGCGAAGCCGCCGTTGAGGCGGATGTAGGTGATATCGGTGCTCCACACCTGGTTGGGGTGGTTGACCACTACGCCACGAAGCAGATACGGGTACTTCTTGTGTGCCTTATTGGGCTTCGAGGTGTTCAGGGCCCGGTAGATCGCGTGGAGGCCCATACGGGCCATCAGCCTGCGAATCTTGCTGCGCCCAACCTCCAGCCCAAACTGACGCCTCATGGCCGCCCGGAGCCTTCTGGTGCCCCGCGTGGGGTCATCGGTGAATAGCTCATCGATACGATCCATGAGCAACTTGTTCATCGGACTAGTCTGCGGCGTATAGTAAATCGAGGTCCGACAAATGGAAAGCAGCGAACACTGCCTCTTCAAAGTCAAGTCCTCGCTTGTAGAATCGGCCATCTTTGCTCTCATAGCATGCCCAGCTTCCGCAAGTTTTTTTTTAGGAACTCGACATCCATGGTCAGCTCCCCGACCTTGCGTGCATACTCATCGCGATCACCGCGAACGCGCTCAAGCTCTTGCTCGGCGTTCTTGTCTCCCGAAAAAGCCATCTGCGCGTTGCCAAGAAACTGCCTGCGCCACTGAGCTATCTGGTTGGGATGGACTTCGTACCGACTTGCCAAAACGGACAGCGGTTCGGCCTCCTTCAAGGCTTCCAGAACCACCTTCGTCTTCAGAGCGTCGTCGATCTTGCGGCGGGTCCGCTTGGCGGGGTTGCCATCGCTGTTCGGGGACATCGCGGCGGCCTTCGCTTGCTGCTTCCGGTTCATGTTGGACTCCTTTGATAATGAAAAAATACCCTCGGAATCCAACTAAGAAACCATTATTTCCTGTTCAAAAATCCCGGACCATCTCAGCTCTCAATCCATTCCAATTAAAAAAGACTATCGAAAGAAAACTCAAAACCATTTTCAACCTTGTTACGGTTACCTCATTTGTGAGGCATCGAATCTGACCCTTCGGTTACCTTTTATTATGAGGCAACACGAGACATTGCGTGGAGCCCGCCCCGAATCGGGAGCGCGCGGTGCGAGGCAGCGGTCCTCATGGACATCGTGAACGGCGGCTTCCTCTGGAGTTTCACCCTGCACGGAAGGCATTCCCTTTAATCAATCGAACCCGGATCACCATACCGCAGTCTATATCCGAAAATACCGGGGGGTTCCGCTCATCCTTTGTGCAGGCAATGAATTCCATAAGTGTCTAGTAGCCGATAACTGTATGGGACACAACATATTGTGTATTTCACATGACCGAATTATTTTCACAGTCGTGCTGCGCACACGCGACAAAAAAAAACTTGATTTTATTCCATAACCAAATATATTCTATTTGTTGATAAAGACATAAACCGGCTGATATGATCCTGTTTTTTACGTTGAACCGTTATCGAAGGTAAAAAGAAGAAGATCAACCTACCATCGAAAGAGCATTTCATGGGAAACGTGACAAAAAAAGATCTTGTCGAAAAGATATCGGACAGAACCGGCCTGACCCAGGTTGATACGAAGATTGTCGTTGAAAGCCTTCTGGAAGCAGTTTCAAAGGCGCTTCAGCAGGGAAAGAATATCGAGATTCGCGGGTTCGGCAGGTTCAAGATCAAGGAGAGAAGAGCCAGAACGGCCCGCAATCCCAGGACCAACGAACACATCCAAGTTCTTGCAGGCTTCAAGCCCGTATTCGAAGCCTCAAAGGAACTCAGGAAACGAGTAAACGACAGCTTCTGGGCGAAAAACCCGGCACAAGGATCTTCTTCCCCTCCAGCCGCCTAGAACTTCGGCCCCCGCTTCACGCAAACAGACATAAAAATCCCGCCGGCGGCGAAAGAGGCGCGTTTCTCTTTTGCAAATCAACAATTACGAGTGCAGGAAATACTGGTACCGCTTGATCTTTGTTTCAAGGCCAAGCCGCTTGAGAAGAGATTGCAGTTCCGATCGACCGATTGTTGCACCGCCGAAGTCGCCGTCCGACAGCCTTTTGCGGATGCTGGTTTCGTCGGCAAGGGGATTTTCAAATATCGCCAGCCGTATCCTGTCTTCCAGTTGCAGTCCCGCGGGGTTGCTTCGCAGGAGGGCGAGGCGGTCGTTCTTCTTCCGCTGGTCCTCTTCTCCTCCGGCACGTTTCTCCTGTTCGTCAACATAGTGCTGAGGGGAAATTTGGTAGTTCTTCGTTTCGGGAGGCACCGACACTTCGGGGGCCGCGTCCGATGCTTTTTCCCCGGTAACGTCAAGGGAAGAGGCGGCAGCCGCACGCTCCGGTTCCGGCGGCATCGATTGCGGCCCGGGAGGCGGATTGGGCTGATCCTTGGCGGGAGCGATTGCCGTTTCGGTGGCAGGCGGCGCCCCTTCCACGCGGACATCGGTGTCCGTGCCTTCCGGTGGTTCTGCCTGAGCGGCCGGGCGAAGTTCCTCTTCCACGGTATCCTGTGATGGCTCCGGGGAAAAAAGTATGGTGTAAGCACCAACGGTTACCTTGTCACCTTCGGACAGAAACGCGCTTGTGATGCGAATGTCATTCACATAGGTGCCGTTGAGGGATCCGAGATCCGCGACGCTCCATCCTTCGCGGGTGAGCTCGATGCGAACGTGGGTGCGGGAGACTGCCTTGCTGGCAATTGAAATGGTGTTTGTGCGAGAGCGTCCGATTGAAATAACGGTCTTCTTGACTACGTATGTCCCGAGAGCCTTGTTATTGACCGATATGGTAAAAGTAGGCATGATTTGTTTTTCCACCCGGGGCTTGTGTCAGGGGCATCGCCTTCGACCCGGCACCTTGTGCACCTATGCAGTCCGGCGCCCCGACCTTCCCAAGAAATATAAATAACCGCTTCACGCATCAAGGTCAAAAACAAAGGGCCGATGGCCGGTGGAACCGTTACCGGGTAGTGTCCCCCGCCCACATAGCTGAAGCGGCCTTTTTCAGATCTCCGTACCAGGCATGCAATTCCGCGGGCGTCACGCCGATGGCGGCAGCCACCTTTTCGATAGGTTCACCGCATTCCACTCTGGCAATTGCGTTCCATCGCTGCTTCGGCGAAGGCCGCAGGGGCTTTGGCGTCTCGCCGGCCCCGACCCTTGGATTTCTGGAGCCGACCGTATCAACGGGAACAAATGCCCCGCCTTCCTCCGCCACGGAGATCTTTGCGCCCTCCCGAATTGCCTTGAGAATCTTTTCGAGTTTTGGGTCCAGAGGATTCTTCTCGTCGTAGCCGAGGGAGGCAAAACGGATAATACCCATAGTGTCAATCACAAAGAGGGCGGGAAGCGACCTGACGCCGTAGCGTTCCGACGTCTTGGTGTACGGGTCGAGCAGTACCTGCACGGCGTATCCCTTCTCCTTGACAAATGGGTCCACGATGTCCGCGCCTTCCTTGTCTATGCTCACGCACAAAACAATCACGTTGTCTTTCTTGTGCTTGCCGGCAAACGTCTGGAGTTCGGGAATTTCCTTCTGGCACGGTTTGCAGTACGTGGCCCAAAAACTGACGATAACCGTGTGCCTGATCTTGTTGAGGTAGGGCTTGGAAAGGGTCGCTCCGCAATAGGTGGAAAGCGAGACCCGGTCACCCGATAACGAAGGAAGCGAAAAACTCGGTGCGGGGGTCCCGGCCGGAAGCAGCTTGCTTTCGGGCGCGTTCTCACCGGAAACGGCGAGCGACAGCACCACTACGCAGACGGCAAAAACGGCTTTCATGCGAATTTCCTCTCCGTGCATTACCCGACCCCGGGCGGCACCGCAATCCTATTCCAGCTTCCCCAGTTCCTCCGCGCGCGCGGACGCATCCACGACAGCCTTGATAACAGAGAATTTGAACTTGTTTTCCTCGAGCGCCAGCAGCCCCCGCACCGTGGTGCCGCCGGGCGACATGACCGCCGCCTTGAGCGCCGACGGAGACTCTCCGCGGAGTTCCACCATGCGGGCCGCGCCCACAACGGTCTGCACCGCGCACTCCTTTGCAACGGCATACGGAATGCCGGCAGCCACTCCGCCTTCGATGAGCGCCTCGATAAAGAGGTATACATAGGCGGGCCCGCTTCCCGAAAGCCCGGTGACTGCGTTCATGAGCTTTTCCTGGACGCGAAGCACCTTGCCGAACGCGCTCAACACCTGTTCCACGAGTATCTTGTCGGAATCACGGCAGCGGCCGTTGAGGCAGTAGGCCGACATCGCCTCGCCCACCAGTGCCGGCGTGTTGGGCATCACCCTGCAAATGCGCGCGTGAGCGGGCAGCAGCTTTTCGATTCCGGCGATGCTCATGCCGGCTGCGATGGACATGAAGAGCGGACTATCGGGATGTTCTGCAAGGCCGGAAAACACCTTGAGCGCCTCGGCCATGTCCTGCGGCTTCACGGCAACGACAACGGCGTCGGCCTGGTTTTCTTCCAGGTCCCATTCGTCGGGCGGAACAACCAGTGCTTCGTCGGGCAGAAACTTGAGGACCGCCTCGCTCTTGTCGTACGCGATTACGGAAATGTCGCCGTATCGCTTGAGCAGGCTTGTGATGATGGCACGTCCCATGTTGCCGCATCCCAGAACTGCTACTCGCATCTGTTGCTCCATGAGAAAGGTTCGAGCGTTGGAGCGTTCAACTGTTAGAAGGTTACTGAAGATTTATTCAACGCTCCAACGCTCTAACGCACGAACGCTCCAACCATTTTTTAACTCTTCATCGACTCCAGAAAGTCTTTGTTGGTCTTGGTCCCGCTTATCTTCTCGTTGAGAAATTCCATCATCTCGACCGGCGTCATGGTCGCAAGGAACTTGCGCAGGACCCACATCCGGTTGAGTTCCTCTTTGGTAAGCAGGAGCTCTTCCTTGCGCGTGCCGCTCTTCATGAGGTCGATGGCCGGATAGATGCGGCGGTCCGCTATCTTCCGGTCGAGCACGAGTTCCATGTTCCCCGTACCTTTGAATTCCTCGAAAATCACCTCGTCCATGCGGCTTCCCGTTTCGATGAGCGCCGTGGCGATTATAGTGAGGCTTCCGCCGTTGTCGATGTTGCGCGCCGCGCCGAAGAACCGCTTGGGTTTGTACAGCGCCTGGGAGTCCACGCCGCCGGAAAGAATTCTTCCCGAGTGCGGCGCCACGGTGTTGTGCGCCCTTGCCAGACGGGTAATGGAATCGAGCAGGATCACCACGTCCTTGTTGTGCTCCACCAGGCGCTTTGCACGTTCGATGGCCATTTCGGCCACCACCACGTGCCGCTCGGCCGGCTCGTCGAACGTGGAACTGATCACTTCTGCCTTTACAGACCGCGACATATCGGTGACTTCCTCGGGCCGTTCGTCGATGAGCAGCACAATGAGCACGGCCTCGGGATGGTTGGTGGAGATTGCGTTGGCGATGTTCTTGAGCAGCACGGTTTTCCCTGTACGGGGCGGCGCCACGATCAGGCCGCGCTGGCCTTTACCGATGGGAGTGGCAAGGTTCATGATGCGCGTGGAGATTTCCTTTGCGTCGTATTCCAGGTTGAACCGTTCCTGGGGGAACAGCGGCGTAAGGTCGTCGAAATTTATCTTCTTCTTGCATTCCTCCGGGTCTTCGTAATTGACCATTTCCACGCGTAGAAGCGCGAAGTAGCGCTCGGAGTCTTTGGGCGGCCGCACCTGGCCCGAAACCGTGTCCCCGGTCTTGAGATAGAACCGTTTTATCTGGGACGGAGAAACGTAAATATCGTCGGGTCCGGAAAGGTAGCTGTTGAGCGGAGACCGCAAAAACCCGAATCCGTCGGGCATGATTTCCAGTACACCCTCGGCGAACATCTGTCCGTTCTGGGCGGCCTGCGCCTGAAGAATCTTGAAAATGAGTTCCTGTCTTCGAAGATTCCTGTGATCTCCAACGCTCAGATTGATGGCAAGATCGTAGAGTTCGGTCATCGCCCTTGTTTTTAGCTCTGCAACATTCATCGACATACCTCAACAAGTGAAATTTTGAAAAGAATATTTTTTTCCCCCGACGCCGGACTTGCGCAACGTCCAGGGAAAAGCCCTGTACAAGCCTCTTGAAACGTGTTCACAATAAGAATTTTGGAGAACGGCATCAAGCGAGCTTACTTTGACAAACGAATATACGGTAAAGCCGAAGAAAACCGGCCTTGCTGGGACCTGATCGGTGTTTCGCTTTGGATTCTACAAGCGAGAAGGCATCAACGTGCCACTCGACAAAAAATCACGCCCTTGTATGAACATCCATTGTTGGAGATTGTATGTATCGAATACGATTTGAGATAGGTTCTTGGGCCGATATGGTGTCGTATGAGGCTGAAACAGGATCAAACTGGTTCTTTGCACTCTGTTCTGCTCATAAATATGCAGTATTGCGGGCAAATTGTCAAGCACTTTCTTTTGCCGATGTTCGGCTCCCTACTCAACTCTCAACGCCAGTCCCTTGAGGTATTCGCCTTCCCGGTGGGCGATGTTGAACGGATGATCGGGTCCGGCCGCAAGCACGTGAAGCACGGTGACAAACCTTCCCGAATCCGCAGCCGCCGCAAACACAATCTGTCTGAACAGGGTCGGGTCGACCGCATTTGAACACGAAAAGGTGAACACGATCCCGCCGGGCTCGACGTTCCTGAACGCAAGCAGGTTTATGTCCTTGTACCCGCGCGCAGCCGCCTCGACCTCGCCCTTGTGGCGCGCGAATTTGGGCGGATCGAGCACGATGCAGCCGAAGCGGCGGTCGGTTGAGCGCAGAAACCGGAACACGTCGGCGGAAACGCCCTGGGATAGTTCCGCGCCGAAACCGTTGAGACGGCAATTCTTTTGTGCGGAAAGAACGGCGGCGTCCGATATATCAACCATCAGCGCCGAACGGGCGCCTCCGGCAAGCCCGTGCACCGAAAACGCTCCAGAATAACAGAAACAGTCGCACACGGCCTTGCCCCCCGCATAGGCGCGGAACAGCTTCCGGTTCTCCCGCTGGTCAAAGAAGAACCCGGTCTTCTGGCCCGCCAAAAGATCGGCCGCAAACCTGAGCCCGTTTTCGGCCACCACAAGCTCCCCGGGGATCGCGCCGCTCACGGGGCCTTCCTGCAAAGCAAGCCCTTCCCTCGCCCGTGCGTCCGTGTCGGAGCGTTCATAGACGAACGCGGGCGTACACCACCGGTTGAGGCCGTCCAGAACGGCGGTCCGGTACCGCTCCATGCCCGCGGTAAGGATCTGAAGGCATACCCCGCTTGCGTATTTGTCTACTATCAGCCCCGGCAGGCGGTCGCCTTCCGAATTGACAAGACGGCACGAATCGGTGCCCGTAACGAGAATGGGCGCGCGGCGCGCGACGGCGTCCCGGATGCGCCCCGCCAGCACGCCGGCGTCGAACGTTTCTCCTTTTCCTGCAAGCATGCGCACCCGGATTGCCGAATGTTGGTTGTAGCAGCCTGTGCCGAGCGGCTCGCCCGAGGCGGACACGACGCTGCACTGCTCTCCGGCCGCTCCCGTCCCTTCCTTTTCAGCAATCGCGCCGGAGAACACCCACGGGTGGCCCATGCGGATGGGTTTGTCTTTGCCCGGCTTCAAATGGATGATGAGCATAGGAGGCTTATCCAAGCCGTGCAACCGCGTCCCACAGTATCTCGGATATCGTCGGATGGGGAAAAACGATTTTCGAAACGTCCTCTACCGTCAGACCGCGTTCGATCATTGCGGCCGCGCCGAAGATGAGTTCCGAACAATTGCCGCCGAGCAGGTGGACGCCCAGCAGCCTCCCGCTGTTCGCATCGGCAACCACCCGTATCGCTCCCCGTTCGCCCTCGGTTTCCGCAAGGTAACGGCCGTTGAAGGTGAGGGGCAGCCGCGCCTCAACGGGAGTAAAGCCCCGTGCGGCGGCCTCGTCTCTTGTCAAGCCAACCGCGGCGGCCTCCGGGTGGGTGTAGATAACCGACGGGATGGCGTCGTAGTTGACACGGGCCTGTTTGCCGAGCATGTCGTCGATGCAGACCCGCGCCTCGCGGAACGCGGTGTGCGCGAGCATCGACACCCCGTTGACGTCGCCCGCGGCCCAGACGCCCTCCACGGCGGTCCTGCACCGTTCGTCCGTCACAATCGCGCCCTTGTCAACAGACACGCCGAGCGTTTCGAGGCCGAATCCCGTTATGGCAGGGTTCCGGCCCACGCTCACGAGAACAATTTCCGCCGGCAGCGTCTCGGTTTTCCCGCCGGTCTCGAAGGAGACGGAATGATCGCCTATCGAAGTTACTTTCGATTGCAGATGGAACGCGATTCCCTTTTTCTCAAGTTCACGT
This sequence comes from uncultured Fibrobacterota bacterium, assembly GCA_963729895.1. Classification (GTDB taxonomy): domain Bacteria; phylum Fibrobacterota; class Chitinivibrionia; order Chitinivibrionales; family FEN-1185; genus FEN-1185. Next base: position 396,386 of record CAVSQB010000005.1, on the reverse strand, counting down.
CGCAGGGCGATGCCGATGTCCCTGTCGAGCCGTCCGCCGATGTGCGGCAGGATTTCCACCACGCTTGCCCTGCTTCCCGCTTCGGCGAAAAACGAGGCAAACTCCAGGCCGATTGCTCCGGCGCCGATCACCGTTATCGTTGCCGGGATGGAAGTGAGGGACAGGATTTCCCTGTTTGTCATCACGAATTCCTGCTGCGCCCCCGGCACCGCCAGCCGTATCGCCTCGGACCCCGTGCAAATGAGAAGCCGCCGCGCCTCAAGATCCCGGCCGGCGGCAGACACCTTGAAAGCACCGCTGCCGCTTCCCCGTACCACCGCGGACCCCGCAACCGTTTCAACCTTGCTTTTTGAAAGCGTGTACGCGATCCCGTTTCGCAGGGTTTCCACGGTCTTCCGCTTGCGGGCCATGACGGCCGCAAGATCGAAGGACGCTCCGGTCGTGCGCACGCCGAACGCTTCCGAAGCCTTGGCCTGAGTAAACAACTTGACGCAATGCAGCAGCGTTTTTGACGGTATGCACCCCTCGTTGAGGCACACGCCGCCCAGGTTGCTTTTCTCGATGAGCAGGGTTGACAAACCGGCCTTGCCCGCGTGTTCCGCGGCGACGTGGCCGGCCGGTCCGCCGCCTACAATGATCAGGTCGTACATGGTCGTTCCTTATGCTCGAGAAAAACGGGTTCCAGCCCATGTCTTGTCGGCCAGAACCACCGACGTTTCTATCTGCCGTTCCGGAATCACCCAGTATTTTTTCAGCAAACTATTTTTCGTCTCTTCGTCAACGAGCGCAAAACCGTGCTTCCGGTAAAACGCGACGGCCCAGGTCGCCGCTTTCCAGGTACCGACGAGGACCGGGCGATTTGTTTGCTTTAGGAGAAACAAGAGCAGCTTCCCGCCTATCCCGTTCCTGCGCAGGCGCGTACGCACATACGCGTGCCGGATAAGCGCCACGTCGCCCACGTGCTGCATACCCATGACGCCCGCGAGAATGCCGCCGTCTTTGTACCCGTGGAAAACCACGCCGCGCCCGATTTCCGTGCGCAGAGAATTTCTTGACATATAGGGATCATGCCAGCACTCGGGCGGGATGAAGCCCGCATAGGCGAAGGCCGCATCATTGATCACGGCATAGATGCTTTCAAAATCGCCGATGCCGAGCGGTTCGATCATACGGTGCCGGGGAAACCCCGCGAATGCCTATTTTCCGCCGGTGATGGCGTCGAAATTCATCAAAACTCTCGCGGCGACTTCTTCGGGCCTCATCTTCACCGTGGCGGACGCCACGGCGTTCACTCCTTGCCTTTCGCCGTTCCATGCTTCGCCGTCCACATCGCAAATAAGCAAGTTTGATTCTGCCCCCGGCCCTTCCTGTGATCGTACGAATTTCCTGGCGACCGGCGTAAGCTCCGATGATTTCACGGCGTTAAACAGGATAGCGGCGCGGTACTTGCGCCGGTTCTGCCTTCCAAGGGTCTTGATGTTGACAATAGTCACTTGATACCCGCGGGCTTGCAGGCTGTCTTTGACAATTGCGGATACCGCCTGCTCCAGGTAACTTGTTCCCATCGCGATAAGTACGTTGAGGGGCAGCGTGTCTCTGGGCAGGGTCGAATCGGATTGGGAGAATGCCGGCAAGGCGGAGACAAGAATTCCCAGAAGCAGGATTGCGGCGCCGCGTTTCAAGTAAGCTCCTTTTTTTCGGCAACGCACGCAGACGGTTGGCGCAGCGCGGCGGTGCCGGTCCGGACCGCTGCGGGTTACGTTGCCCTTTTCTCGCCTTTTGGGGGTTGCTGCTGTTTTTTCGCCGGGGCGGAAGCGCGGGCATTCTTGAGCAGACGATTGCCGGAATACAAAAGAAGGCCCAAGGCAATTGCCGCACACAGCGAGCAGAAGATGATGCTGGCGTTGTTCTTGCTGTAATACCATGCCGCCCACGGGAACTTTTCGTAATAATACACCGGCACATATTGGGGGCTTCCGCCGGTCTTGGGCGCCGCAGTCTTGCCCTGGTATTCTTTTCCGTCAACGGTGTAGCGTATCAGATCGTATTCCTGGTCCACGGTTTGTTTTCGGGATGCAAATTCCTTTTTCGTGTAGGTATCGACCACTTTCCCGTATGTCATCTTTATGGTCCGGTTCAGGCTGACAAAAACGGCAAAACCCGCGACGCTCAACAGGAGCAGCGCCAGCGAAATGAAGAAAAAGACCCGCGCATTCGAAGGTTTTTTGGGGATTGGCGCCGGCTGTTTCATGCGATGGTCCTTGGCTTGATCGGTTTGGTGTGCCGTTGGGTGATTTTCACCCGTATGTCGTTCATTAAAATAGGTATTGCCACGTCAAAAAATCCGCAAGAAATTCGTGCCGGGGATGCTGAATCACCCATAGCCGCCTTCACGAAGCCCGTGCAACAAATGCATGACTGCAAGGACCGGATGCTTTCCAAGCATTCGCGGGCCGCTGTATCTCATCACGTCGCGGATTCGATCCCGGTACTCCGGTTTGTAACAATGGTTCTTGCAGTTTCTGCACACCGGTTTGTTAATGCCGTACCTGCAGTTCTTCAAACGGTGCAGCGCGTAGTCGGCAAGTTCCGAGCATGCGGCGCACAACCCGCGGCCCCCGCGGTTGCGGTGATGACCTTTGCAAAAAACGGCGATCATCGCAGACACGGTTTCCGCTTCGCGATCGAGCCTTGTTTTTCGCACGGGCATACGACAAAGATAATGCAATGAGCACGGGATTTCAAATACTATGCGTGGCGACTCCCGCAAGTGGTGAAAGCAACCCCGTTTTTCGGAATCCCCGGCTTCCATCCTTTTGCCTGCGGCCCTCCCAGACTGTATTTTGACAAAGCGACACGGACGATGCGAACCGTCCGTGTCGATCAACTGAAAAAAGGGGGGGTATGACTATCGCCGAATATGCGATCCGATTTATTGCCGGCGGAAGCCTCGTGGTGGCGGTGTCGCTGCTTGCCAAAGCGAGAAACCCGATGCTGGCCGGGATCTTCATGCTTTTTCCCGTCATTACGATTATCGGCCTGTATTTTGCGGGGCAATCCCTCGACAGCGCAGGCCTCAGGAAAATTGCGCTGTTTTCACTGGTCGCCTTGCCTACGACGCTTGTTTTCCTGGGAACGTTCTATTCCTCAATCGGAAGGTTCAACCTGGTCCAGTGTCTTATTATGTCAACGGTCGCGTGGTGCGCCTCGGCGGGGGCGATTGTCGCGGTGATTCGCCTTCTTTTTCACGGCGGGGCCTGATTCCGGCGGGGCGCTTTCCCCGCGACGAAAGGAACATCATCATGAGAATCCTCAGCTGGAACGTCAACGGAATCCGCTCGGTGGCCGGAAAGGGAATGCTTGATTGGCTGGTGAAGGACGGCGCCGACGTCATCTGCCTTCAGGAAACCAAGGTATTTGCCCCGCAGGAGCTTGACGAATCGATACGTTCTCCCGGGACCTACGAATCACACTGGAATTCGGCAAAGAACAAGAAGGGATACAGCGGCGTCGTCCTGTATACGAAACAACGGCCGAGAAAGGTGGAACAAGGGCTCGGGGTCGGCAAGTTCGACGCCGAGGGACGCACGCTTGTCGCCTACTACGATTCCTTTGCCCTGCTCAACGTCTACTTCCCGAACGGGAAACAGAACAAAGATCGCCTGCAGTACAAAATGGATTTTTACGATGCGTTCCTTTCCTTCTGCGACGGGCTGAGAAAAAAGAACATTCCCGTTGTCATGTGCGGCGACTACAACACCGCCCATACGGAAATCGACCTCGCCCGGCCCAGGGAAAACGAATCGGCGTCGGGATTTCTGCCCGCGGAACGCGCGTGGATTGACAAATACATAGCGCGCGGCTACGAGGACACGCTCAGGATGTTCCACCGGGAACCCGACCTGTACACCTGGTGGGACTTTAAAACCGGCGCGCGGGCGAGGAACGTGGGCTGGCGCATCGACTATTTCTTTGTGAGCCGGGACCTGGCCTCCAAGGTGAAAGACGCCTTCATCCTCAAGGACGTGCCGGGGTCCGATCATTGTCCGATAGGAATCGAACTGGCCGTGTAGCTTCCCTCTCCCGGGCAGGCTCCATACTATTCCCCTCCGCGCGACGGCGGGAACCTGTGCGAGCGCTTCTTCCCGTGGAACGCAATAATATATTTTAGAAAAAGGTGCGGGCGTCTTTTGCCCGCGCCCCGGGCTTTCGCTTCCCCCACTGCGCGTTTGGAACTTCGTATGAACGAACAATCCGAAACAAATATCACATTTGTGAAGCTTGCCCTGGACCGGAAGCTCATCAGCCAGGAACAGCTCGACGAATGCAAGGGCATTGCCAAGAAAAGCAAAAAGATCGGGCTCGACACACCGGTCGAGGAAATCCTGGTGAGCAAGGGCTATCTCTCCCGCCAGCAGGTGCATGAACTCAACGAAATAGGCCAACTTACGGAAGACGGCACCGTGTTCGGCGCCTACCGCCTCAGCGACCTTATCGGCGAGGGCGGCATGGGAAAAGTGTACCGTGCGGTCCATGAGTTCATGGGAAGAAATGTGGCCATAAAGGTGATCAACGCATCGGTGACGAACGATACCACCAATGCGACGCGCTTCTTCCAGGAGATCCGCGCACTTGCAAAGCTTAGCCATCCCAACATCGTGTCCATTTACGACGCCGGCAGAATCAACAGGCGGTACTACTTCGCCATGGAGCTTTTGACCGGCCCGTCGCTCAAGGCATACGTGGATTCAAAGAAGATGCTTCCGGAGAAGGAGGCGCTCGACATCGTTCGCGCGACCGCCCTGGCGCTCGGGCATGCGCATGCGAAAAGCGTGGTGCACCGTGACGTCAAGCCCGAAAACATCATCTTCGACGCCGGCGGCACGCCCAAAATCACGGATTTCGGGCTGGTGATGCATCACGACGTCGACCACCTGTCTCTTACGATGGAGGGATGCCTGGTGGGATCTTTCTATTACACCTCGCCCGAACAGGTGGACGGCAACCGCGACATCGACGGAAGGACCGACATCTATTCTCTCGGCGCAACACTCTACTACGCGCTCACGGGGCGCACGGTGTACACAGGCAATTCGCCCCAGGAGCTCCTTACCAAGCACCTCACCGGCAATTTTGTGTCTCCCCGGAAGCTCAACCGCGCGGTTTCGCACGGCACGGTACGGCTCATCAGAAAGATGATGGCGACAAAGCGGGAGAGGCGGTTCCAATCAATGGAAGCCGTCGTGGCCGCCATCGACGGCCGGTCTTTGTTCCGCAAAGCGCAAACCATCGCCCTTGCGGCGATCGCGGGAATTTCCCTCCTGCTTCTTGGAATGCTGCTGGAGTACCTCCGGTATTAGCCTCGCCGATTGCTTTTGTCAACAAGCAGTGCTGCAAACAACGGGCAAACAAAAGGGACAAGGCCGGTTGGACCTTGTCCCCCATAGATCGGATGCCGTGTTTCCGCTAGAACATCCAGCTTGCCTTAAGCATCCACCACCAGTCGTTTGACGTGACCAGCAGTTCGTTCCATTCCTGCGTATAATCGTAGGCCGCGCTTGCCAACCGAAGATGGTCGCGGGCGATTTGTCCGGTGAGGGCAAAATGGCCGTTAAAGAAACTCTTCTTGGCGTACACGGACCACTTTATAGGACTCTTGTTTGGTGCGTTGGCCGTGCCCCAATATGTCACGTCGTTGGGCAACGGCTGGCTCTGATTTGAAAACACGTTTGATGGATCGTTGTAGTACTGCGCACCGAACCATTCCATTTCCACATTGAGGATATCGAGAGTCTTTACGGTGGGGACATTGAAGCCGATAGCAACCGGTATCCTCTGGAGCGGCTTGTTGTACGAAGGCGCCACCAACTGCATCGCTCCACCTTGGCCGAGTCCCGAATCCGGGTAATTCTCCACGCCTATCAGATCAGCCTCGGCATACAGTTTCAAATCGTCGTCGCCGAAATACTTGCACTTGAAAAAAGCCTTTGGGTCAAATGATATGCGGCCCATCACCTTTGTGCCCTGGAATGTGTAATAGTTGGTATCGCCGTTTGCCGCAATATACCGGAGGTTTTTCTGGGAAGATTGGAGCGACGTAGGGTCTCCTCCGGCAACCGGGAACGCATGACCCGTATACACATCAAGCAAATCGGAGCAATCGACACCGGCGCCGATATGAATAAACTTAAGGGCGGCGATGTCGTAATCGGCAAGCGCGGCGAAGGACCAGTTCATCGTAGGAAACTGTGTGGCGCTTACAAGAAGCAAATCGAGCTTCAGGCTGTTAAAGAAGTTGTCCTGCACATGAATACCAAGCAATCTCTGGAAAGGCGCATCAAACGACATGTCAAAATAAATGGGGTACGTTCCGGTGCGGAACATGTATTCGCCAAGGTTGCGGACATCCGGATTATACTTGAACTTGAAATACCCGACCTCTGCCAAAAACCACGGCGATTCCTCGCGTCCCACGTGATATTGGGCATATGCCTGGTCGAAATAGATGTAGTCATTGAGATACTTGGTGGCGACGTGAGATCCGTCGAACTCGATCGGATATGAAAAAGCCATTTTTGCGCCAAGGCTTACATCCATCTTGAGATGTTCGCGGTACGTTGCGGCAAATCCGAATTCTATGTCCGCATCCTCGGTCCAGACGTGGTCTATCCCGTAAGCATTCGGATTGTTGTTGACATTTTGTGCGCCCCAGGAATTGAGGTGGCCCGAAACCACCTGGCCGCCCTCGATAAAGCCGTACGCATGGGGTCGAAGCGTCAGCCCTTCGGGAAGCAACACCCGGCCGCCGTTTCCGGAATCGTTCTGAACCTTTGCAAGAGAGACGGCGGCAAGCGCCGCCGTGCCGCCATTTCCCGAATCGTCCTGGGCCTTCACAAGAGAGACAGCTGCAAGCGCCGCCACGGCAAAGAAGAATGCTGATCTTTTCGTCATTGTTCAATTCCTTTCCTGGTCACCCCGGGGAAGCGGGGATCGCCTCACGGGAGGCTCGTTATGGTGTATGCGGAGATGGATGACGGGCAACGGCGGGCGGGCGGCCCGCCGTTGCCTTTTGTTAAGTAACTGCTACTGCACGACTGCAAACGTGCCGCTGGAGGTCGGCTGGAGATCACGCTGGGACGACGTGCCCACGCGCACGCCGTAGGTCCCCGGCAGCACCTGCCAGGTTCCGGCTCCGTTGTAATCCGCGCCATTCGGGTTAAACACCCGCATATCTTCCTCGGTCAGCGTGAATTCGACCGTGGCGCTCGCTTGCGGCGCTAGGGTCTGCGCCGGGTCGGGGGGCACTTTCTGGAAGCCGCGAAGGTCCTGCACGCGAACCGGTAAACCCGCGCCGGACGGCATAGACAAATACAACTCCGCGGTCTCTTTTCCCGCGACGGTCCCTGTATTCGTGACTGTGAGCCGCACATGCACCCTGTCGCCAGCCTGGATTGAGTCGGGATAGATGCTCAGGTTGGAATAGGAGAATTTTGTGTAGCTGAGGCCGGAGCCGAAATAGAACCCCGGCGTCCACCCGTTCTTGTCCATCCTGAAATACCCGTGCGCGGTGTCGGACGAAGGATAGTTGAGGTCAACGCTGCTTATCAACGAGAAGTTCGGAAGTTGGGTGGCGTCCACGGGGAACGTCACGGGCAGCTTGCCGCTCGGGTTGACATTGCCGAACAGAACATCCGCAATTGCATACCCCTGATCCTCGCCCGGATAGAATGCGAAAACAATCGCATTGGCTTGGGGCCAGTATGCGCCGCCGCCGGTGCTTGCGGCGCTGCCGCCGGTGTACACGACTATCGTCTTGGCTGTCTTGACATTGAGCGCCGCCTGAACGGCGGCATCGCCGTCCCCGGACTGCACTGCCAGATAAGGCCTGTCCGCGCCTTCCTGCTCTCCCGTGACCCCCACAAAAACCACAATGTAATCCGCCGTGGTAATGTCTGCTACAAGGGTCGAGGCGCCGGGATTCGGCGGATATCCTCCGGCATTGCCGGCAGTACCTTTAAGCAGCTGGTTTATCCCGGTGGTAGGATCAACGCGCAAATAGGGGTTAACAAGGCTGCTGCCGCCGGGACCAAGGCGGCAGGTAGTTGCAAATGAACCGGTAAGAGCGATTTTCGCGCCCTTTTTGGGAAGCGGCAGGACTCTCAAGGCATTACCGTTGGAATCCGCAGAAACCGAATCGTTCCTGCCAAGGACAATGCCTGCCGTGCCCACTTGACGTATGATCTTCTCATGAACGGTGCTTTCGAAGGTAGTGCCGAACGCAGTCGGCAGGTACCCGGACACAAGGTCTCCGATCTTTTCGTGCGTGTAAATGATCCTTCGAATGTGCATATTGACTATGCTGTCCGGCTCCTGGGCGACCGCGCCGGGGGTGTAGTTATTGGGGCCCGGCATCTCGATGTCGATTCCGTAAGTGATTGCAGGCTGAAAGTTCATGATCACGCCCCAGTCGGTCATGGCCATGTACTTGTAGCCCCATTCATTGCGCAGGACATCGGTCTCCAGGTACTTGTTCTGGCACGCAGGGCCCTGGTTTGGCACCAGACGGTTTACCTGGTTGTACGCTCCCATCACTCCCCAGCAGCCGCCCTGCACAATGGGCGTTTCCCAGTTTGCAAGATAAACTTCCCGCAACGAACGCTCGCTCATATTGGCGCTGAGGGTCTGCCGGTTGTCTTCCTTGTTGTTGCAGGCATAGTGCTTGATGGTTGCCGCAACGCCTTTGAGCTGCTCTCCGCGGACGTCGGCGGCGGCCATGTGGCCCGATTCATAGGGGTCTTCACCGTAATACTCGGAAGCCCTGCCGCCCTGCGGATGGTACACGAGGTCGAGGGCAGGGCCCAGGGAACAGTTTTTTCCCAGCGCCCTGAATTCCTCACCCTTGGCCTGTCCATCGATAGTCGCAATAGCCGTGTCCCAGCTGCTCGCCTCATTGGAACAGGTGGGAAACAGGGATGCCTGCGAGCCGCTTGTCGGTCTCACTCCATTGGGACCGTCGGACATGAAAATAGCCGGAATCGTGGTACCGCCGGCGGTTCCCGTAAACCCGTCGCAGCAGCCGCTCATCATGGCTGCCTTGTCGTTTTTCGACATGGTCTGGAGAAACCCCTCAACCTGGGTCTTGACGCCCGATATGGCGGCGCCGGCGGTCAGGTGCGCAATATATTGCGTTCCCGGAACAGCGGTCGGGGCCTGGAAGAAGATCATGTGGTTTTCCGCCACGTTAGGATTGACAATCCGGATCATGCCGACATCGCCCGACATTTCGCTGAGGGCAAGTGTTGTTGCGCCGTCCGCCGTGGTGATGGTAAGCGTGACATAGACCGAATCGGTGTCTCCCGCAGTGACCGCGTATTGCAATTCGCCTGAAAACCCGAGGCCCGTGCCGGCATCCGGCATATGCAGCATTGCCGCCGGAACCGTCACCGAATTAAACCCCGCCAGAACGGGAAATGATACTATGCCGAGTAATAATACGAGCAGTTTTCTTATGGTCATGGTGCAACCCCCCTATTTGACAATGGATATCTGAATTTTGTTTTCAAACGAACCGTACCGCAGTGCAGCCAGGTAAACTCCGGCCGCAACAGTGCGTTTTGCAATGCTCCACTGAACCGAATTGGCTCCCGCAGACAGATCAAACGACTCGATCTGCTTGCCGAAAAGATCGTAGATGGCGAGCCGTGCGGTTTTTGTTCCTTGCGGCAGGCTGTACTGAAAGGTTACAAACCCTCTGGAAATGCCTTGTTTGTACTTGAGGACTGCTTGTGAAGCGTTCGTCTGCTTGAGAAATTTCACCCCGCTGCCGGGAAAAATAAATGGACTGCTGTCCATCTGCCATGTCACGGCGCCGACAATCATTGGGGCCATGAGAGCAATGGCCGCATAGAGACAACATAGCTTCTTCATGTAATACTCCTCCCGATTTGTTTATAATTATTCACTGGCATCGCGTGAAGCAGAATCAAAAGATCCCCCCTTCCTTTCAATCCTTTCTGCTGGAGTTTGTAAGACCGCATTTGAAGTCAGCAAAGTCTTTATCCTATAATTTAATAAAAAAAACAAAGCCAGGCCTATATTTATTGTTCATCAACGGGCCATTTGTGAAAAAACTCGCCGGTTGATGAACGAATCAGGTCCTGCGCAGCAACGCCGTCACCTCTTCCCTGTCGTGATACAAATGCTTTAGGCGGAGATCGTACGCGATGTCATGCGGCTTGAGTTCCCGGGAAACAATTTCCTTGCACCGCATCACTTCCTCATACCGTTTTTTCATGGGAAGCTTCAGATTGAAAATCGTCACGCGGCACCATTTCCGCGCTATCCACTGGGCCGCGAGCCTTGCAATCCGCGACGGCTGTTCCACCACGTCGCACACCATCCAGTCGACAGGCCGACGCGGGACAAACGTGAACGCGTCGGACCGGACATGCCGGACCAGACCGGAACCCAGCAGTCGCGAATCCATGCTGCCGTTGTCAACCGCCGTGACCCGCATGCCCCGGACGGCAAATTGCCAGGTCCAGCCGCCGGGCGACGCCCCGAGATCCACCGCGGTGAGGCCCGGTTTAAGGAACCGGACCATTTCTTCTGTTGTCAAGAATACGCACAATGCCTCCTCCAGCTTGAGCGCAGACCTGCTCGGCGCGCCCGCCGGAAACTTGAGGCGCGGAATGCCCAGGGGCCACGGCGACGAGTTGCCGACGTGCGAAAACCCCGCGTACGCGCGATCGGATGCGGTGAAAAAAATGTGGAGCCGCCGCGCTTCCGCTCCCGCGGCCTTGTCGAGCAAATCTTTCTTGTCAAGAGCTTCCGCGAGCGGCGCCGTAAGCTTCCTGCACAGGCCGCTCAACTGCTTCGCTTCATTGGTATCTGCGGTTTCGACGAAGAAACCGGCGAAGCGCATTCCAAACCGACCTGCCTCGTCAACAAGCGGCGCAACGCGGTTGCCGGGGGACAGCGGGCCCACCGGGTCCGATGCCGCACTCATCTGGCGGCCGAAGGTGAGCGAGGAGAACGGAAGCGCCCGGATGCATCGGCGACAGGAGGATTCGCCCGCAAAACGGTGTACCGCGTATCCGCTTCCCGGAACCGCCGCGGCGGTTCCGCCCGCGCCGAACCGGTTTGACAGGCGGGCGAATTCGCGGCTGCATTCCGATTCGAATCCCGCGCGGCAGTAGAGAAGGATGTTGTTCATCGGGAAAAGTCCGTCACTTCTCTCCAAGCATTTTCAGGAATTCTTCTTCGGAAAGCACTGCAACGCCAAGCGTGCGCGCTCCGCCGAGCTTGGACCCCGGATCTTCCCCTGCCACGACGTAGTCGGTTTTCTTGCTCACGCTCCCGGACACGCTTCCGCCGCGGGATTCGATGAGCGACTGTGCCGCCTGGCGGGAATACCGGGCGAGACCGCCCGTCAGCACAAAGGTCTTGCCCGCAAATGCGGGATCGCCAGCGGGCTTTTCCATGCCGTTGCAGTTGACGCCGAGGGAACGAAGGCGGAGAACAAGGCCGCGGTTCTCTTCCCTGTCGAAAAAGCTGCGTATGCTTTGCGCCACCTGCGGTCCAATGGCGGGCATGGTTTCGAGCTTGCTTGCAGGCATATCGAACAGGGCGGTGATGTCACGTATTTCCTGCGCGAGCACGCGGGCGGTCTGCGCGCCCACCATGCGTATGCCGATACCGTGCAGCAGCCGGTCGAGCGGGTTTTTCTTTGCGGCTTCGAGCGCCGCGACGATATGCGCCGCGGATTTCTCCCCCATTCCCTCCAGGTCCGCAAGGTTTCCGGCGGCGAGCGTGAAAAGGTCCGCAACGTTTCTTATGAGCCCGGCATCGAGCAATTTGGCGATGAGCGCCGGTCCCAGGCCTTCGATGTTCATTGCGGTACGCGACACAAAATGGGTGAGCGACGCGAAAAGCTGGGCAGGGCAGGAATTGTTGACGCACCGCAGCGCCACTTCCCCGTTGAGGCGCACGAGCCGTGCCCTGCACGACGGACAACGCGCGGGTTCCTGGTATTCCCTGCTGCCGGAGGGCCGCCTGTCCACGAGCACTGCCGTTATCTTCGGAATGATTTCGCCGCCTTTTTCTATGGACACAGCGTCGCTCACGCGCACGTCGAGACGCCGTATTTCATCGTAGTTGTGCAGGGTCGCATTGCGTATGGTTGTGCCGGCAAGCAGCACCGGTTCGAGTTTCGCCACCGGAGTCACCACGCCGGTCCTGCCCACGTTGGGCTCTATGGCCACAACCTGCGTGACCGCCGTCTCGGGCTGATATTTGTAGGCAATCACCCAGCGCGGGCTTTTTGCCGTTGTCCCGAGCTTTTCCTGATGGCCGATATCGTCCACCTTGACAACCACGCCGTCCACGGGAAAATCGAGGCCGCGGCGCTTCGTGTTCCATTCACGCAGGAATGCGATTACGTCATCGGCCGCCAACAGCCTGCCGGAGTGGATGACAACCGGGAACCCGAGCGATTCGAGCGCGGCGAGGTTCTCGAGGTGGCTTGCGCCGTGGGACTTTGAGAGCAGAAAGTAGGCCGCGAAGCTGAGGTTGCGCCGCGCAACTTCCTTCGGATCGAGCAGCTTGAGCGTGCCCGACGTGGTATTGCGCGGGTTCTGCATGGGCCGCTGGCCGTTTTCAACGAGGGAGTCGTTGAGCGACCGGAAGGCCGCGAAGGTCATGTACACTTCGCCGCGGACCTCAAGTGATTCGTTTGACGAAAGCGACAGCGGAACCGACCGCACGGTGCGGATGTTGGCGGTCACGTCGTCGCCAGTAACCCCGTCGCCCCTCGTGACGCCCGAGGCCAGCCTGCCCTTCGCGTACACCAGGCTCGATGCGACGCCGTCCACCTTGAGCTCACCCACAAAAGAGACCTTTTCGCCGGGAAGCAGTTTCTGCACCCGTTCCATCCATTCGCGCACTTCGGGCTCCGAATAGGTGTTGTCGATGCTCATCATGGGCACGGAATGACGCACTTTTGCAAAGGTCTTGGTGAGATCGCTCGCAACGCGCCGGGTCGGCGAATCGGGAGTTACAAGGCGGGGGTACTGCTGTTCGAGCCGCACAAGCCGCGCGGTGAGATCGTCGTATTCCTTGTCGGAAACCAGCGATTCACCGCGGCCGTAGTAGGCCGCATCGTACCGGCGAACGGCCTCGCGGAGCTTGGAGAGTTGTTCGGCAGTGCTGTCGGCCATGAAGGCTCCCGGCGCATCGCCCGGACGGAGGGGCTACGCGGCCGTGGAATTGTCGAGAGGATTCTGGTCTGTAAAGTCTTCGAACACGAGCCCCGCGGCCCCGAGAACGCCCGCGTTCTCGCCGAGCTGGGCGATGGCCATGTCGCACCTCTTCCATACTTCGGGCCAGCAGAACATGGGCGCGTACCGCGACACCGTGTCGATAATCACCTGGCCCGCCATCATGACCCCGCCGCCGAGGATGATGCGGTCGGGCGACAAGGCGTTGACGATGATGCCCACGGCGCGGGCGAGCTTCTCGCACACCAGCTCGTTCACGCGGCAGGCGACCGGATCGTTTTTCTTGACATAATCGTAAACGATCTTGGAGGTAAGCCCCTGGGGCCTGCGCAGCACCTCGTGGGCGAACGCGGTCTGCTGCTTGACATCAAGGTCTTCGCACACGCGTATCGCCATGTTGACGATGCCGGTGGCGGATGCATACCGTTCGACGCATCCTTTTTGTCCGCAATTGCACTGAAGTCCGTTTGTTTCCACGCAGATATGCCCCAGCTCGCCCGCCATGCCGTGCGAGCCTTTGTAAAGCTGGCCGTTCACCACGATTCCGCCGCCGATTCCGGTGCCGAGAGCGAGGCACACCATGTTCTTGACGCCCTTGCCCGCGCCGAAACGCGATTCGGCCAGCGCGGTAACCGTGACGTCGTTTCCGGCCGTTGCGGGAAGACCGAACCGTTGCTGGATAGGTTCGTATATCTGCATTCCCTTCCAGCCGGGAAGGTTTTCGGCCCCGCCGCTGATGGTCCCGTCACGGTCGACAAAGCCCGGCGTTCCGATGCCGACGCCGATGATATTGTCCTTGGATCCTTCCCGCTGGATTAGTTTGTCGACAAGCGTAAGTATATTGTCAAGAACCTTTTGCCCGCCCTTCTTGGCCTCAGTCGGAACTCGCGTGAGGTGACGTCCCTCGCCGTCCCGGCTCATGATGATGCCCTTGAGGTTGGTGCCGCCGAGATCAATTCCAATCGCAAGCTGTTCCATCATCCGCCTTTCTCCAATTATATATGACCCAGCGCACGTTGCTTCTCATCATCTTCTCAGGCAGCAGAGAAGCGGAGCTATAAAATAAAACTGTGTAAGCCCTTAAAGAAAGCGCGAAATGACGGAATCTGCGGAATCTAAAGTATTCTGCCGAATCTCCATCGGGGAGCCGTGCAGCGAACTTTCTGGCATGCTGCATGCTGATTATTTTATGGACCGGATGAATCCCTTAAGCGAGCGCTAACCCTGAAGCGGCTTCGGGCTTAGGGAGTGATTATTGATATGTCGTCTTCCATAGGGATTGAAGATTGTCATTTCATTCATAAAGGTATGGTAGTAGCCTTTTCCTCGCAGGTTGCTGCAGGATCTTCAATTCCCGGACACGCGTAACCTGTGCCGAAACTGTGGATGAAATAGCCGCAGCGATAGTATATTGGTGGTTTGTTTTATTGTTTGTGTACGAATCTCCCCACATCTCGTCTTGACGAAAGGACAATCGATGGCGGAACTATTCTCAATAAGCCCGGACGGCGAAAAATTCCCGATTCCGGCGCAGGAAGCGTACGGGGCCGAATTCGCCAGAATCAAGCAACGCGCCGACGAGCAGCGCGGCATGGGCAGGGAAATCGTGGTGGTGGTCGGCGTCGGGTTTGTGGGCGCCGTGATGGCCGCCATCGTCGCCGACACCAGGGACGCATCCGGCAAACCGTTGAAATTCGTGATCGGCATGCAGCGGCCCAGCACGAGGAGCTACTGGAAGACCCAGTTGCTCAACCGCGGCGTGTCTCCTGTCAAGGCGGAAGATCCCGAGGTGGACCAGATAATACGGCGCTGCGTACTCGACAAGAAATCCCTGGTTGCCACCTACAACGAAGACGTCCTCTCGCTCGCCGACGTGGTGGTGGTGGACGTCCAATGCGATTACCTCAAGGAATCGCTGGGCGACCTGTCAACCGGACGCGCCGACATGGCTGCCCTCGAAAAATCCATGCACACCATCGCCGAGCGCGTCCGTCCCGACGCCCTGGTGCTCATCGAGACTACGGTAGCCCCCGGCACAACCGAGCAGGTTGCCTATCCCATCATGAAAAAAGTATTCGAGCACCGGGGGATAGAGAGCGAACCGGTGCTTGCCCACAGTTACGAGCGGGTTATGCCCGGCAGGAACTATGTGGCCAGCATACGCGATTTTTGGCGGGTGTGCAGCGGCGTCAACGAGGAATCCAGGCGCCGCGTCGTCACGTTTCTGAGCGAGGTGATCAACGTCAAGGATTTTCCCCTCACCGTTCTTGACAAACCAATAGAATCCGAAACCGCAAAAATCGTGGAAAACAGCTATCGCGCCACCATCCTGGCGTTTCTCGACGAATGGAGCCAGTTTGCGGAGCAGAACGGGGTCGACCTTCTCAAGGTGATCAATGCCATCAAAGTGCGGCCTACGCATTCCAACATGATTTTCCCAGGCCCGGGCATCGGCGGCTACTGCCTGCCCAAAGACGGCGGGCTCGGCATGTGGGCCTACAAGCATATTCTGGGCTGGGAGGAAAATATCTTCAAGATCACTCCCACGGCCATCAACGTCAACGACACGCGCGCGCTGCGCGTGGGCCAGCTTGCACGCGACGCGCTTCGCAATATCGACAGGTCCATTGCCGCCGCTGAGGTGCTCCTGCTCGGCGCATCCTACCGCGAGGACGTGGGCGACACGCGCTACAGCGGCTCGGAAATCATCGTTCGCAAGCTTACGGAAATGGGCGCCGAACTCCGGGTGCACGATCCGTATGTGACGCACTGGTGGGAATTCGAGGCGCAGGATACGTATCCGTCAAAAGGCTACAGCTGGGCGCGCTTCTTCCGCAGCCAAGAGAAGCTGTCGCGGCTGCGCGTTTCCCAGGACCTTGATGCGTCCCTCAAAGGCGCAGACGCGGTGATTTTCGCCGTCCGCCACAAGCAATACCTCGATCTCGATCCCGACGCGCTGGTAAAGAAAATCGGCAGGCCCGCGGCGATCATCGACTGCTTTGCCATACTCGACGATGCAAAAATCCGGCGTTATTTCGAACTCGGCTGCGAGGTAAAAGGGCTTGGCCGGGGCCACGTGAACCGGATCAAAAAAGCGGTGGAGGCGAAAAAGAAGGGTTGCCCCTGACCGCACGGCCGCCAAAACCCGGATTACCGGACGGGCACCATCCGGCCGATGACGGCGGCGCCCTGTTCCACTTTGAGAAACATGATCTGGTCCGACCATGTTTTGGGGACCAACAGCGTTGAAGCGCCGCTCGAAACCGCCAGGTTCGTTACCACTTGTCCATTGACGGAGTAGAGGGTGACCTTTACCGGTTCTCCCGCTCTCACGCCGGTAAGCACCACGCCTTTCCGCGACAGGGTGACGCTCAGCCGGGCCGCCGCGCCGGGCACCGCCGTCCTGACTCCCATCACCGGAACCAGGATAATGTCAACGGTGGTGGAATCGCCGGCAATGGAAATCCCGGTGGAATCCCCGGTCTGGAACCCCGTTTTCGTCGCCGCAAGGGCGGCCGTTGCATACCCGGCAGGAATTCCCGTGATGCGGTACGATCCGTCGCCTGCGCATGTGTCAATCAGCGCCAGGGTCGTGCCGCCGCCCTCCCGGGCGGTGAGCACCACGACGCTGCCGCCGATGCCCGCTCCCGCCGCCGTCTTCACCGTTCCCGTAACGGTCTTGGTGGCGCCGGTGGCCGCCTGCAGCGTCACCCTCGTTGTGTCGCTGCCGTACGCCGTTACGGCCTGGTTTGCGCGCGTCACGGTGTTAAATCCTGCTTTCGAAACGGTGATGTCGTAGGCGCCGGCTACGATGGCGCTAAACACCGCCCAGCCGTTCGCGGCCGTAATTCCATTATATGTCTGGGGCGTCTGGCCGCCCGCCGTCCTTTGGATCATGGAAACCGATGCGCCGGAAACCGCATCGTTGACGCTGTCCTCAACAAATACGCGCAGGTTGCCTTTGGGGATAGCCGCCAGGGCGACCGCAACCGTGCCCGTGTCGGGATTGGTTATCAGGTTTATGGACCTGTTGCCGGGCGAGGTGTACGTGGTGTAGCCTGCTTTGCTTACCACAAGAGAATAGGTGCCCGCGTTGAGACCGGTAAATGCGAACGACCCGTTTGCCGCGGTGACGGTCGAATCCGTAGGTACCCATGCGACGCCGGCCTGCAGCCTGCGAAGAACCACCAGTGCACCCTGGATTGCCGCAAGCGACGCGCTGTC
This sequence comes from uncultured Fibrobacterota bacterium, assembly GCA_963729895.1. Lineage (GTDB taxonomy): Bacteria > Fibrobacterota > Chitinivibrionia > Chitinivibrionales > FEN-1185 > FEN-1185. The sequence continues at coordinate 378,885 of CAVSQB010000005.1, read as the reverse complement.
GGTGACCGCGCCGTTTACAATACCTGCCGGCACCACCACGGCGGCAAGCCTGAAGTTCTCGGTGCGCGAAACCGCCGAGTCAACACTGAACGTCGCCGGAGATGCGGCAGGAACGTATCCCGCAGCCGATACGGTGAGGCTGTACCCGGCGGCGGCAGGCACCCCCGAAATGGCGTACACGCCGCTTGCATTTGTTTGTACCGAATCGATGTCGGTGGTTGTCACTCCGCCGCCAACGACCGTGGTCCGCGTGAGCAGCACTTCGGCGTTTGCAAGCGGCACTGTGGTGTCGGTCGCGGTCACCTTGCCGGTGAGCGTGCCTACCCTGTTGCCGACCGGTGTGAGCTGTATGCCCGCCACGAGGGAATCGACGTTGTTCAGGTTTAAAAAGGTGGCGGAGGCGTTATCGAGGAACCCGGGCTTGGTGACAACGATATCGTACACGCCCGAAGCGAGCGAATCGAATTGGTATGTGCCGTCATGTGCCGATAGCACCGTGTCAACGGGCGTTGCCGTCGTGATCCCGGCGTGCAGCAAGAGAATAAGCCGGGCGCCCGCCACCGCATTTGTACCGCCTGCTTCCGTTACAGTCCCAAGAATCTTCTTTACGCCTGCGCCAACCCCGGCCGGTGTAAGCGCAATGTTGATTGTCGTGTCTTTGTTAGGCAAGTCTTCCAGCAACTGCTGGTCCCGCAAAAAACCGGCGGCCGTGACCGTCAGGACGCCGGAGGCGCCTGTCCTCACGGTGGGGAGTTGATAGGAGCCCAGCGCAACGGTGGTATCCGAATACACGTTCCCGCCGATGGTCTGGAACGTAACAATGGCGCCGACCACCGACGTGTTACCTGCAGCGTCCGTCACCGAGCCGGAAATGGTGAGCGCCTGCGACCCGAAAACCGTCAGAAGCGTCACCAACGATGCAAGGCCTATCTTTCTCAACATAGTTCTCCCCTTTTTAGCAAAGAACACCTGGGCTGCCGGCTGGAAAATGTTACCGTTACTAAACCGCTCAGTAACAAAAGAAGCCCCGCCTAAGAAGGCAGGGCCTCTTGCTAATGCGAGCATTCAATACATCTGGTTTCTGATGCAGCCGGAAATTTCCGGCCGCATCAATCACCTTCACTTACGGAACCAGGATCTGTTTGCGGTACACGGCATTCCGCTGGGAAATGCTCACCAGGAACATGCCGCTTGTGCGGCTGATGCTGCTGGGCAGCGCCACCAGGGCCGTATGGGCCGCAAAGTTCGTGCGGTAGACAAGCTTGCCGCTCAGCCCGTAAACCGAGACAACGCCCTCATCATTGAAATTACGAAGCTGCAGGATACGGCCCGCAGTCATGATGAATTCGGGCTTGGTAGAATTGTTCACGGATGCCGTCACAACTCCGGTCCCGCCCTGGACGAGCAGGAAATCCTCGCCGGTGAGAGAGGCATTCGCCACGACCACGCCGGTAATCGACTTGGTCCCGTAACCGGTGGCGTTTGCAGTGAGCGTATACGTGCCGGCTGGAACATCGGCAAGCGTATACGAGCCGTTCGCCGCGACAATCGCAGTGTCGACCACCACGCCCGCCCGTACCGCACGTAGTATTGCTCCGGCAAGCGGCAGGCCCGATGTCGAATCTGCCACTCTTCCGGAAATGCTCACGCCCGGAAGGGCTACAAGCTCGAAGTTCCTTGTCAGATTGGCAGCTGCAACCACGATTCCGGCATCCGTCTGGGCAGTGTAGCCCGGGTCGGTTGCGGTAAGCGAATAGGTGCCTGGCTGAACGCTGTCGATTCTATATTGGCCGTTTGCAGCCACGATAGCGGAATCCACAAGCGCGCCACGGACACCGCCAGTGGTCAACCGGACAACTGCTCCGGCAAGCGGGGTGCCCTTAGCCGAATCGATGACCGTTCCGGAAATCACGATGCCCGCAGGAAGTCCGATAAGCTGGAAATCCCTGGTAAGGTTAGCGTTCGCAACCGCAACGCCGTTCATCGTCTTAGCCACGTGTCCTGCAGCGGTCGCTTCAAGCGTATAGGTTCCGACCTGAACGCTGTCGATGGTGTAGCCGCCTTGCACCGTCGTTGTTGCAGTGGCAACTACCGCGCCGCCGCCGGCGCCTCCGGTGGTCAAGGTAACGGTTGCACCCGCAAGGGGATTGCCTGATACGGAATCGGTGACTGTCCCGGAAATAACAATGCCTTTGGGAAGTCCAACGAGCTGGAAGTCGGTATTGGGCAGGTTCGCCGCAGCAACGACAACCCTCACGGTCAAGGAAGTATGGCCGGCTGCCGAGGCAACAAGTCTGTAGGTGCCGGGCTGAACGCTGTCAATGGCATAGGTACCATTCACCGCAGCATTCACCGAATCAACCAGCACGCCAAGGCCGCCGCCGCCGACGGTAGTTCGCAATTCCACGATTGCTCCGGCAAGGGGCAAGCCCGACGCCGAGTCTATTACCCTACCGGAAATGATAATGCCCGCGGGAAGCGGTACAAGGACAATAGCCGGCCGCGTGACAACGCTGCCCGCAGCCGGTACGTCAAAAGTCGCCGCAGCCGAGGCAGTGTACCCGGCAGCTTCAGCGGTAATAGTATGAAATCCTGCGGTCACACCCGTTATGGTGTACTCGCCCGTCGCGCCGGTAGTGTCGGCCAGCGCCGCGCCGCCGCCTAGCGGGGTGACCGTGACAATGGCGCCCGCGAGTGGTGCGGCGTTCGTATCCGTCACCGTGCCGGTGACCGTCGCCGCGTTTACGGTAAAAGCACACAGTGCAAAAATTGACAGAATAATACTTACTTTCCGTATCATACCGACTTCTCCTTTGTTAAAAGTTATCCGACCCGGTTCAATTACCATTCGGAATTACCCGCGCTCTTCCAGTTCCCGTATCCCCCTTTCACAAAGAGCGTTTGACGATTGTTTCTTCACACAACTGAAACAAATAAACTATGGGACAACCTGATAATCGGACTTGGCTTCGGACAAAGAACACCCTTGAACGGGCGGGCGATTATCATATCGAGCAAAGACTGTGCACAAACGCCCCTTTTCCGTTTTTCAACGGGTTGTGAGTGATCCGGGTAGATAAACCTTCATGATGTGTGGTCGAATCACCCCTATTCTCGATAACGCCTTAAAACGCTGCTAGCTATTCATCAGGTTTTCAAAGAGTTAATGGAGCAACGGTCTCTTGTGGTTCGGCAACTACAATCTATTAACACTTAAGCGAATAACAAAAAGAGAAACCGCTGAATCGAACCCGTCTCGAAATATTTCTCATCGTCCAAGCACCCACGATGCACAGCCCGTTCCATCGAGTATTTTTGCCGCATGACGATAACGGCCAGGATAATCGACGACGTGCCCCATTCCGCGGCGTTCAACATGGCCGCGGACCTGCACCTGCTTTCCTTATGCGAAAGCGTTCGGGCAGTTTTTGTGAGGATGTACACATGGAAACGACCCTCCATCACCCTTGGCACCATGGAAAAGGCGGAAACGACCCTCGACCGCGCCGCACTGGGGCGATGCGGGGTCGAATGGATACGGCGGCCCACCGGCGGCAGGTCGGTACTTCACGACGGCGACATTACCTATTCCTGCATTTTCTCGAGCGGCGTTGCAGGCATGGGAGCAACCCTTATGGAGACTTACGAGATGATTTCGCGCTGCCTCGTGGCCGGGCTCGCGTGCGCCGGGATCCGCTGTTCCACGGACGATTCGCCGCCGGACACCCGCATGTCAAGAAGTCGGACAAAGCTGCCCTGTTTTCTTTCGCCCAACCGTCACGAAATCATGGCCTCGGGGAGAAAGCTCGTCGGATCGGCCCAGAAACGGACCGCCCGTTCCGTGCTCCAGCACGGTTCCGTTCCGCTTACCCCGGCTTTTAGAAACCTTCCCGACTTCCTGCAACTGGACCGAGGGCGACGCGAGGCGCAGAAGAGGCTCCTTGCGGAAAAATGCGTTTGCGTGCAGGAACTTGTCAGCAATTTTGATGAAACAAAATTCCGTGAATGCCTCATTGCAGGTTTTCTCGAAACGCTGACCTTCGGCGCGACCCGGTCTTCATGGACGAAAGAAGAAGCGGAAACCATAACGGAAGTTGCCGAAAGCCCCGAGTTCAGGCGACAGTGGCAAAGCGAAGAACGGTGATCTCGTGAAGTGAATATGATCTTGGATTGCTGCGCGTGTGCGGGGATATCAAATAATAATATTGGATTGCCGAGCCGGTGCGGCGTGGGGGGTGCAGCTGCAAGCCCGTACCTTCAGTTGCGCGCACCGTTGTGGCACCCGGTTTCAAAATTCTCAACCGAACTACTTGTAAACTTCTCAACCATTTAATTCGATCTATCTTGACAATTGTGGATATTGCCTTTTGCCAAGCGCCAGGCCGGACTGGAGCGGTGCGCTGGAGTGCAGGGCCGCCTGACCGCGGCCGAAGACCATGGCGGCAGTGCGGCACCGAGGCTGATAAGCCGAGCCCGCAAGGAGGGCCGCCGCCGTACTCGGCGGGGCGCCCAAGCCTTGACCCATTTTCTCCAATTTGATCACCCGCATCTCGCCTCTCAGTTTTAAAGTGCTCGCAACCCTTTTCCTATATATTTTTGTGATCCTGCTTTTTCCCAAGGAGCGGTCCATGAAGTATGGCCTGGGGCGCATCGCGTGCGCCTCGCTTGTCGCACTGCTGTGTGCCTGCGGGATACTGCGGCACCAGGCCGGCGTGCCCGGCGCCGCCGACTACGCCGCAGTCCAGAAAAAGGCTGAGGCCTTTGTTCCCGGGATCGGCGCTTATGGCGGCCAATTGATCCAGGCTTCCTTCGAGGACCCAAGGTGTTTCAATCCGATTACATCAACCGACATCGCCACCAGCGAACTGACGGGCCTCATGTACGAAGGGCTCGTCCGAATCAACGGCGTTACGCTCAAGCCGGAACCGGGACTGGCCCTGTCGTGGAACGTGTCGCCCGACGGGCTCACCTGGATTTTTTCCATCCGGCCCGGCGTCGTATGGTCGGATTCGGTTGCATTTACCGCGCGCGACGTGGCATTCACCTTTGACAGCCTTGTGCTTAACGATTCAATCAACCCGAATTCCTCCCGGGACCTGTTTACGGTAAACGGCAAAAGACCCGTTGTCAAAGTTCTTGACAGCATGACCATCCAGTTCAACCTGCCCGTGCCCTATGCCCCGTTTCTCCGCGCCATGGCGCAGGAGATACTGCCCGTGCACCGGTACGCCCCGCTTGCGCACGGCAGCCGGTTCTCCGCCGCTCTCGGCCTCCATACTCCACCCGACTCCATGGTGGGGACCGGACCGTTCCTACTGGAGTCGTTTGTTGCAGGGCACACGACCGTCTTGCGCCGCAACCCCCTCTACTGGCAGAAAGACTCCGCCGGAAAGAGGCTGCCGTACCTGTCGCGCCTCGTGTACACAATCGTGGCGGACCAGAATGCCGAGCTGCAGCGATTCAGACAGGGCCAGATCGACTACATGAAGGCAAAGGGAGAGGATTTTCCTGCACTTGCCAAAGACGAATCCCGCGGACACTACACGGTGTACAGGCTCGGGCCGGCGTCCGGAAGCTACTTCGTGTTCTTTAACCAGAATACCGGCCGCGATCCGGTAACCGGCAAGCCGTACGTTGATTCCGTGAAACTGTCGTGGTTTGCCAACCAGAATTTCAGGAAGGCGGTGGCGCTGGCGCTCGACAAGCAGAGCATGATCAATTCGGTGATGAACGGGCTCGGCTACCCGCAACGGGGTCCCATGAGCCCTTCGGAAGGGTACTTCTACAACCCTGACGTTCCCGCCTATCGCTTCGACACGGCGCGGGCGCGGTCGTTGCTTGCTGAGGCCGGATTTACAGACAGGAACAACAACGGTGTGCTTGAAGACGCGGCCGGGCATCCCGTGGAATTCACGTTGTCCACCAACAGCGGCAACACGGTGCGCACCAGACTTGCGGAGATCATCTGCAGGGACCTGGCGGCCATCGGCATCAAGGCGCACTTCCAGCGCCTGGAATTCGGCGCGCTCACCGACCGGATCGACAATCCGCCCTACGCCTGGGACGCGGTCCTGCTTGCGCTGAGCGGCAACATCGATCCGCATTTCGGGAAGAACGTGTGGCAATCGTCCGGCTATCTTCACATGTGGCACCCGGGCCAGAAAACGCCGGCAACGCCCTGGGAGGCGAGGATCGACAGCCTGTTCGACAGCGCCAGCAGGGAACTCGACGAAGCAAAACGCAAGGAGCTGTACGACGAGTGGCAGCGCATCGCGGCGGACGAGCTTCCCTTTATCTACACCGTTCTGCCGGAACAGATCTTCTGCCTTTCGAACAAATTCCGGAACATCAATCCGAGCGTCACCGGCGGATTGCTGAGTACCATCGAACGGATCTATGTGGACACGGCGTTTTCCAGGAATGCCCCATCTGCTCAGCCCATTGCAAAGTGACCGGATCAATACCTCATGAAATGGTTCTATATCCTCTCCCTCGCCGTTGTCGCCATCCTGGTTTCCCTGCCGCTTTTCGTACTGCGCAAGGCGGCGGGGAGCGGAGCGCAGGACGGCGGCATGGTCTACGAGGCGGTCTATAACGCAGATGTCAAGTCGCTCGACCCCGCCACCTGCGGCGACGTCACGTCGTCAACCATCCAGGCTAATTTCTACGAGGGGCTTTACACGTACCATTATCTCAAACGGCCGGTGGAAGTCGTGGAACAGCTTGCAGACGGCATGCCCCGGATTTCGGCCGACGGTTTGACATACACCATAAAGCTGAAAAAAGGGGTGCTGTATCATCGCAATCCCTGTTTCGGCAAGGACCCCTCGGGCGTCCATGCCTGGAACACGCGCACCGTGACCGCGCAGGACTTTCTGCTGTCGTTCAAGCGCGTGGCCGACTATCACATCAACACCGGCCTCGCTTGGGCGTTCCTCGCCGACCGGATCATCGGCCTCGACGAGTTCCGCGAGAAGACAAGGTTGTACCGCATCGGCGATTTCTCCCGGTACGATCTCCCCGTGGAAGGCATTTCTGCCCCGGACAGCCTCACCCTCGTGCTGCGCCTCAAGGCGCCTTTCCCGCAATTCATTTATGTTCTCGCCATGAATAACGTGTACGCGCCCGTTCCCCGCGAGGTTGTTGATTACCATTTGTCCACAACGGCGGACCGGAAAGGCAACCGCGTTTCCATTCCGGTCTCCGAGCGCATCCCGGAAATAATGGAGGCTGAGCAGGTTGTCGGCACCGGCCCCTATAGTTTGACGACCTTCAAGCGCAAGTGGACGATCACCATGACGCGCAATCCCGAATACCGCCAGGACACCTACCCTTCCGAGGGCGAAGGCCGGTCCAAAGACTATGCGGGCGACAGCGCCGAAGGACTGCTTGCGGACGCGGGCAAGCCCGTTCCCTTCATTGACAAAATCAACTTCCGGTACATTGAGGAGGAATACGCCGCGTGGATGCTGTTCTTGAGCAGGCAGGTCGACGTGGCAGGAATTCCGGTCGAGACGTTCCAAGCGGTCATCACGCCGGGCAAGGACCTCACCGATTCGTGGAAACGGAAACATATTTCCCTCAGTAAATCATCCGACCCCGTCATCTACTGGATCGCGTTCAACATGGAAGATTCCATTCTGGGAAGAAGCAAGTCGCTGCGGCAGGCCATCAGCCTGGGCTACGACGCGGAAAACGAGATCAAGATCCTTTCGAACGGCAGGGGAATCAGGGCGGTCAACGTGGTGCCAACGTCCTTCCTTGGGCACAACGAAGCCGGACCCGGCCCGTATTTTCGTTTCGACACCGTCGCGGCGCTCAAGAAGATCGGGGACGCCAAACGGGAGCTCGCGGCGGCGGGCCTCCTGAAGAACGGCGAAATTCCGGAACTCAAATTTGACATGTCGGACGGACCCTTGAACCTGCGTATGGCCGATTTCGCGCGCCAGCAATTCGCCCGGCTCGGCCTCCGCCTTAAATGCATTTTCAACGACTGGCCCACGCTCCAGAGAAAGGTGCAGAACAAGCAGATCCAGATGTATTACATGGGCTGGGCCGCCGATTACCCGGACGCAGAGGATTTCCTGCAGCTTTTCTACTCGAAAAACATCGACAAGGGGACCAACAATTCCAATTACAAGAACCGGGAGTTCGACAGTCTGTACGAGACCATTCGGGTGATGCCCGACTGCCCCGCTCGCACAGCCGATTACGTACGGATGATACGCATCATCAGCGAGGACTGCCCGCTTCTGCCGATTTACGAACCGGAGAACTTCACCCTGTATTACGACTGGATGCGAAATATCAAACAGCACCCGATCGGCTACGGGTATCTCAAGTACCGCCGCATCGATACCGGAATGCGGCGTAAACTTTCCGGAAGCGAGGGGTAGCGGCATGATGCGTTACATTACCCGCCGCCTTGTCCAGGCCGTGTTCACGGTGCTGGGCGTAATGCTGCTTACTTTTGTGCTGTTCCGGGTGATCGCGGGCGACGTGTCGACCGCCTATGTGAACCAGAAGCTCGGAGCGGAGGCGCGCCAGGCGTTTTACGAGAAACACAAACTCGACAGGCCCGGCATATTCAATTTTCACAGGCGTCTGGTGATCACCGACAACACCACCGGGACGCACACGTTTGAGATTCTCGACCAGGGAGGCTCGGTTGCTGCGCGAGCGCTCAACCTTCATCTTTCACCAGGCCGGCAGGCGGCCGAAACGCGCGCGCGACTGGCCGGACGGCTCGTGCTGGCGCTCTCCCCCGCAACGCCGCTTGCGTCAATGACGGACGGGAAACCGCTGGTTTCGCCGACCGTGCACACGCCGTCCCCGTGTTGGAATATCCAGCTCGGCGACGGGACCCGTTTCACCCTCGACCTCACCCCGGTCCGCACCTGCGGCGACCTCTGCGCGGCACTCGCGGCCTGCCCCGGCAACGGGGGCAAGCTTACGACGGAGATTTCGAAGTGGTCGCCGGCGAACCTGTTCGACTCGCAGTTCTTCTGGCACCTCTGGGAGAACGTCACCTTTACAGGCAAGAGCTACGCCACCAACCAGAGCCTGCTCGAAATCGTCCGCGAGCGAGGCAAGTTTTCCCTGTGCATCACCGTTCCCGCCATGGTGCTCACCTGGCTCTTCGCCATGGTGATAAGCTGCTTCGTGGCATTCTACCGCGACACCTGGATCGACAAATTCGGCGTGTTCGTCACCGTGCTCGGGATGTGCATTCCCTACCTGGCGTACATGCTCCTCGGGCAGTGGCTCATGTTCAAGATAGCGCCCGAATACGCCGCAGGGCTTGCGCACCCGTCAAGCATTTACGTTCCCGTGTTCATCGCGGTGATCGCCGGCCTGGGCGCCGAGGTGCGTTTCTACCGGACCATCATCCTCAACGAGATCAACAAAGACTATGTGCGCACCGCGCGGGCCAAAGGCGTTCCGCTTCCGTCAATTCTGTTTCTCCATGTGCTCAAGAACTGCATGCTGCCCATTCTCACGGACCTTATCACCTATATTCCGTTTCTCATCATGGGCTCGCTGCTGCTGGAGCGGTTCTTCGGCATTCCCGGCCTGGGCGACCTGCTGCTCACGAGCATAACGTCACGCGACGTGCCGATAATCACCGGCCTTACGTTCCTGACGGCAATTCTTTACGTGGTAAGCCTCCTTGCCACGGATATTTTGTATGCGGTGTTCGATCCGAGGATTCATTTGAAATAGGCGCCTCACCCCAACTCCCCGCCCTTCGGGCTCCTCTTCCCCTCTCCTTAGTTAAGCAGAGGGGAAGAGGGGTCGAGGGTGATGAGGTGAGGCGCGGTGAGTCTTATTGAGGAAACCTGCGATGAAACAAACAACCGAAAATCAACGCGACGTATCCGGCCGCGGCCTGTGGGCCGACGCCGCGCTACGCCTGCTGCGCGATAAGGCCGCCGTAGCATGCTTTGCCGTTATTGTCGTGTACGCCTGCATCGCCATCGGCAGCCCCCTGGTGTTTTCGCATTGGAGCTCCGCGCACGACTACAACCACCGCAACGAGCCGCCGTCGCTCACCTACCTGCTGGGCACCGACGCGCTGGGGCGGAGCGTGCTGCAGAAAGTGTTCCTGGGTGCGCATGTATCGATGACCGTGGGGTTCATGTCGAACGTGATCGCGCTGCCGCTGGGCATGCTGCTGGGCGCGCTGGCCGGTTTCTTCGGCAGGAGGATCGACGATGTTATCGTCTGGCTGTACACCACGCTCGCCTCGATCCCGGGCATCATCCTGCTTATTTCCATCAAATTCGCGTTTGCCGACAAGGTCCTGTTTTCGGGCACCCCCTTCGAACTTGACTTAAGCGGAATGGCCGGCGTGTATATCGCGCTCGGTCTCACCAACTGGATCGGCACGTGCAGGTACATCCGCGCCGAGACCATGAAGCTCAAGGAGCTCGACTACGTGCTCGCGGCGCGCGCCACCGGGCGCGGCGGCTTTGCCATCATGCTCCATCACATCGTACCCAACCTCATGCACATCGCAATTATCAATTTCTCGCTCGGGTTTGTGGGCGCCATCAGCGCCGAAGTGATCCTGAGCTTCCTCAACCTGGGCGTGCAGGACATGCCGAGCTGGGGAAAAATGATCAACGAGGCGAGAATGGACCTGATTGTGGGGCGCTGGTGGGAACTGAGCGCCGCGGTAGTCGCCACGTTCGTCATCGTCCTGGCGTGGAACATCTTCGGCGACCGGCTGCGCGACGCTCTGGACCCGAAACTCAAAAACGTGTAACGAAGCGGAATTCGTCCCATGGCATCCGGTGAAACACTGCTCACCATAACCGATCTGCGGACCTGCTTCGACACCGAGTCCGGCGTTGTAAAGGCGGTGGACGGCGTGAGCTTCAAGGTGCGGAAAAACGAACTGTTCGCCCTGGTGGGCGAAAGCGGGTGCGGCAAGAGCATCACCGCGCTGTCGATTCTGCGGCTCATTCCCAGCCCGCCCGGCAGGATCGCCTCCGGACGCATCGTGCTCGACGGCGTGAACCTGCTTGACCTTTCGGAACGCCGGATGCAGGACGTGCGCGGCTCGCAGGTGAGCATGATTTTCCAGGAACCCATGACGTCGCTCAACCCCGTGTTCACCTGCGGGAGCCAGATCGTTGAGGCGATCCTGCTGCACCAGCGCGTTTCTTTCCGCGAGGCGAAAAACATTGCCGTGGACATGCTTGCCAGAGTGGGAATTCCCGAACCTGTGCTTCGCTACGGCGAATACCCGCACCAGCTGTCGGGCGGCATGCAGCAGCGCGTCATGATCGCCATTGCGCTGTCGTGCAACCCCAAGCTGCTCATCGCCGACGAACCGACCACCGCCCTCGACGTCACCATCCAGGCCCAGATTCTGGACCTGCTGCGAGGGCTGCAGGAGCAGGGGCAGAGCATCCTGCTCATCACGCACGATCTCGGCGTGGTCGCGGAAGCCGCCGATACCGTGGGCGTGATGTATGCGTCGCGCCTTGCGGAGCTTGCGGATGTCAAGAACCTGTTCGCGGGTCCGCTCCACCCGTACACGCGCGGCCTGTTCCGGTCGCTGCCCAAGCTCGGCGAGAAGAAACGGCGGCTCGACACCATTCCGGGAAGCGTGCCGAGCCCGTTGCATTTTCCAAACGGGTGCAGGTTTCATCCGCGCTGCAGCCTTGCCCGGGAACGGGCGCAGGAGGCGGGCTCGGGCGATACGGTTGACATAGGCGGACCGGACGGCCGGGGCCGCGTGCCGGCGCGGTGCGCGACGCAGTCGCCGCCCCTGCTGGAAGTGCGGCCCGGTCACTGGTGCGCGTGCTGGGAATGCGAGGGATTCGCGCAGGGAAAAGAGACTGACCCGTCGGAAGGATAAAAGTGCAAATGCTTCACCGCAAAGGCGCAAAGGACACGAAGAAATGCAATTTTATTTTCTCGACAGTATGCCGTCAATACTCTATCGGGGTCCTATATTTATTTGTCTCATTTGTTCACGCCCCCTAAATCCCCCGAAGGGGGACTTGTATTGTGCTGACTTTACTATAGAAACGCCTCTTCCGATAAGTCCCCCTTCGGGGGATTTAGGGGGCGAGTAAAGTGCCGTGAATAGAAAAACGAGTTTTTATGGGTTCCCTGTGTTCCTTTGCGCCTTTGCGGTGAGACTTTTCTTAGTTCGGACTAACCTATGAGCGAAACCACTTCACCCCTGCTCTCCGTAACCGGCCTCAAGACCTATTTCCCGGTCCGCGAGGCAACGATGGGGAAAGCCCACCGGTTCGTCCGCGCGGTTGACGGCGTGGACTTCTCCATCGCGAAGGGCAAGACCCTGGGCCTGGTGGGCGAAAGCGGTTCCGGTAAGACCACCGTTGGCCGGACCATCCTGCGCCTCATCGCCGCGACGGAAGGGAAGGTCACCTTTGACGGCCGGGACCTTTTCTCGCTCGACAACAAATCGATGCGTGCCCTCCGCCGGCGGATGCAGATTATTTTCCAGGACCCCATGAGCTCGCTTAATCCCCGCATGAGCGTTGCGAACATCGTTGCCGAGCCGCTCGTGGTGCATTCGCGTTTGTCTAGCCGGCAGCGGAAGCAACGCGTGGGCGAGCTTCTGGAACGGGTTGGCCTGTCGGCCCAGTACATGACGCGATACCCGCACGAATTCTCCGGCGGCCAGAAGCAGCGCATCGGCATTGCCCGAGCCCTGGCAAGCAAGCCCGACTTCATCGTGTGCGACGAACCGGTGAGCGCGCTCGACGTGTCGATACAGGCGCAGATACTCAACCTGCTGTCCGATCTTCAGGCCGACATGGGGCTGTCGTACCTTTTCATCGCGCATAACCTTGCGGTGGTGGAACATTTCAGCGACGAGGTGGCGGTGATGTACCTGGGGAAAATCGTGGAAAAAGCCGACCGGGATTCGCTGTATGCCGATCCAATCCATCCATATACGCGAGCCTTGCTTTCCGCGATTCCCGTTCCCGACCCGGAGAAGAAGCCCGAACGCGTGCGGCTTCCCGGCGAAACGCCCTCGCCCGTCAACCCGCCGCCGGGATGCCCGTTTCATCCGCGGTGCGCGTACACCCGGCAGGTCGCGGCGTCTCTTGGCAAAGAAGAAACGGCCTCGATCACCGCCGGCGGCGAGCGCGCCGTGGTGGTCGGCCGCTGCACCCAGGAAATTCCGCGGCTTGTGCCGCTTCCCGGCAATCCGTTGCATTGCCACGCATGTCTCTTAAAACAGGCCCAACGGTAAAAGGAGGCAGAATGTCGGATTTGATTTCACGGATCGCAACCTGCGTCGAGCGGGGCAAGATCAGCGCCGCGGCCCCGTTCCCCGCGGACCTCAAGGGTCAAAGCGGCGCGGACGAACTCACGGCCCAGGCGCTGACGCAGGGGATTTCTCCGCAGGAGGTTTTGTCCAACGGTCTGGTGGTGGGAATGTACAACGTGGGCGAGAAGTTCCGGCTTAACAAGGTATTTATTCCGGACGTGCTCATGTCGGCAAAGGCCATGTACGCCGGCATGAAACACCTGCGGCCGTTTTTCACGTCGGGCCAGGTACGGCGCAGGGGAACTTTTGTGGTGGGCACGGTCGCCGGCGACCTTCACGACATAGGCAAAAACCTGGTCGCCATGATCGTGGAAGGCGGAGGGCGGGAAGTGGTGGACCTTGGCGTCGACGTGTCCGTCGACAAATTCGTCAAGGCCGTCGAACAGCACCCCGGGTGCAGCGTCGGGCTGTCCACGCTGCTTACCACAACCATGATGAACATGGAAAAGATCACCCGTGAACTTTCGGCGAAATTCCCCGGCATCCGTGTGATCGTGGGCGGCGCGCCGCTCACCAGGGAATTTGCTGACAAAATCGGCGCAGGGTATTCGGCCGACCCGCAGGGGGCGGTGGATTTCTTGAATTCGGGGAAATAGGAGAAGAGAAGATTCACCACGGAGACACGGAGGACACAGGAAAGAGAAAAGGATTGTTCAAATTTAGGAGGGGAAAGTCTGCTGTGTCAGAAATATTATTCTTTATGTTTGATTCTCATTCTTTTTTCTCCGTGCACTCCGTGCCTCCGTGGTGATTTTCCGATAAGGAACCCATCATGAAAACCATCGTCGAAACCGTTTCCTCCGGCGTTGTGCTCGTGTCCGACGGCGCATGGGGAACGTTTCTGCACAAGAAAGGCCTTGAACCGGGCCAATGCCCGGAGTTGTGGTGCATCACGCGCAGGCGCGATGTGCTTGACATCGCAAAAAGCTATGCCGGCGCGGGCGCGGACATGATCGAATCCAACAGCTTCGGCGCAAACCGGCTCAAGCTCGCGCACTACGGGCTCGAAAGCAGGACAAAGGAGATAAACCGCGAGGCCGCCGCAATTTCGCGGGAGGCCGCCGGGCCGGACAGGCACGTGATCGCCTCAATAGGTCCCACGGGCAAGATCCTCATGATGGGCGACGTTTTGGAGGCCGAGGTGTACGACGCGTTTGCGGAACAGGCGGCGGCCCTCGAACAAGGCGGCGCCGACGCCTGCTGCATCGAGACCATGACCGCGCTCGACGAGGCATGCATCGCCGTGAAAGCCGCCCGCGACAACACGAAACTCGAAATTATCGCGACATTTACTTTCGACAAGACCGTTGACAACACCTTTCGGACCATGATGGGCGTTTCCCCCGCGGAAATGGCGGCCGCGCTGACGGCCGCAGGCGCCCGGATCGTCGGCACCAATTGCGGCAACGGCATGGCGCAGATGATCGAGATCGTCCGCGAGATACGCGCGGCCGACGCGGCCACACCCATCCTCGTGCACGCCAACGCGGGGCTGCCGCAGACCAGGGACGGTGACATTTACTTTCCGGAAACACCGGCCATCATGGCGGGGATGGTGCCGGAGATCGTGGCAGCGGGCGCGAACATCGTGGGCGGGTGCTGCGGGACCACGCCGGAGCATATCGCGGCGATAGTGAGAGCTGTTAAAGATTTGACAGCATGAGAATATGGGCGCCTCCCTGTGGAGTTTCGTTAGTCAAGATCTGGTTCTGGATTGCTGAGCAGGTGCAGCGAATATCAAAATAAGGATCTGGGCACCTCTCTGCTAAACATGATTCTGGATTGCTGGGCGGGTGCGGCGTGGATCTACCCGTGGCAAGGCCGCACCTTCTGTTGCGCGCACCCTAGCAGGGTGTTGAAAAAGTCTCCCTTTTGTAAACATTTATCCTTATATTATAGGGGAACCCCAACCAAGGAGTATTGATGAGAGGTTCCCAGCCAGCCCAAGGCGGTATGTTCAGCTTCGTTTCTCCGGATTCCCGAGTGCCGGCAACACACCCGCTTCGTCGTGTCAAACAGTTTACGGACATAGCGCTGCGCCGCCTTTCTCGTGACTTTGAGGCGATGTACAGCCGGATGGGACGCCCTTCGATACCGCCGGAATGGCTTTTGAAAGCACAGATATTGATGGCTTTGTTTTCGATACGGTCGGACCGGTTGTTTTGCGAGATGCTGGACTATAACATTCTGTTCCGATGGTTTCTTGACATGGATCTGGATGCGGCATCGTTTGATCATAGTGTGTTTTCGAAGAACCGAGATCGACTTATGGAACAGGAGATTGCGCACCGGCTGATGCAGGAAATCGTGCGTCTTGCTCGTTCCGAAGAGTTGTTGTCCGATGAGCATTTCACGGTTGACGGCACGTTGATTGAAGCCTGGGCATCGATGAAGAGCTTCAAGCGAAAAGACGCGGAATCGGCGAACAAGACTGACGATGATCGGAGTAATCCGTCGGTTGATTTCCACCATGAGAAGCGAAGCAATGAGACACATCAGAGTTCGACCGATCCAGAGGCGCTGTTGGCTCGGAAGAACAAGAGAACGGGAGCGCAGCTGGCGTATTCCGGTCACGTGCTGATGGAAAACCGAAATGGGTTGTGTGTTGATATCGCCATTGCGCCAGCGACGGGGACAGCGGAACGGGATATGGCGCTTGAGCTGATAAAGCATGAACGCAGGCGCGGAAAACGCCGGATGAAGACGGTGGGTGCAGACAAAGGGTATCATGCAACCGAATTTATCAAGAGCCTGCGACGCCTGCACGTGAAGCCTCACATTGCCGAGAAGGCCAACACTTCGCTTAAAGGGTTGGATGGAAGAACGACTCGGCATAAGGGATACAGCGTAAGTCAACGGAAACGAAAACGGGTTGAAGAGATATTTGGGTGGATCAAGAGCGTCGGTGGCCTGCGGAAAACTCGGGTAAGAGGAATACGAATCAACCAGACTGTTGCCTACGTGGTTGCCGCAGCGTACAACTTGATACGCATGGTTAAGTTGATGCCGCAAACGGTGGGGGCAGCATGAGAATGGCCTGGGAATCCGGGGAAATGCCTCGGAACGAGGCAGGTAAAACCTCTCTGACATATGTAAAGTTGAAGTTAGGTTCATAAAAAATCAACAAGAGCGCTTCTGTTAGGACTATTTCAACAACCTGCTAGAAGGACCCGGTTACAAGGAAAGGCAAGAAAGCATCCTTTGCAAGCACAAGTGAACCGCTGTTCGACCTGAGCACTACGCCCGCATGCGAATGTACGGAGTTGAGGCGTATTCGTCAGCAGTGAACGGCGAGTTCTTCAACAACCAGGCTCAACGCAACAACAGCAAAGATCTGATGTTCCTCTCCGTCAATTTTCAACCGCTCTCCGCGGGTGCCCCCGCAACACAAGGTCGATTCTTGCAACTGCCTTTCGAGGGGTGCACCCAGGAGGGGGTAGCGGAGGACCGGCTTTGCGGGCCGGAGCGAGGGGGAACCTTCCCCCCAAAAAAATCAAATTCAAATTAATTCTATCTCGGCGTCGCATCAGGCAACCCGCCGTCAACCGGAATGGTGGCGCCTGTGGTGGGGGTCTGGTGGGTCACAAAGAACAGCACGGCCCTGGCCACGTGCCGGGCCGTGACCTTTGCCTTGAGCAGGTTGCGCTGGCGGTAGTACTCCTCAAGCCCCTTTTCATCGAGGCCGCGGGCCTTCATGCGGTCGGGCCCCACCTGCCGCCACAGCCCCGATTTTGTTGACCCGTGCGAAAACACCGCATCGGGCGACACCATGTTCACACGCACTCCCATGTCGGCGAATTCGAGGCTCGCGATGCGTGCGATCTGGTGCGCGGCGGCCTTGGTGGCGCTGTACGCGCCGAATTTCGCGCCGGGCGCAAATACGTTCTTGGTGGACACGAGTACGATGTCGCCGCCGGTATTCTGAAGCCGCAGCAGCCGCCCGGCTTCGGCAATCACGAGCAGAGTCCCGTCGATGTTGACGCGCTCGAGTTTGCGGAATGCGTCGAGGTCCATTTCCGCAAGCGGCGATACGTGGGCAAGTCCCGCGTTGGACACCACGATGTCCACGCCGCCGAAGGCCGCCACGGCGGCTTCGAACGCGACGGCCACCGATGCGGGGTCCGTTACGTCACAAGCCACGCCGAGCACGCGATCGCCGTATGTCTTCTTCAGTTCCTGCTCCATGGATGCAAGCGCCCCGCCGGCAAGATCGGTGACCGCCACGTTGCAGCCCTCCGCCAAAAGCGCCTCGCAGATCCCGGCGCCGATCGCACCGGCAGACCCGGTGACGAGCGCGCTTGCCCCGCGCAGTGATTTATGCTCCGGGCGTTCCATCTTGGCAACCTGCAGCGCCCTGAATTCCATATCGAACAGATGTTCTTCGGCAAGCCCGCGATAGGCGCCCCCCGTTTCGTAAATTGCGCGCTTTACCTCAAAGGCCTGCAAAGTGATGTCGCGCACCACGGTCGCCATGTGGATGTCGCGTCCCGCGCACACCGCGCCGAGCCCGGGCAAAAAAACCACTCTCGGCAACGCATCGAACCCTGCGGCGTCGTCGAATTTCGGAAGGCGCGATGCGTACTTCTGAACATAGGCCTGGTACCGGCTGGAAAACATGGCTATGTCCCGCGCCAGTTGACGATTGAGCTCGGCAGGGTCGTCGTAGCGTGGATTATCCACAAACAGCGGGAACGACTTCGTCCGCACCGCGTAATCGGGCGTGAGGGGCGGCGACAGCGCAATGCCCCGCCCCTGGCCGGAGCCCAGCAGCCCCAGGATTTCCGGGGTGATGAGCGGCGCGAGCGACAGGGGCACCTTCGGGGTGTCCGGATCTCCGGACGCGGGCGACAAAAGCCCCCGCAGCACGGGCGCCAGTTTGAGGTACCGCGAGTGCGCGGTTTCCACCGATGTGCTTATGTCAAGTGTGATGCCCCGCCGCCGGTTCGCGCGGATATAGTCCTCGGCGCGGTTTACCAGTTCCACGGTTGCGTCGTATGCCTGCTTGATGGACGCGCCAACGGTGATGAGGCCGTGATGGACCGCCACAATCGCGCGGAGTTCCCTGTTCGCGTCGAGCAGGTCGGCCGCCGCGCGCCCAAGCCCCAGGCCCGCGCTCACGTACGGCACGACGCCCACGCCGTTGCCCAGGGCCTGCGCGATCGCGTCGCCGGAGTTGTCGCGGTTGGTAAGGGCAAGAACGGCCGCAGGATGCGTGTGCACCACCGCCGCGCTGCCGACAAACGCGTGCATCAGCGTTTCGATTGACGGAAGCAAACTGGACGGCAGGAGCAGGTGGGTGCGGAACTGGCCGGCCATTGCCTCGTCGGTGAGCGACGGCACCGCGCGGAGCTTTGCCAGAGAGAGGCGGTCGAGGCACACGAACCCCGACGGATCGATGTCGTCCATGGGTGCGCCCGAGGCCTTGACAAACAAAGCGCTCTTCTCCTCGCCGGCGAGGGTCACAACGGTGGTCTTGAGCGAGGTATTGCCGCCGCCGTGCATGGCAAGGTCCGGTTCGCTTCCGACAAGCCTGGTTGTATAGGCAAGGAGCGCGACCCCGGCGCCCGCGGCGCCGCTCCGGGCCCTTACGAATTCGTCCGCGTCCGCCTGAACCCAGGAATTTCTAACCATGTTTGTTTCCCCTCAGCAAGGCCGTCATGGCGCTCAGGTTCTCGGCCACGGCGTTCTTCTCGAACACCGCGCTGCCGCTCACGACGATGTCCGGCTTCATGCGCGCGACGTCCTTCATGTTCTCTTTTGTCACTCCGCCGTCGATGCAGAGCAGGATGTCGCGGCCGGTCTGCGCGATTGACAGGCGGACCTGCTCCGCGCGTCGGCCGGTATCCGCATAGAGTTTTTGCCCGGGGAACCCCGGATTGACCGCCACGAGCGTCACGATATCGGCCTCCTCCAGCAGCGGGTGGAGTACCGACAGCGGCGTACCCGGGTTGATCGCGATGCCCCGCGCGACGCCGCGGGACTGGTCGCCGGCGCGTTTCTGCGCCGCGATGAGCTGCAGCGCATAGCGCGCATGCACGCACGATTCCGCGTGCACCGTGATGATGTCGGCGCCGGCGGCGGCGTACAGGGGGATCGTTTCCTGCGGGTCCTCAATCATCAAATGGACGTCTTTGATCAGGCCCGTTTTGACGCCTTTTACGAACCACGGCCCTGCGGTGAGCTGCGGCGCAAAATGGCCGTCCATGATGTCGAAATGCAGCAGGGTCACGCCGCATTGTTCGAGCAGCGCGACATCGCCGGCCAGATTCATGAGATTTGCGCTGAGTACGCCCACGCTCAGCGCCGGGGCTTTGTCTCGGATTGTCCGGTTGACCGTTGTAGTCATGCCTTGTGTTTCTTCAGGTTTGCATGCGCGAGATACAGCTCGAACGCCTGCTCGGGCTTCATGTTGTCGTGCACGACTTTGCGCACCGCCTTGATCATGGCCACGGGCGCCTCGGACTGGAAGATATTGCGGCCCATGTCCACGCCCGCGGCGCCCTGGCTGATCGCCTCGTGCGCCATCTTGAGCGCATCGAGCTCGGGAAGTTTCTTGCCGCCCGCGATAACGATGGGGACCGGGCACGCCGACGTGACCGTCTCGAAATCGGGCACGAAGTACGTCTTGACAAATGCCGCTCCGAGCTCGGCGCACATGCGCGTGGCCAGCCTGATGTACTTGGCGTCGCGCACCATGTCCTTGCCCACCGCGGTTACGCCGAGCACGGGCATTCCCACCCTGTTTCCCTCGTCCACCAGATTGGTGAGGTTTATCACCGACTGCGTCTCGTATTCACCGCCGACAAACACCTGCGTGGCGACCGCGCACGCGTTGACGCGGACGGCATCTTCCAGGTTCATGGCAATATGCTCGTTTGACAACTCCTTGAGTATGCTGGGCCCGCCGCTTGCGCGAAGGACCGTGGCCTTGTTAAGCGACGGCGGAATCACCGAGCGCAGGATTCCCCGCGTGAGCATGAGTGCGTCCGCAAAGGGCGCGAGCGGCAAAATGGTGATGTCCGGACGTTCGAGCCCGGTGGTGGGTCCCTGGAAGTACCCGTGGTCGAACGCGAGCATCACGGTTCTTCCCGACTCGCAGTTGAAAATCCTGGCAAGCCTGTTCTTCATTCCCCAGTCGTAGGAATTGGAACCCTTGAGGAAGAAGACCTCGCCCTTTTGCGGGACGTCGATATAGAAGTTCTTTTCGGCTTTTGAGACGTCTGCTTCGGGCATGGGCTTTCTCCTTTGTGACTGGGTCTGTCGGGCGCTGCTGGGGGAAGATGAAAAATAATAAATATGAGGGAGATGAATTTGAATATGTGGGATTTGAATTCAATTAAGAAATCTGGGCGTTACCCCGGCCGCGGGTGGGGCGGGCTTCAAACCTGCCCCCGCGCGCGGCCGGGGTCGGCTCTCCCTCCGGGCTCGGCTTGTCAGCCTCGGTGCCGCACTGGCCCGATGGCCCTTCGGGCCGGGGTCAGGCGGCACTGCGCTCCAGCGCACCTTACGGTCGTGCCTAACGCAAAAAGCAAGCACGCAAAGGTATTCTGCATCTCCTCCTCAGTGGCGCAGCTGCAGCCGGAAAACCAGGGGCACTGTATTTAGTATTGGATTTTGTTAACCGGGTGCTTGTACGGTGCGCGCAACTGAAGGTACGGGCTTGCCAAGGGTACATCCACGCCGCACCGGCTCGGCAATCCAGAATCACCCTTAGCAGCGGGGCGCCCATATCCTTATCTCGATATTGCAACGGGGACATCCACGCCGCACCGGCTCAGCACACAAAGATATTATCTTGATCTTGATATCCGCGCACATGCTCAGCAATCCAAAATTGCATGTTAGTATGCTTTTGAGACAAGACATACTTCTCCCCTTTAGAAAAAAGCATTTCACATTCAATTCTTCAAATATTTTTAATTGGAGAATCCAATGATCTTCAAACTCCTCGCCTGCGAAACGTTCACCCGGGAAATCTGCGCCTGCATGGCCGGCATGCCGCACGGCATCGACCTCGACTTCACCGCAATCGATTCGCACGACCGGCCGGAAGCCTTGCGAAATGAGATCCAGGAGAAAATAGACCGCGTTGAGCGTGGGAGCCGGGCTTACGACGCCGTCCTTCTTTGCTACGGCCTGTGCGGGAACGCCGCTGCCGGCATAGTTGCGCGTTCAACGCAGCTCGTTATTCCGCGAGCGCACGACTGCTGTACCGTACTGCTCGGTTCCAGGAAACTCTTCCGCCGGTATTTTGAGAAATGCCCGAGCCAGTCCTTCCTGTCACGCGGCCACCTTGAACGAGGTTCCGAGGCGCATGTTCATCACGCGTGGGCCCAGGAGCCGCAGCAGCGAAGGGCGCTGTACGCAAGGCTTTACGGAGAGGACAATGCGGACCATCTCCTTGCCGCCATGACCGGGCCGGACACGGGCAAAATCGTGTACGTCAACATCAAACCCACGGAAAGCAGGGAGTGCATCCAGATGTGCAGGGGGAAGGCGGTCGCCGAGAAGAAGGAATATGTGCAGCTCGAAGGCAGTCTGTCGCTGGTCCGCAATCTGATGTCCGGCAACTGGTATGCCGAGGATTTCCTGGTGGTGAGGCCGGGGCGGGCGATAGCGGGCGTCTACGACTGGGAAACGGTGATGGATGCGGCCGCGTCATAGGTCCCGGCGCGCCGTCACATCCGCCGGCGCAGCGGGCGGTGCGGTCAGGTCGCCCGCCAGTTTCCTGAGGTTTTCGAAATGACCGCCCCGCCAGTACACTTTTCCGCATGAGCCGCACCTGTAAAACTCATCGTAGCACTTCCGGGTCATTTCCGGCAACAACGCAAGAATATCCTGCTTGTTGACCCCGCCGATTGCGCCGTTGCACGTGATGCACAGAGAAAACGGCCTTGCGGCATTCCACAGATCAAACCGCAGCAGCACCTCGCGCGCCTGTTCTTCGGGATTGCTGCTCCGCACGCAATACCCGTGGGTGACCGCTTTCCGTTTGAGAATCCCTCTGTCCCGCGTGAGCACGCAGCGTTTTTCGAGCAGCGCGATGCTCACGATCCTTTCGTCGGAATAGTCGTTTTGGTACGCGGTGTCGAACCCGGCCAGGCGCAGCAGCCGCGCCAGCGCGCCCAGGTGAACGTCGCAGATGAACCTCGGCCCGCAAAGCGGCGCCTCGCGAAGCCTTGCAATCGGCGAAATGTCCAGCGATTCGAACACCGGGTATACCGAAACCTCGTCGTTGTTCTTCAAGCGAAACTCGAAGCCGGCCGATTGGCCGTTTACAACAATGAGATCGATTTCCGTGTGCGGCACGCCGATCGCCTCGATCGCGTCCTTTACCGATGGAGTGCCGGAAAACGAGCAGGTGAATTGCGTTTTGCGCCTGTCAAGAGGCAGAAAGTCGTTGAGCTCTTCGTAGAACCTGAACCGGGCTGTATTTTCCGTTATCATGCTTTGTTTGAAAGATAATTCTTATCGGGGCAACGGCCCTTCTTCCCTTTAGTGCGATGACGTGCAACTCGTTTTTGTCAATACCAAATCTTCAGCTGCGCGGCCGAGCGCTCATCCGGCTTGATAAAATACACTCCGGGGCTCCGTTTCGACGCGTTGATCCGGTCAGGAGACACCAGCGCTCCGCGAATATCATAGACGCGCCCGTTCGCGGAAATTTTCCCGATGCTCTCCAGCGGCACCGGTTTCTGATGAAAGACCGTGGCGGTCGGTACCGAGACCCTGAATGTGCCGATGAATGCCTGCACGACGAGATCCGAACAGACCTGGCCGGTGCACGACTGATATTGCTCGTACACAGAATACTTTCTCGCGGGCAGTGGTCCTCTTTTGTAGGTGAGAACCGGTGCCACAGGGTTGGAGGGGCATGGACAAACAATCACCTGAGCCGTGAAGCTGAGCGCGATTGTGGAATCGTTTACGAGAACAACGACGGTTGAGTCGTAAGAAAATTGGGTGCAGCAGCTCCAATCTATAGCTAGAATGCTCAACCTGATCGAGTCCATTATCGTGGGGTTCTGTGGACTGACAACAAGCGAATCCGCAGCGATTGATGGACGAACGACTATTACCGCAAGTGCGAAGAAAAACAGAAACTTTCTTAATGTCGACATATTGAACCTCCTTCGACACTTTGCTCGGCGGCGACCGTCCCTCACTCAATAATAATAGTCGTCAGATTAAGAAAATAGGTTCACGCCTTCCCGGCCAGGATTGAAACCAGCGCCTTTCGCGCTACATCTTCTCCCCGCGCCGCACGGTCCAGAAATCGTCGGACAGGTCCCGGTTGGAAACATACTCGTACGGCATGGTGAAATAGCCCTGCATGCCCCAATCGGCGCCCCAGGAATTGCGGACGGTTATTCTCTTTTGTGCATCGTTGTACCCGACCGCCAGGACCGCGTGGCCGCCGAGCGCGCGCTCCCCGGTCCCCGGCATGGGCACGATGCCGCTTTCCGCGACCGCCTGCGATTCGAAGCTTTCGTACACGGTAAAGCCGAAAACGAACGGGAACCCGTCCGCAAGGCATGACCGCATCTGGTCGAGGGTGTCGATACGCTGATACGAGATCACCTGGTGCTCCAGGCCGTCCTTGAAACACGCGACGCCGGGTTTTGATTTGAATTTGGATATCACATACGGCCACCGTGCTTCGCGGCAACAGCCCTGCTTGACAAGCGACTTGATGCCGTCGCGTATCCGCGCACCGCTGTCCTGCGAAACCGTATGCTCTATGGCGCGCTCGTTGTAATACACGAAAAGCCTGCTCATCTGCGCCACCGGCAGGCCGTCTTTTTTCTCCAGGACCTCGAGCGCTCCGGTGAGCGCGTGAGCGGTGCAGCTTCCGAGCCTGCCCTGATTTTCCACGGCCGGGCACAGGGGACGCAAATCCTGCTGCCCCGGTATCACTGCCGGGACTTTGTACACAAGGGAATAGCGGACGTCGCGATGGTCCGGAAGGTCCGGGGTCCAGCCGTACGAATGGGATCGCGGCATGAGCAACCTCCTGGGAAGAACGTGGGATGACGGTGAGAACGAGGATTACAAATTAAAATAATATTGTCAAATGAGGAAGGCTAGAATACTTCAAGTCAAATGCCATGTTGGTTTACCGGGCTGATGCGCCAATATCAAAATGGTTTTATGGATTGCCGAGCCGGTGCGGCGTGGATGCACCCTTGGCAAGCCCGTACCTTCAGTTGCGCGCACCGTACAAGCACCCGGTTAACAAAATGCAATACCAAATACAGTGCCCTTGGTCTTCCGGACGCAGCTGCACCACTGAGGGGAAAACCTAAAATACCTTTGCGTTCTTGTTTCTCGCGTTAGGCACGACCGTAAGGTGTGCAGAAGCACAGTGCCGGTCGGCCCCGCCGAAGGCATAGGGGCGATCCGGCACCGAGGCTGACCAGCCGACGACCCTTTGTGACCCTTGGAAATCCCCGACGGGGGAGAAGCACCCGAAGGGGTGGCCTGAAGGGAGGGCCGACCCGAGCGTAGCGAGGGGAACGCCCGCTTCTTGCTCTTGATTTTTGGGCGCCCCACAGCAGAGAATTTGATTCTCGCAAATAAACTCACTTGGGGGTCACCCGGCACAGCTATCCAGATGCATTTAGTTGTTTGTATTTTCCGGCTCAGTCATCCAAACAGGTTTGATTATTCACATTTATGGCATCTTCTTTGCAGGCAATTAGTATGAAGCAGATGTTTCCCCTAACCGACACAAAGAAAGCAGGCCCGCCGATGAAACTAGCAGGTGCAGTTGTTTTGTGCGCTATGGCTCTCTCTTGTTCCGGCAAGCAGGCATCGGAAGAAGGCACACAAGCCACGGTCCCGGTTTTTTCAAAGGACACCGCAACGGCGACGTTTGCCGGCGGCTGTTTCTGGTGCATGGAGCCACCCTTTGAAAAGCTCAGCGGAGTCACCAAAGTATTGGCGGGTTATACCGGTGGAACAAAGGCCAATCCGAAATACGAAGAGGTTGGCGCCGGGGGAACGGGACACATGGAGTCGATCCAGGTAACCTACGATCCTCGAAAAATCAGTTACCTGCAACTTCTGAACGCCTTCTGGAGATCCAACGATCCGACAGATGCAGGCGGCCAGTTCGTTGACCGCGGCCCCCAATATCAATCCGTGATTTTCTACCACACCCTTCAACAGAGAACGCTGGCCGAGGCGACAAAAATGAGCCTGGAACATGCAGGGGTGTTTGGAAAACAAACCGTAGTCACCAGGATAATCCCGGCTTCAACTTTTTACGAAGCAGAGGGCTATCACCAGGACTATTATCTGAAAAATCCGGAGGATTACCACAGATACCGGGACGGCTCCGGCAGGGACCGGTTTTTGGAGAAGACATGGAAGGACAAGGGCTGGAAAGCGGACACCGTTGCCGTGAGTGTATTCTCAAGGCCCCCGGATTCGATTCTCAAGAAAATGCTTTCGCCCATCGAATACGAAGTAACCCAGGAAAAGGGAACGGAACCGCCGTTCAAAAATCCCTTTTGGAACAACCATGAAGAAGGGATTTACGTTGACATCGTTACCGGCGAGCCACTTTTTAGCTCAAAGGACAAGTTCGAGTCCGGCACCGGCTGGCCAAGCTTCACCAAGCCGTTGGTCGCGGCAAACGTGATTGAAAAGAACCATTCCGCCGTGGCAACCATGGGTTCCGAGGTGCGCAGCCGCTGGGGCAATTCTCATTTGGGAGACCTGTTCAACGATGGCCCGCCGCCCGCCCACCTGCGCTATTGCATAGACTCCGCAGCCCTGCGGTTTGTGCCCGCAAAAGATTTGGATAAAGATGGCTATGGAGAATTTAGCGCCATGTTTAAGAAGTAACCTTCAATTGAAAGGTGACAAATGCGTAACACGTTCATGACCGGCTTCGTAAAATTCCTGTTTCTGTTGTTGTTTCCCGGAAGAATAGTTTTGGCGGCTCCCGAACAAAATCCCGTGCCGCTCACCGCCCAGGAAGTCCATCCTCTCGCCGTTGGAGATTCGGTGCCGGATGGATTCCTGTCGACAATCAAAGGGAAAAGCGTTGGATTCAAAAAGCTTATCGCCCAAAAACCCAGCGTAGTCATTTTTTACCGCGGAGGTTGGTGCCCTTACTGCAACCTGCAGATGGACCAATTGGTGAAGATTGAACCTGATTTGAAAAAAATGGGTTACCAGATTATTGCCGTAAGTCTGGACAAACCCCAGAATCTCAGGGAAAGCCTGGGCAAGCATCACATCAACTACACCCTGCTCTCGGACCGGTCCATGGATTTGACGCGGAAATTCGGGCTGGCATACCAAGTGAGCGGGGAAATCCTGACAAAGATGCAAGCCCGAGGCATATCCCTTGATTCAAGCACCGGTAACAGTCTTCATTTGCTGCCGGTTCCGGCGGCCTTTGTGGTGGACCAAAAGGGCGTCATTCATTTTGTTTATTACAATCCCGACATCAAGGTGCGTGTCAACCCGGCTGAACTACTGGACGCCGCAAAGAAGGCTGGTGGATCAGTGCTAAGATAAGAAATCGGGCGTCCCGTAGCAATTGCAAGATAATATTCGGGTTTGCTGAGCGGGTGCGGCGAGGTACCTTCAGTGGCAAGCCCGAGCCCACCGTTGCGCGCACCCGAGGAGCACCCGGCTATCAACTTCTCAACCGTAAATCTCGCGCCCACCCATGATTTCCCACATACCAACAAAGGACCTTCCACTTGGCCTTAACAACTCCACTTCGAGGGTGCCCCACAGCATAAGATTGGATTCTGGCAGCTAATTCCACTTTGGGGTCACCCGGCTCAGCCATCCAGATGCATTTGACTTGTATCCAGAAATTCGATTCTAGCAAATAAACTTACCTTGGGGTCACCCGGCACTGCTATCCAGAGGCATTTCATTCGTATTTAGATACTGTTGCGCGCACCGTAGAAACTCCAGGTTGACAAAGTCCAAGACCAAATACATTGACGAAGTTTTTAGATATATACTCTCTTCCGTCCAGCCACACCTCGCGGCTCCTTAGCGGGTCTAACAGGTTGTTGAAATAGTCCTAACAGAAGCGCTCTTGTTGATTTTTTATGAACCTAACTTCAACTTTACATATGTCAGAGAGGTTTTACCTGCCTCGTTCCGAGGCATTTCCCCGGATTCCCAGGCCATTCTCATGCTGCCCCCACCGTTTGCGGCATCAACTTAACCATGCGTATCAAGTTGTACGCTGCGGCAACCACGTAGGCAACAGTCTGGTTGATTCGTATTCCTCTTACCCGAGTTTTCCGCAGGCCACCGACGCTCTTGATCCACCCAAATATCTCTTCAACCCGTTTTCGTTTCCTTTGACTTACGCTGTATCCCTTAAGGGGACCTCTAAAAATTCTGTAAAATAGTAGATTCCAAGATCATGTTGACAGATAGTATTATTTCGCGATGTCAGGGCGTCTATTTGTCTGATAGGTGCCCAAAACTGTTCTTTTTTCGGTCCCTTTGGGGGCCTTGTGCGGTCCTGTCCCGCTTTTCAGGCGTGGCACTCAAGATATGCAAAGCGTTTTATGTTGTAAACCAGGTTCAGGAGTCCTATCTTCGCCGCGGCCCTCAGCCGCCCGATACACCTGATCCTGCCACGAAACATGATTTCTATTTGAGCAAACACATGTTCTATACGCGATCTGACTTTGGATTTCTTCCGGTTCTGTGCCAATTGTGCTTCCGTCAATGGTGCGCCACGAGTCCCTTTGACACATATTTTGCTTCTGTACCAGAGATAATCAAGCCTTTGTTCCGCCTTTTCCGAATGATACGCGCTGTCGGCAAACACGTCCGCGTTCGTGTTCTCAGGATTAAGGAGAGGTTCAAGCATATTGGAGTCGTGCACTTCTGCGGATGTCGCCGCATAGTCTCGAATGATTTTATGCTTCGCGTCTACCGACGCATGGTTCTTGTAGCCAAAAAACGTCTGATCGTTCTTCTTCGTCCATCGCGCATCAACATCTTTCTGACGAAGTTTCTCAGGGTGCTTTTCCCATTCCTGCGGCGTGCCCCCGTTCTTGATTTCTTTATTCTCCTCCCGCGTGTTTCTCTGGCGAGGTACCTCGACAAAACTCGCATCTATTATTTGGCCTTTCTGGGCAGTGTAACCCGCTTCGTTCAACTGACGACCGAACAGGTCAAACAGCTTCTTGACAACGCCTGCTTGTGTCAGCGTTTCCCGAAACAACCAGACCGTTTTCTCGTCGGGAATGCTATCCTCGGAAGTGAGTTCAAGAAACCGTTTGAACGTCAATCGGTCCAGAATCTGAAACTGGGTTTGCGCATCGGAAAGCCCATACATCGTCTGCAACACGAGAATCTTGAACATCAGGATATAATCGTACGGTGGACGACCGGCGTTGCTCTTCCGTTCCTTGCGAAAAGCCTTGTCAATAACAGGACGAAAACTCTTCCAACGTATGGCCCGATTGATGGTTTCAAGAGGGTCTCCCATTTCGGAAAGCTCGGAAAGGCGATTCTCAAGGTCAAAAAGGCCTATCTGTCCCATCGCAATATCCTCCAGACGGTAGTGGGTTCGCAGGTTTGTTGTCTGGAATTAAAATAATTGACGAAATAGCCTTTGTCAAGCATTAATTGGGCAAATTAGGCAATTTTTAGAGGTCCCCTTATGCCGAGTCGTTCTTCCATCCAACCCTTTAAGCGAAGTGTTGGCCTTCTCGGCAATGTGAGGCTTCACGTGCAGGCGTCGCAGGCTCTTGATAAATTCGGTTGCATGATACCCTTTGTCTGCACCCACCGTCTTCATCCGGCGTTTTCCGCGCCTGCGTTCATGCTTTATCAGCTCAAGCGCCATATCCCGTTCCGCTGTCCCCGTCGCTGGCGCAATGGCGATATCAACACACAACCCATTTCGGTTTTCCATCAGCACGTGACCGGAATACGCCAGCTGCGCTCCCGTTCTCTTGTTCTTCCGAGCCAACCGCGCCTCTGGATCGGTCGAACTCTGATGTGTCTCATTGCTTCGCTTCTCATGGTGGAAATCAACCGACGGATTACTCCGATCATCGTCAGTCTTGTTCGCCGATTCCGCGTCTTTTCGCTTGAAGCTCTTCATCGATGCCCAGGCTTCAATCAACGTGCCGTCAACCGTGAAATGCTCATCGGACAACAACTCTTCGGAACGAGCAAGACGCACGATTTCCTGCATCAGCCGGTGCGCAATCTCCTGTTCCATAAGTCGATCTCGGTTCTTCGAAAACACACTATGATCAAACGATGCCGCATCCAGATCCATGTCAAGAAACCATCGGAACAGAATGTTATAGTCCAGCATCTCGCAAAACAACCGGTCCGACCGTATCGAAAACAAAGCCATCAATATCTGTGCTTTCAAAAGCCATTCCGGCGGTATCGAAGGGCGTCCCATCCGGCTGTACATCGCCTCAAAGTCACGAGAAAGGCGGCGCAGCGCTATGTCCGTAAACTGTTTGACACGACGAAGCGGGTGCGTTGCCGGCACTCGGGAATCCGGAGAAACGAAGCTGAACATACCGCCTTGGGCTGGCTGGGAACCTCTCATCAATACTCCTTGGTTCGGGTTCCCCTATAATATAAGGATAAATGTTTACAAAAGGGAGACTTTTTCAACACCCTGCTAAGGGCCGACCAGGCCCTTCCAACTCTTGGATTTGCATTCGACATATCACATCCCCGCCGCCTTTTGCATCCTATCCATACAGTATCTCCTCATTCCTGCATTCAATCACCCTATTATCAACCAGCTTCTGTATAATCACATCCGCATCTCTCTCGTTTATCTTTCTTTTGCAAATGCTGATTATCTGGTTCCGCAGCGTTTTCTTGTTCTTTGGCTTATGGCCTCTTGCATTGGTCAATTTTCCCTTGACCAGTGCATACCAGTCCTCGCCCGCCTTAGCCGCAACGGGCCCGGCCGCGGGCGCAACCGGTTTGGCGCCGGGCGCAACGGATTTCAATGACGGTATGTCTGCGATGGACGGCACTACCATGCAGGATATGCCCTGTACTTGATTCAGGAAATCCGCAAGCACCTTGAACCCCGTGTCTCTGGAAATAATATTGAAGAGCGAATTCGGAATCTCTTTTGAAAGCTTGCCGATGTAGTACGCGATGTGGAAATCCGCAGCGTTCTTTCCCTGGCCCTTTATTCCTATCAGCTCGAATTTCTCCTTGCCGAATTCCAAGGCAAGCCTGGTGAATTCGCTCGTGAACTTCTGGTTTTCACCATAGAAAACCTTTATCAGGATGTCATGATTAAGCAGCGGCCTCAGATTGTGTTTCTGGACATTCTCATAATCTATGAGGATTACATTTTTCTTCATACGTTCCTTTCATATGTGTACTACATGGGTTCTGAGCGGGTGCACCAATTTCAAAATAATGTTGTGCATTGCTGAGCCGGTGCAACGATATCAAGATAATATCTTTGTATGCTGAGCGTGTGCGGCGATATCTGAATAAAGGTATGGTTTGCTGAGCGTGTGCGGCGTGGGTGTACCCGTGGCAAGTCCGAACCCCCTGCTGCGCGCACACTAGAAACACCCGGTTATCAACTTCTCAACCGTAAATCTCGCGCCCACGCATGATTTCCCACATACCAACGAAGGTCCTTGCACTTGGCCTTAACAACTGCACTTCGAGGGTGCCCCACAGCATAAGATTGGATTCCAGCAGCTAATTCCACTTTGGGGTCACCCGGCTCAGCCATCCAGATACTTTCCTGGGTCTTTTGTCAACAGGAGATTGCTTCGCGCCTCGCAGTGACGCAGGTTTTCTTGTTCTGTTTTTGACTATTCAACTCTTCAACCTTTCAACTCTCTTCCCCCTCACGATCCCACGGCGGGCAGACCTGTCTGGGCCCCTGCTTTTTCCCAATGCATTGCCGCTTTTCCGCGGGCGATCCGTTCCATGCAATTCACGATGTTCATGTCCAGTTTACCCTGGAACGATTCCTCTTTCAATATGGAAATCGCCTCGGGTATGCTTTTCGACACGCGGTAGGGCCGGTCGGTGGTGAGGGCGTCGAATATGTCGGCCACGGTGACGATCCTCACGTACTTGCTGATCTTGTCTTCTTTCAACCCGTCGGGATATCCGCTTCCGTCAAGCTTTTCGTGGTGGTGGCGGATGATGTCGAGTGCGTGTTCGGTGAGCCGCAGGCACCCGCAGATGTCCACCCCGCTCACCGGATGTTCTTTTATCCGCGTGAACTCGTCCTGAAGCAGTTTGCCCTGTTTATTGAGGATCAGGTCGGGCACGCCGATTTTCCCCACGTCGTGCAGCAGCGAGCTCTTGTTGAGGATTTCCACTTCCTCGGCGGACAGCCCCAGTTCCTTGCCGATGTTCGCGGAGATTTCGGCCACGCGCCTGGAATGTCCCGCGGTGTAGGAATCCCGAGCTTCGATTGATTTCACAAGGGAGAAGACCACGTTCTCGATGGATTCCACCTGCTCCATGAATTTCTTGATCCTGATGAAGTTGTTGATCCTGCTCAGGAGTTCAAGCGGTTCGAACGGTTTGCGGACGTAGTCGTCCGCGCCTATCTGCAGGCCCATGATGACCGCCCCTTCCACCAGAATGCCGCTCAAAAACAGTATGGGCACATAGTGGATGCCCGCGCGTTTTCCCCGTATAACCTTGCACGCCTCGAGGCCGCTCATGACCGGCATTTCCACGTCCAGGATCACCAGGTCGGGCCGCAATTGTTCTTCAAGGATCACGGCTTCCTTTCCATTGACCGCGGTGATGACCTTGAAGTCCTTTTGTTCCAGGTACTCTTTTACCAGGTTTCTGATCGCTTCGTCGTCGTCTGCAATGAGGATTTTTGATTTGTTCATGATCCTTTACCTTTTAGAAAGAGTAAGATCTTTATTCTTCATGCACTGCGTCATATCTCCTTTTTCGCCAACTCGTCCTTGACGGCAGCCAAAAGCTCCTGCATGGAATACGGCTTGTTGAGGAACCGGTACCGTTTCTCTTTTATCAAGCTCCAGTTCGATTTTTCGTCGGTGTAGCCGCTCGCAATGATCACCCCGAATTTCCAGCGGGAAAGCAGCCCGTCCACCAGCTGCGCCCCGGTGGAATCGGTGAGGATCATGTCGGTGAATACCAGATCGAACCCGCCGTTTTCCTTTTCAAACAGTTCCCTCGCCTCGCGTGCGCTTGAGACCGGCACCACGGCATACCCGTTTATGGTGAGCATTTCCTTTGCAATTTCACGAACCTCGGCATTGTCTTCGACAACCAAAATGCGCTCGCCCATTCCCTGCTGGGAGGCAAGGGGGGGTTCCTGATGGCTTTGTTCTTCGGGTCTGGCGGATGAAGACGGGAAATAGACCTTGAACGTGGCCCCGAGTCCGTGTTCGGAGTATACGGTAATCCAGCCGTTGTGCTGCTGGACAATGCCGAATACCACGGACAACCCGAGCCCCGTTCCCTTGCCCGCGTCCTTTGTGGTGAAGAACGGTTCGAAAATGTGTTCCTGCGTGTATTCGTCCATGCCCGTGCCCGTGTCTTTTATTGACAGGCAGACAAAGCGTCCCGGCCGGCCGGCATTGTAACGGCGGCAATACTCCCGGTCTATGGTGACGTTCTCGGTCTTGATGAATAATTTTCCGCCATCGGGCATCGCGTCGCGCGCATTGACCGACAGGTTCATGAGCACCTGCTCGATATTTCCCTCGTCACCGAGAATGGTCCAGAGGTCCTTTTCCAGGTAGGTCTGGATGGCGATGTCTTCCCCGATGAGTCTGTCGAGCATCTTGATGAGGCGGCTGGTCGTGGCGTTGAAGTCCATGGGCACGGGCTCCATGTGCTGTTTCCTGCCGAAAAGGAGAAGCTGGCGCACGATGGCCGCGGCCTTTGCGGCCGCGACGCCCACCTGTTTCAGGTCCCGGTACATGGGATTAAGTTCGTCCGTCTTGCCCATGGCCAGGGTGGTGTACCCGGAAATGGCGGTAAGGAGATTGTTGAAGTCGTGGGCCACGCCGCCTGCCAATACGCCTATCGCTTCCATTTTCTGGGCCTGCAGAAGCTGGGATTGGAGTCGCGCCTTTTCCTCTTCAAGCCGTTTACGGCCCGAGCAGTCGCGGAAGACGCCCATAAGATAGTCGTGCGCTTTCATCCTGATCCTGGCCGCGCATATTTCCACCGGAATGATTTTGCCGCTTTTGGATATGAGCCGGTCTTCGGTGACAAGGCCGGGATCGTCCGAGTCTTTGTGCTTTGCAAAGGAGAAAGATCGGCCGCTTTCGATCTCCTGCGGGGGATGGAGCACCGAATGCGATTGTCCCAGCAGCTCCTGCTTGTCCCGTTCGACCATGTCGCACAGCGCCTGGTTGCACTCGATTATGACGCCCGTCGCCGAATCCGCGAGCGCGATCCCGTCCTTGGCGCCGTCGAACAGGGTACGGTATTTCTCCTCGCTCTGGCGCAGCGCTTCTTCCGCGTTCTTGCGGTCCGTGATGTCGGTGAGAAAATTCAGCGTGGCGGGCCTTTGCTCCCACTCGATTACCACCGTGCTTATTTCAACCCATTTTGCGCTTCCGTCAACGGACAGCAGCCTGAACTCGTATCGCAGTGGCAGGGATTTGCCTTTCATCCGGTTCACATAATTGTCCGCCACCATCTGGCGGTCTTCCGGATGAATGAAGTGGGCAAACGGTTTTGTCATAAGTTCCACCATGGAGCGGCCCGAAATCTCCCCGGCCTTGCGGTTGACGAACCTGAGCAGGCCGTCCTGGGCCACGAGAATGGCCTCGTTGGCGTTGTCCACCAGGCCCCGGTATTTTTCCTCGCCCTCGCGCAACGCCTTTTCAGCCTGTATCCGACCGCTGATGTCCCGGTCGGAGGAGCCGATGCCGATGGGCTTCCCGGCATCGTCAACCAGCTTGGTAACGGTCATCCAGATGTCAAGGGTGCGGCCGTCCTTTGTCGACCTCTGGGTCTCGAAAGAGACGATCGCTTCGCCCGCCATGAGCCGCCGGATGAACTCTTTGTTCTCCCGGACGCAGGCAGCGGGCGTGATTTGCCACATGGTCATCCGGAGCGCCTCTTCCTCGGTGTAGCCGTACATCAGCTCCGCCCCGCGGTTCCAGGCGATGATCCGGCCGTCCAAGTCCGACAACGTGATCGCGTCGTTGGAGTCGCGCATTATCGCCGCCAGGCGCCGTATCTTGGCCTCATCCACCGAGCGATCCGATTTCTTTTCGGAAGTTTCTTTTGAGGGCATCGCCATTTCGGTTATTTCCCCGGTTTGCCGGTACGTTGAGGTCCCTGCATGCCGTCCGGCTTGCCGGGGCTTTCCCCGGCCTTCAGCCTCCTGGAGCTTGCGGCAAGCTCCTCGGCCACGCAGACGATATATTCGATCTCGTTCTGGACCGCCTCCGCGCACGCGAGTATCTTGTCGGTGTTTCTTTGCTTGAGGGACAACACCAGGCCGTTGGTCGCATTGAGCAAGTTTTGCGCCGGCCCGCCGAGTCCCTCGGCGGCCTTGGTGATGACCTGCTTGCAGGCGAGGGCATCCACGAGCAGGCGGTGCCGGTCGAGGCACCGCCTGACCACCAGGTCGATTTCCTTGATATCCGGGAGGGGCTTGAGCAGGAATTCGTCGCACCCCGCGTGGATGGACTCAAGGGCCGAATCGAGCGACCCTTGTCCGGTGAGAACGATGACCACCGTGGACGGCGAATGGGCCTTTACCTTCTCTATCAGTTCCTGGCCCGTCATGGCGGGCATGTTCAGATCGGTGATGAGGACCTCAAAGTCTCTTTCCCGGATCATGTCCCACGCTTCCGGGCCGCCGGAGGCCACGCTCACGTCGTACCCCTGTTGGATAAGCCGGCGGCTCAATATCTCAAGCACCATTTCATCATCATCGACGACGAGTATTCCGGAAGAGGCCATGCGTGCTCCTTGTTCTTGCGGGCGGTGCAATTTTACAAACAAAAATCAAGACGGGCGGTCGGGCGATTCCCGGCCGCTTCTGTGATACAGATTGATTGTACCACACTTGTCATTATTTGACGACGAAATCAATTTCGTGGTGCAGATAGGCAGTGATTTTGGCGGGGAAACCGTGACATAATCCACGATAATCGGGCGTTACCCTCCCCTCGGCGAAGCTCCGGGTCGGGTCGGGCCAAGTGATTTCGGGAGGAAGGGCGCAGAAGCGAACGTGAAGCGGTGCACCTTCAAAATAACAATAGAGTCGTAAGGAAAGAAAAGGAACTTAAAATTATTGCCAAAGAAGTAGATCTTGATACACAGGAAGGTTCTTCCGCAGAAAATCCAGGCAGCCTTTCTGGAATGACAGGTCCTCTTCCCTGAGTACAGGCTCCTTGCCGCCTATTTCCATCGCGAGCAGGTACCGCAGGCCGTAATAAAAAGGGATCGCGAGGGATGGCGGCATTCCGGCGTGCATTGAGCAAATGTTTTCCACCTGCCGGACGGAGATGCCGGATCTTTTGGCCCATTCCTTCGGTTGCCGGATGATCTGGTTCTTGAGCAGGAACAGCACTTCTCTACTCTTGGATATCTTCCCGTTGCAAAGGACGGCCAGCGGCGCCAGCTCGCACACTTCCCTGATGAGTTTGGCCGTGCTGCCGTATCCTTTATCAATGACCGCGCCCGCCCCCTCCCGGACGGCGAGGGAGGCGTTTTCCATCGAACCGGTCCCGGAATACACGATGGCGAACGGAAAGTCATTGTGCTCTTCGATCAGGGCCATGCCCGCGTTCTTGTTCCCGCCCAGGCACAGGTCCACGATCCAGCAGTGCCACGGCGCTTCACGCAGCGCAATCGCGCTTCGCGCCTCACCGATGTTCGAAGCCCGTGCAACGGCAATGCAGGACGTTGAAAACAGCCCGGCGAGCGTCGAAAGAAGGTTTTCGTCGTCTTCGACGATGAGAAGGCGTATTCTTCCGGCGAGGTACTGTATGACGGCATAGGGGACGGCGCTGTCCACGGGCGATTCTCCGCAGGTATGCGTTCTCGTTCTCCGCTTGTACTATAGTATTAGTATAAGGTGAAGAGGAGGCTTTGTCAAGGTTTACTTATAGGAATAGCACTAGAATCGGGATAAAACATTGGTTTGCTGAGCCGGTGCGGCGGGTCACCCGGCTCAGCCATCCAAATGCATCTGTGTATTAAATTCTCCCGGCACTGCCATCCAAAATCATTTGATCTATATTTTCCGGCTCAGCCGACCAAAAGCATTAGAACATGGTCAGCATTTTCCCGGCTTCCGTCGCGTTCCCCCGGATCACGTATACACCTTTTGTCAACTTTTGCCCCTGGCTGCCGGTCCCGTCCCAGACATAGGTGAAGCCGCCCTGCGATTCGCGGAAAGGGGAAAGGGCCCTTTGGAGCCGTCCGCGCAGGTCGTACACGCACACCGGGAACGGCGCGGAGGCGTTCCGCACGGTGATTATCCATTCGCGGCCCGAGGCGGCCCTGCGGATCGAAAAGTCTACGCCCTCGTACCGGGGGCGCAAGGCGACCAGGACCGCCGACAGGCTCCCGTAACAGGAATCCGCGTTGAAGCTCAGCGGCACGCCGCTGCCGTCCGCGGGCCCGTTCATGACGTTTGCGTAGCAGTTGCACGCGGGGATCTGGTGCGCGTGACCCGCCAGGCCGGCAAGAGTACCGCCGGAAACGTCCGGCCCGATGGGAGGCCAGGCAATGGCGGGCGGCCACCAGGAAGGCTTTGCAGACAGGAAAAACGAGGGCGGAAGGGTCTTGTTCGCGGGAACGGGGTTGGCGTACTTGGCGATCCCGCTCGGCACCTCAGACGCTTCCCATCGGGCGGAGTCGCTGACAACATCGTAGTTGCCCCAGCGCATGAGGGTGGCAGCCACCATCGGGTCGGCGGGAACTGTCACCGCGCCCTCGGAATTTCCGTTGCCCAGGGAATACACGGAGCCGCTGCCGTAGGGGGCCGGCGTCTGATACTTTGTGGTGATGCCGGCCGTGCCCAGGACATTCCCGACAACGTTGCAATACCGTTTGTAGGAGTCGAGGCGGACGGGTATCAGGTTGTTCAGCTTGCCCGCCTCCCATCCTGTAAAGCGGTTGCGGAAAAGGGTGTTCAGGCCGCCGGTGCCGTGGAAGAGGTCGGCGCCGAACATGGACCCGTCGTTTCCTTCAAGCAGGTCGTACTCGTTGCCCTCGTTGTGGTCCGTGGCGCTTCCATACAGAAAATCCGCGGAGGCGACCTCGGAGTCTTTAATGGAAAAGTTGAACGCGACCACGTTTCCCACGCCCAACTGCAGCAATTGCGGCGCGGTGACCTGCTGAAAGATATTGTTGACGACAAGATTATCGGACCCGAGGTAGGTTTCCACGCCGTAGCTCTCCGAGACGCCATGCTGCGTGCCGTTGAAATAACAGTCGGCCACGGTGTTATGCGCGGACAGGCAGAACTGCACGTGATTGCGGTTGGGCCGTAATGAGCGGATTCCCCTGACCCAGCAGTTGATTGCGCCGTACATGCTGATCCCGTTGATCTCGCCGGCGGCAGTGCTGTGATCGATGGAAACGTCTTCGAGCCCGGCAAACTGGATCATGTGCACCCACCACGCACCCGGAGAGAGGGTGTCGCTCCAGTTGGGAGCATAGAGCCCCGGCGTTATGGTGTAGGTGCTTCCGTTGATTGCGGTGATCTTCACTATTTGCGTCTGGCCGTGTTGAATTCCATTCATCACCCGGCCGCCGTTGCCCCCTTCGAGCGAGCAGGGATAATTGGTGTTGTCGCACACGAAAAATTCGCCGTTGTCGGCGCTGAGGTTTGCCTGATCGAGGATGATGTACTGCCCCACCGCGAGGCCCGAACTGCCGACGCCGGCGAGGGTGATTTGCATGGTTCCCCGGGCGAACCCTTCGGTCCAGACCGCTGCGTTCGATCCGCCGGGCAACGCGTCGGGGTCGCCGCCCCAGACGTGGTTCTCTACCGTAAAGCATACTACGCTGTACCCGCCGAAGCAGGCATTGACGCCGGAAAAGACCAGAAAGGTCTTGTCGGCGCCTGCGCCGCGCACCGTAACGT
The DNA here is from genome assembly GCA_963729895.1 of uncultured Fibrobacterota bacterium. GTDB lineage: Bacteria > Fibrobacterota > Chitinivibrionia > Chitinivibrionales > FEN-1185 > FEN-1185. The sequence continues at coordinate 340,489 of CAVSQB010000005.1, read as the reverse complement.
TGCTTTTCAGCACGATGCCGCTTGACAAATTGTATGTCCCGGCGCTCAAAAACACCACCTGGCCTTCCGGGCAGGCGGTAATCGCGGCGTTGATCTGGTCGGCCGTGACGCCGGGATTCAACGTCTGATACACGGTGGTCCGGTCCACGATGCCGCCCTGCACTCCCGCGCCGCTCCAGTCGACCGCGCGCACGGGGCTCAGAATGCCCGACCATGGCTGGGCGCCGGCGCCTTGTGCGGCAATAAGGGCGATCAGTGCGCACGCGGCAAGAACCGTGACTCGCGTTGTATTCCGGCGCGCCGGGATTGCGGGTAGAACAGCCATAATCGGTCCTTTCGTGTTTGGGGAACCTCCGGAAGTCAATTTGGGCGTATGATGCGGCGATCAGGCAGGCGAGGCCCCTTGAAGATTAAGGAAGCGGCGTCGCGTTCCCTTACCGCGCCTCACTTGAGAGTATACGGTCTTGCGGACTTTGTGTCAACTTTGGGATGGTGGCATGGTTTGCGGGGCATGCGGCGAATACTAAGATAAATATCAAGATAATATTATGGATTGCCGAGCCGGTGCGGCGTGGATGTACCCTTGGCAAGCCCGTACCTTCAGTTGCGCGCACCGCAGCGGCACCCGGATAACAAATCCTCAACTGTACCTTGTGGGCGCCCCACAACGCAAGATTGGATTTCTCGCCCCAACTCCCTCTTTGGGGTCACCCGGCTCAGCCATCCACTAACACTTGAATTGCATTTGCATATTGTTGCGCGCACACCAGAAACACCCGGTTATGAAATCTTCAACTACCTATCTCCAGTAAACACCGACGACTTTTTAATAACGATGGTCACCTGACTGTCAAGAGCACTGCCGGGGACGGCAGTGGCACACGGTTGTCGGTTTTGGGCACACAGGGCGCGCGTGCGCCTTAACGCCAACGTCCCACGCACCGCCCGCCGTGCCCGCCTACAATCTCGCCACCCGACGGAAGCCACGACGGAGTCTTCGACATGACTGGCTGACATGACGGGTGGCGAAACCGTCATGTCAAGCGGGCATGGCGAGGCTGCGTGTGTTGAGCCTGTAGAAAAACCTGGATTTGCCGCCGTCTCTTGGTTTGTTGAAAAACTAGGTTGTACCAGTCCGCAAAATCAAGATGATTTAAAACGAAACAATGAAACAGGTTGAAAATGAAGTCGAATCAGCTTTTTTCATCCACACGGACTATTCTCCCAGGTTAAACCGCCCACTGAGGGGCGTAATTGCATATCTTCTCGATATTATGCACAAGACAATATAACAGCCACTGTATATTCACTTTGCGCTTTGTCCTGAGAGTAAATCGGTCCATTCGTTTCGCCCCACGGATGTTTCCAAATACCGGCTCAATGATTGCCATCCGCTTGCTGTAAATCTCCCTTCCATCCGGCGTATCGATCTTGGACGCCATTTCCTTGACCAGGTACTGGTACGGGTCTTTATTTATATTGATTGACTTGCTCTTCGAACGCTCGTTTCTCATGCACCTGGCTTTCAGGCCACACACGCCGCAGTCACGGCGTGAAGCCTTGTACGCATAATAGTTCAATCCCAGAATCTGCATAAGATTTTTGTTGGTATGCAGCTTTTTCCCCGCTGGACAAATGTAGCATCCGCTTCTCTTGTCATAATGGAAGTCGGAAGTCTCAAAAAACTTCTCTCGCGGTATGTCATTCCCCTTGTGTCGAAACGCCGTCGAAAACCGCGGGTCTCGTTTTCTAAAATTGTTGTCCGGGATATATCCATCCGCCCGTTCATTATGGAGCACCTTCAGGTTTTCGATGCTATGAAAATTGGAATCGGCGGTGATGACAGCACCCTCAAGCACGTCTGGACCTAACCCCGCTTCTTTCAAGTTCGTCTTTAAACCTTGCATGACAGGCGCAAGCGTGTCTCCTTCCTGACCTTCACCGAACGCTTCCGTGTGAACGACAATCTGATGCTTCGCGTCAACCGCGGCCACACCAGTATACCCTTGGATAACACCATGCGACGTCTTCATCTTCGCGCTTTCATTGTCCGTAATATTGCTCTGCCGCACCCTGCGGCGTTTGCCCGGCTTGTCCTCGTTCTCCGAGAGCCACTTTTCAAGCTTGTCAATCTTCGCCTGCGCCGCTTTGAGACGGTCGTCAAAGTTTCTGTCCTCGTCTTCGCTTATCTCACCACGCTTGTCCTTCTCTATGTGACGCTTTACCATGTAATCGAGCGCTTTTATCAGTTTCTCCCGCTTTTTTCCTAAATCCTCCTTAGTCCCGCTCCACTCCTTGGATGCGTTCGACGAAATCTTGCACCCGTCTATGGCAAACATGCTGCCCTCGATTAGATCCAATTCCAAACAGACAAGCACGACCTGACGGAACAATGGCAGGATTTCCTCCTGCATGCTCGATACGAAATCCGCTATCGTGGTAAAATGGGGGTGACTATCCGCCGAAAGCGCCATGAACACCACGTTCTCGTCACAAAGCTGTGCAATTTTCCGGGAGGATACGACCCCTTTGGAATAGGCATACAGAACAATTTTAAGGAGAATGGCGGGGTCGAATGCCGGTGCGCCGTTGTCGTCGTTCTTAAAACGGCGATGAAACAAAGTAAGATCAAGGGTATTTACGGTCTTGCTGATGGTATACTCAAACGTTCCGGGAAGAATCTGGCGATCAAAGGAGAGGGGGATCATCTTGGTCTGTTCGTAGGAGTACGGCTTGAAACGAGGCATCAGGCTCCTTTCGCTTATATTTACATATGGTAATATAAGGAAAAAGATGCCGGTCCGCTTAGAAAAGATGGGGTTTTCCTACAGCCTCGTTGGGTAAAACGCTTCTCTACCGGACGTGGGCTAGCCGGTATGGCGCATTCCTTGATAACAAACAGGAGCCTTTTCCGGACAATGAACTAGCTGAAAAACGGCGGTTTGCGGTTGTTTCCGACTTCTGGCTGGAAGACAACCTTACCGTGAAGCACCTGGACAAGCTGTTGCAAGATCATCCGGACAACAAGGCCGCGCTCGATTATTACCTGGCGTATGTGCTGCTTGACAAAAACATCGATGCCTTTTTGACCAAACTTGGTCTTTGTGCGGAAACAAAAACCGCCATACTTCCCATTCATTATCAAGAAGCGGTGCTCATGTACCGTTATGCACACGGCGGCGCCGGAGCCGATGGGTTCGCCATCGGTGATGAGGTGAACCGGCGATTCAAGGATTTCGTACGAGGCATGTCGTTGCATAAACACGACAACGACAAAGGAGCCTCGTCTATGGCCGCCGAATTCGGCGCAACATACTGGTATTATCTGTATTTCGGAAGCAGGATATCATAATGCCGTATTTCCTGTTGCGTGGATTGTCGGCCTGCACGGTAATCGTCGCGTTGCTGTTTCTGTCGGGGTGTTCTGATAAGGAAATCTCCGCCATTCGTACCGATCGCGAACCGGAAATTTCTCCCGACTATGCGGGCGTCACCATTCCGCCGAACATCGCGCCGCTCAATTTTTCCGTTCTGGAAAAGGCGGACGCCTATGTCGTAAAAATCCATGGGCCGCGTGGAAAAGCCGTGTCCGTTTTGTCAAGAAACGGCGTCGTACGGATTCCGTTGGGAAAATGGAAAACGTTGGTGTCGGAAAACCGGGGGAGCGATCTTTCCATCGACATATCGACAAAGCAGCAAGGGCTCTGGGGCCGGTATCGCAGCCTAATGGTCCGTATCGCCGCCGAGACCATTGATCCGTATCTCGTCTATCGTCTCATTGAGCCGGGATTCGTTCGATGGAATACCATGGGCATCTATCAGCGCAACCTGGAAACCTTTGAAGAAGTTCCAATCGCATTGAACGAACTGTCCGGCAAGAACTGCATGAACTGCCATTCGTTCCGCCAAAACGACCCCTCGACCATGTTGTTTCATTTGCGGGGGCAGTTTGCAGGCACTGTGATATACCGGAACGGGAAACTGACAAAGGTCAACGTTGCCGCTGGGGCCATGGGACCTGTCGTGTATCCTGCCTGGCATCCGGGTGGAAAATATGTCGCATTTTCTGTAAACAAAATAGTCCAGCGGTTTCACAGTATTCCCGAAAAGACCATAGAGGTCCAGGATACCCTTTCGGACGTGGTCCTTTATAACGTCGAAACGGACAGGGTGAGCTCGTGTTCGGCTCTGTCGTCGGGCGACCGGCTTGAGACGTTTCCCTGCTGGGCTCCGGACGGACGCCGGCTTTACTATTGCAGCGCCCCGGTCGTATCTCCGGACGAATACGATAAGATCCGGTATGATCTGCTCAGCATCGCATTTGATCCCGACAAACAGGAATTCGGCGCCGTCGATACGGTGGTCTCGTCGGAAAAAACCGGAATGAGCGTATCGTTTCCGCGGATCTCGCCCGACGGCAGATTCGCGCTCATCTGCATGTCTAAGTATGGCAATTTCACCATTTGGCACCGGGAAAGCGATTTATATCTCGTGAACATCACCACCGGACAATTGTTAAAGCCCGATATAAACAGCCCGCAATCTGAGAGCTACCATTCCTGGTCGTCGAACGGCCGGTGGATCGTTTTTTCAAGCCGCCGGACCGACGGCCGGTTTACCCGTCCGTATATCGCCTATTTCGACGAGCAGGGCACGGCGCACAAACCGTTCGTGCTCCCGCAAAAAGATCCGGAGTTTTATTTGACGTTTATGAAATCGTATAACCTGCCTGAGCTGGTGACTAGCCGCATACGGTTAACTCCGCGCGAATTGAGCGTTGCGATACGGTCCAAAGCCGAAAACTCGACCGATTGGAAACGTCCTTTACCGCATTAGCAAAATCCCGCTATTCGTGTCGATAACGATGGTTGACTAGAATGACTTTTAGGGGTATAATCAAGTGCACCCGAATCTGCCTAAATTTGCCAAAAGGGGTAATGCAATGAACAAAAAGCATGGTTTATGCGTCCTCTGTGTCCTGATGGCAGGCTTGGTTTCCTTTTCTCAGGCCCAGGCGATTTCCATCACGGGAACCGTCAAAGATGCCGGCGGCAACGCCATCGCCGGCGCAACGGTGCGTCTTGTGGCAGCCGGTATCACGACCACAACGGACACGAGCGGCACCTACAGCCTCGTTTCTACGCAGAACCTCCATGCATTGCTCACGCCGTCATTTGCCGCCGCGCCGGTCATCCACGGGCTGTCTCTTTCGTTTGCCGTTGCAAAAGCGCAGCCGGTCCGCATACAACTGTACGACCTGACGGGCAGGCTGGTTGTCGATCTTGTCAATACGCTGCTCGCGCCGGGTGAATACCGGCTGCCGCTTGTGAACCAGAATCTCCCGGCAAAAATGTATGTTGTAAGGGCGCGAATCGGCGCCGTCACCACCACCCACACCCTGAGCTATGTCAATAAATATCCAGGCATGCAGGGCGGGCTCGTGTGCGTTCACGGCTATTCCGCGGCATCCGCGTCCGCAAAGCGCGCAGCAGTGGCGGATACCCTTATCGCGACCGCATCAGGGTACGCGGAAGGCCTAAGTCCGATAAGCTCGTATTCCGGCACCTATAATTTTGTCCTGCAAAAAGCTCCCTTTGGCATAACCTATCCCGCGGACGGGGCGCGTGTTTTCAAGTCTCCCGGCGGCACGATAATCTTTGAGTGGAACGCGATGGCCGGCGCAACGGGTTATGCCATAGTAGTTGACGGAAACAAAGTGGCCGACAGCATCCCAGCGAGTGTTACCCGCGGCGAAGTCGTTGTCACGAACTTTGCCGCAGCGCCCCTTGGTACTTCGCATACATGGAATGTTGTAGCCCATTCCACTACAGGCGACAAGTCAAGCAGCTCCGGAAGCTTTGCCATTGCGGAGGCCATAGACGGCACCACCGGAGCGCCTCTGGGCGGCGCAGGCACGGGTGCGGTGAAATTTTGTCCGTGGAACGGCCAATTTGCGTTTCAGTCCCAGACTCCGGCGGGCCAGGTGGATTATGTTCAGCAACCGAATTGGAAATTTTCTCTGTACACTAAGAACGGAGCCTCGGTAGTGACTCAAGCCACAATGAGCGCGGCAAAGCGTACGTATAATGCGAATAGCCGTTATGACGATGACGCCATCTTCCCTGTCGAATATGCAAATTTTGGTCAGACAAACAACGTGTCGGCAACGCTCACCGCATTCGCACCGTTTAACCTTTCGGACCAGGCGACAATGACATGGCCCGTTGCGTTTTACCACATGACGTTACGCAACATGAATAACGACTCCGTGGACGCGGCCTGCGCATTCCAGATTTCAACAGGGCAGACACCGGCGCTCGTTTCCGGGAAAGGCTTTGTCGCAGAGGGCGGGGCCCCGTCAATGGCGGTCTTTGTCAAGAGCAGTGATCCTGCGGCGGTCGTTACCGTGGGAAACGACGCAGGTTTTCTCGCCTCCGGCGCTCTCAACAATACGCTGTCCGGTACTGTCAACATGGTCGCGTCGAAAGTCACGCTTGGCCCCGGCGAGAAAAAGGACGTCGAATTCATCCTTTCGTGGTACCAGTCCAACGATCCCACCGGGTACTATTATGAAAATCTCGGGGCCAGTGCGCAATTCTTTGCCCAGAGCGGTCTTGACAGTTTCGCGGTCATGGAATCGAACGCCACGCAATTCGTGGAGCGCTTCCGCTCTTCCAATGTTCCAGACTGGATCGTGAACACCACACTGGATCAGACTACCTGGACAAACAGCAGCATCTACACGAAAGACGGCCGTTACAGCGAATGGGAAGGCATGTACACTTGGTTCGGCCAGATGGACCAGGGATGGCATGCGTTCGGTTCCGAGATCTGGCGTATCAACGGCCCGATGTTTTCCTGGCCCAAGGCTTCCGAAATGGAATTCTGGGGGAGCACCGAAATGGCCGGCGGCGATGATGACGGCCAGATTTCGCACGATTTTACTCCTGCCGCGGGACAGGTGACCGACCATAAGACCTGCCAGTGGGGTGCGCCCGGGTATCATGGCTGGGGCGGCCCCAACTGGGCCGACCTCGATTGCGGATTCCTTTTCGGTGTGTACGAATCGTTTGTCGCCACCGGCGACAAGACGCGGATGGACACCTACTGGCCGTATTTTGTTCGAACCGCGCAACGGCTGTACAGATTGGCAACCGTCGACAACGGGAACGCAACGTATCCTTTCACCTTTCAGGGGAGCGGGGCAACCTATGACAAGGGCCCGGAAGACCACGACCTGTACAATTCTGGACTCGCCCTTACGGCATTCAAGATTATTGCGGAAATGGCCGGAATTTACGGCGATGCCGGGATGCAGGACAGCTTTACAACGGCATATACCACGGGAATCGCCTCCTTTAAGAAGCGGTATCTTGCCAATCCGGCAACCAGCATGACCGCAAACCAGGAGACGCCGTTTGCCGGGTTGGCGATGTCTCTGTACTTTCACAAGGACCAGATGTTTGCCGATGCCGATATCGACACCACCTTATCCTATCTGATCAACGGATTCTGGCACCCGCTTAATCTGGGCATGGCGGCCTCGGGAAATGACGGCCAAAACGAAGGTTGGGTGCCGTACGTGATAGGCCATCTCGGCGCCGCATTCCTAAACACCAACCATGTTGCAGAATGGCGGGCCATACAAAAGGATTTTTACAACAGGTATTTCGAGAACCGCAACAGGGTGTTCGACGGCGACATTTACCTGGTTGACAACGGGCTCGGCGTCAATTTCACTTCCACCAACTGGAGCGGTAACAGTTTTTACGTCAGCTTGCCGGTGGTATGGCGAAATTATTATTCCCTTATCGGCTTCTGGTACAATGCGTACACAAACGAACTCTATGTCGAACCCAAACTGCCGTCCACGACCGACCAGTGGGATGTCTCGATGAATCACCAGCTTAAAAACGCGCTGTTCTGCATGCCCGGAAATTACGGAACGATTTCCTATACCGAAAGCGGGAGCATGTACCAGAACCAGGCAATAACGGTTCGTTTTGACAAACCGCAAAAAGTCTCGTCGATTTATATTTCGGACAGGTTCCTGCCTGCCACCACCGTTGCCGTCACGGTCAATGGCGCTGCCACGACGTTTTCCCGCATCGGAAGCGGCACGTTCGACCACCGGATCAAGATAAATTGGACCGGCACGGTCGATTCAACAGGCGTTCTTATCGGCGCCGTTGACCAGGGGTTCAACGATTCGACCCCGCCGCTTGCATTCAGCCTCGTTTCACCCGCAAACGGACAGACCCTCCAGTGCGCCGCGCCTGTGCTGGTGTGGAAGAAAAGCTCGGACCCGGAATCAGGCATCCAGCGGTATGATGTGTTCATCAACAACAGTAAAGTCGCGTCCACAACGGATACGTCCTTTGCCTTCACCACGGTCACGCCGGGTTCTTTCCAATGGTATATCTCGGCGGTCAACTGGGTGAACCTGAGCACCCCGTCGGCTACGCAGACCTTTGTGTATTCCGACACAACTCCTCCGTCCGCATTTTCACTCGTGACGCCGGCTAACAATGCTGCCGTTACCGGGCCGGCGGTCATGTTTTGCTGGCAGAACGCAACGGACAACTGCATCGGCATGGACCATTACGAATTTTCCCTGGACGGCACAAAGCTGGCCACTGTGGCGTACAGCGCCACCATGTCGTACGGGAACATTGCGCTCGGCAAGACCGCCAGCGCATCGTCGGTCCTGGAGGGCAACGTGGCGCAAAACGCCGTTGACGGCAACGCTGCGACCCGATGGGAAAGCGCGTGGGCCGACAGCCAGTGGCTACTTGTAGACCTTGGCACGCCTTCGCAGATAGATTCCGTGACGATCCTGTGGGAGGCGGCCTATGCAACATCGTATGAGATAGATGTGGCAAGCGACACGACGAACTGGACGGGAAAGGCCGTTTACCAGACCGCAGCCGGCAAAGGCAACACGGAATCCATCAAGGGTCTCAACGCCATCGGCAGATATATCCGTCTCTTCTGCATCAAACGCGCCACGGGCTGGGGCAATTCGTTGTACGAATTCAGCGTGTACGGAATGCCTTTTGCGGCGTATTCCGACGCATCGCTTTCCGCGGGCGCGCATACATGGAACGTGACCGCGGTTGACAAGGCTGGAAATCAAACGGTTGCGAACAAGGCTTTTTCCGTCACGGTTCAGTAGAAGATAACCGATTAACGATTCCGGCGTTTCAAATGACGGAGAAGAGTTTTCAATAGTCAATGAATAAATGACTATTATACCTCGCCGAGCGTGTGCGGCGAACCAGAGCTGATGCGATTTTGGTTTGCCGAGCCGGTGCGGCGTGGACGTGCCCGTGGCAAGCCCGAACCACCCGCTGCGCGCACCGTAGAAACTCCCGGTTACAGAATTCTCAACCGAACCAATTTCTGACCTTTTCAACCATTCAATTCGATCGATCTTGACAATTGTGGAATTCACCCTCTGACAAGAGCTAGGCCGGACTGGAAAGCGCGCTGGAGCGCGGTGCTGCCTGATCCCTAGCCGAAAGCGGCAGGGACAGGAAGCACCGAGGCCGAACGGCCGAGCTCGCAAGGAAGCCGCCGTCCCGATGGGGACGGGGCGCCCAAGTCTTGACCCATTTGCTTCAACCATGGAGTCATCCGGCTCAGCCAACCGGAAGCATTTTTTGATTTTCTTTCACGAACTTAACCATTGACCGCATTGGATTCTCGCAGATGAACCCGTTGGGGGGCCACCCGGCACGGCTATCAAATGGCACCAGTTCACCATGATTTCTGGCTCAGCCATCCAAAGGCCTTTGATTACTGCTTCTCTTATATCCCGGTATGCCCGAACCCGCCCGCTCCCCTGCCCGTCTCCGAGATCGCGCCGCTTTCCGTAAAGTCAACATTGGCCGCCAGGGGAGCAACCACGAGCTGGGCAATGCGGTCACCGCGTTTGATGGTGAACGGCGCGCTGCCCGCATTGGCAAGGATGACTTTGACCTCTCCGCGGTAATCGGAATCGATAGTCCCGGGCGAATTGAGCACGAACACGCCGTGCTTGATCGCGAGGCCGGAGCGCGAACGGACCTGTACTTCGTACCCCTGCGGGATTTGGAAACACAGCCCGGTGGGGACAAGGGCCCGGCTTGACGGCTGCAACTCGACGTCCGCAGCGACAGCCGCGCACACGTCGCAGCCGCTGGAGCCTTTTGTCATGCGAACGGGCAAAGGAAGGCCCTCACCGTGCGGAAGGCGCTGGACGATAATTCTGGGAGAAGCTTTTTTAGGCAAGAAAATTCCCTTTCAGGTCGATTTGAGCGAGGAAGCATGAGCAAATTACGATGTGAGCGAAAAAAAGTCAATTTTCTGCCATAACGCGAATAATGAATACTTGAAATTAAAAAGGACGCCTAACAAAAAGCGTCCTTTGTAATTGCAGCGAACCGTGAGCGGCTACTGTTGCGGAGGCACAGGCGCCGGACTTGGAGCCGGCGGCTGTTGCGCGCTGAGAAGCGCTTTTTTGGAAAGCTTCACTTTTCCGAAACGGTCGAATCCGATGAGCTTGACGCGTATGATTTCGCCCATCTGGACAACGTCTTCGGTGCGCGCTACGCGCTTGGTGTCGAGCTCCGAAATATGCACCAGGCCTTCCTTGCCCGGCAAATACTCCACGAACGCGCCGAAATCCACGATGGACTTGACTTTTGCGTCGTAGATGGCGCCGAGCTCGGGCTCGGCGACGATACCCCTGATCCTGGCAAGCGCCGCATCGCGCTGCTGCTTGTTGGCGGCCGCCACCTGGACGCTTCCGTCGTCTTCGATGAAGATGGTGGTGCCCGTGGTTTCCTGGATGTCGCGGACCACTTTGCCGCCGGGGCCGATGATCTCGCGGATTTTGTCTTTGTCGATCATGATGGTGGTGATGCGCGGAGCGTATTCGGACATTTCCTTGCGCGGCGCAGGGATCGCCTTCTCCATGATGCCCAGAATGTGCAGCCGGGCGCTGTTGGCCTTGGCGAGCGCCTCGCGCAGGAGCTCGGGCGTCACGCCCGCGATCTTGATGTCCATCTGGATGGCGGTGACGCCGTCCCGCGTGCCCGCCACTTTGAAGTCCATGTCGCCCACATGGTCTTCGGTGCCCAGGATGTCGGTGAGGATCGCATGGCGCGAACCGTCCATGACGAGTCCCATGGCAACGCCCGCCACGTGCGTCTTGACCGGCACGCCTGCCGCCATGAGCGACAGCGAGCCGCCGCACACGGTTGCCATGGAGGACGATCCGTTGGATTCCAGAATTTCGGACACGATGCGGATCGTGTACGGGAAACTCTTTTCATCAGGAAGGATGGGCGCCAGGGACACTTCGGCCAGATGGCCGTGCCCCACTTCACGCCTGCTCACCGAGCCGAGGCGCTTTACCTCGCCCACGGAGAACGGCGGGAAATTGTAGTGCAGCATGTACGATTTTTCATACTCGCCCTGGATGTCTTCGATGTGCTGCTGGTCGAGCTTGGTGCCGAGCGTTGTTGACACAAGCGACTGCGTCTCTCCTCGCGTGAACAGGGCCGCGCCGTGGGCGCGCGGCAGGATGTCGAGCTCCACCGTGATGTCGCGGACCGTGTCGCAGTCCCGTCCGCCGATGCGCTTGCCCGTATCCAGGATGGTTTTGCGCAGGTCCTCTTTTTCGATGTCGTGCAGGGCCTCCGCCATCACTTTTTCTTTTTCCGGGTATTTCTCCTTGAGCTTCTCCTGCACCTCGGCGAGAAGCAGCTTGATGCCCTTGTAGCGCGTCTTCTTGTCTCCGTTGAAGCTGATGCCGTGAAAGCGGTCCTTGACAAGTTCCCACACGTCGGCGCGGATCGCGGATTCGTCGGCGGCTTCGGGTGCAACGTAGGGCACGCGCGTGACGCCTGCCTTTGCCACAAGCTCCTTTTGCATCGCCACAAGCTTCTTTATTTCGACATGCGCAAGCGTGATGGCGTCGACGATGACGGTTTCCTTCACCTCGGAGCCGTGCCCTTCGACCATCACGATGGAATCCTCGGAACCGGCCACAATGAGCGACAGCGAGCCGGTTTCCGATTCGGCAAGCGTGGGAAACACCTTGAGCGCGCCGTCGATGAGGCCCACGCGGACGGCCGCGATGGGCATGAGGAACGGTATGTCGGACAGGCACAGCGCGCACGAGGCTGCGGTGATCGCCATGACGTCGGCGTCGTAGGTTTCGTCGGCCGATATCACGAGGTTGATGATCTGCAATTCGTTCTTGTAGGTCTTGGGGAAGAGCGGGCGGATGGGACGGTCGATGAGCCGCGCGCTCAGCACTTCTTTTTCGGTCGGCTTTCCTTCGCGCTTGAAGTACCCGCCGGGGATCTTCCCGGCCGCGTACGTTTTCGCAATGTACTCAACGGTGAGGGGAAAAAAATCGGAATTCGCGAGCTCGTTGCCCGCGCAGGCGGTTGACAGCACCATGGTGTCGCCTATCCTGGCCATTGCGGCGCCGCCGGCCTGTTTTGCAAAACGGCCGGTCTCGATGGAAACGTTTACTCCGCCGATGATTGCATCGACTTTCTGATAACTCATGAATCTCTCCTGAAAGCAGTTCGTCCGCTACCGGGTCTACTTTCTGATGTTAAGTTTTTTGATGAGCAGTCTGTACTTTTCGACATCGCGATTCTTGAGGAAGTCAAGCATGGATTTCCTCTGTCCCACCAGCTTGAGCAGCCCCTGCCGCGAATGATGGTCTTTGACGTGGTCTTTGGCGTGATTGGTAAGAAAATTGATCCGCTCCGTGAGCAGCGCGACCTGGACTCCCGTGTCTCCCGAGTCGGCCTCGCTTTTCCCGTACTCCTTGATGATCGCCCGATTACGATCCTTGGTTATCGGCATAGTGCATCTCCTGCAAAAAAGTTTTGTATGTCGGTCACGTCTTTTTTCATCTGCCGTACCAGCTCGCCTTCCGTGGCAAACGCGGCGTCCCTGCGTACAAGGGAATGCACCCACAGGTGCGCCGTCTGGCCTTCGCCGGGAACCTCGCCGGTGAAATCGAACTCGTGGAATTCGAGGTGAAAATCACGGTTGGAAAAGGTCGGACAGTCTCCGCAATAGAAAGCCCCTTGCCATTTCTTTTCCCCATGCTCCAGCATGGCGGCGTACACACCGGGGGGCGGAAGGACTTTATTCGCGGAAGGTCTGGCAAAATTTAGGGTTGGAATTCCCAGTTGCGATCCTTTTTGAATCCCGGAGACTCTTTGAACGGACACGAGATACGGGCGCCCAAGCAATGCAACCGCTTCCTCCAGCTCGCCGTCCACGATCCTTTTGCGTATCTCCGTGGATGAAACCACGGTTTCCCGCAGCATGAGGGAACCGACCGGAAATATAGTAATATGGTTCCTGCCCATGTCCGACTGCAAAAAGTTTTTGTTCCCCAGATGCCCCCTGCCGAAGGTATGGTGCTCACCCATCACCAACTCCTTTGCGCGCAGGGTTTCAACCAGGACCTTTTGCACAAAGTCCTGGGGCGAGGTTTTGGCAAACGATTCGTTGAACGGGATGTAGGCGAGGTAGTCGACGCCGTACGGCTCCAGCAGAAACGCCTTTTCTTCCAGAGTCGACAGTATGGGCTGGTAGGAACCCGGTGCCAGCACGGATCTGGTGTGAGGCTCAAAGGTCACGATGATGCAGGTGAGGCCGTTTTTTTTGGCCCGTTTTACCACTTCCCGGATGAGGACTTCGTGGCCGCGGTGAATGCCGTCGAAGTTGCCGACAGACACGACGGAGGCGGTGACGGATTTGGGGAGATTCTGATAATGGATGAGATTCATAATGCTCTACTATTCTTAATTAATCAAGGGCGTTCCCTGCCCATGTCAAGATTAGATTTTCCTTTCTCTACGTCTTGCTCGCCCCCTAAATCCCCCGAAGGGGACTTGGGAAGTTTTGACTTTGCCTTAGAACATCTCTTCCAATAAGTCCCCCTTCGGGGGATTTAGGGGGCTCGGACTGGCATCTGCGAATGATGTCAACTCCGCACGAAGACTTTCCTCGGATGAAACGATCCCTCTTCACCTTTTGTCAGCACCGCCGCGACCTCGCCGTTCTCCCTGTAAGCGATCACGGTCTTGTCCGCCATGTCAAGCCTGATGTTGCGCCCCATCGCCAACGCGCCGCACTGCTCCGCGTTCACCGTAACTGCCGGAAGCGCCGCAAGCGCCTGCCTGACGGGCATCACGTGACGGCCGGCGTCCACGGCCAGCGTGTCGACGGGCACCGCCTTATCCACCGTAAACGGCCCTACGGCCAGCCGCCGGATACGCGACGCGTAGGCCAGCGTCCCCAGAGCGGAAGCGATGTCTTTCACCAGGGAACGCACGTACGTGCCGCCGGAGCACCTCACGTCGAGGACCGCATCTCCCGCGGCTTCATCGAACGTCGTGAGCGCGAGCGAGAACACCGTTATGGTGCGGGGCGCAAGGCGGAAGTCGAGTTTCTTCCTCGCCAGACGGTAGGCGCGTTCACCGCCGACATTGACAGCAGAGAATTTTGGCGGAACCTGGGAAATCGCCCCGGAAAACCGCGCCAGGACCGCCTCAACCTCGCTGCGGCCGGGAACCCTGCCTCCCTGCGCGACCACGGCTCCCTCGCTGTCAAGTGTGTCGGTTTCGGAGCCGAACCTCATGCCGAACGCGTAGCGTTTGGGTTCCGCGGGCACGTACGGCAGGAGCCTGGTGGCATTACCAACCGCGCAGATAAGGAGCCCGCTTGCCAGGGGATCGAGCGTGCCCGCGTGGCCCGTCTTGACGCCCCCCAAAAGCCTGCGCACCTGCCGCACCACGTCGAACGACGTGGGACCGGGGGCCTTGTCGACAAAAAGGAAACCGTCCACGGGCTAGGGAAGCTCCCGTGTAATGATGTCGAGCATGCGGGCCTTGGCCTCTTTGCACGGCAGCGTCATGGTGCACCCGGCCGCGCCCTGGTGGCCGCCGCCTCCCCGGACGCCGGCCGCGATCCTTCCCACGTCGACGCGGCCTTTTGACCGAAGGGAAAAATGCGTTTCCTTCTCGTCGTATTTGATGAGCATCCCCACCTCGACGCCCGCGCCCATGATGGTGAAATCTGCCATGCCTTCGGAATCGCCGTAAGTTGCGCCCAGTTCCTCGATGAGACTGTAGGGCATTTCCATGGAGCATATGGCGCCGCCGTGGTAAAACGCCAGCGTCGACCAGATCCTTGACTGCAGGAGCAACCCGCCCGGGGAAAATGATGCGTACACCTTGTCGTAGATGCGGGACGGGTCCGCGCCGCGGTCGCACAGGTCGGCGCACATCCGCAAAATGGTGCCGGTGGTGTTGGAAAACCGGAATGCGCCCGTGTCGGTCATGACGGCCGCGTACAGGGCCTCGGCCACGTGCGGCGGATACGCAACCTTCTTGTATGTCAAATAATCGTAGATGATCTGGCCGGTTGCGGCGCCGTCTTTCTTCACGATATTAAGCGAGCCGAACAGCACGTTGTCGCGGTGATGGTCTATGTTGACAATATAGGAACCCATGTCCGAAAGCTGCTCCCAGCCCAGACGGGCCGGATTGGAGCAGTCGAGCACGACGCACACGTCGAACGGGCCCCGCGGCCGCCGGTTGGCAAGCACGCCGCCGTTGGTGAGAAATTTGAATTTGTCCGGCAGCGCGTCGTTATTGTACACCGTCACGCGTTTGGAAAGCGACGTGAGGTACCAGTACACGGCCAGTTGCGACCCGATGGAGTCGCCGTCGAGGCCCTCATGGGACGAAAGAAGGAAGGTTGTGTTCGACGCGATGGCGGCATCGAGTTCAGGCCAGGTCATCTTGGATTTCTTTGAAGAGGTTGCTCATGCGTTCGCTGTCTTCAAGCGATTTGTCGAGCTTGAAGTATAATTTGGGGATGAATTTCATGACGATCCGCTTCGCAACGATGTGCTGGAGAAACGGCGCCGCGTGGTTGAGCACGCCGATGGCCTCTTTTTTCGCCTTGTCGTCGCCCAACACGCTCACCAGCACGGTTGCGTTGCGGCAGTCGGGGGCAAGGCGGACCTCGGTGATCGTCACCACGTCCGGGATCCGGGGATCGCGCATCTGCTCGGCAATCGCCAGGCCGAGTTCTTTGCGGATTTCTTCGCGCAACCGTTCAACGTGCCAGTTCATGGGATCGCCGATCCTACAGTGACAACTTCCTCGGAACCTGCACTTCCTCGTAGACTTCCACGCGGTCTTTTTCCCGGTACTCCGAAAAACCCTCCAATGTCAATCCGCATTCGAAACCGGCGGCCACTTCGCGCACGTCGTCCTTAAGCCTGCGCAGCGAGGAGATCTTGGAGTCGGCGATTTCCACGTCGTCGCGGATCAGGCGGGCCTTGCTGCCGTTCTTGACGGTTCCCGACACCACAAAGCAACCCGCGATGATACCCACTTTCGACACCTTGAAGACCTGTCGCACCTCGATCTGTGCCGTGACGTTTTCCTTGATTTCGGGTTCGAGCATTCCCTCCATGGCCTTCTTCATCGCCTCGATCGCCTCGTAGATGATGCGGTAGGTGCGGATATCGACGCCCTCTTTTTTAGCAAGTTCGCGGATCTTGCTGTTGGGGCTTAAATGGAAGCCGATGATGATTGCCGTCGACGCAACCGCGAGGTTGATGTCCGATTCCTTGATCGCGCCTACGCTTTTGTGGATGACGCGGATCTTGATTTCGTCGGTGGACAGTTTCTCCAGCGACGAAGCGAGCGCTTCGACCGATCCGTCAACGTCTCCCTTGATGATGAGATTGAGCGTTTTGACGCTTCCCGCCTTGATCTGCTCGTACAGATGATCGAGCGATACGCCGCCCATCTTGCGGAGCTCACGCTCTTTCTGCGCCAGCCGCCTGCGCGCCCCTATCTCGCGCGCCTCTTTTTCGTCGGCCACCACCCGGAACGAATCGCCGGCCTGCGGCGTGCCCGACAGCCCGAGCACAAGCACCGGCTGCGAGGGGCGCGCCTTATCGACCACGGCGCCGCGGTCGTTGAACAGGTCGCGCACGCGTCCGTAATGCATGCCGGTGACAAACGCGTCGCCTTTGACAAGTGTGCCCTTCTGGATCAGCACCGTCGCCACGGGACCCCTGCCTTTGTCAAGTTCCGATTCTATTACAACGCCTCGCGCCTGCCCCTCGGGGTTGGCCTTGAGTTCCATGATCTGCGTTTCGAGAGACAATATCTCCAGCAGTTTGTCTACGCCCTTGCCGGTCTTCGCCGACATTTCCACACAGGTTACCTGGCCGCCGTAATCCTCGACAAGTACGTTGTACTGCGCAAGTTCGCTCTTTACCCGGTCGATGTTGGCGGTAGGCAAATCTACCTTGTTAATGGCAACTACGAGCGGCACGTTTGCAGCGCGCGCGTGGTCGATGGCTTCCTTGGTCTGCGGCATGACGCCCGCATCGGCTGCGACGATCAGAACAATAACATCGGTGATCTGCGATCCGCGCGCACGCATGGCGGTAAACGCTTCGTGGCCCGGAGTGTCAAGAAAGGTAACGGTGCCGTGCGGCGTGACCACTTCGTATGCTGCAATGTGCTGGGTTATGCCGCCGGCTTCGCCCGCAATGACGTTGGTCTTGCGAATGTAGTCGAGCAACGATGTTTTGCCATGGTCCACGTGTCCCATAACTGTCACCACGGGGGCGCGCGGCTCAAGTTTTCCACTCGCGAGATCATCCTCGGTGTCTTCGCTTTCCGTTGCGTATTCGGTCATCAGTTGCGCGGTGAACCCGAACTCGTCTGCGACAAGCTCTATGGTCTCGAAATCAAGACGTTGATTTATAGTAACAAACAAGCCGAGTTCAAGACACTTGGCGATCACCTCCGATACAGCCGCCTGCATCATGTTGGCAAGCTCGGCCACCGTCACGAACTCGCTCACGTTAAGTATTTTCTTCTCCGCTTCGACACTTTCATCCTTGGGACGCGCCTCTTTCTTGTATTTCTTGCGCTCCGAGCCGCTGCCGATCCTGGCAAGGGTTTTCTTGACATTCGCCTTCAGTTGCATCTCGTCAATTTCAGGCCGTTCAGGTTTCTTTCTGCCGCCCTTCTTTTTTCCCTTCTTGAACGACGGCCTCGAGTCCTGCTTGCCGGCCGACGACGGGGGAGCGCCCTCCGTGGGAGCGGCAACGGGCATAAAGGCCATGCTCTTGATCCTCGGCGCGGCCTCGTCACGACGGAATTCCGCGGCCGCAAATTCACGGTTGCGGAGCCGACGCTCCTTTTCGCGGTGTTCCTCGGCCGCAATAGCGGCAGCGGGCGCAGGAGCCGGTTTCTTGATTCCCGCCGGCTGCTCGAGCGCGACCTCGGGCTTTTCTGTTTTGGTAAGCAGATCCTCCTTAGCCTTTACAATCATCTGCTTCTTACGCTCGTACTCCTTCTTGATCTCGGCCCGTTCCGATTCGAATTTCTTCTTTATCTCGTCTCGAAGATTTTCGTCAACCGTGCTCATGTGGCTCTTGACGGGAATCCCCATCTGACGAAGCATCTGGACGAGCGCCTCGCTCGACACTTTGAATTCCTGAGCGAGTTTGTACACTTTTTCTTTAGCCATGATTAACCTCTGCTGGTTTGTAACGCGGCACGCCGGCCCTGTGCGGGCGGGCGCCCTTGCACTATGCTTTTTCCTCTTCCGCGCTCTCGGCGTCACCGCCTTCGACGCTCTCTTCTCCGGGGGCGATCTCGCCGGCCGGTGGGCCCTTGTCCGCATCAATCTCTAGTTCGGATTCCGACTCGTCTTCGACGGCATTCTCCACGAGTGACTCCAGGGACGACTCAGGTTCCGTGGCCTGCTCCACCCCCGCCTCGGCCTTGGGCGATTCGCTGTCGCGGACTTCCTCGGTCTCGCCCCCTTCCTCGGCCGCAGCTTCCTTGTCCAGGGCGACATCGGGTTTAAGCGGCAGCCCGGCCAGAATGGCGGTGCGTTCTTCTTCTGTAAAGGCGGCGAATTCCTCGTCGCCGTACACGTCGATGTCCTTCTCTATCATCTTGGAGGCGAGCCGAATGTTCTGGCCCTCTTTGCCGATCGCCTGCGCCAGGTCCTCCTCGCGGATGATCACCACGATCTTTTTTTCGCTCACGGGCACCACGCGTTTCACTTCGGCGGGCGAAAAGACGCGACGGACAAGCAGGGAGAGTTCTTCCGTCCAGTTGATGATGTCGATGCGCTCGTTCGACAGCTCGCGCACGATGGCCTGCACACGGTTGCCGCGCATGCCCACGCACGCGCCCACGGGGTCCACCCGGTCGTCGGTGGTTGTGACGGCGATCTTCGAGCGAAAGCCCGGATCGCGCACCACCTTCACGATCTTCACCGTCTTGTCGAAGATCTCCGGCACCTCGAGTTCAAAGAGCCGCGCCAGGAACTCGGGCGCGGTACGGGAGATTATCACCTGCGGGCCCTTGGGATTGTTCTTGACATCCACGATGCAGCCGCGGATCGGGTCGCCCTGGCGGTACCGTTCCTTGCGGATCTGCTCCTTAAACGGCAACAGCGCCTCGGTGCGGCCCAGGTTCACCAGGATATTCCCTTTGTCAATCTGCTGGACCGTGCCGGTCACCAGCTCGCCCTTGCGCTCGCTGTAGTCGGCGAACACCTTTTCTCGCTCGGCTTCGCGCACGCGCTGCACGATCACCTGCTTTGCGGTCTGAATGGCGCCGCGGCCGAACAAGTCGATGTCGAGGTCCTGCATCAGCTCGTCGCCCACTTCGAGCTCCGGATCAATCTTCTTGGCCTCCTCCACCGATATTTCCTTTTCCGGATCGACAATGGCTTCCACCACGGTCTGGCGCGTGTACACCTCGATGATCCCTTTCTCCTTCTCCACTTTCGCTTCGACGTTGGTGGGTTTGCCCAGGTACCGCTTTGCCGCAGTGACAAGCGCGTCCCTGAGCGTGTCGGAAACAAGGTCCATGCTGATGCTCTTCTCCTTGGTGACGCTCGAAAGCGCCGCCGCGATATCGACGGCTTTGACATTTTCGTTCTTGCTCTTCTTCTTCATGGTCTGTTTCCTTTTAAGATTTATTTGAAACGGATGTCCAGTTTCCCTTTTGCAATCTGGTCGAGCGGGATCTTCCTTTCGGCGCCGTCGTCGCCTTCCACGGTGACCACGTTGTCGGCGCAGGAAAGGCATTTGCCAACCAGCACAGGCTTCTGCTTTTCCGCGGACTTGAGTTCCAGGCGGACGTACTGGCCCACCACCTTCACAAAATCCCTCTGCGTGGCAAGCGGCCTGTCCGCGCCGGGCGACGAAACCTCCAGGGAGTACGGGGTGTCGGAGAAATTTTCCACGTCGAGCAGCATGGAGATTTCCCGGCTCGCATCTTCGCAATCGTCAATGGTGACGCCGCCTTCCTTATCGATAAACACCCGCAGCACTGAATGCCTGCCCGCCGGAACGTACTTGATATCATACAATTCCATGCGCATGAACTTGAGTTTCTCTTCGATGATAGGGGTGATTTCGTCGAGCGTCACGGTGCTCCCCCGTTCCGGCCGGTGCCATGTCTCATAACAAAAAACGGGCTTTCGCCCGCCTGCCCGCAAGATGCAAAATCCCAAACCGAAGTTTTAATATATGATATGGGAACCTGAGAGAACAACATGCATGAACGGGCAAAGTAAAGAATCTATCCGGATAGCGGGTAGAAGAGTTTTGGGAAGGCTGAGCCGGAAATTATAAATAATAGAACGCATCTGGTTGGCTGAGCCGGAAATGATAATAGATAAGTGCTTTGGGATTGCTGTGCCGGGTGACCCCAAAGTGGGAGTTTTGGCGAGAATCCAATCTTCTGCTGTGGGGCACCCTCGAAGCGCAGTTGTGAAGGCAAATGAAGCAATCCTACGTTGACGAGTTGAGAAGATGAATCGATGGCTGTTGCTGCGTGCAGTTGAGCATTTGTTAACATGGTGCTACTACGGTGCGCGCAACTGAAGGTACGGACTTGCCAAGGGTACACCCTCGCCGCACCGGCTCAGCAATCCATAGAATCATTTTGATATTGATATTCGCCGCACCGGCTCAGCAATCCAAAAGGGGAACTTCACCCATGTCAATTATCCTTATTCATGAAATTATCCTTCACCCACGCCAGCGCCTCTTCCCGGGACCCGTGCGTTCCCTCGAGTTGCACATCGTACGCTTCCCGCAGGATCGTGCCGAACAGCGGTCCAGGCGCAAGCCCCAGCGCAATCAGGTCTTTCCCCGAAATCAACGCCGGCGGCCGTATCTCCTCAACAGACAATTCGGCCTGCTTCTGCTTGATAAACGTATAATTGGACACGTCGCCGTGACTTGCCAGGCAGTCGACGCGGTGCACCTCGAGTTCGTCCTCAAGCGTGGGACGCGACAGGAACCGCTTGAGCGTGGAGAGCCGCATTTTAGTCACGTTGATGAAGTTCATGTGGTTGTCCACCACCTCGACCACGGCGTCCGTGAGTGCGCCGGGCGCCTTGAGCCTGCGCAGAAGGTCACGGGCCATGGCGGCGCCCACGTGGTCGTGGTTGGAAAACCTGATGCGGTCCGCCACCACCATCACGGCAGGTTTTCCAATGTCGTGCAGCAGCACGCTCCACGCCGTCACCTGGGTCGGACTTGACAACAACGAAAGCGCCCGTTTCGTGTGAAGGAACACGTCACCTTCCGGATGGAACTCGGGCGGCTGGTCCACGCCCACGAGCTTCTCAACTTCCGGAAGGATCAGGACGAGCAGCCCGCTTTCGTGAAGCAGCGCCAGCGCCGCGTCTGCGTGCGGGCCGAGCAGCATTTTGTCAAGCTCCATGAACACCCGCTCCGCCGATACCTTCGCAATGCCGGCCGCCTTTTCACGCAGCGCGGACCACGTCCCGGGTTCTATGGCAAAGCCGAACCGGGCCGCGAACCGTATGGCCCGCACCAGCCGCAGATAATCTTCCGTAAACCTGAGCCCGGCGTCGCCGATGGCCCGCACCACGCCCGCCGCAAGGTCTTCCCTGCCGCCCACGTAGTCGAGCACGGTTTCCGTCACCGGGTCATAGAACATTCCGTTGATGGTAAAATCCCGGCGCTGCGCGTCTTCCCGTTCGCCGACGAATTCCACCAAGTCCGGGTGCCTGCCGTCCGCGCCGCCTTTGTCCCTGCGAAAGGTGGCGACCTCGAACGGTATCTCGCCCATCATCACGATCACAACGCCGAAGTGCTCGCCCACCGGAATCACGTGCGGAAAAAGCCCGCGCACGGCCTCGGGCGCGGCGGACGTGGCAATGTCGATGTCGCCGTTCGCCCCAGGCAGTCCCATCAGCATGTCGCGCACGCAGCCGCCGGCAAAGAGCGCCCGGTGTCCGCTCTCGTCAAGCTTCTTGACAATTTCATATGCCGCGGGTTCTTTGGGTGTTTTCATGGGTGCGATGAAAAATATGTCCAATCCATGAATAGAAAGGGGAAAACCGGTTGGGCGTTCCCTTGGCTACAAGAAATTGAAATTCTTCTGGATGGCAGTGCCGGGTGCGCCCAGGCGCCTCCCTTGAACAAATCCAAACACCTGCTGGGGGCACCCACGCGAGAGCTCCTGTACGGTCCGGCGCAAGGCTGGGTTCCAGGTTGACGGTAGACAGTTTTAGCAATTTCTTCCCCGGGAAACGCTGTGACAACAAAGTGGGTCTGGGTTCGGGAGTGAAACTCCCGAATCAGGCCGACCACGAAGGGGCGAAAGTGATCATTCCTTGGCGGCGATGATAATACCCAAGGAATGGAAAGAAGAATGGGAAAAAGACCGGATCAATAGAAAGCTCGATAGGAAGGCTGAATCAATTCACAAAACAAAATGGAGAAGGAATTTAGTAAAAGACCGCCGACAGGAGTCGGCGGCATTATTCCAGGCCAAGATCCAGCTGGATAGCGCCACAATCTTCACGTCCTTGGTGTTCAACGTAGCTTATGATCGTTCTCTCGTCAAGTCCTATGGTTGAAACACAGTACCCGCGCGACCAGATTCCGCCGCCGCGTATCGCCTTCCCTATGCTTGGAAATCGCTCCGGCAGTAATTTCCCCGTCCGCGATTTCACGAACTGCACTACGCTTGCGACAGATATCCGCGGCGGAATCATTACCACCATGTGTACATGGTCCAGCTGGACATTGGCCCGGATTACCTCGATATCGTCGTCCATCCCATCAAGATGCTTCAGGGGACCTCTAAAAATTCTGTAAAATAGTAGATTCCAAGATCATGTTGACAGATAGTATTATTTCGCGATGTCAGGGCGTCTATTTGTCTGATAGGTGCCCAAAACTGTTCTTTTTTCGGTCCCTTTGGGGGCCTTGTGCGGTCCTGTCCCGCTTTTCAGGCGTGGCACTCAAGATATGCAAAGCGTTTTATGTTGTAAACCAGGTTCAGGAGTCCTATCTTCGCCGCGGCCCTCAGCCGCCCGATACACCTGATCCTGCCACGAAACATGATTTCTATTTGAGCAAACACATGTTCTATACGCGATCTGACTTTGGATTTCTTCCGGTTCTGTGCCAATTGTGCTTCCGTCAATGGTGCGCCACGAGTCCCTTTGACACATATTTTGCTTCTGTACCAGAGATAATCAAGCCTTTGTTCCGCCTTTTCCGAATGATACGCGCTGTCGGCAAACACGTCCGCGTTCGTGTTCTCAGGATTAAGGAGAGGTTCAAGCATATTGGAGTCGTGCACTTCTGCGGATGTCGCCGCATAGTCTCGAATGATTTTATGCTTCGCGTCTACCGACGCATGGTTCTTGTAGCCAAAAAACGTCTGATCGTTCTTCTTCGTCCATCGCGCATCAACATCTTTCTGACGAAGTTTCTCAGGGTGCTTTTCCCATTCCTGCGGCGTGCCCCCGTTCTTGATTTCTTTATTCTCCTCCCGCGTGTTTCTCTGGCGAGGTACCTCGACAAAACTCGCATCTATTATTTGGCCTTTCTGGGCAGTGTAACCCGCTTCGTTCAACTGACGACCGAACAGGTCAAACAGCTTCTTGACAACGCCTGCTTGTGTCAGCGTTTCCCGAAACAACCAGACCGTTTTCTCGTCGGGAATGCTATCCTCGGAAGTGAGTTCAAGAAACCGTTTGAACGTCAATCGGTCCAGAATCTGAAACTGGGTTTGCGCATCGGAAAGCCCATACATCGTCTGCAACACGAGAATCTTGAACATCAGGATATAATCGTACGGTGGACGACCGGCGTTGCTCTTCCGTTCCTTGCGAAAAGCCTTGTCAATAACAGGACGAAAACTCTTCCAACGTATGGCCCGATTGATGGTTTCAAGAGGGTCTCCCATTTCGGAAAGCTCGGAAAGGCGATTCTCAAGGTCAAAAAGGCCTATCTGTCCCATCGCAATATCCTCCAGACGGTAGTGGGTTCGCAGGTTTGTTGTCTGGAATTAAAATAATTGACGAAATAGCCTTTGTCAAGCATTAATTGGGCAAATTAGGCAATTTTTAGAGGTCCCCTTCAGTACCTTTTCCAAATATTCTTTCACCCCTGTCACGAATATCCGACGACGATATCGAGGAGTCAAGACGATGTGGTATTCTGTTCTGTATACGCAATGGGTGCCCTTCCGAAATCTCATTTACTCAAAATACGTTGTTGTCCACATCGTCTTGACAGCCCATCCATCCCCAGACTGGAGTCTGGGGGTTTATTGGGCAGACTAAATATCTTGGACTAAAGAATTGAAGGCAGCGCACGAGTTTCCCCTCAGTGGCGCAGCTGCGGCCGGGCTTAAAACTTCGAAGTGTATTTGGTCCTGGGTCTTGTTAATCGGGTGTTTCTAGTGTGCGCGCAGCAGGCGTTTCGGTCTCGCCACGGGTACCTCCACGCCGCACACGCTCAGCAATCCAAAATTTTAATTTGAATCTTATTTTGATATTTGCCGCACCGCCTCGGCAAACCAAAATCGCATTAACATTGGATCGCCGCACTCGCTCAACAATTCAAAACCGTATTTAGCGGCGGCGCGCCCGGATCTTTACCTTTGACCACTCGTTGTTACCGCTCGGGATTGCAGATACGCTTGACGGCCACAACGTTTCCATTGTTACTATACAGTGCCAGATAGGAGCCGGCATGCCTGATCCGCGGCATACTTTCAATCGGCATTTTCCCGGCGAACGTAAAACGTTCCACCAGCCTTCCGCGCACGTCGAAAATTCTCAGCTCGTCAAAGGCCGTCGCGGTGTTAATTGACAAGGGAGCAACCGTGACCGCCGTAGGCGCCGGCGGAACATACGGCCCGTAGTGGGCTCGTATCGTATCCGCCCACCAGCGCACCCCCGGATCCGCTGAGGAACCGTATCCGCCGAAACCGGCATTAGGGCCTAAGGGCGGAACTGCCTGCAGCCACATTGAGGAATACATATATCCTTCGCCTTTCGTCAAGTGACCAAAAGTGCCGCTGATCGCGGATGTCTTGTCCGAGGCCGCATAGACCCCTATGGCAGAAGCGGTGTAATTGCCGCTTCCGTAACTCCATATACCGTCGCCTTCGGTCTCGGCATAAGGTTTAGTGGCGTCGTGTGAAGAAAGATGGATTGCAAGGTCGGCTGCTGCAGGACACGTCCCAAAGTATCCCGCAACAATAGCGGTGGGATTTGCGGCTTTTCCAGCCATAACCACACTGTCCGTACTTGCATATTTCTTTTGTTGAAAGGCCATGCCTTCGTTGTCGGCATCAAAGAACACGTTACCGTAACCATTGTTTTTTGCCCAGGTTACGGTATTTGCAAGAGCATGTTCGAAATCCTGCTGCCCCCAATTTGAAAAATTTGCATTGTTTGTTCCATAGTAACAACAGCCGACAAGGACCACCATTCCTTTGGCGTCTGCAGCCTCAATGATTTTACCCATGCGCGCGCTGTAAATCGGGTTGAGCGTCGCATCCTGATTATACCCCCCAATGTTGCCGTAGCGCGAGCCCTGGAAGTAAACGCTGAACGAATTAAGGCCGTATAACTCGAATGAGTCAAGATGTGCTATCAAGTCATTTGCGGCAGAGTCGCTAATAAGCGAGTTTGAGCAGCGGAACCCTTTAAGCAGGATTTCCTGGCCGTTCAAATACGTCTTTGTCCCGGAAACCGAAAAAACATACTGCCCGGAAAAACAGGGCATGCAAAGCAGACCGACAAAGGCCAGAGTTCCAACGACTATCCCGGTTTTTTTCTTGGATAGGATACGCAGAGGGTTCATACTTACTCCTTTTGTAAATTGGTGCCTATCTCATTATGAAACCGCCTTTTTGCAAAAGACCTTTCAACGACCCGTATTGCAGAAAGATTTGATATTAATAATATCATTTCCCTTGCTGTAGACCACGACATTCACGCCCGTATTCCTGGATAATAGCTTCATGCTTGCGTTTAGCATGTTGCCAGAATACGTCGCAACCAGTTTACCGCGCAGGTCGAATACTTTGACGTTATCATAGGCGGCAGTCGCAATGTGCAACGGGAGCTCATGCGACACCCCAACCTGCAGGGGCGGGGGCGGGTTCCATGAGCCCCATGCGGCTTTGAGCGCTTCGAGCCAAAAGCGTATTCCGGGACTCCCGGCAGTGCCGTTGCCACCCGGATTCATGTTGGGACCAAGCGGCGGGGCAGCCTGCAGCCACATATCAGCTAACATAAATCCTTTTGGGCCGGCAGCCTGCGCCTGTGATACGGCGCATCCACCATGTTGTGTACCTATGGCCGATGCTGTATAGTTGTCGCTACCGTAACTCCAAGTGCCGCAACCCTCGCTCTCGATGTAGGGTTTCCCTGCGACTTGTGTTCCGATATGGACTGAAAGATCCGCGGCCGCTGCCGCCGCCGCATCGCCCCAATCACACGAAAAAAGAATCTGAGGATCGACTGCCCTTCCTGATTGTATCGCCTCAACCTTGTTAGGTATGATACCGCCGGCCATGCCTTCGTTGTCGATATCAACAAAGACATTCCGATAATTATGGCTACTGATCCATCTCGCCGTGTTTGCAACAGCAGTGTCTACGTTACTCTGGCCCCAATCGGTGAATTTTGCAGTGGTACCCCCCCAGTAAAGGCACCCGACCAGCACTATCATGCCCTTGGAATCAGCGGCCTCAATTATCTGGCCAAGCCTTGCGGAATAGATAGGGTTAAGGGTACCGTCGTGGTTGTACCCCGGAATGTTGCCGTACCGCGAACCCATTATGTAAACACTAACGATATTACATCCGTAGTACTTGAAGGTGTCAAGATAGAAGATCAGCGAATCGGTGGCCGCCTGGGTGATGAGCGATTGGGAACAACGCACCCCTTTGGCGACGAAGCCCACGCCGTTGATGACCGTCGAGTCGCCGCGTACCGAAAAAACATATTGGGATGCCGAAGCGGAAACGATTAAGAACGAGAGCGCCACCATCGCGCCTAACGCGAAGCGGCTGAACTTAACATAAGACATTTTCATAACGACTCCTTGTGGATTTGTTAAGGATTGCATATCCGTTTCACATTGACAACCGCCCCATCCCTGCAGAACAGCGCCAGATAGGAACCGGCATGTTTGATGCGCGGCATATTTTCAACCGACATTACACCGCTGAAAGTGAAACGTTCCAGCAATCTTCCGCTCATATCGAAAACCTTCAGTTCGTTATAGGCAGAGGCCTTGTTTGTTGACAAAGCAGGAATTAATGCTTCCGTCGTCATCGGCGGCGGCGGGGTCCATGCGCCGTATTGGCCTTTGAGCCATTCCAGCCACCAGCGGATACCGGCATCGGGCATGATCGTTGTGATGACGGGATTAATTTGGGCATCTGTATAATTCGAATACCCGCCAGGCACCATGAAAGGCCCACCAACAGGCGTTCCCCCGGTAACGCCCGCCCCAGGCCCGCACTGTGCCCAGGTAGAAGCGGTCCACCATCCGTTGCGGGTGCTGACGCCATTTGTGGTATTATTTTCAAGAGTGGTTTTCATTGTCGCGGTATATAGACCTATGCGGATATAATTGTTTGGAAAACTGGCATCCTTGCTATAGGTCGTCCAATACGGTGGATTTGCATCAACCCCTTCGGTCTCCATATACGGTTTTGTGGCATCGTACGTGCCGAAATGAATGTTGATGTCTGCGCCGGTTGCGCCTGTGGTATTGCTTGCAATCATGATCTTCCCGGTTGAGAAAGTGTCGGCGGCGTGAGCAGCGGCAATCTGTGTTGTTGTATTGCATATTCCGGCTGCCGCGGCCATACCCTCGTTATCAGGGTCTACAAAGACGTTTTGGTAGTTGTGCTGGTGAACCCAATTGAGAACATTGATAATGGCTGCATTCGCCTGAGTCTGCTTCCAAGCGCCAAGAGCACTATTGGCCGCGGAGCCGCCCCAATAGAGGCACCCGACCAGCACGATCATTCCCCGCGCGTCGGCTGCTTCAATGATTCGTTGCATACGCGGCGTATACACCGGGTTAAGGCTGGCATCAGGCAGGAACCCAATGATGTCGCCAAATCGGCTGCCCATCCAATAAACACTAAAGGAGTTGATTCCGTAAGATTTAAACGTGTCAAGATACATGATTAATGAATCGGTCTTTGCGTCCGACACCATGGCATTGGATAGGCGAAGACCGAGGGATTTGAATGCGACATTGTTGATGTAGATTTGGTTTCCCGTTATGGAAAACTTGTATTGCGGCGAATACGCATGAACACAAATGGCGAGGCCGACAACGCCGCAGAAGAATAAAGAGACTCGTGACAAGAACGTTGAATTCATAGGCCCTCCTTGTGGCAGTATGCGATTATTGAAGTTCCATCATAGTGAAATCTTCCGGCATGGTTCTCCTACTGCAACCTCAGGCACCAGTTCACGGCAGCGTCAAAAAGTTTCCAGCCGTTTTCATTCAAATTAAGGACGACCTCCATCTTAAGCAGCATGCCCACCCTGCGGTCCGGCGCAGGCACAGCATCGTAAAGAGGAGCCCCGGCTTCATAACAGAATATGGTTGCCTGTGCCGGCTGGTTCGGGATAGTTGACACAACCGTCGCGGATGCGGCCGGCGCGGCCCACGGCAGCGCCAGGTTCTGGTTCACAACCGTTACTGTCCCGGTAAAGCCGGCTGCCAGCGGATGCGACGGTGCGGCGATGGAAATGTTGTCTATGCTGTCCGTGATATTTCCAAAATCAACGCCAGTTGTTGGACCGCAGAGGTCCATCGCATTGAACAGAACCGTTTCACAGGCGAGAACAGGTTTTTGTGCAACGCGCAGAATGGCGGTTGCCTGGCCGCTGATTGTTGACGCGAAGAATATCGCGTTGATGTTAGCGGTATCTGCGGCGGAAAGCGAATCATCCACCCTGATCACCATGGCTATTCCCCTTGATTCCAGCCGCTGCATGAAAAGCGTATCCCGTCTGACAAGTGACGTATCCTTGGCGACATAGAGCGCCCGGAAATTGGCAGTTCGAACGGTATCGTTCGGGGCAACCGGCACGTTTCGCGCAGCGACCGATGATGATTCCGGCTGCGTGCCTGGACTGAACAGGACCGAGGGAATGACTCCGGCGGGCAGAGAATCCATGGCGATGGCCGGAGAACTTCCGGAAAAAACGCTGTAGAATGTCGTCCCTGGAACATACACGTATCCTGATACTGGCCTCACGCTGTCCGCTATAATAACCACCACCGTACCCGTTTGTTGCAGCGTTCTTTGCGGCGCAACGGTCGTATCATTCTTTGCAACATCCACATTGGTGATCAGAAGCCTTGTCCTATCGGTCAAATGAACCGCTTCTATAGTATAAAGTCCGGGATTGCCGACCCTGAACGCGTAGGTCCCGTTATCGTCCGTCGTGTCTGCAAGAACGGCGCTGTCGTGCTGTGGAGCAGCCGGGTTGTACTGCGCCGGAACAAGCAGCACGAGCGTATTGGCTGCCGGCGAACCGCCTTGCCCCACGATCGTGCCCCTCACATATCCGACATCGGTGCCCGAACCGCCGGTTGCGGCAACCGGACTCCTGCCGCAGGAAACAAATCCCATAATCAGAAACGGCGCGATGTAACAAAGAAACCGTTTCATGAAGGCCTTCCTCTCTTCTTTGGCGTCTGCTCAAGGGGAAAGAGCTGGATTCCCACCGAATGCACTTTCCTGGATGCTCCCGTGTCCTCTGAAATGATATCGAGGATCCTCTTGCGCGTGTTGTCAAGTTCGAGTTTTATCCGGCCGAACGCCTCGTCTGAAAAACTGCCCGTAATGGTCCTCATATATTGTTTTTCGGCAGGGGTCGAATCTGTTATGGCAGAGCTTATTTCCATCATGGATTTATGCAGGTTGCGCGCGGCAATACTGTTGATATCCGATCCCGTGGAGATGATCTCGTCGCTCACCTGGTAAAATCCGTCATTCCCAAGCCTGATGAGCCCGAGGTCAAGAAGCAGGTTGACGGATTTTTTTGCCTGGCGAGGCGTGATTTTTGGGGTAATCGACCTCGTAAGCGACCGGTAGTCATCAAGGAACTTGTGCGAATGGATGTATTCGCGGATGGCAAGGTTGTACCAGTGAGAAAGATAGTCGAACTGGTCGGCGCGGATCTTCTGCGTTTCCGAACGAGGGGAGAATCCGGAAAGCACGACAAAGTACTTCTGCTTTTCCTGAAGCGTGCGGGCCTGGCCGTACTGGACAAGACCGGAAAAATATCCGGTTTCCTTTGCAGACAGCCCGCACGCTTTGGCGAATTTCTTTATGGAATCGGCGGACAGGTTCTTCTTTCCGTCAATGACATTCTTGAGAAAGTTCGGCCCGGACATGCCGGCCTTCCGGAGGAACACACGGTGCGAAAAACCGGTTGAAGTCTCCTTCTTGGAACGGTAGTAATCAGCCAGGTACTGGCGGTAGTCGGTGTAGTCGAAAAGGGACTTCATGGCTCTAAATATAACGCAATTATTAAAGAAAGTCAATTATTTTATGGACTACATATTATAGTAGGAAATAATTAGTTATTACTTATTATTAATCAGTCTGTTATACATTTAATATATTTGCGGTTGTTGCTGATATTTTATACATATTATGTAATATGCAGAGTGATATTTAGGATGGCTGAGCTGGAAAATCAAAATCCAATACTTTTGGATAGCAGTGCCGGGCGACCCCCAGCTGGTCTGGTTGCAAGTTAAAACCTTCAATTGGGGGGCACCCGCGAGGTGTCGCTGGAAAGGTCAAGTCTTGGCTGCATTATCTCATGGAAAAAATTGACAATTGTGGAATTGTTCCTCTGCCAAGCGCCAGGCGCGACTGTAAGGTACGCTAAAGCGTAGTGCCGGCCGCCCCCGACCGAAGGCATAGGGCCGGTCCGGTACCGAGGCCGAACGGCCGACGACCCTTGGAAGCACACCCCTTCGGGTGCTTCGAGGCGTCGCCCGAAGGGGTGGCCCAGAGGTATTCGCCGCACACACTCGGTAACCAGTTTTTCCTCGCCTTTAATTGACTTTTGTGATACACTCATGGTGAAGGGAGGGAAAAGGCGATGCGATGCTTGTATCTCTTCCTGGAAGTAATCCTGTACGCCGCCGGCGCGCTTCTGTATGTCCTGGTGTTTTCCCGGTACCGTTACCATCCGGCATTCGAACACCGCCTCGAACGGAAACAAAAGACGGCCCTGTGGAAGGACATCGTTTTCCTGGCCGCGTTCTTCGTTGCCGCCGCCGCAATCATCTGCACGTGGCACGCATTGTACCCACGGCAACCGCACCACATCGGATACTTCGCCGCGTTCTTCACCGGCACCATAGTGACGCTCGCGATTTTCAGGAAATGGATAGGCCGCGTCGATCTCGCACTCTGCGTTCCGAGCATCATCGCCGTCTGGGCCCTATTGCTTGCCTTCGAAGCGATTCTCCTCTATAACAACGCAGGGTGGATTTACACAAACAGCACGGTGCTTGCAATCACGTTCGGGCACGGAGTGACGTTCATCCTGGAAAACCTGATTTTCTTTTACCTCTTTTCGCCCTTCATGTCGATCCTGATGTTCACCGCGCTGGCAAACCGGCGTTCCGACGTTCGTGCCTTTTTCCTCACCATCCTCATCGTGTGGGGAACCGGACTGTTTTGGGAATATGTCTGCATCGGCATGTTCAACCTCTGGTATATGGTGGAAGACCGAAGCGTTCTTGCGTTCGGCCTTTTTGGGGCGCGGACCACGGTCGAAGAGATGCTCTATTACGTTCCGTTTGCCTCCATCTCCGTTCTCATGTACCTGGTTTTTTACTTTCGCAAGTACCGGGTTCGCGCCGATTCATCCCGGCCCGGCCCTTTCACGGCGCGCGCACAAAGGCCTCGCAATGCCTGAATACACCGTATCGCTGCTCTTCTGGATCGCGCCCGTGTTCGCCATGGGCGTCTTTCTCCATGAAAAGAAGCTGCTCAAACCCGTGCAGGCGCAGGCGCTGGCCATCAACCTTGCCGTCTTTGCCTGCATCGGATTTCTGCTGGACCTGCTGTTTGCCCAACGGTTCTTCCGATTCCCCAACCCGGCCATGACCCTCTGCATCACCATCAGGAACATACCGGTTGAAGAGTTCCTGTTCTACCTTTTCGGGTTCTGGTTCATCGTGCTTTTGTATGTATTCAACGACGAGTACTTCCTTCGCAGATATAAGAAGCACGACAGGCATTACGCCGCCTATGCCCGGCGCATCAAGAAGGTCTTCGTGCTGTTCTTCAAACCCGGCCACCTCCTGCTTTTCCTGCTCGCAATGGCGGGGTGCACACTCCTCAAGCGGCGTATCAATCCCGCAGGGCCGCTCGTACCCGAGTACCTTTTGTTCCTGTCCGTTTCCGCCTATGTGCCGTTTATCTTTTTCTGGCGGCTCACCCGCGCTTTTGTCAATTTCCGCGCCCTGGCGCTAGTCGTGGTGATCACAACGCTCATTTCGATCATCTGGGAAGTGACGCTGGCCCTTCCGCGCGGATACTGGAACTACAACCACCAGTACATGCTGGGCATTTTCATACCGGCCTGGTCCTCGCTGCCAGTCGAGGCGGTAACGGTATGGATTTTCTGCAGCCTCATCGTCCTCAGCTACGAATACACCAAGATCCTTCTTCATCGCCGCAAAGGCCGTTCCGGCCACGCCCCGGAGTAGGCGCCCGCAGCATTTCCGCCCAGAATACGGCGGGCATATATATATTTTCATGGCATAACCCCGCGCAGAAGAGGCAATGAGGCAACCCATGATTCCTTTGAGCACCATTTCCTTGCTGGCATCGCCCCTGTTTACGCTTTTTCTGATCGGGTACGTGTACGGACAGCGCCGGGAGAACCGCCTCAACCACGCCTTCCTCACCCTTGCCGGGACCTATTTCCTCCTGACTTTGAGCGATTTCGCTTTCCGGATGATTCATCCGGGAAATCTTCGTCATGTGCTTCTTACGGTCGCCACGAGCCTGTTCTTCGCGGCCAGCTTCATCTTTCTCGACTTCATGTATGCTTTTGTGAAGAGAAAGAGAGACGCGTACCTCGCGATCTTCGGCGTGGAGGCGTGCGCGGGCATAGTGCTGCCCTTTGCAAACATACCGCTGCACGCGGAGTCGCACCTTGCCGACGCAGGACTCTACTCACCCTTGCCGAATGCGTTGTTCGCGCTGATTTTTGTTCTCTACGTTTTCCCGATCACGCTTTTCAGCATCGGTCTGGCGCTCCATGCCTACAGGATGGAATCGGACCGGGCCGACAAAAAGCGCATCTTTATCCTGATGTGCGGAATGGGCGCCGCGTTCCTGTATCTTGTCGGCATCACGTTCGTTTTTCCCCGTCTGCTCAAGATGCCCATCCTGTCGTCATTCACGTCGCTCGCCATCATCATCGTCGACGTGTTCATCTATTGGTCCGTGCGGCGGTACAATTTCCTTACTGTCAACATACGTCAGCTTGAAGAGATCCTCGACAAGGTCTTCAAGGACGCCGGCGACGCGATTCTCCTTGTCGACCAGAACCGCAACATCGTCCGCGCCAACGATGCGGCGGCCAGGTTCCTCGGCCCCCAACCGGCAGGCGCCCTTTCGCTGTACGACAGCATCCCGGAATTGAGCACACACGATTTGCTGGTGAATTTCGAGACCGACGTGCGCCTGTCCGGAGAGCGGCGGTCGATTGTGGTCACGAAAACAAACCTGCATGCCGCCGACGAAACCGTTCACCACATGCTTACCATCCGCGACATAACGCAGGTGAGGCAAGCCGAAGAAGACCGGCTGCGTACGCAGCAATTGGAATCGCTTGGTGTGCTGGCCGGCGGCATAGCCCACGATTTTAACAACCTCCTGTGCGGCATTGCATCGTGTTTCGCCCTTGCGAAAATGAACCTGGACCCGCATTCGGAAGCCGGAACCATATTGAACGAAGGAGAGCGCGCCGCCCTCAGCGCCAGCAGCCTCACCCGCCAATTGTTGACATTTGCAAAAGGCGGCGCGCCCGTGTTCACGGTGATCGACGCCGTGGAGGTCGTGCACGATGCCTGCACCTTTTCCGCCCATGGCAGCCGGATCAAACTTGAGTTTGCCGTTCCTTCAGAGCCGGTACGCATACGGGCCGACGGAGGCCAGCTGCGGCAGGTATTCCAGAACCTCGTGCTCAATGCCAGCCAGTCGATGGTCAACGGCGGGGTGATACATATATGCATGTCGACAAAAGAATTGAGCGCACAACAACTGCAGCCGCTTGCCGCCGGCAGTTATCTGGAGGTGAGCGTCACCGACCAGGGGTGCGGCATTCCGCCCGAAGTGCTCCCGAAGATATTCGATCCTTACTTCTCAACGAAAAAAGGGGGCAGCGGACTCGGTTTGGCCATTGCCTACAAGATTCTTAAGAGGCATAACGGGCACATCACGGTTTCCTCCGAAGTCGGAAAAGGTTCCGTGTTCACGGTGTACATCCCCATCAGCGAAGTCGACGCCGCGCCCGATTCCCGCACCGCCCCACAGGCAGTCGCCGCCCCCGCCGGCCGGGTCTTGATCATGGACGACGCCCAGGTGATCCGCATCACGTTGTCGATGCTGCTGCGGCAGCTCGGTTACCTCGTCGACGAGGCAGCCACCGGGGAGGACGCCATCGGCAAATTCGACCAGGCCGCCAAGGCTGGGGTCAAATACAAAATGGTGATTACGGACCTGACGGTCGAGGGAGGAATGGGAGGAAAAGATCTTGCCCGGGAAATAGCCCTGCGCGATCCGCACATTCCTATTATTCTGTCAAGCGGGTATTCGGAAGACATGGAGATGACCCATTGCAAAGAATACGGCTTTGCGGCTGTGCTCCGGAAACCGTACAGTACGGAGGAATTGAAGGAAGTTCTGGAATCGGTTGGCTAACCGCCTCAAAAGCAACATCACTATGCAAGCACAAAGCATGTGGATAGCAGTGCCGGGTGCCCCAAAGTAAGTTTATTTGCGAGAATTGAAAGCAACATTCCCGAAAGAACATCAAGAAGAGTATCTGGATGGCTGAGCCGGGTGACCCCATAGTGGGAGTTGCGGCGAGAATCCAATCTTGCGTTGTGGGGCACCTACGAAGTGTCGCTGCACGGATGCTATTTGGCAAGGTCTTGATCGGGGAGAATTTTGTAATCGGGTGCCGCTACGGTGCACGCAGCGGGTGGTTCGGGCTTGCAACGGGTACACCTACGCCGCACCGGCTCAGCAATCAATAATATTATTTGGATATTCGCCACACCGGCTCAGCAAACCAAAATCGCATTAATTTTTGATCGCCGCACACGCTCGGCAATCCAAAGACGGTTGGCTTGGCGGGTTGCAGACGCGCCGCTGTCTGTTGAAATTGAGCCTGCTCCTGCTAGAGAACAGTTAGTTAAAATATCCAAATCCCGGCACTCGTATAGTACTGGAGGAAGTAATTCCGCAAAGGCGCGAATATGCCCTTAAAAAAGTTTTAAAACGAGGAGCATCCGTGAAAAATGGAAAAGTTTATTGCGTAGTACTCGCCCTCATTTTTTTGCTCAATGATTGCAGCAAAACAAAAACATCTTTACAGCCTATTGAAAACCAACTGGGTTACATCAACTGCCATATCTCGGCCGGAGGCGGAACGTATACCATCGAACCGGGGTTCCTTCTCACCGTGCCTTCGGGTGCCGTACTAAGCGATACAACCATTGCCGTAGAGGAACTTGATTTGCAGACGATGCAGACGGTATTTGCCGACTATGGTGTGGCGGATTTTCCGGCGGTTGCCGGGTTTGACGTTAAACCGGCAGGCCTGACATTTGCAAAACCACTTACGTTCGCATTTAAATCTCTGGTGTACGCAACGCCGTATGTTCCTCTCATTCATACGGTGGATTTGACGAACAACACACATTCCCTCGATTCGGGTATAACGGCACTAGTGGATAATACAAACGATTCGCTTTCTATCTCGGTAGTTCGCTCCGGAGGGTATATAGCGGAAGCATTGACAAATTGGCCGGGAGGACTTGCCAAGCGCAGCGCAGTTGCCGACTGCAAAAATGGTCTTGTTAAGATCACATGCAGTGACTTGGCTGTTCAATGCACCGATCAGGATTGCGAGGCCCTTGAGAGCAGAATAACGGCACAGTTCTTATCGTGTGCCGGGCAACCGGTAGACAGCATTATTGAACTGGAGAATGCTGGGAAATGCATCGGAACTTTAACATTAACGCCCGGCTTGAGCACGATTTCCACCAACAGCTCCACAAAAATCAATGCGTTTGTCACGGTCGGATGTCTGGGTGTCAATTCACAGCCGATTACCTGGGGAGTGTTAGGGCCGGCAGGAGTAACTGTAAATCCGGCAGTTATTCAGACGGATGCGAGCGGAAACGCATCTGCAACATTCAGTTCCGGCAGCGACACCGGAACCGCCGTGATCATGGCAAGCGCAGACGTTAAATATCTGGTGCGCGAACTCATTATTGGGGCAACAACCGGAAGTGAGATAGACACGCTCTACCGCCTCGTGCCGCTTACCACACAAACAGCTATCACCGTCGCGGCACAAGCATGTTTTTATTCCATTCTTGCTTCAGGCACCTCTTTTGATTCCGGTGGCGGTAG
Organism: uncultured Fibrobacterota bacterium; assembly: GCA_963729895.1. Taxonomy (GTDB): domain Bacteria; phylum Fibrobacterota; class Chitinivibrionia; order Chitinivibrionales; family FEN-1185; genus FEN-1185. The sequence goes on along the minus strand of CAVSQB010000005.1, from coordinate 303,392 downwards.
CGGCACCATTGCCGTGAAAGCGGGGAACGGTTGTGCGTGGACGGCAACTGCAAGCAACGGCGGCTGGATTGTTGTTACCTCAGGCACCAGCGGAAGCGGCCCCGGGACCATCGGTTTTTCCGTTCTCGCGAATACAGACTCCGCTCAAAGATCCGGCCAGATAACCGTTGCCGATACAAGCATTGCCATTACGCAGACCGGAAGCGCTCCGGCACTGGGCGTTACCGGAACGTGGTCTGGAACGGTGAACCTGCCCGGCGCTCCTTACACCGGCTGCGATGCACAAACGATTTCTTTAACAATAACTCTCAACGAGGATGCCAGTCAAAATATCACAGGTTCCACCGACAACGGCAGGACAATAACGTCCGGTCATCGTACCGGCGATGCAATTACTGTCACGCTCAGCACTATGTTTGGTTCTCGCGGCCCGTATACCTGGACTTGGGATGGAGCAAACACAATCTCCGGATCCATGCCGTACTTTTGTTATGATGTGTCCACCGGGCTTCTTAATAGTGAGGGAATTGAAACGTTTAGCGTAACGCGATAGAAGCGTATTGCTCCTCGGAAAATGCAAATAAATGCATCTGTTTGGCTGGGCGGGGCGCCCCCGAGTTAGTTTATTTGCGAGAATAGAATTTCTAAAGTCCAATGCATCTGGATAGCTGTGCCGGGTGTCCCCAGAGTGGGAGTTGCGGCGAGAATCCAATCTTGCGTTGTGGGGCACCCACGAGGTGCCGCTGTACAAGTGAGCGTTTGATTCGCTTTGGATGCATTGTCACATAGGTGAAGTTGACAATTGTGGAATTGTTCTTCTGCTCCGCGCCAGGCCGGACTGAAACGTGCGTAGAGCGCAGTGCCGCCTGATCACTAGCCGAAGGCGGCAGGGACAGGCGGTACCGAGGCCGAACGGCCGACGACCCTTGGAAGCACCCGAAGGGGTGGCGTGGAAGGACGGCCGCCGTTGCGCAGCAGCGGGGTGCCCATATCCTTATCTCGATATTGCCACGGGTACATCCACGCCGCACCGGCTCAGCAATCCAGAATCGTATTCAATTGTGGCTGCATCGTCAATTAGGTTGAGTGCGCCCGGCCCCATATATATTGTTGTAAAGGAAGGAATTCATGAACTCAGGGAATCCCTGCCTATCCGTTGATCCCGAGGCGAGTGTGATTTTTCGCGCAAATGACTTGCCTATTGATACTTCGGCCAAAGCCTGGCTGTCCGATAACCCCACGTACCATCAAGCGTCAAAAAACGAAGACCTCCGATTGGCGACATTTAAGAACTTCGGCGTCACCGGCATGGGCACCAGTCCGGACGTTGCATTATTGGAGGCCCTCGCTTCCAGATTATTGAAATGCCCGAAATGCAAGAGGTCAGTCAGTACGACGGAACACTACAAGGCGACATTTACCGATAGTCCGCAGGCCGGAGGACAAACAATCAGACGGTTTGTCAGCGACGAGGTGACCTTGGTTTGTTACAAATGCGGTTCCGAAAAGAGAGTCACCAATTGGAGAGATCATCTCAAGGGGTAAACAACTGCATTCCTCTTCATCGAGTAAAAGCACATTTCGGCACCACGGCCCGATCGGACACAATGAAAAAGAACCAGTTTCTTGCGGAAGAAAATTCCCTCGCCCTCTATTTCAAGGAAATCAGCAAGAACAAAACCCTTCCTGCGGAAGAGGAAGCGCAGACGGCCCTGCGTATCCATGCAGGTGACGGGAAAGCGCTCCAAAAACTGGTGACGGCAAACCTCAGGTTCGCCGTTTCGGTGGCCCGCAATTATCAGAACCAGGGCCTGCCCCTTTCCGATCTTATACACGAGGGAAACCTCGGCCTCATCCGGGCCGCCAAGCGGTTCGACGAAACGAAGAATTTTAAGTTCATTTCCTACGCGGTGTGGTGGATACGCCAGGCCATTCTGCAAGCGCTCGCGGAACAATCGCGTATTGTCAGGCTGCCGCTCAACCGCGCGGGCACCATCCACAAGATCGGCAAAGCGCAGCGCAAGCTTGAACAGAAATATCGCCGAACCCCTACCGTCGACGAAATAGCTCGGGAGCTTAAGATCGGCGAAGAAGAAGTCCGTGAAACCATGAGGATAGGCAATTCCCACCTGTCGCTCGACGCCCCGCTCCGGCAAGGCGAAGACGGCAACCTCCTCGACGTTCTGCAGTACGAAACCCAGGAGCTTCCCGGCGACGGCGTCACGGAAATCTCGCTGAGGCACGAGATTAATCAGTCCCTCGACACCCTCACGTGCCGCGAAAAAGAGGTCATCAAGCTTTATTTCGGCATCGGCGGACAAACTGCACTCAGCCTCGGGCAAATCGGCCAGCGGTTCGACCTCACGCGCGAACGCATCCGCCAGATCAAACAAAAAGCGCTCCGCAGGCTCAGGCATTCCTCCCGCTCCCGGCGTCTCAAAACAGACAGGATGTTGCAGTTGTAAACGATTTGATGCGCACATGCATTTGGCGGAATGCAATATCCACAATTGTCAAGATCGATTTGAATGGTTGTAAAGGCAGCGGGTTAGTTCGCTTGAGAATTCTGCAACCGGTGTTTCTAGGGTGCGCTCAACCGAGAGCACGGGCTTGCCACGGGAACCTCCACGCAGCCCGCGCCCGGCAATCCACAATATTATTTTGACTAAGCCCACAAAACCGGGGGTCACACACACCGGTCCGTAGCCCTCAAAAGCGTTACCATTGTTTGGATTTTTTGTTCAAACGGAGGTATATTGCTTCTTGAGGGACACACGTTGTCAAGCAGTGGCACCCAAATTCAGTGCGGACCGTTTCATGAACCATGGTCGCGGGTAAGAAGCCCTTAAAAACCCATTGAAATAACCGAGGAGGATGTTATGGCGCAAGGCCGTGGGACAAAGATTCTGTTTCTTTCTCTCCTGATCGTCGTGTTCTGTGCGCGGGCGCAAACTCTTCCCACTTCCGGTGCGAACTTTTCCCAGATCACCACGAACGGCGTATGGACCTGGTACGGCGAACCCAAGGCGGTTTACTACGAGGGAGTGCATAAGCGCACCTACATGGGCTGGCTTTCCAACACAGGGACAGTCGCTGTAGGCTCTTACGACCATGAGACCGGTGACACGCTCACACATGTCATCCGCCTCAACTATGATCTCGACGACCATGCGCACCCGAGTATTATCATGAGGCCCGACGGCAGGTTGCTGGTTGCTTTAGCCGCGCACGACGGCGCAATTTTGAGCATCTACATAGCCACGAACCCCGAGGACGTTTCGTCGTTCGGGCCTGAAATCCAGATCCATGCTGACCCGGGCGCCGGGTTCTGTTATCCCAACCTCCTGTGGCTTTCCGCCGAAGGCGACAGCAGCAGGCTCTACTGCTTTATCCGCGGCCTTGAAACGCTGCCCTCTTATCTGTACTCGGACGACTGGGGAACTACGTGGACGCACGCACGGGTGTTTTTCCACAGCACCGACAGCACACCCAAGCCCTATTGCAAGTATGCCAGCAACGGCAAGGACGAAGTCCACATGGTTATCGAGCGCGGCAATCGACAAGCCAGCTATCCTTCATATTATATGAAATATAAAGCCGGTGTATTTTATCAGGCAAACGGAACACGGATAAGCGACACGGCACATCTTCCCATCTGGGATACGCTCATCGATACCATGCAGGATCCGGGTCTTTCTAAATGCAATGGATCCGTGTGGGACGTGGCGATTGATGCATTCGGGAGACCTGTAGTAGTATATGATCAATTCCCGGATGGTAACAACCATAACTATATGTACATTCGATGGACGGGGACATCGTGGTTCAAGAAAACCCTGCTCGACGCCGGCACGAACATGGGAGGGCAGGACGGATTTGCCTCCGGCATAACTCTTGATCACGAAAATCCATCCATCGTTTATCTCGCGCGTCAAATAGGATCTGTACCCGAACTCGATAAATGGGTCACGACCGACAGCGGCACAACATGGGATACCACGGCGATAACGCGGGGCTCCGCCAAGAAAAATTGCCGCCCGTGCGTGCCGCGCGGCCACAAAGAGGGGGGCAACGCTCAGCTGATCTGGCTTTACGGGGACTATACCACCTATGACGGCGGAGCCTGGAATATGGCGGTAAATATATGGCCGTTCAGGCAGCCCGTCGGCGTGCAAAAGTCCGTTCGTTCACCGGCTTTGTCTTCGGGTACAATAGTGGTTCGATCATCCGGAGTGACTCTTGCTCTATCCGACCCCAAGGCATCGTCGTTGAAGTTGTACTCGGTGGATGGAAGGCTTGTTGCCGACCTTACACCCGTTGTGCGGAGAATGCCCGCGGGCGAGGGATTCGTTGATGTATCCCAGGTCCGCTGTTCCACAGGAGCTTTCCTGATCGTATTCGACAATGGAACACATTCGACCGCGAAGATGTTTTGGAAAGGAAACTAATAATCCTCCGGATAGGAGTGCCGGGAGAATCTACTATGCAAATGCATCCCTATAGCTGAGCCGGAAACAATAACAGATAAATTGCTATTGGATAGCAGTGCCGGGTGGCCCCATAGGTTGAGTGGTGGCAAAAATCCAACCCTCGGTTGTGGGGCACCCACGAGGTGCAGTTGCACGGATGAGAAGATACATCTGAACACTTCGTCAGGGTATTTGGTCTTTGATTTTGTTAAGCGGGTGTTTCTAGTGTGCGCGCAGCCGGCGTTTCGGTCTCGCCTCTGAAGGTACCTCGCCGCACACGCTCAGCAAACTAGAAGTAAATTTGGCTCTAGCCGAATTGCATTCTCGCATTGCAACGCACCATCTTCATTGCCTTGAAGAAGTTCACTATTTGAGCGCGGGCAGGATCTTCTTCCCAATATTCCGCCAAGGTAATTCTGGAATAATACCGAAATTCTTTCCCTAGTTCGATCTTTGTTGTCTCGTCATTCGGTCCCCGACTGCATCAGTGCATGCCGGCCCAACGTGCGAAGGGTGAAATACAAGAAAAGAAATAGAAGGGCAAAGCGCGCATGGCCGCTCAACACAAGCCACGTGCCGCCGCCGCCCCGGACGGTACCTGCATAGACTATTTTTTCCAGCAAGGTCGAGCGTCCGACAAACAAACCGACCGTTTCAAGAAGGGAGTGCTATGAGAAGGCTCTTGTGCGCGTTGGTTTTTATCGGGTTTGCATTCACGAATTGCAGCAGCCCCACCACAAGCGATACATTCGGCATCACCATCGAACATCATGCCGTGGCGAACGACTCGGGAGAATGGGACATATTGTATAAGGCGGACTGGCCTAACACCATCACGTCATTTTCCGGACCGGACACCATAACGCTCAGCGTGAGAGCCGAAACACTGGAAGCGCAGTATATTGTGTACGGCGCCAATACGGGCAGCGAGGTCGCCAGGGATACGACGTGGCTCCCTGTCAAAAACGGCGTTTGGATTTTGAATTGAATCCTTGCATGTGACCTGTCATTAGAAAACAATATGCCGCTGGATAGCAGTCTGGGTGCCCCAAGAGAGTTTATTTGCGAGAATCGAAAGCAACATTCCTTGAAGAACATCAAGAAGAGTATTTGGATAGCCGAGCCAGGTGACCCCAGAGTGGAATTGGGTGCTGGAATCCAATCCTCTGCTGTGGGGCACCCACGAGGTGCAGTTGTGAAGGCCAAGGCTGTATCCGGGTTAGCGAGACAATGCTGCATGGCGGCATTGAACGCATGCAGCTTGACAATTGTGGCAACGATCTTCTGCCCAGCGCCAGGCGCGACCGCAAGGTGCGCTACAGCGCAGTGCCGGCCGACCCGGCCGTAGGCATAGGGCGGACCAGCACCGAGGCCACGGGCCGAGCCTGTAGGAAGAGCCGACGACGCAACGCGGCGGGGCACCCAGATCATTACATTTATATTGCCACGGGTACATCCACGCCGCACCCGCTCAGCAAAACCAAAATTGCATTAGATTGATTTAGCTACCGCCGCAACGCGGCAGGGCGCCCTAGCAGGTTGTTGAAATAGTCCTAACAGAAGCGCTCTTGTTGATTTTTTATGAACCTAACTTCAACTTTACATATGTCAGAGAGGTTTTACCTGCCTCGTTCCGAGGCATTTCCCCGGATTCCCAGGCCATTCTCATGCTGCCCCCACCGTTTGCGGCATCAACTTAACCATGCGTATCAAGTTGTACGCTGCGGCAACCACGTAGGCAACAGTCTGGTTGATTCGTATTCCTCTTACCCGAGTTTTCCGCAGGCCACCGACGCTCTTGATCCACCCAAATATCTCTTCAACCCGTTTTCGTTTCCTTTGACTTACGCTGTATCCCTTATGCCGAGTCGTTCTTCCATCCAACCCTTTAAGCGAAGTGTTGGCCTTCTCGGCAATGTGAGGCTTCACGTGCAGGCGTCGCAGGCTCTTGATAAATTCGGTTGCATGATACCCTTTGTCTGCACCCACCGTCTTCATCCGGCGTTTTCCGCGCCTGCGTTCATGCTTTATCAGCTCAAGCGCCATATCCCGTTCCGCTGTCCCCGTCGCTGGCGCAATGGCGATATCAACACACAACCCATTTCGGTTTTCCATCAGCACGTGACCGGAATACGCCAGCTGCGCTCCCGTTCTCTTGTTCTTCCGAGCCAACAGCGCCTCTGGATCGGTCGAACTCTGATGTGTCTCATTGCTTCGCTTCTCATGGTGGAAATCAACCGACGGATTACTCCGATCATCGTCAGTCTTGTTCGCCGATTCCGCGTCTTTTCGCTTGAAGCTCTTCATCGATGCCCAGGCTTCAATCAACGTGCCGTCAACCGTGAAATGCTCATCGGACAACAACTCTTCGGAACGAGCAAGACGCACGATTTCCTGCATCAGCCGGTGCGCAATCTCCTGTTCCATAAGTCGATCTCGGTTCTTCGAAAACACACTATGATCAAACGATGCCGCATCCAGATCCATGTCAAGAAACCATCGGAACAGAATGTTATAGTCCAGCATCTCGCAAAACAACCGGTCCGACCGTATCGAAAACAAAGCCATCAATATCTGTGCTTTCAAAAGCCATTCCGGCGGTATCGAAGGGCGTCCCATCCGGCTGTACATCGCCTCAAAGTCACGAGAAAGGCGGCGCAGCGCTATGTCCGTAAACTGTTTGACACGACGAAGCGGGTGCGTTGCCGGCACTCGGGAATCCGGAGAAACGAAGCTGAACATACCGCCTTGGGCTGGCTGGGAACCTCTCATCAATACTCCTTGGTTGGGGTTCCCCTATAATATAAGGATAAATGTTTACAAAAGGGAGACTTTTTCAACACCCTGCTAGGCGGGCATCTTGCCCTGGACGGAAAAAAGATACGGTCCGGCCTTCTCTTCCGGTCCGGCCAGCTCGGTGCAATGACAAAAGGAGAGATCCAGAGCGTGCTTTCCCTCGGCATACGGACCGTTGTCGATCTGCGTTCGGCCAAAGAATCCGCAAAGTGCAAGGTCATCGGCGAAGGCGTGAACACGGTGTGCCTCCCCATCGAGCTGGAGGCAAAATACCGCCAGAAGGTTCAGCCGGTCCTCTACCGCAAAAACACCCGCGAGAGGATTTCCTCCATCGTGGCGTCGGTGTATGCGGGGCTCGTTAAGGACGAAATGGTGACGGTACGACGCCTGTTTGTCATCCTCGCAGCACCTCATAACTACCCGCTGCTCATTCACTGCCGCGCCGGCCAGGACCGCACCGGATTCGTATGCGCCCTCATGCTGCTTTCCCTCGGGGTTGACAAAAACGTCATTATCCGCGATTACCTTCTCTCGGCCGGCTATTCGGTCCCCAGAGTCCAGACCATGGCCCGCGTCCTGCGGGCCGTCTCACTTGGGTTTGTGTCCACCGACAATTTTGAAGCCGCGTTCACCGCGCACGAGAGCTACGTGCAGGCCGTGTTCAACGAAATCGCCGCAACGTTCGGGACCATCGACGGATACCTGAAATCATGCGGAGTGCCGGAACCGGACCTCCACGAATTCAGGGGCTTTCTTCTCCGCTAGAAAGGAACGCCCCGTGAAACCGGCCCTTGCCGCAAGCATGGCGCTGATCGCATTTGCAAATGCAAGCGCTACGCCGGACTCAGCCGTTTCCCCCGCAACCGACGCGCCGGCCCGTTTCGACAGCGCCGCCTCGCTCGACAAAATGGTGATTACCGGCACGCGGACCGCACGTTCCATAGAAGACAACCCGGCCGCGGTGTCGGTGATAACCAGGCAGCAGATCGAATCCTCACCCGCCGCAAACGTCAGCGACCTCCTTCTGTACGAACCGGGCCTCACAGTCCAGCGCCCGGTCGGCATGGGAGAAGGAGTTCCCACCAACGTCAACATGCGCGGCGTTCCCGCAGCCACTGCCGCGTCCCGGACGCTTATCCTTGTCGACGGTATACCCACCAATGCGGCAGGCACGCCGTTTCTCATTCTCAATGAGGTTCCCTTGCAGTCAATAGAGCGCATAGAGGTGGTTCAGGGACCGTATTCGAGCCTGTATGGCCCCAACGCATTCGGCGGCGTCGTGAACATCATCACAAAGAACCCGGGCCCGGGAATTCACGGCCAGCTCGAGGGGTCGGGAACCGCGGGCTATTACGATTGCGAAGGCGAAGGGACGGCCACCGTCGGGCGCTTTTCCCTTCTCGTGAATGCCTCGGCACGGGGCATCGACAACTGGACAGGCAGAGACTCAATCGACCACCCCTTTGGCGACCAGCACCGGTACACCAATTCGGACAATTACGGCTATTACGATCGCAGGCTTTTCGGCAAGTTCGGTTACGCACTATCAAGCAGGGCTACCCTGACGCTTAACGCCAGGTATTTTGACAGCGATCTCGGATTCGGCAAAACCGAGTACGGCAGCCCTTCCACCGATGTTTCCGTGTTTGGCCAAAAAGTTCTCATCGGTCCTGTCCTTAAAGTAAACGTTTCCCCGTCTCTTGATCTCAAGGTCGGCGGGTACTATGGCACTCTGTCGGGAACATTCTACGGCCAGGGCATCCGCATGCTGGCCGATTCGACCCTCGACACCGCGGGCAGCGTCTGGAAATCGTCGTCCAACGATCTTGAAATCGACGCGCAGTCCACGATCAGGCTGGGAGCGCACCATACGATCACGGCGGGTTTCGACCTTCTTGACAACAGCGTCGATTTCGGCGCACAACGCGACCCTGCCACGGGCGATCTGCTCCGGAACGCGGACAGCACGAACAAATCCATGGTGAACGGCGGCCTGTATGCGCAGGACGAAATGCGGTTCTGGAGGATGATAGCCATTGCCGGCGCGCGGCTCGATTACAATTCCGTGTTCGGCGCCGCTCTGTGCCCGAAGCTCGGGCTCGTTTACAAACAGAACGACATCCTCAGCCTCAAGATTACCGCGGGAAGGGCATTTCGCGCCCCGTCTCTGGCGGAACTGTATCTGCCCGACCTGCCCATCAACAACAGCTCCACGCTCGTTTCGAACCCCGCCTTGGTGCCCGAATACATCTGGACCGTGGACGGAGGCCCCCAAATCGATCTCTTCAAGTGGATGAACATCCGAGTTTCCGGGTTTTACAATTATATGAACGATTTGATCACTCAGAAAGTTGTAAACCAATACCTTGAGGACTTTCTGCAAAATGCGTTGCTGAGCAACCAGAACATCGAAAATGCCTGGTCCAGCGGGATGGAAACGTCGGTCCAGGCTAGACTCATGCCCTGGGGAACGCTGTTCTTTAACTACACCTTCACGAAATCGGAGAACATGCAGATGAAGGGCAGCCTCGATTACATCCCGGAGCACGCATTCAATGTCGGCGTATATTTTGGAAGAACGTTTGGTCCCATAACGGTGAGCGGCTCCGTGCTCGAAGATTACGTCGGCAGCCGCGAGTACCTGGATTGGCAGGCGGCTGCACTGGATTCAACTCGTGCATTTACAAATCCCGGCGATTTCACCCCGGAATATGTTACCCTTGCTCCCTATTTCAGGATGGACGCATCCGTGAAGATAGCATACCGCTGGTTCTGGTTCGGCGTGAATTGTGAGAACCTCACCAACGCCACGATTGAGGAACAGGCCGGTACCTACGCGCCTCTTCGACTGGTTTCGGCAGCAGTGGGCGTCAAATTCTGAGGGCCGTTCCCCGTGTCAGCCGTTCCCGCACTACGCGGGAAAATCTCAAATACCCCGCCCCGCGGATCATGTATTTTTGGTTTTTTGCGAAAGGATGCCGTCATGCCAATCTATGAATACGAATGCAAGAAATGTGGAAACGTGTTTGAGGAGATTGTATCTTCATTCACAAACAAGACTCTCCCCTGCCCGGCATGCAATTCGAAAGAAACCGAAAAGTTGATGTCGCGGGTGGGCGGCATTGCAATGGGCCGGATCTCCAGCGGTCCGGCGTGTTCGAGCGGCGCCGCCTGTCCGGGGGCCCAGGCCTGCGGAGCCGGCGGCGGCTGCTGCGGTACGGCAATGTAGAATGCTCCGGAAAGGGTCCTCAGCGGAACATGTACACTGCGAAGAATCGGGCAGGGCCGCCTTCGTACGGGGTTCTTTCCATCACGCCTTTTTGATGCCTGCAGCATTATGCCTCCTGCGCATGGCCTCCTTTTTGCGTGAAAAGAGTGGCGGGAAGGGCGACCTTCTTATCCGCGATCATGAGCTGGAGAGTGCATTTTCATAGGAATCTCTTCCAAGGCATGCCATCAGAAAAGCGGAAAAATCGTTACTAACATGGTGCAGAATTCCGGTAACCGGGAAACCATGAGAAAAGCTCTGACAAAAAAAAGATTATTTTGCCATAGCTACCTTTGCAAAAGAAACTATATTAGTATATGAAGCGGTTGCAGTGCATTCCTTTGCCCTGGCGATCGTAGTGTGTCACAATCTGTCCTAAAGGAGTGTCTCGATGGGTAACAAGTTATACGTAGGCAACCTTGCCTACAGTGTCGACGATGCTGCTCTTCAGCAGCTGTTTGCAGGTTTTGGTACGGTAGCCTCAGCCAAGGTCATCATGGACCGCGACTCTGGCAGATCAAAAGGTTTCGGGTTCGTGGAAATGGGCTCGGATCAGGAAGCACAGGCTGCGATCTCGGCAATGAACGGCAAAGAGGTCGAAGGCCGTGCGCTCACCGTTAATGAAGCTCGTCCCAAACCGGAAGGTGGCGGCGGACGCGGCGGCAGAGGCGGATACGGAGGCGGCGGCGGCGGTCAACGCTGGTAAGCGAGACTGAACCCGCAAAGGTTCGGTTTTTGAAATAGAAGCTCGTTTCTCTTTGTGCAAAGGCAGGGAGAAGCGGGCTTTTTGCTTTTAGGAAAGCAGGGCCGCGCAGTCCCCTATTTTGTTTTTCGCGTGACCGTGTCCGGAACAACGGTGATTTGCCTCCTGAAGAAATCCTGATTTCTTGGCGGATGCCATTTGTCACGAAAATACGTGTAGGGGAAATAAATGTAGAACTGCTTCCCCACCTCGTGGCAGTCATCCGCAGCCGACGAATCAAGCGCCGCAAAGAAGGAATGCGCTTTCTCCACATAGTAGCCCGGTACAGCCGCGGTATCGATTATGGTCGGACTTCCCCAGTTGACCCCGTCCGTGGAAGAGTAAAGCATCAGCGCCCCAAAGGCGGGAGGCGAGCCCGGTCCGTTGCTCACGGTTATCACGTATTTCCCCAGAACGCTGCAATACGCGGCGTCGGAATGAAAATCGTAAAGAAGTGAATCGGCCCCGCCTCCGCCCTCACCAGGAAACGGCACCGGAACATCCGGGCACCGGGGAATTATTTGGACCCCCGTATCCTTTTCAACGGCTTTCTTGGCCGACCATTCGGCAGGGGCCGTGCCTTTGCATTTGTGGAACACGGGCACATCATGGAGCACAAAAGATCGGCTGTGGTTGAAATTGTGCCGTGCCTTGACAAGCGCATCAGACAGGGTGTCGCGGGCGACGCACTGCCTTTTTCCGCAGTGAAAATCCCTTGGCGGGTAAAACCACAGCGGGTTGCCGAATTCGTTATAATACACATACAGCCATTTCGTGTTTTTTGCATCCTCATAGACAATATAGGGAATTCCACCGATATTATTGGTTCCGTTGCCGCTGTTGCACCCCGTTCTGATGATGTCGCCGCAGTATGCCCAGCGCCTGCCGGTATCCGCCGAATAGGCAAGCCCTATGGAATATACCGAATCGAACATGGAGTCCTTTGCAGATGTTAAGACCATTGTTTCGACATGGACAAGCCCGAGCAGATCACCGGCCTTCACCTGCTCGGGATTGGGCTCTGGGACATCGGAAGCCTGTACTTTGTAAATATTAGGAATCCACACATAGTCCATCCAAACCCTGTCCGTCTTGTCGTACCGTATGGTGAAAACACTCCTGGCGCGGGGAGAAGAAAGTGGCGACGAGGAAGCAACGACAGTGTCGACGTACAGCAATTCGTTCGATTGCAAAATTCCGTAATCGGGAGCCCGAACGGAGGACAGTGTGCCAAGGGGTTTCGCAAGCGTGCCCTTAAAGAAATTGCAGCTCCAACCATTGCACATGAAGAATGTCATTGAGTCGGCATTCCTGCGCAGTGTACTCATCGGCTGGTCGAAAACCGGCCCCCCGCTGCGCGCGGGCCGAATCAAGCTGTCCTGCAGGGGGTAATTGCGGCGGGGAATATTCGTTTCGACATTGCCGAGATCGGTGGAATTGTATATCGTGTCCCTTTGACCGACGCGAAATTCGTTCGCATTAGTCACGGCAGCAGCGCCCAGGAGAAAAGAAAGCTGTAATAAGCCCGCTGCAGTCATACGAAGCCGCTATGAGGTACGAAGCCGCGCACCATGCCTCTTCGCAAGCCCCAGCATCCCTATCATTTCGTCATCCGACTCCACGCTGTCACCTTTTGTCGTCAGATAATCGCCGGATATATACCCGTTTGCTCCGGCGCAGAACATGAGCGACTGCATCCTTCCAAGGTTCTTTTCCCTGCCGCCGCAGATCTTGATGGTCTTGTCTGGGTGCGCAAGCCTGAACAGGGAAACGATCTTCAGAAACTCCATCGGCGATTCTTCCGGCGGCTTCACCCGAGTGCCGGGAATGGCGAGGTTGAAGTTTATCGGTATGGTGTCAACGTCAAGTGAGCGCAATTCGAGGCACAACGCCTTCCGGTCGCTCCAGGTCTCTCCCATGCCGAAAATCCCGCCGCAACACACTGAAAGACCGGCTTTCTTCGCCGCTCTGACGGTTCTCGTCCTGTCGTCATAGGAGTGGGTGGACACGATTGTCGAATAGTAACGCCTGCTGGTCTCAAGATTGTGATTGTAGCATGAAACGCCGGCGCTCCTGAGCAGACGGAATTCCTCTTCGGAAAGAATACCGAGCGAGGCATGCAATTCGCCTTTGCATTTCCGGAGGGCGGCCGCGACTGTCTTGAGCTCGCCGGGTGATAGTCGCCTGCCGCTGGAGACCACGCAAAAGGTCAGGTTCCTTTCGAAGGCGGATTGGCTATTCCGGACAATCTCCGTCTCAGCAGCTAGCTCCCGCACCGCGACGTCCGCCGAGTTGTACGACGACTGGGCGCAGTACGCGCAGTCTTCACTGCATCCGCCGGACTTGATGTTCATGAGCGCGCATGGATCAACCACGTTCTTGAAGAAAGCGCGCCGCACGAGATCGGCGCAGGCGAACAGAAGTGTGATTTCTGACGCCGGCCAGGCGATGATTGCGTCGAGATCGGATTCGTTGATGGAGTTTTTTACGGACTTAGTATACAGGTCCCGGGCTTTTTGAAATGAGTTCATAGACTGCGGCTAATATAGCTGAGTGGAGGGATATTGTCAAATTTCGAAACTCGGGCCATCTTAATGAATATTTTGGATTGCCGAGCGGGTGCGGCCGGGCACCACCCCCTGCAAGCCCGAAACATCTGCTGGGCGCACCCTAGCAGGGTGTTGAAATAGTCCTAACAGAAGCGCTCTTGTTGATTTTTTATGAACCTAACTTCAACTTTACATATGTCAGAGAGGTTTTACCTGCCTCGTTCCGAGGCATTTCCCCGGATTCCCAGGCCATTCTCATGCTGCCCCCACCGTTTGCGGCATCAACTTAACCATGCGTATCAAGTTGTACGCTGCGGCAACCACGTAGGCAACAGTCTGGTTGATTCGTATTCCTCTTACCCGAGTTTTCCGCAGGCCACCGACGCTCTTGATCCACCCAAATATCTCTTCAACCCGTTTTCGTTTCCTTTGACTTACGCTGTATCCCTTATGCCGAGTCGTTCTTCCATCCAACCCTTTAAGCGAAGTGTTGGCCTTCTCGGCAATGTGAGGCTTCACGTGCAGGCGTCGCAGGCTCTTGATAAATTCGGTTGCATGATACCCTTTGTCTGCACCCACCGTCTTCATCCGGCGTTTTCCGCGCCTGCGTTCATGCTTTATCAGCTCAAGCGCCATATCCCGTTCCGCTGTCCCCGTCGCTGGCGCAATGGCGATATCAACACACAACCCATTTCGGTTTTCCATCAGCACGTGACCGGAATACGCCAGCTGCGCTCCCGTTCTCTTGTTCTTCCGAGCCAACAGCGCCTCTGGATCGGTCGAACTCTGATGTGTCTCATTGCTTCGCTTCTCATGGTGGAAATCAACCGACGGATTACTCCGATCATCGTCAGTCTTGTTCGCCGATTCCGCGTCTTTTCGCTTGAAGCTCTTCATCGATGCCCAGGCTTCAATCAACGTGCCGTCAACCGTGAAATGCTCATCGGACAACAACTCTTCGGAACGAGCAAGACGCACGATTTCCTGCATCAGCCGGTGCGCAATCTCCTGTTCCATAAGTCGATCTCGGTTCTTCGAAAACACACTATGATCAAACGATGCCGCATCCAGATCCATGTCAAGAAACCATCGGAACAGAATGTTATAGTCCAGCATCTCGCAAAACAACCGGTCCGACCGTATCGAAAACAAAGCCATCAATATCTGTGCTTTCAAAAGCCATTCCGGCGGTATCGAAGGGCGTCCCATCCGGCTGTACATCGCCTCAAAGTCACGAGAAAGGCGGCGCAGCGCTATGTCCGTAAACTGTTTGACACGACGAAGCGGGTGCGTTGCCGGCACTCGGGAATCCGGAGAAACGAAGCTGAACATACCGCCTTGGGCTGGCTGGGAACCTCTCATCAATACTCCTTGGTTGGGGTTCCCCTATAATATAAGGATAAATGTTTACAAAAGGGAGACTTTTTCAACACCCTGCTAGGAGCACCCGGTTACAAAAGCACAAAAAAGGAAACGCCGCCTTACCCTGTTAACGCAAAAAGCAAACACGAAAGAGGAACAACCGCCTATCGCCATATCAACTCTCTCACTGCCTCACACTGTTCAACAAAGAACGCGTGCCCGCCCTCAAACGCTTGACATTTCGTGCCCAGCATTCCCGCAACAACCTCGCCAGCCTTGTACGGCACAATACCGTCTTCCTTTCCATGCAATACCGTAACCCCGCATGCTGGCTTTGCAAGCGCGGGCAACAAATTCACCTGTTCGAGGAACGAAAGTCCTGCAGCAAGGATTTTTTGGTCAAGGCAGGCAGGGTGAAAGAACGTTTCCGGAACTCCGGCACTGACCAGGAAGTCCCCGACGACCGTGTTGTCCTTGCCGCAAAGGTGTTCCCGCATGTCCCGTAAAACCCCTGGTGTCCATCCGAACCTGAAACCTTCCCGCCTGCAAAACGACGGCGTTGCCGACAGCAGAACCAGTTTTTTCGTGCGCACCCGCAGAGCAAGCGCGCATGCCAGAATAGCGCCGGTGGACCAGCCGGCAATCCCGGCAACATCGCCGGACAAGAAGTGCTCAACTTCCTTTGTAACGGCGACCTCCCAGTTGTCAATTAGTTCGCCTTTATTGACAAGCGAAGGCATCATGGCATTACTATCCACATAGGTGCTCTCCGCCCCGAAAAGCGAACGAAGAATCAAGGGAGAAACTGCCCAGCCGCCGAACACGAGCCACCGATCAGCCATGCGATTTCTTCCAGTCGTTGAGGCTGGAGGCGACAAATGCGATATCGCCGTTTGTGCACCCAAGGTGAACCGAAAAACGAATCCGCGCCGCGCCCGCAGGCACGGTGGGAGGCCGTATCCCCGGCGCCTTGATGCCGCGTGAGAGAAGATACGCGGAAAGATCGACCGCCTGCGTGTCGGACTCAACCATGCACGGCACGATTTGCGTTGACGAATTAAGCGTGTCGCAGCCGAGCGAGGCGATTTCCGCGCGGAAAGACTGCGCCTTGGCAAGGAGCGCCTTCCCCATGCCCGGATGCCGCCGAATATACCGGACCGACGCGATATCGTGTGCAAGAACCGATTGCGGCAAGGCCGTTGAATATATCAGGCTCCGCGCTTTATTGACAAGACAGTCCATGAGCATTGAACTCCCGGCAAAGAAACCGCCCAACCCCGCTACCGACTTGCTCAACGTTCCCATGACGACATCGACATCCTTCTCCAAGCCGCATTCTTCAACGTACCCGGCGCACGACGCCCCAAAGACGCCCGTAGCATGCGCTTCGTCAACCATTACCGCGCACTTGAACCGGTGCGCAATCGCACAGATGTCCGCGAGCGGAGCGACATCGCCGTCCATGCTGAACACCGAGTCCGTCACAATCAGCCGCTCCCTTTTTGAAGACGCGCCGATCCTGCGCTCCAGGTCGGCCATGTCGCAATGCGCATAGCGCGAAAGCGACGCGCCGGAAAGCAGTATGCCGTCGATGATGGATGCATGGTTCAGCCTGTCGCAAAACACATGGGTGTTCCGGGTGCACAACGCCTGGATGATGCCGAGATTCGCAGTGTAGCCGGAATTGAATATCAGGGCGCATTCGGTCTTCTTCCATTCTGCGAGTTCGGCTTCGAGAACCGGATACAGGGGCGAGCGCGTTTCGATGAGGCGCGAGGCGAGGTTTCCGCAATAGCAATGATCCGCGAGCCGATCGGCCTCGGCCCTGATTTCCGCGTTGTCGTGCAGAGCAAGGTAGCTGTTGGCGGATAGGTCGATACCGACACCGGCGCCGGATTTCCCGATAGTTCGGAAGAGGTTCAGATCTTTTCTTTCGTCAAGCTCCCCGCGGATGCGGTCATGCAGGGGAGTCTCATTCATGCGCCGCCTCCTTTATAGCCTGCTCGGCGGCGTCCATCATCTCGTCGATTTGCTCTTCCGTAATGACGTAGGCAGGGACAAAGTACAACACGTCGCCGAGCGGCCTGATGAGCAAGCCCTTTTTCAAGGCCTTTTGGGCGATGCGGAACGCCACGCGTTTTTCCCGTGGAAACGGTGCCTTTGTCGCACGATCGGCCACAAGCTCCAGCGCACCGATCATGCCGATGTACCGCACATCCCCTATTTCATCAATCTCCCGGAATCTTTCAAGGCGCGCCTGGAAAAAGGCGGCCTTCGGAGCAAGCGAGCGCGGGATGTTCTGTTCTTTCATGATGGAAAGGGTCTCACACGCCGCGGCGGCTGCCAGAGGGTTTCCGGTAAAGGAATGCCCGTGCGCAAGTTCTTTCCCGGCCATAAAATCGCCGCAGAATTCCCGGTAAATGTCTTCGCCTGCGACCGTGGCCGCCATCGGAAGATACCCTCCTGTCAACCCCTTTGCCAGGCACATGAGGTGGGGGACAACGCTCGCATGCTCGCAGGCGAAAAGCGTGCCGGTCCGTCCGAAGCCCGTGGCGACTTCGTCGGCGATGGTGAGCACGCCGCATTTCCTGCACGCGGCGAACAATCGCTTCAGCACTTTTGCAGGATACACCCGCATGCCTGCCGCTCCCTGCACCATGGGCTCAAAAATGCATGCGGCGACAGTCTCTCCCCTTTCGTCAAGTACCCGTTCCAGCGATGCCATGCATTCCGCGGCGCAGGTGTCTTTGTCTTTTCCGCACGGGCACCGGTAACAATACGGCGCATCGGCGTAGAGCTGCGACTTGAATGTCCGGTGAAACAGCGCGTGGTACGCAGGAATATTTCCCACCGACATCGCGCCGAGCGTGTCGCCGTGATACCCTCCCGTCAATGAAACGAACGAAACGCGGTCTTCTCCTTTTGCGGCCCAATACTGCAGTGCAATCTTAAGCGCGACTTCAACCGCAGTAGACCCGTCGTCGGAATAGAATATACGGTTGAGACCTTTGGGGAGCATCGAAGCGAGCAGGTGCGACAACTCGAGCGCCGGCGGGGACACGAACCCGGCCATGAGCACGTGCTCCAGTTTGTCCAGCTGGCGCTTCACCGCGGCGGTGATGCGCGGATGATTGTGTCCCAGCGTGGAAACCCACCACGATCCAACGGCGTCGAGGTAGCGTTTCCCTTGGGCGTCGAACAGGTACACGCCCTCGCCGCGCTCGATCACGCGCGGCGGATCGTTGCACAGGTCCCGGGAACACGTGAAAGGAAACCAGAGATGATCCAGGGAGCTATCGGACGATGTCATCGCAAAACTCCCTCAAGGCGGCGCGGCCCCTGCCGTGTCCAAGTTCCGCCACCGGAATGCCGCCTGCGAACTGGCGAATCGTTTTCACGTTGTCCCGGTACACATAGTCCTCGCGGCAATTGTGCCGGTTGTTGACGATCAGGCCGGCGACCTCAACATCGGCGCTGGCAAGTGCGCACATGGTGAGAAACGTATGGTTGAGCGTGCCGAGGCAAGGCATTGTGACGACAATGGCCGGAATGCCGAGGCGCCGCATCAGATGGATCATCGACTCCGAGGGGCCCAGCGGCACGAGCACGCCGCCCGCTCCTTCCACCACGATGCAGCCGTTCTCCATGCCGGGCAGGCTTCCTATTTTGTCAAAACACGCGACGATGTGCGGCAGTGAAATGGTTGTGCGGGCGAGCATGGCCGCCAGATGCGGCGAACACGCGCGCGCAAAGCAATACGGCACGTGCAACCGACGTTCGCACGTGACCAAGACTCCGCTCTTCTTGACATACTCGAAATCGGGAGCGAACATCAGCGCGCTCTTCCGCTTTGCAACTCCGGTGTGCACGGGTTTCATGTACGAAACGGGCCCCCTGCGGGAAAGTCCCTCCGCAAGCACCCGGCTCACATACGTTTTCCCCACGTTTGTGCCGGTGCCGGTCACAAAGAATCCTTTCGCCCTGCTTTTCATGATGCTACCCGACCTTTACTGCCGTTCCGTACGCAACGTACACCGTAAGGGGAACGCCACGCGCGGTAGCGAACTTTTCTTCGTATTCGCCACACAATGCCGCTATCTCTTGCCGAAGGAGCCGCCTTCCCGAAACCGCAGTGCTCCCGATGCCGCTCAGAAATTTCATGACGCCGAGCGCAGAAGGAAAATAGTATTCTTGCTCAAACGTTTCGAGCTGCAGGAGCGACAAAGAAGATGCTCGTGTCTGACATACGAATTCATCCGGCGATAGCAGGTGAACCGGAATGCCCAGGTTCCTCTCCTCACGCAACCAGAAAACCTGGCAAAACGAGCCGCTGAGGAACACGGAGAATATCAGGGCGCCACCCGGGACAAGCACCCGGTGTATCTCTCGAAGCCCCAGGTCCTGCCGAGGAAGCCATTGAAGAACCGACGACGCAACTACCCCGCCGAACAAACAGGACCCGAACGGCAGCGCCTCGATGTCGGATTGGACCGCCGGCGACCGGTGATCCTGCCCGCTATGCGGCGACCGGAGCACACCAAACGCAAAATCGGTCCGTATGAGGTTCACGGAAACATTCTTGTTCTCGAGCAGGCCGTCAAGGGAGCCGGCACCGCACCCCGCATCAAGCCAGGGAAGGCCGAACACGCCGGCAGTTTCGATAAGCGGAACAAGCCTGCAGAGTATCTGATGCTGAATAAACGCTCCCGACCTGTACCCGCTTGCCTTTATGGAAAAGGCCGCGGCGATTTGTTTCTTTGAAGGAATGTCGGCGCTCATAAGATGGTACGAAAATAACTTACCACGACGATTCCGGGACCGTTTCTTTTGGGTGTGATTTATTTTGCACCACCGGGAGGTTTGAATGCAACGCCCTCACCTGTTTGCAGCCGTCTTACGCAGCCCGCTATGGCCGGCGGCGGTTGCAATACTGCTGATGTTCTGCCGGCGTTCGGCCGCGGATATTCAAGTTGCGATAATGGCGAACCCTCAACAAATTTCCAATTTCTTCGGTACTGCAAAGGTGAGGCTCGTTTTTGCGGGAGGCCTCGATTCTGCTGACATGTATCTCTATTATGTGGACTTTTCGGACACAGGTTCTTCGGGGCCGGCGGTCCACAAAATCGCGGCCACGCTGGGAGCGCGGAACCAGAGCCTTTCGTTTGACGGCGCATGGGTCGCCTACACCACCGGCACCGAAGGCGGCTCGGGAGTTTCCACGTGGTTATGCGGCCTTTTGGAAACCGCCCGGCCCGTGCTTGTAACAAGCGGCCATGCGAACGAGCCGCGTTTTGTCAAGAGAACGGATTCCATGCAGGTTCTCTACTCTACAACATGGCAAGCCGGGGACTGGAACGGTCTTGGAAAAACCGTTTTAAAGAACATACACGCTTCGGTCCCGGATTCAACGGAATCGGTCCTCTACGCCGGAGGCAGTTTCCATGCGGGATTGTCATACGACCGGCGTTACCTGGGGACAACAATGTTTGAGCCAAATCCCAGGATGGCCGATCTGCGCACCGGAACCGTTTACGCCCTTCACTCGCTGCCGTGCACAGACACGGCTACCCACCGGGACACTGTTCTCAATATTCAGTCGTGCAACGGGTCAATATCTTCGAGCCGCATTTTCACCAATGTCATGATGTATCTGGACTTCGGGTTGCCGCAAGGATATGTTGTCCCTTCTCTTGGCCCGTGGGGATTTCACCAAAGAATCTTTGTGGAATCGTCGGCCGGCCAGGTACTTCGATGGTACGATTTTCCCGATTCGCTGTGGCCCATTGCCCGCGCAAACGTTTCCGGCTGCGTGTGGACTTATAACGAATGGTCGGTCAATCACCCGTATTTCGGAGTGGCAGCCAACATAACCTCACGGTACTTTCCAAGCGGGCAGGGATATGCAACCACAGCTCTGTGCGAAGACGTGTACGCAATCAACCTGAAGACGTCGGCGTTCCTCAAGTTGGTGGAATCAATGGACAATTCACTTGCGTCAACCACGAACCTGCAATGGCCCAGTTTGTGGGTGGAAGTGCCGTCTTCCTTTACCGAAGATTCCAGCTGGCTGCTTCCCGGCGCTCAGAACAACGCGGCAAGGAACCGGCAGGCTTTCTACCCGGCGGGCGACGTCCTCAAGCTTCACGGCGAAACTATTCTGAGCATCCAACCCATTCGGGAACTGCGGTGCTTCGACCTCCGTGGCCGGCTGATTTTGCAGAAATCGTTGAGCGATCCCACAGTCAAATTGTCGCTGCATGGTATGTTCGCCCCGGGAGTTTACCTGCTGGAACTGAAGACATCGAAGATGCATCTTGTTCGTTTCGTTGCCAGGTGAAGGCGCTTAGTAATTGCCTGAACAGTCTGTTCTTGTCGTTAAGTATTCATGTTGAGTACGAAAAGTTCGTCCCGCATCTTTTTTTTCCAACAAACCTTCCCGAAAACTGTATATTATTAATAGGTATCGTTTGCAGCGCGGTTCAGGAATGCGGGGTGATCATTGTTCGTTACACATTAACGAACAATTCGTGTGAACGCATAATCTTGAATCAAGAAAATGTCCGTGTTTTCATATTATCAGTATCCATCCACGGGACAGCGAATGGAATGTTAAGGTAATGCGAGGATAGTGAACCGATTAACAAAAGCCAAGGGGGGGGATCAAACATGAGGCGGATTTACACGTATCGGTTGGCGGCGGCTTTTCTTTTGTGTGTCGGCATGGCTTCGGCGCAGTGTCCGGTTTTTGTCCACAAGGTGTGCAATGCCACCTATGTAGATTCCGGGTACACGCTCCCTGTCAAGGGAACGGTAGTGTCTTGTTTTTATTCCGGGGCCGGTCTGGTAACAGCTCCCTTAGGATCACTTAATGCAACGCCTATTCCAAACACCGCCGGTGACGGCAATTGCGCGAGCGCGGCAATAACCGAAGATGGCCAGTGGGTCCTCTATTACGGGGGCGGTAAGCTTTATATCATCCGTATCGATGGTCAATTTAAAACACAGGTGCCTGTTGTGAGCCTCGGCGGCGGCCCGGGCCCCGGCTTTGGTGTTTGTTCGTTCTGGTATGATGCCCCGGGAAGTACTCCCACCAATAAAAAAGTGGAAGTTGCCTATAGAGCCAACGGAGATGCAGATGTGCATGCAGTTCCCGTAACATTCAGCGCCAATGCGGCGCCTACCTTTGGTACCGATCAACTAGTCGCTCATTTTGGCGGCCAAATATCGTTTACTTTTGGAATTGCAGCCAACCATTTTTTTGCACGAATAAATACCGCTGGCTATGATTGTCCCCGTATGGCCACTATTCCCGCGACCGGCAATGCTACCGATGCCAATTTATGGGTGCCGACCACGCAGCAGGTGGCTGGTTGTATGTGTGTAATATCTCATGACGGAGCTATTGGAGGCTACAATTCCGGATATGCATCGTGGTGTCTCTGCCTGGCGGATCAAACGTGCAATTTTCGTCACCATTCGCTCACGCTGGTCCCATTTCAAGAACAAACTGCCACCCCTGTCCCATGGGTTGCTACCCTTGTAAAGACGGAAGCTGTCAGTATAAATTGGGCGCCTAAACGATTTTTCAGTTACCTTCCCAACGATACTCTTGACGGGATTCCTTTATACAGCGACTATGGGGCTGATTTTGGACGTTGGAGTTTTACTAATAATAACGAATACATCGTTGGAAGCCTGCAATTGGCTAATTATAATTTACCCGCAGATTCAATAAATATCCGCAAGGCTTGTCCCGACACCGGCGCGATCTGGCTTGTTCACTATCCTGACAACACGTGGACCAGAATTCTGAGGCCGCTGACTCCGGTGAGTCACAGTACGCTCCTGGAGTTTCCGGCCGTCTGGATCGATACGACCAGCGTTGGAACCATTACACCGTTGCACGGGAGTCGTTTGGAGTACGGCGCCGTTCCGTCTCAGGCCACCTATATTGTTGATGTGAGAGGTCGCATCGTGTTAAGAACCACGACAGCGCTGAAACTTCCCGCGGGTATTTATTATTCCGTGACCCCGAACGGAGTCATGAAGCGCATGGTTGTCGGCAACTATTGATGCATCGCGTATTATTTCTTCCGCTGAGGGGGTAGTTTGATGTCAAGTAATGTCTTTGCCTTTGGAAGGGGCGCCGTAAGTCGGCGCCCCTTCTTTGCCGGCGTTTTTCTCCTGGGCATTTTTTGCTGCTGCAACAAGTCGCCGACGAATCCGGTGTCGGCCCCTGCGATCACCACGCAGCCGGTGTCGCAGACAATAACCGTAGGCCAATCCGTAGCCTTCACGGTTGCGGCAAATGGAGATCCTGCGCCCACCTATCAGTGGCGGAAGGATGGCATAATTATTATTGGCGCGACAAGCGCAAGCTATGCCATCGCTTCAGTTGCGCTTACTGACGCAGGCGCCTACGACGTTGTTGTCAAAAACTCGGGGGGGAGCGTAACGTCAGCCGCTGCAACGCTCATGGTGACAACCGGTTGTCCTTATCCTCCGGATCCGTCTGATACGGTGTACCGGATCATTTCTCCCAACGGCGGTGAGACGTTTCATGTCGGCGATCAATGTACGGTTTTAGTAGCGTCCAAACTTTCGGGTTCAGCATTGTTTACTATCCTTATCGGGCGGTACGAATTGATGCCGCCGTCCGGCCCATTGACTAAATACATGCAAGGGAACTCCGCTGTCGATACTTTAATCTTTACCATTACGGATTCCATGCAACAGGGCATGACTATGGTCAGCAGCGTGACCGATTCATGCTTGATTGAAATCTCCAATTACAACAGTCCCGGAATCATGGATTATTCGGATTGTTATTTCCGGATCAAGAATCCGTAGACGGGGAATTGTGATAGCCCGGCAAAAAACCGCCGCCCTGGGCGGCGGTTTTTTTGGGGATCGCGATTGTGGACTTTGTTCAAAATGTTTTTTTTAGGGAGCGGGAAATGAATAGGAAAACAACGTTTCGTCTTCCATACGTTCTTGTTACGATCCTTATTTGTGCCATCACATACTCGCATGCCCAAATCAAAGCGCGGATAACCGCCTCCCAAAGCCAGATTACTTCCCTCTGCGGTACCGCAAACGTAAAGGTCGTCTTTGCATGCCAGGACTCCCTTTACTTTGTGGATTTCTCCGCAACAACGCCGCAGATTTCGAAAATGAACATTACCGGTCCGGCGTACCTGCCCGTCATTTCTTCGGATGGCAATTGGATAGCGTATCAG
This sequence comes from uncultured Fibrobacterota bacterium, assembly GCA_963729895.1. Lineage (GTDB taxonomy): Bacteria > Fibrobacterota > Chitinivibrionia > Chitinivibrionales > FEN-1185 > FEN-1185. Next base: position 278,967 of record CAVSQB010000005.1, on the reverse strand, counting down.
ACCGGCACTGACGCCGAATTCCCGTCTTCAGACACGGCAATGGCAACTTCCTGGATCCGGCCGATGGCTGTGGCCGGCACACCTGTTAAAGTGGCGGACACCGCGTATGTCCCCAGATTCGTGCAAAACACCTCGCCTGACACGCCGGAAATCGTCTATGCGACAAGCCTTGCATGCCCCCAACAGCTCTGTTATACGGGCGGGCAGACGTTAAAGAGGAAGATCGTCAACCAAGTCCCAGGCCCGGCGGACGTTGTTTGTAGCCAAGGAAGCTACTACGGCGGACTTTCGTGGGACAACCGGTACTTGAATACCGCCTGGGACGGCGGACCAAACGCCTTCATGCTCGACTTGCAGGGCAATACCGGGTTGCCCCAGCCGATTCACACCATGGTGGTGGAAAAAGACAGCACAGATGCTTTTACAACTGTCACGGTCGGCGCATGCAACCCTTCGCGTTCCGCAAGCAGGATTTTCACGAATACCATGCTGTATTACGATTTTTCTTCGGCAGCCCTCACGGCCGCACATTGCTTTCACCCGATTCTCGGGACGTGGGGAGAGCATCAACTGCTGTTTATTTCCCGATATGACGCCCAAGACCTGAGGGTCTACAACACCCCTGCCGACAGAACGATTATGCCCGTAGACTCGACGAAGGGAATTGGTGAAGCATACGAAAAGGAGTGGAACAACCCTGAATGGTCGAACCATCCGTACTATGCCGTTTCAGGCCTGCAAGTAGACAGGGAATGGCTTGTGGGTGGTGCCTGGAAGCAAACCCACAATACCGAGTCGATATATCTTGTCGATCTGAAAGATTCCCTTTATGTGAAACTCATTGAGAGCACCGACACTGCAAACACTTCCAATTCCGCAGTCTCTTTTGACAATCCATGGGTCTGGGTTCAAGTGCCGGATGCATTTCAGGAAGATACCACTTGGCTCAAAGAAACTATCTGGCAGCGTGCCGGACTGGGGGTTATCAACCCGTTCAAGCCTGCCTTGCATTCCGTGCCGGGGTCCATAGTGTCGTCGCGTGCGGAAATTGTCATTTATTCGCCGGCAGGCCGGAAACTTGCCAGCATTAGCAGTGCGCAGAATTCTCCGGCGTTCATACGGGAAAAACTTCATGGCTTGAAATCGGGAATTTATTTTGTTGTGAGTATCGGTGATGGCGGCGAGCGGCAGGTAATTCGGTGGATGAACGTCAGGTAAGGTGGAAAATGCCACTCGACTCAATTGCGTCCCTGGTTTTGCGGGAAGCTGCTCAACCCAGGCAGGCTCGCGCCTGGGTTGAGCAGAAATCCATGCCGGGTTTGTAAAGGACGTACACCCCTCTTCTTACCTTACCCCTTCCTAACAGTGAAAAATTTACCAATTTGACTGCTCCGGTTTGATTTTGTGAATCAAGAAGATAGGTTGCATAAAGCTTAACTTTTCTCTCTTACCGTCAGGAAGAAAAAAGACTCGGTTGTTTTGCAAAAAATATTATAGATTATTCACGTAAAAAAATTTGGGATCGCGGCAAGATTCCGGTACCGGGTGGGCCCGAATCGTTTGTTATACGAATGGTTGAAGGCAATCAATTATTTTAAGCGGTTGCATGCCGGGGACAGTGCTGGAATCCGCACGGCCCATTGAATTGATTGGAAAAACGTACCCATGAGAACCATTCTCTCATTTGTCGCCATTGTTGCTGCCGGCCTTCTGCTGTGGTCCTGCGAGAACTGGCCGTACAAACCGGTGCAATTCCTAACTCCGGTGCCTCCGCCGCCGCCAAATGCATTTGTTTCCAAAGACACCCTTAAGGCGTTTGTGGGTACGCAAAATGTCAAATTGGCATATACGAAACAGATAGCCGGCGGAACTCAACTATTGTACTTTGTCGATTTCAGCGATTCATTGGTTACTCCTCAATTGCTCAAGAGGCCGAGCGACAAGCAGGATTGGGCCGTTTGGTGCCCGATAATCTCTCCTAATGGAGCGCTCGTTGCCTATTACCTTGTTGATCCCAATAACAGCAAGCATGCGGCCGCCTATTGCCAGAAGCTTGATACCGGTGCGGTGCCGAATTTAATCGATGATCCCGGCAGCGATCCTCATTTTTATGAAGACAATCTGAACAATGTGTACATTATCTATGCAGACACCACGGATATTCTCCATGTCGATTATTCCACGCTGACAACGAAGCATACCTATAAAGTGTCCATTGATACCACGGGACAAATAACAGGAACGAAGGTCTCGATTGTTCCCTATCCTTTTTATGGCGGCATGTCGTATGACGGCACCTATATGTGCACGGGATATGCAAATGCCTATATCGTAAATACCGTCTCGCAACATTTTTTCGCAATTGACAGCGGGGTGCAGACCTGCAATCCCTCGATGACCCTAGACCACCTCCTCACAGGCCGGATGATGTTCTTGAATATCGGCGGCATCCAAAACATGAATAACATGGGCGCTTTGGCCTCAAGCAATCTGGTGGAACATCAGTATGTGCTGATCGCCGACACAGGCAACAATCTTGTGAACAGTTTCAACGTCGGCCAGATTCTTCCAGCGTATGGAAGCGGTGAATGGCAATGCCCCAAATGGACCAACGCCTCGAATTTCTTCTGCGCATTGGCGACAAAGTCAACTTCGGCAAACACCATTGTCTACGACTGCTTTATTGTTCAAATTGCCTCCCCGAAGACCTTGCTGCTTAACGTCAGGCCCGACCTTCTTCAATTCAACAGCACCTCAAAACCGTATGTTTACATAGGAGGGAACTGACCATGAACGGCCGGGGCAAAAACATGCGGATTTTGTCTGTTGAGGGGGGTTTATTCCTGGGCATTTTCCTGCCGGCGCTCGTGTTTTTCATTCTATACAATTTCGACATCGACCGGAGCAGCCGCGCCATAGTCAAAACAACGCCGTGGGACTGTGTCGGCGGTTGCGGCGCCGGAGGATCTGGCGGCGCCGGAGGCGCCACGGCAAAATGGATAGGCCGGGAGCTCACCGGCGGACTACTTGACATCCAGGGAATGTATTCTTCGACCGAGACCAAACTATCCGATTCGAGGGCCGTTGAGCTTCGCTTCAGCATCAAGCCGACGTACACGGGGGTTCTCGCGCTCACCGTTCCGTTTTCGGTAAAAACGGGTTCCTTGCAGACGTCAACCGTCGATGACCCGACAACAGGGATTATTAATAACGGCATGGGCGATCTTCGTCTGGATTATATAGGCGCGTTCGGCGCGTCGGGCGATCTTAGCTACGATTTTACGCTTTCCGTCCCGACCGGTTCCTATACTGCAACGACCGGCGGCGACAAGGACCAGAAATATATTCCGACCAATTTGCAGCTCGGCTCGGGCGTCTACAGCCTCACCCTTGATATGGGAAAGACAATCGACATGGACAAAAGCATGGTGTTGCTTGACCTTGTCTATTCATATCCTTTCAATATCAACTTTTACGGAAAAGACCAATATTATAATTTTACCCCACAGCAAAAAGACCTGATGACCGGGTCGGAAAAAAACCGGTTCTATTATTATTTCAAACCCTATGGAGAAAGCGATATCGGCGGTTATACGCCGCCCAATCTCATGGCCTCCGCATTCTATGGATATAAAGGGATGGAAGATTTTGTTCATTCCTTTGGGGTGATGTTTTCCGTCCCGCTCGGAGTCGATTGGATTCCTTCGCTGAAAACCGGGACGCCGTACGATCCGACGCCGGACCCGGACAACCAGGTATGGAACGCAACATTGTGCTACGGGCTCGAATTCTCGCGGTCCAATTTTCCGATATTCATCGCCGCGTATCTTCCGATCCATGCGAAGACCGCTTCCGCGACAAATGCTCAGGCCGGCAATGCCTATGATCCGGCGCCTATGGAAGACTGGTCACGCGGGCCGGATTGGAACGATGTGTTTCACCGCTGGTCGGTATTTATGGGCGTAAAGACATTCTTATTCTAATATAAACGGAAGGCTTTACCATGAAAAAATCACTGTTGATTGCGTGCGTACCGGCACTCTGTGCGATGACATTTCTGGCAGCATCCTGCAACAGTCCGACGTCCGTAAAGACGGCCATTGCCATTACGAAACCCGTTGCAGGACAAAAAGTCGCGGCAGGAGACACGCTTCTGGTATCCTGGACACAATCGGTTGCCAGCCCGAAGATTTCGTATAATTACAACATTGGAACCGGATGGCAGCAATTCGCGTCTGTTACAACGGTCAATAATTATTCCGCAAAAGCCGTTCTGCCGATAAGCAATTACACCGACAGCTTTCAGATTATGGTCGAAGACAACAGCAATACCTATTCCGCAGGGACCAGCGCCCCGTTTTCAATTCAGTATATTGTCATAACAAATCCGATAACCGGCCAAACCCTGGCCGTTGGTTCCACGGTGACCATAACCTGGAAAGACACTCCGGCCAAGCTGTCCTCCCTTCGAATCCTGCTTTCAACGGACGGCGGCAAGTCATTCGGCGACATCCTCACCGAATCGTTGGATGCTTCGCTGACGTCCTACACATGGGTCATCGGTTCGGAACCGGGAGGGACCTTTACCTATCCGAGTTCCACGTGCATCCTGAAAATCATGGATTACAATACAAACAACTATTCTGACGTCACCGGCATTTTCAGCGTGCAGCAGTAAAGGATACAGCAAAAGCGCTTTTGAACCATGAGCACGGCACCAAAGACACTGTGCATTCTCGGCTGCGGCGGATTCATAGGCTCGCACCTTGTAGAGCGGATTCTGAACGACACAAATTGGCGCATCTACGGCGTGGACAGAAACCCGTCCAAAATCTCCCCGCACCTTTCCAACCCTCGGCTTACCTACGCAAACATCGACATCGACTCCGCCGATGCCGTGGAAGGATACATTCGCACAAGCGACACGGTTGTTTCGCTTGTTGCGCTCTGCAACCCGTCGCTGTACAACACGATCCCCTTGGAAGTGATCAAAAGCAATTTTACCCGGCCGCTTGCCATTGTGGAACGGTGCGCCAAACTTGGAAAACGGCTGGTACACTTCTCAACGTGCGAAGTGTACGGTGCAACGGTCTCGTACAAGGCGGGCATGCCGTTCAACTCCGGCACCGATATCTTCCGTGAGGAAACCACTCCCCTTGTTCTGGGGCCGGTCCGCGCTCAGCGGTGGACCTACGCGTGCGCAAAGCAATTGCTTGAACGCGCCATTTATGCTCACGGGGTCGAACACGGCCTCGACTACACCATTGTGCGGCCGTTCAATTTTATCGGCCCGCGCATGGATTTTCTGCCCGGCATCGACGGCGACGGAGTGCCGCGCGTCCTTGCGTGTTTCATGGAGGCGCTCCTTTCGCAGAAACCACTCAAACTGGTTGACGGGGGGAGAAACAGGCGCACGTTCACGGACATTGCGGATGCCGTGGACGCGGTCATGGCGATTCTCGAGCATCCGCAAAAATCAACAGGGCGCATTTTCAATATCGGCAACCCCTCCAATGAGACCACTATCGCGGATCTGGCGAAAACCATGATCGCCTTATACCGAGACCTGCGGCCCGAATGCGCCGACTTCCCCTATTGCACTCAGACGGTCACTTCCATGGAATTTTACGGCGCGGGGTACGAAGATTCCGATCGCCGGGTGCCCGATATCTCTGCGGCGCGAACACAGCTTGGCTGGAACCCGACCGCATCGCTTGCAGACGCACTTACATCGGCCATGACGTTTTTCATAAAGGAATACAGCGCTGCGCATGCATGCAGGGAGGCAGTCTGATTGGCCCCTCGATATCCATTTTCATGCCCGCGTTCAATGCGGCCCGGCACGTTGAAACGGTTATTGCCCGCATCCCGCACAGCCTCTGGCTGCATGTCGAGCATGTGTGGATCATCAACGACGGCTCACGCGACGATACCCGCACGGTCGTGGCCGGGTTGTGCGAAAGAAACGAAAGGATTCGCGCAGTGCATTTCAGCTGGAACCGTGGTTACGGCACGGCGGTACGCGAAGGCCTGGCGCGGTGCAAAGAGGACAAGTGCGACATCGCCGTGTGCCTGCACGCAGACGGCCAATACCCTCCGGAGGCTATTGAGGAAGGTGTGAACGCGATGGCGGGCCGGGGCATCGACATCCTCCAGGGATCGCGCATTGCCCCGGGCACCGCGCTTTCCGGCGGCATGCCGATGTACAAATACCTTGCAAACAGAACCCTGACGTTCTTTGAAAATATCGTATTCGGGCTGCGGCTCACCGATTATCACAGCGGTATGCTTTTCTACAGCAGGAAAGCGCTCGACACCCTGCCGTTTGACCGCCTCAGTTCGAGTTTCGATTTCGACCTCGAGGTGATCGCGCTTGCGCGAAGCCGCGGCCTCTCCATTGCGGAATTGCCCGTTCCGACACGGTATGCCGACGAGACTTCGTACCTCAACCCGATCACCTACGGCCTCCGGGTTGTGGGAGTTATGGCGCGCTATCTGGCGAAAGGGTACACTACGCGATGATTCTCGTGACCGGCGGAACAGGAGCCATGGGCAGCGTGCTTGTGCAAATGCTCGCGAAACGCAACGAGCGCGTACGCGTTGTGTTCATGCCTCACGATCCGTATGTGTCCAGGGTCAAGGATTACGCAGCGGACATCCGCTGTGCCGACGTCTCCGTGAAGCAGGATTGCGTCGGCGTGTGCGACGGCGTTTCAACCGTGCTGCACCTGGCCGCGATCATTCTTTCGAAAAACGAGTCGGCCTTCCGTAAAATCAACGTTCAAGGCACACGCAACATCATTGACGAGGCTAAACGGGCAAACATCCGGCACCTTGTATACGTTTCGTCGGCATCGGTGGCGTACCCGCGCCCCACGCCATATTCCCTGTCAAAGCGCGAGGCAGAAAATATCGTGAGGCAATCGGGGCTTTCCTACACCATCGTCCGCCCCACACTGGTGTACGGCAGGAGCGGCGGCCAGGAATTCGACCTCTTCCTGAAGTACCTGAAGAAATATCCGGCGGTTCCTTTTATCGGAAACGGCGCGCCGGTCAAGCGGCCTGTGTTTGTCGACGATGTCAACAACGGGTTGCTTGCTATCTGCGGCAACGAGAAGGCGTTTGGAAAAACCTACAACCTGAGCGGCGGTGAACCGATACGCGTGATTGATCTCGCCAAACTGTGTCTCAGGCTTCTAGGGATGGAACGCAAGCCCATTCTTCATGTGCCCGTGTGGCTCTGCCGGATGCTTGCGCTTGCAATGAAAATGTTTATGAACGACCCGCCGCTCACATGGCAGGTCATAGCGGGAATAACGCAGGATGCGAACCTTGATCCGTCCGAAGCAATTGTGGACCTTGGTTATGATCCAAGAAAGGTTTCCGAATGCCTGCCGAAAATGTTTCCGAGGAGTTGACATGAGAAATCAGGCTTTTGTATCATGGAGGAATACGATCAAGGGGAAACCGTCAGTTCGAACGAACACGACAAAGCTATCATTCACCAAGGAGGTTCTTATGAAATGTTTGATGTCCGCGGCCACCGTCTTGTTGTGCGGAGCATTCCTTTTCTCATCATCCTTTGCCCAGGCCGATTCCGCAGCCGCGCCTGCCCCAAAGAAAGTCGTTGCCAAGACGAAACCTGCATCCGATAAGACCGGCGCCCCGGCAAAAACCTCCGGCGACACGCTTGTTGTCGTCGCCCGAATCACGGAAATTCCCGGCAAATTCGCCTCAAACGACCTTTACAATTACGTGTACATGATGAAATACCGCGTGCTGAGCGTGGTGAAGGGAACGTACAAAGGCCAGGACATTCTTATCGGGCACTACAACCCGCTTATTCCACGTTCCCAGATCAAGGACGCAATGAAGAAAAACGTTGCAGGCACCGTCGACAAGTTTGAAGTGGGAAACAAGCAGAAATTGTGGCTCATTACGCCGATTGACAAAGTGTGGAAAGACGCAGTGGACGACGAGTATTCCGACTCTGACCTCGAAAAGTTTTTCACCGTAAGAGCGGATATCGCGAAGTAACTCACCACAACATCCTTGCGGCTCAGGGAGAAACGTAATGGTCTTTTCATCACAGATATTCCTGTTTTATTTCCTGCCGTTTTTTCTGACGGTGTATTTCCTCCTTCCCTTCAAATGGAAGGGAATGTACATAAAAAACGTCTGGATAACGGTGATGAGCTATGTTTTTTACGGATGGCTCGTGCCCTGGTTTACCCTCCTTCTGTTCATAACGTCAATTAAGGATTACTGGTGCGGCCAGCTCATTGTAAAGCCCGGCGCGACGAAGCAACAGCGCAAATTCGCCCTTGTATTCGCAATTGTGACCGACCTTGCGCTGCTCGGGTTCTTCAAGTACTACATGTTTTTCATGGGGGGTGTCAACGGCCTGCTTCACCTGTGCGGCGGTCCGACCCATACCTTTCACATCCTCCAGGTGCTGCTGCCCTCGGGTATTTCGTTCTACACGTTCGTGGCGCTGAGTTACGTCATTGATGTTTACAGAGGCGATGCCAAGCAGGCGCCTTCGTTCGGCGCGTTCTCCTGTTTTCTCGGGCTGTACCCCCATCTTATTGCCGGCCCCATAATCCGGTATCAGACCGTGGCCGACCAGCTGATGGAACGCGAGCATACCATTGAAAAATTCTCGAGCGGCACTGCCATCTTCATCCTCGGCTTTGCAAAGAAAATCCTTCTTGCAGACCCGGCCGCGGGCATCGCCGACGCGGCGTTCGGCGCCGACGCGCCGGGCGTGCTCAACGCCTGGTGGGGGGTGCTGGCCTACAGCTTCCAGATCTACTTCGATTTCTGCGGCTATTCGGACATGGCCGTGGGCTTGGCGCGCATGCTGGGAATCGAGTTCATCAAGAACTTCAATGCGCCGTATCTATCGAAAAGCATTTCCATATTCTGGAAAAGATGGCATATATCGCTGTCGTCCTTCATCATGGATTATCTGTATATTGCGCTGCTCGGGGGCAACCGGAAGGGAAAGGTACGCACCTACATAAATCTCGGGCTCGCGTTTTTCCTCTGCGGCCTCTGGCACGGTGCAAGCATGGCCTTTGTTGTCTGGGGCTTGTATCAGGGCGCGTTCCTGATCTTCGAACGCATCCGGGGAAAAAAGACGGTTTACGATTGGGCCCCGGGATGGCTGCAGGTCGCCCTGACGTTTGTAGTTGTGCTGTTCGGATGGGTCCTGTTCCGCGCGCCAACGCTGTCGCAGGCAATGGGATATTGGGGGGCAATGGTCGGCGTTGTCCATGCATCGGCATCCGCGCCCCTGCTCACCACCCAGATATTTTCCACACGCCATATCTGTGAAATGACGATCTGCGCGATCTTTGTCTGGCAGCCGGTTCAGGCTTACGAATGGGTGCAAAAAGGTCTGTCGTTCGGAAAGATCGTCCTGTGCGGGCTCATTTTTCTTTATGCGATTCTCGGCATGTTCACGCAGACATTCAGCCCGTTCCTTTACTTTCAGTTCTAGGCCAGGGGAAACATCGGTATGAAAAAGGCAGAACTCGTCGGCACCATCGTCTTCGTGTTTCTTATTTTTGCGCTGCCCATCACACAGGCGGTTTACGAAGTAAGAAGCGGCAAGCGCATCCAGTTCTTCGACCTGTTCGAAGACACCTTTGCCACTCCGGTGCAACGCGCCGGAACAATGAACTCGCTTGTCGCTCGCATCCAGGCGAGGGTCGATTCGATCGCCGCGGAAATCCCGAAGGCCGGCGCCGACACTGCGGCTGCCTGGGACTCCCAACAGGAACAAAGTCAGGCCGACGAGGCGATGGTCGACGCAGCCGAATTGCAGAAGACGGCGCTCACCTATAACCGGCATGTGAAGGCCGACCCGAAATCGGGGGCGGTTGTTGCGATTTCGCTCTATCAGGCGGGTTTTGACACTCTGATGGCCAACCTTCGCTCCGGCGACAAGGCGGCCTCAGGTAGAACCATTGCCGCGATCAGGGAATCCACGGGCCGCATGGCAATCCAGTATCATAAACCGGGCCCCATCGACGATGTCGCCCTGATCGTGAAGAACCTGCCTGTGATATTCTGGAACGCCAAGTACCTACGGCCTTTTGAAAAGGAAATCGAGAACACTTCGATTTTCACCACGTCAACACGGCCCGTGATGTTTTTCCTGCGTTATGCCCTGTACCGGGACCTCGGGGAAAAAGGAGTGCTCGGGAAAAACGGATGGTTCTTTTACAAACAGGATGTCGATTACCTTATCAGGCCGTATGTGCTCGACAAACGCGCCCTCAAGGTCGATCCGAATGACCAGGTGGTGTCGGACAACCCCATTCAGGCCGCCGTGACCTTCAAGAAACAGCTCGCCGCATTCGGGGTCGACCTCCTCGTGGTGATTATCCCGGGGAAGCCCAGCATCTATCCCGACATGCTGGCGGGTAGCGCAAATCCCGACCTTGTCACGCGGGCCGGAAACTCCTTCAAGGCGATCAACGATCTGCGCGCCGCCGGCGTGGACGCGGTGGACCTGTTCACCCCGTTCCTCGCGGAACGTAAAATCGATTCCATTGCGGGCGATTCGATGTACCTTTCAAAGGATACGCACTGGCGCGCTCGGGGAGTGCGCACGGCCGCCCACGTGGTTGCCGAGCGCATCAAACAGTATCCGTGGTACCGGGCCGGGACAACGGAGTATGCGATTGATTCCACGTCCATCGACCGCATCGGCGACGTGGGGGTCATGACCACACTGACCAACCTTAAGATCCACGAACTGGGCATGAATTTCCCTACCGAAAAAACGAAATGCTACCAGGTGTATCAGGTGGAACGCGATGAAAAAGGCAATGAAGCCGGAAGGCATTTGTACAAAGACGACCCGAAAAACTCTCTGATCGTGCTCCTCGGCGACAGTTTTTCCCGCATTTACCAGTCTGACGAACCGCGCTCTGCGGGATGGATCTCCCACATTGCGAATGAGCTCAAACAACCTATCGCCTCAATCGTGAGCGACGGCGGCGCATCCACGCTGGTTCGCGAATCGCTGGCGCGGAAACCCGGCCTTCTTAAAGGAAAAAAACTCGTGGTGTGGGAAATTGTCGAACGCGACTTCAGGTATGGAAACGAAGGATGGCAAGACGTTCCCCTCACCCTGGCATCAAAACAATAAGAAAGGGCCCCCATGTTCAGACACGTTAGGACAATCGCCCTTGTCGCCGCGACCGCGGCAGCATACGGTTCGGTCTCCGCTGCGCCGTTTGAAAACGTTCTCAAGAACTACAATCGAGTGACTTCGCGCGTCATGATCCGCTCCATCGCCGTACCCACGCTGGCCAACCTCGACTACGCCGCATACTTCGCAAACCCGATCCGGTTCGACCACCAGGCCGTATCGCCCAAGAAGCCGGCAAAGAAAATCGGCCTTGCCGACCTCACGTTCGGCGGAGCGCTCGTTTCGCCCTGCGTTTCCCTTTCGCAAACACCGCTGACCTCCGCCGAAAAAGACATGCCTCTTGCGTGGGACCCGCTCCAGAACAAACTGTGGGAAATCACCAAGTCCGACGGATTCTCCAAGATCGGCGCACAGATAAACGGTGAAAAATGGGCAGACCCGTCGGTATTCATGGCATACCAGGAAATCGCCGCGGCGTATCTTCACGGCGTGGGAGACAGTACCCAGCTATGGGTGCGGATCGAGTTCAAGCCATGGGTGAAGTTTCTCGACCCGTCGATTCCCGACGAGGCAAAAGACGGGTTCCGCGAAATCTACGGCCGGCTCAACACAGACGCCCTCGACAAATCGCTCAGGCAAAAGGCCTTCGATTGGATACGAAACGACTATACAACGACGCTTTTGACAAAAGATCAGGTTATCGACTGGGCCAACCTCCTCGCCTCCTACTGGTATCCGAAACTCAATACGGACGTAGTTGACATGACCGGACAAACCAAGTGGCCCACGCCGGATGCGGACATGGGTGCAATCAAGGAACTCAAGGGATTCGTTGTGAAGGACCCGCTCGTTGTCATCCGCGGCAATCCGTACGGAACCATTCTGTACAACGTGTTTCTTGTTGATTTCAAGGAAGAAAAGCCGAAACCCGCGTCCCAGGCGGCCGTCGAGCATGCCGCATCGGGCCCCTTTGTGTTCGACGCATCGGTGTCCGACAATTTCAAAGAGAACAACGCGCGGTTCCAAACGGAGATCAAGACATTCGGCGACTACGCGGTCTGGGCCAAGAAGGACGAACCCTTTCGCCTTGCGGCGGCCTCTTTTGTCAAAACGCTGCCGGAAAAGCAAATGGGTTTCAAGGGAAAAGAAGGATGGCTGTTCTTCCGCGGCGAAATCTCCTATATGAATTGCGGCGACATGGCGCTCCAGGCCCCGGACAAGAACCCCATCCCTCATCTCGTTGAATTCTGCAAGTTCCTCAAGAGCAAAAACATTTCGCTCATCTTTGTTCCGGTTCCGAATAAGTCCGATGTGTACTTCGACAAACTGCCCGTCGACAATCAGCCCAAGGACGTATACGGGATAATCAACCCCTATGGCAGAAAGATACTGAAGAATCTTCAGGACGCGGGCATCGAAGTGATCGATCTTCTTCCGGCGTTCCTCGCCGCAAAAAAGCAAGACGCGAAGAACAAGGAAGCTGTGTATCAACGTCAGGACACGCATTGGACCGACCGCGGGCTCGAAGTGGCGGCGCAGCTCATTGCGGACCGCATCAAACACTATGCATGGTATCCGGACCTTGCAAAGTCGTCCGTCAAATATTCGGAAAAGGACACCAGCTTCATGCGCCAGGGCGATCTTGTTGACAAGCTTGCAGAAGCGGACAAGACCTCCTTCCCGGCCGTTGAAATCGCGGCGAAACAGGTGCATAGTCCCGACGGCACCCTCTATAAGGGCGCCAACCCGGATTCGCCCATCATGCTGATCGGCGACAGCTTTACCGGCGTGTTCGAGCTTGTCGATTGCAAAGCGGCCGGTGTAGGCGCCCACGTTTCGGCCCTCACCGGCATCCCGCTCGACATCGTAACGAGCTGGGGCGGCGGTCCGCTCGTGCGCGACAAGTTTTACCGGGCGCGGAAGAACGTTCTTGACAAAAAACGGGTGGTTATTTATATGATGGTTGCGCGCGATCTGTTCAATTACGGCCAGTTGTGGCAACCGATGGAAATGAAATGAAGTTGAAAGTTCAAAGTTGAAGGTTGACAGTTGCCGATTGAAGATTACAACCCTTAACCGCGGAGGAGAGGCTCATGAACAAGCGAGTGCTTTGGATTGTCGGATGTGCCGTTATTTCTCTTGCTTTTCTTTTACGGGCCCAGGAAGCCCCGACCGGAGCTCCCGTAACCCCCACCAAAGACGAGCAGAAAGCGCTCGACGGGCTTAAGGGAAAGATAAACGGAAAAATAGTGTGGTCAACGTCGCGCGTCCATTCGAAGCACGATATCTGGATCATGAACGCAGACGGCACGGACCAGAAACCGGTCACCAATACTCCGGACAACGTGGACTGGTTTCCCCGTTTCTCCCCCGACGGTGCAACCATCCTCTTCTGCCGCAGCAAAGCGGGGTGGGTAGCGGAGAACGACGCGGAGATGAATGACAAATGGGACCTGTGGACGGTGAAGCCCGACGGCACCGGCGAGAAGAAGGCGGCGGAAAGCGCGGCATGGGGAACGTGGCGGGCGACCGGCGATTCCATCGTGTTTGCCCGCGCGTCAAAGGTGTTTATCAAGTGCCTTGCAACCGGCGAGGAAAAGGAACTATTCGATGCGGAGAAGCAATTCAAGAAGAGCACGTGGGCGCAGCAACCCGAGCTGTCGCCTAACGGAAGGTTCCTTGCCATAACGCTTCGCGGCACCACGCGTCAAACCGGCATCTGGAACTTTGACAAAAAGGAGTGGTACACCACGGGCGCGGGTTGCGAGATTTCCTGGTTCCCGAACAACAAGTCGGTCGTACGCATGAACGAGGGCCAAGGCAACGGCAGCACCGAGGAGCTCAAAATCGATCTTGACGACAACGGAAAACCGCTCGCCGTTCCCGGCGGTCTGTCGGTCGACAAGAAATTCAGGTTCATGGACCTGCCTGGCCGGCGCTCGCACGAGTATTTCCCGCAGATCAGCCCGGACGGCCGGTGGATGGTCTGGTGCGCAACCATCTATGGCCAGGAACACGATATTTACGACTACGAAGTGTATGTGTGGAACATCGGAACACCGCAGAAGGACGCGGTGCGTCTCACCTTCCATACGGCAAACGACAGGTGGCCGGACATTTACATCGCGAAATAACGTTTGCCTTTACGATTGATTTTGTAGGGGTTCGCCGTGGCGAACCCTATTTTTATTTCCAACAATATGAAAGAATCCCCTCTCAAAGAACCATCGGTCTGGTGCTTTACCACGTATTTCGCCGAAGGCCTTCCTTACGGCATCATCCGTCTTATGTCGTCCGTTTTCTTCACCGACATCGGCATGAAGGAACGATATATCGGTTACCTCAATTTTTTGGGGATTCCATGGAACCTCAAGTTTCTCTGGGCTCCGTTTGTCGACATCCTGGGAAGAAAACGCTCGTGGATGATCATCTTGCAAGCACTTATTTCGCTGTTCACTGCAATGATCGCACTCACCAATTTCCTTCCGCTTCAGGCAGGTTCCGGCGGGTACATGACGTTCATCGTGATTTCTTTTGTGATTCTGGCATTCCTTTCCGCGACCAACGACATTTCAATCGACGGTTTTTACATGGAGGGTCTCACCGATCCGGCGGAACAGGCGGCCTACACCGGCTACCGGGTCTTCGCTTACCGGCTGGCCCTGATACTGGCCAGAAGCGCGCTGGTGGCTGTGGCTGCCGGATTCGCTGCTTCAAAAATGTGCGCAGGCGATAAATATGCGCCATGGGGCTTGGCATTTGGCTGCGCATCGCTTGTGATGCTTGCATGCACCCTGTTTCACCTGTGGAAATTGCCCCAGTTCGAATCAAAGAAACCTTATATAGGGATTAACCTGTCTACCGTTGTTAAACAGTTCTATAATGCGTTCCTCACCTACAGCAGGCAGGACAGGTTCATTCTGGTGATCATCTTCATTATCTTCTACAAGGTGGGAGATGAAATACTTTTTTCAATGGGAACGCCTTTTCTCATGCGCGAACTCGGTGTTACCAAGGGGCAGCTTTCCTGGCTTTCCGGCCTCCTCGGCGCTTTTGGCGCGATTGCCGGGACTTCCATCGGCGGTATCTGGATCAAGAAGGCAGGGCTTAAAAAATCGATCTGGCCGCTTACGATCCTTATGAATTTCAACATATGGGCCTATATATGGCTGGCCTATCAAAAACCTTCTGCGTCCACGGTTTCGGGGCTGGCAGTCATCGCCGCAGTGCATTGCTATGAACAGATTGCAGGCGGTCTGGGCAACGCGGTGCTTATCGTTTTCATTCTGCGCACATGCAAACCGGAATTCAAGGCATCACATTATGCGATCGGCTCAGCCATCATGTCTCTTTTTTCAACGTTTTTCGGCGGGTTCGGAGGCGTTATCGTGGAACATATGGGTTACCTGAACATGTTCATCATTTCGTTCTGCGCTTCGCTCCCCTCAATGATGCTTCTGTTCTGGGTACCGATCAGGAAGGTTTAGCGGGTGACATCGGGCGCGTTCCCGAAATCATTCCCCGGGTTTCTTTGCTCCGGATTCCACCTTTATCTCGCTCGTTTCACCGGACTTTATATAAATTGACTTTTCGTAAGGCTTGTATCCGGGACGCTTGAATACAACGGTGTGCTGTCCCTCGCGCAGGACAAGGGGCGCCGTGGTGGGCGTGTTTCCCTTAAATTCTCCGTCAACGTACATCTCGGATGTCATATCGGAATATATCACAAGCTCGCCGGATTTCCGTTCCCCCGGCATAAGGTTGAGCATCACGAAATGCGTGTCGTTGCCGGCTACCGTAACGGTGTCGGTAATGGACGCAAATCCCTCGGCAGACGCGGTGAACTGATGCACGCCCGTTCCAAACAATTCGCCATCGCTTCTCTGATCGAGCGTCATGGTTTCCCCATTGTCTATTTTTACCTCTGCGTAAACCGGATTCACCAGCACCCGCACAAGACCTTGGGGTTCTACAGCCGCCTTCGCCCGTAGCCCTGTGCTGTCCTTTACGGGCAGCGCGCGAACCCGCACACCGGAATCCGAAGACGTCTCCGGACTGGGCTGAGCGGTACCGTTGTCCGTCAAAGAGACGTTGCCGGCCTGCAAGCGCGCCCGCATTTTGTCCGCTCCAGTGTCGGGGTCCCGAACAGCACCGTGAGCCGCAGGCGCCGGCGATACGCGCGAGTCAAGCTTTTCGCGGATAGCGTCTGCAACACGGCCCACCGCGGGCGCGATGATCCGTTCGAACGCTTTCTCCACGGGTCCTGGTTGCCATAAGTAAATAGCTGCCAGGCCCGCAGCCACCATCGTCGTACAAACCGCCACGCTCCAGGCAACAAATCGTCGCCGCTTTCCACCCCTTTTCCTCGCGCGAACCTCGGTCATCACGTATTCCCCAACCTTTGCGGTCCTGGTGGTCAACGTGTCGGCAAAATGCTCTTCCAAAGACCGGACGAGCCGGGCAAGCTCCGCGCTTTTCGGATCGCGCTTTCGGGCCTCCTTATAGTGTGCAAGCGCCGTAGCATATTTCCCAGCCCTGGAGAATTCGTCCCCCTTGCTCCGGTGATACCGGACAAGGAGCGATTGCAGCTCATCCATCGCCGAGCCCTTGTCGGAGAGGTATTTCTTTATCATGTCAATCGGATCGCGGACGCCAAGTTCGAAAAAATAATCCTGCAGCGCTTGGATCAGCGGCATGAAGGCGGGAAGCCGTTTGGCATGGTCTTTTTCCAGACAGGCGTGAAGTTGCTCGGCAAGAAAGTGCGGCAACGTCTTGTCGAGTTCTTCCGCGGGTTTTTCCTTGTTCTGGACGATGGTGATAAGCGTGGAGGGGACATTCTCTCCTGTAAATGGAAACTCCCCGGTAACCAGCCGATAGAGCAGCACGCCGGCGGCCCAGATATCCATGCAGGCGTCTTTGGTTTCTTCGCCGTTCACAAGTTCGGGTGACATGTACACCGGCGTTCCGACAATTGCCCCCGTGGACGTCAGCTGAGCCGATCGCGCGCCCGCGTAGGCAAGTCCGAAATCAACCACCTTTACGGCGCCGCTGCGAGCCACCAGGATATTGGCCGCCTTTACATCGCGGTGAACAACGGCGTGTTCGTGGGCATAGGCCAGGCCTTTCAGCGCCTGCTGCAGAATCATCATCCCGATTTCCCTGGGAAAGTCCTCCTGTTTCAGCAGCTGATCGAGGTCCAATCCGTCAACAAACTCCATTGCGATGTAGAACGACCCCTTCTCTTCGCCGAAATCGTAGATTCTGATGATATTGTCGTGGGAGAGCGATGCGCCCGCCTGCGCCTCGTTTTCGAACCGTTTGATTTCGTTTTTCGTGGTAACGAGACCGGCGGCCATTTCCTTTATGACAACTTTACGGTTGAGTGAGATCTGCGTGGCAAGGTAAATCCTGCTCATGCCGCCCTTGGCGAGCTCCTTGATGTCGGAATAGTCTTTGAGCGTAAACGGCATGAGTCAGGCTGTCCCGGGCTTTGAATTCTTTGCGAGCGGTCCGTGTGAGGTCGGGCGCGCTCTGTGATTATACTCTACGCGGCTCGATGTGTCAAACAACCAACACGCTCGTCGGGCCACACACGCCGAAACCAGGAAGTCGCGGGACGTCTACTTTGTGAAGAGTACACTGCATTTGCGCAGGCTCTGCGTGAAGTTGCCCCACGACCGGAAGGAACGCACAAGCATCATCAGGAGATATTCGGGCCTCCGGTAATACCGGCGGTAGAACGCGGACAGGTAACGGTTGATAACATCGTTTGACAGATGAGGCAGTTCCACCGCCGAATGGTGCACGCTGTCGTGCTTGTCCCATTCTTCCGTCACCAGACAATTATTGTCCTTGAGCAACCTGTAATAATCGGTGCCGGGCAAGGGCGTTGGCGCGGACACCTGCGTAAATTCCGCGTTCAGCTCGAACGCGAACCTCACGGATTCTTCCATGGTTTCTTTGGTGTCCCAATAGAACCCGAGCATAATGCAATTGAGCACGTCGATGCCGTGCTTCTTGGCGATAGCCACGCCGCGCCGGATCTCGTCTTTGGTGGTCTTCTTGCGCATGTGAGCAAGCACTTCCTCGTTGCCCGATTCCACGCCGTACAGGACCATGCGGCAACCCGACTTCTTGAGCCAGTGGGCCATTTCGTCGGTCATGAGCTGGGCACGGGCCTGCACCGAATACAGCACCGGCACGCAGCGTTCCACCAGGAGTTTGCAAATGTCAATGACCCGCCGGCTGTCGATGTTGAACGTGTCGTCGTCGATGCGGATTTCCCTGACGCCCAATTCGTGGACAAGGTATTCAATTTCGCGCACCACCCTGCCGGGCGACATCGCCCGGTATGCGTGCCCGTAAATGGTCTGGGGGTAGGAGCAGAAGATGCAGTTGAACGGACAGCCGCGGGAGGTGATCATGGTGGCGGCCGGAAACGCAACGAACACGCTTTCATAAAATTTGCTCAGGTCGAGAAGATCGTACGCCGGAATGGGAAGGGCGTCCATGTCCGCTATTGGGTCGTCATCCTCGTTCACGCGCACAGCGCCGGACCTGTCTTTCCAGGTGAGTCCCCCGACTCCGGCAAGGTCCTTCCCGCTCCCAAGCGCATCAAGAAGCCGTCCAACGGAATAGTCCCACTCTTTGCGCAGGATATAATCGGCGCAGGCGCGTTTTATTTCGTTTTGGTGAAGTGCGGTGGCAAACGGCCCGACCCAGACCACGGCCACGGCAGCGTCCTTGGCGTGCCGGCTTATCTCCCATGCCACCGACGCATTGATGTGCTCCACCATAATGACGACCATATCGGGCCGTCTCTTTGTAATTTCCTGTTTTGTTGCGGAGAGGTCGAGCCGCTGCGTGGGGCAGTGGAGATATTCGACGGCATGACCGGCATTTCTGAGCACGGCCGCACAGGAGAGATTCTGGTAACTGTAAACCTGCTCGCCAGTTTCATTGAGGCATGGGTGGCGCCTGCCGGCCTTGGACACCCTGGATCCCACTGTCCAGCCGAGCGTCGGCGGCGGCTCAACAAAGAGAACTTTGGCCATCAGACGACCCTTTGTTCACCTTCACGATAGATCCGTTTTGCCCCATTAGTCAGATGCCCTGAAGGCGTTGACGGACAAGACTGACAATGTGGGAGCCGCGTGCAAATTCCAATCGGATTATGGAACGACTATCCAGACCCGACCCCTTCTCATTTTCCAGTGCCCCGGGATCCATTCGTACCTGCGCATCCACGGTTTCCACTTGTAGTGGCCCGGAACCCATACGGCAGCATCGCTTGGCCGTGGAGGCACCACCACCACCGGAGGAGGCGGAGGCGGAACAGTGGCAACGCAGTTTGCAAATACAAGTGCGGCGGCTACGACAATACCGGCACGTACCGTACGCATACGCAAACACCCTTCCGTTCAGATGTTTCCCGGCAGTTTTCCCGAACCAAAATACATCGTCCCTGAAGCTTTTTCAATCGGTTGGACGGCACAGAACGGACGTTAAATCACGGCAAGCTAAGCAGCTTTGGTAATCTGCAAGCAAGCCTACGCGTGTCGCGCCCGAAAACCTGGCGGCAAAAAAATCACGCGCTTGGAGACGGGTTCTTCCTCGCACGCGATTTTGCCCGCCAATGTTCCCATGCATAGTAGAATGTGGGGGTCACTATCAGCACCAGAAGGGTGTTAAAGAGCAGACCCCAGAAGATAGCCCATGCCATTGGCGCCCACCATTGGGTGGTTTCGGAGCGCGTCACGACTCCAAGGTGGATAAAATCGAGCCCCACGCCCGTCGCGATCGGCAGCAGCCCGATCATGGCTGTGATTGCCGTGAGAAGGACAGGGCGCAAACGCGTGGCCCCTCCCTCGATAACCGCCTCACGGAGCGGGCGACCGCTCTTCCTGAGCCTGTTCATGAAGTCAATAAGCACGATGCCGTTTTTCGCAACCACGCCCGCAAGTGCGATGATGCCAACGCCGCTCATGAGGATGGCGAACGTCACGTCGCGCAGATCCGCCCTGCCTCCCGTCAATAGATTGACAAACGCGCTAATCTTGTTAGTGATCAGGAGCCCCCAGAAGACGCCGCCCAGAGAAAGCAATATTCCGAAAAGAATCAGAAACGGCTGAAACAGCGAATTGAACTGGAACACCATGGTGAGAAACACAAGACCCATTGCCACTAAAAATGCTTTGACAAGAAAGGCCTGCGATTCCGCCTGCATGCGGTTGCCGCTTCCCGGCCGGACGGTGTACCCGAGCGGCGGCCTCACTTTTCTGACCGCTGCCATTGCCAGTCTTTTGGGTCCCTGCTCGTCTTTCTGGCCCGGCGCAAGTTCCGCCGTGACCAGCACCGTGCGTTTGCCGTCAACGTGCTTGATGGACAGAATATTGGCACCCTGGGTGATGGTGGCCACGCTCGTCAGCGGCGCCTCTTTGTTGTCCTTGGAAATGACGATCTCATTAAGGCCGTTGAGGTCTTCCCGGATTTCCGGTGCGAGCCGCACCATAATCTTGTATTCATCCTTGCCCACCCGGTACTTCCCCGCTTCGTTTCCGTAAATCGCGCCGCGCACGGCCGAGGCGACGTCGAGCGTGGAGAATCCCAGCAGTTTGGCCTGTTCCCGGTCGACGTTAACGCGTATCTCCGGCCGCGCCGGGTCGTAATCGGTTATGACGTTTGTCAAACCGGGAACCTCTCGTACCAGATTCAGCAACGTGTCGGCGAGCTGGCTCAGTTGATTATAATCGTCGCCGCTCACCTCAAGTTCCACGGGTTTTCCGGTCGGAGGGCCCATTGCCTGTTTGATGACCTGCAGTTTCCAGCCGGGCACAAGCTGGGGAAGCGTGTCTTCCAGCCACGTCATGGTTTTGTACGACGACACCATCCGTTCCTCGAAATCTTTGAACACGATGTCGATGTACCCTTTGTTGCTTTCGACTTGGCTGCTCGTCATCCGGGATGACTTGCCAGAGCCGACGATGGTGCTGATGGTCTTGACGGAAGCGAAGCTGCCGGGCATGGTCATGGCGATGCGCTCGGGAGTCCTGATGACGGAGTCGGTGATCGCAATGTCCTGCGATATGGGACCCTCGATCTGGACCGACGCGACATCCGGCTCGATCACCGGGAAAAACACCACGCCGGGTCCAAATTTCCCGTACATGAAAATTCCTGAGATCACAAACAGGAGACATAAGATCGCAAGCAACCACGGGTGGTTCAGGACGCGGTGCAAAAGGTTTCGGTACAGGTCCTTGAACCGCTCGAACCCGGTTTTTTCACCGCCTTCCAGCTTGTGTGCATCCCGGTTGGTCATGGTGAGAGAAGCGAACACCGGGTTAAAAACAAACGCGACAAATAGGGAGCCGGATAAGGTGATACTGACGGTGATCGGCAGATATTTCATGAATTCACCCATGATGCCCGGCATGAACAGCACCGGCGTGAATGCCGCCACCGTGGTGAGCGTGGCCGTGAACACCGGCACCATTACTTCTCTGGTGCCGTCGAGCGCGGCCTGAAAACGGCTTTTTCCCATGCCCAGATGCCGATAGATGTTTTCCACAACCACGATGCCGTCGTCAACCAGCATGCCCAGGACCATGACAAGCGAGAACAATACGACCATGTTGAGCGTGACGCCCATGTAGCTCAGGGCAATGAAACCCATTGCCATGGAAAACGGGATGGCCGTGGAGATGAAGAGCGAATTGCGCACGCCAAGGAAAAAACTGAGCACCAGCAGCACGAGAATGATGCCCATGAGCAGGTGGTTCTGCAGCTCGTCCACCATCTGGCGGATGTCCTTCGACATGTCGTAGGTGATTTCGTAATGGGTTCCAGCCGGCCAGTGCGTCTTGTCTTCGTCAAGAATGGCTTTCGCCTCGTCCACGATCCGCACGATGTCCTCGCCCGTTCTCTTCGCTACAGTCAAGGTGAGCGATGGCTTGCCGTTTGTGCGCGAGATGGACTGCCGGTCTCGTGTGTAGGTGAACGCGACATGCGCCACGTCTTTGACCCGGATCATCTTGTTGTTCACCGAGCGCACAATCAGGTCGTTAAACTGCGAGGGGTCGGTGAGTTCGCCCGTGACCCGTATGGAAAAGCGGAACCCGGACGCGATCATGGTGCCACCCGGCACGTTTACGTGTTGGGTGGATATAGCCTTGGAAATGTCCGATAAAGTCAATCCGTACTGCTCCAGAAGCGCCGGATCGACGTCGACGGCGATTTCCTTGTCCCGCTTGCCTTGGACCTTGGCCTCCAAAACGCCTGGGATCCTCGCCATGCGGTCCTTGAGGTTGTCGGCGAGCGATTCGAGGCGTTCCAGATCGTAGTCGGAATACAGCGCGATGTTGACGACCGGAATAGAACTGATATTCAATTCCTGGGTAATGGGTTCTTCGGCGTCGATGGGCAGATCTCCTTTGGCCTGATCGACCTTGTCCTTGACGCGTCGTAGCGCATCCTCCACCTTGACCGTGGGCTCGAATTCCAGGAAGATGTTGGAAAAGCCCTCGTTGCTCGAGCTCGTCATCTCCTTGACCCCGTCGACCCCGTCGAGTTTGTCTTCGATCTTCTGTGTGATGAGGTTTTCCACCTCGGGCGGGTTTGCGCCGGCGTACACGGTGGTCACGTAGATATACGGAATCTTGATTTCGGGGAAAGACTCCCGGCGCATGCTTGTGAAGCTCATCAGACCGGTGATGAAAAGGAGCACGGCCAGAACGATCACAGACACCGGGTTCTTCAAAGCAAATTTGGTCATGTCGTTTTCTCCTTAAACCATGCGTTTCGCAAACGATGGACGGCGAAATTTCCGCCTCTGCGGGGCGACCTCACCCCCTGGCCTCCTCTCCCACTGGGAGAGGGGGAACAGGAATCAATCATTCACACAAAAATCTTAGTACGAAACCTTTGTCCCGTCGCTCACCTGAAAGGCGCCGGTCACCACGAGCTTGTCGCCGTCATGAAGGCCGTCCTTTATAAGCGAACTGTCCTCGTTGGTCGCTCCGATCAAAATCTTCCGCTGACGGGCCACGCCGTTTTCGACGACCATGGCGCAAATTCCGTTTTGCAAACGAACCAGTGCGGCTGACGGAACCACAATGGCGTGGGCATACCGGTGCCGCAAAATGCTCGCGCGGCCCACCATGCCCGGTTTGAGCATTCGGTCGCGGTTGGTCAACTCGATGCGCGCCGTTACGGTCCGCGACTTCGTGTCAACGGCGCGGTCCAGGCTCATAAGCCTGCCTTCAAACGAGAGCTCGGGATGCTGGAGAAGCCGGAATTCGGCCTTCATTCCCTCTTCGTACCCAAACGCTTCGGCTTCCGGTATCGCGATGTCCGCTTCGAGCCGGTCGACGCGCGACACACGCACGGTGGGCACGCCCGGCGCAACCGTTTGGAATTTTTCGATGTTCCGGCTCACCAGGATGCCGTCGAAAGGCGCCTGGCACTGGCAGTCCTCGTATGCGCGCCGGGCAGTTGCAAGCAGCATGCGGCCGTTCTGGAATGCAAGGTTCGCCCCGTCGAGCGCCGCGCGGCCGACAGAACCGTTTTCAACGTTGGCCTTAGCCCGTTCGAGATCGCCTTTGGCCACTTCCACCTGGGCTTTGGCCGCCTCCAGCGCCGCACCGTACTTGTCGCCGTCGATGTCGCACAACGCATCGCCGGTCTTGAAACGCGTGCCCACAGGCTTGAGAGAATTGACACGTCCGCCCTGGGCCGGGGCAATGAGGCTTGCGTCTTCGATGCCGCGCAGGTCCGCGGAGTAGCTGCCCCAGTCGTCAAAGGCGCTTTCATTGACTACGGCAACCACAACCTTGACAGCAGCGGAATCGGAAGGCTGTTTCCCCGCATCACCCGGGGTCTTCTTGGTTTCGGACCCGCACCTGGCGCCCATCAGTAGAAACATGAGAAACAAACTGACGGTAAGGACGATGTGCGATTTACTTTGGAGCGATTTCATTGTTCCTCCTTATCGGGTTTTCGTTTGTCGTTGACCGGAACGATGTCGTTTCCCAAGGCCACCAAAAGCGCGGCCCTGCTTCTCATCTGGTTGAACCGTGCCTGGATCAATCCGACCTCGGCCTGCTGCAGGCTTTCGTCGGCGAACTTCAGGTCGGAAAACGTGCCGCTGCCGGCTTTAAAATTGTCACTGGTCAGGTTATAGCTCTCGAGCGCGGACGCGTATGCTTCCTTGGAGGACTCGTACATACTGTCGTAGACAGTGCAGTCCCTGATATCGGACCGCATTTCGATTTCAATGGCCTTTGAAAGCGTCTCATATGCTATTTCAAGTTTATGGGCATCCGAAAGATACTCGCGCGCTTTTGCACTGTTGGAAAATCCGTCAAACAGGGTCCATTGCGCGCCGACCCCCAGTGTCCAGTTTGCGGCGCCGTTGTTTGCAAACAGAGGGTTGCCCGCATACTTGGACCATCCGGCAGACCCGGTTGCCGCTATTGACGGAAGGTACATCGCCTTAAAGATTTTCGCGCCGCCCTCAGTGGCCTCCGCGAACAACTTGAGCGACTTGAGTTCCGGACGACCTTCCAGCGCCACTCCGACGGCTTTCGCAGGGTCAGGGACCACCGTGGCCATGAGGCCCGGAAGTTCCATGGACGTATCGAGCGGCACCATGTCGGTGAGCGGCCGTCCCATAAAAGAGTTCAGAAACATCCGGCTCTGCTGAGCGTCACGGTTTGCCTTCAGCAAATTTGCGTTTTCCTTTGTGAAATCGGATTTTGCGGACAACACCGTTGCTCTAATTCCAGACCCCAGTTGGAAATTTCTATTTGTAAATTCATATAATTCCTTTTTTCTGGCAACAGTACGCTCATGAATTCCATTGAGTTTTTCCGCGTAGACTGTGGTAAAGAACATATCGAGTGCCGTGAGCTGCAGGGTCTGCAAATTTCTCGCATAGGTCAAATGAGCGGACTTGCTGAATTCCTGCGCAACCTTTATTGCAGTGCCGATCTTTCCGAAAGTGAATATCGGCTGCGAAAACGAAATTCCTGCGCTGTAAATCGTCGCCGACTGCGGATTGCCAAGAGAGGAAAATTGCGTCAGCTCGTTTTCAATATACGCAAGCGTACCGGAGTCTCCCGGAGTGAACGTGGATGCCTCTTTGGCCAGAGATCGGGACGACGAGCTCGACCCGCCTCCACTTCCACTGAACAGAGAGCCGTAACTTTGAGCGCCATACCCGGTTGCCGAAATCACGGGCAGCGCGTTCGACCAATTTTCCCTCACCATCTGATCGGCCCTGATCACCGACTCCTTCATCATCTTCACCGAATCGCTGTTGGCGCACACTTCGCGTATTACCTGTTCCAACCCTATTGTTTGCGAATGCGCCATTGGTGAAGCCGCGATCGTCATTGCCATCGCGAGCGCCAAGATCCTCATCGTACGTTGCATGATCACTCTCCATCAGCGTGACAGGATTCGAATTATCCTTTTGTCTACTTTTGCAAGGCCTATCTCAACGCCGGCATCACTTCGTCGGAGTGGTAAACCCAAGCCCTTTTGTCAAAAACTCCATGATGTCCCTGACATGGACTTCGATGTCGCCGATTTTTCCGGCATTTTTGCAATCGAACATGACCCCGCGAACCAGCGACGTTACATAGCGGGACAGGGTCTTATCGTCAAGCGGGGTAATAATTTCCCCACGTTTGCGCCCTACGGAAAATACCGACACCGACAATTCGGTCACCTCGTTGCTGTATTGTTTGAACCGGGACATCAATTGCTGGTGCCGCTGCTGAAATTTTTCCATGCTGCCGGGCGCCATGGTTTTTAGGTCCGTCATGCTCATCGAAAACGAAAAGTTTTCGCTATAAATTCTCAAAATGGAGTGAAGCATGACGAGAATGTTTTCTTTTATGTGGCGGTCTTCCTTGATTTCGCTCCTGAGCACGTCTATTATCTTCTCGTGCATCCGAATAAGAATATGGAGAAAGATTTCTTCTTTGTCCTCGTAGTAGTTATATAATGAAGCCTTTGAAAATCCGGCAGTTGCAGCGATATCATCAAGTCTTGATTCATGATAACCTTTTTCCGCAAACACCTTGAGTGCAGCATCGAGGATAAGGTTACTTTTTGCATCGTGGACTATCTGGTCCTTTGCTTCTCTTGGATTGAGTTCCATTTTGACTCCTAAGTCAGATTAATGACCGAGGAATAAATATAACGAATTTTAGGTCAGGTGTCAATACCATTTCGTCAGATTATGCTGGAACGTTATCGTTTCGATGAGCACAGGGTCGTGATTGAACTTTGTTACAGACGAATTAATAAACATTTTGTTGCAGGAAAAAATCACCGCCGGAATACTTTTGCGAAAATATTCAAGACCAGGAGCACAAGTGAAGATCGGACACCTGGCCCCAAGTTTGCGGTAGTAAGTTCCAACTGGCCGAGACACTTATGGGGACCTCTAAAAATTCTGTAAAATAGTAGATTCCAAGATCATGTTGACAGATAGTATTATTTCGCGATGTCAGGGCGTCTATTTGTCTGATAGGTGCCCAAAACTGTTCTTTTTTCGGTCCCTTTGGGGGCCTTGTGCGGTCCTGTCCCGCTTTTCAGGCGTGGCACTCAAGATATGCAAAGCGTTTTATGTTGTAAACCAGGTTCAGGAGTCCTATCTTCGCCGCGGCCCTCAGCCGCCCGATACACCTGATCCTGCCACGAAACATGATTTCTATTTGAGCAAACACATGTTCTATACGCGATCTGACTTTGGATTTCTTCCGGTTCTGTGCCAATTGTGCTTCCGTCAATGGTGCGCCACGAGTCCCTTTGACACATATTTTGCTTCTGTACCAGAGATAATCAAGCCTTTGTTCCGCCTTTTCCGAATGATACGCGCTGTCGGCAAACACGTCCGCGTTCGTGTTCTCAGGATTAAGGAGAGGTTCAAGCATATTGGAGTCGTGCACTTCTGCGGATGTCGCCGCATAGTCTCGAATGATTTTATGCTTCGCGTCTACCGACGCATGGTTCTTGTAGCCAAAAAACGTCTGATCGTTCTTCTTCGTCCATCGCGCATCAACATCTTTCTGACGAAGTTTCTCAGGGTGCTTTTCCCATTCCTGCGGCGTGCCCCCGTTCTTGATTTCTTTATTCTCCTCCCGCGTGTTTCTCTGGCGAGGTACCTCGACAAAACTCGCATCTATTATTTGGCCTTTCTGGGCAGTGTAACCCGCTTCGTTCAACTGACGACCGAACAGGTCAAACAGCTTCTTGACAACGCCTGCTTGTGTCAGCGTTTCCCGAAACAACCAGACCGTTTTCTCGTCGGGAATGCTATCCTCGGAAGTGAGTTCAAGAAACCGTTTGAACGTCAATCGGTCCAGAATCTGAAACTGGGTTTGCGCATCGGAAAGCCCATACATCGTCTGCAACACGAGAATCTTGAACATCAGGATATAATCGTACGGTGGACGACCGGCGTTGCTCTTCCGTTCCTTGCGAAAAGCCTTGTCAATAACAGGACGAAAACTCTTCCAACGTATGGCCCGATTGATGGTTTCAAGAGGGTCTCCCATTTCGGAAAGCTCGGAAAGGCGATTCTCAAGGTCAAAAAGGCCTATCTGTCCCATCGCAATATCCTCCAGACGGTAGTGGGTTCGCAGGTTTGTTGTCTGGAATTAAAATAATTGACGAAATAGCCTTTGTCAAGCATTAATTGGGCAAATTAGGCAATTTTTAGAGGTCCCCTTATGTCAGAAACCCCATCTGGCCACTTGAAATCGGAACGATAGAAAAAGAGGAAGATAGCACAATGCCAAATTGTATTTTCTTGGACAAGGTTCCACCACTATTAGACATAACCAACTCGTTTACAAGCTGTTGCAGCAATATGCTTAACAACCTTTCTAAGGGATTCCCCTGCGTATGCTTGTTTATCTGCGCCATGCTGTCTCCAGCCACAATGATCCAGGCTTCAGAAGTGCCGGAAAAACCAGGAATTGTCATTCCCGAAGGCCCGTCGGATTCCCTTGTCATAATTGCAGGGGTACCATCGCATCCGGCGCTCAATGCGCCGAGGTCCGGGCTGTTCAATGAATGCGCATTCTGTGAAGCAAGCAGGGCCGAATGGCACTACGACTTCAACATGCTCAAACACATGGCCTACGAATGCGGGTTCGATTATCTGTTGATGCGTTTCGACCGGACCTACCGGTTTCGCAATGCAACCGTTTCTGCATCCTACTTCTTCTCGGCTGCGCCGCAAGTGCTTCGGTTTGATTCCTCAATAGTCAGTTACACCACGGCAAAGGGAACCAGAAGGTTCTTTTTCCCCTGCAATGCGTGCAGTACGGTCCAGACGGTTTCAGCCGCTGCGCTCGTGGACACCTCTTTTGCGACTAAGCTTCTCCTAATTGATAAAGCAGAGCAGTTCTCAAGGAGTTTTTCTTCTGCCATGCTTGCCAGGAACCAAATCGGCGGACTCCGTATAGCCTTTTCGTTCGGACTTACCGGCATGTCTTTTATTCTGGACGAGCGCACAGGCATCAGTTCTCTCAGTCTCCCGTCAAACCTGCACGGCGTGGACACGGGGAATGCGGCCTGCAAGCTCGCCTGGTACTTCAACCCAACCCACGTTGCCTCGGGCTCCGCCGATCTCGGTTCGGGGCCGTCGATAAAGAACGTATCCATTTCCTACACAGAAACGCAGCAAGTAAGCCTAAGTTTCACCGCCACAAGCGATATCGGTCTTAGGGAAACGCGATTCAGCTCGGACGCCTATCACGAGAGCATTTACTTCAAAGGCTCTAGGCGCGAAGGAATCACCAAGGCACTACAGATAGATTCTTCCCACTACCGACTGGCAATAACGGTCTACGACCTGCACGGCAATCAAACGACATCGTACTACCCTATTTTCGAGGCGAAACGCGAAGCGGGAAGAGAACAGGAGGCGTACAGAAAACGCCTGACCGAGGAACACATCTGGGCGCAAAAAAGTACGTTGAACGGGGCGCTCTACACGCTCGGCCAGTTTGACGGAAATATCGGGCAGTGGTTCAAAGCTATTGCCGATGCATCCGTGGCGCAAGACGCGCGGCAGGATTCCTTGCGCGACGCGCGAATGAAGCAGGCAGTGAGGCACGACACCACACAGGCGCAGCGATTGGATTCTTTGAAGACGATGGATACGGGAAGAACTATCGAGGTTATCGGAGAGTAAAGGAATAGGAATAGCTGAAGTGTTGAATCAATGTACATGTCTTGATTTTTCCGAAGGAGGATTCGCATGAGTAATCACGTCGAGCCAACACTTGCACGTCCCCGGAATAAGGCGCTTCACGTCTCCCTTTGGATCGTCCAGATCATGCTGGCTCTGGCATTCGGTTTTGCCGGCTTCATGAAATTGACCCAGCCCATTGCCTTGCTTGCCCACGGCATGCCTTGGACCCAGGTGGTTCCCGCGGCCCTTGTCAGGTTCATCGGCACATCGGAGCTCCTCGGGGCGATCGGCCTGTTGCTTCCATCCATCACCCGCATTCTCCCCCGCCTTTCAGCTTTAGCGGGCCTCGGGCTAACAGTGGTGATGGTACTGGCGATGGCCTTCCATGTATCGCGCGGCGAAATGTACGGGATACCGCCGACACTCGTGCTCGGCCTGCTTTCCGCGTTCGTGGCATGGGGTCGGTTCCGTAAAGCGCCGATCAAAGCACAGTAACCTGAATATTTCTACGGTGACCTTCAGACGATCCCTCCTAAAATTGAAGAACCTCGCACCAAGCATGGCGGTTCATCAATCCGCTGAATTGCGATTGCCTTCCTTAATGTCATTGGGTGTCCCCGCGCCGATTCGGTATGTCATTTGCTGACCTAGTTGTTGAAAGGGGGATGCATGGCTTCAACAATATGGATTGGAAACATTCAATTCAGCGACGTAAATGTCCCCGTAAAACTCCACACTGCCGTCAGTCAAAACCGCGTTCAGTTTCACCTTTTGCACAAAACGGACCGGGCAAGACTCAGGCAGCAGATGATATGCAAATTTGACAAGGCTCCTGTGCCTGCCGAAGAGCAGACAAAAGGGTTTCAGGTGGATGAAAGGAAATACATTCTCATTGACCCGGATGAATTAGAGCAAGCAGAACCTGAATCCAGCAGGATCATCGACGTCCATGAATTTGTGAAGACCGGCGTGATCGACCCCGTCTTCGTCGAACACGTTTATTACCTCGAGCCTGACTCCTCAAATAGAAGCTACAACGCGCTTGCGGCGGCGCTAAAAGATATGGACGCGCAGGGCGTTTGCACGTGGGTTATGAGAAAGCGCGCATATTTCGGTGCCCTACAGTCAGCCGGCAGGATCCTCAGGCTCAATGTGCTCAGGTATAGTGACGAGATAGTACAGGCAAAATCTCTTGGCCTTGAGGCATTTGAATTGTCTGAAAAAGAAGTGGCCATAGGCAGCGAACTAATAGACAAGCTTACGGTCACCTTTAAGCCGGAGAAATATGTTAACGAGCACCAGAAGAAGCTAAGGGAGATGATAAAGAAGAAGGCCCTTGGTCAGAAAATCGCGCTCTTCACTCCCCAACACCTTAAACCAACGAAACCCGGCAAGCTTCTCGAGGCGCTCGAAAAAAGCCTGAAGAAGGCCGCGTAATGAAGAACTCAGGCAAGGCAAGATCCGCAGGATACAAAGGGGAAAAAGACCAATCCCCTGATCGAGAAATCTCCTCGCAGGGTATTTGGAGTGGAACCGTAAGCTTCAGCCTTGTGGCCATTCCTGTCCGCCTGGTAAAAGCAGTGGAACCCGGACGCGTTTCATTTCATCTGCTTCATACCAGGGATTACTCACCACTTGAACGCACAATGTTTTGCCCTGAAGAGGAAAAAATAGTTCCTTCCGAAGAGATCATCAGGGGCTTTGAAATAGAACCCGGCAAACATGTTGTGGTGACAGACAAGGAACTGGAATCCGTTTCACCCGACAGGAGCCGGACCATCGAGATAGCGGAATTCATCGACATAAAAGAAGTTGACCCCATCTATTACGACCACCCGTATTTCCTTGTCCCCCTCAAAGGCGGGGAAAAATCTTACCGTTTGCTTGCCGAGTCGATGCAAAGGACAAAGAAGGCGGGTTTAGCCAAATTTGTGCTTGACGACCGTGAATATGTCGTCTTGATCATGAGCAGAGACGGCGCACTGGCCGCAAGCACACTTCACTACAGCGATGAAATACTATCCGGCGACGCTATGGTGCCGGCAACCGACAAAGCAACGGATGATGAAGAGAACATTATCAAAAAAAGGATAAAGGGAATGATGTCCGACTTTGCTCCGGAAAGATACTCAAACGACCGAAGGAAAAGACTCTTGGATATGATAAACAAAAAGGTAAAGAAGAGGGCTGAGGTCGAAGCACCAGAGGTGGAGGAAGAAGAAACAGAAGGCATGGCGGACCTGATGACTGCCCTGGAAAAAAGCATGCACAAGGTGAACAAGAGCAGATGAACAAAACGGTAACAATCAACAGCCGTGAATTGTCGTTGTCGAACCTTGAC
Source organism: uncultured Fibrobacterota bacterium (assembly GCA_963729895.1). Lineage (GTDB taxonomy): Bacteria > Fibrobacterota > Chitinivibrionia > Chitinivibrionales > FEN-1185 > FEN-1185. The sequence continues at coordinate 247,245 of CAVSQB010000005.1, read as the reverse complement.
AAAGATCTTTATCCTTTCTATGGCTTCACGAAAACGAGGATACTCGAGTATTACGGCATTGTCGCCCGGTTCATGCTCCCGTTTCTTAAGGGCCGTGCCCTGACCTTGAAGCGCTGTCCCCAGGGCGTTGACCAGGTTTCTTTTTTTGAGAAGCGCTGTCCCAAAAGCCGTCCCGCCTGGCTGAAAACAGCCAAAGTTTCCTACGGAGAAAGAAATAAGATAACCTACTGCATGGCCAATAATTTGGAAACCCTTATATGGCTTGGCAACCTTGCGTCAATCGAGCTCCATGTGCCCATGGCAAAGGCCGATGCACCTGATAACCCCGACTCGGTGGTCTTTGACTTGGACCCCGGCGACGGCGCCGACGTCCTTGATTGCGCCAGCGTGGCGCTCATACTGAAGGATCTGTTATCCGGCCTAAAGCTTGAAAGTTTTGCAAAGACCTCGGGAAAAAAGGGCCTTCACGTATTTGCACCCCTTGACCCCAAAAAGACAAACTTCAGGGGCACTAAAAGTTTTTCCAAGGCGGTGACCGCGATTATGCAGAAGAACTACCCGGACCTTGTCACGGCAAGAATGAACAAAGAATACCGCAAAGGCAAAGTCTTTATCAACTGGTCGCAGAACGATGCTTCCAAGACAATGGTCTGCGTTTATTCTTTACGCGCCACGAAAGAACCTGCCGTCTCGTTCCCTTTTTCATGGAAAGATCTTGAGAAATCGGCGCAGCAGAAGGACCCCGGGAAATTCCAGGTCCTTGCTCCTGAAGCCGCCGTGATGGCCGGAAGAAAAGGAGATTTCTACCGGGAGATGTTGGAAATAAGACAGAGGTTGCCGCATCCATGGGCTTAGGAGAATACCGGCAAAAACGTGAATTAAGAAAGACATCCGAACCAGGACTTGCCTCTCGGCGGAAGAACAAGGGACAGTACCTTGTTTTTGTGGTGCACAAGCACGCCGCGCGCAGGCTCCACTATGACTTGAGGCTTGAAATGGAGGGTGTGCTTAAGAGTTTCGCCGTGCCCAAAGGCCCTTCTCTTGACCCATCGGTAAAAAGACTGGCAGTTCACGTCGAGGACCATCCATTTGAGTACAAAGATTTTGAGGGAAGCATCCCAAAGGGCAATTACGGCGCGGGCGCCATGATAATCTGGGACAAAGGTTTTTACGGCTCGCCTTTTTCACAAGAAAGAAAGAAGGGGGAACGATTGCTTCTGGAAGGCCTGCGTCACGGCGATTTGAAATTCGTGCTTGCAGGAAGCAAGCTCAAAGGCGAGTTCGCTCTTGTTAAGACACGGTGGGGCGACAAATCGTGGCTCTTACTGAAGAAAAAGGACCGGTACGCATCCGCCGCCGACATCCTTGAGCAGAACCGCTCGGTTGCTTCCAACAAAACCGTCGATGAACTTTCCGGTGAAGACCCCCAAAGGCCTGTAAACCCGAACATCATCGCGCCGACGAGACCCATGCCGCACAAAATACGGCCAATGCTGGCTGGTGCGGTAGGAAGGCCATTCAATCACAAGGACTGGATATTTGAAATCAAGTGGGACGGCTACCGGGCGATTGCCGAACTTGATAACGACCGCGTTGCGCTCTATTCCCGCAACCAAATTCCGCTCATGAAGAAATTTTCTCCTCTTGTCGCCTCCCTGCAAAAGCTCGGAGTAAGAGCGGTGCTGGACGGCGAAATAGTAATTGCGAACAACAAGGGAATTCCCGACTTCCAAAAGCTCCAGGATTTCCCTAAGTCGGCCGGCGGCCATTTGATTTATTATGTCTTTGACATTTTGTTTCATCAGGGCCGCGACCTGACCGGACTGCCGCTCATACGGAGAAAGGATCTCTTGAAGACAATACTTCCCCATAGCGAACACATACGATATTCCGAACACATTTGGAAAGACGGCGAATCCTTTTTCAATGCTGCGAAGCAAAAAGGCATCGAAGGCATCATGGCAAAACATTCCTTGAGCACGTACAAGCCCGGAGCCAGGAGCAGGCAATGGCTAAAAATAAAGAACCGCATCACCCAGGACTGCATCATAGCCGGATTTACCGAGCCCCGCGGAGCAAGAAAATATCTTGGCAGCCTTGTTCTCGGCGCATACGACAAAGGCAATCTTGTTTACATCGGCCATTCGGGCGGGGGTTTCAGCACTAAGACTCTCAAGACAATGTACGAAAGACTTTTACCCCTGGCACGGGAAACATGTCCGTTTGCAATGGGGCCGCCGGATGGCACCCAAACCACCATTTGGACAAAACCACTCTTGGTCTGCGAAGTTGCTTTTGCAGGCTGGACCAAGGAAACGGTGATGCGCCAACCACGTTTCTTACGGTTCAGAGAGGATAAGAACCCTCACGAAGCTATCTTCTCTTTGCATCGAAATTCCATTGCCCCTTGAAAAGGAGGGAAGAAATGAAGATTCTGACAGGTACAAGCGGTTACGGCTACAAAGAATGGAAAGGTACTTTCTATCCCGAAAAGATGTCCGCGGACAAAATGCTTTCTTTTTATTCCGGCCGGCTTTCGACAGTGGAAATAAACAACACTTTTTATCGCATGCCCACTGCTCATGTCGTTCTGTCCTGGGCGCAGCAGGTCCCGGCCGGGTTCACGTTTGTCATCAAAGCTCCCCAGATCATTACGCATGTGAAGCGCCTAAAAGACGTGAAGGAAGAAACGCGTTATTTTCTCAAGACGATCTCTACCCTGGGACGCAAGCTTGGTTCGGTCCTTTTCCAGTTCCCGGGTAGTTTTCGGGAGAACCTTGTGCTGCTGGAGGATTTTCTGGGGCTTATACCCCCGAAAACTCCCTGTGCATTCCTTTTCAGGAACAAGTCTTGGTTTCACGACGCGACCTACGACTTACTCCGCAAGGGGAAATTCTGCCTTGGCTTGGAGGACACGGATGAGGAACCGATTGAGGAAATCATCAGTACCGCTCCGTGGGGTTATCTTCGTCTGCGCAAGTCGGATTACACGGAGACCGAGCTCTCGCAATGGGCCAGGAAAGTGCTCGCTCAGGAATGGAAGAAAGCTTTCGTATTTTTCAAACACGAGGATGACGAGGCAGCGCGGGGCCCCCAGCTAGCGGCTAGTTTCGACGAGCTTGTGAGTCGTACGTGAAGATGCGCCGCTCAGTGGGATGGACCTTGGGTCCGAAGCCCAACCCGCATGCCAACGCGTGCAGCTCATCCTTCCCGATGCCATTCCTCTATCCATGGATTTTCCCTCCTTCATGAGGTATATTTTCAACCGGCCGGGCGTTAGGACGGCTGAAACGTTGCTCTCTCTTAATCTCTCCGTGAGCATGATGAAACATCCTTTGTCCGCATCAAAACAGGAAGGCCTCCGTCCAACAGATCCGGAAATCGGGCGCGCTCAACGGAAACCGGAAATGATATGAAGTCCGTCTTAATTGACAATGTGGAAGTCTTCCTGTCGCACCCGGTTGAGGTCATGGCCGAGTGGATCGGTCAGCTGGAACCTCTTCGCCAGCTCCTTGCGTGCTGGATGACCGTGGCGCCCGAGGACCTGCCGCTCGTGCCGCGGCTCATCGGCGTGCCGGGCATCGGCAAAACCACCCTTGCAATCACGGCAGGCCGGAAGCGCGGCCAGGATGTGTACGTGATGCAATGCACCGCAGACACGCGGCCCGAAGATCTGTTGATTACTCCCGTGCTTTCGGGCAACGGAAAGCTCGCGTATCATGCCAGTCCCCTGCTTTCCGCGGCCATCGAAGGCGGCATCGCGGTACTCGACGAGGGCAACCGGATGTCGGAAAAATCGTGGGCCTCGCTGGCCGGTCTCTTTGACAACAGAAGAACGGCGGAATCGGTAATAGCCGGCATCGTCGTGAAGGCGCACAAAGAGTTCCGGGCCGTGGTCACCATGAACGAGGATTCCTCCACCTTCGAAATTCCGGACTATATAATGTCAAGGCTGCAGCCGGGCGTTGAGATCGGGTTCCCGTGCCGAGAGGACGAACGCGCCATCCTATCCTATAACCTGCCGTTCTGCCCCGGTGACGTGCTTGATATTTGCGTCAATTTCCTTCAGCGGGCGCATGGTTTCGAGCTTCCCTATTCGGTGCGTGACGGCATCAACGCGATCCGGTATACGCTCAAGAAGAACCAGGCCGACCCCTCTGCCGACGCCGGCCGCCTGTTTGAGGACTCGCTCGCCCAGATCCTGGGCAGCGAAGCGCTCGACCTCGACGCTCTTGCCGCCAAGCGCAAGCTGTCCGGAGAACACCTGCCCGCCATGGGCCTTGGAGACTACTTTTTTCCCGACGACGACCAGTTGAACCCGGACCCAAAAGACGCCTGAGGGACCGCCATGAAACCGGCAGACTCCGTAACGCTGGTGCCCTACCTGCACGGGAAACTCACGTTTGCGCAACACGTACGCGACCTGTGCCTCAAGACCAAGTTCGATTGCATCGCGGTTGACCTCCCCTGCTGCCTTCAAGAACAGCTATTCGACGCGGTACACGACCTTCCCCACATTTCTGCAGTTGTCGCGTTTGATACTAGAGGTCCTGCATATTATGTACCTGCGGATCCCTGCGACGCATCCATTGAGGGGATACGGCAGAGCCGCCAGAACCACGTACCGTGCTTCTGTATTGGTTCTCCGGTCCTCTGCGCTCCCCGCACCGTGCCGGCAACGCCCGACGAATTCGCCATGGGCAAGCTGGGGTTCGACTCCTATGCCTCGATGTGCCTCCGCGTTATCGAAGCCGCGTCCGCGCCCGATGAGAGCGGCGATCCGGTTACGGACGGCCTCTTGACCCAGCATCACGAATTGTGCGCACAGTTTACGGCCCACAGACTCCTGGGGCTTGCGCCTGAACATAAGAACATACTCGGCCTTGTGCATTTCGGCATCTTTGCCCGTACGGTATTCCACTTAGGGCGGGAGCGAACCTGCAACCTGTCTTTTGACAAGCCGCCAGACTACAGCATTACCAGGGAATTTGTCAACCCGGACCACCTGTATTTCGCCCTCGGGGAATTGCCGTTTGTGACCGGCAAGTTCGAACGCGAACGGTACGACCCGTTTTCGCCGCGCATCGACGTGGTTGAAACCTTCAAAGACCTTTTTACCGAGACACGCGACGAGTGCGCGGACAATCGATCGAACGCGGAACCGCTTTCCCCGGCCCGCATCCAGCGGGCGTTGACGTTCTTGCGTAACCTCACCGTGGCGGACGCAAGGTTTGTACCCGCCCTCGTGGATATCGTGGCCGCGGCCAAGGGCGTCGGCGGCAATTCCTACGCGCTGCAGATTCTTGGAAACGCGAAATATTACCCATACCTGCCCTTTGAGCGCGGAGGCCACCTTCTGTCGGTCGGCCTTGACAAAATACAACTTTCCGGCGAGGCCCCGGCGCGCCGGGCCGTGAACCTGTTCCGGGACGCCACACTGGTCTGGCGGACGCTTTCCATAAAACCCGACCCCTCGAAACTGGCGAAACGTAAGTATCGTTTTGCCTGGGGCCCGGCAGGCACGTGCTCACACGTGCCTGAAGACGGCCGCATCGAGCGTTTCAATGGGCACCTGCGCGAAAAAGCCGTGAAAATTCTTTCCGAAGACAGGGCGCAGTCGGAAAAATTCACCGTGTCGGTGAAGGACGGTATTGATATCAGAGAAACCATGCGAAACTGGTTCACACATGACATTTACGTAAAGGAAGTGCCGCCGTTACGCGGAAAGGTTGACACGGTGGTCATCATTTTCGACGGGGACCACGATGGGAAATATCCACATTGCGCTACCTGGTACGCGGAGCACGGCGAGGAGTCCACGCTTACGTTTTACGCCACCGACCCGCTTGCCGACCTGGTTGGGCCCGGCATTGCGCGCTCGTACTACGGCGGTCTGTCGCTGCTCTTCCCCCCGCGGATCGTGCCCGACGTATTTTCGCTGTCTAACCTGCCCGACATCATGACCCGTGCGGAACGCCTTGTCTACGGGGCCCTTCTCTTTTCCCGGGAAACTGCGGTCCCGTTCGTTTCGGCAAGAAAGCCGGGCGTGCGTCTTGCCGTGCTCGCCCGCTCGTTCAAAAAGCGGCTGCTATGGGTGCCGATTTCCACGTTCAGCACGGAAACCATTCGCAGGCTGCGGAGATTCCACGTGCTCAACGGTAAAGTGGTGCGAAGCTGGGCAGCGCGATTTATCGGGGAGTAGCCGAGCAAAGCGGCCCGGAAGCCGCAGCTCGGTTTCTGGTAAGTCAACCGGCGCAAAAAAAAAGACGCCGGAGGTTACTTCTTTGGTCTTATAATGTTTTGCCGCATAAGCTCGGACATTATGAGGCCTGCGATCCTGCGTTGCAGATCGGGCTCCGAATCGGGATCGGGCGTCTTGCTCGTAGCGCTCCAGATCATCCGGCTGTTTTTTCCGGCAGTGACGATGTCAATCGCCCGGATCCCCACGGTTTCGGAGTCAACATACCCGACATAGTCTATTTCGCGGTAACAGGCCCCATATCTTTCCCAATAGGAATCGCAATTCATGCCACGTTCCTTGGTTGTGTACCCGGGAACGTACCGCAAACTCTTTTCGGAAGGCAGGCCACGAACAACCAGTATCCCGTCGAAGCTGTCGGCTTGCGCAACGGCAATAACTTGATTCGTATCCGGAGGATCGTTGGGGAAAAACCTGTATGATGATGTCGCCGCCACGCCGTGCCTGCCGAGTTCACCCGTAAAAGCATCTTCCCAGATGCGCCGCTTGGCTGCGTCTTTTCCTATATCAATAACCAGCATCTTGGCGAATGGCGGAGCTTGATATAATGGGTCGCGCCACACATCCACCAGACTGATGGAGGGGGCGCAGCCGAACATCATGGCTATGAAACACCCGAGTAACGCTACCGCAATCGTTTTGCCTGTCGACTTCATGCTGGGGGCCTTTCTCTTATGATGCGTGGGCGCGCATGACAACACAACCCCGCCACAACAAATGTGCAATTACCGTACCATGACCGTTCGGCTAGCTATTCTCGAAGTTTTATCGCAATTTCTCAAATATGCAAAGTATCTCTTGCGGTAGCGGAAAACTGGTTGGAAATTCCGGCACACGGAACCTTTTCATCGCTTCCCGGCGCTCCTGTCTTCCTTTTTGGCGACATCCCCTGCCGAGGGCAATTGCGAGACTTCCCACCCTCCGCCCAACGCTTTAATGAGCAGCAAAGCCGCGGAAATCCGGTTTCCAAGCAGCACCACCGAGGCTTTCAGGTTGTTGAGTTCGACGGTCTGGGTATTGATGACGTCGAGAGCACTGGCTATTCCCTGATTATACCGGTTGACGGTGACGACCACGGATTGACGCGCGGCAGTAACCGCTTCGGCCTCGACTTGCGTTTCCCGTTCAAGGATACGTAGCACTGCAAGATTATCTTCCACTTCCTCAAATGCGGTGAGCACGGTCTGGCGATAGGTCCCGACGGTCGCTTCATAGGCGGCCTTGGCTTCATCGACCTGAGCCCTGCGCAGGCCTGCATCGAACAACGTCCCTGCTGCGGAAGCGCCAAGCGACCACACCAGGCTCGGCAGCGAAAACCACTGGGCAAAACTTCCGCTTTCGTACCCGCCGGAAGCGCCGAGCGTGATGTTCGGGAAATACGCCGTCTCGGCAACGCCGATCTGGGCGTTTGCCGCGGCGACCCGCCGTTCCGCGCCCGCAACATCGGGCCTGCGTTCGAGCAGTTCGGAGGGCAGGGCGAGCGGTATGAGCGGCACGCCGGGAACCAGCGGCACTTCCGGGATGGAGAACAGGGACGGAGGTTTACCGATAAGAACAGCGATGGCATGTTCCTGCTGGCTGCGCAGCACCCCTGCGTCGATGGCCTGGGCAGCCGTGGTCTTGAGCTGCGTTTGCGCCTGGAGAATATCGGACTGCGCGGCAATGCCGCTCTTATAGCGTTTGGTTGTCAAATCGAGGAATTCTTGATACGCAGTTACGGCCGAATCGAGGATGCGCTTTTGCTCATCCTGGATACGCACTTGGAAGTAGCTTTGCGCCAGCGCGGCCTGAACGCTCAGTCGAACCGTTTCCAAATCCGCCGCGCTCGCCTGCGCGGCGGCCCTGTTTGATTCCGCCAGCCGGCGCACTCTTCCCCAGAAGTCCGGCTCCCAGGAAACGTCTCCGCTCAGAAGAAAATCAGAAGACGTGGGACCGGCATTGGCATTGCCGCTTGTGTTAAGCATGGTGCCCGACTTTTGCCCTCGCGTAAACGAACCTTGCGCCCCGACCGTGGGGAAATATCCTGCCCGGCTTGCGCGCACCGCCGCCCGCGCCTGGCTGTATTGCGCTTCCGCGACAACAATGGTCTGGTTCGAAACAGCGACTTGTTCTTCCAACCAATCCAGCATGGGATCGTTGAATATTTCCCACCATGCCCCGCGCAATATACTGTCACGAGGCTGCGCCGTTTTCCAGCCTTGCATTTCCTTGAAATTGTCCGGGACCTCGGTTTTCGGGCGCAGGTATTTGGGACCCACGCAACCGGAGATTAGCATCAGCGACATGCTTAACAAGAGCACTATTCCGTTTGTCTCGATACGCTTCGCCACTCGACGTGAGGAAATAGAACCGTTTGCCGAATGGCCGTTGGCCGTATCGAGGCAAGACATCATCTTTTTGCTCATGATGAAACCCTTCCTAGTGCCGTACCGGGTAACGCGCCGCGACTATGGCGTCCGGCCGAAAACTTCGTTCTCGCCTTTTCAAGATACAAAAAAATTACCGGGGTGGTGAAGAGCGTAAGCATCTGGCTCACGATCAGTCCGCCGATGATGGCAATGCCGAGAGGCCGCCGCAGTTCAGACCCCACCCCGGTTCCCAAGGCCAGCGGAACGGCGGCCAGCATGGCGGCCATGGTCGTCATCATGATGGGCCGAAACCTCAGCAGGCATGCGCGATAAATCGCGTCGCGCGGGCTCATGTTCCCGCTGCGCTGCGCGCTCAGGGCGAAATCGACTATCATGATGCCGTTCTTTTTGACCAATCCGATAAGCAGGATGATGCCGATAAGCCCGATGATATCGAGCGGCGTGCCGGTGAGCAGCAGGGCCAATATCGCACCCACGCCGGCCGACGGCAGGGTTGACAAAATCGTAAGCGGGTGCACGAGACTCTCGTACAGCATGCCGAGCACGATGAACACCGCGATGAGCGCGGCCAGGATCAGCAGCGGCTCCGAAGCCAGGGACGACTGGAACACCTGGGCTGTACCTGCAAATCCCCGGTGAATGCTTGCCGGAATCCCCATGGTGCTGGTGGCCGATTCGATCGCCTCCGCCGCCTGGCCGATCGACACTCCCGGGGTCAGATTAAAGGACACTGTTGACGATGGAAACTGCTCCTGGTGATTGACGGCCAGGAGTGTCGTTTTCGGCTGGAAACGCGTAAACACGCTGAGCGGCACCTGGGCGCCGTTGGGTGCCTTGACAAAAACGGAGCGGAGGTCGTCGGGGCGCTGCCAGAACCTCGGGTCAGCTTCCATGACCACGTGGTATTGATTCAAATCCGCATACATGATGGAAACCTGGGCCTGGCTGAACGCTTCCGAAAGGGTTTTGTCGATGAGCTGCGGCGTGATGCCGAACCGCGAGGCGGTAGGCCGGTCTATGGTGAGCATGGTCTGCAAACCCTTGTTCTGCTGATCGCTGTTTACATCCACGACTTGTTTGAGGCTCCGCAACTTCTGTTCCAGGCGTGGCGTCCAGTCATTGAGCTCGTCAAGGTTTTCTCCCTGAATGGTGTACTGATACAGTCCGCCGCTCATCCTTCCGCCCACGCGCAGGTCCTGCACCGATTGCAAATACACTTGAATGCCCGGCACAACCGCAAGCTCCCGGCGAAGCCGTGCGATCACCTGGTCGGCCCCGAGATGCGACTGCCGCCTGTCCTTGAGCGCCACGAACATCCTGCCCGTATTTATTGTTGCGTTTCCGCCGCCGCCGAACGCGACCGCGCTCTCAACCGCGGAATCGCGCATCATAATGGCATTAATCGCCGTCATCTTGTTCTTCATCAGCTGAAATGAAATGTCCTGGGAGCCCTGAACCATTGCCATCAGGCGGCCGGTGTCCTGCTGCGGGAAAAATCCCTTGGGTACCACGACATACAGAAATATGCTGACCGCAAATGTTGTTATTGTCAACAAGAGCATGAGCCGGGGATGTTCGAGCGCGAGCGCCAGACTTGTTTCGTACCGGCGGTGCAGCCAGGTAAAAAACCGCTCGCTCGCCGTAAAGATGCGGCCGTGCCGCTCCTGTTTAATGGGCTTGAGCAGCAGCGCGCACATCATGGGAGTCGTGGTGAGCGAGACAACCAGGGAAACCAGTATGGCCACGGAAAGGGTTATGGCAAATTCACGGAAAAGCCTGCCCAGTATTCCGCCCATGAGCAACAGGGGAATGAACACCGCGACAAGGGATACGCTTATTGACAAAACAGTAAAGCCGATCTCTTTCGCCCCTGCCAATGCGGCCGCCACCGGCCCAAGCCCGAGCTCGCGATGCCGGGTGACGTTCTCCAGAACCACGATTGCGTCGTCGACCACGAACCCCGTTGCAATGGTGAGCGCCATGAGGGACAGGTTGTCGAGGGAGAATCCGAGGAGATACATCACCCCGAAAGTGCTGATGAGGGACACCGGGACCGCAATGCAGGGAATGAGCGCAGAGCGGACATTGCGCAGAAATCCGAAGACCACAAGGATCACCAGGATGCCCGAGATGATAAGCGTACGTTCCACGTCCGACATTGAAGCCCGGATGGTGGTGGACCGGTCCATGGCAACTGAAATCTTCACACTGCCGGGAAGCGATGCCGAAAGCTGAGGCAGCAGGCTCAACACTTTGTCAACAGTTGCAATGATATTCGCTCCCGGCTGGCGAAACAGGATCACCGGCACCGCGGGTTTTCCATTGACGAGTCCGATGGTGCGCAGATCTTCCACCGAATCCTTTACGTCCGCGATGTCGCCCAGGTTTATTGCCCTTCCTCCGCGGAACGCCACGGTGAGGGGTTTGTAATGCTCGGCGGTGTACATTTGGTCGTTCGTGTGGATTTCCCAGACTTTTCCCTCGTCCTCCACCCTGCCCTTCGGGATATTGACATTTGCGCTCGTGATGGCGGTGCGGACATCGTCGAACCCGATGCCGTATCTGGCAAGCAGACCTGGATTGAGTTCCACGCGGACGGCAAGGGCAGAGCCTCCGCCAACGATCACCTGGCCCACGCCTTCCACCTGGGAAAGCCGCTGCTGCAGAATGGACGATGCCGCGTCATATATCTGCGCCTTGGTGGACAGGTCCGACGTGAGGGCAAGAATCAGCACGGGCGCATCGGCAGGGTTGACCTTACGGTAATTCGGATTGCTCGGCAGGTTGCTCGGCAGATAGCTCCGCGCCGCGTTGATCGCGGCCTGAACGTCGCGGGCCGCGCCGTTGATGTCGCGGCTCAAATCGAACTGCATGGTGATGGACGTCGACCCGAGATAGCTGGTGGACGTCATTTCGGTTATTCCCGCGATGTGGCCGAACTGGCGCTCCAGGGGCGCGGCCACCGACGTCGCCATGGTCTGCGGGCTCGCTCCCGGAAGGGCCGACGATACGGAAATCGTGGGATAGTCTACCTGTGGAAGCGGCGACACGGGAAGAAGCCGCATGGCGAACAGCCCGGCGACTGCAATCCCTGTTGTCAAGAGAACGGTGGCCACGGGCCGTTTTATGAACGGGGCCGAGATGTTCATGGCCGGGTCCCGGTTTCATCGCGGCGGGCGCGCCGCTGCCGGACCCGCTGCGCGATTCCTTCGAACCAGAGATAAATGATAGGCGTAGAATACAGCGTGAGCACTTGACTTACAATAAGCCCGCCGATGATGGTGATGCCCAGCGGCCGCCGGAGCTCCGAGCCGACGCCACTTCCCACGGCAAGCGGAAGCGCGGCCAGGAGCGCGGCCATGGTCGTCATCATGATCGGCCGGAACCGCAGCAGGCACGCCTGATAAATCGCCTCATCGGGGCTTTTACCCTCGGAGCGTTGCGCGTCCAGGGCAAAATCCACGATCATGATGCCGTTCTTCTTGACAATGCCGATAAGCAGGATGATGCCGATGAGCGCGATTATGGTAAATTCCGTACGGCAGAGAAACAGCGCCAGAAGCGCACCCACGCCCGCCGACGGAAGCGTTGAAAGGATCGTGACGGGATGGATGTAACTCTCATACAGAACGCCGAGCACGATGTACACCGTGATGAGTGCCGCGAGAATCAGGATCCACTCGTTTGTCAATGAACTGGTGAAAGCCAATGCCGCTCCTTGAAACCCGGCCATGATGCTTCCGGGCATCCCGAAATGTTTGGAAATCGCCTTGATTGACCGTACGGCCTGGCCGAGGGACGCATGCGGCGCAAGGTTGAATGAGACCATTGTCGAAGGAAATTGTCCCTGGCGGCTGATGAGGAGCGGCCCGGTTGTCTCGGCATACTGCGAGATCGCGTCAAGCGGCACCTGTCCGCCGCTTGCGCTCTGCAGATAAATGTCCCGCAGCTTTGAAGGATTGTCCCGGAACGCCGGCTGCGTCTCCAGCACCACGTGATACTGGTTGAGCTGGGTGAAAATCGTGGACACGAACCGCTGTCCGAAAGCGTCGTACAGGGTCTCGTCAACCAGCTGCGACGTGATGCCCAGGCGCGATGCGGTGGCCCGGTCTATGGTGAGTTGCGCCTGCAAACCGCTGTTCTGCTGGTCGCTGCTCACATCGCGAAACTGGGAAATGCTTCTCAATGTGTCAACCAATCGCGCGGTCCACATCCCGAGTTCCTTCTGGTCGTGATCTTCGAGGCTGTATTGATACTGCGTGCGGCTTACCGTGCTTTCCACGGTGAGGTCCTGGACAGGCTGCATGTACAGCGTAATGCCTGCAACTTCGGCGACTCCAGGTTCCAGGCGGCGGATCACATCGCTCGCGCTGATGTGGCGGACGTTAAGCGGCTTCAAATTGATGAGGATCCTGCCGCTGTTGAGCGTGGGATTCGTTCCGTCAACGCCGATGAATGTTGAAAGGCTTTGCACGGCCGGGTCCAGGAGAATCACGCGGGAAAGCTCCTGCTGCCTCGTCGCCATCGCCGGAAAGGAAACCTGCTGCGGCGCTTCGGAAATTCCAAGAATGAGTCCTGTATCCTGGACAGGAAAGAATCCCTTGGGCACAAAAATATAAAGCAGAATGGTGAGAACGAGGGTTGCGGCCGCGCTCAGAAGCACCGGCCTGCGGTGCTTAAGCACCCATTGCAGGGATTCCCCGTAGGCGCGGATCATTTTGTCGAAAAAACGCTGGGAGGCATTGTAGAATCGTCCTTGCTCCGACTCTGTTTTGTGCCGCAGAATCCTGCCGCACATCATTGGGGTGAGCGTGAGCGAAACGATTCCCGAAATAAGGATGGTAACCGATAGGGTGATGGCAAACTCGCGGAAAAGCCTGCCCACCACGTCGCTCATGAACAGGAGCGGAATGAGCACTGCGATGAGCGAAATAGTGAGCGACATGATGGTAAACGCAATCTGCTTCGAGCCCTTGAGCGCCGCTTCGAGCGGCGCGTCGCCCTGCTCAATGTACCGCGAGATGTTCTCGATCATGACAATGGCGTCGTCCACCACGAATCCTGTTGCAATTGTCAATGCCATGAGCGTGAGGTTGTTCAGGCTGAAGTTCATCAGGTGCATCACGCCGAATGTGCCGACAAGCGAGAGCGGCACGGCGATGCTGGGAATGATCGTGGCGGCGAACGTGCGCAGAAAGAGAAAGATCACCATGATGACCAGGGCAACGGCAAGCATCAGTTCGAACTGCACGTCCCGCACCGAGGCCTGGATGGTTGTGGTCCGGTCGGTGAGCATCGTCACCGAAACTCCCGCGGGCAGGCCGCCCTGCAGCTGCGGCAATAGTTTCTTGATGCGATCGACAACCGCGATGACGTTGGCGCCGGGCTGACGCTGTATGTTGACGATCACCGCCGGGGTCGTGTCCGTCCACGCAGCCAGGCGCTCGTTTTCCACGTCGTCAACCACCTCGGCAACGTCGGTAAGCCTCACCGGCGCTCCGTTCCGGAAAGCAACAATGAGCGGGCGATAATCTTTACTTGACGAAATCTGGTCGTTTGCGCCGATGATCGAAGATTGCCGCGGACCGTCGAAACCGCCTTTCGCGGCGTTGACGTTCTCCGCCGAGATGGCTGTCCGCAATTCTTCCATGGTCAGGCCGTAGGAGGCAAGCGCGGTCGGGTTGACGCGGATGCGCACCGCAGGCCGCTGGCCGCCGCTGATGGAAACAAGCCCCACGCCCGACACCTGTGAAATCCGCTGGGCGAACTGCGTTTCCGTGAGGTCTTCCACTTGCGACAGCGGCAGGGTCTTTGATGTCAGGGCAAGCGTGAGCACAGGTGCGTCGGCGGGGTTCACCTTGTTGTACACCGGCGGGTTGGGCAGGTCGGTGGGCAGCAGGTTCGACGCGGCGTTGATGGCGGCCTGCACCTCCTGTTCTGCAATATCAAGATTGAGGTCCAATACGAACTGGAGCGTGATTACCGAGCTGCCGCCGGAGCTGCCCGAGGTCATCTGCCGCAGGCCGGGCATCTGGCCGAACTGGCGTTCGAGCGGCGCCGTGACCGACGAGGCCATCACCTCGGGGCCGGCGCCCGGATAAAAGGTCACCACCTGTATTGTCGGATAATCAACCTGCGGCAGGGCCGAAACCGGAAGCTGCTTGTATGCCACGGCACCGGCAAGCAGGATGGCGGCCATAAGCAGCGACGTCGCCACCGGCCGCATGATAAAAAGACGTGAAGGGTTCATTCCTTTTTCCCGCCCGCAGGACGCCCGGAATGATCGGAGCGCCATGCGTGATCGGAGCGCCCGGCCGATGGCGCCGCGATTGATACCACATGACTGCCTTCGCGCAGCTTATCGGCGCCTTCGATCACCACGGTATCGCCCTCAGACAATCCCGCGTCAATCGAAATATTGTCGCCTTCGGTCAATCCGGCGGTGACCGGAACAACGGCAACCGTCCGGTCCTGTTTTACCAGATACACGAATGTCCCCTGCGGACCCCGCTGCACGGCGGCCTGCGGAACAATCACCGCATCGTGCTTGACGTCAAGGAGGAGGCGCGCGTTGACGAATTGGTTCGGGAACAGTTCGTTGTCGCTGTTTGGAAAAACCGCCTTGAGCCGCACCGTGCCGGTCGCCGTATCGACACGGTTGTCAACGGCCAGCAGACGCCCTTCGGCGATCTTCACACTATCGCTGCGGTTGAACGCCAGGACGGCCAGACTTTCGGACTTTCTGAATTTGTCAAGAACAGGGGGAAGATTATCTTCAGGAATAGTGAAAACCACCGTGATCGGCTGCAATTGGGTGACTACCGCCAGCCCGTTGACATCCGCAGCATGGACGATGTTTCCCGCGTCCACGAATTTCAACCCCACCCTGCCGCTGATCGGCGAAGTGATCCGCGTATAGCTCATTTGCAGTTTGGCGTTTGCAAGCGCGCCCTGATCGATCATGACCGTGCCTTCCAACTGTGCTACCAGCGATTTTTGCGTATCGTATTGTTGGCGCGGAATCGCGTTCTGGTTCCACAGCGTATCGTACCTCAAGAGGTCCTGCCTCGCGTTTGCCAAGAGCGCCTGGTCGCGCTCCAACTGTCCGGTTGCCTGGGTCTGCAGCGCTTCATATGGACGCGGATCTATTACCGCCAGCAAACTCCCTTTGCCGACAGTTTCGCCTTCCTTGAAATTGACGCTCATCAGCCTGCCGTCGACCAGACTTCTGATGGTGACGGTATTGAGGGCCGCCACCGAGCCGATTCCGTTGACAAAAATCCGTATGTTTCCTTTTTTTGCCGCGGCCATGGCCACAGACACCGGCTGGTTTGCTCCTTGGCCGGATCGGCGGCCGGATGCGGACTGGAACGGCGGTTTGCACGACTGGATGACCATGAGAGCGGCGAGAGTTGCTGCTGCCGGACCCATCAGCCGCAACAGGATCAGAAACCGGGCCGGACTACGATGTTTTTTTGTCGGGGAATTGGTGTTAGTCATGATGCAAATTCACCATAAGTTAACAACATAAAGGCCTTTCTTCTGGAAGACTTGGAACCTGCTCAAAATGAGCATCAAAACAATGTCCTCACGGTCTAGCGCAACCGTGTGAGATAATTGAACTCAAGACAATCTCTCAAACCAAATGACTATTGAGACGCAATTTCCGTACCGATATCTTCTTTATGGAGGTCGACAAATATTAGACTTCCGGAATAATAACGGCGTTGCATCGGGAGCGTGAATCGGATGGAAGAGCAGCGGCCATTCCAGCCACCTGTAAGATGGCAGGGCTGGGAACCTGCATAGAGTGAAAACGCCGCGCAAGGTGCGCTACAAAAGATCTACCGTCCGCGAACTTTTTCGATCCGAAGCTGGCCGGTCTTGAGATCATTGCCGAACAACTCGACATAGGCGACGGTGGGAAGGTGAACAAGGGTGAGCTCTCCGACCCTCACGAATACCTTTGTAAGAGAGCAGGAGTGGCCATTAATCGTTGTTTCAACGACGGCCGTGTCGTTCCGAAGGAAAACCTTGAGCGGGCGGTCGGAACAACTGACGATCCTCATTTGGAAACAGCCGGCGATTGAGTCGGGCTTCACCGAAAAACCGTAAGCTTCTTTGCTTTCCAGCAAGGATAGATCTTCGCGTGTTCCGCCTGTGGAATCTTTGGCCCACATGATCCAGTGGGCCTGCACCGGCCGTTTGCAATCGATGGAACCGGATGCAGTGCGGCGCACTTCGTAGTACAGTTTGTTGCTGTTGATGCTGTGCTCTATGTAAAATATGGGGTCGGTTCGCTGGGCCGGGACCGCGGCGCTCGATAGCAGGAGGAGAAGCACGGGATAAAGCAATCTTTGCATGGCGATCTTTTCTCCGCTGTTTTGGTCATGGTACACCCGGCTGTCACTGTTGTGACGGATGCTTCTTCCAGTATTTCCGCAGTTCGCCGGAAACGATCATCCACACCACTGCAGGCAGATGCCTGCTGAGGAAATAGGTCAGTTTGTTCATCGCGCCCGGCACACTGTTGAATTTCCCTTTGGCAACGCCCTTTAGAAATAAGAGAGAAACGTCCTCGGGCCGCATGACTTTGATCGTGCCGGCCAAGGCGCGCGTTTCGGGCGGTTTGATCTTGTTTTCCGCGTGCCATTGGGGAGTATCGGTGTCGGGCGGATACGCCACCGTGACGCTGACATTGTACGGGAGCAGATCCTGGCGCAGGCATTCGGAAAATCCGACAACGGCATATTTGGCCGCTCCATAAGCGGCATACCCGAACACGCCCATGTAGCCCAGCACCGAAGCGACATTGCCGATAGCGCCGTATTTCTGCTTCATGAACACCGGCAGAAAAGAACGCACGGCATTGACCGTACCCATGTAATCGACGGCCATCATGTCGTCCCAGATGCGGTCGGGCGTCTCATTGACGTACGCGGGGAAGGTTATCCCGGCGCAGTTGATAAGCACGTCGATTCCGCCAAGACGCTTGACAATATCGGATGCCGCGGCCTTGAGTGCGGAGCGGTCGGAGACGTCTGCGGAAACCGCGAGGACTTCGGACTCGGCGTTTGCGCAGGCCTTGATTTCCCGCACAGCGGCATCGAGGCGCGTCGCATCGCGGCCGATGATGCACACGTGGGCGCCCCACTTGGCACACCAGCATGCGGCTGCCTTGCCGATGCCGCTGGAACCGCCCGTGACGACGACTTTCTTGCCTTTGTACCACTCCACGCGAACCTCCTGGCGGTTGACGGGGCGTGCGCCGTTTACGAGAGGGCGCAGCGGTAAATCCTGTACGTTTTGTAAATACGCGCCCCGAGCTTGACAAGGGCGTTGTTCATGGGGACGTTGGTCTCAAGGATCTGTGACATTTCGCAACGCCAGATGCCCCGGGCGAGTCCGTTCACATAGGTGTCGTGAACAAAACAGGTATCAATGCCCATGTGCCGGTATTCCGGGAGAACGCCCATGATGACCAAGCGGATCATGTCCACTTTGCGCTTGTACCAGAGCAATTTTAGGATCCCGAACGGCAGGAGCCGTCCGTCTTTGATGTGCTTGAGCGCCTGGTTGATATCTGGCAGGGCGATGGAAACGCCCGCGATTTTACCGCCGACTTCGGCGATAAGCGCCAGGCGAGGATCCAAAACCAGTTTTAAATCCTTGGCAAGATGTTCGAACTCCTCATCGGTAAAGGCCACCGCGCCCCAGTTTTTCTCCCAGGCGGTGTTGTATACCGTTTTGACATTCAAGACTTCGTCATCGAAGTGTTTCATGTTGACGGGACGGATTTTGAGGTCATAACGTTTCTTTGCGAGCTCTACCCCACGGCTGAGCCGCTCTGGGACCGTGCGCCCCGGTTCTTCTTTATAGTAGGCATACCAATCGATTTCTTTCTTGAAACCGTACGAGTTTACCAATGTCTCGTAATACGCCGGATTGTGCGGCATCATCACGACCGGCGGAGTCGTGAAACCGTCGATGAGCAAACCGATTTCGTCGTTGATGTTCATGCTGATGGGTCCGCGCATGGTGCGCATGCCCTGGCCGCGCAAAAAAGCGGCAACCGCGTTGAACAGCAGGTTTGCGGCTTCCTTGTCGTCGACGCACTCGAACAGGCCCCAGAAACCGGCGCCATCGTTGTGCGTTTTGAGATGGTTGCGGCTGACAATACCCGCTATACGCCCGACAACGGTCCCGTTGTCCTTTGTTGCAAGAAACAGTTTTACCGAGGCGCTCTTAAAGAATGGGTTCTTGTGAGGATCGAGAAACGTTTTTCGGTCGATCAGCAGGGGCGGCACCCAGAGCGGGTCGTTTTTGTAAATGTTCCAGGGAAGCTTGATGAAGCGGTCTTTGTCTTTTGGCGTCAGCACTTCGCGAACGGACAAGGACATATCAAACGAGCCTTCTTAGCCTTTAATGATACCCAATTTCTTGCCGACCACTCTGAATTTGTCGATTGCCCGGTCGATCTGCGGGAAGGTGTGCGTTGCCATCAGGCTCACCCGCATGAGGGAGTGCCCGACTTCCACGGCCGGGCTGATAACGGGGCTGACGAAGACGCCCTCATCCTGGAGCATCCGGCACATCTTGAAACAGGTGAGATCGTCGCCGATGAAGACCGGAAGAATGGGCGTCTCGGTAGCGCCCAAATTGTAGCCGATAGACCGGAGACCGCCGGTCATGCGTTTTGAATTCGCCCAGAGCTGCTCGATGCGCTCCGGTTCGGAATTGATGATATCAAGGGCGGCCATCACGGCGCCGACATTTGCCGGCGCGATGCTGGCGCTGAAAATGAGGGCCCGGGCATGATGTTTGAGATAGTCGATGACCGTCAGGTCGGCGGCGATAAATCCCCCTACCGTAGCCAATGACTTGCTGAATGTCCCCATGATTATGTCGACGCGGTCGGTAAGGCCGAAATGATCGCACGTTCCTTGGCCCTGCTCGCCCAGAACACCGATCCCATGAGCGTCGTCAACCATGACCCCTGCATCGTACTTTTCCGCAAGATCGACGATGGCCGGAAGGGGCGCTATATCGCCGTGCATGCTGAAGACCCCATCTACCACGATCAATTTGCCCCTTTCGGGATTACACCCGGCAAGGGCACGGTCAAGACTTTCGAGGTTGTTGTGCTGAAAACGGGTGACCCGGCCAAGGCCCAGCCGCGCTCCATCGACGATGCTGGCGTGGTCGAACTTGTCGAGAATCACGTATTCGTCGCGGCCCGTCATGGCGGATATCGCGCCCAGGTTTGCTTGCATGCCGGTGGAAAACAAGAGCGCCGCTTCTTTATGGACAAATTGCGCCAAGCGTTCCTGACATTCGATATGGATGTCGAGGGTACCGTTGAGAAACGGGGAGCCGCCGCAGCCGGTGCCATACTTACGAATGGCGCTTATGGCGCCTTCTTTGACCTTCGGATGGCAGGTGAGCCCCAGATAACTGTTGGAACCGAACATGAGGACCTTTTTGCCGTCGAGGAGCACCTCCGTATCCTGGTCGGATTGGATCGGCCGGAAATAGGGATATAGATCCAGGGCCTTGACTCGTTCCGCCTCCGTAAACTCCACGGCTTTATCCATCCAGGGAAGTTGCACTTTTTTCATATCCGCCCGCATGTCCCTTTCTCAGATGACCTCTCCAGAACAGAAGTGAGAAAAAATAATAAACGCAAAAATGGTCCGTTAGTTTTTAATCAAATAAATTCATTACCCTCTCATAATATCCAAACACTCGACGCACAATCCGTTACTTCCCCAAGGCCGCCGGCTTACCGACGGGCTTTGAAAACGTCTTCCTGAGGAACAAAAAGATCATCCAGCAATTTGCAAGAACAATAGTAAAAACGAAGAAAACAGCCGGCCGGTAAAGAAGGGCCGCCGTGATAAGAAAAGAAATATGGGTGGAGGGGCCGATAAGGTTCCAGAGAATGACCGTGGCGCGACTGACCGGTGCGGGTGTTGCATCCGGGGAACGCCAAGGCCTGCCGGATTGCAACCGCATATAGGCAAGATACACCCTGATGAGGAGCTTGTCGAGGGTGTGTCCTCTGCGAAGATCGAGGCGGCCCAGTTCGGCGTTCCAGCTTTCCCGCTCGTTTTCGGGGCTCACCGGTGACGAGGAATGTTGCAATTCTAAATAAGCGTTTCGGCTGGAATCGCTGTATATGGCATGAAGAGCAGTGCTGATTGCGGCAGCCATCACCAACAGCCATGCGTTAAACGGCAGGTGCAGGGTCCCGCGCTCCATCGCCCGAGACAGCCCCACGGCAAATCCGGCATACACGGAGGCGCTGGTAACATAATCGACTGCTCCGTCGATTATCCGGCCCGTTTTGGTGCCGTTGTTCTTGAGGCGGGCGATCATGCCGTCGCAGCAATCCAGGATATTGGCCAACCCGTACAAGAGCGCTCCAACGGCAAAATCGAACCGGTCCCCTTTTGCAAAAAAGAAACCACCGGTTATTCCGGCGACCATGGCAACGAACGTTATCTGGTTGGGCGTGACCGGAAAGGGATAAAGGACCTTCACTAATAGGAAGCCAAGCGGGCGGTACATCGCGAGATCGACCAGCTCCTCGGCAGACGGGTCCTTCAATGATTTCTTAAATTCGGTAAAAAGGGATGTCTGATTCACCGAGCCTCCCCTGTCGCCGGCAATGTGTCAAGCGTGAAGCAACATGCCGATCCCCCGCCCCAGGATATAGAGGGAAAATCCGCACAGGAATATGCCGAGAGTTTGAATTATCCTGCTGATAAGGCCGATCCTCAATCGGAGACGGTTTCGCACTAAAAAGTAACTAAAGCTCCAGAACCATACGTTGGTGCCGAACGCCACGCAGACGGCATAGCAAACGCAGAAGACAAGTTGAAAACTCCTGGAATACGGTTTTGGCCTTGTTCCCAATTCGCCGCCGGAAGATGCCGCGACGGCAGGCTTTACCAAGGAGATAATAGCCCCGCCTGAAGAGTGGGTTGCCGCATACTGTTTGACTTCACCCACGCTATGGACAACCATGGTGTCCAAGCCGCCCACGGAAAGACCCCACGACGCAACAAGCGACAGTACCAGGAAAGATGCAGTAAGCCAGCCGAAAAAAAGCAAAGGGTTCGAGGCATTCAGAAACAATCCTTTTAGAAATGCGTTCCTGCCCCGGATCTTCCCTGCCGGTTTTTGCTCCGGCTCCGCACCACTCATGCCGTCTATGTTGAACCGGGTGCGCATGATCTTGATGCCGAGGAAAAAGATAACAGCCGATGCCGCAAGCAGAACATAGGGAATTGCACCGACATACAGGCCGAACAGCCTAGCAACCCCGTTTACCGCAAGAAAACAGACGGTCAAATCCACGATCGATGCACCGAGTGCTGCACCGAAACAATACCGCAGATGACCTTTGAGTGCGTGCGAAACGACGAGTATGCTCACGGGCCCGATTACCGGCATCGAGAAAAGAATGCCCGCGGCCAGCCCGACAATCGAAATGGTGACAAGGCTTACCACCATGGGCTATGTCCCGGGTGCCAGCTTTTCGAGGCGATCGGCGAAGAGCGCGTTTTCGTCCGGAAGCCGGACGGCGACGCGCAGGTAGTTCCCCCGGCCGCCGAATTTGCCGGAAACGTCTTTTACGTAGACGCCAAGTTCCAGGAGCCGGTCGACCGCGTGCGGGGCCGAAGGCACCCGTGCCGATAGCTTTACAAGAAGATAGTTGCCGCCGCTGGGGAACACATGGTCAACGCAACGCGAAGCTGCCAGCATGGCCGCAAAATTCTCACGGTCGCGTCTGGTGTCCAAAAATGACTGAGCAAGCTCCTTGCGGTATTTGAGGATGATCTCGAGAGTGAATTCGGCAAGGGAATTGATGTTCCAGATGGGAGTATGTTTGTTGATATACGCTAAGTAATCGTGGTTGCACGAGTAGGTATAACCAAGGCGGATTCCTGGAATTCCGAGCGACTTGCTGAGGCTCTTTATCACGATCACGTTGGGCAGCGTTTCCTTTTCGAGCAGAGAGAGAAGCGATGGCATTCCCGAAAACTCTATGAACGACTCATCCACGATCACAGTCTTGAGCGGATTCGACCGGGCAAACGCAAAAATCCATTCGCTTGCGATTGTTGTCCCGCTGGGATTGTTTGGATTGACAAATACGATACAGTCGGCGGCTTGGGACGCCGCGGTCACAGCAGTGGTATCCACGCCTACCGCATCTGAGTAGGTGGCAGATTCGGGAAAGCACCGCTGGTACTCGCCGAAGGTAGGCGCCGGGATAAGCATTTTCTTGCCGGCATGGTATTCGCGCAGGAGAGGGTAGACCTGAGATGCGCCGTTCAGAAGAAAAACACACTGGGGCCGACACAGCAGGAACCAAGCGAGCTTCTGATTCAGTTTCTCCTGCCGGGAGCCGTAATTATGTATCAGGCGCGGCAGGACATTTTTCATCTCCGAAATGATTGCCGGCGGCGGGAAGTACATGTTTCGGATAAAGCAGAAATCGATGAAGTCATGGTTCCAATAGCCGCCGAAGGACCCCTCCAAAATGCCTTTGCGTTCGATGTTGAAAATGAATTCGGCGTTTTGCAGATCGTTGGGATCGTCGATTTCGGCCCACGATTCTCCGTCGACGATCTCGGCATAGATGGTTTCCCGCTGCATGTAAATGAGGATCCCGAGAATAAGCTCATAGTAGCAATTGGCGTCTATCGTGGTGGCGTAGTAGGTCAGCAGCTTCTTAAACGTTGTCGCGCAGAATGCCTTTGAAAACTTGTAGATATTGAGCGTTTTATATTTGTCGGAATAATCAAACGTGTCCGATTGGAGGTGAGGAGGGATCACCGAAGTGATCACGCCGTTTTCAACCGCGACCACGGTACCGTCCATACCGCTGCGAAAGCGGTCCACGAGCGCAACCGTGGGGTGCTGATTACGCAGCAAGCGGCTGATGACTGAGGGATGAAACACCAGGTCCGATTCAATCAGGATGATGTCGTCGTCGATCGCCACGGACTCCAGCGCCAGCGACATGGAAAAAATATTATTGGTTTCGCGATAACGTTCATTGTGGACAAACGAAAATTTGAGAGACGGGTGGGTCCTGAGCAGGTGGTCTCGCAGTTCCTCATGCCGGTAGCCTGTCACCACGACAATATCTCTGACGTCGTTGGCAGTGAGACCGTCGATGATGCGGTCGATAATGGGTTTGCCGCCGACTTCAATCAGGGTCTTATGCAGGTTGTCGGTGAGCGGCCGCATGCGGTTTCCGTAACCCGCGGCGAGAATAAGCGCTTTCATTGTTGCTCCCGGATGAAGAAAGACAAGCTATCAATTTAAAATCTGTCACGGGCGGTCACACAGAAAATTATGAACTGATTGCCGATTGCGCCCGCCTGCGGGGGCTTTGGCGGGTTGGCGCACCACACGCGTGAGGCCGGAACGGAAACGAGTCAAAATTTCAATATCACGCGAATAAGCGAATCGAGCCGCTGGCTGAGTTTTCGTGCGCCCGCGTCGCACAGGCGGTCCCAATCGCTCGCTTCGGAATCAGCGCAATCGTGATTGCCGCCCTGATTTGCATCGTAGAAATGGCAGTACAGGTTGTTGAATGTCATTGTGTCAAGCATTGCCACGAGCGTCTGGCCGTCCTGTCGCAGCGGGCCATAGCGGGTATAAGCCGCCGTGCTGCGGTAAAACGGGCTTTCGGGAGTGACGACCATGAGGAGGTGTATCTGTCTTTGCGCAAGAAACTGTGCAAGGACCCGCAGGAAATCCAGGTTTCCCAGACAAATTTGGCCGATGTCCGGCCAGGAATCGAGGCCTTCGATGTCCGGCGGATTTTCCAGCCAAGCATGATGTCAAGGCCCATCCGGTTTTGGGATACGGCGGCATGGGAATAGACCGTGTCCAGGCCGTCCAACTTGCTTTTTACGTTGCAAAACAGCACGGCATCGAACCATGAGGCGTAATAAACGGGAGAGAGCGGGCCCCCGCCGGTGGTGCTTGAGCCGGGCACGGCGGTCAAAGAGGATCTTGACAGACGTTCAGCTACGCATCCTATTTGAGCATCGGCACCTTTGTGCTCACAAGCTCGCCGTAGACTGTCGCCATGACAAGGTACATGCCGGATGCCGAGGCTGGCTTCCAGTCGGCTGCGGCAACATTGGTGAATGAGGCAACGCGCGAACCGCTCATCGTGAATACCGCAATGTCGCCGGGAAGGGTGAGGCGGATGCGCACGCTGCCGGCGCTGGGATTCGGGACTACCGCGATTGATCGAGATGCCGCCGCCCCGGCGGTGCGCACAGGCCTCACGAGCGAGCCTGCGCCGTATTCGTATGCGCCAATGTCAATGCTCCCTCCCGAAGGCCGCGGGTTGCCGTCGAAATCGGTGGCCGGGGCGCCGGCGGACGTTCCGGCGTCAATGGCAGGGCTCGCAGCCTTAAGATGAAAATCCGCGACCGGGGGGTCGGACGAAGGGTTCACAAACAGCGGATCGGCTTTTTTGTCATGCGTCCCGGTTTTTCCGATCAGGGAAGCGGAAGGGCTGCCGCCACTGGTCCAATACAGATTGTAATCGACGGTGAGATTCTGGTTCGGGCAGCAGTCCTGGAGGACATATCTGCCTGCAGGAGCAAACATGATGTTGTTCAGCAGTGTTGTGTTCCTACCCTGGTTAGGAAAAATCTGTCCCCGGTTTATCGAAGACGTTTGGTCGTTGAGGTACGCAGTGTTATTGATGACATCCACGTGATTAGTCTTGAAAAGCGTTATGCCGTCTCCCCCGTTGTTGAATACCACGTTGTTTTCGAGCAGCATCCGCCCCGTGTAGGCCGGCACGTTCCCCGCGGTCCCGTCCTGGACATCGATGATGATGCCTTCTCCGTCGGTAGGAACGCCGCCCCCCTGGATGGCAGGAATGCAATTCTTGTTTGAAAAGCATCTATTGCCGCGGACGAAGACCCTGTAGTTCGTGGTGTCATTGTCGTAGTTGGAATTCCAACCCAGCGAAATTCCGCTGCAGTCGTAGGGAGAATACCAGGCGTTGTTGTACACGGTATTCTCATCAACGGTGATGTAATCTGTTGTCTGGGTTGAGATGCCGCCGCCTCCGCACTCGTGCACGGTGCACTTCCGAATGACAATGTGGTGAGGGTACGGCGACGCGCCGTTCTGGTACGACATGATCCCGTTGCCTGACGTGAGACAGTTGTTGCCGTCCGCCCTGTCCGCAAAGGCCGTCGCCGAATCCATGGCGGCGTTGTTACCGATGATTTCGAGGCCGTTGATTTCAATGTAGCTTGCGCCGGTGATGTAAATTCCCCCCCAGCCGTTGAATTGCAGTTTCGGATGGTGGGTCGGATACGCGATGTAAACGATCCATGAGGAAGCAGAACCGGAACGGGTGATAGTGACGACCGTGCCGTTCCACCAACTGTTAGTGTACGTGCCGTCCATGATAAAGACAGTGTCTCCAGGATGGGTGGAATCCGAGGCTGCCTGGATTGTTGAAAACGGGTGAGCCAGAGTGCCGTCCCCGGCGGTGCTTGCGAAAGCAGAAACATAAAGGCTGGCCGCGTGCGACAAAGAGAACACGCACATCACAAGAACCGGCACAAACCGCACCCGAAATGTCATCTGCGGCATAACAGCTCTGTTATCTCGTTTCACCAAAAACTTCTCGCTGCGCTATTGGTCCGACATGCTTTCCCTTCCGCTTTCCGCTCTAATCTTATCTTGCAGCTTCTCGCTCAACAGTCTCCCGATCAACATTCTCCTGTATTTCAATGGCAAAGGACCGTTCGAGCTTGATCGGTTGTGCAGCAGGGTTATTTGCATCAATAATATAGATCGCAGGCGGGTTGTCCAAATATCCCATCACATTCGCTGTGTCAAAAACCATGGTTTTTCCGAAGGAAACGGCAACCAATTCCTTATCTACCCAGCCTACCAGATTGTTCTTTTGTATTTCATAGGTTTTACTGCCCGCTGCAATGATAAGAGGCCGGTCCTGCCGGCCGAAGGTGAACAATGGGGCTTCACCTGCCAAATGATTTTCGTTCTTGAAAACAGCAACAGTATCCTGATTGGCTATTGCATATTTCTCATTGTCGCCCAGAACGAAATTTGTGATTGACGCAATAAAGATAAGGGCCACAATTACCTTATACATACACTTCCCCTTTCTCTTCATCATCACGTTCCATCTTCTCCACAAGAATACGCGTTTGTCGAAGAAAAACTGTTAACAATATTGATTCTCATTGTTAGCATTCTTCAGGAAGAAATATAGGCATTTACGCGCATAACAGTCAAATTTTGAAATGCCTCTCTTGACGCTTGAGGATAAAAGCCAGGTAATCCGAACCCCTTAAGGCTCGAAAGATCCTAAAATGTGAACAAAATCAAAGGTGCGGAGGCAAGAACTGTGTGTGCGTAGGAGACGTTTCGCGTAAGATTCGGGACTCCCGGATCACGCGCACCCTGAATGCTGATCCAAAATCCGGAAGCAACAACGGCAACACCTACTATTCTGTGGACTACCCTGATTACCGGCGACTGGTCGTTGTCTCCCGCGAAAATCGTCGCCCCCAAGGCCGCCTGAACTCCCAATAGACTCAGGTTCGTGATAGCGCCCGCTCTGGTGAAGTCCCTGTCCGCAGTTTGCAATATCCTGACATCAGAATAAATTCCGGTGCCGGCAATAAACGGAACGGCAATGAGATGAACAGTGCCTTTCCACCCGTGGTGCAGATTTGCAAATGAGGGTGCCGAGCAAACCAAGACGGCGGCCAATGCAACTATCAACCGTTTCATAAATCCTCCTTCTCGGAAAACGACTTTACAGCAGAGAATGAGATTGTGCACATTCTCGTGAAAAAACTTTCCAATTTAAGAGCAAGACGGCAAATCCTATGCCATGCCGGCTTTCCATGGGTGCCACGTCGGCCGCGGGGTCTTACCTTTCGGGACAATTCCGCATAATGGGAATTCTTTTGGCAAGAATGAGAAGAATCTCTCGCTTCAGTTCAGTCCCTATGCCTGCGCCCCCATGCCGCAAGAGTTGCTTTGCGGGCCAGAAATACATAATTTGTAAATGGTTGCGGTATGGGATTGCAGACCCGCGGCACGCCGTCGGATATTCACCATTGTCTGACCGCAGCCGCTGCCGGACAAATGTATTTTGGGAATCATGGCCAGAGGACGACACCCGACCCGAATCCGTATCGACCCGCCTGACGAGCGGAGCACCGCGAACTACCTGCGATACTGGTGTGGGCGCGACCTGCACCGCGAACCGCACCGCTTCCCGGGCTTGACATCACCGGAACTATTCGGCAACGGTCGTCCGTTGGAAATAGACTTCGGCTGCGGGACCGGCGCCCTTATGTGCGGCCGGGCAAGGGCATTTCCTGATGTCAATTTTCTCGGCATCGACATGTCACGGAAGCCGCTTTTTTGCGCCATAAAGGAAGCCGCCGCATCAAATATGGAAAATATCAAATTCATCCGGGGAAACTTCAACGCGATGCTGCCGCTCTTGCGGCCTCATACGGTGAGAGCAGCCTTTTATCTACTCCCCAACCCTCCCAAGGATTACCACCAGGAGCGCGCTAACGCGAGACGGCGACGATTTCTGCAAACCCTCTACAACGCGCTGGTCCCCGGCGGCCGCTTCTTTTTTGCCACAGACTCAAACCTGTTTTTCGAATGCATGAAAGACATTATCAGGTGCGATATGGGGCGGGAAACTCTTACGGTTGAAAACATCCCCCTCGGCACCAAGACCCAATACTGGCGCATCTGGGAAGAACGTGGAAGGAGTGTGAAAAGTTTTACGGTTGAGAAAAGGGAAATTCCGTCTCTCATTGCAGATTAACGAATATTGAAGAACTCGCAGCAAGCTGCGATGACCGCCATTACGACTGGATGCGACCATTGGAGTCCCCTTGTGGGATACACCCCAGTGAGCAGCCTGCAATCTTCCATCCCTATGGAAAAAGACATGTCTACAGTCGCCCGCTGGGGGATTCAATTATAGCTGTCCGATTGTGGCACGATTTCTTTGCGGCTCACGGCAATCCATTATATTAGATTTCGCCGTTCACTTGGATCAAAGTAACAAATCTCTTTCTTAGACTTGAACGGGAAAATTGAAACTGATTAGTTCATCAGGCGTTTTAGCAAATCATGCCAGGCAGCCTCATCGAAAGCCGGCCTCTTCCCTATGAGCCATTCCCTCGCCTCCTTTCGACCTCTTGACGTTCTCATCATAGCGGGATGCATTGCCGGCGCGTTCGCATTCTGGCCTGTGTTCCGGGCGCACCAGCCGGCCCTGGCGGTTGTCTATAGGGACAACGCAAAAATCGCGGAATATCCCCTTGACGTCCGGAAAACGGTGACACTCGCCGGTGCGAACGGAAACCTCACGCTTTCCATTCACGACAACGGCGTGTGCGTGGTGTCCGCCGATTGTCCCCAGCAGACATGCGTGCACACGGGAACCATACGCCACAGCGGCCAGCAGATCGTGTGCGCCCCCAATCACATCCTCATACAACTTGAGACGTCGTCCGGGAAAGCCGTTGATGCAGTCACTCGATAGCAAAGCGCAGGCGCAGGTTGTGAAGAAGACGGCATGGCTGCTGTGCGCCGTAGCGATCAACGCGCTTGAGTTCTTTGTGCCGCGTCTTCCCTTTTTTCCGTGGCTCAAGCCCGGACTGGCGAACATCATTACCATTCTGTGGATTGTGGAGTTCGGGGCAATAGACGCGGTCCTGTATGCCCTGCTGCGGACATGGATCGTGGGGTTCTATTTCGGATTTTCGTTTCTCACCATGTCCCTTGCGGTAAGCGGCGGAGTATTGTCCGCCGTGGTGATGGGCATTGCGTGGCAGGTGCTCGGCAAGAAAAGGCTGATCGGCACCGTTGGAATCGGGATAATCGGCGCCCTGTTCCATAATGCGGGCCAATTGATTGCCGTGTACGGATTCATGGCCGCCAACCTACACCTGTTCTATCAAGTCCCGGTGATGCTCGCCGCGTCCGTGGCGTTCGGCGGCATCGTGGGCGCGCTTGCGCCGGCCGCGTACGGCGTTTTGCAAAAAGCCGTCCCACTTCCCCGGAGGTCGTCGGCAGGAGCCGCGGCGCCGCGTTTTTCCGCGCGTCCGAAAGACCGGTTATTCTCCCTTGTGTTGCTTGCAGGCTGCATGGCGATCGTATGTACCGATTCGGTTGCGGCCCTGTGTTTGAGCGCGGCCGGCGCGTCGCTCATTGTGCAGATCATTCGGAAAGGGTCGATGGAAGCATTTGTGAAGCCCCTGTCCGGCTTCTGGGTGCTGTTTGTTTTTATCGCCTGTGTCAACTTGTTTTTATCCTACGGCGCGCGCGTCGAAAGCGTGCCCTTCCTCACCCGCGAAGGCCTTCATCTCACGCTGCTGCAATGGCTTCGGCTCTGGACCTGGCTGCAGGTCTCGTTCATCCTTTCCCATTTCAACTTCCATTCCGTTGTGCTGCATTCCCTGGGACGCGTGTTCCGCAGGCACGGGGAAACTCTCTTTGCCGGCGTGTGCGCTCTCGAATATTTCCCGGGGATCGCGGAGGACAGCCGGACCTATGCGAGGAACAGGATTGCGGCGTTGTTTTCGGGGAAAAAACCTCGGGCTCCGGCCGGTGAGACGGGTGCCGGTAAACAAAAGGGAATTGCCGGATGGGCTGCGGCGCTGTACGGCATTGTCATAACGAGAATGGAAGAAAAGGCCTCCGAGTAGAGACGCACGGTCGTGCGTCTCTACTCGAAATGAACCACAAACCCGGAATCCGGTTTCAACGCACCTTGTAATCCCGCGCTCGCCCACCCCACCTTCGCGCTGTCGATGAGAAATCCCTGCATGTTCCTTGACGCAAGGTAACGCAGGGCCTGCGGAGCCGGCATGAGGAACGCCGTCTTGACGACAGCGTCAACCACCAGCGGGTCGCTCCCCACCACGGTGGCGCTCATGTTGAGAGACCCCGGTACGCCGGTATGCGGGTCGAACAGGTGATGATAGCGTTTGCCGTTGACAATAAAGCACCGTTCGTAGTCGCCGCTTGTGAAGACCGTGGCGGTGGAGCAGGCAAGTGTGGCGATGAGGTCCTCCGATCTGCGGGGGTCCTGGATGCCGATGTTCCAGGGATCGCCGGACGGCTTTGTACCGCAGGCGATGAGGTCGCCGCCGGCGTTCACGAGAAAGCTCCTGTAGCCTTTCCGGTGAAGCAACAGTTCCGCCTGCGTGAGGACATACCCCTTTGCAATACCGCCGAAATCGAGGTGCATGCCGGCGGGCATGGCAAGAACGCTGTCCGACACAAACCGGATGCGGCCGAAGCCGATATTCGACATCGCGGACGCGAGTTCCGCTTGCGTGGGAACATGGTTTTCCTTCTGGTGCGATTCCAGGCCGTAGAGCGTTTTGAGGGGCTCAACGGTGACGTCGAACAGTCCGCCTGACGCCGCGAATTCGCTTCTGCAAACAGCCAGAATACGGCGCAGCATGACGCTTACCGTCACGATCGAATCGGACCGGCGGTTGATGCGGTAGATCTCGCTTTCGGCCTTCGAAATGGACAGGCTGTCTTCGAACCGGGCGAACAGCGCCTGCAGGGAATCCAGGTCGGCTTCGGAGCGCGCCGAATGGGAATAGAGCGTCACGGAAATTACCGTATCGAGCGCGGAGAAACGCCGGGAGTGCTTGGCTTCTCCGACGCACGACGCAATAAGAACCGCGCAGAGAGAAACGACAAGGTACCTAGATATCGAGCGGAGCAATGATCTTTTCACCGTGGAAATCCCTTCTGGCGAGACTGAGGAAACCCGCACCTATCACCAGGGTCAGAAGAAAGAGTGCCCATTCGGGCAGACCGGTGAACTGTGCAATTGCGAGATATGCCCCGCACACGCCGGAAACCAGGATGAGGACGACAAACGGGATTATTCTGGGGCTCGAAAACCTGATTGACAGCCATGCTCCGGCAGTGGCACTCAGAAAGGCGCCGCCGCAATACAGATCCGCGTTGGCGAGGATGCCACGCAGGAAAAGCGCCGGGTTGTCGCCGATGCTCCACATCAGGGCAAGGCCGGAACACACGGCGCCGAGCGCAACCGACACCAATACGACAAAGAGCACCTTTCCGTACAGTACTGCGGAACGCGAAAACCCGCAGGTGAGAAGGATCTCCATGGACCCGCTTATCCGCTCGGCAACGAACACCGAATTTGCAACGGTGCTGCTGATGAGGACCGACAGGGAGAGCCACCACATGCCGGTGAACAACATTGACGAATTTAGGATATTGTTCCTTACCAGCAGGCTCCAAGCGAGCACGAGCGCACCGTATACCACAAAAACGCCTCTCTCACTCCCTGCGAAGTTACGCCATTCCTTCCGGACTATCACGCCTATTTCGTTCACGTGTCTACGCCCCTTCCCCGTTTCCGGAATGAGTGCGCATCCTGTCCTTGAGTGAGTGCAGCTCGGGCCTCACCTCGGCAATGTCGCAGCCCGCCGAGACAAGCGCATTGACCAGCCTGGGAACGGCGGCGTCCGGGTTGAGGACCGAAAAATGCCACGCGCCGCCGTAATAGGCGGCGGGAACGTTGCACAGCGCCTCTATGATTGCGCCGACATTCTCTTCCGGCCGCACGCGCAGAAACCACGGTTTCGGCGCCGACGCGTCGGCGCCGGATGCAAGCAGGGTCACGGTCTTGCCGCGCAGCATCCCCACGCTATCGCACAATTCTTCGATGGCGGCCAACTGGTGCGAACTGATGAGGACCGTGCTGCCGGCCTCCCGTTCCCGCCGCACGAGCGAGTAAAAATGATCGCATGCGTCAACGTCCAACGAAACCGTGGGCTCATCGAAAAAATAGGCCCGGCTGCGCGAAAGAAACGCGCGGCAGAGGGCGCACTGCATTTTCTGGCCCCTTGACAGGTACTTCACCTTGCCGCGCACGCCGAACACTTCTTCGTGGATGAATGTCCCCGCCCAGTACTCTTCCACGTAGTCGAGCGCCTGACGCCACGAAACCGCTTTGGCGGCAGCGAATATCTTCATGTTCTCCAAAACCGTCAGGTTTCCCGCAAACCCGTCATGGTCCAAGATCACTCCCAGGCGCCGGTAATACGCCGCCTCATGCTTCCACGGCTCGAACCCGAGAACCCGCACACTGCCCCGGTCCGGCTTCAGCAGCCCGAGCAACAGACGGATAAAAGTCGTTTTTCCGCTTCCGTTAAGTCCCACCAGCCCGAACGTCGTTCCTTCTTCAACGGAAAGGGCGGCATGTTCGAATACCATGCGCGGGCCGAAACTCTTGGAAAGGTCCTCAACATCGATGATTTTTTCGGGCATAGGCTTTAAAAATGGCTCATGCTGAGTCGGTCATGAAGAGTAAAATGTGCCGGGCCGGGAATCGAGGCCAACCGGCGTACCGGCCGCTCCTGTAGGACACGCGGCCATCATCATGTATTTTTACCGCATGAAGATCGTCACCGCGACCACGGCAGGGTTTTGTATGGGCGTACGCCGCGCCGTAGACCTCGCCCTCGAACACGCGGCCGGGCCCGGCCCGGGCGTGTACACGCTGGGACCGCTTATCCACAATAACCAGACCGTGGAGATGCTGCGGGAACGCCGCATCTCCACGCTTGACGAATCAAAACAAGTCCCGGCCGGCTCCACCATCCTCATCCGCGCGCATGGGGTGCCGCCCGATGTCGAGAAATCCTGGGAGTCCCGCGGCCATATCATCGACGGCACATGTCCAAAAGTAAAGACCGTACACCGCGTGATCGAGAAATACCGGGACCAGGGATTTGCAATCGTCATCGCCGGCGACGAGGGGCATGCGGAGGTTGTGGGATTGCAGGGATACGCGGGCTACGCCGGCCACCTCATCGTATCACCCGAGGACGTCGACGGATTGCCGGGGTTTACAAAGCTATGTCTCGTTTCGCAGACCACATTCGACACCGCCACATTCGACGAAATCGCTGATCGCATCCGTGAACGCTATGCAACCGGTTGCGAAGTGGTGATCAAGAAGACGATTTGTTCCGCAACCGACCGCCGGCAGAATGAGACGCGCGAGCTTGCCCATGCGGTGGATGCCATGATCGTGGTGGGCGGCAAAAACAGCGCAAACACAAAACGGCTCGCGAACATCGCGGCCGCTTCCGGAACGCCCACGCAGTGGGTGGAAACGGAGAACGAAATCGCATGGGACAAGATATCCGACTGCACGACCGTGGGCATCACCGCCGGCGCCTCCACGCCCAGCTGGATGATCAAGCGCATCACCGATTACCTTATGTATATGGACCAGACAAAGAAAAAGACACCGGTCAACCTGATCCGCCACAGCATAGACATCTTCTCCTCCCTCAACATCATTGTCGCCCTCGGCGCCGGGTGCGTCTACTATGCCTCGTGCTCGCTGCAGGGGTTTGCCCCGAAGCCGTCGGGAGCGGTCATCTCGTTTCTCTATTTTCTTTCCATGTATTTGTGGAACAGCCTTGCCAGCATTGAAGCCACCCAACATCTCGGAATGGGCAGATACCGCTTCTACCGGAGCCACAAGCCGGCCTTGTACGCGATTGTGGCCGTCAGCATGCTGCTGCTGCTCGCCGTCAGCTTTTTGCAAAGCAGAATGCTGCTGTACGTCATGGCGTTTGCCATGTTCGCGGGAAGCGTTTATCACATCAGGATTGTCCCTCCTTTTCTCAAGAAACTGCTGCGGTATACAAGCCTCAAAGATATTCCCACGTCACGCGATCTGTTCGTCGCGCTCGCCTGGGGCACCGTGCTCACGGTCCTTCCTCACGCAAGCGCGGGGACATTCAAGCTCTCTTTACTATCAGGATCGTGTTTCGTCCTTATTTTCGTGCTGGCCTTCCTGAGATCGCTCATTTTCGATTTGCGTGACATAGAGGGCGACCGGATCATGGGGAGGGAAACACTCGTTACGATTATCGGCGAAGACCGCGCCGGGAAGACGGTTCTCGTCGCGATCCTGCTTGCGGGTGCGCTGTGCGCGCTCTCTCCCCTGGTTGTCTCGCCTGCCCAGGAGCTGCGCATATCGCTGAACTTCTTTCTTCAGATGGTCCCGCTGCTGTATTTGTATGTCTTCATCCGGCTCAACCGCGAGCACCGTATGAGCAGGTCTGTCCTGTTCAATATTTTTGCGGACGGGCAGTTTTATCTCGCGGGGGCCGTTGCGTGGGTCGCATCGTGGGTGGGGAAATAATCCAAAGAAAGATTTCCGTCAAGGATTGCAAGGTGGGACAAACTACACCATGAAACCCCAGCTGCTGCTTCACATTTGCTGCGCCCCGGATGAGGCGTGGGTGGTACATTCGCTCACTTCTGAATTCGAATTACGATGTTTCTTTTGCAATCCAAACATTCAGCCGCAGGAAGAATACGATACAAGGCTTGCGGAGGCGCACAGAATCGCACGGTTCTACAATGTCCCCTTCGGCGCCGATCCGTACAAACCGGACCAATGGGAGCTGGCGGTCAAGGATGTTTCCAATACTCCGGAGGGCGGTGTGCGATGCGAACGATGTTTCTCCTTGCGGCTCAGGCGAACCGCCGCCTTTTGCGCCGAAATCGGCTGGACCCGTTTTACAACCGTAATGAGCATAAGCCCGCACAAGAGGATCGACATGCTTAACAAGACAGGAAAATCGGCAGCTCAGGAATTCGGGGTTTCGTACAAGCCGTTCAATTTCAAGAAGAGCGACGGGTTTCTCAAAAGCGTACGGCTCAGCCAGGACTTGGGGCTTTACAGACAGGATTATTGCGGTTGCAGGCTGAGCAAGGCGGAGAGGGATGGAAGAAAAAACCTGAAAGGGCGATAAATGATTTTTCTCCTGACTGACGGCGGTCGAAGATTATTTTAAGATACTTAAAATTGTCGGTGTGTGGCTCAGCCCGGCTAGAGCACTACCTTGGGGTGGTAGGGGTCGCTGGTTCAAATCCAGTCACACCGACCAGTTTTTTTCCGCTAATTTCGCTGTTTTCATAGGGAAAAGGCTTGACAGCGTAGAAAGTCGGGCCTTCTTTCTTACCTTCCGTTTTATCAATTTTTATCACGTTTTGTCACCTTTTTTCCTTCTTTTTAAAACATTTGGCGCACAGTTCACTTCAACTACCTGCCTGAGCAGCCGCAAGGAATACCGTATTTATCACGACGCAAGCGCGCTCAGGCCGTAGGACCGGCATGCCGAACCACTATCAAGACGTGCCAGACCCTGGCGTTCTCCGGCCTTAAAAGTGCCGTCGTGTTGTTTCTTGCGTGTGCGGGCGTTTGTTCAGGTTAATCCACGTGGACAAGAATGATGGAAAGGAAGGTCAATCATTTCCCCTACTTTTCTTCCTCCGGCCACCCATGCCAATCAGGTTTCTTGATCCGCTCAAGAAGACCTTTGTCGAGAACCCAATCTTTTCGTGCATCATCCCAAGAAGTTGCAATTTCTTCCGGCCAATTGGCCTTTATCTTTGATAAGATTTCCGGGTCAAGTTTTGCCTTGTAAAATGATCCGGTTTTGTCGAGTTTGCATCCCTGAAGATCGGCTTCCCGAAGATTGGCGCCTGAAAGGTACGCCCCCGAAAGGTCAGTCTCCTGGAGGTCGGCTCCCTCGAGGTCAGCGTCTACGAGATTGGATTTCGAAAGGTCGGCCGCCACAAGGTTGGCGCCCGAAAGGCGTGCCCCAAAAAGGTCGGCGCCGGTGAGGTTTGCTTCTGCAAGATAGGCTTCCTGCAGGTTGGCTGCACGAAGGTTGGCGCCCGAAAGGCCGGCACCCGAAAGGTTTGCGCCCCAAAGGTAGGCGCCCCTAAGGTCCGCCCCACCAAGTTTTGCCTCCGAAAGGTTGACCCCATGAAGCTTGGCTTTCTCCAGATTGGCTCCCGTGAGGTCGGCACCCGCAAGGTTGGCTCCCTGAAAATAGGCTGCCCTAAGATCTGCCCTTCGAAGGTTGGCCCCGCCAAGATCCGCTCCAAAAAGGTCGGCCCCACGAAGGTTGGCTCCCCCAAGGTTGGCTCCATGAAGGTTGGCTCCCGCAAGATAGGCGCCCGGTAGTTTGGCTCCTTGAAGCCTGGCTCCCTCAAAGTCGGCCTTTTCAAGGTTTGCTCTCTCTAGCAGGGTGTTGAAAAAGTCTCCCTTTTGTAAACATTTATCCTTATATTATAGGGGAACCCCAACCAAGGAGTATTGATGAGAGGTTCCCAGCCAGCCCAAGGCGGTATGTTCAGCTTCGTTTCTCCGGATTCCCGAGTGCCGGCAACGCACCCGCTTCGTCGTGTCAAACAGTTTACGGACATAGCGCTGCGCCGCCTTTCTCGTGACTTTGAGGCGATGTACAGCCGGATGGGGCGCCCTTCGATACCGCCGGAATGGCTTTTGAAAGCACAGATATTGATGGCTTTGTTTTCGATACGGTCGGACCGGTTGTTTTGCGAGATGCTGGACTATAACATTCTGTTCCGATGGTTTCTTGACATGGATCTGGATGCGGCATCGTTTGATCATAGTGTGTTTTCGAAGAACCGAGATCGACTTATGGAACAGGAGATTGCGCACCGGCTGATGCAGGAAATCGTGCGTCTTGCTCGTTCCGAAGAGTTGTTGTCCGATGAGCATTTCACGGTTGACGGCACGTTGATTGAAGCCTGGGCATCGATGAAGAGCTTCAAGCGAAAAGACGCGGAATCGGCGAACAAGACTGACGATGATCGGAGTAATCCGTCGGTTGATTTCCACCATGAGAAGCGAAGCAATGAGACACATCAGAGTTCGACCGATCCAGAGGCGCTGTTGGCTCGGAAGAACAAGAGAACGGGAGCGCAGCTGGCGTATTCCGGTCACGTGCTGATGGAAAACCGAAATGGGTTGTGTGTTGATATCGCCATTGCGCCAGCGACGGGGACAGCGGAACGGGATATGGCGCTTGAGCTGATAAAGCATGAACGCAGGCGCGGAAAACGCCGGATGAAGACGGTGGGTGCAGACAAAGGGTATCATGCAACCGAATTTATCAAGAGCCTGCGACGCCTGCACGTGAAGCCTCACATTGCCGAGAAGGCCAACACTTCGCTTAAAGGGTTGGATGGAAGAACGACTCGGCATAAGGGATACAGCGTAAGTCAACGGAAACGAAAACGGGTTGAAGAGATATTTGGGTGGATCAAGAGCGTCGGTGGCCTGCGGAAAACTCGGGTAAGAGGAATACGAATCAACCAGACTGTTGCCTACGTGGTTGCCGCAGCGTACAACTTGATACGCATGGTTAAGTTGATGCCGCAAACGGTGGGGGCAGCATGAGAATGGCCTGGGAATCCGGGGAAATGCCTCGGAACGAGGCAGGTAAAACCTCTCTGACATATGTAAAGTTGAAGTTAGGTTCATAAAAAATCAACAAGAGCGCTTCTGTTAGGACTATTTCAACAACCTGCTAGGTCGGCCAGCCGCAGGTCCGCTCCCGCAAAGTCAGGTTTGACGCCCGGGTTTTGTGCTCTCCATTTATTCCAATTTTCCGTTCCCGATTGTAGTATGTCGACATCGTGGGGTGAGGCCATGCTTATCGAAAGCCAGAACAGAACTGCGAGCGGACTCTTGAAGCCAATCATCATGCACCTTGTGCTAACCACACGTTTGATTTCCCGCCACCTGCCTCTCTTGAAAGTATACGGTCTTTTGAGCTTCCTGTCAAATGCGGCGATAAGCGGCCGGCTGCTCCTTCAATTTCTCCGGGCCGGTCCGCCCCGGGCAACGAGGGAGACTTCACTGCGGGGCGTGGAACGCGCAGCAGAGACCCGCTCCAGGGACGATCGTTCTTTCACAAGTCTATTTCTTTTTCTTTGGCATGGCAGATACTATTTATCATGGTCTGGTTTTTGTTGACTATTTCGACGAACGACGGTATCGGAGGTTCCATGAAGCGCGCGTGCATGGCGGCAGTCGCAACAGTGTCTCTCATCTTCATAGCCGGTTGCGTTCCCAAGTTGATTTACAATAAAACCCTGCCGGAACTCAAGCCGATTCCGGACAAGGCGCTGTGCGTCATCATCCGTCCCATGGCCTTCATGGGTAACGTTTTTGTCCCGATCTACTGCGACCAGAAATACGTGGGCGGCACCGAAGGAAACACCATGCTCACCTTCCCGGTCGATCCCGGTGAACATGTGATTATCGGCGACGCGACAAACAAATCCAAGGTCAAGTTCAATTTCGCAGCGGGCAAGATCTATTTCATCCAGCACACGGTAGTGACAATTTCGAGCGTCGTCACAATCAATACAAGCACCTTTGCGCCGATGGACGGTGCGTCGGCCACCCAGAAGATCGAATCTGAAAAAGGCAAAATCAGCTGGGTACAGCAAAACCCCGAGGACAAAGACGAAAAAGATATGGATGCCAAGGACTTTGCCGATGTCAAGAGCGATTACGACAAATGGGCGTCCGATCCCAAAAATGCTGCGGATGCAAAGAAGGAATCCGAGTACCCGGGCTACTGAAATCAGCACAAAAGATTGTCTCACGCGAGCGCGGCCGTGTATCGGCCGCGCTTCTTTTGGTCTCGTCGAAGAAAATGCCGCCGGTCCGCCCCTCCGAACCGCAGCCCGTCCAAGGCGCTTCTACAGACCGTGGACATTTGGCAAATGCTCCGGGTGAGCGTTGGCCGGAGTTGCGGGCTACAATTTCTGTTTTGTCGCACCCGCCGGAAAACAGTGCGGTTTGTTTCGGTAGGGTTGACATGAACCTGCGGAAACCGTATAATCTCAAGTGAGGGTTGCCCCAGGCGGCGGCCATCTTGCGGTTCCCGGCGGGGAACTATGGAGTCTGTAAAGAAAACGCATCACTGTCGCCGGCCGCTCCCGAAAGAACAATTATCAACCATCTAAGGATCGGAGACACCCGTTATGGCGAATTCAAACTGCAAGTCCATGCTTCGGCTTTGTGTACGTGCACTCCTCGCTTTACCTGTTCTGGGCCTGTTCCTGGTTGCCTGCATCGGCGGCGTCAATCCTCTCGCCGCCGCGAGTTGCTCGTCCGGCTATACCGCTTGCAGCAGTTCACAAAAATGTTGCCCCAACGGTTACCCGTATCATTGCAATACCGGAAGCGCTTCAGGCAAGTGCTACCAGAGCATCCCCACCAACCCTCCGTGCACCTATTACGATTATTGCAGCGGATAGTGGGAATCACCGACCAGACCGCCTTATGGACACACCGAACGTGTTGTGTCCTTTCATTTCAACTCTTTTCAAAGAACCTCCGCCCCAAGTGGGGCGGGAACGCATGGGCGGCGTCTTATTCAAGTCAGGCCGGCTTCCGTCCAGCGATTTTGCTTTTTGAGGTGCAACCATGAAAACAGCGGGTTCGAACAGAACAGAGATCTTTTCAAAGAAGTTTCTCCTTGTCCTCCTGATTCTCAGCATCATCACCAACGGTATCCTCATCGTACGACAGCAATTTCCTAATGTCCTTGCCGGGATGCAAGTTGCGCTCCTGCCGGCGCCCAAGGTTCTTTCCACCGACCATGTCCGCGGTAAGCAGGACGCCAAATACACCCTCATAGAATATGCGGATTTTCAATGCCCGTTTTGCGCTCAATTTCATCAATCCATGAACACACTCATGAAAGAAACCGATATTCGCTGGGTGTACCGTCACTTCCCGCTCGACAACCACTCCCTTGCTCGGAGAGCTGCAGAAGCTTCGGAATGCGCCGGGCAGCAGGGAAAATTCTGGGAATATTCCGATGCCGTGTTCGGGCTCAAAGATGACTTGACAAATGAAACATTCGTCACAGTGGCCCGGCGGCTTGGTCTCGACGTCTCCTCCTTTGAGCAATGTCTGGGCGCAGGCACGTACACTTCCGCCATTGCGGGTCAGGTAGAGTCAGGAACGAAGATGCGGATAGCGGGAACGCCCACCATCTACCTCAACGGCACACGTTTCGACGGCTTTGTTCCCCTGGAAGTCCTCAGGACGCTTGTGAACGTCAAAGCGGCGAAGTAGGACGCACAAGGCCGCAGAAAACCGGCCCGGCGAAGCTGATTTGACTTTGGCCCGCCTTAGTAGTATATTATTAACCACCTTTACAAATGGCATAATTGAAACCGTTTCGGCATGGAGGACCATATGAAAAAAACAGCCTTTCTACTCTGTGTGGCGGCGGTCGCGTCGGCGTTCGCGCAGAGCAAGCCCGACGAAATGGCTGTGGTGCGCGCCATCCTCGACAGCGCCGGCCGCACCGACGTCACGGTGGAAAGCGTGTGCAAGACCAATGCGGAAGGCCGGATCGTTTTCCTGGACCTTACCAACAAGGAAATGGAAAAGGGGGGAATAAAGAGCATACCGCCGGAGATCCGTAAGCTCAGCGCGCTCAAGGAACTGCACTTTGCCCGCAACGAAATCGTCTCCCTGCCTCCGGAACTCGCATCGCTCACCGCACTTGCGACGCTCGACCTCCAATACAACCAGATTGAAGAACTGCCTCCCGAGATGGGAAAACTGGGTGCACTTCAGGAACTTGACCTCCGCAACAACCAGCTTTCGCAACTGCCCAAGGAACTATTTTCGCTTAATCACCTCCGGGTGCTCAAGCTTTCCAGCAACAATTTTGCGTCGATTCCCGAGAGCATCGGGAAACTCGCCGGGCTCAAGCAATTGTACCTCTCCAGCAATAAGCTCATCACGCTGCCCGGGAGCCTCATAAAAATGAAAAGCCTCACCTATGTCGATTTTCAGGACAATAAGATTTGCAAGGCATCCGGAGAGCTTTCAGCGTGGCTCAGGAAATGGGACGACCGTTGGAAGTCAAAACAAAAGTGCTGGTGACCATTCTCGTTGCACTTGACCTCTTTCCCATAGCAAAAAAGGCCCCTTCTCTCTTAGGAGACCGGGTTTTTTTTGTTGAACTATCTTGCCCCGTTATTGCCGGTTGAGACGGTATCTCCAGTACAGCACTTCGAATTGGTTTGATCGATGATGCCATAATCCAGACTCGGTCTGTTTTTCTGTAACTTTTTTCTCTCTCTTGAAGTATAATATATAATTGAGTAAAGGAGACCATATGAAAAACAAAACTTCGTGCTTAAAATATGGGGTAATTGTCGGGCTGGGTCTCATGGTAATCCTGGCCCCAGTCGACGCATCTGCCTGGGGCGGCGGGTCACGCGGTGGTTCATCTGCCAGGAGCGGCGGTGGATATCACGGCGGCGGCTACGGAGGGTTTCGGGGAGGTGGTTACGGCTATCATTCCGGTTATAATCATGGTTACGGCTATTATTCGGGCGGGCCGTATTGGCCCTATTGGTATGGTTTTACGCCTTACATAGGGGCTTATGTTGCCTACCTCCCAGACGATTACACCACGGTCGTTGTCGATGGGGCCCCGTATTACTATTCAGGCGGATACTACTTTAGTCCCTATTCGAGCGGCGGCTATGTCGTTGTGCCGGAACCTGTTGCAAATGATGCCGCATCAGCGCCGGTTGCGTCGGCAACGGATCAGGTCCAAGCGCCTGTTTCCAGGGCGCTGCAAACCCAGCCGAACTTGGCGTCAAAAGACACGACAATGATAAATATCCCGAATTCAAAAGGAGGATTTACGCCCGTAAGGCTGATAAAACATAAGAACGGGTATATCGGGCCGCAGGGTGAATTTTACGCCGGACACCCGACCGTTGATGCGCTCAAAGCATTGTACGGAGATTGAGAGTTCTTTACGAACGCAAGACATAGCATGGGAGCACTGCCATTACTTACCCGTTACGGCTTTATCTTGGGCCTGCAACAGATCACGAATCTCCGTTAAGAGCTGTTCCTCTGTGGTAAGCGCCGGTTGCGCAGCTGTTTCTTTCTGCCTGAATGTGGTGAGAAATCCCAGGAACTTGACTACAAAGACGAACAGCACTGCCGCAATTATCAGGAAATTCATCGCTTCCCCGATAAACAGGCCGTAGGGCACTTCTTTTGCGCCCACCACCAGCTTCCAGCCGAGATAGCCTTGGTTGGTGGGAAGAAGCAAACCGATTACCGGCATCATTATGTGTTTTACGAATGAATCGATGATCTTCCCGAACGCTGCGCCTATGATGACCCCAACCGCCATGTCGATGACATTTCCCTTGAAAGCAAAGGCCTTGAACTCATCAAGCAGAGTTATCGCTCTTCTTGCAGGATAGATGCCACCAATTTTAGGGAGCGAATTCATGCGAGTCTCCTTCCATTGTTTTTGCCAGCATACTACGGTCTTGCGCGAGGCATACCATGAAAATACCAGCCGCAAATAATGCTTAACAATATAAAGATGGCACGGGATGGTGGGTTCAAGCGGAATAAGAGGCAGATCAACCGCGACTTGCCGCTGTTTCAAAGACCGTGCGCAATGTTGGCGCTCAAGGGTTGACCGTTGATAATGACCCCGGTCTGTGCTCTTCTACGGAGATGCCGATTTACCTCAGCGCCTTTGAAAACCATGCCGGGAACCACCAGTTTGCCTTCCCGATTAATTTCATGAAAACAGGAACAAGAATGACGCGTATCAGAGTGGCATCCACAAAAACCGCAAACGCCAGCCCCAAGCCGAACTCGCGGGTGGCAATGAGTCTGGTAAACCCGAACGAAGCAAACAAACATACCATGATAAGGGCAGCACAACTGATGATTCCGCCGCAGTTCTTAAGTCCTTGCACCACTGCCAAAGAATTATCATTGGTTCGCTCATATTCATCCTTAATGCTACTCATGAGGAATATCTCGTAATCAATTGATAATCCGAAAAGTATGGTGAACAGCATAAGAACGATGAACGAGGACAATCCACCAGGCGGATCTATTCCAAAAAACCGTGCGATGACCCCGTTTTGAAAAACTAGTACCAGAAATCCATAGGATGCGAGCACGGAGAACAGGTTAAGAACCAGCGCCTTAAAAGGAATGATCAGCGACCTGAAGTATACCATAAGAACGACAAAGGTAATGA
Source organism: uncultured Fibrobacterota bacterium (assembly GCA_963729895.1). Taxonomy (GTDB): domain Bacteria; phylum Fibrobacterota; class Chitinivibrionia; order Chitinivibrionales; family FEN-1185; genus FEN-1185. Next base: position 203,581 of record CAVSQB010000005.1, on the reverse strand, counting down.
CGAGGACCACCGGAATTATCCGCCACAGGCTTCCAAACATTTCTTTGTCAAAATCGGAAACCATGGCTGAAACGCCGCCAACGGAGACGCGCAGTCCCGCCCGTTGCATGTCTTCCCACGATTCTTGACAAAGGCTGTCAACCCATTTCATCACTTCCCCGTCCTCTGGAGGGCCCTTCGTTACCAGCATGACGAGGGCCGAGGAACCGTCGGAGCTTACGGCTGAAGAACTCCCCTTCACGAGTTCCGGGGGAAGATCTTTGACGGAGTCGATCATTTCCTGCGCGGGTCCCAGGCGTGTCAGCATGCAGGCAAATCCCTGCACCAGGAAAACCCTTTCGTCGCGGCCGAGTTTGTCCGCTAAAGAACGTATTGCTTCCCTGGATTTTTTCGACCATACGCTCGTCCCATTCTTGCTTTCGATGAAAAGAATCACCGGCCCCATCCACCCTTTTCCGAAGTTCCTTTCAAGCTCTTCAAAGCCCTTCCGGGATTCCATGGCCGAGTCAAGATTGCCGCATCCAAAGTCCCATAACCGCATATTGAATACAGGCACAATTAAGGCAACCAGCACTGCCGACCCGATAGCGGCAAACAGTGCAGGACGCTTCATGACTGAAGTAATCCAGTTTTCCCAGGCGCCGCCGAACCCCTTTCCGGATAAGAACCCTCCATTACCCCTGAAAGGCCAGTGTATTCTTGGGCCGAGTTCGAAAAGGATAACAGGCAGTGGCTATACCCCAATTACTTTCTCAGTCGAAATGGGAGTTTTCTCTTTGAATTGACCTCTGTATTCTTCAGGTGTTTTCCCCTTTAGTGATCCGTGTGGCCGTATCCGGTTGTAAATGTTCTTCCAATGTTCGATTATTCTTTCTGCGTCCTCTAATGAGATGAACCAGTTTTCATTCAAGCATTGGTCCCTGAATATCGAATTGAATGATTCTACAAAAGCATTCTGGCTGGGCTTGCCGGGCTGAATGAATTCCTGCCTTACCTGGTTTCGTATTGCCCAGAGCATGAGTTCTTTGCTCCGGAATTCCGGGCCGTTATCAGTCAACAGAGCTTCCGGCTTTCCGTACCTGGCCACCAGGTGGTCTAGAACTTGGCAGACTCCTAGTGCTGGAATAGAACGTGCTACCTTGATTGCAAGAGCCTCACGGGTGCAGTCATCGACAACATTCAGGCATTTCAGCTTGCGCTTGTCGGAAGTACTGTCGAATATGAAATCCATTGACCAGCGACGGCTTGGCCGATCCGGCAGCGTCAACGGCATCCGTTGGCTATTGCGTTTCTGACGCCTCCTCCGCTTGCTTTTCTGAAGCGATTCTTCCTTGTAGAGCCGATGCACACGTTTGTGATTTACTATGTACCCAAGGTTGCGGAGATACCAATAAAGCGTCGGAAAGCCCCATGAACGGAACGATGAAATGGTTTCATGCATTTTTGTTTTCAACTCGCTGTTCAAAGCCGATTCCTGCGGTCGATAGCGGTACCCTGCCGGTGTCATACCCAGAAGTCCGCATGCTTTCCGTTGACTCAGGCCTTGCCGCATTAGTGCGTCCACAGTCAGCCTACGCTGAGGACGCTTCACTATTTTCTTTGCAGCACTTCCTTCATTGCATCGATCTGAAGTGCCTGGTCTGCAACAATCCGCTTGAGCCGGCTGTTTTCGCCCTCGATCTCCTTCATCCTTTTCAGATCAGAGAGCTCAAGTCCGCTGTATTTGCTCTTCCAACGGAAGTACGTGTTCTCTGAAATACCATATTGACGACAAAGATCAGCGACTTTGGCTCCGCGGTCGCCCTCTTGCAGGATCCGAAAAATCTGCTCTTCACTGTAGCGCTTGCCTTTCATGAGTCCTCCTAGTTAGTTTAAAATAACTCGGAAAACTCCCTTCTCAAATGAGCAAGTTTTCGGGGGTATAGCCAGCAGCAGGCTTACGCTCGCCGCGACCGCGGTGGCAACAATGATGATCCCTCCGAATGCAATCGCGTGAAGAAACCGCGCGCGGGCAAGCAACAGAGCGGAAAAACCGAGTGCGACGGCAAGCCCGGAAAGCGTCACCGAACGGCCGGCCTTTACAGATGCATCCATGCAGGCCTGTTCCACCGTCATGCCCGAGGCGAGCGCGGTGCGGAACCGGCTCAGGATAAAAAGCGAGTAGTCGACCCCTACGCCCATACCGATCATGGAAACCGCGTTCATGGCGAATATCCCCACCGGCATTACAAAACTGAATGCGTAAAGACCGGACAGCGCGACCGTCATGGAAACCAGTGCAAGGATAACGGGCAAGCCGGCGGCCAGCGGCGAGCCAAATACAAGAAGAAGCACGATCAATATCAATGGAATCCCCCAACGCTCAGCCAGGATCAGGTCCGATGATGAATTCCTATTCATGTCGTAATACATTGCCGGGGTTCCGGTTACATAAACCGTAAAATCCGGTCCCAGCGCGACGCTTGCTATGCAATCGCGGGTCGTTTGGACCATCATTTCGGTTTCGGAATAGGTCTTTACCCCCGGCGTAACGAGCAGCAGCGCGGAATGCTCGTCCTTTCCGATGAGCTCCGGCAAGCCGGTGTTCCAGGCGGTAGCGACGTGGACCGCGATTCCCTCTTGACACAAAGCATTCGAAACCCGCGCTACCGCCTCGGCAAACCTCGGCCCATTTGCGTCAACACTCTTGCTCGCCACCACAACGGGGAACGTGTACGCGGCGCCGCTCCCGAATTTCGCCTGAATGGCTTTGGTAACCCTGTCCGAAGGACTGTTCGGGATGATGTCGCTGCTGCCCTGTACTACGTTTTTCAGCTGCACCGAAAAGACCGCGGAAATTAAGAAGAGCATGCACCAAACGGCTATCACGATCCTGCGGCGGAAAAGCACCCAGGCAACAAGACTCCTCATGCACTCACCTGTTCTTCCTGCGACCGCTTGAAAAGCCTGGACTGTTTGATTCTGTTCTTATCATTTGCAAACGGCCCCTGGCCGATGCCGTACAATTTGATTTCAGGAACCAGCGTTTCCTGGTATTCCTTCCAGGCCTCTCTGAAGTCGTTGTTGATTTTCCTGAGCTGTTCGGGGATTGTGCGTTTGAATTTTTCCGACATCGCCTCGCTTGGCGACGTGTTGACTTCGAATAGAAAGCACGGCCGCACCTCTGCCTGGGGGCCTTCGGATACCGACATGCAAAATGAGTGGGTGGCTTTTGCCAGCTCCGGCTCGGCATACAGGCATTGCTCCAGATCTTCGGGATAAATATTGGCGCCCATAACGCTGATGGTGTAATCCCGCCTCCCAAAGACCCACACAAAGGGAAGGTTCAATAGCCTAGAGCTGTCGACTCCCGGCAGAAAAGAAATGTCCACGCCAAGTGAAACCAGCTTTTCTTCTATGGTGTCAAAACGGGCGATGCCCCCCTGGTCATGCACGTTGTACCTGATCCGAGGCGAAAGCAGGGACCTGCGTGTTATGGTAAACAGAAGCTCCCGGTTATCGTTGACTTCAATATGATGCATAAGCGGATTATATTGGAACAGCATCGGCAAACGGGAATCATCGCCGAATAACGCCGTTCGAATGTCCGGCCTTTTCCACGCCACGCGCCTGATGGCAACCGCCAGCGGCGTTTCACCCGCAATGCCGATCTCCAGGTCGGTCGCGCCATATCCGCTGTAGACCTTTCCGAAGCTTTGCAACAGATAGTCGCGCAGGCCTTCCGACATTCCTTCTCCTCCGACAAGACCGTTTAACCGGTAGCTTTCAAGACGGAAATTCCGGTTCCTCGCCTCGTCGATCAGATGCTTCAAGAACGGCGGATACCCGGCGATAAGATAGGGATATTGCGGTCCAAAAAAAGAAAGCGTGTGCAGGATTTTCTGAATGTCCGGGCCGGTATTCTTGACAATGCTGTTTTTCTGAAGCGCGATTCCCATGTTAAGTCCGGTTGCCCACGCACCCATGGAAAACGCATTAATGGTGATCCATCGTTCCCTGCCAAAACAGTAGGTGGCGAAATAGCTGACCGCGAGCTGGCTTTCCTTGCGCTCGTTGTGGGTCCGGATCCAATTATAGGGCATTCCAGTGCTGCCGGACGATTCGTCTATCATGATGTTCTTGTCCGGAAGCACACCGTGCACACATCGTTCTTCGGTCGTAAATGCCCTGATGTACTTATCCTTGTCCGTTTCCGGAAAGTGCCCTTGGCGGTATCTTTCTTTCTGCAAAAAACCGGCATAGGCCGGAACATCCTTTGCAGCATGCAATGCGGCCGCCCTCGCCCTTACCCTGCCTGCCCATTCCAGATACCCGGGCGGCAGTATCTTATATGTCCAGTAAAAAGCGTCAAAAGAGGTGCACGCCAGACGCAGCATCAAGTTTCTGGGAATCAACAGAAGCATGTGCAGCCGGTCAAGGAACCCGGGGGCGACTATTCCATTGGGTTTTGTTGTCTGGTTTGTCTTCATGAAAATTATCCGCTTTTTGTAAACTCAAAACATGATTTAGAGAGACCGCTGAATATATGAGCTTTGTTCAATGTTATTAATTACAATTTGTATGCCAAAATAGCCTGATTTTGTAATACCATTATTTTGAATACGTTATGTTAGTCTTTGAGGTAATGGATGACCGAATGAGGGTCGCTTTATTGCAACTGTTGATGTAAAGGTAGTGTTATTGCGACTACGCTATTGAGGAGCGACACTCAATGAAGAACATGTTTTGCGCAGAATTGCGCAAAGTAATTTACGCTTTTTGTCCATCCATTATTGAGGAATCTCGCAACAAGTCGCGAGGAAAAGGCACAAAAAACATATCTATAGTCGCTCGCTATGGGATTCAGAAAAATAGTTCTCTCAAAGGCAGGCTCAGTGCAGGGCGCCCGCTAAAGAAAATAAACTGTGCAGAATCCTCTTTATGATCGCAGAGCCAGGCCTTGTATCTGTCAGGAAACACTTTTTTTTGAAGAGCCTTGGAATGCGGCGGATTGACAGTATATATTGACCCGTGTTGTGACGGTTCCGCTGGTCGCGGTTGTAAGGAAGCGAACCTGAAACATGATGCGAAAAGTTTCTCGCGGTGAGGTTCTTACCGGAAGAAAGGTCCTGTCATCCCAATTATCTCCTGTCAAATCTAGAAACCAGGCCCCATGGAACCTGTTGCCAAAATCTTCACCATCCAGATAGAAACTCCGGACGGCAAACTCCCGGCCGCACAGGTCACGGTCCCCGACATTCCGCTCGGGCTTGCGGACCTTGCAGCGCCGGCCTACGATCTCTGCAACGGCGTTGTGGCCCTTGCCTCGAAAATGGCGGCCGAATCCGGGAAAAAGATCTCATGCAAGGCGGGGTGTGGCGCGTGCTGCCGCCAATTGGTCCCGGTCTCTGCGCCGGAAGCCTTTTTTATTGCGCGCCAAGCGCTTTCTTTCGGCGACCGGCAGACGCTTCTTTTCAAACAGCGTTTTTCCGATCTTCGGAGCCGGCTTATCGACACCGGCCTGTGGACCGTACTGGAAAACATGCACGGAGCAGAAGACCAATTGTCCGTTGCGGCGCAGTACTGGGACGAAAAACTGGCATGTCCGTTTCTTTTCAACGAATCGTGCGGCATTCACGCCCAAAGGCCGTGCGCATGCGGGGAGTACAATGTTACGAGCGAAGCCGAATTCTGCGCCCGGCCTCTTGCCGAAGATGTCAAACGAATAACGATACACAGAAAAGTGACCACCGCTCTCGCTAAAACAACCGCAAGCCTGGTTTCCGCCCCTCCCATGCTGATTCCCCTTTCAATGGTTCCGTACTGGTGTGAAACAAACGCCGCATTGGGCGCAATGCGCTGGAACGGCGTGGAATTGTTCGATCGCATGCTTGGTTTTGCGCTCAAAGGGTAATCGACCATCCTGTCCGCTTAGGGGACCGCAAAGGCAAACGGGGCGGATGTTTCCTCTTCCCTGTTGCCAAACCCGCTGTCCCATATATATGTTATTTAGTTCACAATCAAGCGCTGCTGCAAACCGCACCCAATAACCCCGTTTTAACGGAGCCCGCCTATGATTTGGAACAGGGAATTCGAAACAATGAGCAGGAGGCAGCTCACGCTGCTTCAGACAAAACGCCTGCAAAGCCTGGTGAGAAAAGCCTACACGATAAACCCGTTTTATCGGGGAAAGATGGACGCCGCAGGCGTGAAACCGACGCACATCAAGCACATCTCCGACATTGTCAAGCTTCCGTTCATTACCAAGACCGAAATGAGAGACGTTTACCCTTACGGGCTGCTCTCCTGTCATGTCGACAACATCGTCGAAATCCACACGTCCTCGGGCACCACGGGCAAACCCGTGGTTGATGCCTACACCAAGAAAGACATAGACATCTGGAGCGAAGTCATGGCCCGCACCCTTGCCATGGGCGACATTACCGCCAAGGACCGCGTGCAGAATGCGTACGGCTATGGACTGTTTACCGGCGGCTTGGGGGTGCATTACGGTGCGCGCAGGATAGGCGCCATGGTTATCCCCATTTCCGGCGGCAATACCAAACGTCAATTGCAGTTGATGCGCGACTTTGGCACCACCGCCCTTGCCTGTACCCCCTCGTACAGTCTGTACCTCGCCGAAGCGGGCAAGGAAGAAAACCTCGATTTCTCAAAGCTGCCGCTAAGAAGCGGGTTCTTCGGCGCGGAGCCGTGGAGCGAGAACATGCGTAAGGAAATCGAGCAAAAGCTTCACCTGAAAGCAATAGACATTTACGGTCTAACGGAAATTATCGGCCCGGGCGTCGCATCGGAATGCGAGCGTCAGGACCTGCTTCACGTTTTTGAAGACCATTTCTACCCTGAAGTCATCGATCCCCAAACGGGCATGCCTCTTCCCGACGGAGAAAAGGGCGAGCTCGTGTTCACCACTTTGACAAAAGAAGGCACGCCCGTCATCCGATACCGCACGCGCGACATTACCTATCTCGACCGCACCAAATGCGGCTGCGGCCGCACTTCGGTGCGCATGCACCGCATCCTCGGCCGCACCGACGACATGCTCATCATCCGGGGCGTCAACGTGTTTCCCTCGCAGATCGAAGAGGTCCTACTCAGGATGGAAGGGCTGGAGCCGCATTACCAGCTCCTGGTTGAGCGCAGGGACAATCTCGACTATCTTGAAGTCCAGGTGGAAGTGAGCGATGCCGTCTTCTCAGACGAGATAAAGAACCTGGAGCGCAGGGAAAAACAAATCGAAAAGGAACTCCACGAAGCCCTGCTCATTCACGCAAGAGTAAAGCTTGTCGAACCGAAGACAATCGCTCGCAGCGAAGGCAAGGCGAAGAGAATCATCGACAAACGCGTTATCTAAGGCAAAGGAGACGATCAATGAACATCCAGCAGATTTCGGTGTTTCTTGAAAACAAGCCCGGCAGGCTCGCGAATGTCGCTCTGGTCCTCAAAGACAACAAGATAAACATTCGCGCCCTCACCATCGCCGACACCTCCGATTTCGGCATCCTGCGCATGATCGTGAGCAAACCGGAGCAGGCGAACGATGTGCTCAAGAAAGCCGGCTTCACCGTGAAGCTCAACACCGTCATCGCGGTCGAAATCGACGACCGCGAAGGCATCTTCTACGACATGATGAACCTCTGCGACAAAAACGGGCTCAACATCGAATACACCTACTCGTTCGTCGAACAGTATTCCAACAAGGCAATTCTGTTCTTGCGTTTCGAAAACGGGGACAAGGCCCTTGATGTATTCAAGAAGAACGGATACAAGCTGCTTACCGACGAGGAAGTGAGAAAGATCTGACTTGTGGTGCCCCGGAGCTCCTTGCTGTTTGTCAAAACAGGTTGCCGCATGGTCTTTTCAATCCCCTCCATTTCCCTGAGGGGGCGCCGCTATGGGTTTTGACTGGCGTCCCCGCCGGAGGCAACGGGAGCCCGTGAACACGAAGGTGATATTTTCAATCGACTAACCGTTTCTCGGCCCGATAAGAAGTTCCACCCTTCTCAGGAGGTATTGAATGACCAGACGTACGTGGGCGGCCTGCATCGCCGCACTCATCGCGATGACGTGTTCCGTGTCGCTTGCCGCCAAGGATGATAAAGCCGCGTCGACCCCTTCGCCGGCTCCTTCGGGCGCTCCGACCAAAACGGCGGAGCCCATCAAAATCGGGGCGCTGTTCGCCGTGACCGGACCGGCGGCAAATCTGGGCTCGCCTGAAGAAAAAACGGCGCGGATGCTCGTTGACGAAATCAACGCCAAAGGCGGCGTCAAGGGACACAAGCTGGTCCTTGTCATTAAGGACACCCAGAGCAAGCCTGAGAATGCAGTATCTTTTGCCAAGCAGCTTATTGAAGAAGACAAAGTCTTTGCCATCATCGGGCCGTCCACCACGGGAGAGACCATGCAGATAAAGGCCCTGTGTGACGAAAACAAGACGCTCCTTATTTCCTGCGCGGCCGCAGAAGCAATCGTCAATCCACTTGCCAAGTGGGTGTTCAAGACTCCCCAGAAGGACAGTGACGCTGCCCGTAAGATTTTTATGGCCCTGCAGAAACTGAAGATCGATAAGATCGCGGTATTGTCGAGCAACACCGGTTTCGGCAAGGCGGGCAAGGAGCAACTCGAGAAGATCGCGCCCGAATACAAGATCACGGTCGCGATCAGCGAAGTGTACGAAACAGACGCCACCGACCTCACCGGCGTACTCACCAAGGTCAAGGCCGCAGATGTCGGCGCAATCGTCAACTGGTCCATAGAGCCGGCGCAGGCGATCCTTGCCAAAAACCTCAAGCAGCTCGGGCTCAAGATCCCGCTCTTCCAGAGCCACGGATTCGGCAACATCAAATATGTGCAGGCGGCAGGCGAAGCCGCGGACGGCATCATTTTCCCTGCCGGCCGACTCTTGGCTGCGGATGTTCTTCCAAAAGACGATCCCCAAAAGGCGCTGCTCGAAAAATATAAAGCAGATTACGAAGCCAAATACAAGGAGGACGTAAGCACGTTCGGCGGCCATGCCTATGACGCAATTACGATCCTTGCCAAGGCAATCGAAATCGCGGGCGTGGACAAGGAAAAAGTCCGGGACGCCATAGAGAACCTGAAAGGGTTTGTGGGAACGGCCGGCATTTTCAACTTTTCTCCAACCGACCACAACGGTCTTGACATCAACGCGTTCGAGATGCTCACGGTCAAGGGCGGGAAGTTCGTGGTGTACGGGAACTGACCGGGAAAGCAACGTTTCGTCATCCTTCTCCGTTGTTCGGGAAGGATGACGTGACGCTGAGGCTGGTCCGCCGGAAGCCAGAAGTGACTGCTGGTAGGCAGAAAAACGCGGGGCGTCATTGCGAGCGAAGCGTGGCAATCTCGCGTTTTTCGTCTCATAAGTGGCGATTGCTTCGCCGTTGCAATCCACGCAATGACGTTTTCATCAACGATTTTTCGGCAACCCGTTAGAGCACCGTATGTCCTTCGATCTCATTCTCCAATACCTGTTCTCCGGCATAACAAGCGGCAGCATCTACGCCATTGTTGCAATAGGGTTCAATATCATTTACAATAGCACGGGCATCATCAATTTTGCCCAGGGCGAATTCGTTGTGCTCGGCGGCATGACGGCCATCTCTTTGTCGCCCCTAATGCCGCTGCCCGCCGCAATAGCGTGCTCGGTGGCCATAACAGCGTTCGTCGGAGCGTTCGTGGAGATCGCTTTCATCCGGTGGCTCAGGCACCCATCGGTCTTGCGGATGATCATCATCACCATCGGCGTTTCCATCCTTCTCAAAGAGGCCGCGCTTCACATCTGGGATGAAAAAGTGCGGGCACTCCGCTACTTCACCGGCAACGAATGCTCGTCCATCTCTATTCTGGGAGCGCACATCTCGCCGCAGGTAGTGTGGGTGCTCGGGACGTGCGCGGCCATGGTGCTGTTTCTTTCGCTGTTTTTCCGGTTCACCCTCGCTGGGCGGTCGATGCGCGCGTGCTCGGCGAACCGGATGGCGGCGGTGCTGTGCGGCATTAACGTAAGGAATATGGTGACATTCTCGTTTATGTTAAGCGCAGCCATCGGCGCACTTGCCGGGTGCGTCATCTCACCGCTCACCCAAACGCAGTACGAAATGGGCACGCCGCTGGCCATCAAAGGGTTTACAGTCGCGATCCTGGGCGGCCTGGGAAACAGCACGGCCGCCGTGGCCGCCGGCCTGCTGCTGGGGATCGTCGAGGCGTTCAGCATCAGCGTTCTTCCGGTTGCATACAAAGACGTTATCGCGATCGCGATCTTGCTGGTTATTCTCTCTTTCAAACCGGCCGGACTGTTCGGCAACAAGGGCGCGGGAAAGCTTTCGGAATTCTGATTCCTCTTTCCCGTAACCCCGCAAAGCAAGCGAAAACATCATGGCCGTCAAACGATACCTCCCTCTTTTCATCATCGCCGCGCTTGCCGTGGCGGTACAGATTGCCGTGACTTCCAGCGGCCGGTCGTTCTACCTCACGCAACTGACCATGGCCGCCTATTACTCCATTGTCGTTATCGGCCTGTGCATGCTTATGGGATACGCCGGGCAAATTTCACTTGGGCACGCGGGTTTCTTCGCCATCGGCGGGTATGTGTCGGGGGCGCTCACCACCGCCGATTTCTATTCAATCGCCCATGCCGGACCCGGACGCATTCTTGTCAGGACCGGCTGCTTCATGCTCGGCAGAGATGTTTACGGATCGGACATTGCACGGCTCAACCCGTGGCTGGCCTTTGCAGCGGCCGTGCTCGCCACGGTGACCATCGCCTATCTTATCGGCGTGCCCGTGTTGCGCCTCAAAGGCCACTATCTTGCCATGGCGACGCTCGGGTTCGGTTCCATCATCAACAAGATCGTACTCGGCACAAAGGTGTTCGGCGGCGCAGACGGCATATCAGGCGTGCCGGCATTCACGCTCGTACCCGGGCTCAGCGTTTCCGGCAAGATAGCGGAGCGCATCCCCAATTACTATATCGCCTGGTTTCTCGTGCTTGCTTCCGCGCTTTTCATGCACAACCTGGTCAACTCGCGCGCCGGCCGCGCGCTCCGCTCGATTTACGGCAACGAAGATGCCGCAGCGGCCATGGGCGTGAACACTGCACGGTACAAGCTCAATTTGTTCGTGATAAGCGCCGTGTTCGCGTCCGTCGCCGGGGTCTTTCTTACGCACTTCAACGCCGGCATCGGCCCTTCCGAAGCGTCAATATTGAAATCGGTACGCTACGTCGCTATTGTCGCGGTGGGCGGCATGGCAAACCTGTGGGGAGCAATTGCGGCAAGCACGGGCCTCAATTTTCTTTCCCTGCGCGGTTATTTCGGTTCATACGACGAAACGGTGTTCGGCGCCATCCTGGTGTTCGTGATGTTGTTTGCGCCGAACGGGATCTTAGTGAAGATGGATTGGCTGAAAAGGAAGAGTGTCAAAAGTGAAGAGTAAAGAGTTAACGGCAAAGAGTAAAGGGGAAACAGTACTCAGTCTGTTTTTACTCTTCACTCTTGATCAGTCGTGTCCGGTTAATCAGAGCCCTCCTCAATATAAGTCCCCCTTCGAGGGATCTTTGAGGGGGGCGTACGGGACAAAGAAGTTGACAGGTACGTCTAGCGTTATTTTCTCCGAACACGACTGATTCTTGATTATTAACTTTATGTAGTTATCGCACATGTCATTCCTGGAAATATCACATCTCAACAAGAGATTCGGCGGTTTGCACGCCGTCAACGACGTCAGCTTCTCCGTCATACGGGGTGCCATTAAGGGTGTCATAGGTCCAAACGGGGCCGGAAAAACAACGATGTTCAACCTGATTTCCGGGGCGATTCGACCGGATTCGGGCTCGGTTGTCTTTGACGGAAAACCGATCCACCGCTTGCCGCCGCACAGGATCGCCGGCAGCGGCATCATGCGGACGTTTCAAAATATCAAACTCTTCACGAAAATGACGGTGCTCGAAAATGTCATGATCGGCAGGCACACCAGGAGCAGGGCGGGAATGCTGTCCGGCATCCTGGGCCTCCCTCATTCCCGCCGGGAGGAAAAAGAGATCCGCGAACAATCGCTTGCCCTGCTCGATATGCTCGGGATCGCCCACCTTGCCGCGGCGGACGCGCAGAGCCTTTCCTTTGGCCAGCAGCGCCATGTTGAACTCGCGCGGGCCTTGGCCGGCGAGCCTGCATTACTGCTGCTCGACGAGCCGGCGGCCGGGCTTACCATGCAGGAAACGGCGCGGCTCGGCGAGACCATGCGCGCCATCCGGGACAGGGGAATCACCATCCTGCTCGTGGAGCACGACATGTCGCTGGTCATGGATGTCTCAGACGAAATCTGCGTGCTGTCGTTCGGCCGTCTCATTGCCGAAGGCGCGCCCCGCGACATCCAGAAGAACCGGGAAGTCGTGCGCGTGTATCTGGGGGACGAAAATGCTTAGGATCCTAAGCCTTGAATCCGGATACGCCAAGCTGCGCGTACTCAAAAGCGTTTCCTTGCATGTAAATCCCGGCGAAATTGTGGCCGTCATCGGCGCCAACGGGGCCGGGAAAACCACGCTGCTCAGGACAATCGCGGGCCTTGTTCGCCCGCGGTCGGGTGACATCGTATTTTCCGGAGCCTCGCTTCCGGGTATTCCGGCGCATGCCGTGGCGTCGCGAGGATGCGTGCTCGTGCCTGAGGGCAGGCAGGTCTTTGCTCCCATGACGGTTGAAGAAAACCTTTTTCTCGGCGCTTATACACGGTTCCGCAAACGTGCGGGAGCATCAGTGAAAAGCGAGCTCCGCCGTGTTTTCGAGCTGTTCCCCGTGCTTGAACAGCGCAGGGGCCAACTCGCCGGGACCCTGTCCGGCGGCGAGCAGCAGATGCTGGCCATCGGACGCGCGCTCATGGCGAAACCGTCGTTTATGATGCTTGACGAACCGTCGATGGGGCTTGCGCCCCTGGTTGTAAAGGAGATCCTCTCCACCATCTCGGCCCTTCGCGTCTCGGGCTGCACCATTCTTGTCGTGGAGCAGAACTCCAGGGCCGTGCTCGGGATCGCGGACCGCGGCTATGTGATGGAAACCGGATCCATCGTCCTCGAAGGCACGGCGCAGGAGTTGCTGAACAACACGGAAGTCCAGCGCGCGTACCTGGGCAAGGAGTATCAGAGGATCAACGAGTAGTTGTTCGTCAAAAAAGGAGGTCGCTTCCTATGGCCGCAGACAACCGCCGATTCGAGACAATGTCACGCGATGAGCTTTCTCAATTGCAAATTGAACGGTTGCAGACCACGCTCAACAGGGTATACCGCAACGTCGCATTCTACAAGCACGCGCTGGACGCGAACAAGGTCGTGATTGAAACCGTCCGGTCGCTCAAAGACATGGCCCGCCTGCCCTTTACGACAAAGGACGACCTCCGCACCAGCTACCCATACGACATGTTCGCCCTTCCCCTGCGCGACATCGTGCGCATCCACGCGAGCTCCGGCACCACGGGAAAACCGATCGTGGTGGGCTATTCCAAAAACGATATTTCGCATTGGAGCGACCTTGTCGCTCGCCAGCTTTCGTGGGCCGGCGTCACCGAACACGACGTGGTGCAAATTGCCTTCTCCTATTCCCTCTTCACCGGCGGGCTTGGATTTCATTTCGGCGCGGAAAAGCTGGGAGCGTCGGTGATTCCCGCGTCCACCCACGGAAATGTGCGCGACCAGGTTACCATCATGAAGGATTTCAAAACTACCGCGCTCATTTGCGCGCCCTCAACAGCGCTTGGTCTGGCGCGGACCATGACGTCCATGGACATCCATCCGCAGGACATGAACCTGAGGCTCGGCATTTTCGGGTCAGAACCGTGGAGCAGCACCGTGCGCGACGAAATCGAAGGGACCTTCGGCATCACGGCATACGACAACTACGGCATGAGCGAAATCATGGGCCCCGGCGTGTCCGGCGAGTGTGAAAAACGCAACGGCCTGCATGTCAACGAAGATCATTTTATCGTTGAAGTGATCAATCCGGCGACGCTGGGGCCCGTTTCCCCCGGTGAAGAAGGAGAGCTTGTGTTCACCACCATCACCAAGGAGGCGTTCCCGCTTGTCCGCTACCGCACCGGCGACCGCGCGCGCCTGCTGCCCGGCGTGTGCGAGTGCGGCAGGACGTTCGTGCGCATGAGCAGGGTTGCAGGCCGCACCGACGACCTGATTGCCGTGCAGGGCGCAAAGTTCTTCCCGAGCCAGGTATTCGACACGGTACTCCGTGTGCAGGGCATTTCCCCGCTGTGCCGCATCGTGCTTGACATCAAGGACAACGCCGACACGCTGGAAGTGGGCGTGGCCGTCGCTGCCGGCAGCGAGTATATCGACGAAATGAAGACCATAGAAAACCTGCGCCGAAGCGTCGCCCGTGGGATCGAGGCGGAACTCGGGGTCACCGCTGCAGTCACTTTCATGGAGGAAGGCACGCTCCGGGCCGAGGCGCGGGGAAAAAAGCAGCCCCTGGTGATCGACAGGAGAAAACTGTGATCAAAAGGTCCCTCTCAAAATAGAAGCGGGAGAGAACTCTCGTTCCCTCCCGCTTCACACACAGTACCTCGAACAGTCTCAGAACACTCCGGTAAAAATGAGCTCGGGCCGGGTCTTGCACTCGTTTTCGTACCCGGTCTTGGGTTCGGTGAAAAAGAGCCGCACTCTCGGCATGATGATGAAATTCTTGTTGAGCGCCCATCCGTACTTGATGTCGAAGAAAGGATACCAGTTGTCGACCTTGGAGTTGTACATGTCCTGTTCGTTGCTCAGGTTGAAATCAAAGTCCAGCTTGCCGGGCCCCAGCATTACCGTGGTGCCGACGTTCAGGTTGGTTCCCCAGCGGTCGAATTCCACGCTGTCAACTACGTTGTTCACGATATCCGTCGGTGCGTTTACAACAGAAAATGGGTCGCCGTAGGAATCGTAAAATGCGTTATAGCTGCCGTCGGGGTTCTTGTACGAATTCCTGTTGGAGTTCCTTGCATAGCCGAAACCGGCCCTAAAGGCAACGCCATCGTTCAGTTTGTACCCGAGATTGAACCCTGCGCCGAACTCAATATCGCTTCCGCCGCTCTTAAGGTTATAACTGCGGTTGGGAATAATAAACGCCTGCGGGTTCAGGCTGAATCCAGAAACAGTAAGAGGGGCTTCCAGCTCAAACTCCATGGCAATAGGGTTGGTCTGCATGGTATCAAGCCCCGCGTCGATCTGCCTCATTTCTATCACCGCAGACATGGCGTCCACGCCGAACGTAACCGGGCCCTTCAAAATGGGTGCTCCCAGACGCAACCCTGTCTGGCTGAAATTGGTGACCACTCCCCACGGGATATGGGCGGCGTTATGGTAGTCTCTGCCGAAAAAGATCGACACGCCGAGAAGGTCCATGAGCGGGGTCCCGGCGACAGGGATGATACCTGCCTGAATGTGCATGAATCCCGGGTCCCACTGCGCATAGGCAAGCGAGAACCACGGAGTCATCGGATTCCTCTTTGTCCAGTAATTGCCAGGAAGTCCCTCCACTTCCTCGGTTGCATACCAGTCGTTGCCGATGTCGAATTGCAGCAAGACCTGGTCGTTCGGCTTCACCTTCACACCCAACCTATAGGCGATCTGGTAGGAAAACGTCGCTTTTTCTTCCTCTTTGCCCGATGTTTCGTAATTGGTAATGATCTCGTCCCTCAGCCTGAGCATGGCAAGGCCGCTCCATGTGAGAAGGGGACTTGCAGGCGCCGCGCACATCTTTGCCGGGGGTTCCACGGGCTTGACAACGGGTGCCGCCGCTTCCGCTTCAACGGCGGGCGCTTGAGCAGCCGGAGCAGGCGCTTCAACCGCAGGCGCAGGCGCCTGCGCCGGGGTCGCGGCAGCAGGAGCCGGAACGGCCTTTCCCGCGCTCGGCGTGGCGGCAGGAGCCGGTGACGGCGCGGCTTTTGCAGCCGAAGCCGTATCGGCAGCCAGAACGGCCCCGCACAGGAACAACATACACAACAAGGAACTCATGATACGCATGCAACCTCCCTCATGCAAATGGTGATGGTGAAACGATGGGCAAGGTGACAATTGTGAGATTTTCGTTATGTAAAGATTAGGAAAATATAATAAATTGTCCGCCGGATTAAATGAAAAAAATCACGAAACTGGACCGTCAGGCCGAAGCGGGCGGAAGCGCACAGGGCTTGGTCACATGGCAGGCCGGTTGTCAAATACGCGTTTGGCTTTCCCTTCGTACACCGGGAGCATGCCCGGCTCGTGAAGCTCTATTACCGGGTTGATGAGGATTTGCGATTTGATGGCATCCCTGATGCGCTTCGACAGCGCATCGAGGTCCCGCATGTCGTCTTTAAACAAACCTGAATTCACTTCGGTCTTGATGGTTACTCTGTCGAGTGATTCTTTCTTATCAATAACGATCTGATAGTTTGTCCCCATTTCCGGCAAGTGCATGAGCACTTCCTCGATCTGCGAGGGGAACATGTTGACGCCGTTGATGATGAGCATGTCGTCGGTGCGGGCCTTGATACGGTCGATGCGCCGGTGCGACCGGCCGCATGCGCACGGGCCGTCAATAATTTTCGAAAGGTCGCGCGTTCGGTACCGCAGCAGCGGCGTTGCAGCGCGCCTGAGGGTGGTGAAAACGAGCTCGCCCTCTTCCCCGTCGCGGCACGGTTCCAGCGAATCCGGGTTTATCACTTCCACGATGTACGAGTCTTCCCACACGTGCATGCCGCACTTGTATACGCATTCGAACGCGACACCCGGGCCGTTCATTTCGCTGAGCCCGTAGGAGTTGTATGCGTCGATCTTGAACAGTTCCTCAATTTTCTTCCGGGTGTTCTCCGAATACGGTTCAGCGCCGAGAAACGCTTTCTTCAGCCGCAGGTCCGCAGCACAAAGGCCGTCGCGGGCGAGCTCCGAAAAAATGTGGAGCATGTAACTCGGGGTCGCATGCACCACCGTGGTGCCGAATTCCTTCATGAGCCAGATCTGTCGCTTGGTATTGCCCGAGCTCGCCGGTATAACGGTCAACCCTGCGCGTTCCGCCCCGTAGTGGAGACCGAGGCCGCCGGTAAAAAGGCCGTAGGTCATCATGTTCTGGAAGATGTCGCCGGGCCCTGCGCCCGTGCATACCACACTGCGCGCGACCAATTCGGTCCAGTTGTCAAGGTCTTCCTGCGTGTGATAGATGACCGTGGGAATGCCCGTAGTCCCGCTCGACATGTGGATGCGCGCCACACGGTCCATGGGCACGGCAAGATGCTTGCGCGGGTACGCGTCGCGCAGATCGTTCTTTGTTGCAAACGGCAACCGTGACAGGTCGGCCAGGCTCTTGATGTCGTAGGCCGATTCGATCTTCGCGGCTTCGAGTTTTGGCTTGTAAAACGGTGTCGCAAGCGCCCGTGCTAAGGTTTCCTGCAGAAGCCGAAGCTGCTCCTGCCTGAGCGTGGGTCTGTCGACGGTTTCCGCGCGCTTGTCCCGAAAGGAAATATCCATGGGATCAGCCGTTCCGTCCGGGCGTGTGCGCACATCCCGCTTTTCTCCCGTCGCCGAACGCAGCCTGGTTTTCCGTGAGCAAGCGCTTGAGCTGGCACGTCAGCGCAAACCGCCACGACTCTTCGGGCATCGGCAAGAATGCGCTCAGAATGCCGAGAAAGTACGTGTTGACAAAACGCCTGTCGGCCGGCTGGAACGCGGGGTCTTTGATAAACGGGAGAAAGGATGTTCCGCCCTTCCTCAGATAGTAATTGAGCCGCGTTCCCTCTCCCTCGTGGAAACAGACCAGGAAATCGGCAGAACCGGGTTTGATAAGCGGTGAAAAAATTCTAGTGCCGAACCGTATGTGGGATTCGACCGAACCGCCCCTCTGGGCCATGCCGTGCACTTCCGATTTCTTGACATGATACCCCGCATGCATGGCGGCAACCGCACAAATCTCCGCTGCCGTGAGCACGCCCTGGCCGCCCGTGCCGCAGAAGAAGACGTTCCAGATCTTATCGAGCGGTTTTGACTTTCTTGTGGTTGATTTCATAGCATGTTCCCGCAGAAGCAATTCCATTCCGGGAGCTTAAGAGTCACGCTTTGGCCGGGCGGGTGAGCGCCCCGGTCGCGCACGTTTCGACGCACAAATAGCACCCGGCGCACAGGGACCTGTTGATATCCACGAATCCGTCCGCCGTCTTGACGAGCGCAGGGCAATCGAGATTGAAGCACAGCCCGCACGTCTTGCACTTGACCTGATCGTAGTCCGGCCCGGGCGATCTCTCACGGTCAACGAGTTTGCACGGCCGCCGTGCGACAATCACCGACAGCCCGTCGCCCGCAAGCCGCTGTTTGACAAGCGCGTCCAGCTGTTTGAGGTTCTTCGGATCGACCACGTCGACGTTGTCCGCGCCGCACGCGGCGCACATTCCCTCGATAGACAGTTGCTTTGTCGCTTCGTTGCGGATGGTTCTTCCCGTTGCAGGATGGTTCTGGCCGCCGGTCATGGCCGTGGTCGAGTTGTCGAGCACGATAATAAGACCTTTCATCTTATTGTAGGCGGCGTTCACGAGTCCGGTCAGGCCCGAATGGACAAACGTGGAATCGCCCAGCACGCCAACTATTTTGCCGTCCGGCAGTATACGCCTGAACCCTTCGTGCATCGTGATCGCCGAACCCATGCAGAGGCACGTGTGCAGGGTTGATAAGGGCGGCGTGGCGGCAAGCGTGTAGCAGCCAATGTCTCCTGCGACGATCGCCTTGTTGCGCTTAAGAACCGAAAATACGAACCGGTGCGGGCACCCGGGACACAGTACAGGCTTTCGGGCGGACGAAGGGACTTCCTTCTTCTTTGCGCCCTTGTAAATAAGCGGCATGTGTTCGGGCAGGAGCTCGCCTATCCGGAAAGTTGGGTGCTTTGCCCTTACTTTGATTCCAAGCATCCTTACATGGTCTTCGATGATCGGATCGAGTTCCTCCACCACCACGAGTTCCCGGACGGTCTTCGCAAAACGCGCGATCTTCCTGTCGCACAACGGGTAGGTGAACCCCAGTTTTAGGTATGACGCGTCGGGAAATGTCTCCTTGAGATACTGATACGGTATCCCGGACGCGATAAAACCGAGCTTTGCGCTTCCTTTTTCTATTCTGTTAAGCGAGGTGGTTTCGGACAGGGCGGCAAGGGCGAGCAACCGTTTCTCGACCAGAATGTGCTTCCGGTAGGCGTTCCGCGGCACCATCACGTACTTGGGAATATCGGGAATAAACGGACGTACGGGAACATCCTCCCTGGCGCCCACCGCAACGTTCTCCTTGGAATGCGCCACCCGCGTGGTCATGCGGAAAAGGACCGGCGTATCGAACCGTTCGCTTATCGTGAAGGCTTCCTTGATAAACAAGAGCGCTTCCCGGGCGCTTGCCGGCTCGATAAGGGGGAGTTTCGCGTACGGGGCCACCCATCGCGTATCCTGCTCGTTCTGCGACGATGCAAGGCCCGGATCGTCGCACACCACCGCGACGAACCCCGCGTTGATGCCCGTGTACGAGGCTGTCATGAGCGGGTCCATGGCCACGTTGAGCCCTACGTGTTTCGACGCGTACAGGCTTCGCCCGCCTGCAATGGCCGACCCGAGCGCAACTTCGAACGCCACTTTCTCGTTGACGGACCATTGCGTATCAACGCCGTCGAAACCGGCGAGCGTTTCCAGGATCTCCGTGGAGGGCGTGCCGGGATACGCGCAGGCCACCCGAAGCCCGGCTTCCCAGGCTCCGCGGGCGACGGCTTCGTCGCCGGACAACAGCTCCATATTCGCGTTCTCGCTTTGAAGTTCCATAAACTCCAAAATTACATGATTGAAGCGATCAACCGCCAGGACCCGGGTGGCACGCATGCCGTCATTCGCTCAACAGCGCTTCGGCGTTGCGGAAGAAGATCCGTTCTTTCTCCGTTTGTGTCAATTTCATTGAATCGATCCATGCGACGTCTCCGCCCTGATCGAACCAGGGCGAGTCCGTCCCGAACAAAAGCCTCTCGGTGCCGTGTTTCCGCGCAAGCCGGAGAAACTCACTGGGGGCCATCCATTCTCGGATGGCCGACGTGTCAAAGTATATCGGCAGTTCGAGCATGTATTTTTCAACTTCATTCCACACTTTCCATCCGCCCATGTGCGCTGCGACGATCCTCAGGCGAGGAAAAGCGGCATGAATTTTCCTGAACGCAGGCGGCAGCGCGTGATCGCAGGTGAACGGCCCCGGATCTTTTCCGGCATGAAAAACCACAATCAGGCCCGAAGCCTGGAGCGCTTCGTACAGGGGAAAATAACGCGGCTCGTCGATGAAGAAATCCTGGTATTCAGGATGGAATTTTACGCCCTTGACGCCGGATGAGACGAGAAACGCAATGTCGTCGGCAAAGGAATCGACGCCCGGATGCAGCGTGCCGAAAGGAACGGTGTCGGAGGCCATCAAGCCCCTGCACGTTTTGTTGATTGTTGCGACCTGCGAAGGTTTCGTGGCAATGGGAAGAAGGACGGAACGGGTTATCCCGGCCTCTTTCATCGATTTCTTGAGCCCGGCAAGCGTGCCGTCCGTGTATGATTTGGATTCCGGCGAATGGGCCTTTAAAGCGGTAAGGGCGCGTTCGGCAAGGTCGTCGGGAAATATGTGAGTATGGAAATCGATGATTTTCATGAGAGGCTAAAAATAGAAGATTGATTGGGATAAAGCAAAGAAGCGCTGCGACAGGGCGGGGCGAGATACGCATTGATAGTGTTCAAGGGAGGTGCCAGGCGCACCTGACACAGATATGCTAAGGATCCTTCTTTCCCTTGATAACAAGAGTGAACAGACATTTCCATGGACTATCCAAGTTATTATATTACCTTCATACCAAAGGATTCATCCTATGCTTAAGCTTTCTCCCCGGCAAATCTCGGCCTATCTTCAGAAAAGCTACGCCTCGGTAGACGGCCTGTGGTTCATGAAAGTCGAGGACGCGTTCGGTTTCGACAAGGCACTTGACATAGACGAGGCTGTGTGGCGCGTGATGCCCAAGATCCAGGCCAGGCAGATGAAACAGTTTCTCGACCGGGGCGGCGGTCTTGTTGCGTTAAGGGAATGTTTTGAGGCCAAGCTGTCGCTCGACGGCTTCGAATTCACAACCGTTCCCGGAAACACCTCCTTCGAAATCACGGTGGCCCGGTGTCCGTGGTACGATAAGCTGGTGAAATCAAACAGGACACATTTGGCGCACGAGATCAGCAGCAGGATTTGCAACGCGGAATACTCGGGCTGGGCGGAGGAATTCGGATGTTCGTTTGCCCCCATGGGAGAAGACAGAATTTGCACGGGATGCCCGACCTGCACAATACAGTTCAAACAATAAGCGGGGCCATCATGACCGAATCCGATGCTGTCAAGATCATTCGCTCGTTTATAGAGCGCACCAAGTTTCCCAAGACATGCTCTTCGTGCGGTCGGCGCTTTAATACTTTCGAAGAATACCTGCGGAACACGATTCCCCGCGGCGATCCCGTTTCCTACGACGCCGAATCCGGACGATGGACACCGTGGTCGCCAATCGGCACCATCGCGCTTGCGAACTGTTCCTGCGGCACCACGCTCACCATAAGCTCAAAAGGCATGAGCCTGCTCACCATATGGCGCCTCATGCGGTGGGCAAGAAGAGAAACGCAGCGGCGGGGCGTTCACACAAGGGAAATCCTTGCGCGCATAAGGGAAGAGATACACAAACAGATCCTCGGAGCGGATTCCGATTCCAGGAGTGAACGCACGAACGCACCGGATTTCGCGCCTCGTTTCCCGGCTGACGGCAGTACCTAGGCCTCCGTTCGCCGTGCCCGTCATCGCCACTCGTGCTTTGGATACCGCCTGCCGAGCGTCTTCTTGATTTCCGGGTATTGGACGCTCCAGAAACTCGCAAGATCGTCGGTGATCTGGACCGGCCGGTTGCTGGGCGCAAGGATTTCCATGAGTACGCCGACTCTGTTGCCCGCGACCCGCGGCGTGTTTCGCACGCCGTACAGGTCCTGGATGCGCGTCCGTGCGCGGGGCTGACGGCCGGGTTCGTAGGTGATGCGAAGCCGGCGTCCGGAAGGAAGCTCCATGCTCTGCGGCGCCATGGCGTCCACAAAGGCGCGTTGCTTCCCGCTGAGCAATTCCTGCAGGTACGGCAGCACCGGTTTGTCCTTTACGCTATCGTACCGCCGCTCGCCCGCACACAGCGCGTGTACAGCCAGGCTCCGGTCCTCATCCGTAAAGCGCGGCAGAGAGGCATCCGGGAATTGTTCGGCGACCCAGGCCACGCGGTTGATCAGATCCGCGGCTGCCCCGTCCCACCCGGAAAGCTTCAGGCCTTTGCCGACGATCGTGTCCGCAAGCAGCGACGAAACTTCCGGTGAGTTTGCGCCGGCGCCTGTTTTCTCTTCGATAAGAACGCCCAGGCACCGCCTTCGCACGCTGCTGTCAACCGCCTGGGCAACGGAATTCCATTCCACGGCAGATTCTTCGCTCCAGGCATCTGCAAAATATTGGTGCAGCCATTCCTCCTTGATCTCGGTGGCAAGGGTAAGCACGGTCCGGAGCGCATGCTTGGCGCCTTTTGCTTCGCGAATGTCGGCGGCGACAAGGAGACGGGCGCTCCTCGCAAGGCTGTCACCGGCAAGTTCGCCCCTGCGGCCGTCACGCAGGTTGCAGATGAGCGTACCCTCGTCCCTGCGGGCCGCAAGATGGTCCGGATATGCCAGAAGGAGACTGAGCGCGAGCGCAGCCGGAGCGTCCTGGGCGTCGTGCGTGTGCAGACCTTTGCGCCGGCAGTGCTGAAGGAACAGCGCCTGCGTGCGAAGCACCGCGCGCGCCGCTCCCCCGTTTACCGAAAGCCTTGCACACAAACCGGCATCGAACCCGCTCGCGGAAATCTTCTCAAGTAAACAGAACTGGCCGTAGAAATCCGACGCGATTTCGTGGCAATGGGCCGCTTCCGGATACTCGGGCCTGCCCGCAAGGAACGGACGCTCGGAGAGAAGCGCGGCCGCAAACGTTGCAAGACGCACCGCTCCCCGCTTGCCCGCTTCGAGCAGCAACCGTGCAAGACGCGGGTGCGCGGGAAAATCAGCCATGTCTTTCCCGGGTTCGGTTACGTCTCCAGCCCCGTTCAACGCGCCAAGCAGGGTGAGGAGGCGGCCCGCCGCGTCAAGAGACGCCTCGCCGGGCGCCTCGAACCACCGGAACTGATTGACAGCATCGTAACCAAGCATGCGCAGGTACAACACGGTCTCGCTCAAATCGACCCTGAGCACCTCGGGCGTGGTGCGCCGCGCCCTTCCCGCGTGGTGCGCGGCGGTCCAGAGGCGCACGCACGTGCCGGGAGCCTCGCGGCCAGCCCGGCCCGCGCGCTGGTCGGCCGAATCCGCGCTGATCGGTTCCGTAAACAGGGTGTTGAACCCGCGGCCCGGGTCAAACCGGGCGACACGCGCCAGCCCGCTGTCGATAACATGGCGCACGCCGGGAATGGTGAGTGAGGTTTCGGCAATGTTGGTGGCCACGATGATCTTCCTGCGTGTCAATTGTTCCATCACGCGGCGCTGCCGGTCGGCCGGCAGGTCTCCGTAAAGCGGCAACGCAACCACGCTTTCGGTGCGCACTCTCTCTCCCATCGCTTCAACCGTCCTTCGTATTTCGTACGCACCGGGCATGAACACCAGAATATCCCCGAGCGCGCCCTGCCCGATGAGTGCGCGCGCGGCATCCGCGGCAAGATCCCATACGGGAGTCTTTGGCGAAGGAGGCGTTGCAAGATACCTGATGTCAATCGGGAACATGCGGCCCGCAGATTCGGCAATCACGGGATGCCCCAGGTACGCCGCAACAGGCGCGACATCCACGGTTGCGGACATGACGATGATCCGCAGATCGGGCCTGTGTTTTTCCTGCAGGTCCTTCACCAGCGCAAGGCCGAGGTCGTTTGCAAGACTGCGCTCGTGGAATTCATCGAAAATCACGGCCGACACGGCGGGAAGCTTTCTGTCCGTCAAGAGCAGGCGCGGCAGAATTCCTTCGGTGATGAATCGCACCCGGGTATCCCGCGACACGAGCGTCTCGAACCTAGTTTGAAACCCGATTTCCGCGCCAAGTTCGGAAGCCCTCTCTTCCGCCACGCGCGCCGCAAGCATGCGCGCGGCAAGACGGCGGGGCTGGAGCACGAGGATCTGGCCTTCACACAAACCCGAATCAAGGAGCATTTGCGGAACTTGGGTTGATTTTCCGGAACCTGTCGGGGCGCGGACGATGAGGTTGGAGCCGGCTTCCAGAGCGTCCACGATCTTGTCGCGAAGGTCAAGAATAGAAAGAGAAGGCATCAACAGACGCTCCGGGGATTGGTTGGGGATGCGTTACAAAATAAGTTCGATGAGGCGGAACGGGAAATGATACGTTGGAATTTTGCCGGAGGTATGTGTGGGGCAGAGAAACAGATCATGGACGAGGGTTGAATGAATACTGACGTTTGCACCACTCTTGCCAGGGCGTTACCTGCTGAGGGGGTACGGGGTCAGACAACCGGCGTCACTTGATTCGTGATTTGTTCTGGACGAGCGGAAGAACCTTACGCAGCAACATCCTCGGCATGCGCTCTCCCTCTCGACACATCGAAACTCGCGTAAGTCTTTCTGTCGAACGTCAACGTATTGATGCGGAACACCATGTTGCTGACGAGTGTGGTGAATGGATTGCGCAAATGCCACAGGCTGCTGTTGGTGCGCTTGAGAATATGCGGGTAGGAATAGAAGCTCCTGTAGCAATCTTCCTTTTCGCGGAGCATGTCGCTCCATGTCAAATGCATATACTGCGCCACGGGAAAGGTGAGGGTGTAGTATTTCCAATCGCTGGGAAAATCACTCGCGGTGATGCGGTTTTCCGCCTGCAGCTTGTCCCACAGCATGGTGCCGGGCAGCGGCGTGAGGAACATGACATTGAGCGCATCGAGGCCATAGCGCCTGGCTGCGGCCGCGATTTCACCGCCGATATTCTTTTTGTCAACGTCCAATCCTATAATGAACGACCCGACCACGCTGATGCCACGCCGCTGGATACGCCGTACAGAGGCCTTGATATCGCGTCCGTCCTGCATGTTGAATCTCTTGTGGATTTCGACAAGCCCTTCCTTGGAGGTCGATTCGAAGCCGATGAAGACGCCGAAACACCCGGCCCGCGCGGCAAGCCTCAGCAATTCGTCGTCGTCGGCCATGTTGACGGTGACCTGCGCGATCCACCGTTTGTTGACACGCGCAGCGATCATCTCCCTGAACAGTTCTTTGGTCTGCTCCACCTGGTCCTTGCGAGTGCCGATGAGGTTGTCGTCCACGATCAGGATATGTTTTTCCTTTATCAATTTTAATTCCGTTATGACTTGCACGATGGGCCGGCGACGGAAATGCCCGCCGTTGAATGCGGTGACGCTGCAGAAGCTGCACCCAAGCGGACACCCGCGGGAAATCTGGATGGACCCGAAAAAATACCCTTTGGGAAGGAGGT
Organism: uncultured Fibrobacterota bacterium; assembly: GCA_963729895.1. Classification (GTDB taxonomy): domain Bacteria; phylum Fibrobacterota; class Chitinivibrionia; order Chitinivibrionales; family FEN-1185; genus FEN-1185. The sequence goes on along the minus strand of CAVSQB010000005.1, from coordinate 178,050 downwards.
CGTGACGCGCGGCCGGGACATTGCCGAGGGAAAGGCGCTCGCCTTTGTAGAGCGGCTGCAGGGTGCCGGCAGACGCGTCGGCGAGCACCTGCGGCCACACGCTCTCGGCTTCGCCGGTTACCACAGCATCCACGCTCTTCTGGGCCTCTTGGGCGCGCATCGATGCGTGAATGCCGCCCATGACAACGGGCACGTTGCGCGAGCGGAATAGCGCTGCCACGGCATACGCACGCTGCGCCTGAGAAGTGAATGCGGTGATACCCACAAGGTCCGGCCTTGGCAAAGAAGAATAATCCGGGATGCCGAGGTTCTCGTCGATGACGGTAATGTTCCATTGCTTTGGAGTCATGCCGGCAAGAACAAGGAGTCCCAGCGGCCTCCATGCGGTGAACCGGTTCCAGCGGCTCTCTCTTGACTTTGTGAGACTGACGAGGGGATTGTTCGGATTTATCAGATAGAGAAGCATGAGGGTCTAACGGTTAATATATATCCGGCTGGTTTACCGATGCAGACAAAGCCTGAGTAATCTACTTCCTTTATATCAAGAAACGCCTCTAAAAAGGCATTACCATACAAACGGAACAATAACGCGCCGCTGAGGAGGATACTCCGGAAATGTTTGCCGGTACCAACGCCGGTTTCCGTATGCGCGAGGAACCAGGTTTGCAATAGTGAATATCGCGAAGGCAAGTCCCGCCATTGACCAGGTGGCGACGGCCCAGCCGATCCATTCGAGAATTTCGCCAAGATAATTCGGGCTGGCCACGTAGCGGAACAGCCCCTTCTCCGGTATACCGTATTCACCGTTTCCCTGTCGCCGCAGTGCGCGCAGGGTACTGTCGGAGCGCGCGTGAACGGCGAACCCAACCGCAAACAACGCGACGCCGGTCCACAACCGCGGGTCCGATGCCCAGGCGTTTGCCGAATAGAAGCCGCCCATGGCAACAAGGCTCCAGCCGTTAATGAGCCCGTTGATCGTATTGAAGCACAGGCCGAAAAATACGAGCAGGAGCGGAAAAGGCTTGGCCGGTGAAGTCAGGACCAGCGGGTATATCCACACGCGGTAGACATAATGCGATTTCCACATCAGCAGGAACAGAAATCCGAACACGCCTGCCTTGGCTGCATGCGTCGCCACCAGAAATGCGATGACGAAAAACGCAGGGAATTCCATGATCATCCATGCCCAGCGGGACGGAGCGGCCGGCCCCCAGCCGCTCCGCACAAAACGGCCGTAGGGAGCGTTGATAAAAAGGAGAAACGCGCAGGCGATTGCGGCAAATGTGAGCTGGGTGATGATGAGAATGTCAAGCAAGAAGAGATTCCTTTGGCTGGACGATGGAAAGATTACAAGAGAAAAGAAGTAAGCTCAAGAACTTAAAATAACTTGGATTGCTGAGCGGGTGCGGCCAAATGTCAGCAAACAGAATCGGGCGTTTCCGTCACTTCGCTCGGGTCGGCCCTCCCTGCGGGGTCGACCGACACTGCGCTATCGCGCACCACTCCGGTCCGGCCTGATACAAATGCCAAGACGCATACCGCCGGTTAATCTCTATTCAAGGATCGCATTCTTACCTGCCAACTAAGACACTTCCCCCGCCAGGATTTTAAGAACTCGTTGTTTGGGTTATCCGTGGGGAAATTAGGTTGAAAAAGCGACAAAGGCAAGCGCAATGTCCGGCCGGAATGGGCGTATCTATTCTGACAAAAAAGGAGTATATTATACAGTAAAGGCAACGCCATGACATCCTCGCCTTCCGATGCAACCCTGTGCCGAGCTCATTTCCTCCCAGTCCTTTGTATATTTCTTCTGTGCTCTCTCTCCCGGGCAGCCGACACAATGCGCGTGGCATGCGTGGGAAACAGCTTGACAGACGGTACAGGGCTTGCAGGCCGCGACACGGCGTGTTACCCTGCGCGGCTTCAGCAACTGCTCGGTCCGGCCTGCCAGGTCCTTAATTTCGGCGTGGCAGGCGCCACCATGCTCAAAAACGGAAACGAGCCGTACTGGACTTTCGGGATTACCGCGCTCAACGCAGCCATGGCCTTTCTCCCAACTCGCGTCGTCATAGAGCTGGGTACAAACGATTCGAAATCGACGGCGGCAAACGACAACTGGCCGCCGAACAAAGACGAATTTACGGGTGATTACGAGGCAATGGTCGACACGTTTGCCAACCTCTCATCTCATCCGGAAGTATGGGCCTGTTTCCCGCCGCCGGCCTACAGCACGGCATGCGATATCGACAGCACGGTCATTCACTACGAGATACTGCCAAGGATAAAGATGGTCGTTCTTGACAAAGGAATACCCCTTATCGACCTGTTCGCCTTGATGAGCGGCAAAAGCAACCTGTTCCCGGACGGCATTCACCCGAATGCGGAAGGATACCTGCTGATCGCCCGGAAGGTATACCGGATGTTCATGATGGATACCATCACCCTCGTGCAGCGGAAGAACAGGCTCCAGGCGCCGCAGGACGGGTCCTTGTACCAGTGGTATTATCAGGGCAATCCGGTTACCGCCGCATCCGGCGGCACGGGCGAGGTGCTCGTTGCAAAAGACACCGGATCTTACAAAGTATCGGTGGGACAGAGTACGACTACCGACGACATTCTTGTGACGAAAACGGTTCACGTTTCCCTGTCGGATATCGGTTCTCCGGTCGAGCAACCGCATGTGCCGGCGGTGAGCGTGTTTTCCCCTTCCGTCCAGGGTAGTGTCTTCTTCTTTCATCCCGACGGCCGGCTGGCCGCGTCTCTGTTTCTTCCCGAGGAAGTATCGCCCCATTTTCTTGCACGCAAGGCTCCCTTGTTCCCGGCGGATTCTACCTGGTAAAAACCGGCTTCCGAACGTTCGCACTCGTGATTCCCTGATCCCCGTAACCTTTTCCATTTCCGCGGCGGTCGAAGTTCTTCAAGCCATCCCCAATCTTCATGTATCTTTCACCCGTATGAATTTTAAACTCGTTTCCGATTTCAAGCCGGCCGGCGACCAGCCGGAAGCAATAGACCAGCTCGTGGATGGCCTGGCCCGCGGCGCAAAGCATCAGACGCTTCTGGGCGTCACGGGCTCGGGTAAGACGTTCACCATGGCGAACGTGATAGAGCGGGTGCAGACGCCTACACTCATCATTTCGCACAACAAGACGCTTGCCGGCCAGCTGTTCCAGGAATTCAAGGGATATTTTCCGGAGAACGCCGTTGAGTACTTCGTGAGCTTCTACGACTACTACCAGCCCGAGGCGTACATTCCCTCCACCGATACCTATATCGAAAAGACGTCCGAGATCAACGACGAAATAGACCGCCTGCGGCTCAAGGCCACAAGCTCGCTTTTGTCGAGGAGGGACGTGATCATCGTGGCGAGCGTGTCGTGCATTTACAACATCGGCTCGCCTGACTCGTATGCAGCCGCAAGCATGTGCGTCGCGGCAGGCACAGACCTCGGCCGCGACGATTTCTTCCGCAGCCTCAACCGGATGCAGTACGACCGCAACGACATGCTGCTGGAGCGCGGCACATTCCGCGTGCGCGGGGACATCATCGAACTGCAGCCTGCCTACGACGAGACCGCGCTGCGCATCGAGCTGTTCGGCGACCGCATCGAGCGGATCCGGCGCATCCAGCCCCTTACGGGCAAGGTGATCTCGTCCCTTGACGAAATCACTATTTTCCCGGCCAGGCACTTTACCACCTCGCGGGTGGGCATTGAGGCGGCCGTACAGCAGATCCACAGGGAACTGCAGGACCAACTCGAGAAATTCCGCGCAACAGGGAAACTCCTGGAAGCCCAGCGGCTCGAACAACGGACGCTCTATGATATCGAAATGCTCCGTGAAGTGGGCTTTGTGTCAGGCATCGAGAACTATTCGCGTATTCTTGACGGACGCGATCCCGGCAGCAGACCATACACGCTCATCGATTTCTTCAAACCGCCCTATCTCACGATCATCGACGAATCGCACGCGACGATTCCGCAGATCCAGGGCATGTTCAACGGCGACCGCGCCCGCAAGGAAACACTCGTCGAGCACGGGTTTCGGATTCCGTGCGCGCTTGACAACAGGCCACTGCGGTTCGCCGAGTTTGAGTCGATGAACGACAGCGTCATCTTTGTGTCGGCCACCCCTGCCGATTACGAGCTGCGTAAAAGCGGCGGCATCGTGGTGGAGCAGGTGATACGGCCAACGGGCCTCGTGGATCCCATAATCACGATCAAACCGGCGACGGACCAGATCGACGACCTGGTTGAACAGCTCCGGACAATCGTGGAGAAGCGCCACCGCGCGCTCGTCACCACCCTCACCAAGAAGACCGCCGAAGACCTCACCGAGTACCTGGGCACGCTTGACTTCCGGGTACGGTATCTGCATTCGGAAATAGAAACGCTCGAGCGTTCAGACATCATCCGCGACCTCAGGCTGGGGGAATTCGATATCCTGGTGGGAATCAACCTGCTCCGGGAAGGCCTTGATCTTCCGGAAGTGGCGCTCGTGGCGATCCTGGACGCGGACAAGGAAGGGTTCCTTCGGTCGGCGCGGTCGCTCATCCAGATCGCGGGCCGCGCCGCGCGAAACGTTGAGGGGAAAATCGTGCTGTACGCCGACGTAATCACCGATTCGATAAAGAAGACCGTGGAAGAAAGCAGCCGCAGGCGTATGAAGCAGATCGAGTTCAACAGACTCAATGGAATCACGCCCACGACGATTCAACGCAGAATCCAGGAGAGGCTCTTCACCCCCGCAGACGAGGAACTTCAAGCCGAAACTACCGGTGCGGTCCGCGAAAAGACGGCGACATATTCGCCGAAAAGTGCCGACAAAAATACATCTGAAGATGAAAGTATTGACCGCGTCATCACGAGGCTCGAAAATGAAATGCGGGACGCGGCGAGAAAACTGGAATTCGAAAAAGCCGCCAGGATCCGCGACCGCATCGAAGAACTTCGAAAAATGACGTGACGCCGGTGATGCACAACGGAGCCCCGTCTCCGGCGCCTCGGGCGCTATTGTCAACGTCCTCTCAGCCGGGGCATACGAAAGGCCCGCCGGCCTGAGCAAAGTCCCGTGCTTCCCCGCACGTCAAGGACCTGTGCCGACCGGGGCCGCAGGGATTTTCACTTGCTTTTGAATCCACCCCAACCCATTTTAGACAAGGATTTTTTGAGTGATGCCCGGGTGGTGGAACAGGTAGACACAAAGGACTTAAAATCCTTCGGTGCTTCATCGCGCTGTACCGGTTCGATTCCGGTCCCGGGCATACCACCTTTCTTTCTGCACACTGCGTGGTATATTACTCACGGGTGCTCTTAGGAATCTGTAAAGTTTACGTTTAATAAGCCCTCGTTCTTTTCCAAGATACGGAGGGCTTTCTTATTCATTATGGAATTGTGCCTGTACTGAGGCGTAGGCTTCGCGCGGAGGGGAAGCTTGCCCCAATTTCGGCCGACTCCTTTTCTCGGTAATCCTCCGGGTGGATGTCACTTCCTGAGATCCAATCGTATTCATTGCCTGTAACGGGGTGCAAGCGGACGGGGTCTTTGAACCACACGCGTATCTTCTCGTTAAAGTAATTATCGACGGATCACAAAAGAAAAACAACAAATGGACCTGAAAACGGCCCTTGCGAGTTTTACCTTGTTGACAGGTGCGAAACTGTCCGTCATCGCAAATGATTTGAAGGAATACGGCCAGTCTATCCGTGATGTACTGGAAGGACATATCGAACCGGGCATCTTTATCGCCAATCACCTTTCATGGCTGTTTTTGCAAAAATACGGGCTCGATGTTGACGCTGCTGACGCAAAGGAAAGCTACGACCATTTGTACAAGAATATGGAGGATTGCAAGGCATTTCGGCGTTACTGGGAGAGAATACACGGCCACGACCTTCTTACCCTCGACAACCTTGACAAAGAAGCGCTTGCGCAAATCGCCCGTCTCCTTGCATTGCAGGACGGCGAACGGCTACTGGACCTCGGCTGCGGGAACGGCTATCTCACCGAGTATCTTTCCGACTCGGCAAGAGTGATTGCGCTTGGCATCGATATTTCTCCTGTTGCCATCCGGATTGCGCAAAAAAGGACCCTTGTCAAGAAAAACAGACTGGAGTTCGAAATCGGAGACATCAACAACCTGGGGGCTCTTCTGGATTTCAACTCCATCACGGTCATCGAATCGCTGTATGCAGCGAACGACATCGGCAGGGTGCTGTGGCTGCTTAAATCAATGCTGCTGCCAAAAGGCAGGTTACTGCTGCTGATAAACCAGATTTCCAAGGACCCGGCAAACAAAACCCTTTTGCTGCCGCCGGAACATACCGAATTGGCACTTGAGCTGACGAATCTCGGACTCTTCTTCAAGGCCGTTGATATTACAGAGGGGGACACCTCGTTTCTCACCAGAAGCGTTGCAGATCTTGCGAAGTGCGAAACGGAGTTTCAACAGGAAGGATTCGGCGATTTCTGGGCCGACCGGATCATTCATGACAGGGCGTCGCTTCTGGAAACGCAACTGGGACGTTTGAAGCGGTATATCTATCTGGCGTCACGATGAGCCCTCGGCCTCAGGGTTGCTTTTCCCGATTCCGCGAGTTCACGCAGGCAAGACGCCGCTATTTCCCCGGCTGCGGGTTACGAACCAATTCTCCATCCTTCCAGACGGCTTCCTTCTGCTTCTGTCCGTTCTCATTCCAAAAGGTAAACAATCCATTTTCTTTCCCATCCTTGAAGGTGCCTTCTTCTCGCTTTTGCCCGTTCTCATACCAACCTGTCCATCGTCCCTCGCGCTTTCCTTCTACGACGGGAGGCATCACCTTGCTCTTGCCCATTCTATAACCTACCCATCCTTCCTCTGCTTTCCCGCCCGTCCAGAAGCCTTCTTCCTTCTTCAGTCCATTCTGATACCAAAACGCATACGGCCCTTCCGCTTTTCCATCCTTCCAAAAGGATTCCTCTTTCTTCTGTCCGTTCTCATACCAGAAGGCATAGACGCCCTCAGGCTTCCCATCTTTGTAGGTGCCATCCGTCTGCTTCTGTCCGTTATCATACCAGATTGTGTCCGGGCCACTTAATTTTCCGTCCTTGAAGACGGCCGCTGTCTTCTTCCTGCCATTCTCATACCAACTGGTCAGGGTTCCTTCTTGTTTCTCATCCTTATAGGTACCTTTCTCATCCACCTGCCCATTCTCATACCAAAAAGTGTATGGTCCCTCCGCTTTCCCGTCCTTCCAAAACGATTCTTCTTGTTTCCTTCCGTTCTCATACCAGCTTGTCAGTGATCCATCTGCTTTTCCGTCTTTCCAAAAAGATTCCTCTTTCTTCCGCCCGTTGTCGTACCAGCAGATCAAAGGCCCGTTCAGTTTTCCATTCTTGTAGACGGATTCCTGCACCTCCTGCCCCTTCTCGTTCCAAAAGGTCCACGTACCAACCCTGCCCGCGATGGGAATACCCGTATGACCAGTCATGGTGTCGGTTGGCCGATGGCGGTCATAGCTGCCGGTGGCTTTCTCCAGGCCATTTTCGTACCAGGAAGAATAGCGACCATCCCAAAGCAAATTCCCATCTCTTTCTCTGATAACGGAATATTTCTCTTTTATTCGGCCGTTATCGTATTTGGTTTCGGTTATTTCTCTTCGGGTGCAACCGATAGCGAACAAGGCTATCACAAGCATCGGGATACCTGGAAATGTTCCTTTCATAAACTCCATCCTGTTTTTCGGCCTTTGCATTATTTTATCATTCCTGGACAACCGGAACCGCGTTCCACCGGCATTCGGTTCGCCTACGATTGGGTTGTTCCGCTGTCCTTTAGATGGGTCACTTGTCCGCAACCGGAGACTCGGCTGGAAAGTTACGCTGAACGGAGTAATGTAATTGCCAGGAAGCTAATGAAACCATATATTCACAGAGAAGGCCGAGGCAATCCTCATAGAAAGCCGGGACCGGGGTCGGCAAAAAGAGGGCGTTTGAAGAGAAACGCTTTAACCATGCCCGCCGAATCCTGCGAAATAAAAATAGCATGTTGGTACATGCCGGAGCAATCAAACCGCATCGGACCCCCTTTGATATTGACATGAGACAACACGAAAAGATTGTTCGAGCGCCCGAAAGGGCCCTTCTTGCCGTTTGCATGGCGACCTATATCGCCCTCCTGTTGTTGCCGCTTGTGTTTGGCGGCAATCGAGAAGACCCCTTTTTGAGTTACAGAATAATGTGGTTGAACCTCCTTGGCCATCACTACAGCCTTCCGCCGGAGACACCAAAACCGCTTTTCGCCGCGCTGTGCGGCCTGCTGTGGCACGGGGCTCTTTACCCTGTTATGTGCGCATTTGCCGCCGGCGTGCTTTGGTTGCTCATGAAGCTGGCCGTGCATTTTGGGGCGCCGTATTGGGCCGGATTGGCGGCGTTTCTCCTTTTCGTTTTTGCCAATACAACGGTGCTGCCGGAGTTCATTCTGCCGGCATATTACCCGATGCTGTATTTCTTCCTTCTGCTCGCCGCCGCCTATGCTTTTGTGAAGAAACGAGCCGTTTACGTATCACTCTTTCTTCTCGGGGCCGGGCTCGTGCGACCCGAAGCATGGGCGGTGCCTCCGTTGCTGATGCTGCTTTCGCGGTTCAAGAAAGAGCGGGGTTTTTCGTGGTGGTACGCACTTGGTCTTGCCGCACCGCTGTTGTGGGCCTGGTTCGACTTCCGCATTTCCGGATCACCCACCTATTCGTCCGACGTAACGCAGGATTATCTGGCTTCGCTTGGAATGATGCCGGTCACCTTTGCACACTACTGGCCCGCAACCCTTTACAACGTGACAAGGAGCTTTTTCTGGCCGGTGCACCTGCTGGGACTGGCCGGCCTGTGCTACTTTACGATACGCAAGCGCACCGACGACCACTTCCTTATGGGCGCACTCGTTGTCGTGCCCTTCTGTGCCTTTTGGTTCCTTTCTTTTGTTAAGCCCGTGATCGTCCATGTACGGTTTCTTTCGTTTCCGATGTTGTTGTGCTGCCTGTACGCCGCGCTTGTCATGGCCGAATGCATCAGCAGCAAACTGGTTTTCGCCGCGGCCTGCGTGGCGTTGCTCAACATCGGGTTTCGGCGCGATACGATTCGGACGACCTTTGACGGAGTGAGAAATGATAACGCCATTGAGGCGGACAGGAAGGAAACCCTGGTTGTTCTCCGCAAACTGGTCAAGAATGCCGAAGTTGTCCTGTGCGGCCGTTCCGTAGCCTACTTCTCTTATTATTTGGGAGAAGAGGCATCAAACAGAATTCTGATGTTCCGCGAAGTGGCGGCAAACAGCGCCCCGGTGCACTGTATTTCCAGGGGCATAGCGGTTTATATCCAAAACGACCTGGGCGGTGCGGACATGACTTTTATGAGCCTCATGATACCCCGGCCTCACAGCATACGGCCGTTCGGATTCTTGCCGGTTTACAAAACGGCAAACGGCACCGCCATTGTCTATGTCTTTCAGCGACTGCCAAACCTGCCGCTTCCCCAAGATTGCACCGACCGATTGGAGCGATAACCGCACGATGCTTGTCTTCGTGTTTTTTGATGCGTTCAAAGGACTGGGGGCAGTGGATCGTACTGGTAAGAAAACTGTGAGAGACGGGTGCAACGGAGTAGAATCGGTCGACGGGCCGTTAAGGCCTCATTCCGAAAACGAGATGGAGGTTTATGATCCTTTCCATGCTTTTGGCCTACGGGATATTCGTTCTGGCCTGCGTAGTTGCCGTTGCCATACTGATAAGGAACAGGAATAGCACGAAAGCGACGCGCAAAGACGTTGAACCCAAAGCGCCCGAACATCGGTGAGTGGTGTTGCGCGACGTGCTTCGGCGCGCAGCGTTGACGCATCACATTTCTGCAACTGTCGAAAAGCGCGCCGGAAAGGGAAGATCAACCGGAAAGCGTTTCATCCCGCCTGTTTATTTCACTACCATCACTTTCTCAAGCGCAGGGCCGTTGTGGTCCTGGACAAAATAGAAGCCTCCGTTTTGCACGGTTCGGTTGTTCACGAGCCTTCCTGTGAAATCATACACCTTGACCCCTATTCCGGATTGCACGTACCGGCGGAACAGATCGACGCTCAGCGGGTTCGCATGCGGCAACCGGGCCGGGAAGCCATCTTGAGGCGCCATATCCATTCTTCGAATTCCCGATCCGGCATATTCGTAGGCCCCTGCGTCCCAGGCACCGGTTGACGGACGCGCCTTTGGCGTCCTGGCAGGTGCAATCACCCTGTGATTCACGGAATCGTACCCTACTGCGAACGTTGCATCGTTGCACAGGTCGGGCAAGGAATCGCACAGGCTCGTCAGGTTGATGCCCGCACTCACGGTGGGACTGCCGGCGCTTGCGGGCGAGAAAGCGTACGTCTCACCGGCGGTGTAGCCGGCACTCGCCGCCTGCGCCGTGGTCTGCAAGAGATTACCGCCGTCATTTATGCATGTCGTCCCTGTGCCATCGCAGAACGTACCGGCGTTGATGCAATGATTGTTCGCGTAGTGTGTAGTAGACCTTGGAGATGCTTCGCCGTTTCCCATGCCTGCTCCCCCGTTGCTCATCACCGTGTTGTTGTAGATATAATAGGTGCCTGTATTTCCGCTCGATGGATGGGCGCCTATGGCGAGAATCCCATTGTCAATGTCGTACAGCACATTGTTGAAAGCGTAGGTGGTGCAATTGACACATCCGGCATTCCCGTTCAGCCAAAAGGCCATGCCCCCGGGACAGCCTGAATGCCGGACCACGTTGTTGTAAGCCAAAAGTCTCGACCCGCTCGCCGGGTGGAATATAAAAACCAGGTTGCAATGATCTCCGGCGTATGAGAGAACATCGTGCTCCACGAGATTGTCGTGCACGACATTAAAGTTGCCCAGGAAGCCGCTCACCACATAGCGGATGACGTTGTTGTAAACGTAGGTGCCGTTGAGGAAGCCGTTTCCGTCATCGAGCGAGCCTTCCGAACCGTCAATGACGTTGTCGTGGAAGGAAATTTCGTCGTGCGGATACCCGCCGTGCGCAACGATCGCATACGACTGGCTGTTGTCCGTGCTGCCGGCCGCATGCGACCAGCCGTGCACGTAGCAGTTCTTCACCTCGTTATATGAATTCAGCGTCATGATGCCGCTCGCACCGCCGCCGCCGGTGTCCTTGTACAGGCCCGTGAATTCGATGTTGTCAACGATGACATAACTGCCGGCCACCTGAAGCTGGTTGGTGCCGCTGGCGCAGGAGGCTCCTCCGCAATTAAAAATAGGCCGCTTCCAGGAACTTCCCGTATACCAAGTTTGATCCACGCCGATGTAGATGCGGGAACCGGAAGTTCCGGACCACTGCCAGCTGACGCCCAGGCTCGCGGCTCCCCAGGTGTCGGCCTCCACGGAGAATGAGGCTGTCGCCCGCCGCAGGTGTGCAGGACGCGCAACCGGCGCCGCAATCCGGCATTCCCGGCAGATGCGCCCAGGGAGTGAACCTGGACTGCGCCTGGATGGAACTGTGAGAATCGGAACCGCTCGCCGCGATGTAGTAGGTGGCTCCCCAAACAGGCGAGACCGTCACCAGAAAAGCAGCCACCATGTTTTTCATGGAGCCTCGTTTGTCAATTTTGCACGCCCTTGCCAAACAAGATTCGATTCGGCGATCACTATTGATTGTATTCTTTGAGCACTTCCCTATTAAGCACTTTCAATTCCACCCGGCGATTCATCTGCCTGCCCTCGGCCGTAGTGTTGTCCGCTTTCGGCTGGCTGGGGCCATAGCCGGTTGCGGTCAAGCGGGTTGCCAGTTCGGGCGCCACGGTAATCAGATAATAGCGGACCGATTCGGCGCGCGCCTGGCTGAGCCTCATGTTGGAGGAGAGGCCGCCGATGTTGTCGGTATGGCCGCCGACCTCCAGGACAAGCTTCGGATACTTGGTCAGCATCTTCCCGATGATGTTAAGGTAGGGTTTTGAGTTGATGGAAATGTCGGTCTTTCCAGACGAGAAATAGACCGCATCAAGCAGCAACAGGCCGGTCGACAGGAGTTGTTTTTCGGCGTCGGAGAGCCTGGACCGTTGTTCTTCGACCTGGCGCCTCGAATCCGCAAGGGCGACTGAATCGACGCGGGATTTCTTCGCGAGCGAATCGGCGACACGGGTCAGCGAATCGGCGCGCTGGCGTTCCGCTTGCGCCTGCTTGAGATGTGAGAGAGAATCTTCATGGGCTTTCTGGGCCAGGCTGTCCGCTCTTGCCATAAGACGCACCTTTTCTTCAGCTTCCCGTTTCTGCAGCATGTTCAGGCTGTCGGCCTCGGCTTTGAGTCGCTCCTTTTCAAGCGCTTCCTGCCGTTCCTTCTCCTTTGCAGCCGCTCTCTGATGCGCCATCAGGTCAAACGAAAAGGTTATTGCGCCGAAAACGCGATAGGGTTCCAAAGCCCTGAGCGCCGTCGCGGGCTGTTCGCGCTGCTGCGATAACGCAACATCGGCGCCTATGAGAATGTTGAAATAGTATGGCGTTCTGAAGCACAGAGTAGGCGTGACCCACAAAGGATCGGTCATGATGGCGATATGATCGGTGAACGTTCGGGAGTTGATTTCCACGCCCAACGCGATTACGGGAAAGGCGTTTACCTGGATCCCGGCTGCAAGAAGCATCAGAAGTCCCTTGCCCTGTTGCAGCGAACCGACAAACCCCTCGTTAAAATGCATCTTGAACGCATGCGATTCGTTGCCCAGAAGAATGCTTTCCAGCAGCTTTGCCGCAAAATCGTATCCGTTCCGCGTTTCAAAGTAATTGTATCCGTCGGCACCGTTGCCGTTGATCTGGTTGTTGCTGGTGCCTGCGAAAATCAGCGCCTGGGCGCCCAGCCGTACCGGCATGGTATCGGGAAAGGGTAGCGTTCCCTGGACCCCGGCCTGAATCGTACCAAGGCCGACCGAATGTGTGGTATCGTAATTTTGCATGGCATACATATACGCAGATGCAAAGACATCGATGTATGGATTAACGCCAAAGGAGAACGCGGCGTTGCCTGTGTAAACGTTCGCGCCGTTGTTGGGCGTCAGGGGATATTCCTCGGACTGGACATACCAGGACCCGAAAAGCGAAAAGGTCAGCCTTCCGAATCCCATTGTCTCTGCCGAACCGGTCTGGCTCAGTCCTCGCGTTCCGGTGAGGGTCATGACCGGCAGTGGGTTGTCGAACCTAGCGGCCACGGTTTGTGAGAGGATCATGACACCGATTCCTACCGATCCAAGCCTCCATAATCCGAAAAGCCTTTGAGCAGCCTTCATGAATTCCTCCCTGCTTTCACAAGAGATATTATCGGCCCGAGAAAAGTGCCTGTAGAAAAGAAGCGTCAACCGGATTGCGTTGAGAATAAACCGTACCTGATTTCCTCGTGTTTCCGCCGATTCTCCTCGGGATTGAGGATAAAGGCACACGCGGATAAGTTGCAAAACTCTACAAATGAAAATATAGGTGTTCTTGCGTATAGAAAGCAAATGCCGGCGCTGCATGGAGCAGGACGTCTGCAAACCACTGTGCCCATTTCTTGTATTCCCGCGTTTGAAAAGCTATTTTGGCTGACGGGAAGCGCCTAGCAGGGTGTTGAAAAAGTCTCCCTTTTGTAAACATTTATCCTTATATTATAGGGGAACCCCAACCAAGGAGTATTGATGAGAGGTTCCCAGCCAGCCCAAGGCGGTATGTTCAGCTTCGTTTCTCCGGATTCCCGAGTGCCGGCAACGCACCCGCTTCGTCGTGTCAAACAGTTTACGGACATAGCGCTGCGCCGCCTTTCTCGTGACTTTGAGGCGATGTACAGCCGGATGGGACGCCCTTCGATACCGCCGGAATGGCTTTTGAAAGCACAGATATTGATGGCTTTGTTTTCGATACGGTCGGACCGGTTGTTTTGCGAGATGCTGGACTATAACATTCTGTTCCGATGGTTTCTTGACATGGATCTGGATGCGGCATCGTTTGATCATAGTGTGTTTTCGAAGAACCGAGATCGACTTATGGAACAGGAGATTGCGCACCGGCTGATGCAGGAAATCGTGCGTCTTGCTCGTTCCGAAGAGTTGTTGTCCGATGAGCATTTCACGGTTGACGGCACGTTGATTGAAGCCTGGGCATCGATGAAGAGCTTCAAGCGAAAAGACGCGGAATCGGCGAACAAGACTGACGATGATCGGAGTAATCCGTCGGTTGATTTCCACCATGAGAAGCGAAGCAATGAGACACATCAGAGTTCGACCGATCCAGAGGCGCTGTTGGCTCGGAAGAACAAGAGAACGGGAGCGCAGCTGGCGTATTCCGGTCACGTGCTGATGGAAAACCGAAATGGGTTGTGTGTTGATATCGCCATTGCGCCAGCGACGGGGACAGCGGAACGGGATATGGCGCTTGAGCTGATAAAGCATGAACGCAGGCGCGGAAAACGCCGGATGAAGACGGTGGGTGCAGACAAAGGGTATCATGCAACCGAATTTATCAAGAGCCTGCGACGCCTGCACGTGAAGCCTCACATTGCCGAGAAGGCCAACACTTCGCTTAAAGGGTTGGATGGAAGAACGACTCGGCATAAGGGATACAGCGTAAGTCAAAGGAAACGAAAACGGGTTGAAGAGATATTTGGGTGGATCAAGAGCGTCGGTGGCCTGCGGAAAACTCGGGTAAGAGGAATACGAATCAACCAGACTGTTGCCTACGTGGTTGCCGCAGCGTACAACTTGATACGCATGGTTAAGTTGATGCCGCAAACGGTGGGGGCAGCATGAGAATGGCCTGGGAATCCGGGGAAATGCCTCGGAACGAGGCAGGTAAAACCTCTCTGACATATGTAAAGTTGAAGTTAGGTTCATAAAAAATCAACAAGAGCGCTTCTGTTAGGACTATTTCAACAACCTGCTAGGGTAAGCCGCTGAACTACCACGGGCCTTGAGCGAGATTCGCAATGCCTGCCGCGAACAGGAGGGAATATGCTCTTCATGTCAAGAAGTGAGACTGGCAGACTTTTGGTTCGACTGGCTTTCCTGGGATTTCTCTTGAGCGGGTCGGCGGAAGGAGAAAGCATTTACATTGCCCAGACCAGTCGGGGTACTGATGACGGCACCAGTCCGGCCAATGCCCACGCTGCCGCCTGGTTCAATGCGGCAGGAAACTGGGGCAGCGCAGCGGGCAAAATAGGTCCGGGAGATACCCTGCATCTGTGCGGGGTATTCTCGTTCCCGGCAACCAGGAACGGATTGCTTGTAAACGGCAGCGGGACGAGCGACAGCCCCATCTTCATCAAATTTGAGTCGGGGGCCATCCTGCAATCACCGGTCTTCATCAACGGGAATTCTCAAGGCGACGGGGCCATTGCCACCAATGCAAACTCCTGGATCGTCATCGACGGCGGGGCCACGGCCCAAGGCCTTCCAAACGGCATTATCCAGGACACGGACAACGGGACCGGCCTTGGACACCAGCAATGGAGTATCGGGATCGGAGCGGGTAATTGCAGCAACTGCGAAATCAAAAATCTTATCATACGAAACATTTATCTTCGCACCTCCTACAACGACACCACCGACATGGATGGCGATGTGGGAATGGCGATCAGCGGAAGCAACTGGCGCGTGGATCATTGCGTCTTGCATGATATCCGCTGGGCGCTGAGTCACGGGTATAACGCCGGGGACAGCAATAACACGGTGGACCACAACGAGTTTTACAACAACGATCATGACTTCACGCTTGCGAGCAACACTACGGGAACGGCCTCCCGGGAGTACGTGCATGACAATTATTTCCATGATTACGCCAACTGGGACTCTCCCAACAACATGTTTCATCATGACGGCATCCATTCCTGGAATTCCGCCGAACTTTCCGGCGCCTCAACCTGGGGGTCGTTCACAGGACTTTACGTTTACAACAACCGGTTTGACGGAGACTGCGGCGGGAATTTTAACGAACATGTCTTTCTGGAAGGCGGGTATAACAATACGGGCCGGACGCCCTGGACACAAAACTTTTCCGGTCCGAATGCTTTTATCTACGGCAACCTCTTCCGATGTACCGACAATCCGCCAAGGACCCACACACTCTTCACGATCACAGGTCCCGGCGTTGTGTTCAACAACACGTTGATCGGCAACGATCCTGCCGCCGGAGCGGGGCTCTTTAATGTGGGAGGAGCGGGATTGGGAGGCGTTTCCGGATTGCCGGCAGCCCAGTCAAAAGGGCTTGACGTGCGAAACAATCTCCTGAGCGGCGAAAACACGTTGATCGGTGGATCGGCATCGGACTCCTGGACGCATCTGCCTGACAACGACTTCTACGGCTATTATGCCGGATCGTACAACGCGTTCTGGGGATTCGGCGTGGACGTCAGCAATTTCGCCACCTGGCAATCCGCCTGTAACTGCGACGCCAATTCAAGCGCCGATCCTGGCCCGCTCAGTGTGGTGGATGCCAATGGAATGCCGGTCGCGGGTTCATGGCTTATAGGCCACGGACAGAACATGTTTGACGCAGGCTACATTCTTCCCGGAATGGGAGTTGACATAAATGGAAGGGCCAGGCCGGCCTCCGGCGCATGGGACGTGGGCGCGTACCAGTATGCGGCAAACCAGGTCCGTTCTTCCAAAGGAAATGCGGCTCCCCGGCAGCGCCTTGCCTTTTCCAACCCGATCACGGTAACGCTCTTGTTCAAGTACATGCAGGCAAAAAAGGATTTAAGAGTATATGACGTGGCGGGGCATAGAGTCACCAAGCAGTCGTTCGCGGATGAGGGAATTTATTTGATTCAGGAACATGCGGGCGCAGCTTTGCAAAGAGTAACGGCCGTCAGATAGGCGCGGCCGTGTCCTTTGCAGTTTGTAACACCAAACACAATCCTGATAGTGAAAAAACATAGGCTGCCAAAGGTTGGCCGCCAGAGGCCAACCGCCCTTCGGGCCGCGGTTTCTTGACATTCGACCAGCAAACATGGTACGATCAAAAAGGTTGCAGTCGAGAACAAGCGGGAAATCACCCGAAGATAGAAACGTTCCGGCGGTCCACCTTTTCCCCGGAGGGCGCCATGATCAAACACCTTCTCTGTCGCGTTCCTGCATGTTTACTCCTTGCACTTTTCAACCTTAATGCCCAGAACCTTCTGATCAATCCGAGTTTTGAAAACGGCGACGCGGCCTGGCAGATGAGCACGAGCGGCGGACGCTCAATTGTCAATAACGTCGCTCACACCGGGACCCACAGCGAGCAAATGATCATTCCGGGAGTTGCCTTCCCGCGTGCAGTATGGCAGACCGCAACAGACACGGTCGCCGCGGGAACATTATACGACGCTTCCGGTTGGCTGAAAACCGACGCCATAGCCGGTTCCACGGCCCAAATCATGATTTTATGGTTTGACTCCTTGAACCCTACTAACAACCAAGTGCCGGCCGGATACATCAAAATAGACACGGTAGGCAAGCTTACTGGCACCCATCCCTGGACGAACCTATCCCAAACTTTTGCCGCACCTGCCAATGCCGTAACCGCCCAGGTATACCTTGAATGCACCGCGGCGGCCGGCGACACCGGCACGGCCTGGTTCGACGACTTGTCCTTCCAGCTCCATCCGGCTGTTCCCCCCAGCCTTATTTCCGCCGTTGCGAGCGACAATGTCATCCTGCAGCCGGGCATTGACAACGACGATTACGTGCTGCTCACGTTTGACAAGGCAGTTAACAATGTCACCGTGACCGCGCTCAACATAGATTCGCTTTTCCCATTGTCAAGCGGTCACACCTGGCTCAGCGGGTTCGGCACCATCGGCGGCGCGGTGTGGAACCCGGGTTTTACAAAATTGCTGGTTACCCTTTCCGTCACCGTTTCGGCGCCGACGATTTCCGTTGGCGACACCATCTCGTTTGCACAGGGTCAAACGCAAGCGAAAGTGGTATTGACAGGCAGTTTTGATCCGCCGGCTCGCGTGCGGAATGGTATCGCCTCCGTCTCAGCCGGGGCTCTCCGCATTGAAGAAACGTCCGGACCAGTCTATTTTTCCTGTCCCCAGCGGGTCAATCTGCACATTGTTGACCTCAAGGGCCGTTGCATAGCCGATCTGGGTTCCGGCACGGCTTTTACGTGGGACCGCGCGGCAACCGGCGTCTATTGTGCGCAATTGACTATTGATAAACACGCGGTCGCGTGCGAGAAGTTCTTTGTTCCCTGACCGGCTTGGCATCCCTGCACATTCTTAACAAAAGCCTCTACCCTGTCCGGGGCGGAGGCTTCGTTGTTATTTCTTTCCTGCTTTCGCTTTACCCCGTGGGACGACCAGCCGGGTTCCCGTAACATCCGCACCCCCGCCGCGGTCTAAATTATTTGTCACCGTGCATAGGATTCCGTGGAGGTCATCTGTGAGAAAGAACATGCTCGTAATCTCATGGTTTGCGGTCCTGTCGCTGCTTACTACCTGCGAACCTCCCGTCGTCGTTCAAAGCACGTGGACGGATTCCGAACCCGCAATGGACACAAACCCCGGCCAATGGAAAGACGCAACAAAGTATCCTGCGGACCCTCAATTCGGCATCGGCGTGAAGAATGACGGCAGAAACCTTTATCTGTGCATGACCTCGTGGAAACGTTCCGAGAACAGCCAATTGCTGCGGTATGGTTTTACCACGTGGTTCACCAGCAAATCGAAAAAAGGCAAGCGGTTCGGCATCCGGTATCCAATGGGAATGATGGGCAACGGAGCGGGATCGGGATCGATTCGCGGCAGGCGGCCCGATGTACATGACAAGAAAGCGATGTTCGATCTCGCTTTTCAGGAAATGGAGCTCCTGGGCCCGGAAAAAGACGACAGCGTTCCTGTCAAGACCGCTATTGCCGAATCGCTCGGCATTGGGGTCCGCATTCTTTCCTCGGAGGAAAACCTGGTTTACAAATTAAAGGTGGCGCTGCGCGAGGATTCGTCGGCAAAATACGCCATTGACATCGGCAACGATTCGCTTCTGTCCATTACGTTCGAGATGACCGTGCCGGACGCCGGAGAAAATCACGCCGGCGGCCAGGGCGGCTCGTCCGAAATGCCCGGTTCGCAAGGCGGCGGCATGGGTGGTGGAGGCGGCGGGATGGGCGGCGGAGGCAGAGGAATGCACGGCGGAGGCGGCGGAATGCATAGCGGCGGCGGTGGCGGTCACGCAGGGACCGCCGAGGAAGAGACGCAGGGACCGTTCAAGGCGGCGTTTTCGGTTTTGCTTGCGCGGAAGCCCGATCGCTGAGCCTCGTCTTCACACACGCAACAAACACGCTCAAGGATAATCGAGGCTCGTGGTTCGTTTTCTACTCTATTCTTCAGAAAACAAAATCGACAATCGCGTGAGCCGGCACCGTCGGCTTGATAATCTCCGAATCCTGCATAATCTTGAAAGATATAGGATTAGCCGTCCTGTTCAACGCAACAACCACAATCCTGCCGTCAGCATTCACAAATGAAGTGGCTTCAAGATTCGGTACCGAATTGACGCAGCTTATTCTCACCGCGCCCGGCCGTATATATTTGCTGAACTGCGCGATGTAGTAATACATCGGATTATAATGCACCGAATCGTTTGTGAAATCGGTAATCACTGAAGCCGCGCAGCCGGTGTTTGGATCATGCCGCGGTAAACCGTTTTGATCCAGCACCAGATTCCAGTCAACCCATCCTTCCGCCCAGTTGTTCAAGTCGCCTATGATGTCGTGCCCATAGGACTCTGCCAGCGTCCAGTCTCCGTATCCCGGCGCAGGTTGACCCGCTTCTTCGGTCGCCAGCAAATGCTTGGAGGGAAAACTGTTGTGCGTTGCAGCCACGTTGTCAAATTGGTCTCCCGTATACCAATGAAACCCTGTGCCCCACGCATATTTCGCGGCCGCGGTGTCGCGGAAGATGGTGTCTGCCCAGATGACCATGTGGTCTTTGTTGTGGTCCCAAATCATGACTTTCACGTCAAGATCGTTCTGCGCCAGTTTGGGGCCCAGGTTGTTCTTGAGAAAGTCCCTTTCCTGTTGCGGGTTGTAAATGCACGATTCCCAGGTCTGAACGGCTTCGGGCTCGTTCTGCATGGTAAGGCCCCATATCGGTATGCCGCTGTCGTCCATCGCCTGGACGAACTTCACGATATAACGGGCCCAGACGTCGTAACACGCAGGTTTGAGCTGTCCCCCGTTTTCCATGTTGTTGTTTGTTTTCATCCACGACAGCGGCGACCAGGGCGAACCGAAAATCTTTATGGAGGCGCCCGGCACATTCATGGCATTCCGGATTTGGGGAATCTTCCACGCCGATTCGTGCCGGATGGAAAAGTATTTCAGGGTGGAATCGTTGGCAGTGTCGTCATAGGTATATTGGCCGAGGGAAAAATCGCAACTGTGAATCGGCGTGCGGCACACCGTATATCCCGCGCCCGTATAAGGATTGAAATACGCGTTGAGGATTTCATTGGATTTTTCAGGCCCGATATTGTTCAGATTGTAAACCGCCGCTTCGGTAAACGCGCCGCCGAATCCGAGAATGCTCTGGTATTTGACCGTGGAGTCAATAGTCACGCTGGGCAGCGCAGAGCCATCGTCGTCGCCGAAATTCAAAACACTTTTGATGGCAAGATTGTCCCCCGCTTGCGATGTTTGTATCACCTGCGCCACTCCCGTGGGAACGGTTTTCTGCAAGGTAAAGTTCTTTGTGCCGGAGTAGACATCGGTAGCCTGCGAAAGCGTGGTATACCCGACTGCGCCTACCAGGAACGAATCCAACGCGGCGCCTGTCTTGGCAAGATTTCCGTGCGTCCCGCTCCCAGTCTTGTTCACCATCACTTCGGAACGCCCGGCACCCGATATCAAGGCCGTTGCCAGAACGGTGGAGTTGTCTCCAATCCGGATTCTCAGGAAATAAAGCTGTGATGGAACATCTTTGGTGAATGGATTGATCCGGTAATCGCCGGCCGTCATGTTTTTCTCAAAGACCGTCCGGACATGCCTGCCGAGCACGGTGTACAGATCGAGTCTGACTCTTGAGGCGTTCTCCGTGATGCTGAAGCAAAGTGCGTCTCCCCTTAGAAATGGCGCCTGCCGAACGGGCGCCTCGTTTTGCCCGAGGTGGACATTGGTGGAGCCGGCTGAAATGGAATACGCGCCGGTTACGTCCGTTACCGCCGACTTCTTCGCCGCTATCAAGCTGACAACAGCGCCGGCAATGCCCTTCCCGCCCACATCATTGACGATTCCGGAGATACTGATCTGCTGCGCGTGCAGAAGAAACAGTGCTCCCGCAAAGCAGATGATGCTTCCTGAGAAACGAACTTTCTGTGACATAGCGATCCTTTCTCTTTGGAAATATGGCGTCGCGAGCGCGTTTTAAGTTGATATGGTCTCCGAGAATTCAGTTTTAATTCCACCACTTCTTACCTGCCCCCTAAATCCCCCGAAGGGGGACTTATTTGAAGAGTTGTTTCTATAATAGCGCCAACGCCTTACAAACCCCTCTTCCGGTAATCTGAGAAGGGTGTTACACACGAATCAACAGAAGGCCCTAAAACATATCAGCGCACAAACGGGATCAGCTTTGTGGATTGATAGCTCCCGTCCACCGAGCATCGCACAAAGTAAACGCCATTCACCGCCGGTTCACCCGCGTTCGCCGTTCCCCCAATCTGCAGGGGGTGCCAACCTTGTGCCTGTCTTGAACCGGCGATCCGCCTCACGAGCCTTCCGTTCGCGTTGAGGATTTCGAAGGCAACAGCCGAAGGTTTACCGAGATAATATCGCAGTATCCCACCTTCCACGGCCATTCTGAATAATGACGGTGATGCGCCCCCCCGCCAAAGAACAAGAGGACTTTTCACGGCTGTTGCGCCCAAATCAACAACCGGGAACGTTGCCGTGCCCGTGCCTAGTCCGGGCGATGCGGCGGTGACCGTCACCGTGCCGGAGACAAATGTGGAGCGTACCGCCACCTTGCACATCCCTCCTTCCGCCGCGAGTTCAGGATCAAGGGGCGAATGATAGCCCAGCGGCTCGCCTGTTGTCACATACGCGTCCGATCCGCCGCGGTAATTGCCGGGTCCGGATACGCTCCAGGTGACGTTGTTGCTTGCCGTGGGACACAGGTTTCCTTGGGCATCAACCACTCTCGCTGCAATGAATGCCGCGTCAGAACCATTGGCCTTTATCTGGAAGACTTCCCCGTCTTGCTTCACAATAGCGGAATCAACCGTGAGAACGATATGGTCCGGATTTCCCGCCGTTATTTTCTGGTCAGAGCACACTACATTGCCGCTGGAGTCAAGGCCTTCGGCCTTGAGTGTCCCGGCCGCCCAGGCCACGTCCCAGTAGCACTGGAACGGAAGCTGCGTCGTGGTCTGGGTGAGGTCGTTGTTGTCGCCGCTGCCCGTGGCCGGGTTCGGCGTCTTGGTGCTGATCGCCGTTCCGTTGAGCGAAAGCCGCACGCTCGGACAGTTGCTGAAAGCGTTGACTCTCACGGTTCCCGAACGGTTCCAATGATGCGCGAGGGACACCACAGGTTTGATCGAGTACGGCGTCCATGCGGCCTGGTAGATTTTATACAGCATTTTGGGGAACCGGTTGAAGTCCATCATGGAGGTCCCGGTCGACCTCACACCGGCCGCGGGCTGGCCTTCCAGATAGTCCGCCTGCTCGCCCGGAGTATCGGCCATGTACCACTGGCACACGCCGAAGCAATTTGCCGCCACACTCGCCCGCCAATTCTGGAAGTACTGCGCGGCAAAGGCAATCTCATAATCGTACGCGAACCTCGCCGAGCTCCTGTTCCACGCCTCCGCGCACCAGGCGGGGTTGTTGGGGTACTGATTCTTCACTCCTATTTCGCAACCCGAAAGGGTACAGGAGAGAATGTCTCCGTTGTTGGGATTGGGAGTCCTGTCGGACTGGGCGCGCGTGTTGATGGAATCCCATTGCACCGATATGGCCTTGAGCGCCTGCGCCACCGGCGTTGCCGTGACGCCGTTGTCCGCCTCCCACGCCAGGATGGACGGATTGTTCCGGTCGCGAATGATCATGTCTCGGTGAAGCTCCGACTTGAGAATGTATTTTGCGTCGGTCACGGCAACATTGGCAAAACCGTTCTCGCCGTCGCCGCTGGGCTGCACCAGCATGATCCCATAGTTGTCGCATGCATCGACGAACCCTTTGCTGCTCGAGGAATGCCCCGGTCGCCACAGGCTTCCGCCGCACTGGGCCATCAGCTTTGCGTCCCTAAACTCCTGCTCGATGGGAACCGCCGAGCCGAGCGCGGGGTAATCGTACCGCGAAGCGCCGCCGAACAACAGGTGTTTGTGCCCATTGATGTACGGAAAATTCTTGTCCCAGGTGATTACCCGGATGCCGAGCGGACTCTCGAACACGTCCAGCGTCGTGCCGCCGACTTTCACTATATGGTACACCTTGTAGAGATATGGCGTGCCGAAGGTGCTGTTGTTGGGATACCACAGTGTTGGATTGGCAATGTCGCCGGCCTGGTCGAACGTGAAACTCTGGCCCGCAGCAACGGACTGCGTGGCGTCGAGGCTCAGCACCACGTTGTTGCCGTTGCGTACGTCAACCACTTTTGTGGTGAGCGTTACGTTCTGCGCCGAGGCGCTTTCGTTGAACACGTTCGTCTGGATCTCGACGGTTGCCGACGAGCCGTCGCTTGCCACGGACTTTGTCGCCACATAGGTTCCCCACCGGTTGAGTACCGAGTACACGTTCTGGGGAACATGTACCTTGTCGGTAATGTGCATCCACACAGGGCGGAACAACCCGCCGTCCTCTTGTCCGAACCTGAACACCTCGGAGAAACCCGGATCGGTGTAGAAACCGCCGCTCTTGCTCACGCGCACCGCGAAAACGTTGTCGGCCCCGCCGAATTGCACGTTCGGCGTAACATCGACGATGAATCCGATAAACCCGATGACATGGGTGGCATTTGGATTCACTGCGCTGTTGCCGGGTAAGAAGATCCCGTTGATATATGCCTGTGCGCCGACATGCGCCCCCTCCACCTCGATGAATATCTTCCGGCCCGAGTATTGATTGTCCAGTGTAAAGTGCTTTCTATACCAGCAGATGCCGCCGAGCATTGAGCCGTCTCCGCCGCCGCTGCCCTGATTGATAAACGTGTCGGTATCGTTCCAGCAGTGGGGAATCCCTACGTCCTTCCAGCCGTTGTCGGCAAGCGTGGGACTCTGCCCATTGACCGCGTCGCCCTTTGTGAATTTCCACGGCGTTTCGCCGAGGTTGATCGTCACCCGGTTGCTGGGCTCCGGCGTGTAGGTTTCGCCGAGACAAACAATGACAAATGAGAGCATGAAATTGAAAAGCGGCGCAATCCTTTTCATGGTTATTTATGCCTCCGGATGATGGTTAAATCTGTTTCAAGCGTTTTTACTTGGGCGTTTCCCGCGCCCTTTGGGGCGCGGGTCGGCCGTCCTTTCGGTCTCGGGCACGCCCTCGGGCCGCCTCGGCCCTATGCCGCGAGTACGCGACCGGGTCAGGGGCACCGCGCTCCAGCGCGGCCTCCAGTCCGGCCTAACGCTTGGCAGAAGAATATATTCACATTCTTTTGTTCGCGGTCGCACCTATCAGGCACGACTTCCAATCGTCAAGCATGAATCATCTGTCAATAAACCATAGGCTTAACTATTTCGAGCTCCACGTCGCCGATTGGGTCACCGTTTGCACGGGCGAATCGTCCTGATAGGAAACAACCACCGAATCCCCGTCCTGCACGGATATGAACCCTGGACGTGAAGTCCCTGTTGTAAATCCGACCGTACCGATGAAATTTCTGATCGTTCCGCCCGTCACCCGCAGGGTGTCTTTGATGCCGACCGGGTCTTTACGGCTTACGATGCCGACCACTACCGAGCTGTCGGCTATGTCGTCGTCGCTCAAGTTGATAGTCATGAGGCTGCCCGTTCCGTGATACGCCGCCGAGTCCAGAAACATGACGCCAAGCACCGGCAGCCATATGCAGGCAGGGGCAGCAACATCTTGAGCGGGGGTCTGGTCATGATAGACAATCAAAACGGTGTCGGAAGTTGCGCCCATCACCGCGAGAACGCTGTCCGGAACGGAGCCCTTGAGGGAAAACCAGATGTGGCCGAAGAAATCGCCGGCAGACCCGCTTGCGGCATGCAAAATGACCGGAAACCCGGTCTTCTCTTTCCCGCTGGAAACGTGTACCGCAAGCGTGGAATCCGTGACGTCGGAATCCCAGACGTGAATCGACAGCGGCCGAACCACGCCCAGAACCGGCGAACCGCCGGGCTGGACAATACCGATCACGCCGGCCCAGATGGTGGTTACGGAATCGACCGCCTTCGGCGATGCATCCTGGTACAAGGCGGTGACGGCATCGCCATCCCTCACCTCTATGCGGCGCCTCGCCGAATCGGAGTTATCGATAGTGAACCAGACGCTATCCGAATACGTCCCGGCAGCACCGGCGATTTTCTTCAGAAGAACCGTGATGCCGGCGGTGTCCGTGGTGCTTTTCACCTTCACCGGGATTGTTGCAGCCGCAAGATCGGAGTCAACGACCGTAATGACCAGCGGCACCAGGCAGCTTTGGTACGACCCGTTATCATACGAAATTGTGCCGGGGTGTCCCCTGCCTGCAACAAGCGCAACGTCGTTTTCCCCGGTGTAGGACGCAATGGCCAGGCGGGCGGTTGTGTAGCCTGCGGCGGAAACGACAAGCGTGTCGCTGACGGCCGCGATCCTGGCAAGCCCGGCGCCGGGTTCGAGCCCTCCCCCAGCTTTTCCAAGCGAACCTGAACCGCCGGCCGCATTGTTCACATACGGGATTTTGATCATGGCGGTCCGGGCGCCTGCCTGGATCTTGACAAAATACAGCTGGCCGGCGAGTCCCGGAAGGAACGGATTCAGCCCGTAATTCCCCTGGCCGAGGCTCTTGTCAACAATGGACGCCACGCGCCGGCCCGACACGTCGTAGAGATCGATGCGGACCCGCTCGCCGTCATCGGCAACGCCGAAAAGAATACGGTTCCGGCTGAAATACGGAGTTTGGATGATCTGATTCCTCACGCTTCCGGAAAAACGTACGGATGAACCGCTCAGCACGTACGAGCCATTCACGTCTGTCAAAGTTGAAAACAGTTGGTTCACAAGGCCGACGGAGGCGCCGCTGATGGGCTTTTGCGTTGAAGAATCCTTGACCGTGCCGGTCAGGTTGATGTCGGCGGCTTGGACCGGAGATAAAAAAAGGCCCGCAGAAGCCATCAGGCTTAAAGGCTTGAACGAACCCCTGATGAGAAGATTCATGCGGATAGAATTTATCCTGCTTAGTTTAGAGTACTAACCGGTAATATACGCGGTCGGGAAAACGATGCAAGAAATAACCAATAAAGAGAATTTGACTTTTTCTTACTCTATTCACACTACTTATATAATAATGAATCCTTTCAGGTTTTGCTTTGCATTCCATGCCAAGAAAGCGACGCTGCAAAATGTGTATGGACATGTTACGCTCACGATACATGGTGCTTTCGGGATGTATCTCATGGGCGAAACTGGATCATTTCATCCTTGGCGCTTGTTTACGGGGCAGCATTATTTTGTCTTCACAAACGGCCGTACAACCGTTATGCCTCCCGACTGCGCCCGGACCATATACAGACCGCACGGCGAAGCGGAGGCGTTCCACCTGAACGTGCATGTCCCCTGCTGATGGGACGCGCCAGCCGTCAAAACCGCCACTCGTCTGCCGGCCGCATTAAATATGCCAACCTCGGAAACATTGCCTTTACCATGGAGAACAATCTCAATTTCCTCGGTTGCGCGGTTATAAGTCGCTTTTACAATAATGTCGTCCGGAACATGGGTACTCCTATGGCTCAACACGGAAGTCCCGGTCTCAAGCACCAGGACAAAATCCTTGTCCCCTGCACTATTGGTGTCGGGCGGCGCAAAATTCCGCGTGCCGGTGTTGGGAAAGGGCGAGCCCGCAATTGCCGTGTAGGTCCCGCTGGCTGGATCGTACCACTGGGCATGTGCGGACGAACTGAGTTTCGTCATGTCCACGGTTATTGTCTGGCCGGATGGAAGATACGCCATCACCAGGTCGCCGTCAGGCGTGCGCGCCGCGGTCGCGCAATAGTTGTCCGCGACATGGCCCGTGCTCGAAAAGGCGCCGTACCCGGCGGTCATAACGGAATGGGCCGTGTCCGGCACAAGGTTGTACCACGGCCGCGATTCAAATAGTGCCTTGACAAAGGCAATCTGGACCGCGCCCGGGGTGACAAGATTGTCCTTCCAGCCGGATTTGAAGGGCCAGATATACCCGTTGCCGTAAAACTGTCCCGTTGCACCGGAGAGGTTAGTCCAATACTCCTGCCGCCGCAGGATGACCGCGGTTGTCACCGGGCCCTGGAGGCTTTCGAACTCGTAATTTGCCTCAATAAGAAAAACAGGCTGGAAGTTTGTCCGGTTGTAATCCTTGAGCACCTGGGCGTATGTTGGATAATACGTGTACGAAGCGTTCAGCGAGACTATCGGCGCCCAGTTCGGGTCGTCAAGCGACCCGCTCACGAGATAATTGAGTTCGATGGTGTGAATGTGGCGCGTGTCATTGTCCTTGATGCCAAGCGCCACCGCGGTCACCACCGAATCGTTCGCTGCGCTGCTCCAGTTCTGGTAGTCGTTGCCGCTCAGCCAGACGATGTTGTCGAAGCTTTTGTAGCGGTTGCCGAGAAACCTGCCGTAAGTGCGGCACTTGGCAACTCCGTTGGCGAGCATCACGCTGAGAAAGCCTCCGGTCTCGGCCGGATCGAGGAAGACCTGGAGACCGTGGTTTGCCGCAAGCGCAAGCACCCGGTCGCAGTGGGAAAAGTAAACCTCGTTGGGCGTGGAGAGATCGCCGGCCGTGGTCCAGGGAAGGATGCCGTCAAAGGTGCTGGCGTCGGTTCGTCCGCCCGTGTAATCCGCGCAGAGCAGGTTGATCCACAGGGAATTAAAACCGTGCGACGCGCGGTCCGCAAAATACGTGTCCGCGTCAGCCTCCGAGATGTTCACCATGAGCGACTGCGGCGCATCGCCGGCGATCAGAAAGGGAACATTGTTCTGGTCAACGAGGTATCGTTTGTTTGCGCTCACCTTGACCGGGTAAGCCTGGCCCTGAGCTGATTCCCTCAAGACAAAGCAACTGAGGCCGACGATTACCGCAATTCCCCATATTCCCCGTTTTGCTATTCCACGTCTGTCTGGCATGAAGCCCCCTTTAACAGCTCCTTCGTTTCGTCATCAAAGGTGGAAGGATCTTGTCCACCTTTGTCAATTGAAGAACCTCGCAGCAAGCTGCGAAGACCGCGATTACCACAGGATGCGACCCTTGGAAGTCCCCTTGTGGGGATACACCCCAGTGAGCAGCCTGCAATCTTCCATCCCTTTGGAAAAAAGCATATCTATAGTCGCTCGCTATGGGATTCAGTCCGACGACGAATCATCCCAGTTATCGTGCAACCTCTTTTCTCGCATCCATCAAATCCCCCGCTGCAAGCCTGCAGATATAAACACCGGCACTCAATCCCTTTGCGTTCCACGAAACCGTGTGAGTGCCGGCTTCTCGACGATCGTTTACCAGCGTTTGGATGAGCTTCCCGGCCGCATCAAAAACCTCCAATTTCACCTGACTCGACGTTGGTATCAGGTAGCTTATTCGAGTGGCACTGATCAGGGTAAAACCAAAAGCGCGGCCGGGTATTTTCGGTGACCCGACGCTGACGGCCTTCAAACCGCTTCCAAATCGAACCTGGGCCGGAATTTCATTGACCATCGGATTTACGTCCGGGCCGATTGGCGGCCAAGGCATGGTTCCCCACCAGGCCGGCTTTGCAGGAAGGTATAAGGAGGCAGGAAGATCATGATCGGAAATGGCAGGGTCCCACTTGACAGAATCGGAGGCATAATCATAGTTACCGTGAAGCAAGGCAGTTGTGAAGGGAAGCCTGTTGTCTTCGGGGTATGTTCCCGAGGTGCCGTCATCGCTTGCCTCGCTGTAGCCAAAGCAGTAACAGTACGTGGTCGCATCGTAGGAGCGGTACTGGGGCGCGATGATCATTGACACCGCAGGAATGCGATTCGTCCCATTGTTATATGACGTCAACTGAAGCAGATCCGTTGATCCCGCCACATTGCCGATGATATTATAATACCGTCCGGCAAAATCCACGTTAACCGCCCTGTTTGCCTGGCAGGCCCACCACGTGGAATCTGTTTGCTCGACGCCGCGGCCGGACAGAGGGTTGCTTATCTTTGTCGTCCCCAGAAGCCAGCTCCTGAACAGCGTGTTATGGCTGTTGGATCCCCAGATGCCGTCGGGATGGAACGAGGTCGCGATATTGCCTTCGTATAAATTGAACATGGGGTGCGAGCCGTGCATGGATAGATCGCCCATAACCACGTTGTACGCACTCTGGTCGAAATCATTTGCCGAGTAATTGTAGCCTATCACGTTACCCGCCGCCCCCCAGTTGAGCATGATTGACACATGCATGCGCCTCATGATGTTGTTCTCAATCAGCACTCCGCTCGACTTGTCCGCAATGAAAACATCGGCGTCGGTCTGGCCCGGCGTATGGGCGAATGCGTCGTGGAAATAACTGTCGCGGACCTCGCAGCGGTATGCCCAGAACGCGCGAAAGTGATCGCCGTCCGTATAGTTGCTTTCAATGTCCTTTACCCAACAATACGCCGAACCATTCATGATGATGTTTGAGGTGTAACCGGTATTGTTCATGTACACCTGGAGATCTTCCACGCCCGCGTATTTGGCGCCCGCCGAAAACGGCGTGGCAAGCGGGGAAAGCGCGGCGTTGTAGGCAATATACAGCTGCGGCGCAACACCGATGCTCGTGCCGTTGACGGATATCACTTCCACGATCTGGCCAAGGCTGCGCGTGCCGTTCCATCCCAGGCCGCCGTCGCACCAGGTGCAGCTTCCCTCTCCGCCCTGGATGGTGACGAAACCCGTGTCGTTGAGTTCTGTAATTAACAGATAAGACCCGACGCTCACGCCTGTTGCACTCGCGAGCGTGATGCTGTTTGAACCGGCCGTCGTTCCGCCGGTTATCGCAATTGAGCTGGCGGCATAGGGAGTTGCATCCTGACCGAAGCTGATCACGGCTTCGCCGGTACCGTGCGCGTCAAGGATGGTTTGCTGGGGGCCTGCTCCGCGCAACGTAACATTTGAGGGAACGTGGAGGCTGGTGTTGATCCGATACGTACCTGCCTGCAGAAACACCACCTGGCTTGCCGGGCAATTGTTGAGCGCGGTTTGAATTCCGGCTGTTGCATCGTTTGTTCCGTTGCCATAGGTTGCAGCGCTGATTGTGGCGGAAACCGTCGTTCTGCTTGGAACGCCGTTGGGAATGCCGATGTTGCCTTCCCAGGTGATACGGCGGTCGGGAGGAATGATCTGGGCGTGGAGAGTGGATGCTGTGAAGGAGGTGAGTGCTGCAAGGACGGCCAGAATTGGGAAGGATCGGAAAGGCATTGTGGTCTCCTTTGAAAAAGGGATGCAGATGCCTTGATTAATGAGGTCCGTACACACACCTTATCATGAGTCTTGCCAAAGAAATAACTTCCCGCCATAAGGTGCTATACAATTTTGCATGGAATTACCGCATCTTCATCATAGGAATAAACCGCGCATAACCGGTGATATCCGTCCGCAATGACCACTCTTCCGTTGCCGGGATCGCGGACCAGAAGGAGCGGCGACAACCCCTGCCCCATCTGTATCTTCTTCCGGTCGCCCTCGACATGAGCATTGCTGATTCCGAGCAGGGACAAACTGGACGCCCTGAAAATGTCCTTTGCTTTGAATTCTGAAATCGACTTTCGTTTGAGCTTCTTTACACAGGCTTCGCGGGTCTGCTTGTCGTAGAGAAGGGACAGGTACGACAGGGCGGCGGGATAGTCGTGGTCTTCGGGTTCGGGAAGCCATTTGATGAGGGGTTGATTGGGCATTTCTGGTTCTCCAGGGGATTATTTGAGTTTGATTTGTATTGCTACAAATCACATTATGATCATGATTCAGGCATAGCAAGTTCGATTAAATAATTGATAGTAGCCTCAGCGCGTGCTTTGAGGGCTAACAATTGTTTCTCTGTCAATGATGAGGCTATGCTGTGCGTTGCGTTTTGGAAAACATTAATGAATTCAATTGTGGAAGAAACGTCTTTCCTAATGAAATCCTCCAAAGGCTTATGGTTAATGTCGCGCGAAATATAAAGCAATCTTGCTTGGCGCGTAGGCCTGTTTTCGTGATACAAATGAGGGTCAGCATTCCATTTTCGAATGCTCTCATCAGGCGCAAGACGGTGAATAACATGGGTGAGTAAAAGACCGCCGACAGGAGTCGGCGGCATTATTCCAGGCCAAGATCCAGCTGGATAGCGCCACAATCTTCACGTCCTTGGTGTTCAACGTAGCTTATGATCGTTCTCTCGTCAAGTCCTATGGTTGAAACACAGTACCCGCGCGACCAGATTCCGCCGCCGCGTATCGCCTTCCCTATGCTTGGAAATCGCTCCGGCAGTAATTTCCCCGTCCGCGATTTCACGAACTGCACTACGCTTGCGACAGATATCCGCGGCGGAATCATTACCACCATGTGTACATGGTCCAGCTGGACATTGGCCCGGATTACCTCGATATCGTCGTCCATCCCATCAAGATGCTTCAGTACCTTTTCCAAATATTCTTTCACCCCTGTCACGAATATCCGACGACGATATCGAGGAGTCAAGACGATGTGGTATTCTGTTCTGTATACGCAATGGGTGCCCTTCCGAAATCTCATTTACTCAAAATACGTTGTTGTCCACATCGTCTTGACAGCCCATCCATCCCCAGACTGGAGTCTGGGGGTTTATTGGGCAGACTAATTCTCTAATAGAAGTGGAAAAATGCCGAATCCTGTCGGGATTGTCCGATTCAAGAGAACGATTTGCTCCCTCCCACAACGGCAACAAGTCACTTCCTATGCGTGGCAAATTTTGGATAGTTGCCTGTCTTGTTTCGGCCAACACATTATTGGAAAAAAGTTCTGTATCTCTAGAACGGGCAACATCTGTCGAAATTGTTCGGCAAAAATCGGTTGCCGTATAATATTGCATGGGTGCGCTAGAGATCCCATAAAGAGTTCTATCAGTCAAGCCTGTAATGGAAGCATCTACGGAGCCGAAAAGCGAGGCGTAGGAAGACGATATTGATGTTAGTGAATCCGCCAGTAGTTTACGCTCCGGAGATGCTATTCTGATTTGCGAACCGATAATCTCGGGATTAAGACCACCTAGAAGGCTTTCCGATAAGAGCGAAGTTGCTCCCATTTTAGTGAGATGAGAACTGGCACAGATTCCACTCAGGTCGCCGGGCACCATGTAATTATTGTGAACAGAAAAAGCCGAGTTTGAATGGACCAATGGGCTAATGGCTGCAATTCCATAGTCGCTCGGATTGCGAGTTGGAAATACTCCGGCACAGCCAATATATAGTGGATCTACAGTTCCAAGCCACGATGATGATTGTTTGGCACCGATAGAAGTAAGAGCAATAAGGCTGTCCGACGTCATTAGGCCGGTAATTGCGGTGGTCGCAGTGCGAGCGGTATGCAGATATGCCGAAGAGGATGAATCAATACTTGGCAGATACTGTGCCGAAGATGAAGATAGAGATGTCCTAAGATATTCAGAATATCCAGACACTGCAGATGAAAGCATCGGCAAATATGCTGGAAAAGCAAGTGCTGTGGCCTGAATTCCCAATGTTACTGCGCGATTATTCAAGTCCGAAAAGACGCCAAGAGCAGCAGAGTACTCTGATGACATTAAATTCATAGGTGATCCTTTCGAACTTGTATCCATGGCTTCGCTTGTCTTAAAATGTCTCAAACGCAAGCGGCATATTTAACATTTTTCCAGTCGGTTCATCCAATATCAACTCAAACATGATACTCATTATGCTGCCTCGCCAACCGCTTCACCAACTCCCTACCTGACAATCACCCTCCTCATCACCGTCTTCCATCCCTCACCGTCTTCCACCCTAATGTAGTAAACCCCCGGCACAATCGTCCGTTGCCTTTCCAGAACTCCAAACCCATCCAACTTCCCGTACTGTCTCGCAATAATCCTTCCAGACAAATCCACAATTTCAACAATACCGGTCTTTCCCCCGCCCGTCCGTATCCCCGCATTCATAATCGGCCTCACAACCCCGGCAACCGGATCGCTCCCGTGCACAAATCGGTATCCCGCCGGGATCCTGCATAAATTGGAATCATTGAACGCGCCCGGCGGCGATGCAGGATCAAACGGCGGCCACGCCAGGCTGCCGAACCAGTCGGGCTTGCTTGACCGGAAATAGCTGCTGGAAATTGCATGATCGGAAATCGTCGAGTCCCACGCTATCGAATGGTTCAGGTAATCGTAGTTCCCGTGCCGCAGCATGGTGGCCTTTACATTCAGGTCGAGTTCCAGCAGCGTGTTGCCTCCGGTGCCGTGGCTGTCGCCGCCGGGTTGATTCGCGGATTGCATCGTGTAGTCCGGCGGCGTGGTGGGCCCCCACGTTTCCGAATAGCCGTTGTTCCCCATGTTCGGGAAGCCGAGTTTGTAGATGACCGGCGCTGAATAGCTGAACGCGGTTACCGGCTGGAACAGGCCGGTTGCGGCGAAGGCGCTTGTGCCGAGAACATTGCCCACCATATTGAAATAATTGTTCCATCTTCCCACATTCACCGCAATCAGGTTTTGTGTTGCGGTGGGATGCGTGGCTGTAAACCAGTTGCGGGCCGCGGTGATATGGCTTGTGGAGCCGAAATAGCCGTCGCTTCCCATGCCGCCGGCGATATTCCCTTCAATAAGGTTCATCATGTTGTGGGGCCCGTGGCTGGCGCTGATGTCCATGCCCGCCGTGGTGCTGTCGCCGGTGTTCGCCGCGTATACAAAATTGTAGGCGATCACATTTCCCGTGCAGCCGCCCTTGGAGTCGCCCATGATGATTCCGGGAAACCCGCCGTTGTACGCGATATTGTCCTCGATCAGGTTGAAGGAGCCGTCCTGGTAAAAGTCTATGCCCTCGTGGTTGGGACCTCCGCCCACCACGTCGTGCGTATAGTTGTGCCGGATCTCTCCATTGACAAAACAGACAAGGAATATCTGGCGCCCCGTGGAATTCTCGATTTCCACGTTCCTTACCCAGCATCCCCACGACTGGTCGAACTCGATGCCGGTCCACGCCGCCGAATTGCAGTCGATGGTCAGGTCTTCCACGCCGGTGCCTGTGAGGGGGGAAATACCGTACTGGACAAGCGCGGGCGACAGCATGAAATCGATCGGCAATGCCGGCGACACGGTTACGCTGGTCGCCGTTTTTGCCGTGACCCTGAACATCGCGGTCATCGCCTTGCAGTCGGTGGTGGGAGCGGTGCCGGTGATGACATAGGGCAGATCGTTCTGCTCGACTCTTACCAGTTTGCCCACCGTTATGCTCGAAGCGTCGGCCACCGTAAGGACCGTGCTTCCTTTTGTCGCGCCGCCGGTGATGGCGATTCCCGAGGTGTCCCGCGGCCAGTCGGCGGTGCCCAGCAGAAGAACTTGCGAGTTCGACGTAGCCCTGAGGACCGTCTTTCCCATGCCGGCGCCCCGGATCGTCACGTTGCTTGCGTAGGCGCGATAGACGCGGGTGTCAAGACGGTAAGTGCCGGCAGGTATGAAAACGACCGTACCGGAAGGGCAGGAGTCGATTGCCGCCCCGAGAGCGGCCGATGCATCAACTGATCCCGTTCCATACGCCGCGGCGTCGACCGTGGAACCGATTGTTGTCCGGTTTGGAATTCCTCCGGGCACGCCCACGGTCACGCCTGGGGTCCAATCGGTAGCGCGATCAGGCGGGACAATCACGGAAAAGACAGGACCTGCGGCCAGCAGTACCAGAAAAGGCATGATAAATACCGGTATCCGTTTCTTCATCGCATCCCCCTTCGTGGACCACCTGCGTTCCCGAAACGTCATCGTACAACTGATTATACCTTTTCCTGAGCATGTTAAATCAAGATATAATTCTGGTGTACTGATATCAAGATCAAGATAAGAATCTGGGCACCCCGCCTCTGTGCGGCAATATCGAGATAGTGTTATGGATTGCCGAGCGTGTGCGGCGAGGTGCCTCTTGTGGCGAAACCGAAACGCCTGCTGCGCGCACACCAGAAACACCCGGCTAACAAAATCAAAAACCAAATCCAGTGCCCCTGGTCTTCCAGCCACAGCTACGCCACTGAGGGGGAAATGCAGAATACCTTTGTGTTCTTGCTTTTTGCGTTAGGCAGGACCGAAGGGCGCGCGAAGGCGCGTTGCCGGACGACCCGGCCGAAGGCATAGGGGCGATCCGGCAACGAGGCCATCCGGCCGAGCCCGGAGGGAGGGCCGACCCGAGCAAAGCGAGGGAAACGCCCACTTCTTACTCTCGATTTCTGGGTGCCCCACAGCAGAAGATTGGATTCTTGCAAATCAACTTTCTTTGGGGTCACCCGGCTCAGCCATCCAATAGCCCTTGTCTATTATTATTTCAGGCACTGCTATCCAATAGAACTTTATCTATAATTATTTCCGGCTCAAGCATCCAGATGCATTTATTATTTGGATTCCCAGCTTCTTCCTTTCCCCATCCGCGTCAGTCCCGCTTTTTTTTGGATTATTTCGCGCAATAAATTATATTGCACCAAGGCAATTTTGCCCACGAGCCAGGTGGCTCTTTTCAATCAACAGTTTCAAGAGAGGTGTCTCACATGAACATCTATGTTGGTAATTTGTCGTTCGACGCCGGCGAGAGTGACGTTCGGCAGCTTTTTGAGGCCCACGGGCAGGTCGCGTCGGTATCGATCATCGAAGACAAATTCACCGGAAGGCCGAGAGGTTTCGGATTTGTCGAAATGCCCACGGATGCCGAAGCCCAGGCCGCGATCGCGGCTCTCAACAGCAAGGATTTCAAAGGTCGTCCGCTCACCGTCAACGAGGCTCGTCCGCGTACCGAAAATCGGGGCGGCGGGGGCGGCGGTTTCAGAGGCAACAGAGGAGGCGGACAGCGCGCGTGGTAACAAAGTTTTATTAGCCGGATTTTCAGCGCGGAACCGTTCCGCGCACTATAATAAGAAAAAGGGCGTTCATCCGCAAGAGTCGGGCGAGCGCCCTTCGTGTTTCTGCACAACTCCGTGGCTTGAAGCCCCGTGCCGGATATCACGCATTGAGCATGGTCTCATGCCATGGAAGCTATTTCGCGTACTCGCCGGAAACCGTCCAGTAATACCCGTTTGTGAATACCGTTATCGTGCCTTCCCGGCTGGTCTGGTACAAGGTTACATGCATCTGGAACAGCATGGCAAGGACATTTGCGGCCGGGTGCCCATAGTCATTGTCTGCGGAGCACGAAATCACCGCAATCGAAGGTGCGGCGTATCCGTAGAAAACCGGGTTGACGGAACCGGACGATCCGTGATGCGGCACAACGATAATGTCAGACAGGAGCGAGAACCCGTAGCGCGCGGCCAGGGCCTGTTCGGCAACGGTATCGATGTCCGAAGTTATGAGCGCCGAATTCGATTGATACTTGACGATAAAACACAGGCTGTACGTGTTCTTGTAATCGTCAGCGACGGGCATTGTGATCGCCAGGTCTTTAGGCGGCCAGATGCATTGAACGGACACGCCGTTCAGATCGGCCATCGTGTCCCCCTGGCCGATTGTTCTGAACCGCACCCTGGCCGCCCACGAGCCGCAGTTCTCCCGTATCAAGGCCGTGTCCTCGAACACGCTGGCAACGATTTCGCCGGAAAAGCGGATGGAGTCCGGCAGCGTCCTGAGTCCGCCCATGTGATCGGCATGACTGTGCGATATGGCAATGGAACGGATGTACGGGGCGCCCGCCTGCGCATAGGCCCGGATCCAGTTGCCGGCCGCACCCGTATCGCCCATATCCCACACAACCGCATCGCTGCCGACAGTGCCGATCTGCGAAAGCCCCTCGCCCACATCGACAACGGTAAACCGGAACCCCGCGGCCAGCCCGGACGGGTTCTGGGTTGTGCAGGAGACGCAGATAAGCGCGAAAACGGACGCGAGACTAGAAACAGAAATACGAACGTGCATTGATATTCCACTCCTGTTTGTTGTGTTCGTCAAACGATGTTGCGACATCGCATTCGCACCAGGTTCTTTCGAAAAGCTTGAGCGATTCCTTGAGTCCCAGCGATCCGGACCGGGAAGGCGAGGTGGCCGCGTACCAGGTTGCATAGGGAGTGACGGTGAGCGCGGGCGCGAACGACACCTCCACCGGACACCGGGCCAGGACGCTCCCGAACCCGGCGCTCGTGAGAAACCCGGAGCACGAAAGTCCCGGCTTTACAAACCGTGAGAAGGCGCGTTCCACCGAAAGCAGGGCCTTATGGCTCTCCACCGCAGCAGTTGTTGACATGTGATACGAGTACGACATCCGGTAGTTCACAAAGGCCGTTCCCGACGCGCCCGCTCCCGCGCTGATCGCCGTGCGGTTCTTGGCATTCACATAGGACACAAAAAACGACGTGGCGCATGCAGGCGACAGCCTCACCCTCGTCCTGCAGTCGGCAAGCGTCATGTCCGAACCTGCGGCCGTGTCGCCCAAGTCAAGCTCGTTCCGGCAATCGAAAGCGATTTTGCTTCGAGTGAGGGAAAGCGCCCCCGGGAGCCGGGCAACAAGCACGGTAACCGAGGCATCGCCGCTCTTGCGCGTGCATTGCGCGGACAGCGGCACCACGCGCGGATTGCTCCGGGCCGCTCCGGCATGGATCGAATAGGTGTAGCCGGATGCCGAGCCGGACAGTCCGCAATGAAAAAAATAGTCGGCGTCCAAACTGCTGTCGCCGTGTTCGACTCGCGAAAGGCGGGACAAACCGGTTGTCACGTGAAACGCTTGCGACGACCCTGCCTCGCAGAATACGCCCACAGCCTGTTCCGTGGTGCGTTCATGGTAAAAGGCCGAAATACGGGCATTGCTCCATCTGTCGGATTGCACGCACATGCCGTTCCAGGTTCTCGACATGCCGTAACGCCAGTTCGACGCTGTGGTGGGCGGGCTTGAGTCGGCAGGAAAGTAACCGTAAAAAAGGCCGCCATCGTCCCCGAAATAAAAATTTCCCGCCTGGACCGAAACCATATCGGGTATCGAGAACGAGACGCCCCGTTTCTTCCACAAGGCAGCCGAGTCGCCGTGGGTAAGGCTTCCGCTCACGGAAACTGCCGGGCGGGGCTGCAGGGAAAACCGCGACTGGGCGGTGGTATTCCAGTCGTCGCCCACCGCAATGCCGAGCCCGACGTTCGACAGGCGGCTTGCCTTTACTTGTGAAAACGACAAAATAGGCGCGTATTTCGCAAGATCCGGATAGTCGTCAAAGAAACGCTCTTTCGCCGCGCCGTCCCAAGGTTCGTACGGCGACAGCTGTTCCTGCGTGACCGGCAGGTTCCCGATGCGAACGTCGAACAGGTCGTGAAGAAGAAAAAGCTCACCGCGCGGAACAACAATGGGCTGAACATAGTATGGTTGCAGAAGTTCCCATTCGAGTGAATCAAGCGATCCTTCCTTTAGCATGATTTCGGCCTCCCGCATGTCCTGCGGAAGCACGGTGGTCCTCAGCGACAGAGGCCAGACGGCCGTGCACAAAGCGAGCACCAACAGCCTGGCCCGCAGCAATGTTGGTACCCGTACTCCACCGGTCATCACCATGCCTTTTGTGAAGAACATAACCGTAAGGCGGCCGCCACCCGCCCCGTGATTGTCTCTTGTGAAGAAGCAGCGTCCGCGGCGAAACTTTGAGGAACCGGTTGCGGGAAGCCGCGCCGGCCGTAAATAGGGAAAATAGGTAATTGAATTTGTTAACAAAAGGCATTTTATTTGCGCCACGTTGTATCTTTAACAGATAGAGTTATTATCAGGCTCCCTCCTTCCAGCGAGAACACGAATTGGCGCTCAACGGTCATCCCGAAAACAATAGCCCTCTGTGCAAAGCGATCGCGCCCGCGATCAACCGGACGGACGTCCTGGTGTACGCAATTCTCGCCGCGGTGTTCGCTTTCCGGCTGATCTATGCGAGTTTTCTCGGGCTCCTGCCCGACGAAGCATACTACTGGGACTGGTCGAGAAACCTCGCCTTCGGCTATTTCGATCACCCGCCCATGGTGGCGTGGCTCATCGCCCTTTCCCGCGCGCTGTTTGGGGAAACCGTTCTTGGCGTGCGGGGCCTCATGAGCGTTTGCGCCATGGTTGCATCGTTGTCTTCGTACCTGCTGGTCAAGCACTATGTTGTAAAATCGTCTTCACTGGTATTGTGGGCGGTGCTTTCAAACTGCGTCTTGCTTTTCGGAGTCGGCTCCCTGCTCGCGACGCCCGATATCCCGCTTGTTCTCTTCTGGTCTTTGTCGTTGCTCGCCGCGCATAACGCGATATTTAATTCATCTACCAGGTGGTGGATGGCACTGGGCGTGTTTGCCGGGTTCGGCATGTTGTCGAAGTACACCTTTGTACTTTTCCCGGCTTCCCTGGCCTGTTTTCTCATACTGTCACGAAGCCGCCGGTTCTGGCTGGCACGCTGGCAACCATGGGCAGCCGTCTGCATCGGCATGATCATATGGGCGCCCAATGTTTTATGGAACCGTTCCCACCACTGGCTCTCGCTTCTCTTCCAGTTTTCCCACGGGGTGGATACGCACGGGGCGCTGCACGTCGAATTGCTCGGAGAATTCATCGCCGGCCAAATAGGCGTGCTTTCCGTGGCGCCGTTCGCGCTTCTGGTGTGTGCGGCCGCGCTGCTGCTGCGAAAAAGGAAAAGGGCAAGCGGGGTTTCCTTTCTGTTAACATTCCTTATCGTTCCGTTCTGTTTCTTTCTCCTTGCAAGCCTTCAAAAAAAGGTTGAGGCGAATTGGGCGGCCTGCGCCTACCTGAGCGGCCTCATCCTCGTTTCAATCGTCTTTGAAGGGCTTGATGCGGAAAGAAAGGTCTGGTTCAGGCGCTTCGCCGTATTTTCCGCTGTTTTTTCTGTAATCACCACCGGCATTGTTCTGTTTCACATCCAGAAACCGTTCTTGCCCCTTTCGCCGCAGAACGACCCGGCTGTTCAGGCACGCGGGTGGAAAACCCTCGCACAGGAGATCAATGCCGAGAGAAACCGGTTCGATTCCCGCCATCTCCTTTCCATATGCGCAAATCGTTACCAGGAGGCGGCACTGTTCGGCTTTTATCTTCCGGACCACCCGAAGACCTTCACACTCAATATCGCGTCGCGCGACAACCAGTATTCCCTGTGGCCGGAAAGAAGGCCGCCGTCCTCGGCCCAAGTTATTTTTCTTCATTCCACGGATGACCCCAACTTGTCAACGCTCTGCGAAAAGAGCTTTTCGTCGTATGCGTTATGGGCCACAGCGCCGCTTTTCCAGGGAGCAGGCGCACAAAGCACCTGGGGCATTCTCACCGGGA
This sequence comes from uncultured Fibrobacterota bacterium, assembly GCA_963729895.1. Taxonomy (GTDB): domain Bacteria; phylum Fibrobacterota; class Chitinivibrionia; order Chitinivibrionales; family FEN-1185; genus FEN-1185. Next base: position 137,490 of record CAVSQB010000005.1, on the reverse strand, counting down.
CTCTAAGGTAATGGTAATGACGCCGCAGCGTTCAGTGACGATTGTACCGCTGGCTCTCCTTGTTGCCGCTCTCGTGATCGTTTCATCAAGTTTTGCCTCACCGCGAAAATGTATCGTATTGGTCTTGAGCGGCGGAGGCGCCCGCGGCCTTGCCCAGATCGGAACCATAAAAGCGCTGGAAGAGCAGGGTCTCAAACCGGATGCCGTCGTTGGAACAAGCATGGGCGCCATCATCGGCGGCCTGTATGCGGCCGGTTACAGCGCAGATAGTATCCAGCATCTTGCAGGGGCGCTCGACTGGAGCGGCATTTACCGGAACTCGGCGCCCCGTAAAGAGCTGCTGATGAGCCGGAAGGAAGACGTCGGCAATTACCTTTTTGAGGTCCGGTTCGATAAAAGCCTTACCATGCTCCTGCCGCAGTCCATCTCCGACGGCCAGGTGTTTTACAGCGTCCTCGGGCCCAAATTTGCGGCGGTCCAATTCCGGTCCGGCAAGGATTTCGACAGCCTGCCCATTCCGCTGCGAATCATTTCGACCGACATTCTTTCCGGTCACAGCGTCGTCTTCTCGAAAGGCAACCTCATTACCGCTATCCGCGCCTCATGCGGCTTTCCCCTTGTGTTTTCCCCCGTCAAGCAGGACTCGATGCTCCTCATGGACGGCGGGCTGCTGTCGAATATCCCTGTGGAGTCAAGCATCCGGGAATTCCCGAACTGCGTGGTAATTGCCGTTGATGTTACCTCTCCCCTGTGGAAGGGCCAGGATATGAACAACCCGGTGCGCCTCATGGACCAGGTCGTCAACATCGGGTTGACCAAGCAGAAAGAGGCCGAGCGGAAACTGGCCGCGGCCCTGATAACGCCGGACCTTGCCGGCTTCCAGAACACCGACTTCTCACGCGTGGATACGCTTGTGGGCCGCGGATACACGGCCACCATGGAACACATAGCCGAAATACGGGCCCTTCTCGTCTCCGACTCGGGCGCCGCTTCCCCGCCGTGCCGTGGATCCGGCGGTGTATTCCCGCCGTTTCGTTTTCTGGGCGTTTCAAAAGCGGTTGCCGCGTCCCTGGGCCGCGCTGCCGACTCCCTGGCCGCCGGCAGCGCGCCATTGTGCCGGGATGATCTCGCAAAAACAGTGTACCGGGTCCTGAATGACCGCGGAAGTGCCTTTGTGCGAATCCTCGACGTCCGCCGCATCGACTCGGTCACGACGGTGACCCTGTCCCAAGGGGTGGTAAAGAGGTTTGCGGTGCACGGCAACCTGGTGACGCGTTTATCAACCGTGCAATCGATGCTCGGGATGAAAATCGGCGACACCTTGACGACAAAAACAATCGATAAGGCGACGGAATCACTGTACGCGTCGGACCTGTTCAAGAACGTCAACATCGTGCCGGACACAAACGGCGTTGTCGACATAACCTTGAATGAAAAGGAATACTGGCGGGCGCGGATCGGACTGAGGTTCGACGAATACAACCTCCTGGAAGGATACGTGCAACCCGCATACGAGAACCTGTTCGGCCTCGGTATCGTTGCCTCGCTGCACATCCAGTACGGGCTCATGCGCGAAAAGTATGCGCTGGAGCTGCTTGGAAACCACGTCTTCTCCCCGGAATTCGCAAACATGGCCCAGGTGCAGGGATACCTGTCCAGGGAAGAAGTGGTGGAGCGGCAGGAATACGCGGATTCGGTGGATTCGATACTCACCCATGTAAAATTGGAAGAGCAGACGCTCGGCAGGGAAGGGGTCTTGGCCATCATTGGAATGCAACTGGGAAATTTTTTCATGCTCGAGGGGGGAATTAGGATTGAAAAGTTTTCGGTCTACGAAACGAGCGGATTTCAGGATCCCTTTGGCGGTTTTGAACACGGCATGCAGTATCTTATGCTGCGGCTGACCGGAGACGATCTTGACAAATTTCCCTTTCCCGAAAAAGGTCAGAAGACCTATATTACAGTCGGCGTTGCGCATGACGTGGTCACCGGGACGGAAAGCTTTCTCAAGATCGAGGGAGGCGCCGCGCCGTACTTCACATTTGCGAAGATTCACACTTTTTCGCCGCAACTGCAATTTGTCTGGTCGACCGACTCGATGCCCGCCGTCGAAAAGGTGTATCTCGGAGGAGCGATTCCGGAAGAAAAATACAAAGACATAGGCGTTTTCGATTATCTGTCTTTTTTCGGATTGCGGCCGAGGAGCCTGCCCGGCGACATTACCTTTCTCCTTCGTGGAAATTACAGGGTGCGCGTGCGGCAGGGTCTTTACCTCCTGGCTTCGCTCGACTGGGGATACGCCTGGCCGTGGCAGGAGCAATGGAAACTCGACAAACTTGCCAACGGCGGCCTCGGCACGGTTGCCAGGGAATTCCTTGATGACGCGCCCGTCGGGATGGGCGTAGGAATCGCGTACGAGCTCCCCATGGTGGGGCCTGTCTGTTTTTCGTGGGGAAGGCTGTTGCGGAATAAGCTCGATCCCGACTTGAACATTCTGTCGGAAAATCTCTTTTACTTTTCGATAGGGCATGATTTCTGATGCGGCCCGCGCCGCACTGTACACATCAATCCAGAGGTTCGCCAAACACCTTTATGCGTCTTACCATTTCCTCAAAGCTCTTTCTGGGGTTCCTTTTTGTCATTCTCCTTAACGTCATCTATGTCGTCATTGTCAACAAACTGTCCGATTTGAACGGTATCGCCAACATACTCAAGCGACAGGACGAGGTAAAAAACGGACTGTTGCGGGTTGCCAACCTGCAGAGCGACAAGCGCAGGAGCAGGACGTCCTACGAGGCGATCGGCAAGCCGGAATCGGTGGAAAATTTCAGGCAGACGGACAGGATCGTGCTGCGGCTCCTTGATTCCATCAGCATCGAACTGAACGTGATTTCCGAGCTGGATTCCGCCGTATTCCGAAAGAACGTCAACAGTTCCGCACACTACGGGAACCACCTGAAGCTCCTGTCGCTCATGGCAACCGTCATTGACAACAGCACGCTGTACGACACGTCGTTCGCGGCCCTCGTGTTCTCCGGGAAACCTCTCGATTCCATGAAATATGTGGAGAACGCCCAAGGCGTGCAGCTCACCGCGGTTCTCGATTCGGCCGACATGGTCTTGAGCAAGTCGCTCAAAGCAACCGATGCCATCATAGACGAGCAGACGAACAGCGTCATCAAAGACACCGAACAGCGCATCAACGACATCAAGCAGATGACGATCATCATCCTTATTATCGTTATCCTTGTGGCGAGCGGATTCGCGCTCTTCTTCTCCCAGGTGGTGACAAACTCGCTTCGCCGCCTCAAGGCATCGGCAAGCGCCATCGGCAAGGGCGACTTTTCGTTTGATCCGTCGGGCTACCCGACCGACGAAATCGGCGATCTCGCAGGCGCGTTCCACCAGATGGCCACCGACCTGAAAAAGGCCCAGGAAGAACTCGTGAAATCGAAACGGCTTGCGGCCATCGGCGAAGTGGTCGCTTCGGTAAACCACGAGATAAACAACCCGCTCATGATCATATCGGGAAACGCCCAGTTTCTCGAAATGTCCATGAAGGAGTTCCCGGACGATATGAAGGAGCGGGTCAAGGTCATTCTCGAGGAAACCGAGCGGATTTCCAGCGTCACCAAAAAACTCCGCGAAATCAGGAACCCCGTCGTCGAAGAATACACCTCGAGCGGCGAGCAGATGATAAACCTGGACAGGTCTTCGGAAGATTGATACATACTCACAATCGCGGCCATCGAAAACGGCGGGTCCATTGAAAAACAAAACCAGCGGCAACAACGCACTCCGGATTCTTCTCGCGCTCGCCTTCGTGGCCGCGTGCGGGTGCGCCGCCGGCCGCGCCTCCCAATACACCTACGACCGGCGCCTGCTTGCCGAAGCCGACGACCACTTCGACAAGAAGAGGTATCCCGAGGCGCTCAAGATATACCAGGACCTTGCCTTGTCCCCCGCCTATTCGCAAACGGCTTCGGCAAAGCAGGCGTTGTACAAAATCGGCTACCTCAACATTTATTATGACAACCCGAAGGCCGATCCGAGAGCGGCTCTTGACGCATTCAACTCGTTTCGGACCCGGTATCCGGACGACAAGCTTATGGGCGAGGTGAACACCCTCACCAAGATCCTCGTTGTTCTCAAGGGCTTCGAAGACCAGTACGACGAAACGTCTGCGCGCATACGGCGGCTCCAGAACAAGACCGCAATGGCAAGCGGCAGTCTGGACACCCTGCTCGAATCGATCCAGCGCTGCTCAACCGAACGTGATTCGCTCGACATGGAAAAATCGGCCCTGCTCAAGAAGATAAGCGAACTCGAACAGACTATCGTCAGGATGGAAAAAACGCGGTAACCACCACTGCAAAGGCCGACCACCAGTGTTTCGCAAGGAAATCGCCCACAGTACCACCATTGTCGTCAAGGTCGGCAGCCGAATCCTTACCTCACAGGACAATGTTCCGCGCGCCCGGCGCGTGCGTTCGATTGTGGATTCCATAGCGTTCCTCATGCGGTCGGGGAAACGCGTGCTTCTGGTGTCCTCGGGCGCCATTGCGCACGGCATGGCCGTGTTGCGACTCGACAAACGCCCGTCGACTATTCCTGAAAAGCAAGCTTGCGCCTCGCTGGGCCAGATCCGCCTCATGAACGGCTACGAGGCGTGCTTTGCAAAACACCATATTCCAATCGGGCAGGTGCTTCTCACGTGGGACGATTTACGGGACAAGAAACGGTACCTCAATCTGAGAAACACCTTGTTTGCGCTCTTGGACTGCGGCGCGGTCCCTATTATCAACGAGAACGACTCGGTGGGCGTGGAGGAAATCAGGTTCGGAGAAAACGATACGCTGGCGGCGCAGCTTTCCCTGCTCGTGCAGGCGGACCTGTTTGTCAACCTTACCGACATCAACGGGCTGTACGACGCGGACCCCGCCGAAGCGAAGAGCGCCCAACAGATTCCCCTCGTGGAAAGCATCACCTCCGCCATTCATGCTATGGCGTCGGACAACAAGAACGAGATAAGCGTCGGCGGCATGGCGACCAAACTCCGGGCGGCGGAGCTGGTGACCAAGGCTGGGATTTTCGCACTTGTCGGCGACGGCTATCACCGGACCCTTCTTGACGTGCTCTCCGACCCCAAAGCCGGTACGCTGTTCCTGCCAAACAGGAAAAGGATGACGTCGCGGCGGAGATGGATCGCGTTTACAGGCCAACCCAGCGGCGCTCTTGTCATCGACGACGGCGCCGTGCGCGCCATTACCCAAAAGCAAAAAAGCCTTCTCCCGGCCGGCATCAGGCATGTTGTGGGCACGTTCAAGGTCGGCGACATGGTGGACGTGCAGGACAGCGGGAAACAGACTATCGCGCGCGGCCTGGTCAACTATTCCTCGGTCGAAGCTGAAAGGATAGCGGGCTGCAAGACCGTCGATATAGCCCTGCGCCTGGGCCAGAAGACCTTTGACGAGATCATCCACCGGGATAATCTGGTGGTCCTTTAGTCGCATCCGGGAGGTATTTTGGGATGTGGAGGACTCACCGCTCGAAAAAGGCATGGAAAGATTCTCGCCCAGACTCTCAAAGACGCAGAGGAGAACGGAAGAGTTAGGCTCGATTTTACCGTGACTCTGCGGAGGCGCCTCTTCCGAGATTCGCAATCATCCCAAAACCGTCTTCTCCGGGGAACCCGTTATGGCAGCATCTTCTCTCCAGAAAACAATCGACGCCATCGCCCGCAAGGCCCGCGCTTCAAGCCGCCTCCTTCTTGACACGCCGCAAGACAAAGTCGACGCATGCCTGCTGGCAATGGCGGAGCTGCTCGATTCGAACAAGGCCGTTCTTGTCGCAGCCAACAAGAAAGACCTCAATCGCGCCCGCGCAAAAAATGTTGCCGGCCCCATGATTGAGCGGCTCACCCTTTCTGACAAAACGTTCGCATCCATGAAGAAGGGGCTTACCGAAGTGGCCGCGATGTCCACGCCGGTAGGCGCCAGGTTTGACGAACGCGTGCGCCCCAACGGGCTTTCAATTTGCAAAATGAGGGTGCCCATCGGCGTGATCGCCATCATCTACGAATCGCGGCCCAACGTGACGGTGGACGCGGCGTCTCTGTGCCTCAAGTCGCGCAACAGCGTGGTCCTGCGCGGCGGCTCGGAGGCATTCTTTTCCAACAAGGCGCTTGCCTTTCTGTTCGGCGAAGCATGCAGACGCGTCGGATTACCTCAAAACGTCGTGCAGCTTATTCCCACCACGGACCGCGCGGCAATCGACCTTCTCCTGAAGAAAGAAGAGGAGATCGACCTTGTGATCCCCCGCGGCGGTGAGGGACTGATCAGGGCAGTGGTGGAAAAATCGCATATCCCCGTTATCAAACATTACAAAGGCGTATGCCACGTGTATGTGTCGCGTAACGCCGACATGGCAAAAGCCGTTCCCCTTGTGGTGAATGCAAAGGTCCAGCGGCCGGCGGTCTGCAATGCAATGGAAACCCTTCTGCTCGACGCATCCCTGGCGGACCAAAGCAAGAAACGCCTCATTGCAGCGCTTGTCGACAAGGGCGTAACCATTTTTGGCGATCCTGCGGTACGGAAACTCGCGCCCGGCATCAAGCGGGCCACGGAAGACGACTGGCGCGCCGAATATCTCGACCTGCGGCTTGCCGTACGCGTGGTGGACGGCGTGAACGCGGCTGTCTCGCATATCAACACCTACGGTTCGCACCACACCGATTCGATCGTTACCGAATCGAAAGAGGAAGCCGGCCAGTTTGTGCGCCTTGTCGATTCCTCGTCGGTGATGGTCAACGCCAGCACGAGGTTTTCCGACGGCGGAGAATACGGGCTGGGCGCGGAAATCGGGATATCCACCGATAAGCTGCACGCGCGCGGGCCTATGGGAGTTGCTGACTTGACAACGTATAAATGGATTGTGGAAGGAAACGGGCAAATACGTGAATAACCTTTCGGGGAAACGCACCATGACTCTTCTCGACTCGGTAAAGTTCGACGATCGCGGCCTGGTGGCCGCAATTGCGCAGGACGCGGACACAAAACAGGTCCTCATGGTTGCTTATATGAACCGCGAAACTCTCCTGGAAACGCTTTCCGCCGGCACAATGGTCTACTATTCCCGCAGCAGGAAGAAACGCTGGCTCAAAGGCGAAACCTCGGGGCATTTCCAGGCCGTGCGCGAAGTGCGCATCGACTGCGACGGCGACGCCGTTCTCTTCTTGATTGACCAGACAGGTGCAGCATGCCACGAAGGATACAAATCATGTTTCTTCCGCAAACGGAACGCGGACAAATGGGCAATTGTCGATGCCAAGGTTTCCTGATGCACCCCGGAGCCGAGGCATGACCACATCGGAAACATTCGCAAAGCTCCTCGACGTCGGCGTCATCCCTATTGTAAGAGGGCTGTGCGCGGAAGATGTCGCCCTGGTGGTTGAGGCCCTCACAAAGGGACATGTCGCGGCGCTGGAAATTTCCCTGTCTGCGCCGGGTTCGCTTGGGGTGCTCGAAAAAACCTCGCACAGGTTCGGCGGTTCGCTTCTGCTCGGAGCGGGCACCGTCCTCGATGCCGCCATGGTGCGGACCGCGCTTGCCGCCGGCGCCGCTTACATCGTGAGCCCGAATACAAACGAAGGTGTTATTGACGCATGCAAATCGGCATCGGTCCCGGTCTTCCCCGGCGCTCTCACCCCTACCGAAATCGCCCGGGCCGCCGGCGCCGGCGCGGATGCGATAAAGGTGTTTCCCTGCAATGCCGTGGGCGGCCCGGCATACATCCGTTCGCTTAAGGCCCCGCTGCCCGACGCGGTATTGTTTCCCTGCGGCGGCGTGAGCGAGGTAAACGCGGCTGACTATCTTGACGCCGGGGCCTCCGGGCTCTTTGTGGGCTCGTCGGTAGTCAACGGCAAAAACTTTTCGCCGGCAGCTCTCGCGGCGATTGCCGGGAAGGCCCGCCGGCTTTCTTCAATTGTCAAAGCAACAAGGGCTAAGTCATCATGAACGTGCCGCCGTTGCAGTATCCGTATGTCGAGATCTCGCTCGACAACATCCTCCATAACCTTGATGGACTGCGTCGCGCCATCGGACCGCGCAAAGGCATAATGGCTGTTGTCAAGGACCTCGCCTACGGCTGCGGGTCTGTGGCGGTAAGCAGGGCGCTGGAAACGCATGGCGTTGAATGGCTTGCCGTCGCCACTGCGGCCGAGGCGAATGCCGTCCGCAGCGGAGGCGTGGCGCTCCCCATCCTTGTTCTCGGCAAATGCGATATCGACGAACTTGCCTGGGGCTCGGCGAACAACGTCAGTTTTTCCCTCAACGATCCGTTGGACCTGTCTTTGTGGGGCGAAAGCGCAGTGCCGGTCCGGTTTCACGTGAATATTGATACTGGCATGGGCAGGCTCGGTGTTCTTCCCGGCGAGATAGCGGGCATCGCGGCTGTCCTGAAGAGTAACCGTGCCCTGAGGTGCGAAGGCGCATGCACGCACCTTGCCTGCGCCGACGCACCAGGCACGGCGTCGGTAGGTTCCCAGGTAAGGTTGTTCGGGGCCGCTCTCGATATTTTGAGGCAAAACGGGATAACTCCTCATCACATCCACTACGCGAACAGCGCCGCCATCATGCGGTTTCCAGCGGCTCTCGAATGCACCCTGGTACGTCCCGGCATCTCCCTGTACGGATGCAAACCCGACCCGGCCCAGGAATTCCCCCTGGATCTCAAATGCGCCGCCGCGCTCAAGGCGCATGTTGTCAAAATCAAGCGCGTTCCAGCCGGCACCACCGTGAGCTACGGCGCCCGTTACATAACGCCGCAGGAAACGTGTATCGCAACGATCCCGCTGGGCTACGGAATCGGGCTGCCGCGAAAACTCACCGGCACGGGAAGCGTTCTCATCGGCGGCACGCGGTATGCAATCGCCGGCGCCGTCACCATGGACTACATCATGGCGGACGTCGGACCGGAGCCTCTTGTGCGCCTGGGCGACGAAGCGGTTGCAATCGGGTATCAAGGAGGAGCCGCTATTACCGCAGATGAAGTGGGGCTCCTCTGCGGCACCATCGGGTATGAAATTCTCTGCGGCCTGAGCGCCAAACTCGACAGGTACTACTACCTCAAGGGATCGCTGGTCCATCACCAGCAAGGTTTCTATTTCTGACGTCCGGCGCCCGGAGCGGTATTCCGTTATGTCCACATACGGAGACGCTACCGTGCCGCCAGGAACGCCCGCGAGCCTTTTTTCACCCGATGCCGCCTCATCCCCTTCATTTTTTCATGGAGCCTTCGGGCCTGCACGACAAAAGCTTCTAAGTTCGCCTCAACGAGCTGCGGAAAAGGGCTGCCGTCGGTTTCTATTGCGAGAAAGGGGAACTCGGTTATTTCATCAAGGAGCTCGCCGCGGCCGAACGCAGGGTTCATCCGGCGCTTGCCCCCCGCGTTCATTTCTTTCTTGAGCACCGCCTCGGCAACGCGCGACGGCATGCAGCCGAACGGCCCGATGGAGACGACGCCGCACGAATCGTTCAGGATCTCGCGCAGGCTCAGGCCCACCGTGAGAATGCATTCGCCGCGGAAGTGCTCGCTCATGAGGTGGGTCGCCGACGCGATCGTCTTTTCAACGCGGATCATCTCGAATTTGTAGCAACCGCTGCGCGAAAGAACCGTCTTGATTCTTCTCTCCCACCATTCCTGCACGCTTGCAATGATGCGCATTTTCATCTGATCTTTGAGCGACAGCACTTTTTCGCCCAGTCCCCGGTTGATGACATAATTGCTGTATGCGAGATACTCGGTGACCGGAGCGATTTTCACCATGATGCCGCGGTCTTCAAGATACCCCGCGATATTCTTACGGGAAAACTCGTCGTGCCGCACGAATATTTCCCCCAGCAGAGAAACAACGGGCACTTCCCTGGGATGCGCGGCCACCGGAATGCGCCGCAACCTGCGGCCCAATGAACCCAGCAGAATGGAAAACCGCATGCCGAGTTTTCCTTCGAAATACGCGATGACGTCGCGCCAGCATTCCTCAAGCGCATCAATGGCGGCCGTCTTGTTGACGGCCGCGACCGCCAGAAAGCTCCTGATTTCGCAGAACACGTCCGCGACCATGATGGCCTGCGACGACGAAAGCAACGCACGGTTGCCCAACCCCGCATAGCCGTTTTCATTTGTCATCGGGAGCGTTGCGGCATTCGGAATGCGCAGGTTGCAAAACAACTGGTCCATTGCCGTGCAATACTGTCCGAGCCTGCACGGGCCGCCGCCCGACGCCATTAAGAACAGGGTGATTCTGTTTTCCGGACGTTGCGTTTTGAGATGCTCAAGGAACGAGCCGGTGGTGACAATGTACGGAAGACATTCCTTGCACGAGGTGTTCTTTCTTCCTTCGAGAAGGACCTCCTTGCCCGAAACCGGGAGCGCCAGCGCATTGATGCCGATACCGCGCAGCACGGCGGCGACGCCCTCGGTGGCAAAACGGCCCATGGAAGGCACCACCACTTCCACGTCTTTATGGAAAATGGACAGCACCCGGCCGTCTGAGGCGCGGACTACGGGCTCCTTCCCGTCAAACACGACGCGCGCCGGCCTGAATTCGTCGCCCCGGGCCAGTCCGTCCGCTTTCGGAGCACAGCGGTAGGTTCTCATTATGTCAAGAGCCGCTTCGATGCGCGTGTCTATTCCCGCGTCGGCAGTGTGCTGGTCGAGCTCCAGGGTGAGCGAAGGTTTCGCGGCCATGAGGTTGCGAAAATACGTGAGCAGGAAGGAATCCGGACCGCACGAGAAGTTTGTAACGTAGAACCCGAAAAGACGGTTGTGGTCCCTCACGAGCCGCGCGGATTTCATGATCTTTTGTCCCATGGCCCAGAACATCTGCCCGTCCACCTCATGATGATCGGACGGCAGCATGTCGTGCGGGATGACCAGATAGCCCCTCGACGCGGTCTTGTGCGGAATCCCCATGTTCGCGTCCGGCGAGAACGCATTATAGGGCCTGCCGAACAGGACAATGCCGAATGTTTCCGGATGCGAATCCAGCCACGACAACGCTTCAAGGCCCACTCCGCGCAATTTCCTTTCGAAGGAGCGCTGCATGCGGCAGGCTTTTTCGAAGGCCCTTGCGGCAACTGACCCGGTAATGCCCATCTTTGCCGCCATGGCGCGGAGCGGGGCCCCGGCTTGCTCGTACTCTCTGTCCATCACCAGGACGGGCGAAAGCACCACGGTCGGCGAATTGTCAATCTCCTTGCGGAACGTCGTTTTGAGGTAATACGGTTCTCCCTGGACAAACACGCACAGCCTGCTGTACGTGGGCACATTATGTACCGGCACCTGCATGACATGCGGGAGAAAGATGTAATCGAGGTCTTTTGCAAGCAGGTTGAGGAAACTTCCGTGCGTGATTTCCCCGGGCAGGCAATAGGCAGATTCGATCCGCGAAATGCCCTTTGGATCGATCTCGTCGGACAAAACCACCGAATAGCCCATTTCGGCGAAGAAATGCGAATACAGAGGATACAAGGAGTGCGTGAGAAAAGAACGGCACAGTCCGACGGTGCGGCGACCGTCGGACGCCGGGGTTGCGGAAGCAGCCCCGTAGGTTTCAAACAGAAGCCTCTCCCGGACCGCAACGAGATCAAGTTCCCCTGCGTCAACATCATGTTTCAGCCTGACGTTGTAGTACCTGTTGCATGTCCCGCCGAACGGGTGGATTGTCCCGTTGACGCGAATCCTGGAAATCTCGCATTTCCTGTCGCATTTTTCCTTTCCGCCCGCGCACGCGAAGGTCCCTTCTTTTACCGCTTCGCGGCCGGCAAGTTCAGCAAGGTTGAAACGCTGGACCGGAGAAATTCCGAGCGACAGGCGGGTGTCCACTTCGAGCGCAACGCCGAGCGCGCCCATGAGACCCGGTTCGGGTGGAACGACGATCGGCATCTTGAGCAAGGACGCCATTGCAACCGGCACGGCCCTGTTATAGCAGACCCCGCCCTGCATGAATATTTTTTTTCCTGACGGACGCGAACCTTTGACGCGGTTGAGATAGTTGAGGCAAATGGAGTAGACCAGGCCCGCCAGAATGTTGTTTCTGTCGATTCCCTGCTGTCCGGCGAGCTTGATGTCGCTTGAGATGAATGCGGCGCACTGGTCGGTAAAATTCGGGGGCGCGCTTCCAAGAAGCGCACGATCTCCGATTTCTTCCATCTTCACGTTGAGCGATTCAAGCGCGGATTCTTCGAGGAACGATCCCGTCCCGGCGCTGCACGCCTCGTTCATCGCATAATCCGAAGGCACTCCGGCGGTAAGAAAGGTATACTTTGCGTCCTGACCGCCTATTTCGAAAATCGTGTCCACATCCTTGTCGAAATGGGCCGCGGCCGACGCGTGCGCTATGATTTCGTTGATGACGTTCGACGTAAGCGCATGCAAACCGGCAATCTGGCGTCCGGAGCCTGTTACGCCGAGGCCGACGATGCGGGGAGGGTGGCCGCCGAGATCGGAAAGAATCGCCGAGTAGCACGCGCGCGAAGCCTCTACCGGGTTGCCGTTTGTCCGCAGGTATACCGACGAAACGATCCGCCTGGTTTCCCTGTGCACCAGGACGGCCTTTGTGGTTGTTGAGCCCACGTCAAGACCCAGGACGTAGTCGGCCGTTTTGTCAAACGCGCCGCGCGGGGCTTGCTTGAATTGGACAAGGTGTTGAGAAAGCGCAAGCGGCTGGTGATGCCCGAACGACACGGTTGTTCCGCGCACGAGGTCGCGGCCGGCGCCGGGAACCTTCCTGCACCGGTTCCCGAAAGCCCACAGGGCCGCGCCGTATGCCTCGTAAAACGAGGCGGTATCAGGCACGTCAAGCGACGCAAACCGGGTGCGCAGGATCTTCACAACTGCATTGTTGAGGGTGCCGCCGCCCACGAGCATGACCCTCTCGCACGGCATGTCCTTGATAAGGCCGGTGATCTTGTCGGCAACCATGGTGCAGAGACCGGCCGCGATGTTTTCGATTGGCTCGCCCTTGTTAAGAGCATGCGTGCAGTCGCTCTTGCAGAACACGCTGCAGCGGCCTGCGATCCTGTGCGGCGTTCCTCTTTCGGCAAGGGTAACGGCGTCTTCGAGCGTCAGCCCCATGCGGCGAATTTGCTGCAAAAAAAACTCTCCGGTCCCGGAAGCGCACTTGTTTCCGGAATGGACCGAAACAATGCCGCCTTTCTCTCCTATCTTATACACCAGTTGGGTTTCGCCGCCCAGGGAAACCACAAGGTCGGGGAATTGCTTGTCTTTTGAGTCTTCGAAAAGAGCGTTCTCGATTGCTTCGGGCTCGGAAATGCTTGTGAGCTCGACAGCCCCGCGGAAACTACGGCCCGTGACCGCTGCACGGTCGATATCGAACAAGTCGAGAGCCCCAAGCAGGTCCTGCAGCACCCGCCCCGGGTTGCCATCATGCACCACGCGTCCCGATTGTTCCACTGCTTTGAATCCGGCATCACCCTTCACAACAGCGTATTGAACGGTCGTGGCGCCAAAGCAGATGCCGAGCGTCTTCATGGTTCAAGCTCCGTACTTCGTCTCGAATGAGGTTCGGCGCATTGCGCCATGGTACCCTCCTCGTGCCGTCACGGCGGAGTTCAATTGATTTGTTCCACAAGCATGCTGAAGCGTGCCGATGCAGGGAGCCTCATCAAAGATACATGGTTTGCCATTGTGTGAACAAATACAAAGCGCGTGGGTCTCATTCGGCCGGTCTTCACCGGATGGAAACCGCACAGCGTGCCCGCATTGCTTTACCCCATCAGCCGACATAAACTATTTTGAATGTTCCTTTTACGATGATCTCCACCCCAAGCGGATCCCTACGGGACCAAGTCATGATTTCCAAAGAATTTATTGAAGAAAACCTGAACAATTGCCTTGACGATACATCGTTCCTCAACCTCCCGAACAGAAAGAAAGGCAAGGTGAGGGATACCTACGACCTTGGCGACAAACTGGTCCTGATTACCACGGACCGCCAGAGCGCATTCGACCGTATTCTTGCCTCGATACCGTTTAAGGGGCAGGTCCTTAACCAGGTGAGTTCATTCTGGTTCGACAAGACACGGGATATAGTGGCAAATGCGGTTCTCGACATTCCCGATCCGAATGTCACTGTTGCCAGGAAATGCAAAGTTTTCCCCGTGGAATTCGTGGTGCGCGGCTATCTTACCGGATCCACGGACACTTCAGCCTGGACCCTGTATTCCAGGGGCGAGCGAAACATCTGCGGAAACGTGCTTCCCGGAGGCATGACAAAGAACCAGAAATTCGACAAGCCCATTCTAACTCCGACAACAAAATCGGACCAGCACGACGAACCGATTTCAGCGGCGGGAATCGTATCGCGCGGCCTCATTGATGAAAACGCCTGGAAGAAACTCGAAAAGATCGTGTTCGCATTATTTGATCGGGGCACCCGCGTAGCGGATCAAAACGGCCTCATTCTTGTTGATACGAAATATGAGATCGGCATGGATGAGGAAGGCAACATCCTTCTCATTGACGAAATCCATACTCCGGATTCTTCACGGTACTGGCTCAAAGACAGCTACGCGCAGAGAATCAACAACAAACAAGAGCCGGAAAATATCGACAAGGAGTTCCTGCGTTTATGGTTCAAGGAACATTGTGACCCCTACAAAGACCCGGTGCTGCCGGCTGCTCCAAAAGACCTGGTTGTGGAACTTTCACATCGGTACATAAGACTTTTCGAAATGATAACCGGCAAGGATCTTGAAATAGATGGTTCATTGCCGATCAGGAACAGGATTGCCAACAATTTGAGACCATATTTATATAAGTAAAAATACGTTACAATCGCACAATAAAGGACTACCTGATGGCTCCTAAGTCTCCAGATCTGATGTCGATACTGGTGTCATTGTGTAAGAGACGCGGCTTTATCTTTCAATCGAGCGAAATATACGGCGGGCTCACAAGCTGCTGGGACTACGGCCCGCTCGGGGTCGAACTCAAACGCAATGTAAAAGAGGCGTGGTGGAAAGCGATGGTCACCAACCGCCGCGATATCGTGGGGCTGGATGCCGCGATCCTCATGCATCCAAAAGTCTGGGAGGCCTCGGGTCATCTTGCAGGTTTTACCGACCCGCTCGTGGACTGCAAATCGTGCAAGGAACGGTTCCGCGCCGACCATCTTACCGATCTCAAGAAATGTCCCAAGTGCGGCGGAGAGCTCACCGAAATCAGGAAGTTCAACCTGATGTTCAAGACGTTCATGGGTCCGGTGGAAGACTCATCCGCCATGGTCTACCTGCGGCCCGAAACCGCCCAGGGCATTTTCGTTAATTTCCTTAATGTCCAGCAGGCCGCCCGGCTCAAGCCGCCCTTCGGCATAGCGCAGGTCGGCAAGAGTTTTCGCAACGAAATCACGCCTGGAAACTTTACCTATCGGACGCGTGAGTTCGAACAGATGGAAATGGAATTCTTCGTCCCGCCGGAAGAAGACCAGAAATGGTTCGAGTACTGGCGTGACACGCGGCTTGCGTGGTACAAATCGCTGGGCATAAAGCCCGACAACCTTCGCCTGCGGGATCACCAAAAGGACGAGCTTGCGCACTACGCGAAAGCGTGTTCCGACGTGGAATACAAATTTCCCTTCGGGTGGAGCGAGCTCGAAGGCATTGCAAACCGCACCGATTTCGACCTCAAGCAGCATTCCAGCGCGAGCGGCAGGAGCCTCGCCTTTTTCAACGAGGAAACAAAACAGCACATGTTTCCCTTTGTCATCGAACCCGCGGCAGGCGCCGACCGCGCCACGCTCGCCTTCCTTGTTGACGCGTACGATGTCGAGGGCGACGGCGACGCCGCGCGCACCGTGCTGCATTTTCACCCGAGCCTTGCGCCGATCAAAGCCGCCGTGTTGCCTCTTGTTAAGAGAGAAGGGATGCCCGAGAAGGCGGAAAAAATATACCGTGACCTGCTCGACAATTCGGTACACTCGTTTTTCGACCTCAATTCGTCCATCGGCCGCAGGTATGCGCGCCAGGACGAGGCAGGCACGCCCTATTGCATCACCGTGGACGGCCAGTCGATCCAGGACGACACCGTGACCGTGAGAGAACGGGATTCACGGCAGCAGTACCGCATTGCGGCGACCCAGTCGGTTGAAGTCATCAGCAAGAAGATAAGGGATGCAAACCTATGTCCATCCGCGTAAATGTCATCATGGGCGGCCCGTCGGCCGAGGCCGAGATATCACTGCTTTCGGGGATAGAAGTGCTCAAGCGCATTGACCGCAGGCGCTATGGCGCCCGCGCCGTCCTCGTCACTGTCAATCAGGAATTTTATTACTGCGACATCCGGAAACGGATCCCCACGGTGGACGAATGCGCAGAGCCCGGCAAGCACAAAATCTTCAAGGGTCCGTTCAAGCCGTACTCTTCTGAAGAGGTGTGGAAGAAATGCGATGTCGCCTTTCTGGCCGTTCATGGCTCCTTCGGCGAAGACGGCCTTCTGCAGGGATTTCTCGACACCCTGATGATCCCCTACACAGGATCCGGCGTGTTCGCAAGCGCCGTTGCAATGAACAAGATAGCAACCAAATTCATTTTTGAACAAAACGGCATAAAAACCCCGCCGTTTTCCGTAGCCGGAAAAGACCACCCCGAAGTGACTTGGAAATTTCTGGCGGACAAGTTCGGCTATCCCATGTTTGTCAAGTGCCCGCAATCCGGATCGAGCAGGCTCATGACGCGCGTGGATTGCGGCGCTGGTCTGGGCACTAAACTCGAGGAATATCTCCAGTACACCGGGGAAATCCTCGTCGAAAAGGGTATCAAAGGGCCCGAATTCACCTGCGCGGTTCTCGAAAAGCCCGACGGTTCCGTGGAGGCCCTTCCGCCGGTAGAAATCCGTCCCGTCAAGGGCAACTACTTCAATTTCAAGTCGAAATACGAGGACGGCGGTTCGCAGGAGATCGTTCCCGCGCCGAGAAGCAAACACCTGCTGGATCAGATCCGCGACCTGGCGCTCAGATGCCACCGGCTGCTCGGCTGCCGCGGCGTTTCACGCACCGACATGATTCTGGGCAACGACGAAACGCTCTACGTGCTCGAGATAAATTCGCTCCCGGGCCTTACCGCCAATTCACTCCTCCCGAAATCCTTCAAAGCCGCCGGCGGTTCGTACAAGGAGCTCATTGACATAATGATAAAAGTCGCCCTCAAAAACCCGATCACGCCCTGACCGGGATTTTCATGAGAGAGCCGGACCGCCTTGAAACGTTTTTGCTACCACGAGGATTCTCATGGACTACGTCCTCGGCATAGATACCTCCTCGGTTGAACTTGGCGTGGGACTGGCGCTGAAGGACCAGCCGGTGATGGCCGTATCGCGGTACCTTCGCCATTCGCATGCCGAGCATATTGCGCAAAGCATCGACTATCTCTTGGGCGCCAATGCGGCGAAAGCGGATGACATCGTTTGTGCGGGAATCGCGGTGGGTCCGGGTTCGTTTACCGGCCTGCGGATAGGGATCGCGTTTCTCAAGGGTTTCTTCTTCGGCCGCGACGCCCGGGTGTTTCCCGTTTCCTCTCTGGAAAGCATGGCCGGTTCGTGGAACGCACGCCGGGCGCGCATCGTGTGCGCTTCGGACGCACGAAACGGCGAAGTGTTCTGGGCCAGGTTCGAAAGGACGGACGATACGATTTCGCGCCTGTCCCCGGACGCGCTTGCTCCCGAAGATGAATTCAGGAATGCGCTTGACGCCGGCGATGTCGTGATCACCGATACTCTCGGGTACGGCAAGAGCCGTGCCTTTGCTTTTCTCAAGGAAAGGCCTAACGCATTTTCCGTAGAACGGTGTCCTTTGCAACGAGGTCTGTCGTGCGCAATGATTGCGGCCAAACGGATTGGCGACGCCGCGGGGTGGACAACCGCAGACCGTGTACTTCCCCGGTATCTTCATGCAGTTTCGGCGGAAAAAAAACGAACGGGGCAGGCTGGATGACGCAACCCGACCATTTCCCGCGGTGTTTTTTGACCAGCCAAAAAAAACGGACCTTTGCGGCCGCAGGTGCAATGATAGTCCTCTTCGCATTGCATGGCTTCCCCGCAGGACAAGACACCACACAAGGGAAATCCGTGAAGCCCGCTGCAGCCGCGCAATCATCTGACGCCTCTCAAAGGACCTTGTCCGCACTCGCGAACCCGGATACCTCCGTTGTTCCCGCCGCCTCGCAAACCTCCGATTCCGCAACCAAAGCTGCACACCATGTTCTTTCTGATACCTCGGCCAAACGCTCGCCATTGCAAAAGCCGGCGATTCCGCCTCAGGACACCGCAAGCCGCTTTCTAAAAACACCATTTGTCAGTTTCGGCATCGGCTGGGCGCTCGGTTCTTACGATATCTTTTCGAGCTGGCAGAATACCCTTCCGGACTCGGTAGGCAACATCCTGCCCAACAATCCGGATACGCTCGGCTTTTCCGTCACGGAGCCTGCCAATTCCTACAACGTCCTCTTCCCTATTTCCGTTTCGTACACGCCTTTTGTCTACCGTCGAAGTTCAGTCGGGTTCGAAGCGGCCTTCTGCTATATCGGCAAAACGCTCCAGGCTACCCTGCAGCACGATACGCTTTCGGGAAAAGTCGACTACAGCCAGACTCTGAGTTCATCCACCTTCTCCGTGGGAGTTTTGTACAGGCATGCCCTTAACGACAGGTACTTCCGGATAGAAGGTTCCGACCGTACTTCGTTTCTCATGGGCGTTTACGCACTTCCCTTGTCCTATCTCTACCGGGTAACGGCAATCAACTCGTCGGGAATAGCAGATTCAGTCGTGAGCCCGGCCCTGGGCGCCATCAAGAATCTCCGTGCCTGGGGTTTCGGGGGAGCATGGAGGGTCGGCATTTCGACGGCTAAAGGTCTTTCGCAAAACTCCGGCATGGACGTTTCCATTTCGTACGTGGGGCGATATCTGGGTTTCTTTCGGGAGAACGGCCGCCTGTTGCAGAACAGGGACATAAACCCGTTGGCCTCCGATCCGGGCAACACGTTGTCTTCTTTTTCCAACACCGTGGAAATACGCCTCGAATTCATAATCGGAACTTCTTTGCCGCCCAGGAAGCCCTGACATTCCTTGCTCTGCTCTCCGGGAGCGTACATCCGCACTGGAGAGCGAAACCGCACGATGTTCAAGACGGGGTTCAGGACGGGAACATGTGCCTCGCAACGGGCACCCTTCGCATCACCAGCGTCACAAAAACGCACACCGCAATGGTGCCCACCGCCGTGACCGGAATCCCAACAACCGGATGGATAAAGCATCCGTCAATCACAACACCCGGCACGTGCCCCTTGAGGATCTCAAGCACAAGAATGTGCATGAGATAAATGCTGAAGCTGGCCCCGCTCACCGCCGCCATGATCTTGTTGAGCACCGGAACGCGCCGCCGCAAGGTTTCCCACGGCAATGACTTGACAATCAGGAAAATACATGCTGCAGCCGCCACCACGTTCGGACTCAGGAAATCTTCGAACGTCCCGTCATAATGCCCCAAAAGCCGCGATGAAAGGAAATACTCCGAAACGGCGGTGAACCCAAGGCACAGGGCGGCGAGCAGGCCCAGCCACCGTCCGCTCCTGGCCCCGGCCTGGAAGGGCCGCAAAAAGTTTCCGAGCAGAAACGCTCCCAGAAATCCCCCGGCAACCAGTATGGGAATTCCAACGTTTATTCCGCTGAAATGCCGGATCACCGGATACACCGACGTGCCGATTATCCAAAGTATCAGCAGGTATGCCTGGTTCGACCGTGACGCGCTCTTGACATAGACGCGAAACACCGGGGTGGCCAGATAGATTCCGGCTATGGTGTAAATGAACCACAGATGATAATACACCGGACCTTCAACAAACTCCCGGGCCAGCCGCACAAATCCCCGGGGTGAAACCTGCACGTGCGTCTTCCAGAAGAAATAGATTATTCCCCATCCGATGAACGGAACCGCAATCTTTACAAAACGCCTGCGCAAGAAGAAACCAATGCCCTCTTCTTTGGATGGCGACAGAAGCAGAAGGCCGCTCACCATGACAAACAGGGCGATGCTCGGCCTTGCGCAGGAATACACAACGTTTGCGATCCACCACCAGGCCGCCGGGAAAGTACCGGGGCTCTGGGCGATTGGTGAGGCGACGTGCAGAAAGACGACGGAGGTTATGGCAAACGCCCGTAGTGCGTCCGCGTAGTCAATCCGGCTGTTTGGATCCATGGCGGTCCTTAGGCGTGGTACGCACACATACCTTGTTTTCCCCGGCCCGTGCATACATGAGTTGGTCCAACGGCGTCTCCCGATGATTGTCCGCGCAGTCTGCGGTTTGCCCTGCACCCAGGCCGGAATCCTTGCCCGTTTGATCCGGTGAACCATTTCTGTCACAGCATTCGAAACTACCTTCTTCTCCTCGGGGTTGTCAATAATCCGGGGGCGCGTGAGCCCTCACCTGAGACCCGGCGGACATGCACTCGAGTCGCAATAAGCCGAAGCATTTGATATATTTTAGAGCAAGGGTGTTGCCCCAGTTTACAGGAATACACCGGAGGAATGGAAGCATGAAACTCGCCGTCCATCAGCCGCACTACATGCCGGGGCCCGGGTATTTCCACACAATGGCCAGCGCGGACCTGTTCGTGTTTCTCAACGACGTTCAGTTCGAGAAGAATGAGTGGCAAAACCGGAACCGCATCCGGAACGCGAAATCATGGCAATGGTTGTCGGTGCCGACAACCTACAAGTTTCCGCAAAAGCTCAACGAAGTTCAGGTTGATTTTACGCGAAACTGGCAGAAGAATCACCTGCATTCGCTTGACGCATGCTACGGCACGACGCCTTTCTACAAGAAATACATTCCCATGTTTGCCGAGTTTTATTGCGCTCTGGCAAGCAAAATAGACAGGATCAACATCGATTCGGTGCGCCTGCTTGCGGGCATTATGGGAATAACCACGGAAACGGTCATCTCGTCCGACTACGGGTTCAAGGGCGAGTCCACGGAGCGCCTGGTTAACATTTGCAAACATTTCAAGGCAACCGCCTACCTGGCCGACGCGGACGGCCGCGATTACCTGGACGTTTCCCTCATGAAAGAAGCGGGAATAAGCGTCACGTTTCAGGAATTCAAATGTCCGGTCTATCCCCAGCACTGGTCCACCGGTCCCCGCGATTTTGTTCCCGACCTTTCCGCCATAGACCTGATTTTCAATTGCGGACCCCACTGCCGCGATATCATCATGCAAGATGAAAATTCCCCGTTCAAAGCGGTGGGCGCTGATTGAGTGCCGTTTGACGGCACACTCTTGTTTCCTATTCCGTGCCGGGTTCCAAGGCCCAAAACCTGCCGAGCACGCACCAACGATTTCCGTTCCGGTTTCTTCATCTGCCCTAAACCGCTTTTCCCGAACAAAAACGCTCGTGCGGCTGAGCGGTCCCCGGTCCCGGGCACCGCTTTCGTGCGTCAGAATTTACGTCCTTGTGAGACAAACAGAAAGTATCTTTTTACTGTTTGGTATGGCCTTCACGTCCATGGGAAGTGCATGGAGTTCACCGGTTTCACAGGCGTTTAGTTTTACTTTCAGGATTAGGTATGTACTGGGGCGACAAGATTGTCATTGCAGTGGGCGGAGGAAAAGGCGGAATAGGAAAAAGCACCTTTGTCGCCAACCTGGGTGTTTCCCTTGCGACACAAGGCAGGAGCGCCGTGGTGATCGACGCGGATATCGGGACCGCCAACTTGCACACCCTTCTGGGCATTCGACATCCGGACAGGTCTCTCGACGATTTTCTTAACAACCGCCGGCCCGATCTCTCCACAACCCTTGTCGAGACGGCCTACCCCAACCTGAAGCTTCTGAGCTCGGCGAGCGACATCCTTTCCCTTGCTTCCCCAAATTATACCGAGCGCCAGCGGCTTTTGAGGGCAATTCAGAAACTCAAGGCCGACACGATTATTTTCGACATCGCCACCGGGACGCACCAGCGCGCCACTGATTTCTTCTCGCTTGCTCCCCTCGGCATCATTCTCGTTGACCCCCTGCCGGCCACACTCGAAAACGCGTTCTTCTTCATAAAGAATCTCCTTGTACGCGGTCTGTTGCGCAGGTTCTACCACGATAAGGAAATAACGGCGTTCATCCGAAGCGCAGTGGATACGGAAAGCGGGGGGAAAACCGTGTCTTTCACGGATCTTCTTGCCAAACTCGAAGAAAAGGCGCCCGGCAAGATCAGTGCTTATCGCCAGCTCTTCCTCGAAGACGTATGCAAAATGTTCATCGTGGTCAATTCCGTCAAGGACGCCGGCCAGAACGAGGCGGCAGAGAAATTCGCCCGCATCATCAAGCAAGATCTCGCCCTTTCCATGGAGGTGCTCGGCACGCTTCCCTACGAGGCCGCCATGAACAATGGTGAAATCAACAGAGTTCCCTTTGTGTCCAGGTACCCGGACAGCGGTTATGCCCGTGGCCTCTCCGGCATCATCGCCGGAATCGATGCGCAAAGATCCCCCACATCGGCGCGGCCGTAACAGGCGAGCGCGCGGTTCATGCCTAAGAACATCAGGCCCGTCGACATCGGCTCGGTCTACTCGGTACTCAAGAAGGAATTCGCGCTGCACCGCATGCCCGTCGTCGACCTCATCGAATTGCAGACAAAAGACCCCTTCAAGGTACTCGTAACCACAATCCTCAGCGCCCGGACGAAAGACGATGTCACGGCAGCGGCGTCCCGCAAATTGTTTTCCGTGATACGGAATCTTGACGACCTGGATGCCTTATCCCGGTCACGCCTGGAGAAACTCATTTTTCCGGTTGGATTCTACAGGACCAAGGCAAAGCATTTGAAGCAATTGCCCGCAGCGCTGCATGCATTGTTCCACGGCGTAATCCCGAGCACCGTTGACGAACTCGTTCAACTGCCGGGCGTGGGGCGGAAAACGGCCAACCTGGTGGTTGCTGTCGCATTTGGTAAACCCGCCATTTGCGTTGACGTGCATGTTCACCGGATTTGCAACAGGCTGGGGTACACAAACACAAAAACCCCGTTTGAGACCGAAATGAAGCTCCGTGGCATCCTGCCCGGGCGCATGTGGCTCACGATCAACTCGTATCTCGTATCGTTCGGCCAGCACCGGTGCCTTCCTGTAAACCCGCGCTGCGACAGCTGCCCTCTTGTCAGGCACTGCAACCGGATCGGCGTTCATACAAAATTTTCTCCTAAATCCTTTTTGTAGGGCCGCGATTTGTATATTTTGGTATGCGGTAACGCCATCGTGCTCAGAACGGAAAAATCCAGTCCCGAGGCGCCGCAGCGGCCGGACCCGCATGCACATTTTTTAAATAGAGGAGGATTGCAATGGACGCCATTCCCAGGAAGGAATTCTCGCAAACCGATCCGGATGACGAAATAGATCTCGAATCGCTCGTCAAGAAGGCCTCGCAGCACGCGCAAAAGAAGGATGCAATGCAACCGCGCCCTGCCGCGCCCAGCACTCCAGAGGCATTTGAAATCGAATCCGTGAGGGCTTCGCGGCAGAGAGTCGAAAAGTCCGCCCCACGTGAACCGTCCCTAAAGCCGGCGGAGCAGAAAACACAGCCGCCTGTCGCGATCACGGCACACTTCAGGAATGAACCGGCAGCGGGCCGCTCCTCGGACGCGGAAACGGAGTTCGATCACCCCGTTCAGAGAAAGAAGGTCAGGATACTTCCGTCCTTTCCGACGCTTATCCTAATCATTATCGTTTCCATCGTTGCAGCAGTGCTCACCGGAACAATTGTCAGCCTCATCGGGCCTTCTTTGCAAACCAAGATGCAGGAGATCCTTTCCAATCAGGAAAACAACAGCCTGAAAGTTAACGCCCTGGAGCAAACCGTTGCAAAACTGGTTGGCGACATGAAAATCCTGAAAGACAAGGCGAACTCCCATCAGGCTGCTCCTATTCCGGCAAAGAAGCGTGCATCCAAGGCTGGACCGGCATCGAATAACGCGCCGGCGCAGGAAGGAACGACGCCGGAATAGACCGGCCCGGCAGTCCGAAAGATCGGTGCGTGAGCGTACCGGCGCAAACCGCCGCAGCACGGCATTTTGCACCGGCATTTGAAGAACCCCGAAGCAAGCTTCCGGGATTGCGCGGGTTGTGGGATTCAAGGTCCTCCATGAAGAAGGCGGATTATTTTACCGTCGTGCCGGGCACAGAAAAAACGGTGAGATGCGGTCTCTGCCCTCATCATTGTTTATTGACAGATGATAGAACCGGTATATGCCTTGCCCGCAGGAATACGGGAGGTGTTCTATATTCGCTCGCATACTGCCGGCCGGTTTCAACGGCCGTCGACCCGGTTGAAAAGAAACCGTTGTACCATTTCTTTCCAGGTTCGTCAATCTTTTCGAGCGGCCCCAACGGCTGCACCTTCAAATGCCAGTTCTGCCAGAACTGCGAAATTTCACAAACCATACAGCCCACCAGGGAAATACCTGCCGCAGAGTTTGCAGATTCAATAATCAACAGCGGCACAATCGGCATTGCCTACACCTACTCCGAGCCATTCGTATGGTTCGAGACTATCATGGAGGTCGGAGCTATTGTCAAGGAACACGGGCTAAGGAACGTCATGGTTACCAATGGGTTCATGGAGCAGAAGCCCCTAAAAGAACTGCTTACCCTAGTCGACGCCATGAACATCGACATCAAATCGATGAACCCCGGTTTCTACCGTAGACTGTGCAAGGCCACGCTCGCCCCGGTCCTCGCTGCTTGCGAAACGGTTAAAAAGAAGTGTCATCTCGAAATCACCAACCTGCTCATTCCCGGAGAAAACGACTCGGAAAAGGACATACGGGAA
Organism: uncultured Fibrobacterota bacterium; assembly: GCA_963729895.1. Taxonomy (GTDB): domain Bacteria; phylum Fibrobacterota; class Chitinivibrionia; order Chitinivibrionales; family FEN-1185; genus FEN-1185. Next base: position 112,602 of record CAVSQB010000005.1, on the reverse strand, counting down.
CTCGTAGACTATATCGCGGCACATCTGGGGAAAGACACCCCTTTGCATTTCTCCCGGTATTTTCCTCGTTACAAAATGCGCGTTTCTCCGACGCCGCACAAATCCCTGGTTCGCGCCCGCGAAATAGCAAGGGAAAAGCTTGACTATGTGTACGTTGGGAACATTGATTCGGATGAGGGAAGTCACACGCGCTGCCCGTCGTGCAACACGGTGCTGGTCCAACGGTACGGCTACTCTGTTTCCGTCAACAAGAACATCAGCAGGGACCCTTCTTCGGGCACGGCAACCTGTCCTGTCTGCACGTTCCGAACCAATATTATCATCAACTGACCCGTGACCTACTGGGCCGTTCCAAGATCGAACCATTTCGCGATGACCCAGAGGGAAGGGTTCACCGGGTCCTTTTCGACATAATACACTTGTACGCCTATGTCGATATAGTAATCGACCATTGTCAGGTCGCCCGTATTCACCTGAATCTCCAGTTCGCCGCCCCGCACCACCACCTCCGCGTATTGCGTGCCGTCGGGAGCCTTGAAATAATTGATGGCATTGGTATCTATGGGCTGGGGATCCACCGAATATCCTATGTCCGCCGCTTGCGTGAACATGTTGTTGGTGAGTTGAATCTCATCATCGTATGTCCAATAATACATCTCGGTAATCCCCAATGTCTGGCGCACGTAGCTGAACATGGAGTCTATAGTTTCCAACGTGGCGCTTCCGCCGCGTTCCTTGGCATAATCGGCCTGGAAGCTCGGCGACACGTAGAACCTGAAATCTTTTGCGGGTGAAAAAAGATCCATGAACAAATTGATCTGCCTGGTCTGGTACGCGCGGAACAGCTGTTCCACCACCCCGGCCGGCGTGCTGCGCCCACTGCCAACGCTCAGGGGCACGCCCGTGGGAGGAAAAAAAGGGTTAAAGCACCCGCAGAACAGCGCCGCGAAAGCGAAAACCGCTGTGCGGTATTTTCTCGACGTCCCCATGCCAGCTTCTTTCCGAACCATCGCGGTTGTCAATAACTCGGTTCAAACAGCGGGTAGAATATCGACTCGCCCGGGTACTTGTCTTTCCAGTAGAAAATGTTCCAGGTGTTTTTGCTTGCGTCAAACAGGAGCTTGAAGGATGAGGTGCTGCTGAACGTATCGGATTTCGGCGGAATCAGGAACGTGTCGAGCGCGACGACATAATATGCACGGTCTACGAAAAACGTGTCTCCTATCGTGAAATCCTGCAAGGAATCGGGTTGCCAGGAGACATTTTGTATCGAGAAAAGCTGGCACATGCTTTGGAGATGATCGATGAGCGACTGCCGGCCGAACACGTTTCCGTTGATGTCCACGAATACGAAAGCCGCAGTATCATAAAATATGTCGTTGTATTCCACTTTGGTAATTTGCTTCCCCGTGTTCCACAGGATGGACGCAAAGTTGAATGGATCAACGGTGACCACATCAGAAGGATACTCCACCGGACGCGGATCAAACACGCTGCACGACATAACGGCCATCAGAGGTAACGCAAGCAGGTATCCGGACAAACGCACCATTAAAAGGTCCCCTTGAGTGACACGTGGATGTCCCAGTATTTGTCCTTGATGTCAAAAGTCCTGGCGAAATTGGCGTAAAAAACCAACTGCCGGTTGAGCTCATAGGACAGCGATGCGAATGGCGTCACGCGAGTTCCTGCACTGTAAGTAAGGGCATAGGTCTGATCCGCGACATTGAATTCCCTTGCATCGATGTACTCATACGAGCATCCGGCGTTCACTAGGCACGTGTTCAGAATATTTGAGGCAACGGTCAGTTTTATGCCGTGGTCCCATGTTTTATCGGTGATTGCGTAGTAATCCTTGTAGTCTGCCGCTTCCTGGGGCGTCTTGAATGCCGTGGAGTCCATATATTCCTTGGCGTTCCACGTTCCGAAGTCGGAGTATGTCTCGTTCCATTCGGTTCTGAGAGTAAGCCAGCGGTTCGCGACCAGGTTGAGCAAAAGCTGCGACGACCATTTTCGGGAATACGGCGGAGGCGAGCCCCTCTTGGTCTCGGGAAAGGCGTAATCAGTCTCTTTCGTGTCCGCGGTCATGGCTTCGGAAACCGTGCAGCGTTGCGCCACGGTAAAGCCGGCCGTTCCGCCCACCCGATAGAGCCAATCAACGGTGTTGTTGCCGCTCATTTCAGCCTTAATATAGTTCGTAATGTTCTTGGAGTATTCCACAAAAAGAGACCCTTTCCCCCACGACGACGGAATGGGCACCAGGGTAAATCTCTGCCGGTTGACGATGATGTCGTTGTCGAGAGGAGGATCCTGGCGTACGGTATCTCCATTGACAACATAAGAAACCGGGTAGTCCTTTGAATACCGTGAAATGTCCCAGGTGTACTCCGCACCCATGCCGTTCTGCAGATACTTGGAAATTGAATTGAGCATTGCGACTCGGTATCCAAGATAGTCGTTGAGACTGGCCAGATTGCCCGCAAAATCCGTTGTCTGCGGTTGCGGCGGCAGGATTGCGCCTCCGGCAGTGCCGGCAGAGGAAGCCGAATTCATGTCCTCCCGTTCCCACTCCACCTTAATGCCTCCCTGATACGAGACGAAAAACAGGGTGTCGGTCCTGAGAAGCAGGTTCACGGCATTATCGGTGTTCTTCTTGTTGCCCCACGCCCCGGGGTACGAAAGCGTGTGCTCGGTATACGAGTAGACGGCGCCCGGGACAAGAAAAAGTCTGGGCTTTGCACGGAACCCTGCGCTCACCTGGTACGACCGTTCCGTTTTTTCCGGGTCGTCAATAAAGCTCGGCTTCCCCTGATCCTCGCCCAGGAATGCGTCTCTGCCTTTTGTCAATGAGTCCGCATAAAGCGCAAAAAGGCTGTCGCCTGTGGGCATGCCCAGGTACAGAAGGGCCGAGGCGGTCCCCGACACCAGTTTCGACGTTTCCATGGACCTGCCGTACCCTTTCACCGTCACAATGAGAGGAAGGAACGGGACCGGATGCACCGGCGATCCCAACTCCGCCCCGGCGTAGAATCCCTTGTCGCGGGAGAGGGTTCCGTATTGGTTGGCGCTCAGAGCGCCGATGTCGTCGTTCCATCCCCGCGCCGTGGCGCCGCCGTGAATCATCATCGGAATGCTGAGCGGAGCGAACGTGAGCAGCGGGCCGGCCTCAACCGATCCGAGGATTCCCTGACTCGACGTGCGTTTGTTAAGAATGAGCACGGGCGTCCACTCCAGCCCGGCGCTCATTCCAAACGGCAGTTCCTTCTTCACAACGTCACCCGACAGGTCGAAGAACTGGTCCGTGGTGTTGAACCACGAATCGTTCGACAAAGCATAATCAACGTTCTGGTTTACACCGTACAAAGGGGTATTTTCCTGAATGTTCACCGAATCCCGCACCTTGAATGTGCGAATGTAAAGGCTTTGGTCCGACCCGTACACGGTCCGGTTCGAATCGGGAGCCGGCGGCGCCACGGGAATGCCCAGCGCCGGCGGCCACTGGTTGACCTGGCAGAATGCGGGCGCCGAGGCATTCAAAACGTACGCGGCAATCGCCGGCATCAGGATGCGTCGCATGATCTCTTGTACAGTTCGAGCCATTCGGGTGCGCCCAGATCTTCGGCGCGCGCATCCGCGCCGACGCCGATGCGCGCGAGCAATTCTGCAAAGTGTTCACGGCCGCCCTCGCGGCCGAGGACGTTGGCGAGCATTTTCCTCCTCATTTTGAAACCCTTGTCAACAAATGCGAAGTAGTCGAGCCATTGTCCCGACCGCAATTTCTCTTCAAGATTGTCTTCCACGTCGAGCCTGAATACCGAGGACTCCACGTTCGGCCTGGGGAAAAACGCGCCCGGGGGGACGCGAAACAAGATCCTGGGCTTCCCGAAAAACTGGCAGAAAACGGAGAGAAATCCGTTCCGCTTTGTGTGGGGCGCGGCGGCTATGCGTTCGGCCACCTCCCGCTGGACCATAAACGTGCAGGAAAGAATGTTGTTTCCGTACAAAAGGGTCTTCTTGATCACCAGGGCGCCTATGGAGTAGGGAAGATTTCCAATAACGTGCAAAGGAAAACCGGCAGCGGAAAAGTCGAACTCCAACGCGTCGCATTGGTGAAGTACCCATCTGCCGTCTCCCATCCTGGCCCTGAGAGCGCCAACAACGTCAGGATCGATCTCAACGCAATGAAAACCCGGGAAACGTTTTGCGAGGTGGACGCTTAAAGCCCCGTTTCCTGGACCGATTTCGAGCACGTTCTCATGTTCGCCGGCAGCTATGCTTTGGGCTATCCGTTCCGCGTACCGCACGGCGGTAAGAAAATGCTGTCCAAGATGTTTCTTTGGCGCCATGCCCGCGTTCATCCGCGTTTCCCAAGGCTCCCTGGGGCCTGACTGCGATGCAAGAAACGCCGTCGGTAAATCAAATTGACAACGCCCTCCATACAACGTAGTTTTTAGACAACCCACCTATTTCGGAAAAAGGAGAATCTTGTGCGCAAAGTGATTTCTCTCGTTCTGGCGTGCACCATGCTCGTCTTGACGTCCGCGTGTCAGAAGAAGGAGCCGGTCTCCGGGCAGACCGCCACGGCAGAGCCCCACAAGGTGTCATTTATTCCCCCCTCCGATTCCTCGGTAACCATGGACCAAGTCAAGAAATGGATGCTGTGCAATACCTATCTCGACTCGCTGAGCGCCCTGTACAAGGATTCCTTCCTGGTAAACGACGCCGCGCGGCAGACACGATACCAGGAAAACTTTGTCAAAGCGCAGGACAGGATCTGCATCCGCGTCGGCATGGGCGGTGGGTACGCGGAATACCTTTGGATACTCAAGAACATGGGAAATCCGAAGAACAAGTCAATTGTTGACTCGCTTAAGTTGACAACCTTTCGGTAGCGGATCGGGATCGATTTTTACCGCAGGAAAGAATTCCCGCTGCCCCGGGCGGGATGCACGCGACAACCGCCCAAAGGCCCGCTCGAAACCGGTCGGCATTCATAGCGTGAAAATACTCCAATGGATGCCGGAATGACGAAGGAATCATCCGATGCGCCGCAAATCACAGCGTAGCCCCGTCAATGGGCGTATTTCTTCCGGATCTCTGCGATATACTTGAGGTGTTTTTTGACGTACGGTATCCTCAAGTACGGCTCGGGAATATCTTTCGACAAGGCCCTTGCGCAGATGGTAAGGCATTCGTTTCCTTTGCCGAGCCCATCGAGGCCGCTGATGAGTACCTGGTAGCCGGATAGGAGATCGGACCAGTTGACAGGGACGCGTTCCTCCGAAATAGCAATGAGCTTCCTTGCCCAGGTAATGGCAAGCGGCAGGTCCTGCTGCCAGAGAGCTATGCGGGCCTTGAGCCTGATGAATATGGTGTTTGAGGGCAGTTCCGCAAGGACCGATGAGGCGATGGAATCCGCCGCACGGTATTCGTTTCGTTCCACAAGGATCCAGCACAGTGAGTTCTTGGCAACATAGGAGTAGGGAAACTCGGCCCGGGTAGAAAGCCGGACCTGCTCCAGCCCTTCCTCCCGCCTGTCCTGAAAAAACGGCAGCCACTTGAGATTCTGGCTGATATAGTAATTGAATATGCCCAACCCGAGATAGGCCGGGTAGTAGTCGGGATCAGTCTTGATGACTCTCTTGAACAAACCTATTGAATTTGCCCCGTTCTTCACCGCGGAGGGCCAGTTCCCTACTTTTGCCTGCATGACGCTGATGCCGCCCTGGATGTTGCCAATATAGAAAAGGCACAACAACGAATCGCGTCCACGTTTTCGCGGCAACAATCTGGCAAGCGCCGAGAGCGTGCTCGTTGCCTTCTCCACAAAAGAATCGGCATCGACCGGGTACGATTCGTAGTCAAGTATTTTTGTTTGTGCAGTCGCAATAAGCAAGTATGATGCTTCAGCATCGTCCGGGTCGATCCTCAGCAGCCGCTGCAGGGAATTCTCCGCTCGCGAATAGAACTGGTTTACCAAATAGTTCTTGGCCGAATCCAGGAGAGCCGCGGTTCCGCCGGCCTGTCCCCAAGCGAATGTACAAATCGCCAGGATCGCAAAAACGGCGGTTCCAGGTTTCTTCATGTTCCACCCATCGACTGAAATCCTGCAACCGGAATGGCTTGAACTGTGGGAAACATGTCCTGAAAAATATGATATGATACCGGGAGGAAATAGAATTTTCGCAGCGGGGGCTCTACTGCCGTTTCCATACAAAATCTGCCGTGGAGGAACAATTTTTTTATTTTCGAGATGTTACAATACTATATTACTTTCAAGAGCAGCTATTCCCGCGGACCGGCGATCTCTCGCCATCGCAGCTTCATTAAACCGGTAAAATAAGGGACCATCCTTTTGCCTATAACCCTATTGTGAAGGACCCCCCTATGAGAACCTCAGTCGGATTGTCAAGACAGGTACGGTCGGCGTTCGTCGCGGTTGCCGCACTGGGTTGTTTGTATTCTGTTCTCGCCCAGGGGCTTTCGGGAGAATACCTGAGTACCGCCCGATGGCGTGACCTGTTTTCACGGTATTCTCCGGCAACGAACCCGGCATTATTGACAGAGCAAGACTACATAGACCTTCGGGCGTGCGCGGCTTTCCCATTGCAGGGGGCCTATCAGCTCGGCGAGGTGGGCGCCACGTTTCCGGTTGGACTCTATGAATCGTGGGGAGTGACCGTACTTGCACAGGGTTCCGGATCCATAGATCAATACCAGTACGATGTGAACGGCGTTCCGGAAAGTACGGGCCAGAAGCTGTCCGACCAGAAGCTCCTCATTCTCGGCACCTATGCGAACAACATCTGGGGAGGCCTGAGTATCGGGGTGAACCTCGGACTTTCCATGAGCACAAATTATGGCGATCCGTATTACAATTTGAGCGGAGACGTGGGCCTCACCTACCGCCTCGTTCGTGACCCGGTTTTCGGCGACCACGTAATCGGTATTTCTCTCCAAAATATTCTGTTGCCGGTCCTCGACAATTTGAACATTTCTTCCCTAAGCGAGCCAAGCTACACAAATAACGTGAAACTTTCCTGGTTTGGCTCTTTTCTGGAGAATCAGATCGACGCCGGCCTTGACGTCAACGTAGAGAATATCTACAGTTCTCTTGCGCACGCAACCTCAATCCTGCAATCCGGAATCAACGCAGACACTGCCAAGAACGTCGTGGAATACGATTACAACTTTCGGGTGGGCGGCTGGATCATGAGGATGCTCAATATTTATTTCCTTATGGGCAACATACGGCAGCCGAACGAGTACTATGGGTTCGCCGCCGGCGTAAACGTGCCCCACCTCAATGAGGGAAGAGACCTCCAGTTCATGTATCAATACATAGATATGCCGTACACGCAGGATGTTTCCACCCATTCATTCTACCTGCGCGGCGACGTAGGATTACACCGGGAAGAAATGTACGCAAAGAAGATGGCCCGCGTTCTCGACATGGCGCCCAACGAGCTGTACAACAGGGCCTGCAAGCTGTACTTTGAAGCCAAATACTGGGACGCGTTTTTTCTTTTCAGCCAGATTCTTGTCCAGTTTCCCAGTTTCTTCAAGAACGATTGGGTGCAGTATTATCGCGGCGCCTGTCTGGAAAAACTCGACATGAGAGAACTTTCCGTCCAAGACTACCACCAGACAAAGCAGGACTATCCAAAGAGTTCCGTTGTCCCGTTTGCCGACCTCGGCCTCATGCGCGTCGCCTACAGGGACGGGAATTCCGCAGCGGTAAGCAGCCAGTTCCAGCTCCTCAATGCGCCCGGAGTGCCGGACTCTCTCAAGTTTCACGCCTATTACCTCATGGCCGAGCAAAACATGAAGGACAAGAATTACCAGCAGGCGATCCAGCTGTTCTCGCTTGTCCCCGACAACCATCCGGAATACCCGTTTGCCCAGCACTCGCTTGCAATCGCGTACGTGCTCACCTATAACATGGAAGAGGCCCTCAACTCACTTGGCAACTGCATAGAATCAAAAGTCCAAACCAACGAGCAGCGCGAAATAATCAACAGGTCCTATGTATTTCTGGGATATATGTTCTACGAGCAGCTTGCCCTGTCCAAGGCCATCACCGCCCTCAGATCGGTTTCCAATCAGAGCTACTATTACGAGGACGCGCTGCTGGGCATGTGCTGGACCGCTTTACGCGCGCGCCAGTGGAACGATTGCATTTCGAACGGCCAAACATTGCAGAAGATCAGTTCCAAGCCCGCCCTGCAGTGCGAAGGAGCGCTCATCGAAGCCTATGCCGATCTCATGCAGAAAAATTACGGCCAGGCGTTGTCGGTACTTACCGCCGCTTCCGCAAAGGCGCAGACGCTTAAGGCGCCGCCGGCAGACACGCTTGAAGCGGAAAATGTTAAATACAGGGTGAACCGCAAGGCCTACGAGGTACTGGCATTCGATGTGAACAAGATTTCCCTCGAACTCCCGTCTTCCACCGTGCTGCACCAGGGCGACAGCCTTCACAAGGTGCAAGCCGAAGACAAAACCAAGCTCGATAAGTTTCAAGTGTTCGAAAACGAGTTCCACCGGTCGTCGTTCTTCTCGCGAAACGTCGATGTCATCAAGAGCGATATCGACTACGCGTTCGCCATTGTGCAGAAAATATCCCAGCAGACCAACAAGGCCGAGACTGAACAGAAAATGGAAGAAAAGCAGAAGGAACTCGACAGCGAGATCCAGAAATTGAAGCAACAGATGAACCAGCTTCCGCCCGAGAAAAAATAGGCCGTTGCTTCCGCCGGACGAGCACAAAACAAAATGCCGCCCCAAACGGAGGGTGGCATTTTGTTTTGTGCTTCAAACAGGAGTCTCTTCTACTTTGCGTTCCGCTCTTTTGCGGCGGTAGATTCCGGTGAATCCGGACAGGTGGAGAGCAGCTTCTGCCAAACCAGTTTTCTCTTCTCCGGAAGTTTTCTGTTCTCAAAAACCAGTCCCAGCTTGTACAACGAGGCGCACACCTTCTTGCCGTTGCGGAAATTCCTGAGGTACTCGGTGAAGAGCTGTTCAGCCTTGTCGAAATCCTTCTTGCCGAAATAGCACTCCGCGTACCAATAGGTCGCCTCATCGGTGAGAGGTGATTCCGGAAACTGGTTTATCAGGTCCAGAAACCCGCTGGCCGCAAGGTCCCACCGGCCCGCCGTATAATCGCCGTACGCGATCTGGTACAGCTTTTCCACCTGTGTGTTCTTCTGCGCTCCCGCCGCCGAATCGGCGACGGTCTTTGCCTTCCACTGTTCCTGGATTTCCTGGGTCTTCTTGTCGATCAGGGAAAGTTTGTACTTGCTTTCCGACAAGCCTCCCTCAAGCGAAGATACCTTTTGGCCAAGCTCCTCGAAACGCACCTGCATGTCGGCCCGGATAAGCCTGAGCAGTTCGTTCTGGCTTTTCTGTTCGTTCTGCAGGAGTTCGTCACGGGCGGCCAAATCGGCCTTGAGTGAGTCGACATGCGCCTCCACCTGCTTGAGCTCCCGGATTCGAAGGAGGGTGATGGAAGAGCAGGAGGAGAAAAGGCCGAGGAAAACGCACCCCGCAACCGGTCCAACGATCCAAATTCCTTTCATACCATTGCCTTTCATGCAAAAGGGCCGCTACCAATTCCCCCAGTCGGGCATCTTCGCATTCCCCGTGGTCGTGAGCCTTGTCAAATGCGTGCCATCGGATTTCACCGCGTAGAGATCTATGCTGCCGCCGCGGCCGTTCGAAAAGACGATGTGGGCGCCGTCGGCGGCCCAGGCCGGATATTCGTTGTTGCCCGGGCAATTGGTTACCTGGAACGCGTTCGACCCGTCCGTTTGTACGGTGATGATCTCGAACTTGCCGTTCACCAGGCACTGGTAGGCAATCCGGTCGCCCTTGGGCGACCACGCGGGCGAATCCTGGTAGCCGCCTTCGAAACAAAGCTGATGGACATTGGTGCCGTCGGCATCCATCAGGAAAATCTTGGGCTGGCCCACCCGGTCCGACGTAAACGCGATCTGAAAGCCGTTAGGCGACCAACGCGGCGCGGTCTGAATCGACCTGGCATTGGTGAGGCGCTTGATGTTTTTGCCGTCGAGATCGCAAGTGTAAATTTCCATGTTCCCGTCGCGTGAGGAGGCAAATGCAACCCTGCCCGTGATCGGCGAATAGGCCGGCGACGTCTGGACAAACCTGCTCGACATGATGGCGCCTCCCCTCCCGCCGATTGTTGCTTTGTAAATGTCCGGGTGGCCGCGGATAAACGAGGTCCAGAGAAAGGTGGAAGAATCGACAAACGCCGGGAAGATGTTGACGGTAGTGGTCGCCGTGAGTGCATGCACGTTGTCGCCGTCCCAGTCCATGATCATAATGTTCTTCTTGGGGCCTTCATCCTTCACAAAAAGCATCTTGCTTTCAAAAATGCCCTTGTCGTTGAACAACATGGCAATGAGATCGTCGGCGAACCGATGACCTACGGGCCGAACGTGTTTCACATCTGCTTCATAGGTTTTGGTCGCCAGAGGGCTTCCCGACTTCGCGCCCCGCAAAAAACAATCCACCCGCACGTATTGCCGACCGAACATTTGGTAATCGCCGGTGATGTACAGAGGAACATTGTTCTTGGCAAACTCGGTGGTGTCGACTTTGGTGACACGAAAAACCGTGAACCTGCCGGAAAACTCCAGGTCGTTGGCGAGCACCTTCCAAGGCTCGTCTTTCGTGATTTGACCGTCACCCGTCGCCGTGAAAGGAAGAATGGCAACGGAAATGCTGTCGAGATTGCCGGCGTATGATTCGAGTGTTATCCGCTCGCCAAAAACGCTCAACCACATGCCAAGAAGAAGAAACAAAGCAGCGAACGATTTTGCCACCCCAGCCCCGCCTTTCTATTAGTCGCCCTTTACATAGTGTAAGACGTAATTGATGTCGAGCCTGTCGGCCTCATATCCGACCGGAAGCTTGCCGAACGGTGCTGCCATTTGCACTGCTTTGACAGCCAGGTTATCGAGAGTTGAAATTCCCGACGATTCCGCGATCGTGACCTTGGAAATCTCACCTGATGCGAATATGGTGAAACGAATGGTAACCGATGCATCCTTCTTCTCGGTGAGCCCCATTGGGGGCTTCCAGTTTTCCTCTACCTTCGACAGGATGCTGTTGAGATACCAGGAGTATTTGAACGACTGCCCTGGAGAGATTTCGGACACCGACTTGGGTATCGCATCAAGCAACTCGTTCAACTCATCGTTTTTCTCCTGGGGCTTTTCCTCGTTCTTGGCCGTCCGCTTCGCCCTCGACTTGCTTGGAACGGGCGTCGTGGCCTTTGGTTTTTTCTGGGCGGCCTGGGCCGCTCTCGGCTGCTCCAGGGCCTTGGGCATGTTTACTAGGGTAAACGTCTTCGGCCGCTCGTACTTTTCGGCATGGTACAACACCCGCGCAAGCAAGGGGATTCCCGCAAAGATCACCAGATGGAATGCGAGGGAAGCGATGACCACCGGGATAAACGACATCTCCGGCGCCGGGACGGTTCCCCGTGGAGGCGCGACCGCTGCAGTGAGGGCCGTCACGACCCACCGGCTCCTTCTTTGACGGGCAGCGTGAGAAAGCCGAGCTTCACCACGCCTGCGTTCTGGACATCCGCGATAACGCGTATGACGAGGCCGTAAGGAACTTTTTTGTCCGCATTGATGAAAACAGGAGTCTTGATGCGGCCCCCAAACACCTTCCTGAACCGTTTCTTGAAATCAACGAGGTTGATTCGTTCCTGATCTATGAAGATCTCGCTCCGGCCGTTGATGGAAACCTGGATGAAATCGTTTACCTCCACGTTTTCCGCTTCGGCTTTGGGCAGATCCACCTGGACTCCCTGGGTCATCATGGGCGCGGTGATCATGAAGATTATGAGCAGGGTAAATACCACGTCGACCAGGTTGGTGATATTGAGATCCGCAATGGCTTTTCTTCTCTGGCGTGATTTCATGGTACATAAGGCCCGGTGGAAGTACAATCAACCGATGGGTGTAGTTCCCTGTTTGTCACGGTAGAGAACGCTGAGAATGTCTCGTTTCAGGTGTGAAAACATGACGCTTTTGAACTCGTCCATCTCATTTTCGACTCTGTCAACTCGATGCACGAAGTAATTGTAGAACAGCACCGCGGGAATCGCAACCGCAAGACCCACAAGCGTCACCACAAGCGCCTCGGCGATGCCGGGCGCCACCACCGGCAGGCTCGCGGACCCCTGGTTGCCGATCTCATAAAACGAATCCATGATGCCCCACACCGTGCCCAGAAGCCCCAAAAACGGGCACACGCTGCTCGAGATGGCAAGGAGGATCAGCCCGCTGTCAAGACGCCTGGACATTTCGGAAAATGACGTGTCTATCCGCTCCAGGGCGATGGCAAACTGGTTCTGGATAAAAAACGACCAGTCGCGGATCCCGGTGTGCGTTGCGGAATCGTCGAGAATGCGTTTGAACTCCCCCACGGCTTTCGTCCCGAGCCGGCCGATTGGGGAGCCGAGGAGCGTCCGGTCCATCTTCTCGATTTCAACAAGCGCCTTGATCCCGGAATATTTCTGCAAGAAGAGTTTGTTGCCTCTTGATGCCCGGCCAAGGTAAAAAAACCTGTTGAAAATCACTGCCCACGTGATAATGGAAAAAACTCCAAGGATGACCAGGATGACACGTGCGACCCAGCCGGACCTCAGTATCATCTCTACTATCGGGATATTCATGCATGTTCCTTTCGAGGTAAACGAGCAGTCTGTCTCGCCAACCCATGTTCATAAAATATAGTTTTGTGAAATTGCGCAGAGGAAAATAAAGAGGGTTAATGAGATTTTTAGGGTAGTCCAACCAGCAGTATAAAGACAATATTATGGATTGCTGAGCGTGTGCAGCGTGGAGGTACCCGCTGCAAGCCCGAGTAACCTCACCCCGCCCTCTCCCACGGGGAGAGGGAGAAAATATGGAATAGATTAACACAAGCGCGCACCGTAGCAGCACCCGTTAATAAATGCCCACTGCACACAGAGCCCCAGCCATCGATTCAGCTCTTCAACTTCTCAACTCGTCAACATCGGATTGCTTCATTGGCCTTGTCGACTGCATTTCGAGGGTGCCCCACAGCAGAGGATTGGATTCCAGCAGCCAATTCCACTCTGGGGTCACCCGGCACAGCTATCCAACAGCACTTGAATTGTATTTGCACATTGCTGGGCGCACAAGAGGAGCACCCGGTTACAAAATTCTCAACGGCAATCATTATCTTACCGGGCAGCACCAGCCATACAGCGAATTTTCCCTCCAAAAATCATCGCTTCAGAATCTGCACCTCCATCGGCTGCAAAGTGACAAGTGTTACGTTAAGCGGGCCATAGCCGGTGGTGCCGTCCACCTCCGCCACGGTAACCTGACTGAGGGGCTTGACCGCGCCGGGCGCGGTAGGATTTGGCTTGTTGCTGTATAGTATGCGAAGATTGTCGCCAGGCGAACTGAGAACGATTTCCAGGATCACATACACTGCCTGACTTTGGGCAGTGCCGGTGTTGGCGACAACAACAACTTCCTGATCATTGAGGATCCGAGACCATGCCAAAACCCCTGCCGGAAACGTGGAAACGCCGAAGTTGTTGCCATCGCCCGAAACCGGACGGAAATAGAACCGTCCATAACGCAAGGCCGGTTCGGCGACCCGCACAGCAGAAATCTTTTGAAGTGCTGAGTAGAAGAAGCTGTCTTGCGGAAACCCCTGGCTGATCCCCCACAACGCCTCCCGCACAGCAGGGTCCGAGCCGCTGCCGTGAAGCCCCTGTTCCGTTCCGTAATAGACACATGGAATGCCCGGCATGGCATAGAGGCACGCCATGCCCATGGTAACCTGGTCGTCAAACTCGTTCTCGTCACCCGGCTGAACATAGCGAATTCGTTCCTTCATGTCGTGATTGTCCAGGAAGGTCACGAAGAACCGCGTGGCGTCGCCGTGAGAACTGAGGATGTTTTGTTCAACCTGTTTACGCACGGAATACATGTTTACAACTGTTTCCGGAGAACTGAAGCCCTTGATGGTGGGCTTCAAGGTGTTGAACAAAGGATAGTCCAATGCCGCGTCCACTCCGACAAAACTATTGGAGTCACTGGTGCTTCGTCCAATAAAGCGGGCAATGTCCGCTTCTTCATTTCCATCCAGAACTTCGCCGAACGTGAAGAAATTCTTCTTCCCGATGGCAAGTGCGAATTCACGAATGGAATTCCCAAAAAGGCGCGCGAGATCGCCTTTGAGATAGCGGAGCGTGTCGATCCTGAATGCGTCAATGTCATACCGGGCAATCACAAATTGATATGCTCGGATCAGGAATTCCTGCAGGTCGGGATCGGCCGTAATCATCTGCTTCAGTGAGGCAAAATCGCCGACCGTGTCATCCCCGTTCGGATCGGGCTGCCCCTGGCGCCGCAAATATTTATTCTTCTGGAGTTCCTTGGGCCACACTACCGCGTCCGCATCCGGATTAGCAATCGCCTCAACATCGCCGAATTGCGGCTGGGCTGTTCCCGCCGCGTCCCTCCATTGAACTGCTTGTGGTTGGCTTGAAAATGGCGCTGAAGAATTGCCATTGTAGGCAAAAACATCGCCTGTGTGATTAAGCACAATGTCAAAAACAACATACAAACCCGTTTTGTGGGCAGCGTCCACCAGGGACCGTAACTCATCGTCGGCGTTGGCGGGATTGTCGGCGAACCGGGGATCAGCCCTTAGAAAATCATGAATGCCATAGCCGTGGTAGCTTCCGGAATCGAATTGGAGATTCTTGAGAACGGGGCTTAACCAGATTGCTCCGGCGCCAAGGTTCTTGATGTAGCCAAGCTGCTGCTGAATCCCCGAAAATTTGCCCCCCTGATAACCATAATAATTGGCATCATCGTATGGTTTGTTCACCGGCAAAGCCTTCGGGTTGTTGAATCGATCCACCATGAGAAAATAGATGACCTGATCGCGCCAATCCGCAGGCGAGGGAAATGGGCCTTTGCCGACTTGGCCGGCGGCCTTTTCCGCATTGTCGAGGACAGATTGAACTTCTGGAGAAAAAAGTGAGGTGTACATAATAGACCTCCAACCTATGTAGTTCGCATGTTCGGAAAATTGTTCGTGATAGTCTTTACCTACGTCGCGACTGTGGCCTGCGGCTGTATCCACATAGCCTTTGTCCTTTCAACCACTCGATTCGGTCGTCGAGACCAATCAATCCGCCATTGATCGCCTTGGTTACACTCCATATACTGTCCTTGTCCGCAAAGGCATTGCATCCCTTCGAGTACCACATGCACGCGGCAACAGCCAAGCTCCACTGCGGGCCGATAACCTCATCTGGAGAGGCAACCAAATCGGGCGCGCTCGAGTCATTTTTCTGCAGCATTTCGGTTGCCTGGTGGTAGGTGTCCTTGCCCGTCAACTGCAGGAGGCCGCGGCCGCGGTAGGCGTAACCGTCATTGGGACCGATATTGCCCAATCGACCACCAGGCAACTACTTCGTCACCCAAGCCGGTACCTTTGACGCCAGATTCTGCCCGATTTTGTGAAATGTGCCGATGTCCCTAACATTGTCAAGCGCATCCATTTTCTTTGTGATAGTATCGTTTAATCTGCAAAACCTGATGCCGGGACGCTCTGAGGCAATAAACAGCGCCGCTCCCACCTGATCTTCGGCGGATTCCTCTTTTGCCTGACCCTTAAGGTAATCAACGATCTCGCCGATGAACCCGCTCTTCTTTGTCTTTGCAAACGGCGTGTACAGATTCTGGTCGCCTGTGCCGAGCGAGAGAATACCGGCATCCGTTATTCCCCGCGCCAGTATTTCCGTCAGACAATAGCCGACAGTGCAGTTTTGGGTGCCCTGGCCTCCGTCTTGGAAGCTCTCTCCCTTGCGTGGCCTTGTGTTTCCCGCCGGGTCAAGGTCATCCCATTCAAAATGAGGAGCATCAATTTGGCCGAAATACTTCGCTGCGGAGAGCGCGGACCACGAGATAACCTCGACAAGAGAAAGAGGCCGATCTTCTTTGTCGGACGATTTGATGAAGTGCGTGCGGCAGGCGGAAAGCCCAAACGATGTTGCCATGAACTCGCACTTGCAATCTGCAAGCGTTGTGGCGGCGCCTACTACGGCCTGCAGCTTGGCCACAAAGGGTTTACGGTCGTACTTCGGTCTCAACCAGTTCCAGGGTTGCCAGACGGGACGCCGCGTGAACAGCCTCGGACCATCCTGCAAATAGAAATTGACAAGGTCGTTTGCCTTGACACCTGCGGCCAGGCATCCCCCGAGAATAGCGCCGGTTGAAGTTCCGGTGATGAGCTGGAAAATGTCGCATATCTTCTTTCCGGTCTGCTCCTCAATCTTCTGACAGATTGTCGCTTCGATAATCCCTTTGATCCCGCCGCCGTCAATCTCAAGAACCTTAAACATTTGGTTTTCCTCTTTCTTTTGGTTTGAGAAACACCTTGCTTTCACGCTTCCCCCTCGTCAGGGATGCCCAAGGGTCACAAGGGTCACAAGGGTCACAAGGGTCACAAGGGTCACAAGGGTCACAAGGGTCGCCACGGGGAGAGGGAGAAAATATGGAATAGATTAACACAAGCGCGCACCGTAGTAGCACCCGGTTGCGAAATTCTCAACGGCAGCCTATTTATCTCCTGCCAATTCCCCCGCTATCAACTCCGCTTGCTTGAGGACCGTCTCGGTTGCCAGCGTACGAGTCAGGAGCTTCACTCCCGAACCCAGACCTACTTTCTGTGTCACTTCCGTTCCCCAAGGTAGAGTAGTTGGTGCTTCGCACCAGACATTGTGTCGTCTGCCTTGTCTGCAGCGACAGAAAGTAGGCAAAGAACGCCGCGCCTGCAGCGCCACCTTGATCCCTCGGCCTGCGGGCCGCTCGTGAACTTACCCGGCAGAACAAACCTGGAGTTTGATCAAAGATGCCGGGTTCGGACAGCACGAGCGGCTAATCCTTCGGCCTCGGGGGCGTCGCTGATGGCGAAACAAGAATTCAAATCAATTCATTTGCAGACGCAACAAAGTTGGCATTCTCGCAATGCTACTCCCCTGCCGCCATCTCCCCCGCAATCAGTTCCGCCTGCTTCAACACCGTCTCGGTTGCCAACATTTGCTTGTCGGGCGGGTAGCCGAACTGGCGGAGGATCCTTTTGACGATGACTTTCAGCTTTGCCTTTACGCTTTCTTTGATGGTCCAGTCTATTGAGGCGTTTTGGCATTTCGGGACTTCATGTTCACAGGAGGGGTTGTTCTGTTTTCTGGACGAGGTGGATAAGGTGAACCAGGGTTTTGCCATACGTCTGCTATCGTTATTGTTTTTCTTTGTACTTTTCCGGATCAAGATAGACGACTTCGAAGAAGACTTTGTCGAACACCATAAAATCCTTGTCAGTGGTCAACAATGTCGCTTTGAGGACTGACGCGGTTGAGGCAATCCAGAGATCATTATCACCGATGCTTTTCGAGGACTCTCCGGAAGGAAGAGGCTTTTCAGGATGTTTACCCAATCGATATGCATCAATTTCCGCAAACCGCGCCAGGACCGACGAATTGTTGATGTCGACGGTGGGGATGGATCTGAGGAGTTTGCTCAAGGCATCTTTTTTCTGTTCACCCCATTTACGGCACACCGCAAGGGAGTACATTTCCCCTATCGAAACAACTGAAACAACGGGATAGTTTGGAAGCACGGTTGGGCTGTACTGATTATCAACAAGCAATGCAAGGGTCGATCCACGCACATAATGAAGCAGGACACCTGTATCAAGAAGGAATTTGGCCATGAGGGCTACCGGTTCTCAAGTTCTTCCATAAGATCATCGATAGATTCGTCGCCCGGCCATTTACCCCGGATATCATCGAGCCAGTTGCGGCGAGTTGCCCCGGCCGTCAGTTCGCGCACAAATTCGAATTCCGTCTGGACAACCGGCGCAGTCTCGAAGACTTCTTCCCCTTCTTCAATGAATTTGAGCATTTGCGCTTCAAGCAGTCTGACCTTGCCGGACGGCTTGTAGCTGACGGTACCTTTTATGGTCACCTTTTTGCCCCAGAGACGCCGCAGGTCTTCGACGTCAAGGAACTCCTGGTCTATTTGGCCTTGAATGACCTGACCATCCGCCATGTCGAGACGAAATCGTTTACGGCTGTAAGCGACTTCTTCAAGGATCCCGGTCAACATGAATGCCTGAGGTTCGGGAATTTTTATTTTGAGTTTTTCCACCTTTTCAATTGTCGGCATGTCAATTGAGAAATCCTCATTCTTGTTTTCTTCGCAACTAATCTTGATGCTCTTCGCATGCTCTGCGAGAAACGGCCTCATAGCCAAGAAGCTCATGAGGACTCCGGAGTCGTAGTAATCGCTTTCGAGGTTCTCCGTAGATGTGTCCCGGACCGAACGGGAAACAAAGGAAATTGCGGTATCTCCAGGCTCAGGCGGACTGCCCCATATGTCTTGCTGAACTGCCTGATCGGGAATCGCATCCTTCAGATAAGGCGCTTCGATCTTGAGTACCGTAGATCCCTTTTGAAGCCCTGTAAAGACAAAGTCTGTCGCCTTTGCAAGCCATTTGGGAGCAGGGCCGGTTTTGGAACTTTGACCTTCAATCGCCAGGCGCAAACCGCGCTCCGCGCACTGGGTGAATTGATCGAGGAACGTGGATAATTCGCGGGTTGAAATCGTTCCCGAGGGAGAATCCAGACCTTCAAGCTTGAGTTTGTATTTAAGTGTTTTCATTTGACGCCCCGCTTTAATTTACCAAATTATATAACATTCGCGCAGAACTATGAGCAAATAAAACCAAGTTTCTATTTCCCTCTGCTCGTCCCCCCTATCAACTCTGCCTGTTTCAAGACCGTGATGATTCTAATCAGCTTGTCTCATTGTATCCGAAAGACCGGTTCTTCCAGTCAGAACATCCTCCCTCAAGACCTGTTGCACTTTTGCCGGCTCCTCGAACATCGGACTGTGAGCTGATTGTTGAAAGGTATAGAAGGCTTTTACAGGCGCCTTTAGCTTTTTAAAATAGGATTTCGCCCCGGCGTAGGAGCACGTGTAGTCGTGTATTCCCTCAAAGAAATAGACGGGGATTTTAAGTTCCGGGACCTGTTTGGAAAGATCGGTTGCCAGCATCTTGCTCCACAATACGCTGACCCCGGAGCTTGCCTTGCCGCGCCACAAATTGACTTTTTCAAGCAACGTGTACTCTCGGAATGTCAACGAAGGCAAGAAGATGCCTGTGACCACCGAGTTCATGTGGTGCATTGTCCCGATGCCAAGACTGTGCATCGCCCGGTCACGTAATTCAAGGTACGCATCCGGCGTACCGCCCGCCATAGTGACCGGCGCCGCCTCAAGTTTCCGGACCATTTCTTTATTCCCACATTCTTTGAACCGCCTGAGCATGTATTCGTACGCCAGACGTTCAGATTCCTGCTGACACGACATCTGGGCCACGCCAATATAGGCGTAATACAGCTCCGGCGCTTGTGCAGCCGCTTGTATCCCAATGAACGTACCATGTGAATGTCCCATGAGGTAAACCTTTTCTTTTCCAAATCGCTTGCGAAGATAGTTTGTTACCTCCTTTGTGTCGGATATCATTTGCTCCAGCGTCATCGTCGCGGGTCGAATGCCGGCACCGTAGGAGAGTCCTGAGCCACGCTGTTCCCACCAGACCACGGTGAAATAGTCCTCGAGACCTGTAGGGTAACGCTGAGTGAGGAAATACTCCGGCATACCCCCGTGAAGGAAAAGCAGCACCGGATGCGTTGCATCTTTACTCTTGATAAACATCCCCTGCTCAATGCCATTGATGTTGACATGGATCTTTTCCGAAATGCTGCCCGCCAGCGGATTCCAACTTGCATCCAGGAATGGTTTGGGTTTTCCCTGACTGTAAAGCAGCATCGCACCCATAAGAACGAATACGCAGGTCAATAAGACCAAGAACATAACCAACACCACAGGTATTCCCTTTCGCATTAATGATTGAAAGACCCCGCGGTAAGCTGCGAGGAAAAGGCAAAAGACACAATATTTGCGCGAAGCGCCATTACCATACCTTTAAAAAATGAAATGATAATCTTTCCATTCTATTGTATGGCATTCTGAATACCGTTTGCGCTTCTACCTTTTTTGGTCGGAATGGAGAGGGCGCTCGTGAAATACGGAAGAGTTATTGTCAAACGCCGATATAGCTGTAGACATTCATGGCAACGACATTAGGAAAGTTGTTTTGTTGTAAATGCCCCGATTGCCGAGAATGTTTCCTTCAGAAGGAAAATATCGTTATGTAAGGCGTTTTCGATCCTTACGACGTTGGCTCCCCTGTTCTCCAATTCAACGCAGGCTTCCTTTATTTCGGGTACGTCCCTGGAACCGTACAAGACCAGAGATTTCCCGGGCGACAGGTTTGCCGCAGGAAGTTCAGCGAGAATCTTGAAATTGTTATCAATGCCTTCTTCCTTGACCCTGTATTTTCTCAGGTTCACAATTGTCGATCTTGTTTGATCGGAATATGTCCTGCTCAGCGCAGGGGAAATGCCGATCCTTGCCTCAGCCCCGGCAAGCAAGGCCAAGCGTCCGCCAAGTGAATGGCCAATCGTCATGACCTTCTTCTTCCCGCTAAACTTTTGCACGAGCAAGTTGATATCTTCCATGACATCGATGGTATACTGACTGTCGTTTTCTCCGTGCCCCCTCAAATCGACGGTAACCGTATCCACGCCATTGCAAGACAGGTATGAACTGAGCCCGAAAATCTCCTCTTTGTTCCCTCCATAGCCGTGAATAACAACCGCAAGCACATCGTTGTTGTTTGAAATACACAATGCCGGAATCCGGATTTGGTTCACCTCTAGAATGCGCTTCTCCAGGTTCATCGCGGCCCCTTCGCTGATTATTGTTGCCTATCCATCACAGTAGCCATATTCTCCGGAATCAATTCCGCCCGCCTCAAGACCGTCTCGGTTGCCAACATCTGCATGTTCGCAGGGCATTTGTGAAGAGGTCTCCTATTGCGGCTTCGGAAAGGTGCGACCTTGAACGAACAATCTTAAAATAGGATTTGAGAAGAGGGATGGCGTGGGATTTCGGAAAAGCGGCAAAGGCGAAAGTGATCGCCCTTATGATGATGCATTGACAAGTCTTTCGTGACAATCAACGGTCGAGGGCACTGTCGAGGCCTGCACTGAGCGAAACGCTGCACTGAGCTTCGCCGAAGTGTCGAAGTGACGACAGTGGCACACGGTTTTTCTTGTTGGTCAAACAGGGCACCCGTGCGTGCGGATGACGAGGTTTGGTATTAGGATTTATTCACGCTGTGGCTATACCCCCGAAAACTTGCTCATTTGAGAAGGGAGTTTTCCGAGTTATTTTAAACTAACTAGGAGGACTCATGAAAGGCAAGCGCTACAGTGAAGAGCAGATTTTTCGGATCCTGCAAGAGGGCGACCGCGGAGCCAAAGTCGCTGATCTTTGTCGTCAATATGGTATTTCAGAGAACACGTACTTCCGTTGGAAGAGCAAATACAGCGGACTTGAGCTCTCTGATCTGAAAAGGATGAAGGAGATCGAGGGCGAAAACAGCCGGCTCAAGCGGATTGTTGCAGACCAGGCACTTCAGATCGATGCAATGAAGGAAGTGCTGCAAAGAAAATAGTGAAGCGTCCTCAGCGTAGGCTGACTGTGGACGCACTAATGCGGCAAGGCCTGAGTCAACGGAAAGCATGCGGACTTCTGGGTATGACACCGGCAGGGTACCGCTATCGACCGCAGGAATCGGCTTTGAACAGCGAGTTGAAAACAAAAATGCATGAAACCATTTCATCGTTCCGTTCATGGGGCTTTCCGACGCTTTATTGGTATCTCCGCAACCTTGGGTACATAGTAAATCACAAACGTGTGCATCGGCTCTACAAGGAAGAATCGCTTCAGAAAAGCAAGCGGAGGAGGCGTCAGAAACGCAATAGCCAACGGATGCCGTTGACGCTGCCGGATCGGCCAAGCCGTCGCTGGTCAATGGATTTCATATTCGACAGTACTTCCGACAAGCGCAAGCTGAAATGCCTGAATGTTGTCGATGACTGCACCCGTGAGGCTCTTGCAATCAAGGTAGCACGTTCTATTCCAGCACTAGGAGTCTGCCAAGTTCTAGACCACCTGGTGGCCAGGTACGGAAAGCCGGAAGCTCTGTTGACTGATAACGGCCCGGAATTCCGGAGCAAAGAACTCATGCTCTGGGCAATACGAAACCAGGTAAGGCAGGAATTCATTCAGCCCGGCAAGCCCAGCCAGAATGCTTTTGTAGAATCATTCAATTCGATATTCAGGGACCAATGCTTGAATGAAAACTGGTTCATCTCATTAGAGGACGCAGAAAGAATAATCGAACATTGGAAGAACATTTACAACCGGATACGGCCACACGGATCACTAAAGGGGAAAACACCTGAAGAATACAGAGGTCAATTCAAAGAGAAAACTCCCATTTCGACTGAGAAAGTAATTGGGGTATAGCCAGCGGACCCGCCGCAAGATCGACGACGCTCTGAAGACGAAGGTGGTTCTGGAAGCCTTGAAGGAGGCCGAACCGCTGTCCGTTTTGGCAAGTCGGTACGAAGTCCATCCCAACCAGATAGCTCAGTGGCGCAGGCAGTTTCTTGGCAACGCGCAGATGGCTTTTTCGGGAGACAAGAACGCCGAGCAAGAGCTTGAGCGCGTTCGCGGTGATCGCGATGAGTATGCACGCAAGGTCGGGGAGCTGACCATGGATGTCGAGTTCCTAAAAAAAAACTTGCGGAAGCTGGGCATGCTATGAGAGCAAAGATGGCCGATTCTACAAGCGAGGACTTGACTTTGAAGAGGCAGTGTTCGCTGCTTTCCATTTGTCGGACCTCGATTTACTATACGCCGCAGACTAGTCCGATGAACAAGTTGCTCATGGATCGTATCGATGAGCTATTCACCGATGACCCCACGCGGGGCACCAGAAGGCTCCGGGCGGCCATGAGGCGTCAGTTTGGGCTGGAGGTTGGGCGCAGCAAGATTCGCAGGCTGATGGCCCGTATGGGCCTCCACGCGATCTACCGGGCCCTGAACACCTCGAAGCCCAATAAGGCACACAAGAAGTACCCGTATCTGCTTCGTGGCGTAGTGGTCAACCACCCCAACCAGGTGTGGAGCACCGATATCACCTACATCCGCCTCAACGGCGGCTTCGCTTACCTCTGCGCCGTTATCGACTGGTACAGTCGGTGCGTCCTTGCATGGCGTCTGTCGACCTCGCTGGACAGCGGCTTCTGCATCGAAGTTCTCAAGGAGGCACTGGCGAAGTACGGAGAACCGGAAATCTTCAACTCGGATCAGGGATGTCAGTTCACCAGCGAGGAGTTCACCTCGGTGCTCCTTGAACGCGGTATCCGGATCAGCATGGACGGACGAGGGCGGGCGCTGGATAACGTGTTTGTCGAGAGGCTGTGGCGAACGGTCAAGTACGACGACATCTACATACGGGGGTACAGCTCCGTTGCCGAGTGCCGCACCGGCCTTGCGGAGTTCTTTGAACGGTACAACAACCGGAGGGAGCACTCGTCCCTCCTTTACAACTATCCAATGGAAGTGTATATTGGTGAGGTAGTGCTATCAAAGGCAGCTTGACGAGCAAGACAGGCAAGGCCAACTAAGCAATCAGAAATTCCTGTCAAGAAAAGTCGACCATCTCAAACCGCTAAACAATACTTCGAAGTATATCATGCACACCAAAACGGCATGTATGATAAACTTTTTACCCCTCCAAATTTTATCATGCCAATTGTGTTTTTGAGGACCTTATTCACCCCGCCCCTCTCCCCATCTCCTCCGCAATGATCTTCCCCAGCACCTTCAGCGGCACCGGCTTTCCCAGTACTGTCACGTTGAGCGCCTTCATTTCCTTTTCCGCAATTTCCGGGATAAACCCTGAGAGCAACACTTTCCTCACGTGGGCGGGCGCGGCTGCGGCGAGTTGCATGCCGTCAATAACCGGCATTCTGTAGTCGGTGATCAGGATGTCCACGGGGTTGGCGGAGATGAAATCGCGCGCCTTGGTCGGGCAGTTGAACGCGTGCACCCGTACCTGCGGCGCTTCAAGGTTTATGAAGCTTGTCAGGATGTCTGTGATGAACTGTTCGTCGTCGACCACGACAACTTCGAGTTCGAGTTTCACAATTCTCCTTGGAGGCGGTTGCGTTTGGCACCGGAAGCGGACATGTTCATTATACTATAAAGTGGTTCTCAAGAACGGAACCTTATGTTCCGTTCTTGAATGTATTGCTAATTCACGACAAAAAATTGGGCGCTCCGCCGAGTACAGCGGCGGCCCTCGCTCCGGTCTCGGCCTTCGGCCTCCGGCCGCCACGGCCCTATGCCGCGGTAGCGGCGGGTCCGGGCGGCAATTCGCTTCAGCTCACCACTTCGGTCCTTCCTGGCGCCGGGCAGAGGAACACCGCCCACCTTTCAACATGGGCTTGCGCCAATTCCGTGCGAATTGTCTTGTTTTTTTCTTTCGCCATCAGCGCCGCTCCATGGGACCGGCGGATTGGTCCGCTCGCGTCGTTCAAGGCCGGCATCTTTTGAGGATTGGAAAAATGTCCTGCCGGACGCGTTCGCGAGCGGCCTGCCGGCCACATGGGTACCGGCGGCGCTGTAGGCGCGGCACGGGGTTCCAAGGGGCGTTTGCTGCTGAACGCTCCTTGGTCGGGGTTCGGGGCGGAAGGCCCCGACTCAGTTATGGCGCGGCCCGCAGTCCGAGGGACCCGGCGGAGCTGGATGCCTGCAGGCCGGCATTTCGATACGATGCTTCGCATCTACTCAATGACCGGCGGGACGGTAGCCCGGACGTCGAGTGTGCCGCATGAAATGCGGGACGTATCGAGACGAACGGTAAGGAAAGTATCGAGAGGACCGGTGTGGGCTGTATCGAGACGAACGCAAGAACCGCGCGGTATGCCGAAATTTCGCTTCTTTCTCCTCTCCCGCCCGGCGATCCTCCCGAGAAACCCATTTTTCCACTCGCCAACTCGCGAAGCCATCAGACGCAATCTTTCCTCGACTTCACAAGCTCGCGAGGCTTCGGAAAGCGCATTTATTCGACTCCGCCGACTCGCGAACCTCCGGATGAAGTCTTTCCGACACTTCGCGGAGGCGCGAACCTCAAGATGAGATCTTTCCGACTACTTCGCGGACGCGCGAAGCACCTGCGAACAAATTTCTTCGACTCCGCGAGTTGGCGAGCCCCAAAACGCGCCCTTTCTTGGCATCCGCAATTTGGCGAATGAAAAATTCGCTCAGATGCGACTCGTACACTTTCGGCGAACGCATTTATGCAACCAAAAATCCGGTTGTCAATATCATGGGCACTGTGAAGTCGCTGCAAATCGGTTCTTTTAGCAGGTGAGCGGCGGGCGGGAAACATGCGCATATATTGCGTTTCGGCACAGGATAGACAAACGGTTTTTTAATCACTTACGGCGTTTTAGCGCGGCATGCGCTTTCCAAGGAATCCGGCCCAGGCCGATACACGGATTAACATTTGGCATGGAGATTGCGGAACAGACGGCCTGTTCGAAACGTGTCGCAGAACGCAAGCTTGCAGGTTTACGGCATTTTTTTTCCTCTCCGGGCGCGGGCGCCGCTGTCACGGCGTGCGCACCGGAGGCACATCGTACTTTAACAAACAGGAGTCTACCAATGAACAAGTCCATAAGAAACCTGGCGCCCTCGCTGCTGCTGCCAACCGAAGTCGTCGCCACCGCGGAACGGTTGGATGAACTCATATCCGGCGCAATCCAGAACGACGCATTCGTAACGTCGGAGCTGGCGGCCATGAACGCCGGCCTGGTATCTCTGAAGGCGGCGATCCAGGCAAAACGGGCAGGTCTCTATACCGCCGACCTGGCGGCAAAAGACGACGCGCGTGTCTCGGCGTTTCGGGGCATTGTGAGCCTTTTGCAGGGCATATCGGGCGTTGCGTCCAAGGCCGATAACAAGCGCGCCGCGGACTATCTCCTCGATGTCATAGACCGGCAGGGGAAGCGTGCGGACAACCTCAGTTACACGAGAAAGACCGGCGCGTTCACCTCCATACTGGCGAACTTCAACCAGCCGGACGCCCAGGCGTACATCACCCAACTGGGCATTGCCGACATGGTGACCGAGTTCACAAATGCGCAGAATGATTTTGAGGCTGAGTACCGGTCAAAGGTGAAGGCCTATGCGCAGCAGCCGGTTGCCGTGGCAAAGACCCAGACAAACGAGGTCTGCTACCACATCGTCAAACTCATTCAGTATGTGGATGCGCAGGCCCAGAAGGACCCCGCGTTCCAAAGTGCGGTCCCTCAACTCAACGAGGCGATCGCGGATATCATGTCGAAGGCGCATGGCCGCAAAACGCGGAGCAAGGACGCAAACGCAACGCCGTCCCCCGCTCCCGCAGCGGCGGCCAAGCCGGCGGTGAGTTCCTCTTCGCCAAGCGTTGTTCCGCCGGAGCAGCAGCCCGAGGTCCAGGCCAAGGCGGCGTAACAAATCATATCAATAAAGATATGATTTGGGTTCCCCTGTCCTTCGTCAAGACGAAGGGCAGGGTCATTTTCCGGGGCATAAAGTCACAAAACATGTGCGCCCTGGCGCTGGGCAGAGGAATGTTGCCCATTTGTAGAAAGCGTTATCCCTTATGCCACCGTAGATTATATAGTGATTTTGCATTTTCCCCATCAGTGCGCGGCCGCGGCCGGAGGAATTGCGGTGAGGACGAGTCCTGCCTTTCCCGGAGGGAGAGGCTTTACAATATCACTTCCATTGTTCCGCAGCCGCCCGGAGGCCGCGGCAATGAAGCGCCACTGCGGGGCGGCGTCTTTTGCCTACTTTTCTTCGCTGAAGAAGAAAAGCAGGGCTGGGTTCGGGAGTGAAGCTCCCGACCCCGCTGCAGCGCATGCCCACTGCCAACGCGCTCGCGTTTTCACTCCCAGATTCACTTCGCTGCCGCCGCACTTTTCTGCGCCTGCGCCGCCATGTGCTCCGCGATCAACTCCGCCTGAAACCTGCTTATCGAATCCTGATCGGTAAAAATGGTCTGCGTGTTATTCTGCGCCTTGTACCCCGGTCCGCCCGGTTTTCCTTTGACAATAAATGTTCCCTCGCCCGATGTGGACCAGTTTGTCGAACCTTCTGCGCCCACCTTGCCGTCGGCCACAAAACCCTTGGTATGGCTTATCTGGCCGGTGGAAGACGTACCGGTAACGAAATGCGTGTTGTAGGCGGTGGGATTCTTGGCAATATCGGAAGCCAGCAAGGTCTTCTCGTGCACGCCGCCGGCCTGGCTCCGGTCCAGTGTGATAAGCATGGTAATGCCCGGGTCCAGGGCTTTTGTCATGAGGATGTCGTTGAGTTCGTCGTCGTCGAACCCGAACATGTTGAGATACAGGGAGAAGCTCACGCGCGAAAGAACATGCATGAGGATATCGTGCACGTCGTCGCGGCCGCCATAGAACAAATGAAAATCCTTGCTCGCCGTGGAGGAATACGCTTTTTCCGAAGTGTATTGTTGCAGATCCAGCAGATTGAATGTCTGAAGGCTTTGGGTTTTGTCGCCAAGCGCGTTACTTGCGCTGGGTTGTTTGGTAGTCATGGGCGGGGTTCCTTTCGGGATGAGGGAAAGTATTCGTTACACGGGCACAAAAGGCGCTCTTGATAAAATCGCATTTCGGGTGGGGTGTGTCAACTATCTGGATAGCATTATGGATTGCTGAGCGTGTGCGGCGCGGAGGTACCCGCTGCAAGCCCGAGTAACCTCACCCCGCCCTCTCCCACGGGGAGAGGGAGAAAATATGGAATAGATTAACACAAGCGCGCACCGCAGCAGCACCCGTTAATAAATGCCCACTGCACACAGCCCCAGCCATCGATTCAACTCTTCAACTTCTCAACTCGTCAACATCGGATTGCTTCATTGGCCTTGTCGACTGCACTTCGTGGGTGCCCCACAACATAAGATTGGATTCTCGCCGCTAATTCCACTTGGGGGTCACCCGGCACAGCTATCCAACAGCACTTGAATTGTATCTACGTCTCGTGCCCCATATCCCCGATCCATTTCAGTATATCTTCAAGCGCCCGGTTGCATAGAAGGGTCTGCTTCTCCTTTTTAGGTACCCTTCGGAAAAGCGCCGGGAGCGGCGGAAGCAGACCGAAATGAAAGCTGGTTGGCGAAAACGGGCGATGTTGAGAGGTTGTCACATACCCAAGCAAAGAGCCGAGCGCCGATGTGTCCGGCGGGCACTGCAGTTCCTTACCGGAAAGTTTCGCCAAAATAAACAACGCCGCCAGATGGCCCGTTGCGATGCTTTCCACGTATCCCTCGTTTCCGCATAACTGTCCCGCAAGAAGCACGGACGTCATCTTCCTGAACGAAAGGTCCTTCGACAGGAGTTCCGGCGAATTCATAAAGGTGTTCCGGTGACAGGAACCAAACCGGAGAAATTCCGCTTGTTCGAGACCCGGAATCTTCCTGAAGATCCTTGTTTGCTCCGCCTGGGTCAGACGCGTCTGGCAGGCCACAAGGCTGTAGCTGGTTCCCTCCGCATCTTCGCGACGTAGTTGACATAGGGCAAACGGACGTTTCCCCGTCTGCGGATCCGTGAAGCCGATGGGTTTTAACGGGCCGTATGCCATGGATTCGTATCCGCGCGAGGCGATGATATCGAGAGGCAGGCAGGCTTCGAAAAACTGTTCCCTCTCAAACGAATGCCGTTGCGCCGTTTCACCGGATAGCAGGGCCTTGCGAAAAACGACGTATTCCTCCTCCGTAAACGGACAATTGATGTAGTCTTTCTCCTCGGGCCGCCAGCGCGAGCCGGAAAAGGCTTTGCTGAGGTTGATGGAGTCCGCGGAGACGATCGGCGCAATTGCGTCATAAAAATAGAGAGCTTCGGCCGAGAAGGCGGTCTTCAGCCACCCAACAATTGCGTCGGATGACAAAGGCCCGGCGGCGATAATGACGAAATCGTGGTTTCGGGGCGGCCGTGAGACCTCCTCTGTTTTCAGGGCAAGGGCGGGATGTCTCCGCAACTCCGCAAGGACCGCTTCTGAAAACGCCTTTCTGTCAACTGCAAGGGCTTTGCCTGCGGGAACCGAAGTTCTTTTCGCGCATGCAAGCAGCGGGCTGGAAAGCAATTCGAGTTCCGCTTTGAGCAGGGCCTGCGCGCCGGGGAGTTCCATCGATTTAAGGGAATTGGAGCAGACGAGTTCGGCGGGAAGTCCGGTTGTGTGCGCCGGTGTACTCCGTTCCGGTCTCATTTCGTACAGCGTGACATTCACCTGGTGGCGCGCTAGTACGAGCGCTGCCTCGCTGCCCGCAAGTCCGGCGCCGATGATGCCTACGGATGGCATTGGAGGGTTACCATGAAACTGAAGATTTGTTCACCACGGAGGCATGGAGAGCACGGAGAAATGGAAGGCAATCATTAGTATTAAATCTTAGGTGATTATAAAACATCTTGCACAGGAATTATCTTGTGCATATGGGCTTTAGTCAATTAGAAACCTTTGAATTCATAGGGAAAACTGAAAACAGGGCAAAATTGTTCCTCAGAAAGTTCTGTTGGAAAAATGGCCATGTTTTCTGCATCAATTGTAACAGCCATAAAATCTATCGTTTAAAAGGTAAAAAGTTCAGGTGCAAACGATGCGGAAATACCTTTCATGACTTCTCGAATCGGTGGATTGGTCAGTGCCGCGTCCCTCTGAAAAAGCTGCTGTGGATCATTAAGCTCTTTGAACTGGAAGTCTCAGCACGCAGGATAGCAACTCAGATCGGTTTGAGCTATCCCACGGTCTTGCGGATGTGTAATCTCATCCGAAGGGCCTTGATGGTCGCTGAAAGCGATTTCTGGCTCTCTGGAGAGGTTGAGCTCGATGAATCCTACTTCGGCGGCAGGCGTAAAGGTAAACGTGGCCGGGGTGCTGCCGGAAAGGTTCCCGTCTTTGGTATCCTGGAGAGACACGGAAAAGTGAAGGTGACAGTAGTAAAAAACGTCACTGCCGAAAGCCTGTTGACTGAGACTGTGAAAATGGTCAGACGAGGCTCCATCATTTACACTGACAAATTCCGCGGCTATGACGCCCTGATGTTCTGCGGTTATCGGCATTTGAGAGTCGACCATGGGAAAAGATTTGCCACAGGCAAAGTTTATATTAACGGTTTGGAAGGCTTCTGGAGCTATGCTAAGGAACGTCTTGCAAAGTTCCATGGAGTCTCCAAAGAATACTTTCCAGGGTATCTGAACGAAATGGCTTTTCGGTACAATCATCGTCATGAAAATTTCTTTGAAAAACTTGTCAAAATGATCACTAATTTGGTGCAAGATCCTTTATAATTACCAAATCTTATATTGAACTCTCAATTTTTTCTTTGCGCCTTTGCGGTAAGAAGTTATCCTTCAGACTGTGTACCCTCGCCCGTCGCGCCCGGAACCGGAAATTCCGCCTTGCAGTTAGGGCAGCGATGGTACACGCCCTTACGCTTGGTGTCCTTGTAGACAAGAATGCCAAAACCGCACTGCGGGCATTTTTGGGCAACGGGCCTGTCCCACGTTGCGTAGTTGCATTTCGGATAGGTATTGCATCCGTAAAACAACCTCCCGCGGCGCGTCTTGCGTTCGATGAGCTGGCCGGTGCATCCTTCACGCGGGCACGCCACGCCCGTCGAAATAGACTTGGTGTTTTTGCAGTCGGGATAGCGCGAACAGCCGAGGAACCTGTTGCCGTTGATATTGAGCACAACCATGGGAGCGCCGCACTTGTCGCATGTTTCCCCCGACTGCTGCGGAGCGATCTTCTCGAGGGGTTCGGTGTAGCGGCACGCGGGGAATCCCTGGCATGCGAGGAATTTGCCGTTCTTGCTCCACTTGATGACAAGCGGGAACTTCTTGCATTCCGGGCACGTCCGGCCGGTGACCGTCTGGTTGGCCGCCTTGAGATCGCGGATATTCGACTTGACCCCCTCCACCCGCTGAGAAAACGGGCCGTAGAAATCCCTGAGCACAGTCACCCAATTAGCTTCGCCGATCTCTATTTTATCAAGAGAATCCTCCAGGGTGGCCGTGAACCCTACGTCGAACACATTGGAAAATTCCTTGACAAGAATGTCTTTTACCATATACCCGACTTCCGTGGGCATAAAGCGCTTGTTTTCGGCGGTCACGTACTTCCGGCGTTTCAGCGTGTCGATGATCTGCGCGTAGGTGCTCGGCCTGCCGATGCCCTTGTCTTCGAGTTCGCGCACCAGAGACGCCTCGGAATAGCGCGGCGGTGGCTGCGTAAAATGCTGCTTGTCGAGCAGTTTTTGCAGCGTGATGGAGGCGCCGGCCGCGACTTCCGGGAGCCGCACGTTCTCGTCTTCCCCGTTTTCGGTCGATTCCTCCGCGGTTTCTTCGTAGAGCGCCAGAAACCCGTCGAATTTCTGGATGGAGCCCGTGGCCCGGAACACGCACGGGCCGGCGGCAATGTCGATCCGCGTCGAATCGTACAGCGCGTTTGCCATTTGCGAAGCAAGAAACCGTTTCCACACCAGCTCATACAGCCGCTGCTGGTCTTTGCTCAGGTAGTTGTGTATCTTGTCGGGAGCGAAATCGGGCGACACCTGCGACGGCCGGATCGCTTCGTGCGCGTCCTGCGCGTTCTTGTTCTTGGCATAGCTCCTCGGTTCCGGCGTCAGGTAGCTGTCGCCGTACAGCGAGCCGATGAGGGTTCGCGCGCTGGCAAGCGCCTCCTGAGCAATTCTGGTTGAATCGGTGCGCATGTACGTGATGAGTCCCATGCTGCCGAGCTCGCCCAGTTCGAGCCCTTCATACAGCTGCTGGGCGATGATCATTGTTTTTGTTGCGGAAAAATTGAGCTTGCGGGCAGCTTCCTGCTGGAGCGTGCTCGTGATGAAAGGCGCATAGGGCTTGCGCGACTTTTCCACCCGCTGCACCTCGGTGACGGTGAACGGCTTGTCCTTGACCCGGTCGATCACGGCCTGCGCCGCGGCGGCATTCGGCAAAACTTCGCGGGCTTGTTCCAGCGTCTGCACCTTTGCACCGTCAACGGAAAGGAGTTTCGCCCAGAACTCCATGCCCTTGTACTGGTGCTGCGAATGGATCGACCAGTATTCGCTCTTGACAAACGCTTTAATTTGATCCTCACGCTCGCAAATGAGACGGAGGGCAACCGATTGCACGCGGCCTGCGGACAGGCCGCGGAACACCGTACGCCACAAGATGGGAGATATCTGATAGCCCACGATACGGTCGAGGATTCTTCGCGCCTGCTGCGCGTTTACTTTGTTCATGTCGATCTCG
This sequence comes from uncultured Fibrobacterota bacterium, assembly GCA_963729895.1. GTDB lineage: Bacteria > Fibrobacterota > Chitinivibrionia > Chitinivibrionales > FEN-1185 > FEN-1185. Next base: position 80,210 of record CAVSQB010000005.1, on the reverse strand, counting down.
CCCGGATGCTCTATGGCATTGAGGACCGCAGGCTTGGTGATCTCGTTGAACAGGACGCGCTTCACATTTGTGTTCGATTTGGCAATGTATTGCGCCACATGCCACGCAATCGCTTCGCCCTCGCGATCGGGATCGGGCGCCAAAAATACGACATCGGCATTCGACGCATCGTCCTTGAGGGTCTTGAGAATGCGGTTCTTTCCTTTGGCAACCGTGTATTTCGGCTTAAAATCGTGTTCGATGTCCACGCCGAATTCCTTGCCGGGCAAATCGATGATGTGGCCCATGGTGGCCCGCACCGAATAATTCTTGCCCAAGTACCTGGAAATGGTCTTGCATTTTGCAGGGGATTCGACGATGACGAGATGCTTTGGCATACCTGTGCTGTTCCTTCATCACAAAAAGAAGTTTCTGGTTTTCTCGCCGGTTGGGCTCACGGTCCGCATCCATCGCCCGCTGCGACCCGGACGCGCGGCGACAAACGGGTTCTAATATACATCCGCCCGGCCAGCCCCCGGCTAGTGCCGGAAATGACGCGTGCCTGTGAACACCATGGCAATGCCGTATTTGTTGCACGCGTCAATTACTTCGTTGTCGCGTTTGGAGCCGCCCGGCTCGACAATATACCGGATGCCGGCCTTGTTCGCCTCTTCGATGTTGTCCGGGAAGGGGAAGTATGCGTCGGAGGCAAGCACCAGTTCTGAAAATTCTTTGGTAAAGGCGCCGCCATCGGTTTTCTGTTCCGCCGCGAAGTTTTCCCGGGCCTTGGACACGGAAAGCTTTCGGAGCGAATCAACCCTGTTGGGCTGGCCGGCGCCCATTCCCACCACGCGGTACACGCCGGGCGCGTATTCCTGGGCCAGAATGATGGCGTTCGATTTGGTGTGTTTGCATGCTTTCCATGCGAACTTCGCGAGCGGTACTTTACTTTCGAGGAACTGCGCCTGTGTGACCGTGTCCCACTTTTCACATTCGATCACGTCGCGGTCCTGCTTGAGCATGGCGCCCACCACGTGCTTGTACACAAACCGTTCCTCTTTCTTGCGCCCAAGGTCCCCCACTTTGAGGATGCGCAGCTGGGAGCTCTTTTCCTTGAGATACCCAAGCGCCTCGTTGGAAAAATCGGGAGCGATAAGAATCTCCACGAACCTGCCGGCAAGCACGTGCGCCGCCTTCAGGTCGACAGGCTGCGAAACTGCGATGACGCTGCCGAACGCGGATACGGGGTCGCCCGACCACGCCGCTTCAAGCGCCTGGTCGAGGGTCTTCCCCGTTGCATAACCGCACGGATTCGTGTGTTTGACGACCGCAGCCGCCGGCACATCCGCAAGCTCCTTGACCGCCTCCACGGCCGCGTCTCCATCGACGATATTATTGTACGAAAGCTCTTTTCCGTGGAGCTGCTCCGCCGTACCCATGCACGGTTCGGTGCAGTCCCTGGACTTGAAGAACACCGCGGATTGGTGCGGATTCTCCCCGTATCGAAGTTCAAGGCCGTTGCGGTAGCAAAGCCTCAGCACTTCCTCGTTGAGGTACTTGCGCGAAAAGAAAACGTCGATTGCGCTGTCGTATTCCGCGGTGTGACAGAACGCCTTGACGGCAAGATACTTCCTCATGTCAAATGTGACGCCGCCGGCCTTCACCGCTTCGGCAATCGCGGCATAATCCGCCGGGTCCACCACGACCGTGACATAGGTGTGGTTCTTTGCCGCGCTGCGGATCATTGCGGGCCCGCCTATGTCAATGTTCTCAATCGCCTCCTCAACGGTCACGCCCGGTTTTTCTATGGTGACCTTGAACGGATAGAGGTTGATCACCACAAGATCGATGGGGACAATGCCGTTTTTCTTCATCTGCTCCAGATGCACGGGATTGTCCCGTACGGCAAGCAGGCCCCCGTGGATCTTCGGATGCAGCGTCTTTACCCTGCCGTCCATTATCTCCGGGAAACCGGTGTGCGAATCAACGGTCTTTACAGGTACGTTGTTTTCGGAAAGCGTGCGCGCGGTCCCGCCGGTAGACAGGATCTCAACTCCGCATCCGGCAAGTGTCCTCCCCAGTTCCACAATGCCGGACTTGTCCGACACGCTCAGGAGCGCTCTGGTGATCTTGATGACGCCTGCCATCGACCTCTCCAAGGCTGAGGGTTGGTTTTTCGGGAGCATAGAAAATGATTCATTGTATTGAGAAAAGCAAAAAAGTATGAGAAAATGCCTGGAAACTGCTTGAGATGACGTGACGTATAGATGGCTAATTCGGGTGCGGCGAATATCAAGATATGAGATTGGGCGCCCCGTCCCCATCGGGACGGCGGCCCTCCTTCCACGCTCGGCCGATTGGCCTCGGTACCGCCTGCGCCCAAGGCGCGTTGTCTCGATACGCCGCTTCCCGAGTGTCCCGCAGGGATGTATCGAGGGGAGCGGCACTCGACAACCGCGCCGGGTCAGGCGGCACTGCGCTCTGCGCACGTTCCAGTCCGGCCTGGCGCTTGGCAGAAGATTCGTCCAACATTTGTCAGGTTCCTCTGTGCAGGATGTAAATGAGTGAGAATACATTTGCTCTTTTACGTGCAAAGCGGAGTTCTTCCCTTGGCCTTCTCAACTGCCCTTCGTGGGTGCCCCCCAGCCGAGGATTGGATTCTCGCAAATAAACTCACTTGGGGGTCACCCGGCTCAGCCATCCATAAACATTTGACTATTAAGATTTCCGGCTCAGCACACCACCAAGATATTATTATTTCAAACCAATTCCCACCCTCTCCCACCGTATTCCTTCTTCGCGGTCAAAGGAAAAGCAGATTTGGCGTGCTTTCCCGAGGACGAGGTTGAGCTGGATCGGACCATAATGCCGCGAATCACCGGAAGTGTCGCCCAGCGTAAATACGTGTCCGTGCGGCACTGCAACGACGCCGCCATCCAAGTTAATAGTATCGCCGGGCAATCCGGCGATCACCTTGACGGACGATTTGCCCGCGTGGTCCGGATACCGGCAAAGAATTACATCGCCTTTTCTCGGCGGGTGATGTTTGTACCAGGTTTTGTCGACAATAACAAGATCTCCCGGCAGCACGGCTGGCGACATCGAGTTGGTCGCCACACGGCAGCATTGAAGGATGTTGTCGGACACAAACGAGAACGCGGCGCCCGTGACAAAAACCGAGCACAGCGCCCATAGCGCGGCATACACGTACCACCGGTTATACCATTTGAGCACATACCCTGAGCCCTTTGCCGATGCGAAACCCCATGCCTCAACGGCAAAGACGATGGAAACGGCGGCCGCGGCAAGCATGGCCACTCCGATGCACAGCGAAAGCGCCGGGTCCGGAAAAACCAGGACGATTCGCATTCCGCCGATGACGGCAATCAGAAACAAGGCGAAATAGCAGAGGCCCTTTGCCAATTCGCCATTGTATATCTGGCCAAGGCCGGGCTGTATGAGGCCTGCGATAAGCGCCTGCGCCTTCTTCCTGTCAACGATGCGTGGTGGTGATCGCATGGTGCCTCCTTACAGTCATGGGTCCGCGACTCCTCGCACAACGCGGCCAAAATGTGCGGGCCGATCTAATCACGTTTGAACGCCCAAGGAATTTATGTATTTTACTAAGCGGTTCGTAAGCATAACGGCAAAACTGCTTCGTACTTTAACTTGTTTCGGTATTCGAATGCCGAGGACTTCAAATCTATGATCGGATGTCATTTCGGCCGTTTCTTCCAGGCGACGGTGGCCGGCGGATCGTATCAGGAAGGGCTCACTGCCGTTGTCCAGGGCGTCCCGCCGGGATTGCTTCTCACCGAAGAAGAAATATATTCCGACCTTCTTCTGCGCAAACCCGGCGCCGATGAATTGTCGTCCCCCAGAAAAGAACCCGATCTTCCTATTATATATACCGGGGTCAATCCCGCGGACACCGTCGAAAACGCAGGGAACAGGAACCACACCAACGGAACGCCAATTACGGTGCTCATTCCGAACCTCGACAGGCACTTTGTCCACATCAAGCAGTACCAGGACACCAACCGCACGCCCAGGCCGGGGCACGCCTCGTATGCCTCATTTGTCAAATACGGCCCGGACGACGACGCGGTGGGCGCCGGTATTTTCTCGGGCCGTTACACCGCCACCATAGTGGCCGCCGGACATATTGCCAGGAAGGTCCTTGCCGAATGCGGCATCAAGGTTTTCGCCTATGTGAAGGAAGCGGCCGGCGTGTGTTGCGGCAGCATTGACCTTGCCGACCTAGAACGCCGCACGAATTCTTATAAGCGCATGCGGCGCGACCTGGACCCGTTCTACCAGGAGGTGTACAAAAAGCACCGCATCACGCCGGACATGCGCTTTCTCGAAAAAACAGCCGTATTTGCCGAGATCGAAAACGAGATCGACGCGATCCGCGAGCGGGCGCCGGTGCTCAAACCGGACGAGATCCGCAGGAAATACGATGTTCATCCGGTCATCAATTGCCCCGATCTCGCCGCCGCGGACGCTATGGTCGAGGCGATCAACCGGATCACGGCCACCGGCGATTCGAGCGGCGGCGTCGTGGAAGTCGTGGCAACGGGACTGCCTATCGGACTCGGGGAACCCGTATTTGACAAACTCGACGGCGAACTGGGAAAAATGCTCGGCATCGGCGCGGTCAAGGCCGTCGAGGTGGGCGCCGGAATCGCCGTCAAGGACATGACCGGTATTCAAAGCAACGACCAGATGCATTCTGAAAAAGGCAAGGTGGTTTTTGAAACCAACCACGCGGGCGGTGTCACCGGCGGGCTTTCGAACGGCGCGCCCCTTGTGGTCCGGCTCGCGGTAAAGCCCACGCCCACCATTGCAAAGAAGCAGCACACCATCGACAAATATACGCTGGAGAACAAAGAACTTGCGGCCATTACCCGCCGCGACCCGACCATTGTCGCGCGCGTGTGGCCGGTTGCGGAAAATTACACGTGCATGGTGTTGCTCGATCATCTGCTGCTTCATTACGGGTACCAGACGCTGCGGGGGATCATCGAAAAGAACAGGAAACAGGATTAACCGCAAAGACGCAGAGGACGCAAAGAAGACAAAAAATAAGATACGTTTTTCGTTAAAGGCTGAATCCGGCAAAGCCGGTGCCATTGCGAGCGAAGTACCACCACTACAACAGCAAGCAACCTTCCAGGAGTAGCAGCGCCTGCGAATCTCCCGTTGGTTGTTGGGAAAAGAGATTCTCGGCTTGGAGAACGAAAAGAACATTCACATTCGATAATCATTCCGGGGTCGCAATGAAAAAAATGGTTCTCTTATTAGGCGTATTTCTGATATCGTTGTCGGCATCCGCCTATGACATCAACATTCCCGTCACCTCCGACACGCTTCCAAACGGTCTGCGCATCATTGTCGTACCGGATACCAACGTCGCAATCGTTTCCTGCCGGCTTTACTATTTCGTGGGGTCGATGTATGAGCAATTCAGCAGGTCGGGCCTTTCCCACATGTACGAGCACATGATGTTCAAGGGAACGCACCGGCTCAACACCAAAGATTTCGCCAAGGAATCGGTGTGGCTTGCGAAAATCGACTCAGTTGACAAAATCATCTACGCTCTCAAAAACAGGGGAATACCCGACACCGCTTCCGAGCGTGTGCGGCTGCGCAAGGAAATCCTCGGTTATATGGACAAAGAACGGGAGTTCGTCAAGAAGGATGAAATATGGGAACTGTACATGGGCAACGGCGGAACGCACCTGAACGCCTGGACGGCCGACGACATGACGGCCTACATCGTGACGCTGCCCAAGAACAAAGTGGAATTGTTCTACTGGATTGAGTCGGACCGGATGGCAAATCCCGTGTTCCGGGAATTCTACAGCGAACGCGAGGTCGTGCTCGAAGAACGGAGAATGCGGTACGAAAACCAGCCGGCAAACCGTTTCGACGAATATCTGAACGCTCTGTTCTACATCGCCCATCCTTACCGGCTGCCGACCATCGGCTGGAAATCGGACATTCAAAACTACACCATTCAGGATCTTTCCAATCATGTCAAGAGGTTCTACACGCCCGACAATGCGGTGCTCGTACTGGTCGGGAACATCGACCCCAAAAAAGCCCTTGCGGACATCAGGCGGTATTTCGGCGGGATTCCCCGGGCCGCTGAGCCCAAGCAGGAAGTCGTTACGCGCGAACCTGCGCCCATCGGTGAAACGCGCTTTACGGTGCACGACGATGCCGAACCCCAGGTTGAAATCATGTTCCATACCCCCGGATACGACAACGACGACCTGTACAAACTCGACGTTCTCGAATCCATTCTGTCGGGCCGAAGCGGCCGATTGTTCGACAGGCTCGTGAACCGCGAAGACCTGTGCACCGGCGCGGACGCCAGCAATGCATTTCGTCTGCACGACGGGTACTTCGACATTTCGGCCACGCTCAAGAAGAACACCGATCCGGCCAAAGTCGAAAAGATTATCCGCGAGGAAATCCTTTCTTTGTCTAGGACGCCGCCCTCGCCGCGGGAAATGGAACGGACCAAGAATTCAATACGCATGTCATTCGTGTCCAATTTAAGAAGCCTTGAGGGACTATCGGACCGTCTGGCATGGTTTGAGCGGCTCGGATCGTGGAAGTCCCTCCTTTCCTACCCCGACAGGATCGCGGCGGTGAAGGCTGAGGACGTCCCTGCCGTCGTGAAAAAGTATTTCGATTTTGACAAGGCCACCGTGGGCGTTCTTTTGCAAAAAGAGAGTGACAAAGTGACGCAGCCGCAAAGCAGCAAAGCAAAGAAGTAATGAGAGCTTATTCAAGGCTGGTGCCCCCTGAGGGGGTTAGGGGAATGTTGAACAGAGGCCACCTAAAACATCAAACAATATCAGTAGTGTCCGGGGAAAATCTCAACAGATGTACCTGTCAAGCTTTTTGTCTCGTAGGCCCCCTAACGGCTTTCCGCCCTTCCTGTTGGGCGGGCCGAATCCCGAAGAGGGACTTATAGTGAAATTTGTTCCACTATGTCCCCCCTTCGGGGGGATTTTTAGGGGGGCTCTGTTTAACAGGACACGATACAAACAATCCGCCGATTAAACATTCAGCCTATAAAGGTACTGTAATCGATGTTGAAACTATCAAGAGTGCCCGTTTTCTCGATCCTGGCCGCGACGGCCCTGTGCACGGCAGCCGCAACCGCGCAAGTGCCTGATCTCCCTTCCAAGATCCATTATCCGCCCCTTGACTGGAAGGTGCCGCTCGGCGCCCCGTACCGCCAAGTGCTTGACAACGGACTCATCGCCTATATCGCCGAGGACCATACCCTGCCCTACTTCAGGCTCTCGGGCATTCTGCGGTACGGCACAATCTGCGATCCGCCCGGCAAGGAGGGACTGTCGTCGCTCATGGCAAGCGCCATGCGCGCGGGCGGGACCGCCGCATACCAGTCGGATACCCTCGACGCCATTATCGATCTGTATGCCATGCATGTGTCCGTTTCCGCATCCGAGACCAGGATGTCGTTTACCTGCTCGTGCCTTTCCGACTATACGGATACCTGTTTGTATATTCTTTCCCAAGTGCTTTTTCATCCGGCGTTCGAACCAAAGAAAGTGAAGAAGCAAACGTCCAACTTTCTTGAATCGATTGCACACAGGTTCGACAATCCGGACCCGACGCTTGACGCGACCTACGAGAAGGCCATGTACAAAGACGGCCAAAACAGCCTGCTTCCAACGGCCCGCACCGTCGGAAGCATCACCGGAAACGACCTTGTATCCCTTCACAAAAGCATATTCAAGACCGAGAACATGCTCGTGGCGGTCGCCGGCAATTTTTCCGCCGCAACCATTGCCCGCAAACTGGCAGCCCTGTTTCCAAAGGCCGGGGCCTCACCGAACATTGCGGTTTTTCCGGCCATCGGCATAAAGCCGCTGGCGCGATCCGTCCTTGTCAACAGACCGATCAGTCAAAGCTACATCCGGATGGGGCTGCCTCTTTTCAAACGGCCGAACGATGATTTCTACGCGGTCCAGGTTCTCAATCTCGTGCTCGGCGGCGAAGGGTTTACTTCGCGCCTCGGCAGCAAGGTACGTTCCGACGAAGGGCTCGCCTACACGATCTTTTCCGCCGCAGAATCAAATTACACGTATCCGGCGACGTTCTTCATCGAGTTCCACACAAAGAATGAAACCGCGAGCCGCGCACTGTCGTTGTCGCTCGCAGAAGTCCTGCGGATACGGGAGGCGGGCATAACCGACGAGGAGCTTGCTCACGCCAAGAAAGTGCTGATCGACGGCCTGCCGTCGATGTTCCGATCCCCGGCTGATATTGTGGAGAACTACGCGGACAACGAATATCTCGGCCGGCCGGCCGGCCACTTTGCCGCATATCCAGACAAGGTGAACGCCTTGACAAAAGCTGAAATTCTCGCCGTGGCAAAAAAGTACCTCGACCCCGCCGCCATCACCTACACCGTGGTCGGCGACACGGCAGCGGTTTTCAAGGCGGATACGATTGCCGGATTCTCGCTTCGGTCGAAGAAACCCTGCGTTGCAGTGAATGTTCCGGACTCACTGTTTCGCCTCAAATGAGCAAAGGGGACCTCTAATTATTCATTTTTCAAGTGAGGCTGAGCGAGAGAGAGCAGCGACGAGGCGCTCCGACGAGGCGTGGCCATGGGCGCTACGGCGAGGAGGAGCAACAAAGTTGATGCCGCTCGCAGCCAGCCGCAACGGAAAAGGAATATTGAGAGGTCCCCCAAAGAGACGGTAATGAAGATCGGCGTGTTCGTCCATTCGCATACCGGTAACACCGCGCGTCTCGGTCTTGCCGTAACCCACGCGTTTCGCGAAAAGGGAGAAGACGTCGCTGTCGAGCTCCTTCGTCCTGCCGGAAAAGTAACCATGGGCGCCCGTCGCGTGGAATTCAAGCATTTTCCCGATGTTGCCCCGTTCGATATTCTCCTGTTCGGCGGACCGATATGGGCGTTCAACGCGTCGCCCGTGATAGCGTCCGCGCTCAAACAGCTGCCGAGTCTCAAGGGCAAAAAGGCACTTTTCTTCCTTACCTCCGGGCTTCCCTCACCCTTGTCCGGGTGCAACCGCGCACAGAAAAATATCCGGGACATGTTTGAGCAGTTGGGGGCAACGGTGCTGGAAGGCGAATCGCTGTTCTGGGGACTGTGGTGCGGCAAGAAAAGGCTTGACGCGACTGTCAAGAGAATCTGCGAAAGGGTGCTGCGGTCGGGCGAATAAACGATCCGCGAAAGATTGGCCTCTCGTTCGTCTCACCGATCAATTTTCCGGAGATTGCCGCGCTGCGCTCGCAATGACGTCCGCCCTTCGCGCCGCTTGAGCTCTGTGCGCAGTTTCTTCGTCTCGACGGCAATTCTTCACAATATATTCGCAGCCAGCTCCGACAGAACGGACCTCTCACCCTTTGTCAACGTGACATGCGCCGCGATTTCCTGGTTCTTGAATTTCTCCACCACATACGTAAGGCCGTTGCTCGACGAATCGATGTACGGATTGTCAATTTGGTACGGGTCTCCGGTAAGCACGATCTTGGTTCCGTCGCCCACGCGCGTGATGATGGTCTTGATCTCGTGCGGGGTGAGGTTCTGCGCCTCGTCCACAATGAGGTACTGATTGTGAATCGACCGGCCGCGGATGTAGGTAAGCGGTTCGATGATGAGGATGCCGGTGTCCATAAGCTCCTTGAATCCCCGGATGTGCCTGCGCGCCTTTGCCTCGCTTCGCAGCAGCAGATCCACATTGTCGATGATGGGATACATCCACGGCGTAAGTTTTTCCTCCACCGTGCCCGGCAGGAACCCGATATCCTTGCCCATGGGAAGCGTGGGGCGCGATACGAGGATGCGCGAAAAAAGGTTCTCGTCTATGGTCTTGTTGAGGCTTGCCGCAACCGCCAGGAGCGTCTTGCCCGTGCCCGCCTTGCCCACAAGCGTCACGAGCTGAATGCCGTCGTTGAGCAGTGCATCCATGGTGAACAGCTGCTCCGCGTTCCGCGGTTTGATGCGGAACATTCCTTCCCTGCCTTCGGAAATGAGGCGGACGATCTTCTTCTCTTTTGCGTCGAAGCGCCCCATCGCAAAATGAGAGGGATCGGCCGCGTCGGCAAGGGTTACATACTGGTTCGGTAACAGCGGTTCGCCGGTTTCCCAGACGCCTTTTTCGCGAAACGAGTCCACCGCCGCCGCATCGGCACTCAGCCGGGCCTGGCCGGAATAAAGTTCTTCAATATCGACCTTGTCCGATTCATAGTCCTCCACGACCACGCCGAGGGCATCGGCCTTGATCCGCAGATTGATGTCCTTGCTCACAAACACCGTCGGTATCGCGCCGGCTTTTTCCTTGACAGCAAGGGTTATGGCGAGAATGAAGTTGTCGCGCGGTTTTTCCTGGAATTCACGAGGTATCCGCCTCACCGCTTCGGCATCGCTCAGCGAGACAAACAACGTGCCGCCGTTGTTCAGCTTGACTCCCTTGGTGAGCGCCCCCTGCGTGCGAAGCCCGTCCAGGTAACGGGATGTCTGGCGCGCGTTCCTCCCGGTTTCGTTCAGGTCTTTTTTGAAATGATCGATATCTTCGATGACGGTCATGGGAATGATCACGTTGTTCTCTTCGAAATTGAACAACGCATGCGCGTCGTACAGGAGGACTGTTGTGTCGAGAATGTAGTTCTTCATGGCGGCGTTCCTCACAATTTTGGAGATTGTTGCAATCGAATAACGGATTGGCCGAAGGGTACTAAATTAATGCCGGCCTTTGCCCCATGAGCCATTTTTTCAAGGCATAGTCACCGCCGTTCCCCCTATTCGACGTTCCCGCGGATTCTCCTCTCACCGTCCGGCATTTCCATCTTGTCGGTTCACAGGTACAAGATGTCTTCCCGAGTTAACGGCCGCGGCCATACCTTATCAGGCATACACATGGTTGCCTTATTGCGTATTGCTACTTTGATGGTCGTAAAACTGCAACCACGTCTCTTTCACATTCCGTCCATGGGACAAACGCAACGTGTTGATTCACAGGAAGCTATTATCTTCTGGGATTTCTGGCATGCCAGTTGAGATACTATTTTCCGAACGGACAACCCGGGACCAAAGCTTGAGTTCGTTCATACCTGATAAACTGTTCTTCTTCAACAATTAAACAGTCAAAGGAGTAGTGTTATGAGTTCCGCGATTTTTACCAACGGTGTGAATGCATATCAGGTTTCCAGAATCATCTATGCCGGTTCGGTTGCCGAAATTCCTGAAAACCGGCGTCAGAATGGAAGCACGCATTCGTTCAAGATCATCACTGGGTTGGGCGCGGTTTTTTCGCATTACAAGGATGAAGAAACCGCTAGAAAGTCCCGCGGTGCATTGGGCGGAATGCTTGATGCGATCAGGCCGAATGCATTCAAACACGGGTTTGAATATCTGGATCCCTCGCGCGTTGTTTCTTTCAGCAGCGTCTTGCAATTCAAGAAGCCGCTGGGCGCGTACACACACGGCTTTGTCGTAACGCTGGAAACGGTGGACGAAAAGAGCCGGGAAGTGTGGTTCAGATACAAATCGGAAGATCATGCCCAGAAAGGCAGGAAAGCGCTCTGGGCATCGTTGCACAATGCTCACGGCCTGCCGGCTGCTGCGGAGAAAGCTCCTGGTGCCGAGCAAGCCGCGTCCGGCGGTCTGCCGTTCTGACCCGCAACCGGCTTTCCGGTTGTTTCGACAAGAAATCAATGCCGCCTTTCCATGGAAGGCGGCATTTCTTTTCGAGACCTTCTACCTTCCCGTTCCGGCAGTCCGCTCAAAACGGTATTCCAGCGGATCAACCCAGTCTTCACGCACGCGAAGGGAGAACGCACGCGCCATTCCCATGCTGTCGAAGACAAAAACCGGAAAGCTCGACCCGAAATACCTGTCGCGCCAGGCGCACGCCGTGGTATCACCTTTGACAGAAAGGAGAATTCCCTCGAGCCCCGGGTGCGCGGTCAGGTGCAACACGCAATCCCTGCCTGAACGGAACACGGTGGCCGTTCCGTACAGGTCGTTGCGGTAGGTTCCCACATACCGCTCGGGTTTCGAAATTTCCTGCATTGTTCGCGACGGGCCCGGGTTGACCTTCCGCTGTTCCGCGCTCCGCTGCAGCGTGAAGAGCCCGCTCCAGTCGCGCGACGGTATTCCCAGGTACCCGTCGATAATTTCATAGAATACCGCCTGGTCGCATTTGTGATTGTCAAGATTGGTGAGAACGACGATCCCCAGCCGCTCGTCGGGCGCAAACCCCATAAAGCACTGCATTCCGTCAACCCGCCCGCCCACGTACACCAGCAGACGCCCATAATAGTCCGACAGCATCCAGCCAAGCCCGCTGGCATTGAAATTGGTGGCCGGGAACAGATTGCTTGAGCCGGGGTCCGGCTGCATGAGCATGTGCGGCGTTCTTGTTTCACGGATAACCGCCGAATCCACGATGCGGGCGCCGTTGTAGGTCCCGTAGTTCAGTTGAAGCCGCAGCCATTTTGCGAGGTCTTCGGCAGATGCGTTTATGGCTCCGGCTGCGCCGATGTTGTCGAGCATGCGGTAGGTGATGGAGGTCACTTTCCCGTACGCAATGGTGTGCGGCTCAGCCACGTTCTGGAGCCCGGACAGCTCGCGAACCGAGGTTTTCGTGCGGGACATTTCAAGGGGCTCCAGCAGTCGCTTCCTGACAAGTGCATTCCATGAGGTCCCGGAGGCTACGGCGGCAACCTTGCCCGCAACCAGGTACATGAGGTTTGAGTAACCGAAGCGGCTTCGAAGGCCGAAGTCCGGCTTGAGAAACCGGAGCCGCGAAATAATGGTATCGTCGGTGTACTGCGACCCGTACCACAGCAGGTCCCCGCTTCGAGCGGCAAACCCGCACCGATGGCACAGGAGGTCGCGTATGGTTATGCCCCGGGTGCTGCACTCATCGAACAGCCGAAAAGAGGGAAGCCGTGTCGAAACCGTGTCGTCCCACGAAAGCATTCCATCTTTGACAAGTAATCCGACGGTGGTTGCGGTAAAAGCAGTGGTGGCCGACCCGATGGCAAAAACCGTTTTGCCGTCCACCGGCTTCTTCTCTCCCACCCTGCAGACGCCGTACCCTTTGCACGCGACAAGCGAATCATCCTTTACAATAGCGACAGCGGCGCCGGGCACCTGCCACGCGGCCATGCATGCCCTCACGCATGAATCAAGCGAAAAAGGCAACAAGCCGGCATAACAAACCTGCGATGCAGCCGCAATGAACAGGAGCAGCCGTATCCGCATGAGGTCCTTTCCGATTTCCCGGTGCACCATTCCAGCACGGCCCGGCGGCACTTATCCGCCTTTCTTGCGCACCTTGTACGCATTCTCAACCATCGACTTCATCTGCTTGAAATCGTTGGCCGGCATGTAATGCTTGAGAGACTTTTCGACGCGCCTGAATTCTGCATAGGCTGCCTCGACCTTGTTGTCCTGGATAAACCCGTTGATACGATCGATTGCCTCCTGCTCTTTTGACTGTGCTTTGTTCGGATTCTGCGCGGTATCCTCCGCCGATGCAGCCCGCGAACCCGGCTTCGGCTGCGTCTCAACCGCAACTTGCAGGATCGCCTGCTCCAAGGTGTTGAAAACCTGGATGTCGACGAATTGGGCTATGAATTTTCTTTCTTGTTTGAATTTGTCAATAGCTTCGATTGTCTGCTTCCGGTCCATCATGTCGTACAGCGCCATTACGAGGTCTTGGGCCTTCTTCTGATTGTCCCGGAGTCCGGTAAGGTATTCCTGGGCCGATTTCGAAGCCTCCGGCGCTTTCTCCTGCGGTTTTTCCGGCGGAACGGCGGGCGTTGCCAGATTCCGGGTCTCCTGTTGACGTCTGCGATCCTGGTCCGTTTTGGCCTCCAATTGCTGTTTCTTGGCCGCTTCCAGACTGTCCTTTCGGGCCTCTTCCTGTTGGGCCGCCTGCCGTTTTCGCTGATCTTCCTCGATCTTTGCCTGTTGCTCCTGTTGTTTCCTGGCAATTTCCAGGCTGTCTTTACGGGCCTTTTTCTGCTGGGCCGCTCGTTGTTTGAGCCGATCTTCCTCAAGTCTTGCCTGCCGCTCCTGCTGTTTCTTTGCCGTTTCCAGGCTGTCCCTGCGAAGCTTCTCCTGCTGCAGATCGCCTTGCCGCCGGCGGTCCGCTTCGACGCCGGCCTGGCGTTCCCGTGCATGCTGAGCCTCTTTGCGATCTTCCTCCGTCTTTGCCTGCTGCTGCAGCTTCTGGGCCGCTTCCAGGCTGTCCTTTCGCACCTTTTCTTCCTGCAACGCCTGCTGCCTGCGCCGATCTTCATCGAGCTTTACCTGCTGTTCCTGCTGCTTCTTGACCGCTTCCAGGCTGTCCTTTCGTGCCTTCTCTTCTTGCGACGCCCGCTGCTTGCGACGATCTTCCTCGAGCTTCGCCTGCTGTTCCTGCAGCTTCTTTTGCGCGTCAACGCTGTCTCTATGCGCCTTTTCCTGCTGCGCAAGCAGTTGTTTTTGCCGATCTTCGTCGGCCTGGCGTTTCTTTTCCTCTTCCGCCTTCACCTTTGCCAGATTCTCATCTTCCTTCTTCTTTTCCTTTTGTTCCTTTGCCATGCGCGCGCGCTCGGCGCGTTCATTCTCCTCCATTTCCTTTCTGGCCTTGGCGTCCCGGACGCTCTTTACGCTGTCGGCGCGGGCCTGGAGAATGCGTTGTGCAGTCCTGACAATGTAGGGATCGGTGGACGGGTCGGGCGACTGCCCGCTTTCCAGCGCCTTAAGCGTCCGGGCAATCGCCTCATGCTCCTGCGCCTGTTTGATTGCAGGAGCTTCTTCGAGAATCTTCTTTTCGGCTGCCCCAATCTTGGCTTCCGAAACTCCATAGGCGCGCAGGTCATTTTGCGTATACTGCAGGGCGGAATCGACTCCCCGGGAGTGCAGAATTTCCGAGCTTCGTTTGACAAGAAAGTCCTCTTTGGAGGCCATGACATTCCTTGTCTTGTCGATTTTGCCCCGGATCGTACTCGATTCTTCCGGGGAAAGATTGTTCTTTGCCTGCTTGTATTCGTATTCGGCAAGCTCAACCACGCTCCTCGCGTCGCGGATTTTGTTCTGTGCAAGAAGGCTGTCCGCATCGCCAAGGTCCTTCTCGATCTTTGCTTTTTGCCTTGTCACGTCCGCCTTGAAGAAATCCCTGGATTCGGCAGCTTTGCAGGATCCGAACGCGCGGGCGCCATTGCCCATCAGGAACTTGTGTTGATTTCCTGCGGGCGCTTGCAAAAGACCCGGCGCAGCGCCAAGAAGGCATATGACGAGGAGTGCAATCCGCCCGGCTGCCAGACCGTTTGTTTTCGGACAATTGTTGGCGTCCATACCTTCTCCTCCCGGCAAACAATTTTATTTGTCAAGTAACAGTGCATGCGGATACCCCGCGGTCCCGAAGACTATCAAGAGATTCCGGACGGCTGCGCGGGTTTTGAAGCGAGGATCGTCATGTGAGAAAATAACGGTTATGCGGCGCGGATAGCAAATTTCCTTCACCCGGGCGCACTATGGAAAGAAAAAATACTTATCGCACCTCGCTAACCCCGGAGCAATCTCCTGGGTTAGCGTTGGCTCTGGGATTCCCACGGCCCGCTTTTACGGCCTGTTTGCCTTTGAAAGATCAGGTTCGCCGATCGACCACTTATCCAATTCCATCGGATCGTATCGTGGAGAATCGTGAACCCTCATTTTCGGCACATTCAACATAAAAGCGGTTTCGTCCACATTGATTTCACAAACCCATTCGGGCGCTATGAGCACCTTTTTAGTCCCGAAAATGTTTCCGGCCCCCACCACCACGTACTGGACAACCCAGGTGTCGGTGTCGGCGATAAGATCCTGCACTCGACCGGTCCTGCCGTCTGCAGCCCTTACCTGGAACCCGATGACCCCCCGAAACGAATTGAGATGCGGGTCGAATTCCTTTCCATCCTTGTTCCGGGTCATCTCGGGGGCGGCATATTCCGATAAATCAATATTGTGACTGCCCATCAACCCCTCGCCCCAGGAAAAATATACGTCGGCTCCGTAATGGTGCCTCACCGCAATCTCATGCTGCCTCGAGACAGGCATATCGGTATCGGTGTCCGGACTTTTCTCCACTTGCTCCCGCGTAATATTCAGCGAAAGCGAGTTGGTCCATTCTCCGGTCTTCTCAAGCGATTGCGGTAGAATGAGAACGTTCCGACCCGGAGCCGCGTTCCCGAGTGCAACGACCACATATCGCAGCTTCCATGTCCGGTCGTCAAAATAGAAGTCCTTCACTTTTCCAATTTGCCCGTCCGTGGCATTAACGGTGAATCCACGCATTTCATTGAGACTCGCTTGCGTCTTCATCGAACGCCTCCTTTCAACCCTGCCACCTGTGCTCTTCCGTCTTCTTCTGACAGGATTACGGCCTTCAGCACCTCAAAATGGAGCACTTTGTTGAGAACCAAGCCCTTAGCGGCAACGGCCTTTTCCGCCACCAAACCGAAAATTCCGCAGAACGATCATTTGGCCCTGGAAAATACCGGGCGGAAATGTCAAAATATGGTGGTGATTCCCTCTGGTCACCAGAGATGTGTTCGTGATCTGTTGCCGCGCGAATGTAGAACATGAACGTGATGAAGACCAACTATTCGCTCATACTCGCACTTGTTTTTTCCCTGATGATTGAAATCGAGGGGCGGTGCCCCGATGCCATTCCTCCCATTTCATCCGGCTACGGGGCCGACGGCGCCTTGCCGGTAACGGTGGACAGTGTTAGCGGCAGATTTCTGGTTCACGACAAATACTACCTGTTCCGCCCGGCAAACGTGCGGCAGCCGCTCCCCCTTGTCTACTTCTTCCCGGGCATGGGCAAAGGCGGCAATGACCCGGTTACCTATGAACGAACTCTGCGCCACCTGGCGAGCAGGGGCTACTGCGTCGTGTTTCTTACCTACCGCATGATATCGTTCCCGTACCAGGGCCCCACGTATCGCCGCATGTTCCGCGGCGTGCGGCACGCCGCCCGCTCGTGGGCGCCGTACGTCGACACCACGCGCATCGGCATGATCGGGCATTCGTTCGGCGCGAGCTGTATTCCTTCGCACATGTACCGGGCGCTTGTCCGGCTGAAATGGGGCGCCGGCGGCGCTTTCATGTATCTCATGGCGCCGCACTACGTCTTTGGAATAACACAGAAACAGCTTGAACGCTTTCCACCCAATGTCAAGCTCATTGCCGAGGTGTTCCAGGACGACGACTGCAACGACCACCGGATGGCAAAGGACATCTTCCAAACCATAGGCATTCCGGCCTCAGGGAAAAAGTTCGTGATCCTCCTGAGCGACTCAAATGCGTCAAGCCGCTGCCGGCTTGTTGCAGATCATTCCACGCCGACCACCTTCGACCACGGGCAAACGTCCGCCGATGCGCTTGACTATTACGGTATTTTCAAATATGTTGATGCGCTGTCGGACTATGCCTTCACCGGCAACCCTGCGGCGCAAGCCATGGCCCTCGGCCCCGAAAGCGCTTCCCAGCGTTTCATGGGCGCGTGGCCCGACGGCACGCCCGTGAGACAGGCAATTGTTTCCGACAGCGCTCCGCTGGTGCGGCCGCGGTCGTTCTACTATTTTCACTGGATGCACCCGTGGAACGTGAGAAGAAAAGAGTATCATGTGTGGATGCCGGACAGTGCGACGCTTAAACCATAAAAAGATTCGGCTCAAGGCCTCTGTCGGGCAATAATCGTGCGATAAGGAGAACATACATGACAAGACCAGCAATGCCGCCTTTTGTCCCGGCCCTCGTGAAGACAATGCGGAAGCCAGCCGCGGCGCCGGCTCTGATCTTCCTTCTTTTTGCGGCCGCAAACGCGCTCAAAATGTCCTTCTTTTACCGGTGCCTTATAGACGTGCCGCTCCTGTCGTCTTTCCCGCTTCTCTTTCAAAGTTTTTTCAGGAATATCATTCTATGCGTATTTATTCTCATCTTTCTCACCAGGCCCCGTCACTGGTTCTGGCTCGCCGGTTTTTATCTTCTCCAGACGTTCTACATGGCTCTCAACCTCACCTACCATTTCAGCCTTAACGAGTACCTCCGTTTCAGCCAGTTCATACGCCTCTATTCCGAGGCCGTCGATCTTGCGAGAAATACGAAGGTCCCTCTTGACGCACGCCTGTGGCTCCTTGCCGTTGACGCACCTTTTGTCATTGCCATGATCATTGTGTATTCGAGGTTCTGGAAGCTAAACAAACGGGTATTTTTCAAGCCTGCGCTGCAGTGCGCCGCCGTTGCCGTCGTTGTCGCCGTTTTGCTGTGGAACCCTCAGTCGTTTTCCTCGAAGTACAACATCGCCGATCCGTCTTTTTCGGACGTCGCCATGGTCAAGAAATACGGCTTGCTTGTGTTCAACATCGCCGATCTCCTCAACTACCGAAAAACAAATGAGCATTCCCTGGGCCTGCGGTACGGCCCGGAAATATCGGCACCGGCGGTGAAAAGCAAGCATCCGGATTTCGTCCTGATCCAGGTGGAGTCTATGGATGCATACATAATCGAACGGAAATACAAAGGGGCCTTTGTGACGCCCTTTCTCCACGATCTTTCCGAGAAATGCCTTTTTTTTCCGTATGCGCTCAGCTATCATGAGGCGGGGCTCACCACCGACTGCGAGTTTTCCGTCATCAACAGCCTTGAGCCGCTCGCGGACTTTCCCACAAACCGGCTCAAGAATTACCGGTATGCGAATTCCATGCTCAAACGGCTTGTCAAGGGCAACTACGGGACCTTTGTTTTCCACGGCAACTGGGGGCAGTTCGACAATCGGATCGAAATATTCAAGAAGATGGGATACGACAAATTCTACGACATAGCCGCCATGGGGCTCAAGGAGATAAGTTGGGGTGCGCCCGACGGGGGAGTCTTCGATTTTGTCAAGACACGACTTCCCACCCAGCGTGAGCCCTTTTTGTACCACATCATCACCATGAGCAGCCATGAGCCGTTTACCCTGGTGAACCCGTATTACCACAACGAGCTCTTCGACTCGATACCCGACGATCACACCATAGCGTATTACAACTCAATGTCGTATGTAGACCGTGAATTGAGCGCATTTATCAAGAGCATCCGGGAATCGAACCCGGGCTGCTATATATTCATGTACGGCGACCACACTCCCATAAACTCATTCATCGTTTACAAGAAGGCATCGTACACCTACGACAGCCGGTTCTTCGAATACGTCCCGCTTTTTGTGATTACCCCGGATTCGCGCGTGCACTGCGAGACAAACTGCGTGGCATCGTTTCTTGACATTGCACCCACCGTGCTTTCCCTCAGCGGCATCGCCTACCGGCTGCGCACCGGCGGCGAAAACCTGCTGAACGTTCCGCTTGCCGACGGCCGCCTCCCCTTCCGCGGAGGCACGTATTTGCGCTCCGAACTGTACGCAAAGATCAAACAGTATAGATAGGCAGGCGGCTTTTAGGAGAAGGAGATTGCACTCCATGATACGCGATGATAGAATTAGTTCAATAATGAAACCAATCCGCGTCATCATGTTCCCGTGCATTGCACTCGTTTCCCTGGTCTGCCTCTATTCATGCACCAGGTCCGGGGATTCGTCCTCCCGTTCGGAACGGCGTTTCCGGTTCATCTTCTGTAACGATATCCATTACAGAGGCGCAGTGGACAGCGCCATGCTGAAGAAAGTCTTTGACGAATGGGACAACCCCAATACCATCGGAGTCGGCGGGTGGGAGTTTGCCGTCCTGGCGGGCGACCTCACGGACAACGGCACGGTCGACGAGTTGGCATCGCTCAAGAAACAGTTCGACAGAGGGATTCACAAACCCTATTACCCGCTTATCGGAAATCACGACATAACCGGGCCGGGCGACGAAGGAAAACAAAATTTCGCCTCGGTGTTCAGCGAGGCGCACGAAGACCATTTCTTTATTCACAAGAACGTGGGGATGCTGTTTCTCGATTTGTCAAACGGCCCCAAGGCCCAGGTGACGGTAAAAGTTTCAACCAAGCTGTGGCTCAAGAAAACGCTTTCACACATTCCTCGCTCGATGCCGCTTCTGGTGTTCACTCATTTTCCCATGCACCCGGACTCGCCGCGCTTTGCAGTCGACAACTCAATCGAATTGTTCCGCATGCTGGACGACTACAATGTCCTCGCCTACTTTTCCGGGCATTTCCACGGCTACTGGTGCGGTTACCGGAACGGGATCCCGTTTTTCACTAATTTCCGGCTCCTGCACAATTACGATCCCACCAACAATTACCCCGGGTGCTCGTATCTTGTGGTTGACGTATACAAATCCGGGGTGGGCGTTTCGCTGAAGCCGACGATGTAGAAATTCCCGTAGGAGAAAGACACGGGATCCATTTCTCCTTTTGGAGGCGGGATAGAGAAAACGCTAAAAACAGCCGTGAAGATGCATCAATGGATTTTTCATTACACATTATTTCCTCCGCCATGGCTTCCCATTGTTTCTTGCATCGATCTCGTCTGAAAAATCAGTTGCCGTCTTTTCAATACTGTCGAGAGTTATGCTGTTCTTAACTTTTTGCAAATCCGCACGGGTGCCCTAGCCCTGTGACCGAAACAACCAACCGTGTGCCACGGTCCCCCGGACCGTGATTTGGAAAACACAATAGCAATTTTCCTTCAAAAAGCACCTATTCTCCAGTATTGAGGATTTGGCATTGCAACAGGCATGGCAAAGGTATCCGGAATTACACCTTTCTTGTATTTCCTGGCATAGGCCGAGGACCACACTCAGTTTTCCGGCACTACGGCCAGACCTGATCTCACAGGATTAGGCCACCTGTGCGATTTTTGAAGACGCAGGGCTACCGCATTACGGCACGCTCAAGGGTGAGCGTGGCACACAGATGTTTTGATGTACTTTCACACAATGGTCTGGGCACCCGTGCGCTTGGCAGAAGGCAATGTCCACAATTGTCAAGATAGATCGAGCTACCAATAGTTGCAAAGTTGACGAGTTAGCTCGGTTGAGAATCTTGTAACCGGGTGCTATTACGGTGCGCGCAACCGAAGTTACGGGCTTGCCGCGGGTACATCCACGCCGCACCGGCTCAGCAATCCAAAATCGTATTTGGTATTCGCCGCACCGGCTCGGCAATCCAGAATCATGTTTAGAGCTTGTCCGTAAATAACGATTTAAACTGCAACCGGAGTGCTGCGGGAAAATCGAGCACCTGAAGGAAATACCGGCCTTATCTTCCGTAAAGATCAATAAAAAAGGCATCCCAAAGGATGCCTTTTTTACGAGTCAAAAAACGACGAACACCGTACGACTAACTACTGCAGGCTCCAGGGCACTTTCCGAGTCACCACACTATCCGGGTTGGCATCGGTGTAGATAATCGTGATAGTGTCGGGATTCTGCACCGCTATGATGCTGTTTGCCGCCGACGAAGCAGCGGTTGTGGAGAATCCCACGTTCCCGCCGAATTTTCTGCTGTAGCTTGTGCCGTTAAAGCTAAGGCTGTCGATGAACCCGGTTGGGTCCTTCTTGCTCGTCACCCGCACCGCCGCTTTGGGAAGGCTGATATCGTTGTCGGTGAGGGTTATGGCCATGGTGTCGCCGAGCGTGTGATAAGCGAGCGAATCCGTCGTAATCGTTCCAAGCGTCGGGAACCAGGTGCAGATACTGCCATACTCAGTTTGCTTCGGCGTGAGATCGTTGTATATCAGTGTGATGCCCTCTCCGGAAAGAATGTTCTGCCCAAATACCTTGAGCACGCCGTTAGCCTGGGACGAACCGGCTGTCGAGACCCACAATTTGCCCGAGTAGCTGCCGGTGGACCCGGGAACCGGATTAAGGGTCATTTTAATGCCCGCGGTATCTGCTGAGTCCTTTGCGAACACATAGGCGAGCGAGTCGGTAAGGTCGGGATCGTTGAGATTGACGATTATTGGAAATGCCAAACCAAAGTATTGCGAAGCTCCGGGACCGACATTTCCCACGTTTCCGGACCACTGGACCATGGTGGTGTCTATTGCCGGCGGAGCAGCATCCACGTATACTGCATATATGCTGTCGCCCATCGCTTCCGCCGGTTGCTGAACCTTCAGCGTATGCGTTACGGAATCGGATGCATTAATGTTGAAATGAATTAAGGCGTCGTACAGTCCGGCCCCTGTGGTATCAAGTTTGAGCGAGAGCGAAAATCCGATTGGATCGGCATGGTCCCACACCCGCACCTGGACGGTCTGAGGGGCGGTTGGGCCCCAAAGATCCAGGTCCTGAACGATGACTGAAGCGGCAGTCTGGCATCCGGAATACGAGCCGTTGTCAAACATGATTGTACCGGCGTGAGTCCCGGTTGTCACAAGCCACAGGTTTAAGGTACCGGAATAGGATGTAATGGGCTTTGTAGTGGTGTTGTACCCTGTTGCAGTTACTACAAGAGTATCGTTGACGGCGGCGGCCGCCTTTGCAAGGCCCGTCGAGAGTTCTCCAAAGTCGGATGTCTTGAGCGTGCCGCCTGACGCAGCAGCGCGCTTGTCCACAAAAGGCATCTTGAACATGGAAGTCTTGGCCCCAGCCTGGAGCTTGACAAAATAAACCTGGTTTGCCAAGGTCGATAGGTACGGGGTAATCTGGTAGTTGCCCGAATTCAAGGTCCTGTCAAGGATACATGCCACGCGTCGGCCCGTCAGACTGTACACGTCCAGCCGGACTTGTTCGCCGTCATTCGCAACGCCAAAGGAGAGAATATTTTGCTTGAAAAACGGCGTTCGTATAATCTGGCCTTGGCCTTGGCCAAAGAAGCGGACAGCAATCCCGCTTGAAATAGTGTACCCCCCGGTGTCATTCGTAGTTGCAGAAAGATTGGCCACCTTGAGGGTCACCAGTGCGCCCTTCACGCCATTATACGTTAAGGGATCGGTAACCTTTCCCGTAATGTTTATCTGGGCATGCGCGGCAAACAGAAAGCATCCAGCCACAATGATGGCACTCATTACTCTTGAACATTGAGCCATAAGAAGACCCTCCGGTTGAAAAAGTGTGATACGTTGGCATCTCTTCTTTGTTAATCAATGCTTAATCAATCAGCCCCAATTTTCCCTCCTCTTAGACTGCGCTCGGAACAAAAACGTTCGAAAAATCCCCGCGATCTGCGCCTGAGAAAATACGTCCTGCATCCGCCGCCGGCCATTGCACAATACGATGGAAAAGAAGCGCTGAGGAAGAAAATTACAGGGGAATATGAAATCGGCAAAAAATGTGCATTTATGCCGAATCATTGGAAACGGCATCCCCCTTCCATCCAACTATAAAATATATAAAAGAAAGGCAAAGAAATCTCAATTTTGTTTGCGCCATGCCGGAAACAAACCGGTTGGCACCGGCCCATGATCGCCGTGCGGCAATTCCGCCCGTGTTCGGCGATGCGCCGCAACGGGGCCGTTGCCGTTCTAACCGCTCTCAACAAAATCACCCTTCATAATCGGCCGCAAAGAATAGTATATTTTGCTGTACCAAAAACCTCCTGGCATACCGCAAACAGGCGGTTGTCAAAGGAAACATCGATGCCGAAAAACATGTTTGCGCCCCTGATCGTGGTGCTGTTTTTTTTGTCCGGGTTCTGCAACCTGGTCTACGAAATTGTATGGGCGCGCATGTTCAACCTTGTATTCGGGGTCACGGTCTTTGCCGTGAGCGCCGTCCTTGCGGCGTTCATGCTCGGAATGGCCGTAGGGGGCATCACGTTCGGCAGGCTTGCCGAAAAGACAAAAAACAACGTCGTGCTGTTCGCCTGCGTGCACGCGGGGATCTTTCTTTCGGCACTGTTGCTGCTGCTCTCGTTTCCCCTGTTCCAGAGCCTGTACCTGTTTGTCAACAAAGTGTTCAGCCCAAGTTTCCTTGCGTTCAGGATCATGCTGTTCTTCCTGTCGGTTGTGTTCATGATTGTTCCGACAACCTTGATGGGTGCGACATTCCCCGTCGCGGTCAAACTGCTGGCGCGGCAGGAAGGCAGGTTTGGAAAAGACATCGGGGTCCTGTACTCCGTAAATACGCTCGGCAGCGTTCTCGGTTGCATCGCCACGATATTCCTGCTCCTCGGATTCGCCGGAATGAAAGGGACGGTGTTCGCCGCCGCCGCCATAGACCTGGCGATCGGCTGCGCCGCCCTGCTGCTCAACAGACTGTTCGACCGGAAAACCAGGACCGCGTGAACGACAAAGCCTTAAGAATCAAAAGTCCGCAGAACAGAACCGCGCTTATCCTCCTCGTTGCGGGGCTGGCTGGATTCTGCACCATGGCGTATGAAGTGGCGTGGTTCAGGGTGCTCAAATATTTCGTCGACAACAGCGTCCATTCGTTTGCCATCATGCTTGCGACGTTCCTGTTCGGCATCATGGCCGGAGGGTTCCTCGTTTCACGCTTTATTGATTCCAGAAAGGACCCGTTCCTGTTTCTCGGATGGATGGAAACATCGATCGGGTTCCTGTGCCTCCTTTCCATTCCGATTATTTCCCGCATGAACGGGCTTATTTTGAACCTCAATACGGTGTTCGGAACAGGCTGGACCGGAGAAATCGCCATACGATTCCTTGTCTTCTCTCTTGCCATGTTCGTACCGACAGCCCTCATGGGCGGCGCCTTTCCGGTTTTCACCAAGATGTATTCGGGGCATTCCGCCGCATTTGCGAAATCGACGGGCGAGGTGTACGGCGCCAATACGGTGGGCGGCGTTGCCGGGTCATTTGCCGGCGGCTTTGTCCTTATCCCCCTGTTGGGCGTTCAGAGCAGCATCGTCGCGGTGAGCCTCACCAGCGTGCTTATCGGCCTCATCTGCGTTGTCGCAGGGTCGGGCCTTGCGCCGAAAACCAAGGCGGTCACTGCGGCATGCATGCTTGTTCTGGCAGGCATTCCGGCGGTAGCATTGCCGAAAAACGCCTTCTTGAATGTGTACAGCAACCGGTATCCTCCCCCGGAAAACCGGATGCTTTACTGCAAGGAAAATGTCAACGGCACGACAACCGTGTTCCAGGACATCGGGGGGAAGAACGGGCGCAAATACATGCTCATCGACGGCATAGGCGAAGTGAACACCGACTATTTCAGCATGCGTGCGTTCCGGTTTCTCGGCGTCCTGCCGGCCGTGTATGCTCCCGAAACCAGGAATGCGCTCGTGGTGACGTTCGGCAGCGGCATCGCCACCGGCACCATAGCGGGCCTGCCGGGCATGGAGCACGTGGACTGCGTGGAAATCTGCGAAGAGGCGTTCAACGCAGCACAATATTTTTCATATGAGAATCACGACGTACTCCACAACCCGATAGTGCACCTGATTGTCAACGACGGAAGAAACTATGTCCTTACCACGAACAAACGGTACGACATCATAAGCGCCGACGCGACCCATCCGACCAGCAGCGACAGCTGGATACTGTACACCAAGGAGTTTTACGAATTATGCAGTAGTAAACTCACCGACCGGGGAGTGATGTGCCAATGGATTCCCTTGCACGGCATCCTGGAACGGGATTACAGGATCATCCTCAGCACGTTCCACGCTGCATTCCCCTACGTGGCGGTGTACTATTCGGGCGGATATAAAACCATCGGACACACCGTCCTGCTCGGATCGAAGAGCCCGCTTAGGGTGGACTTCAACAAAGCGCGGATGCTGTTTGGGGACAGCCAAATCAAACAGGACCTTCAACAGGTGAATGTCCTTGATGTTTACGACCTGCTCAACGGGTTTGTCCTGGACCAGGAGGCCATTGACGAATTCCGCGGCAGCGTTCCGCTGAATACCGACGACAAGCCCTGCATCATCTTCTCAAAATTCGAGCTCCTGGACAAGCCGTTCATGGGGCTCACTCCAATCGTCAAGTACCGGAAGAACATCTACTCCCAATTGTGCGGCATGGACAGCGATTCGGTTGCGCAGATAAAGCAAACCGTAGACAGGAACTTCCTGGCAATGGGATACACCTTGGGAGGGCAAATCCTGGAATTCAAGGAATACAACGTAAGGATGGCGCAGGATTTCAACCAGTCGCGCCAGGTAATCGTGGAAAATCTTCTCGAAAGCAAAGCCCTGTTCGAACAGATTATTTCCAATTACAAAACGGCGCTGCAGCTTAACGAGAAGGATTACAACACCAAGTACCTTCTCGACCGGGATTCATCCGAACTCGCCTATCTAAACTCGTTCCTGGATGCCGCGAATCCTCAGCGGTGAGACCGTACAAATCCGTGCAGGCTCAACCCGGCCTGCAGACATTCCCAAGGCCGGCAAACAAATTTCTTCGTGTTTTTTTATTGGCAGAATTTAATTTATAATCCAAGACAGTAGTGTCCGGTTAAATTGACAACAAGAGAAGGGCTACCAACCTATTTTTATCGTTGAAGGTTTAGTTTTTGACGATTAAAAAGAGGAGGCAGCCCTTGAACAGAAGAAATACAATATTCAATCAGATAACGCAACTGTTGAATCGGAAGGGATTCTGGCGCATTGTTAATCGGTACGAAGGAGACAGGTACGTAAAGAGCATGACCTGCTGGCAGGAGATGCAGATTTTGCTCTTTTCGCTGGTAAAGGATTTGGTCAGCTTTCGGGATGTAGAAGCGTGTCTGAAGAGCAATGCGGATAAGTGGGAACATATTGGTCTTGCGAGTGTAGCCCGCAGTACACTGGCAGATGCACTCGCTCTCCGGCCATACAAGATGTTTGAAGATCTTTTCTATCAGTTTCTGGATAAATGCCAGCGATTGGCACCTCGTCATGACTTTCGGGTAAAGGTTCCGGTATTTACGCATGATTCAACCTTGATCAGCGTATGTCTGTCATCGTTTCCATGGGCACGGTATCGCAGGCGCAAAGGTGGATTGAAACTTCATATGCTTCTGGACCATGACGGTTACCTACCGTCGTTTATCCGGATGACGGACGGGAAAGTCCATGACATTCGGGTGGTGAAAGATGCCGAATATGATTTTCCTGCGCTTCCGCCGGACAGCATCCTCACCATTGATCGAGGCTACACAGATTTTGGCTGGCTTCATTCACTGCATACGACTGGTGTTACATTCGTGATCCTGGCAAAATCCAACATGGCATATCATCTTGTCGGACAGCACAAAGAACCGAACGTAAGACGCGGAATTATCCGTGATCAGGAAGTCGAAATGTCGAATTTTTACGAAAGCAAGGCATATCCGGAGAAGCTGCGACTGATACAGTATTACAACAAGGAGTTAAACAAGAACCTGGTCTTTCTGACGAACAATTTCACGTTGTCGGCAACGACAATTGCTGCACTGTACAAGGGAAGATGGGAGATAGAAACATTTTTCAAGTGGATCAAGCAGCACTTGAAGATAAAGACGTTCTACGGGACCAGCGAAAACGCGGTAATGACACAGGTGTGGATAGCCATGATCTTGTATCTCCTGTTGTCGTTTATAAAATTCCAAGCACGGTATGCCTTCACCATGCTGGAATTACTGCGGGTTATCCGAGAAAGGCTGCTTGGTTTTGAAAGCTTGATTGAATTACTACGGGTCAATTACGAGCGGTTACGTTCTTTGCGCTCCGCTCCAGTGCAATTATCATTCTATTAGCCATTGGTCAAGAGGTTTAGCCGGACAGGGCTGAATCCAAGATTTGAACCATCCGGCATAGTTCTCCGCAAAAAAAATGCCGGGGTAAAATCGTAAATCGTTTTTTCACTCATCACCTAATCTCTTTAAAAGGAGTGCAGCATGAACGTCACACTCAAGATGGTTCTCGCAGCCTTCATCGCGGCTTCCATGGCCGTTGCAGCCCTTGCAGCCGAAGACCAGACAACTGCTCCTTCGTCAACCGAATCGGTGGCGCCGAGTTCCGGCGCAGCCGCCACGGATTCCACCAAGACGAAGAAACATTCCAAGAAGGCCAAGAAAGCCAAGAAGGCCAAAAAAGCGGCGGCAAAAGACACTACCGCAACTCCAACAACGCCTCCTCCGACGGACAAGTAATTTTCGCGGAAAGAGGGAACGAGGAGTAAACGCGTTCCGGAGCCGGCATCAGCGGAAAAAAGAAGGCGGAGGATTTGCATCCTCCGCCTTCTTCATTCCTTGAACGGCAATGCGCCCGTTGTGGATGTCAAGCTGCTTCAGGACCGCTGCCGTTGTTCTTGAATAAGTCCTCGATGATCTCCCGCGCCTCTTTGGCGCGCCTTTTCTCAACAATGATCTGCACCGCTCCGGTTACGGGGTTGAACCCGCCGAGCAACCCCGCCCCAAACAGGCTTTGCAGCTCTTCCCCTTTTGCAACATAGGGAATCCCTGCGGCCTCGAGCGCCCCCTTGATCAATGCCAGCTCCGGCAAATGCGACGTTTCGTGGACGGTGACGAACGCAACATCGACCGTCGCGGGCTTGCGTTCCAGGAAATCGTCGACCGATTTGTACGACACCAGATCGATCCCGCACCTCGGGCATGTTTTTGTCCCTTTGGAGTACTTGCCGCCGCATGAGGCGCAGTGCGGCGGCAAGTCCTCAAACGGCACCAGCTTGAGTTCGCACGTAGGACACAAGTCGTACTTTTCGAGGTATTCGGAAAGGCAGTTTGGACAAAACAAAGACATTTGAACGTTCCTCGCTTTACCGCTTAATCCTCTCGGGTTCCATCCGCCTTTTCGATGAGCGCAGTGCCCCTTTGCCCCTGCACAAGATCCCCCACTTCACCATTCCTGCCCATAGGGTACTTCGGCTATCGCCCGACGCCTATTTCCATGTTTCTACCCCAAAAATACGTCTTTCAAAGGTTTCAAGGACGATGTTCAAGGTCAAGTGAACCGGAGTTGCACACAAAAAGCCCCGCCTCTTTGGGGGACGGGGCTTTTTGCCTGAAACTCGCTTGCCGCCATTACTGCCAGCTCGGGCAGTATCTTTTCAAGGCCGCAGTGCAGTACTTGGAATTGGTTTGATCGAGAGCGCCATAATCCGTGCCCGTCGCAACTCCGAATCCAGGGCTATTTACAGTTGCAAAAGCCTGAAAAGTTGTAATGGTGGCACTCGGCATTGTGTACGAAAACCATTTGGTGGTGGAGGGAATATCCACATATGCCGAATCTTTGAGCGCTTGCAGCGACGTTACGAAGTTGCCGCCCTGCGCCTGGTACGCCAACTGGCCCGTATAAATGGCGGTTAATTGCAACGGGAACTCGGACGCCTTGGCCTTCTGGGAAGCGTCTACAAACTTGGGAATCGAAACTGCGGCAAGAATCCCGATGATGACGATTACAACCATTAGTTCGACGAGCGTGAATCCCTTGGTTCCATAAAGCAAGTATCTCATACAAAGCCCCTCGGGCTAGCTTTCGATTGAAACAACTCTCTGTTGCTAAAACACTTGCATGACATAGGAATCATGCAACATCAAAACCTCCCTTCCTGAGCATCACAGCTCCGCCGGAGTTCAGGAGTCTCTGAAGTAATTCTATAATTTAATATGTACAGTTGTCAAGATTAATAATCGTCATGACTGCTCCCCCATCTTGTTCAAAGGAATGGCATTTTCACTGCCAGGTAAGCGCGTCAAAAGGATCAGCGTTTTTTACTGCTAAAGTTGACAGGACCGCCAATAAACCTTATATTCTCAAGATACGGAGATCCTCGCGGAACCGGACGGAAATTGCGGAAAGCGGGAAAGGATGGATTTTGCAAGAGAAATCTGTCGGCACTCACCGAATCGTTTTGTAAAATGGAAAACTCCAATTAATAAAAGAAAAGGGGGATGCATGAAGAAGTTTCTTTCTCTGGCGGCTGTGTTGTTTTTTCTGGTTCCGGTCGAAGTTCCGGCCCAAACAACAATTGTCCCATGTTCCGTGTGCCAACCATTCGAAGCAGACACATTTCCTCACAATAATGGCAAATATGGCACGGGCACGCGGTATTACTTCATGCACAATTATTGGCATAAAGACCTTACTGTCCATGTAAACGGCAACGGCAATGGTGCTGCTTGGACAAACCTTACTTTTGTGCTACCGATTGGACACGACACAATAATTCAGATCCCAAACCATTGGACATCTGCGAGAATCTGGGGCCTTTGGGACCCCAAATATGCCAACGGACCGTTTACCCTCGCTGAGATCACGGAGACTTCGGGGTGGGGGTGCGATTGGTACGATGTAAGCCTGGTGGACGGGTATAACCTTCCCATGTTATACTATCCGTTACCCGGGACGTTCCCTCCCGACAATCCACACTATGACTCCATACAGGGTCGACAAGGATGGACTTGCGGCGGGGAGGATGATTGCACAAAAGACTTGTATTTGACCGCTCCGGCGTCAATGTTGAATTTGGATACCATTAATGGAGTACTCGATACCAACGGGTTTTATTGCCAGGACAATGATGCTTGCCGAGCACTAAAAAAGGCCGCATGTCCTACTTCATACAGTTTTCCTTATGACGATCCTAACAGCCTGTTTACATGTCCATCGCCGAATTTACCCGGCTACAGCGGCAATGGCCCCGACTATATCCTTGATTTTGGTTTGCCGCCCGCCTCTCCCGTCGTCAACAATAACAAGCCGACGATAAATTACACTTTCATTGGAGCCATGGCGGTGACTATGACAAAGAGCGGTGAGTTGAAATACGCCTATGACGGCACCTCCACGAATGCCCGGATATCTTTGTATTCGTGCAACGGAAAATTGGTGACGGAGATTGCCGTCACAGGATCTTCCGGAGCCGTGCACGTTCCTGCCCTGGCGCGGGGATTGTATTTTGTGGTGCTTACAGCAGATTCCCGGGTTAAAACAACCACCATGCTGGTCTTGCGGTGAGCCGGAGGGCGTCCGCGGCCTTTTAGAGCGGACGCCCGTCGGCCCGGTTATCGTGAGAGCTCGACCTTGAGGCGGGCCTCTTCTCCTGTGGTAATGTGGACCGTTTCAACGTATGGCTTGAAGCCGTCCCGTTTGACAAGAACCACGTGATCGCCCTCGGAAAGCGCCAGCGGCTGCGATGTGGGGCACGGACCCTTGTCGACATCATCCACAAATACCTCCGCCCAGGGGTATGAATGGACATGCAGCAGTCCGGTGCCCTTTTCAAGCGCCTTGAGCGTTACCGCAAGCGCCTGGGTTTCGCTTCGTTCGATTCGCACCGTGCTGTTGTAGGCGGCATAGCCGTCGCAAAACGCCGCGATGGAATGGCTCCCGGCCGTAAGGCGCTCTCCTTCCGACAAGGCGGCAGTGGAGATCTTTACTCCATCCACCAGCACGCGGGCCTGAGGAGGATCAACCCTGAGCCGCAAAATCCCAATCGCAGGTGCGCCCGCCTGCTTGATGGACGGGCGTTCTATTGCAGAAAGAGGGGCAGGCCTTTTTCTTTTTGTCGCCTCGGGGCGTGGCTGAACGCTCTGAGTCTCCTGCGAGTCATCGGCGGAAGCAGGCTGATGATCGACTGGGGCAACAGCCGACGCCAGGGAACTGTCGTGCTCAGGCGGTCTCACGTGGTCTCGAGTCTGGATTCTTTCGGCGTTCGCTAAAGACGCCTGCGTATCCGAAGGCGCCCGGACGGCGACCCTGTCCGACGCGGTGATTCTCTGGACGCTTACGAGCGCCGAAATGCTGGCGATCGACAAAATGCAGCCCGCGCCCAAGGCCAGCGCCCCGAGCCGGACGTGCGTTGACAAATGCACAGCGCTTCGTTCTTCTTCTCCCGGCCCTCCTTCCCGCGCCGGCAGCTCGTGGGTTATCCTCCATTTTGGGGGAAGCAGGTCTTTGCCGCCATACCGTTCAACCTCTTTGAAATGCGCTTCCGAGTCGAGCGCATCGCCCGCATCGCGCAGGACCTCGCCTTTCTTGAGATGGTACCGCACGAGAAGTCCCGCCAGGTAGGAGGGGATCCTGAAAGGTCCGTTGAGATAGTCGCACACGCATTTCTGGACGTCTCGAACGCCGAGTTCGGTAACATAATTCTCAAGCGACTCTATGAGCGGTCCGAGCGTGGGCGGACGAAGCAGTTTGTCTTTGTTAAGGCAATCGAAAACGGCGCCTACGACGGTGTCCGGAACGACCGGCGAAGCGATGCGGATATCTTTTTCCCTTTCGTGAACGATGGAAAACATGTGGGAGGTTGGTTCCGTGGAGATGAATGGAAGCTCACCCGCCAGGATTCTGTACGCCAGAACCCCGCACGACCAGATATCCATGTACACATCTTTTTGCCGACTCCCCATCACGACCTCCGGCGGAACATACGCCGGAGTTATGTAGACCCTTGACGGATCGATGTTCTCACGGGAATACGTCGCCGCAAAGGCCAGGCCGAAATCGTCGACCTTCACTCTTCCGGTCCTGGAAACCAGGATCGTTTCCGGTTTGACGTCGCAGTGCACGATGCCCCGGGAATGTGCGTAGAGCAGGCCTTTAAAGGCCTGGAGAATAATCATGGCGCCGATTGCAAGAGGCATGGGCCGCGGCTGTTGCAGCAGGCTTTCGAAATCCCATCCGTCAACATACTCCGTTGATATGTAGAATGACCCACCCTCTGCGCCGGAATCGAACACACGCAGAATATTGTCGTGGATCAGAGAGACGGCCGCCCCGGCCTCGTCCGCAAGACCCTTCATCAGGCCGTCGCCGGCGGGCAGTCCGGAGGCAAGCTCCTTGATGACGACTTTGCGTTTGGAGGACTTGTGTGTTGCACTGTACACGGTCCCCATGCGGCCGTCGCCTATTTTCTTGATATTGGCGAAATCGCCTAATGAAAAGGCCATGGTTGATAACTGGTCTTTCTGTTTTCCGTTGGAACCAAGTTCCTCATTTTCTTTATGGGGAGCACAGAAGTATGTCGTAACTCGAATCGATTATAAATTATACTACTGGGGAAGGCGGGGCGGCCATGATTAGTAGCGCGCCCCTGCCTGTGCTCACGAATGGACCGTGGAATCAAGTCGACGATGATATAGCAATGACGGGCTCACTGCCATAGTGCATACAAGGTTATATTCGAAGAAATTGAGACAATTGTCTGCGTTGCCAAATAGGTCGTACCGAGGCCATCGGCCTGCGTGTTCCATCCTACAAAGTTGAATCCGGTATTTACAAGGCTCCCCGTATTATCGAGTACTGTTACATTCTGACCATACGTATACTTATTTGGATCGGTTGGGACGTTTCCGCCGGTGTTGCCATTGCCATTATAAGTTACTGTAAAGGTGTCAATTGCAAAACTGGCTGTAATAGTATGAGCGGCCGTGACACTTGTAAATAGGTAAGGCGACTGGGGGCTACCAACCGGTGAGCCGTCAACGGTGATCGTGGCAATCTGATAGCCGGCATTTGGGGTGATCGTGAACGCCTGGCTCCCGTTATACGGCACGGAAACGGAGCCGGCCGGCAAAATCGCCCCATTGGAATCGGCTGATGCGGTAATGGTGACCGTCCAGTGCGCATATAACGTCACGTTGGCGGCGCCCATCACAAACGTGTCTCCCGGACTGTAAGGATTCCCACTGCCGTCGGCGCTCGTGTTCCAGCCCGCAAATGCGCATCCCGTCTTTAGAAGAGTTCCCACATTGCGCACCGTCACGGTGGCGCCGGGCAGATAGGCGTTGCCGTCTACCGGAACATTGCCGCTGGTATTGGTATTGCCGTTGTAGGTGACGGTATAGGTTGGAAGGGCGTTCCATTGAGCGTACAGTGTCACGTTGGAGGAGCCCATGGCAAACGTTGCTCCAGGCGCATACACAGTCCCGCCCCCGCCGGCATTCGTGCTCCAGCCGGCAAGACTAAAGCCGGTTTTAACGAGTCCGCCGGTATTGCCGAGCACGGTGACAGTCGCGCCGGACAGATAGTTATTGCCATCCACGGGAACAATACCGGATGTGTTGGTATTGCCGTTGTAGGTGACGGTGTAGGTCGGGTTTGCCGTCCATTGCGCGTACAATGTTACATTGCCGGAGCCCATGACGAATAACACCCCGCCCGTATATCCGATGCCGCCACCGGCTGCCTGAGTGTTCCAACCGACGAAGGTATACCCTGTTTTCGAAAGATTTCCCGTGTTGCCAAGCACTGTTACATTTTGTCCGGCACTATATTGATTGTTGTCCGCGGGCGCGGTCCCGGAAGTATTGCCGTTTCCGCTGTAAACAACGGCGTAGGTTTGGATGAGCGTCCACTGCGCAAACAAGGTTACATTTGATGTCCCCATTGCAAACGTGACTCCTGCCGCATAGCTGATTCCCGTGCCGTTCGCCTGCGTGTTCCATCCAGAAAAGGTAGAGCCCGCCTTGACCAGCGTCCCGACATTGAGTGTTGTTACGGTCTGGCCCTGCAGGTAGCTATTAGGATCGGACGGTGGTATCCCACCCGTGCTGCCGTTGCCGCTATAGGTAACGGTATACGTCGGCAGGGCGGTCCATTGCGCGTACAAGGTCACATTGGCGGATCCCATTGCAAACGTGTTTCCCGATGCATAGGCTGTTCCGCCGCCATTGGCCTGCGTGTTCCAGCCGATGAACGTATTTCCCGTCTTGACAAGTCCGCCCGTATTGCCGAGCACGGTGACAGTCGCACCCGAAAGGTAATTGTTTCCATCCAAGGGAGGAGTCCCGCCGGTGTTGGTATTGCCGCTGTACGCCACCGTGTAGGTCGGGTTCGCGGTCCATTGCGCGTACAGCGTCACGTTGCCCGAGCCCATCACAAATGAAACCCCTGCCGCATAGCCAATGCCGCTTCCGTTCGACGCGGTGTTCCAACCCACGAATGTGAAGCTTGTCTTTACAAGATTGCCTGTGTTGCCCAGTACAATCACAGATTGTCCCACCGTATATTGGCTATTGTCGGCCGGCGCCGCCCCGGAGGTATTGCCGTTTCCATTGTAAACTACCGTGTAGGTTGGGATGAGCGTCCACTGCGCAAACAAGGTTACATTTGATGTCCCCATTGCAAACGTGACTCCTGCCGCATAGCTGATTCCCGTGCCGTTCGCCTGCGTGTTCCATCCAGAAAAGGTAGAGCCCGCCTTGACCAGCGTCCCAACATTGAGTGTTGTTACGGTCTGGCCCTGAATGTAGCTGTTGGCGTCAACCGGCGCTATTCCGCCCGTGCTGCCGTTGCCGCTATAGGTGACGGTGTATGTCGGGAGGGCTGTCCATTGCGCGTACAAGGTCACATTGGCGGAGCCAATTGCAAACGTCACTCCCGATGCATAGGGTGTTCCGCCGCCATTGGCCTGCGTGTTCCAGCCGATGAATGTATTTCCTGTCTTGACAAGTCCGCCCGTATTGCCGAGCACGGTGACAGTCGCACCCGACAGGTAGTTGTTCCCATCCGCAGGAGGAGTCCCGCCGGTGTTGGTATTGCCGCTGTACGTCACCGTGTAGGTCGGGTTCGCGGTCCATTGCGCGTACAGCGTCACGTTGCCCGAGCCCATCACAAATGAAACCCCTGCCGCATAGCCGATGCCGCTCCCGTTCGACGCGGTGTTCCAACCCACGAATGTGAAGCTTGTCTTTACAAGATTTCCGGTGTTGCCGAGCACAATCACGGATTGACCCACCGTATAATGATTATTATCCGCCGGCGAGGTCCCGGAAGTATTGCCGTTTCCGTTGTAAACAACGGTATAGGTTGGGATGGGCGTCCACTGCGCAAATAACGTCACGTTTGCAACACCCATCGCAAACGTGACCCCGGCCGCATAACCGGTCCCGCTGCCGTCGGCTTTCGTGTTCCAGCCTGTAAAGGTAGATCCCGTTTTAACCAGCGTCACGATATTGAGCGTTGTTACGGTCTGGCCCTGCAGGTAGCTGTTGGCGTCGACAGGCGCCGTGCCGCCCGTGCTGCCGTTACCGCTATAGGTAACGGTGTACGTCGGCAGTGCGGTCCATTGCGCATACAATGTCACATTGGCGGCGCCCATGGCAAACGTGGCTCCCGATGCATAAGCCGTTCCGCCGCCATTGGCCTGAGTATTCCAGCCGATCAACGTATTCCCCGTCTTGACAAGTCCGCCGGTGTTGCCGAGCACGGTGACAGCCGCGCCCGACAGGTAATTGTTTCCATCCACGGGAGGAGTGCCGCCGGTGTTGGTGTTGCCGCTGTAGGTGACGGTGTAGGTCGGGTTCGCGGTCCATTGCGCGTACAGCGTCACGATGGCGGAGCCCATCACAAATGACACCCCTGCCGCATAGCTGATCCCGCTGCCGTTTGCCTGAGTGTTCCAACCCACGAAAGTGTAGCTCGTCTTTATAAGATTGCCTGTGTTGCCCAGCACAATCACAGATTGACCCACAACATATTGGTTATTGTCTGCCGGCGCTGCCCCGGTGGTATTTCCGTTTCCGTCGTAAGCGACCGTGTAAGTCGGAATGAGCGTCCACTGAGCATACAATGTCACGTTTGCACCACCCATTGCGAACGTTGCCCCAGCCGCATAACCGGTCCCGCTGCCGTCGGGCTTCGTGTTCCAGCCTGTAAAGGTAGCGCCGGTTTTGACCAGTGTCCCGATGTTGAGTGTTGTTACCGTCTGGCCCGACATGTAGCTGTTGGCGTCTACGGGCGCTATCCCGCCCGTGCTGCCGTTGCCGGTATAGGTAACAGTGTACGTCGGGAGGGCAGTCCACTGCGCGTACAATGTCACATTGCCGGAGCCCATGGCAAACGTGACTCCCGAAGCATATGCTGTTCCACCGCCATCGGCTTGCGTGTTCCATCCGATAAACGTATTTCCTGTCTTGACAAGTCCGCCCGTATTGCCGAGCACGGTGACATTCACACCCGAAAGGTAGTTGTTCCCATCCACGGGAACAGTGCCTGAAGTGTTGGTATTGCCGTTGTAGGTCACCGTGTAGGTGGGGTTTGCGGTCCACTGCGCGTACAATGTTACATTGGCGGAGCCCATTACAAAAGACACCCCCGTCGCGTATCCGATGCCGTTGCCATTGGCCTGGGTGTTCCAACCCACGAAGGTATACCCTGTTTTCGAAAGATTGCCCGTGTTTTCAAGTACGGTAACCGGTTGACCGGCAGTATAACGGTTGTTGTCCGCCGGCGCTGCCCCGGTGGTATTGCCGTTGCCATTATAGGCAACCCCATAGGTGGGAATGAGCGTCCACTGGGCAAACAAGGTGACATTTGCAGTCCCGATCGCAAATGTGACTCCTGCCGCGTAGCTGATCCCGGTTCCGTTTGCCTGCGTGTTCCATCCCGAAAAGGAATAACCTGGTTTGACCAGCGTTCCCATGCCGCGCGTTGTTACTGTCTGGCCCTGCAGGTAACTGTTGGCGTCTGCCGGCGCCGTCCCGGCCGTACTGCCGTTGCCGCTATAGGTGACGGTGTACGTCGGAAGAGCGGTCCATTGTGCATACAAGGTCACATTGGCGGAGCCCATGGCAAACGTGACTCCCGAAGCATAGGCGGTTCCCCCGCCGTTGGCCTGCGTGTTCCATCCGATAAACGTATTTCCTGTCTTGACAAGTCCGCCCGTATTGCCGAGCACGGCAACAGTCGAGCCGGATAGATAGTTGTTCGCGTCCACGGGAGGAGTCCCGCCTGTGTTGGTGTTGCCGTTGTACGTGACGGCATAGGTCGGGTCGGCAGTCCACTGCGCGTACAGGGTCACGTTGCCGGAGCCTATGACAAATGATACTCCGGCCGCGTAACCGATGCCGATGCCGTTGGCCTGAGTGTTCCAACCAACGAACGTATAGCTTGTTTTCGAAAGATTTCCGGTGTTACCGAGCACGGTGACAGATTGTCCAACTGTATAATGATTGTTGTCCGCAGGTGCAGCCCCGGCGGTATTGCCGTTGCCGTCATAGGTAACTGCATAGGTGGGAATGAGCGTCCACTGAGCGTACAATGTTACATTGGCGGTTCCCATTGCAAAGGTCGCCCCTGCTGCATAGCCGATTCCGGCGCCGGTGGTTTGCGTGTTCCATCCTGTAAAGGAATAACCGGTTTTGGCCAGCGATCCCATGCTGCGCGTTGTTACCGTCTGGCCCTGCATGTAACTATTGGAGTCCACCGGAGCCGTCCCGGCCGTGTTGCCGTTGCCGTTATAGGTAACGGTGTACGTCGGAAGGGCGGTCCATTGCGCGTACAATGTCACATTGGCGGAGCCCATCGTAAACGTGACTCTCGAAGCATAGGCTGTTCCTCCGCCATTGGCCTGCGTGTTCCAGCCGATGAACGTATTTCCGGTCTTGACAAGTCCGCCGGGGTTTCCGAGCACGGTAACGGTCGAGCCCGATAGATAGTTGTTTCCATCAACCGGAACGGCGCCACCCGTATTGGCATTGCCGTTATAGGTGACGGCGTAGGTCGGGTCGGCGGTCCACTGCGCGTACAGCGTCACGCTGCCTGAGCCCATGACAAATGATACCCCCGCCGCGTAACCGATGCCGTTGCCGTTGGCCTGAGTGTTCCAACCGACAAAGGTGTTCCCCGTCTTGACAAGAGAACCCGTATTCCCGAGTACCGTGACGCTTTGACCTATCGAATAGCTCGCGGTATCCGAGGGTGTGGTGCCTCCGGTGTTGCCGTTTCCGTTGTAGGAAACACTAAACGTGGGGTTGGCTGTCCATTGCGCATAGAGGACCGCACTTGTGGTATCCATCGAAAAGGCAGCTCCGGCCGAATAATTCGCGCCGCTCCCGTTTGAGCGGGTATTCCACCCGGAGAAAACATATCCGGACTTTACGAGATTTCCCGTGTTGCCGAGTACCACGACAGTTTGGCCCGAGACGTACGTGTTGGTGTCGGTTGGCGCGCTCCCACCCGTGTTTCCATTGCCGTCATAAAGCACGGCCCCGCGTTTGTCGTACACCGCCAGGTGAAACGTGTCGACGCCGGACCCGATACCCTTATTGTCGCGAGCCTTGACAAGAACGAGCTTTGCGCCCGTATCGGCGTACGAAACCTGAAATGATCCGGTTGAAGTGGAATCGGCGAAATCCGTGCCGTTTGCCGCCCAAAAGAAGGTTTGGATTACGCCGCCCGTGTCCGTTGCCGAAACCGACAGGGTGCAAACCGACGTTCTCAATATCGTTCGAGAACCGCTTGTGGAAACTATCGTTGGCTTGCTCAAAAGCACGGACAGCTTCATGCTGTCCGGTTCGCTGTAGTAGCCGTCGTAATCGAGCGCCTTGATCCGTATCGTTACAGCACCGGCGGGAAATGCCCGCCTAAGAACAAGTGTGTCGGCGTTGGTCCCGGCGACACTGTCGTTAAAAAGCGTGTCGCCATGCCAATCGATGTAGAAAGTCTTGATTGCCCCCTTGACGCCGCCGATGGCTGTGTCGGACCACACCACTGGAATTGAAACTGTGTCAAAAAGAAAAGCCGACATTGTCTTTTTTACGAAAGTGACATGCGGCTTCTTCCCTGGAACAAACGAATTGGAGCCCACATCATAGGGATTATTTCTTTGGCAGAAGAACAGCGCGCCGATTGTTACGGCAAGGAGCGCGGAGGCAATGAGCTCAACTTTTTTGCGATGCATGTAAACTCTCCTTTATTTGGGCAGGCATGACCCAAACATAACAGCAAGAATCATTCCCAATCCTTGCACAGCCAGGGAATTCTTTGGACTGTAAAGCGTCTGCCGGATGAAGGCCATCCTCTTGGTAGCCCTAAGCCGCAAGCCCTTGTGCCACAGGGCAGAAGCCTCAAGACCGGTCTGTTAAAATTTGACAACTGTGGAGGCAAATACCTATATTTTTCCCTGAACCCAGGCAGGCGCCCGCAGAGGCGGAAGCTCCCTACGAAGGGAAAATCCAAAACGTGCGACAAAAGCGGGCCGTCTCACGGCAGTCTATATCGGATCATTTTTTTCCGTGCTTCTCGAAAAAATTGTAGTAAATTCCAGGATAGATCCTGCCGGGCTCCGCGGCTGAATTTTAACGTTTAAGACAGATAGCGTGTTTTCATAAAAAAAGGGGGATGGAATGAATAAGTTCGGTTTTCTGTGGTTGCTGGTGATTGCAGGCATGGCCTTTTCACAGGACAGTGCCAGCAGTGTGGTTATCTCCGGAAGGGTGACGGATTCAGCGACGGGCCGGCCGCTCACCAACACGCTTGTCAGGATGGGCGTGGGCATGCTTTATACCAGCACCGATTCAAACGGGTATTATGCCCTTGGCGTTGGCAAAGTCAACGTTGTGCGGAACGAGTTCGAGCCCCAGAATGCGTCCGGCCAGCTCCAATTCGTGGCAGGAAGGGTGCTGTTTTCCCTTCCTCAAAGCGGCGCCGTCCGCATGGGTCTCTATGATTTGACCGGACGATTAGTCAAGGATTTGCTAAACAAACAGCTGACAACCGGGAGCTACTCTGTGGCTGTGGACACAAGAAATATAGCCAGCCAGCTCTATGTTCTCCGTCTTACCGTCAATGGAACCGACCATGTGATGAAGCTACCCTCCATGTTCAGTAACGCGGGAATGGTCAGCCTGAAAAGCGTCTCCGGTCCGGAAGCAAAATTGGCAAAGCTCGCTGCCGTCGTGGACACCCTTCATGCAACGGAACCCGGTTATTCCCTTGGAATCATGCAGATAAGTTCCCTCACCGGAACATACAATTTCACCCTTGCGAAGAACAACACCTGGAACGGGGACACGGCAGGATTCTGGGGTGATACGGCAGCGCTGTCTGCGGCTGCGAAAACAGCAGGACACTTCATCTTTAAGCTCATCAATAGAACTAATGGCCTGTATCCGGACAGCATGATTTATTGGGCGGATGGAGATGGCGGGACGCCGGTTCGGTTGAGCGATCAATCGATGCCTGTTCCCGGAGCAAATGCGGGAAGATTATATATCATGGTAGGCTATAATGCCAAAGCCTCGGCGCCATTTAGGCCCATGAACAAGGTCTGGGACTT
This sequence comes from uncultured Fibrobacterota bacterium, assembly GCA_963729895.1. Lineage (GTDB taxonomy): Bacteria > Fibrobacterota > Chitinivibrionia > Chitinivibrionales > FEN-1185 > FEN-1185. The sequence goes on along the minus strand of CAVSQB010000005.1, from coordinate 39,324 downwards.
CGAAGAGCACAACTACGGGCCCACCACCTACGATGGCAATCTGACGCGTGTGGATTGGTTCGGAACGCCTCTGGCCATGCGCCTGCACACCACAGACGGCTCCCCGGACCTCATCCGCGGCGAGATCTATCCGGTCTTCTTTGAACCCCGCCAGTCGATCTTTGACGAATTCGTGAACGAAGTTCCCTGGATGTGGGATTCCTGCGCGCTCTATTCGCAACCATGGAAGATCACCGATCCTTGTGAGATACCGACTTTCTCGACAGGCGGGTCGCAGGCCCACTACTGGGATGCATATGAGGCCCAGTGCAACGTGACCGGGGTGGGAGCATGCGTCAACATCAATTCTCCGCCGATATCCTCAGGTCTATTCCGGCATGTTCTGGATCTGCCCGCTGCCGAGCAGCCTCTATGGCAATATATGTACCAGAAAGCTCCCGCCAGTTACTATGCGTATTTCATTCATCGACGTGCTTTTTACCACTTGCAATACGCCTTCCCCTACGACGATGATAACAATTGCTCGTCGTATATCGCGAGCGGCAAAGCCCAATGGTTGGAGATAGCGGTAGGATACTAGAGTTTGACAAGATGAAATAGGGACTCAGAAACGGTACTTCTGGGAAGAACAATGAAACCCCGGTTCTCGTGAAGAGAATCGGGGTTTCATTGTTCTAAACAGGAATGCACTGCGCAAAAAAAAGCCCGTCTAATAAAAAAATGCCGTCCGTTATGTCACCTTGCTGAAATGATTATGGTATGAACCGGGAAGATCTGCGCGGGGCGCAGCGTTTCCTCCACCCCGGTTTTCTTGTCACACCGCCATGCGGCGATCGCCTTGTGTGGAGATGAAACGACGCAGAACGTCTGCGAACGAAACCAAGGGCATTGCCCGCTTTGTTCCCGAATGTCGAAAACAGTAAAAGCAGTGTCCAAACGTGACCATTATCTTGAGATCCCCGCCCCCGCCGCAACGATCCGGGTAACCTTGAAAGTCCGCGCGGCATGATCCGCAGCAAGGACATGGACAAAATATATGCCGGATTTCGGGAACCACGACGAGGACAACAAAACTGAATGCTTATTGTTCACCTCAAAGCGAGTGATGATCCGCCCGGCCAGATTATGAATAGTCAATGATGTTATCGGGGAAGCGGATGTTACGATTCCATCTCGCAGATATATTTCATTGCCGCCAACAGCGCCGTATTGTGGAGGCATGACAACAGCGGCATTCGGATTGAGCCAGTTCGAATCTTCGGTCGTTTCAAAACCCGGAGGAACATTGATCCATAGCCATGGCCATCGCATATCCGTTTTTGACGTCGATGCGGTCGTATCGCCGGATTGGACTATGTGAAGATAGGTGGAATCCTTCAAATCGATAAGGTATATCGCCTCATGATTCTGCGTATGCACCCACGTGGTTGCAGGTTTGAAAATGCGATCGACATAAATGGCGGCGGCGGCATAATAGGGATGATTCGACCACTCCGGATTATCATATTGCGTCGTAAGAATTTCGCCGGGATTCGCCGACGAACCTTTGACCGCGAACGGCAGATCGTTCACATCAAACTCTTTCACGACCCGATTCTGGATATCGCACATGAGAACGCGCTCGTGCATTTGCCAGTATGAACCCAGCGTGGTTGTATACCCGGGTTTGTTGAACCCGAAATCGAGAACCATCATGCACGAGGTAAATCTCCTGCTTGACGAAACGGACGGATTGCAGGTCTGAAGATCTATTGTCGTATCCGCTCCCCCGGTGGTCGATATACAATCCAATCGGTAAAGCCGCACAGGACCTGGCGCCGGATTGCGAAGATCAAGCATGAAACAATTCGGTCCTTCATTTGCCGTGGCAAGGAAATTGCCATCAAAGGAAAGCCCGCCCATATAACTCCCGCCCGTAAACACATCCTGTTCGGGCCCGACAACCAGGTTCTGACACGTGCGCTTGACAACCTTTCCGCACCCGTTCCAGACAGCGGTGACGCCGTTTACGGAATCGTTGGGATTCGAAGCGCAGGTTGCATAGATGATTGTCGGAGCCGATGCGGCATAGATAAACCGCGGCGTGTACGAATTTCCCGCAGCCACCATTACCGGCTGAGCATCGGCGCTTAATTTACAAACAAAAGACGTGCATGGATTTTGGGTGGTCATGTCATTAACGCCGCCCCGTTCGAAAACCACATACTGCCCATCGGGTGAAATCACCGGCGCGACGGCTTCAAAGGTGTTGTTCATTTTGGTTATGGCGGGAGCAGCAACGGAAAAATCGACAAAATACAGGTAACTATCGTTAGGATCGAAATTCCTGAATACCAGTTTGGCATTTACGGTGCCGAGAAATGCGGTGATATTCTGAACCGGCGAAGCGATCTGGGCATTAAGCGCCCAGCTTTGAGGTACGGAAACCGCAGCCGCAAGGAGAGCACTAGTTACGATTCTTTGTTGCAGACGGTTAAAATAGTGAGGCATACGGTATCGTTTCCTCGATCACCTGTTCATGAGCAACCCGGTAACTACGTTAATTGGTGACTTGAAAATATCCATAAGAATACGCGTACGTATCTAAAGTGGCATAATCAAATATGAGCAGATAACAGGAATCGGATACCGTCGACATTGGTACAGTGGAACCGAAGGGAAAGAAAGTTGCCGGAACGGCAAACTTCAAGACCTGTGACGGATACATGTGGAAAGTTCCTGCAACACCCGGCGGAGAGAATTCATTCAATCCTTCGCCAAATTCTATCCCCCCTACAGCGGTAGGATCTGCGGTTTTTATCAACACACGCATGGTATCGTTGATCTTAAACACCTCCCCCTGCCTGGGCGAAAGGATCATATACATCGGGGTATGCACCGATACCGAGTCGGAGACACTGTCACCATCCAGATTATGCGCTTTGATTTTATAATAATAAGTGGTCTCAGGAAGTAAACTTGTATCAAAATCGATATAACTGGAATCCGCCGTCTCGCCTATGGAATCAAAAGCATTATCCGAAGAAAGTCGCCGTTCAATGATATAAATCTGTGCACCAAGTGATTTGGAAAAAATGAGAGATGGAAACGGCGAGGTTATAGAATCGCTTACGCTGATGGACGCGACCCTGCCGGGAGGATTCTGTCCGGGAGAATTGTGTGTTGAGGTAGGAGAGCAGAAAAATTGCGCCAAAAGCCCCGCCACCATAACCCGGAAGATTGTTGTCTTTTTCAATGATCCAACCTATGCCTGTTAAATGTTTTCAGTTCGCACTATTTGATGAATGCCCCAGCGCGCGCAATCACCGTGCCGGCATTCATCGGGCCTTTGTGATATAGTCAACAATGACCGCATTATTTGTGCGTAAAAAGCGCGGAATCTCCACATTTGAACGTTTGCTTGCGTCAGCACGCGAATAGGTCCACAAATGTTTGCCTGAGAGCGAATAAAGGTCGCAGCGGTACACTGATGGTTCCAATGTGATACGCGAAGATACGCCCGGGACTTTTAGGACATTCGATCGTAATGGAACGTCCGAAGAATGCAAAGTCCGCATCCCTTGCTCGACGCTTGTCGTCGTCTCAGGCAAAAACATTGCCGGAGCCAGGACCGTGCTCGATGCCGTATATGCCAGGGTCCATGTATTAGTCGGAATATTGACAACCCACACACCCTTCACGGGCGTATTAGTCCCTTCCTGCTCACCAACGACCCAGTCGTTATTATTCGAGAATGACCACGCGCTGAAACCCAGTTGCCGATATGTTCCGATTCTATATTGCGTCGGGCACCAGTTGATACTGATGCCATAGTTCGTGCTCAGAACAACCGAATCGCGCGGCATCGAGGGCATCGTGTCGTACATGAAACAGGTTACGTAAAATCCCTTATGATCCATGGGGGGATTAAGCAGCTGATTAGGGACACAACCGGAAGTTCCGCCAAAGGCATTTGAATTGGCCAAGACCCGCGCACCATCATTCGAAACAGTAATCCCGCATCCATACCACGCGGAAGAATCAGTAGTGAGGTATTTGTAAATATTTTTGCCCCGTGCGATCCCCGCGCCCTGGTTCGGGATGGTGACATAGCTGGTTCGATCATCGGTGCCGAGAGGAGGATCCCCGAGAGGAGGATTCATAGTGTCGGGGGGAATTGGTAGCTCCAAAGTGCACACAAATTCGTTCTTGCAAATCGAGAACTGGCTGTAATTCACCATCACCGCGCTTAAATCCGTGCTGGCTTTTGTCGTATCGGTTCGAAAATCAACAATAACCTTCGTGCTATCGAAAATTGCATTTCCGAGAACACCAAAATGGTACCCGACCCTGCAAACACGACCCTGATCGGCAATATACACAATTTCAGCAGGGGAATAATGGTGATGGAATTGCGCATAGGTAATTCCACTCCCCAACGACAGGGACGTCTTGCCGGTGCCGTCTGGTTTTATCAGATATGCGGTAGACTGCTTATTCAAATACAGGATCCACAGTCCATCATCGGATATATCGACATCGGATATCGAATCGGTATTCGTATTATTAATAATTGCCGGCGTTCCTGATCTGGTTTTGCAATAATTAAGGCCGGTTTGACCGCTCAATCCGAAAACAAACCACCCGTCGGGCAACGAATCGCGAACACCGGTGATTGTCGTTTTGTGAGTAAACGGAGGGCACGACTGGGCATGAATGATTTGTGGAGCCATGATAAGAATTACGTAGAGGCCGATAAGAGTGCAACAAAAATAATTACGCATGGGTGTACACACTCCCGCGATGGTAAAGGTGAATTCGCGCATTCCCCAAAGAACGTCCCATTTTCAGTTGAAATTGACGGAAGCTCAAAAGGCTTTCATAATAAAACTACGCTGCTCGGGCTAGAGTGTCAAGTTTATTTCGATACCCGGCGATTGACGCCGCGGCATTCCCCCGCGGGAGTCCGGCAGCCTGCGTCAGGAACTTCCGCGGGAGTTCAATCTAATCTGTCAATAGACCGCGGAACCGTAAGGTTTTCCGTTCCCAATGCGGGCAAAACGAAGATCGCCATGTTTGACTGCCCAGGAGGAAAAATCATGCGCGTGTTCGACAAGACCCTTTCCGCCGGGAGCCATTGCCCTGCACCGACATGTCAATTACCTTGAGGCTTTCCTTCTTCCCATCCATGCCAATCAGGTCTCTTGATCTGCTTAAGCAAAGTATTGTCGACATGCCGGGGTGATGTCATGATTGCCGATAAGCGGATAATATGGCCTGGATGGGGGTCGTTGCTGAAAATGAAACGGAACCTACGCTCAGAGCGCCGTTGGGAAGTATCCGCCGATGAACAGCGTTGCAGAAAAGGCAGCACAAGGGCGGACGCGGCAACCTGGACAAAGCAGCGCCGCGGCATGGTACCAGAGAAAATTTTGTTTCTACCCATAAAATTGCGCCTCTTCTGCGTTTGCCCCCTCGCAGATTTCCGCGTTTAAGGATATAAGGCTTTGCGGGTTATTTAGCAAATCGGAAACATGGCACATGGAACGGAGAATTAGTCCTCTCTAACGAGCTTGACCTTTGAGAAAATATCTTACTCTTTTTCTCTAGCAGGGTGTTGAAAAAGTCTCCCTTTTGTAAACATTTATCCTTATATTATAGGGGAACCCCAACCAAGGAGTATTGATGAGAGGTTCCCAGCCAGCCCAAGGCGGTATGTTCAGCTTCGTTTCTCCGGATTCCCGAGTGCCGGCAACACACCCGCTTCGTCGTGTCAAACAGTTTACGGACATAGCGCTGCGCCGCCTTTCTCGTGACTTTGAGGCGATGTACAGCCGGATGGGACGCCCTTCGATACCGCCGGAATGGCTTTTGAAAGCACAGATATTGATGGCTTTGTTTTCGATACGGTCGGACCGGTTGTTTTGCGAGATGCTGGACTATAACATTCTGTTCCGATGGTTTCTTGACATGGATCTGGATGCGGCATCGTTTGATCATAGTGTGTTTTCGAAGAACCGAGATCGACTTATGGAACAGGAGATTGCGCACCGGCTGATGCAGGAAATCGTGCGTCTTGCTCGTTCCGAAGAGTTGTTGTCCGATGAGCATTTCACGGTTGACGGCACGTTGATTGAAGCCTGGGCATCGATGAAGAGCTTCAAGCGAAAAGACGCGGAATCGGCGAACAAGACTGACGATGATCGGAGTAATCCGTCGGTTGATTTCCACCATGAGAAGCGAAGCAATGAGACACATCAGAGTTCGACCGATCCAGAGGCGCGGTTGGCTCGGAAGAACAAGAGAACGGGAGCGCAGCTGGCGTATTCCGGTCACGTGCTGATGGAAAACCGAAATGGGTTGTGTGTTGATATCGCCATTGCGCCAGCGACGGGGACAGCGGAACGGGATATGGCGCTTGAGCTGATAAAGCATGAACGCAGGCGCGGAAAACGCCGGATGAAGACGGTGGGTGCAGACAAAGGGTATCATGCAACCGAATTTATCAAGAGCCTGCGACGCCTGCACGTGAAGCCTCACATTGCCGAGAAGGCCAACACTTCGCTTAAAGGGTTGGATGGAAGAACGACTCGGCATAAGGGATACAGCGTAAGTCAACGGAAACGAAAACGGGTTGAAGAGATATTTGGGTGGATCAAGAGCGTCGGTGGCCTGCGGAAAACTCGGGTAAGAGGAATACGAATCAACCAGACTGTTGCCTACGTGGTTGCCGCAGCGTACAACTTGATACGCATGGTTAAGTTGATGCCGCAAACGGTGGGGGCAGCATGAGAATGGCCTGGGAATCCGGGGAAATGCCTCGGAACGAGGCAGGTAAAACCTCTCTGACATATGTAAAGTTGAAGTTAGGTTCATAAAAAATCAACAAGAGCGCTTCTGTTAGGACTATTTCAACAACCTGCTAGACCGCGATAAGTACGCGCCTTCTGCAAATCAGTCCTCAAGGACGCTCTTTCTGTCGGTCGCTGATTCCCCATCGTTTCATGTAGCGCCATAGCGTCGTTCGGTCGATGCCCAGATCCCTCGCCGCATCTGCCCGGCTGCCATCGTTTTTCGTAAGCGCAGCGGCAAGTGATACTCTTGTGATTTCTCTCTTTCTTCTATTTGACTGTCCACTCTGCGCCAAGCTTTTGTCAGAGGGAAGACAGGTGGTCGACCGCAACTCAACGCGACGGATTTCCAGAGGCAAGTCGAAGATCCCGATTTCTTTTTCACGGCAGGTGACAAAAGCGTGCTCGATTGCATTTTCCAATTCGCGGATATTGCCCGGCCAAAAGTAGTCCATCATTGTGAGCGCAGCTTCGGAGGTAAGGCCCGTTATGGCCTTGCCGGTCTGCTTGTTGAATTTTTCCATAAAATGATTGATAAGAAGTCCTACATCTTCTTTGCGTTCGCGCAAGGGAGGCATATGAACCGGAAAAACCTTGAGCCGATAGAACAGGTCTTCTCGAAAGCTGCCTATTTTAACCAAGTCACGCAGGTCTTTGTTCGTAGCCGAAATGATACGAACGTCGGCTTTACGGGTAACGCTCTCACCAACGCGCTCAAACTCTCGCTCCTGAAAAAAGCGCAGGAGCTTTACCTGTATGTAGGGTGAGACATCGCCGATTTCATCGAGAAACAAGGTACCTCCGTCCGCCAACTCGAACCTGCCTATTTTGTCCTTTATTGCACCTGTGAACGCACCCTTTGCATGGCCGAACAACTCGCTTTCGAGGAGCGATTCCGTGAGGGCTGAGCAATTAACCTTAACCATGGGTCCGGCATTTCGGCCGCTGCGATCGTGGATTGTGCGTGCTGCAAGCTCCTTGCCTGTCCCTGTTTCGCCAGTGATGAGTACGTTTGAGTTTGATGCTGCAGCGAGTTCGATAAGTTCGAACACGTCCTGTATGGGTTTGCTTTTTCCTACGAGCAAATGGAACCTGCCACCCTCACGCTCCACCTGTTCTTCAAGCACGGCATTTTTTCGCTCTGCCTGCTTTAGCGCGGAAATATCCGTAAGAGTTTCAACCGCGCCTATGATCACGCCGCCAGGATCTTTCATCGCCCGACCGTTCTTCAAAACCGGCACCCGAGTTCCATCCAGGTACTTCAGTTGACATTCAATATTGTTGACCTGAGATCCTGTCAACAGACCGCACTCTGTCATTGAATCGCAGGCACACATCATAATGTCGCGACACCGCTTTCCCACGATCGAGGATGAAGGGAGCCCCGACATTCTTTCGAGACCTTTGTTACAGAATCTGATGACTCCGGATGTGTCGATGATAAAAATTCCCTCGGCCATTGTCTGAAGGATGGTCTCGAAGCAATCTTTGGACAAACCCTTTTCAGAATCAAAGCATACCATGGTCTTTCCTTTCAGTTGTTGCAGAAACAGACAGCTTTGTTGCTTGCAACATCGCTCTGCTTCATTGCAACATTTGCAATATAATCTATTTCACTTCTTTTTCAAAGAAGCCAAAGACAACTATTACATTATTCGCCTAATATCAATCAGATACAAATAATTATTGATAATATTCCTCTATTGGCATGCCTGTTGCGTTATCCATTAGCTCAGTTGAAAACCAGTCTTGTAATTGGAGTCAAAGATGGCAAACGAAACAACTGACCTGAATTTCAAATCAGATGTTCTTGATTCACGGATTCCGGTTCTCGTGGATTTCTGGGCACCATGGTGCGGACCGTGCAGAATAGCAGGCCCCATCATCGATCGCGTTGAAGAAAAGGCAGGCCCAAAGGCGAAAGTCTATAAGATGAATGTGGACGACAATCCGCAAACATCATCTCAGTACGGTATAACCGGAATTCCAACCGTCCTTGTTTTCAGAAACGGCATTCTGGAGAAGACGCTTGTCGGCGTTCAACAAGAATTTGTGTATCTGAATGCCCTTGGGGTGAACTAGGCAAACCTTTACAATAGGTATTACCGCAGAGATTCTTTTCATCCACCTTATCAATGGAGGACCTTATGAAAACGAACGAATCTTCGGTAGACAGAATCATCAGAGTTGTTCTCGGGCTTGCCTTGGGGTCTTTGGTCGCCTTCAAAGTGGTGACCGGTGCCGCAGCCATAGCAATCGGTATAGCCGGGGGAGTTGTTTTGCTTACGGGGCTGGTCGGATTCTGCGCATTGTATGCGCTGTCTGGTTTGTCCACATGTAAAGTTCCCGCAAAAAACTGACAAGAATCACCACCGTGGCCGGGACGTCACAGATGAAACCTGGCCACTCGGGAGAAACTCCATGAAGAGGGTAGTTGTTGTTGGAGGAGTGGCTGGGGGAGCAAGTTTTGCAGCGCGGGTGCGCAGACTGGACGAGAGTGCGAGTATCGTGATTCTCGACAAAGGCGATTACGTCTCCTTCGCGAACTGCGGTCTTCCCTATTATGTAGGTGGAATCATCAAGGAGCGCAATAATTTGATCATTCAGACGCCGCAGAAATTGCGCGACCGGTTCAACATCGATGTGCGGGTCCGCTCCGAAGTTCTGTCGGTTGATCCTGCAGGGAAAAAAGTGATTATCCGCTCCGGGGACAAAACTGCCGACGAACCTTTCGATTATCTTCTGCTGTCGCCGGGATGTACACCTGTGCGGCCACCCATCCCCGGCATCGATTCCCCCCGTGTCCACACCTTGCGAACCATTCCAGACACCGACACAATCAAGGGGTTGATCGACAAAGGAAATGCGCAACGCGCAGTGGTAATAGGTGGCGGGTTTATCGGCCTCGAAATGACGGAAAACCTGCGGCAGCGTGGGCTGGAAGTCTCTCTTGTTGAATCTCTTGACCAAGTTTTTGCCCCGGCCGACAGAGAAATGGCAGCCGGCCTGCACCAGCATCTCATTATCAACGGCGTGCGACTCATGCTCGGGCGCACCGTCACTGGCATCATCGATGATGGAATCACTGCCGCCTCTGTGGTCCTTGACGACAAAACACACCTGCCGGCGGATCTCGTGATCTTGGCGGTGGGTGTTAAGCCCGACACCGGTTTTCTTAAAGACTCCGGAATTGAGCTAAATGAGCGAGGCGCGATCGTGGTAAACGATCATCTCCAAACCAATCACGCAAATATTTACGCTGCCGGAGACGCAGTTGAAATAATTGATTTCGTGTCAGGTACGAAGGTGATGGTACCCCTTGCGGGCCCGGCAAACCGCCAGGGACGTATCGCGGCAGATAATGTGGCCGGAATTCCTTCTGCTTACAAGAAGACGCTGGGCACGGCAATCTGCAAAGTGTTCGACCTCACTGCAGCGATCACCGGCATCAATGAAAGAACAGCGAAGCAACTCAGAATCCCGTATGTGAAATCGTATACGCATTCGACAAATCATGCCTCCTATTATCCCGGGGCTTTCCCCCTATCGCTCAAACTGCTGTTCGCCCCCGATACCGGGCTTTTGCTGGGTGCACAGGCAATAGGCAAAGATGGCGTGGACAAGCGCATCGATGTGATTGCAACAGCCATACGGCACGGTCTTACCGTGTACGACCTCGGGGATCTCGAACTCGCCTATGCCCCGCCGTTTTCAAGTGCAAAAGACCCAGTGAACGTCGCGGGCTTTGTCGGTCAGAATATCCTTGACAAAAGAATGCCTGTGTTCTACAGCGAAGACGTGGCATCGGTTGATTCATCCCGCCAGACATTTCTTGACGTACGCACATCGGAAGAACACGTCCAGGGGAATATTCCAAATTCCTCGTGCATTCCTCTTGATTCCCTGAGGAAAAGGCTGGGCGAACTTGATAGGACAAAGGAAATCATGGCGTACTGCCAAGTGGGGCTGCGCGGGTATCTTGCTACCCGGATTCTTCTTGAAAACGGATTTCGAGCCCGCAACCTTTCAGGCGGATACAAGACCTGGTCTGCAAGCACACAAACCACGCTCAGTGGGGCATGAGAAAGAAGAGTTGATTGACGAAATCGAATTTGGCGGCGTTACGGCGCATCTGTGCCACGGGGTTTCAGATGCTGAGACACGGAGGAAGGATGATGATCACAGTGAAGAACCCGCTTGAAGCTTTCAAAACGATTGTACCGTGGAGGAAAAAGGTGGTCAAATTGATTGTCGGTATCATACTAGGCGCGGCTCTGGGATTTGGGTATTACAAATTTGTCGGTTGTGCCAGTGGCACGTGTCCCATCACAAGCAATCCGTTTATCAGCACTCTGTACGGAGCGATCATGGGAGCGCTCATCTCAGGGATAAATGCATAACTTTCGTGTCAGGGCTCTCGTTCAGGATGAGTTCAAAGTGCCAACAAACGAGAAAGACAAGTTCAAGAGTGTAGAGAATGCGTAAAAACATGCCCAATAGGGGCGATTGACTGGCCGCTCAAGCAAAACCGGGAGGATTTTCATGAACACGTTTCTCAGAATCGCGGTGGCAGTGGGGGTGGCGGTCGGCTTGCTAGGATTTGGCGGCGGACACGCGACGGCGGCGGACAAGGGCTCGACAAATCGTCCGGCGAATACAGATACTGTCCCCGTCGCCAACGCCAATAAGCGAACTCCTGCAAAGGAAATTCTCTTCTTCATGAACCCAAACGGACATCCCTGCCAGATGCAGAACGCTATCCTTGAGAGCATTAAGGACTCGCTCGCGGGCCTTGCGACGATAACCTATATAAAAACAACCGACCCCAAGAACCAGGACGCATTTGAAACATATGGAATTCGCGGACTGCCTTCCCTGATAATCGTTGACAAGAACGGGAAGGAGCTGAAACGATTCACACCTGGCATTCATAGCAAGGAAGACATTCTTGCGGCATTGAGGAAAAAAGTGAAATGATTGAAAACCTGAACATTGCTCTTGTATTCGGCGCAGGACTCGCCAGCGTACTTTCGCCCTGCGTGCTGCCTGTGGTGCCGATCGTGGTTACAGGATCAACCGACGATCATCGCCTGCGGCCGGTTCTGATCGTTTCCGGTTTGGCCATGACGTTCATGACGATGGGCGTGCTTTCTTCCCTCTTTGGCGCGGTCATCGGATCGAAAATGTTCTATGTGAACAAGGCAGCCGCAGTGATCATCGTCCTTTTCGGATTACTGTTAGTCTTTAATGTCAACTTGTTCAAACAGGTGAGTTTCATATCAAATCTAGGGGGAAGAACCAGAGGACGCCTCGGCGGATTTCTTCTCGGTCTCATCCTTGGGATTATCTGGATTCCTTGTGTCGGGCCGATGCTCTCGGGCGTGCTGGGGCTCGTTGCCACGCAGGGGAAAATCTGGACCGGTGTTTTCCTGCTGCTTGTCTATTCTCTCGGATTTGCCGTGCCCATGCTGATCGCCGGATACGCATCGCAGTTCTTCCGCGCAAAGTTCAGAAAGATCGGCAAGTTTCCCCTTGCCGTGAATATCGCGAGCGGAGCCATTCTTGTGGCGCTTGGGGTCTTCATTTTCTTCCGGGGGATGACGGGGTTCTGGTTTTGACGAGGGCTTGAAGTCTTCAAAGAAAGGATTTGTGTCATGCATCAACTTGGATTGGTGATTTTTCCAGTCGCGATTGTTGTTATCTACATTGTTTACAACAGAGTTACCAGCAAAGGAATCAAGTCAGTCAACGCCACCGTGGCGCAGGACCTGATTAAGGAGTCCAACGTCTTGATACTTGACGTTCGCACGCCGCAGGAATTTCAGGGAGGCCATATTAAGGGAGCAAAGCCGCTTCCCGTTTCGGAAATTGAAGGTAGGATCGGTGAAGTCACCGGTTGGAAGGATAAGCAGATCCTGGTGTATTGCCGTGCCGGTTCGCGAAGCACTACGGCATGCCACATCCTTAAAAAGAACGGTTTCACCAAACTCGCAAATCTGAACGGGGGGATTTTGAGCTGGAACAGCATGGGGTTTAAGACGGTCTCGTGAAGACACCGTATGCCGTCGGGTAGTTCGTCTGCTGAAAAACACAGCTGCGGTACGCAGCCCATTTGATCATCTTTCCCGCGCTGTACATGATATACAACCCCATCATCATCACAAAAGTTCCGAATCCCATTCGCAAACGGGTTGATCTGGAAATGGAATTTTCTCCACGCTCCCAAGCCTGAAATCACCGTAAGGAACAAACCGTCGAGCTTCGGCAAGCATTTATTCGCTTATGTCAATTCCAGTTATAACAAGGCCGGCACGGCAAAGGCCTCGGCGAAAATCGCCGTACCGGTGCCGACATCGAGCACCGTGCGGATTTCCATGCCCTCACATGCCAATATCAGGCGCCTAGCGAGGCACCACGACCTGCATCCGTTGCGTGTGTTGCCCCTGCCGCAATTCGCAGATATATGCGCCGGGAGTTACCATGGCGTCGGAGCCATGGTCGCCGAGAGTAAACGTTCCCTGGCCGGAGCACACAGCACGAGCGACCCTTACGCCGCTCAGCGAGTACACCGACAGTTCCGCACCAGCCTTCACATTTGAGAATTGAATCCTGCCGTCGCGGCCGTTGAGAAAGCGAACCGCGTCAGATGAGGCTTTTGCAGCCTGTTGCGATACGGATGTGACTATAGTGCTGCCCACACCGGTGACGCCCCAGAGGGTGACGTAGCTTCCCGTTGTAGTTTTTACAAGCTTGACGCTGTCAAGAGTCTTTGCTGAATTCGTCGTGACGCAATAACCGTCGAGGTTATGACCGTAGTTGTCGACCGGAACATTCGTAGTGCTCCACTTTTGCATGTTGGAGTCGACATGGAAAACACCCGTAGCGAGAGGTTGATCATAATCATTTAGCGTGAAGGTGGAAATCACCGGACCATCCGAATAGTTGAGTACAACCTTGATTACTGTCGACCCTTCCGAACTCATCAAGGCAAAGTAGAGCCCCGAGTAACTTCCCTGGGGTACCGGGATTGTGACGGAATCCGAACCGGAAAGGAAATGCGTTTGGAAGTCGGTGCTGTCCGAGTTGGAAAAATTCAATATCATCAATGGATGATTGAAATTGGCCGGATATCGCGCGCTGTCCGGAAGCGTATGCCCGGTATAATTTATAAAAACTGCCGCGGAATGGGTGCCGTAGCCGTCACCATACCCATTGTTGTCTATACCTCGAGTCCAGGTATACAATTTCCCGTTCGAAAATGTCGTTACGGAACGAGCATTGAGCAGGGACTTGATATTCACCTGCACGGTATCCGCCCCGCTCGCCGCTCCCCAAAAACCGATTCCACAGACGGCAACACCTACGGCAATCGCCGCCTTCCCGAAATAACTGCAAACGTTCATGCTCGCCCCCTCGTTTACGTTGATAGAACTTTCAAGAAATAGCCCGTTCATGATATCCGTTTTTCGCTCCGCTCTTGCGTTTTTTTTACCCTCGGCCGCAGCCCTGTTTTGTCTTGCAAATGACGCATTTCCCTCACCTGTCGTTTTACCCGGGACGGAACAAATGTACGTTTCTTCAATGATTGTCAGCCTATGTCAATGGCAGTCGTGTACATGGCACGATGTGCTCTCGTCAAGCACCCGGACGTCCCGGCTTTTATACTTGCCGATTGCCTCGGCAATGGTTTCCGCCTCCACAAGAAACGGCTTTATTCCGGCCGCCATAAGATGGTTCGCGGCCCTAAATCCCATGCCCCTGCATAACACGGCTTCTGCGCCCATCGTCCGCAGCGCATCAACCGGCATGCAGCTTCCATGCTCATGTTCGGCCTCTTTATTTTCCGAAAACACCACGCCACGCGTTTCGGTATCGTACATGGCAAAACACGGTGCGCTGCCGAAATGACCATACACCACCGATTCCATTCCCTTTGCTTCAAGCACAGGCATACAAATTTTCATTTTTGCCTCCAACAGGTTTGAATGTTTTTCCCTTTTCCGATCTTTTTTGAACAACAGAACTCATTCCCTTTGCACTGCGGACATTCGGTCGGCCTTTCCGCACTGCACGGAATCGACCAGGAATGCCGACATCTGTTGCAGATGAAGCGGCATGCCGCGATCTCGACAGTTCCTCCCTCTACGGACAAGCGTTTTGAATTCAGAAGGAAATCCGCGACCTTTTGATGGGCGGATGTGATGATGTTGCCGAATGTCTGGCGGGAGATTTTCATCCTACCAGCGGCCTGTTCCTGATAGAGTCCCTCAAAATCGGCAAGGCGTATGGCTTCGAATTCATCGAGCGAAAGCGATACCGATTTCAGCTCACCCTTGGGAATTCCCGCAGGGCGAAAGCTGGCCACCTGAGCATTACAGCTCACTCGTCTTAGTTTGCAGGGTCGCGGCATTGTGTCCCTCTGATTTCTGGCATATGCTAATAATAAACTACATGCTGCCCAAACGGGCCGCAACAAGGGAGTTCGAAGGCCTACCAAAAAGTAAATGACCGACGCCTAGACGGTCGTCGTTGCGACGGCATTTTTTGTCGCCTCAAACCAGGGCAGAACCCGGCCCACAAGCTCCTGAAGTGTAAGGGTCCGGATGGCAAGCTCGTAAGCATTGAAAAGCTGGCGGGAGTTCCTATTCGTCCTTTTCATGACTGGCGCAAGACGGTCAAATTGGAAACTAAGAAGAAGATAAAGGATCCCAAGATGGCAAAAGCTTTTCGGGGCCACCGAACAGATTCAGCTGATGACTATTATATGTTTTATCAAGGTGAGGATCTTGAGGGAGCCGTTGCAGGAATTTCTGCCTCGACAAGCTTCGCAAGAAGTGAAAGCGATTCTTGCCATCCAAGGTGGCAGTTCTCCGGAGGAATGGCTTCGGGAATTCCTTCCTGCACGATGTTCAACTCGGTTCCGCATGAAACCCGGTTCATGGTAATTGTCGTCTTCATTTCGCCGGGCATGTTCGGATCATCGAACCTATCGGTATGACAAATACGATGATTAGGCGAAAGTTCAAGATATTCCCCGCCAAAAGAATGACTATGACCAGTTGAAAAATTAGTAAACGACATCTTATAGGCGCCTCCAACTTTTGCCTCCAAATGGTGAACCCTACCGGTGAAGCCATAGGGCGGAAGCCATTTTGCCATTGCATCCGGATCGAGGAATGCCCGATAAACCCTTTCAGGGTTTGCACGAAGTACACGGTGAAGTCTGATGGTTTTTGTAGGCATGATTATTTATCCTTTCTGTGCGAACGTGCTATGACTCTTTATGCCCTTTCTTTTTTGAGAAGGACTTACTTTGGCATCTCGGTGTTCAAGACGCACATCCATCGAAAGCCGAATTTGTCGGTAAGGTCTCCAATAGTCCCGAAGAATTGTTTTGTCAATGGATGTCCGATTTTTCCGCCGACCGAGAGCTTTGTAAAACAAGTTTCAAGTTCTTCTTTGGTCTTGCACACCAGAGAGAGTGTCACCGTGTTTCCGTTGACCAGATTCCCCTGAGCAATCATATCGGATGCCATAAGGGTGAAACCATCTGTTTCTAAGACGGCGTGGAGGATATTGTTGTGATATTCCTTCGGCATCTGAGATGCAGCGGGAGATTCTCCGGCAGTCTGCATTTTTAATTTTCCTCCCAAACACTCCTTATAAAATGACATCGCCTCGCGGCAGTTCCCACTGAGGGTCAAATACGGATGAAGCTGCGCCATAACGTTAACCCCTTCCAGCTTTGAAGATTTTTCTGTGTAAATGTATCGATACGAAGGTACTCATGAAATATAGGTTGGACATGAAGAACCAACAAGCCCGATGCCGCTGCGGAAATGAAATCTGTAAAATCAAGGGCGAAACCCTGTGATGAAAAAAGCGCAGGTATCCGAGGAAAGCAGCACTAGCGCTGACGCCAAGTGAATCTTTGGCGTTACTTTTCCGGCTTTCCTGGAAGCAATCATCACTATGCCGGACACAAATTGAGTCATTATCGTCAAACCCATCAAAGAGACCGGGATCCAGGTTACGTTCGTTACAGAACCTTTGGAAAGGCCATGGAGGATAAAACCAAAACCCGTGGTGAACCACACAAAGAAAAACAGATGGACCGCCAGTTTCACCTTGCCGTAAGGTTTTCCTTTCCGGCTGAGAAGAATGCCAAAAGTCATGGCAACAAGAATCAGAATTCCTTCTACCAGAAAAGGCAACTGTGCTGGATTCATAATAATTCCTCCGGACTCAAAGGTTTCGCTCGTCAACCTTCAAAGCGGTCGCACCCGCGCAAGCCTTGGCTTCGCCTGCGGCTTTTGAACAACGGACTTCGTCCACTCCCACACTGTCGAATAAAACAAAAAGGCCGGTCGAATGACCAGCCTTTTTGTTTTATTGGTAGCGGGGGCGCGATTTGAACGCGCGACCTTTGGGTTATGAGCCCAACGAGCTACCGGACTGCTCCACCCCGCGATCGTTCGTGTCGGAAGATTCGTACTTAAAATACTACCGGGTGTGCCGGGCCGCAAGGACTTTGTCGGCAATCCGGGGCGCGTTCTTTACTTATCGAAATCGCCCCCGAAGAATTCCTGCGGCGACCGGGGAGAAACGCGCAACGTTTTGCACCGCTCGGCAATCACCTCGCCCGGCGGCGCATGCCGGCGCTTGCGCACGAACCGCGCTTCGGTCATATTGACGTCCGCGTACGACGTGTGCTTCGCCTTGGAGAACCAGACGGCAAACGACGCCACTTTGAGCAGGAGGTCCTTGGGCGGCCAGGGCGCGCTTTTGTCCCTGCGGACCACCACGTGCGATCCGGCGCACGCCGCGGCGTGCATCCAGATGTCCCACGGCCGAGCGAAGCGCGTGGAAAGCTCGTCATTTTGACTGTCGTTTTTTCCTATGTAAATATCCCATCCGTCAAGTTCAAGGTGCCTGTACGGCACGGCAGGTTCCCCGCCGGGCGTTTTTGCCGTTTCCCGTCTGGGAAGAACACCCATGGTCTGCAACGATCCGCGAAGCATCGCCAGCCGGTCTTGAAGGTCCGGCGGAGCCGGCGTATCACCGGAGCGGAGCGTCTGGAGATCCTGTGCAATCCGAAGCAACTCTGATTCGTCGCCGTGCGCTTCCTCGAGTCTCCGTTCGATTATCGACAAACCGCGCCTTCCCTTTCGGGCTTTCTTGTAATAGGTTCCCGCGTTGACAAAAGCGGATTGCGCAGGATTGAGCGCCACGTTTTCTTTTTCCTGGGTGTGGATGTTTTCAAGCAGGGCCGTGGAAGCGCCGCGTCGCACCTGTTCCGGATGCGCCAGAAGGGAATCTGCAACCTGCGTAAAATGCGGATACTGCTGCGCTTGTTTGAGTTCCTCTTCCTGTTTCAACATCTTTGTTCTTACGCGCTTAAGCGCCCTTTTTGTGACGGAAATGAGGTGACCTATTTCACTGTCGAGCGTTTCGAGCGGGTTCTTGGGCGAGCTTGCTTCTTGAATCATCTTCTTGACTTACCCGTCTTGTCGTGGTACAATTGAAGAGAAAGGATTCCACTCACCAAACAACAGGAAGAACGAGCGATTCACAATGGTCAAAACACTTGCTATCGAATGTCCGCACTGCAAAAAGACGTTTGAAGTTTTACTGAGCAACAATGCCTCAATGGTTATCCTGAATTGTCCTTTGTGTACAATTCCCCTCATCTATTACAGGACACGATGTTTTGTGCTCAACAGGCGCCAGATCGAAAGCATACGAAACAGCCGGCAGGACACCACCGTTCTCAAAATACTGCACAGCATCTCAAAAGAACAGCCCGGGGCAAAATGTTCCCGTGGCGGCTCCCGGCATTTTGCACGGGCGGCCCGGGCCGGAAAATGCTTCGCCCAGCCGGAAACCTTTCTGCCGTATACAAATTTCATAACCAGGGACGATGTTCTTAACCTGCGCATCGAACTCGAAACGTGCGCCGATTCCAAACAGTTTATCGATAAGTTGTAATACCTCTCCTCCTCATGACAAAGGCCGCGCCCTGAATACCGGGTCGCGGCCTTTTCGTTCTTGGACGTGTCTTTTCAGATGCGCAGGCTTACCTCACGATGCCGACGGCGCCGGTGAGCTTGCTTGTACGCGAGCTTCCTGATGCCAGGTCCTCGTACTTGAGATACAACATGGTCTGGTACACGCCGGGCGCCACTTTCATGCCTCGCGAGTTCGAGCCGTTCCAGTAAATATCGAAATCGTATGCACTCGAATCCGACGATACCCAGCTCGGCGGTGTTATACCGTTCTGCGCTTGCGCGGAGTTCACCAGGTTACCCACAACGTCGTATATCATCAGGTACCCGGTTATCTTCTGTCCGGTTGCCGGTGCAAGCTTGAAGGTGAGCACTGTGCCCGCTCCGTCCTGCCTCACCCATGTCCGCGCATTCGGCTGGTAGGCCAGGTTAAGCACGCCGGGGCCTTCACGATTGAACGTGGGACCCGACGGGTTCGGAACCACCACGATTGCGCGCGCAGGCTCGCTCTTCACCGTTACCTCGACCTTCTGGTTTGCAAAGATCGGCGAGTTCACCAGCGGCGACAAATCCGTTATCGGCTTCCCCACTGTGTCCGACACCAGGCTCAGATAATCCCGTGACGTAAGGTCCTTGCCGTTCGACATGTAAAACGTTACCGTCATACCGTCGGGTGACACCTGGAAAAAGTCTGCAATGCTGTCCAACAAGGCGTTCACCTGTATCATGGTGTCTGCGCCCGATGCGGTGGTGGTCTGCTCCCACACCAGGAATATGCTCCCCGGAGCAAGCAACTTGTTGAAATTATTCCCGCCCGTCCCGATAGGCTCGCTGAACGTCACGGTCACCTCGTCCTGCGTCCGGTCGGACGGCGAACTGATCGTCTTGACAATGCTCCATATCACCGGGCCGGCCCCGTCGGCGGCCACGTAGTTGGTCACCGGCTTCGCCCCGGTCATGCCCGTGATCGTAATCGACGGCTTCCAGCCCGTTTCGGGAATGCCGTAGTCCGGGTCCCCGTTCTTCGGCTCAACCAGCGTCACCACAAAAACCGTGTCGGTGTCGGACGACTGGCCCCGTACGCTTGAATACGGCAGCACATAGGTGCCGCCAGGGGACGTAATGGTGATCTGCGCCCCCGGCGGAAAGGACGTCGGCTTGTCGAAGTGCAAAATGATATGATCGAGATACCCGTCGCCGGACGAATCCTGCGTTACTGCGGACACCAGATTCGCCAGCGGACCGCTTATGGCAACCTCCACGCTGTCGCTCACCGGCTTGCCGCCGACGCCCGTGGCCGTGGCCGTGATATACCCATTCTCGTTCCCCTTGGCCCCGCTCGATTCGTAATACACCCGCGAAACATCCGTGGCTTGATCGATTGGGTGCAGGGTCCCGCTCGTTGTCCAGTTGCTGTTCTCCGGGCCGCGTTCGTTGCCGTAGACGTCGTAGCCGATCGCCACGATCTCCTTTGCGTCGGTCGGATAGTTCAGGTGAATCGAATCAAGATTGTTTCCATTGAAATCCTGAAGCGAAATCCGGCTGAGCGGTCCGGGATTCAAAACAAACGGATCGGACGAGGCGCTCAGCCCCTTCATCGTCACCATCACCTTCTCGGTGCTGTCCTTGTCAAGCGGAGCATAGTACAGAACGTATTTCACCGTGTCAACACCATTCTCAAAGCATTCGTACACGCTTTTGCCCATGTTCACCGTGGTGTCGCCGCTCTTGACAATAGGGTTCGGCCGCGATCCGCCGGCGCCCAGCGCGTTCTGGTAGGTGGTGCTGTCGCACCACTGGCCTGGCACCAGGCCGTCCTTGTTCATAATGCTCGTTACGGCAACAATCGTGTCGCCCGCAATGCGCTGGTCAGGCGGGGTGAGAATCTGCGTGGCAATCGAGATCGGCGGACCCACCGTAAACGTCACATTGATGGAAGCCGGTTTGGTGGTGACCGTATCGGTCCCGTACGTCACACGAATGACGCCGGTTCCCGGTTTATCCGGCGAAAAGGACCAGGTGCTCACATTGCTCGGCGCAGCCGGCGTGGTTGTCAGGCCGGACGTGGCCTGCCATGTACCGGGCACGTCTTCCCACCCCCCGCCATCGGAACGCAGGCCCTGCATGATCAATGTCGTATCCTGGTTCGTGTTCATCGTGAGGCTCGTTATGGTGTTCCCATGGGCATCCACAATCCTGAGCGCCGTATAATAGTACTTGAGCACTATCGCCAGTGTTGAATCAGTCAACCCGGGATAGTTAAGGCTCGTTGCCACTATCATCGACTGATTCTTGACGCCGTTGGGGTTCCTTGTTATCACGCCCTGGCCGAGGCTCTTCTGGCCGTCACCCGCAGTTACCACCGACGTGTCGCGGCTCAACCACCCGGTATTCTGCGATGCGCTGATGAAGTTCCCGTACTTGTCCCGTATCACCGCGTACACAAATGCGTTGGTAGCATTCCCGGCGATCAGCACGGAGTCTTCGGGGTTGTCCTTGTGCGGCGACGCGGACGCGTCAGCCGTGGGTTCCAGCGACAAATGATCCGGTTTTCCGGGAACCACCGTCACCCTGATCGAGTCCCGGTAGGTCTGGCCGTTCTGGCTGAAGGCGGCAATGACAAGTATGGTGTTCCCCGCCTTGGTCGCGTTGAGCGAGGTCTGGTCTCCGGCTTGCGGAGCCAGAGTTCCGGTCGGCACATCCGTATTTCCCGTTTGTTCAACAAGACTCCACGTCACCGGCGACGAGGCGGTCTCAAACGAACTCAGCCAGTCGTTCGCCTTGTCGAAGACCTTGGCGACAACGGGCAACGCATTGCCGGCGGAATCCTGGATCGCCTGGCCGGGATCGGGATAGGGAGTGTTGGCGGGGCCGGGCGCGCCCAAGGCGGGGTACAGCGCAATATACTTGGGAACTCCCTCGCCTATTGTCACCCTGATCGAATCCGAAGTCGCGCCGGTCAAGTTTACCTTGATCCAAGCGGTTCCCGTGTCCATGGGCGCAATCACCCAGGTTATCGAAGACCCGGGCGCGGGAGTCGCGTTCTGCAAACCGGCCGTCGCAGACCAGTTGGCCGGAACGTCCCTCCACCCCGAGCCGTCTGAGGCAAGCCCCTGCACCTTGAGCGTGGTGTCCATGTCTATGGTCATGGCAAGAGACGTGATCGCGGTGGAATCGCGGACGACAATCCGGAGCGCGGTGTATGAGATATTGCTGATGACTACAAGCACGCTGTCGGTGAGTGCGGGATTGGTGCCGTCTTTGGCGACGACAACCGCCTGGCCCTGGTCAACCATCCGGACCATGAAAGCTTCGCCTTTGTAAAAATCGCCGATCGTGACCGACACGGTATTCGTGTCCCTGCCGATCCAGGTTGTGGGGTTGGAAAACGCCACGAAGTTACCGTACTGGTCCCTGAGAACCGCGTACACGGGCACGCTCGACGCGTTCCCCGGAATGGTGACAGTCCCGGCGCGGTGCACGGTATTGGGATATGCGGACGGGCCGGAGGTGTCGGGCTCTATATCGAGCATCGCCGCAGGCCCGGGCTGCACCGTGATGTTGATGGATTGCGAAATGGTAATGCCGCCCTGCGAGAACGTGGCCGTCACCTTCACCGTCTGGTACGCCTTGTAGCCCGTAAAATTCACCTGGAACCCGGTGTATTTGTCGAGCGTCCCGGTGCCCGTGGCGCCCGTAAGCTCGGTGATTGTCCACGTAATGGGCGCATTGCTCGTCTCGAACGCGCTCAGCCATTGGTTGCTCGCGGAAAACAGCGCGGCAACCAGGGGAAGCGGCTTGCCCGCGACAACGGTCGTGGTAGGCCCATAACCAATGTTGGCGCCCGCCCCGGGTTGCCCGGGAGCAGGATACAGGGCCATGTGGTCCGGAAGGCCGTAGCTGAAGAGCGCGGAAATGGTGTCGGTGCGCTGCTGGGCGCCGGAACCCCAGACGATGAAGATTTTCCCCGTATCGGCATTGAGAGGAGAGAATGTCCACGACGTTGCGTTGGTGGGCGCGGGAACGTTAAATGCCAGGCCGCCGGTGTTCCCCCATGTCACCTGGAGGTCAACCCATTGGCCGTTGTCGGAACGCTGTCCCAGCGCCGACAGCGTGGTGTCCTGGTCTGTTCGCATCTGCAAAGTGTCAATGCTGTCGTTGATGCTGTGCTGGACCACGATCTGGATTTTCGAGTAGGTGACGTTGCTCAAGATCACCTGCACCGAATCCGTCCACGCGCCCTGCGCGGCCGCCACATAGGTGTTCATGTTGTTCCCGGTCTGGCGCGTTATCACGCCCTGGTCGCCCACGGCCGGCGGCACGGGCGCGACCGTCACCACGGCCGGGTTCCGCGTTGCCCATGCCGCGAGCGTGGCGTCGGACACGAAGTTGCCGTAGGCGTCCCTCAGCACGGCGTAGACGCTGTCGCTGAGGGTCGCACTTGCAAACGTGACCGACCCGAGCCGGTCGTCGGCATTAGGGCTGGCTGCCAGAGCGGGACTCGCCTCTATGTCCAGATGCGTGGCAGGGCCGGGCACAACGTACACCTTGACCGTGTCGAGAATGACACGCCCGGGATTGGTGCGGTCGACAAAGGTGCCGATGATGTAATACCACTTGTACGCGTCAACCGCGTTGAACACGTTGGAACCGCCCTGCGGAGTCTTGAGCCAGCTTCTTGTTCCGGGCGGGGTCAGCGTCCAGGTGACCAGATTGGCGTACTCCGGACGCACACCGCCCGTATCGTCGAGAATGACGGCAAACATCTGCATGGTTGTGCCGGCCGGAATGGTGTCGGTGTTCGGGATCGTGGTCATGGTGAGGGTCTGCGGCGGGGCGGAAATGATGTTGGAGGTTACCTCGATGTCCGAGCCCACAGTCTGACGTTCGCAATAGAAGATGTCGATGGTGGCGGTGGCGCTGTCGATCAAACCGAGATTAGTAACCGGTTTTGCGGAAGCGTGAAGGGTATCAGGCACGCCCGCGTTGATGGCGTAGTTTTCCCATGCATAGGCGTTTCCGTTGGCGAGGACAAAAGAGCCATGGATGGTAGTATGAATGCCGCCGAGGTCAAGCACGAGCTGTTTGTTGATAAATACCCACATGTCGTCGTCGCCGCGGAATTCGAATGTCAATTGGTTGGCCGGCGTCGTACCGTTTAGGTACTTGAAATTCCTGTGAAT
This sequence comes from uncultured Fibrobacterota bacterium, assembly GCA_963729895.1. Taxonomy (GTDB): domain Bacteria; phylum Fibrobacterota; class Chitinivibrionia; order Chitinivibrionales; family FEN-1185; genus FEN-1185. The sequence goes on along the minus strand of CAVSQB010000005.1, from coordinate 15,306 downwards.
ATGCGTTGCGAAGGAGTAGTTGTGAGGATTGTAGCCCGGGTCCGCGGGATTCCGGTCGATAAGGCCGCCGCATACGCCCATGGCAGGATCGGGAAGATTGGGCGGTGTCTGGAAACCGCTTTGGTCGAGAGGGAAAAAGGCGCCGTTTTGATACTGGTATTGTCCTTGCGATCCGGGAACATAGGTGAATATAAGATTCTGTTTGACAAGCACATTTTTGTACGATGTGTCGTACAGGGCCGTCGTAAGCGTGTAATTTTTTCCGCCGTTACTATAAACCGGCCTTTCGTAATCGTTGCCCTGCCGCCACTGGCGCCACCACTTCCCTATTTCGTAACTGCACAAAATCGCCGATCCCCGAACCGGCAAACCGTCGGCATCAAGGGTGTTCTGCACCAGGTTGATCGCCCAGGTATTTGGGGCGCAATTTCCCGCCTGTCCCGGATTGAAATCAGGATTGCTCCCGTCCGAATGCTGGTCGAAAATATCAATCGGCACCGAGAGCGTCGGCGGATACTGCGCCTGCGCCCATATTCCTGATACAACGAGCAGAAGACCCACAGCTGCCGCGGCCAGAGATCGTTTCATGTGCATTCCTTTTTCAAAGATGGCTCTTACAGGTGAAGACACGACTTCTGCACGCAATGCGGCGGAAGTCGATCCGGAATAATCGAAATTTCCGAGAGTGAAAGGAGGCTGGACAATCCGGGCGGAGAACTTCTCCAAAATGACATCCTCGCTGTTTCCCGTATGAAAAACGGCGTTGCCCCTTACCCCTTTTTACTCTCTTGATCTTTTACTACTATTATTGTACCACAATCCATGCAAAAAACAAGGGTAAGAATCTTACTTTTGGTAATCGGGCCCCGCACCGGCCTCCAAAGTAGCGACTTGCAACGTTCCCCCCCCCCTCTCCTTATGGGAGAGGGGGCAAGGGGGTGAGGTTGATGATTTGCGTCTAACCTCACCTCGGCCTTCGGCGCTCTCCGCCCTTCCAGTTGGGCGGGCGCTCCCTCTCCCACAAGGAGAGGGGAAACACGATAGCCACCAGGTCATTAATAATCCGGCCTAATACGAAATCCCTATTGACCCCCACAACCTCTTCTTTTCCGAGTTCGTTGGAGACGTGTACGTTAGATACACAACCGTGCGGTACACGCCGGGGGCAACTTTGAGCCCCTGTCCGTTGGATCCGTTCCAGTAAATGTCGTAGTTGTATGAACTGCTGACATTGTTCGGATCGTACTTGAGGGAAGCAAGCACGTCCGAGCTATTCGCGGAATTTACCACATTCCCCACCCCGTCGAAGATCTTGATATATCCCGTGACGTTTTCGTTTGAACCCGTAGGAGGCGATATCTGGAAGGTGATCACGGTCCCTGCCCTTTCCACGCGAACCCAGTCACGGGCGTTCGGATTGTTGCTGAAATTCAACATTCCGGGCTGTTCGTGACGGAACGTGGGGCCGGACGGGTTCGGCACTGCCACAATCCTCGGCGGCAACGAGTTGATGATCTGAACCGGCGCCTTCCTGTTGTTCAAAACAGGCGGATTGCCGGCCCCGTCGAATATCTGGCCCGCAAGGCTGTTGATATTGATGTAATCGTTGGCGGTAAGGTCCACGCCGTTGCTCATCGTGAAGGTGAGAATGCTGTCGTTGCCTGAAAATTTTGCAAACTGCAAAATGCTGTCCAGCGCCAGGGGAATCGTGTCGTACCCCGTACCGGCGGCATTCAGCCGGTATACGGTAAGCACCAGAGACGGTTCCAACGTGGACCATGCGAACGGACTGCCCTTGGGACCGACAATAGGTTCGGAAAACGTCACCGTCACCACGTCCTGCGTCCGGTCTTCTGGATTGTTTATGGTCTTGGTAACGGTCCAGATGACAGGACCTGCGCCGTCCTTGGCCGTGATATTCTTGATGTCGTTGGAACCCTGGATCCCGGTGATGCTCACCAGCGGCCGCCATTCGGTTTGCGGCTGCGCAGTGGAGTCCTCCTGCAGGTACACCACAAAGTGCGTATTTGTCTCGCCGTTCGGTCCCATTCCGCCGATGCTGTCAACGTTGAATGTCACGCCGTTGTAAATAATGGAGAAATTGGCGCCCGACATCCCCGCGGGGAACGTGACCGGCTTGTTGAAGTACAATTCTATTTCGTCAAGATACCCGTCCCCGTTGACGTCACGCGTCACCGCCGAATCGAGCGACGAGGGCGGACCGACGATGCCGACAAACATGCTGTCCTGTATGTTACCCGCGGCGGTGGCCTTGAGCCATCCGTTTTCGTCGTTGGTAACGCCCCCGGTTTCGTAGAAGATTCTCGACACGTCAACGGCGTTTGCCGGAGCATGAAGCGTGTTGGTGGACGTCCAGTTGCTGTTTTCCGGGCCTATCTTGTTGCCGTACTGATCGTAACCGACGGCGACAATGGTCCTGTTTCCATTTGGATAGGTGAGAACAATGCTGTCCGGTTCGTGTGCGCCGTTGACATCTTCGAGTGCAAGCGAATCAAGCTTGCCCGGGAGAAGCGTAAACGGCTCCGTGTTGGCGCCCAGGCCGCCGAGCGTAACAAAAATCTGGTGCGAGCTGTCGCCGTTGAAAGGCGCGTAGTACAACACGAATTTTATGGTGTCGATGCCGTTCTCGAAACATTCACTGGTCTTGGTATTTGTCGAGGGCGCCTGATTGAGAAGCCCTGCCCCGCTGTCGCCGACAACAATGGCCGGAGGATGTTTGCCTCCCCCGTTGCCGAGGCCGTCCTGGTATATTGCACCGCCGGCACCGGAGTAACACCACGGACCGGGCACCAGGCCGTCGGAATTCTGGATCCGCACAAGAGCCCGTATGGTGTCGCCTGCTATCAACGAATCGGCCGGCGTAATGATCGAAATATCAACTTTTGTGGGCGGGCCGACCGTAAAGTTCACAAGAACGGTGTCCGGCAGGGTGGAGTCGTTGTCCATGTAGACGCGGACCCAACCGGTTCCCGGAGTGACCGGCGAAAATGACCATTGCTGGGCCTGGCCCGGCGGCATGGGATCGGTGGAAAGGCCGGCCAGCATGCCCCATGACGCGGACACATATTCCCATTGGCCGTTGTCGGACCTTAGGCCCTGCACCTTGAGCGTGGTGTCCTGGTTGGTATTCATGCTGAGGCTGCTTATCTGCGTGGAGTCGCGCACGACAATGCGAAGCGCGCGGTAAAATATATTGGCCATTATCACCTTTATCGTGTCCGCGAGATGCAGGGAGGCGTAAGCGGGATCGGTATTGAGCGCGCTTACATAGGTGACGCCGGAATCCGTCGTCCTTGTGACGATCCCCTCGCCCTGGATTGCAACACCGCCGGCCGCGGTCGCAACAGAAGGATTGAAACTCGTCCACACCGTTACCTGGGAATACGCGACCCAGTTGCCGTACGCGTCTCGCAACATGGCGTACACGCTTCGGGTGGTCTCACCCGCATTGATGGTGATGCTGTCCACGGGATCGGCGGCGTTCGGGCTCAGATTGATATCCTTGTTCGCCTCGATAACGAGTTGCGTGGCAGGGCCCGGGAGCACCGTGAGATGCACGGTATCGGCGTACGAGGCAGGGCCTTTTCTGTACGTGGCGACGATAGAAACGCTGTGCTGCGATTTTGTGGACATGAATACCGCCTCGTCGCCGGTAAGCGGCGCAAGCGTTCCCACGGTAGGATCGCTTACGGTCCACGTGATGAGGTTCTTGAGACTGTCAACGGTTTCGTAGGCGCTGAGCCACACGCTGTTCTGGTCGAACATCGCGGCAACCAGCGGAAAATTTACACCTGCGACAACCGTGGTGTCGTGCGGATACGCCTTGTTCGCCGCGCTCGGCGCGCCCTCGCTGGGATACAAAACAAGCGAACGGGGGCTGCCCGGCAAAATGGTAACCGGGATAATGGCCGTGTGCCCGCCAAAGGTGACGGTAATGGTGCCCTTGCCCGTGTCCGTCGGAGAAAACCGCCATGTGGCCTGGCTCGTGGGCGCGGCGGTATCGGATTTGAGGTTTGCCGAAAGCGTCCAGGTGCCGGGAACGTTCACCCAGTCCCGTATGGCCGTGCGAAGCCCCTGCACGGTAAGAGACGTATCCTGGTCGGTTGTCATGGTGAGAGAAGCGAGAACAACGGTATCGCCGGGCGACAGCACCGCAATGCGCAGGGAATCGTAGGTGATGTTCGACACATACACCGTGATGGTGTCCATCATGGTCTTTCCGGGCACATCCAGCGCCGAGGCCCGGACAAGCATGGAGTCCGCGACGCCGAGTTTAGTGATGACGCCCTGGCCCAAAGCCGCGAGGCCGTTCTTGACACTCACGACATCCGGCGTTACGATCCTGATGGTGTCCCATGCCGTCACCTGCGACTGGCCCACGTAATTGCCGTATTTGTCGCGCAGGGTGGCGTAGACGCTGTCACTCAGGTTGGTCGATCCGATGGTGACCGAGCCGTTGCCGCCCACGGGATTGTCTTTGTTGGGGCTGCGGGTAAGTCCAAAGGGGTCGGCTTCGATCACCACGTGGTCGGCCGGGCCCGGCTTGACATACACGGTATCGGCAGCCTGGAGCACCTTCCCGTTTGTCTGATCGGTAAATTGCGCGCTGATTATGTAGGTGGTGTATGCCTGGATCGCGAAGAACGTGTCCACGCCGCCGGTGGCGGCGCTGATCCTGCTGGGCGTATTTGCAGGGCTCAGCGACCAGAGGATCTGCTGGTCGAACTCGTGCCGGATGCCGCCCGTATCGTCGATTACCTTGCCTGCAAAGGAAATGAAACTTCCCGCGGCGAGTGTGTCCACCTTGGGGTTCATGTCCAATTCGAGTTTTACCGGGTTGGCGGTGATGATATTCGAGGTGATAATGATGTTGGAACCGGTGGCCTGGCGCTCGCAGTAGAAAACGTCAATGACCGCCGTGTTGCCTACACTGAGGCCAAGACGCGCTGCCATGGTGTCCAACGCGAAACCGCCGGGCATGTTGTTGTGCATCCCGCCCAGGTCCAAGACAAGTTTGCCGTTGATAAAGACCCACAGGTCGTCATCGCCCTTGAAGTTGAAATCGAGGCCGGTTGTGTAGGTGAACGTCCTTTTCAAATGCATGGCAAACGAATAATTGTGCTGGTTTGCCGTACGATCAACGTAATCGCCGTTTCGAATCGTGCCGGGCGCCCCGCCGGCAGCAGCGGTAAACCAGTAGTAATCCCAGTTCTTGGTGTTGGCATCGGCCCCGAATCCCATGCCGTCAAGCGGGAAAAAATTGGCAACATTGATCTGATATTGGCCGTGTGAACCGGGGATATAATTAAAGGTGAGCGTGTCGGGAATGACGGTATTTTTATATGAGGTATCGTAGGTAACAGTGTTGTCCGCTGCCATGACCATTCCGTAACTGGGCGGGATTGCGCCGACCCCATAGGTGGGACGCATGTAGTCACTCCCCTGTCCATACTGACTCTGGGGCCACGGCCGGAACCATTTGCCGACGTAATAACTGAAAAGCAAAGAATCGCCCCGAACAGGGAGCCCATCTGCATCGAGAGTATCCTGGACCAGGCCAAGGTATGGCAACGTATTATTGCCCCTTGACCCACCGGGATCCGTTCCGGGATTGAAATCCGGACATGACCCGTCGGAATGATAATCGAAAAACGTCACCGGGACCTGTATCGTGGGAGGATACACAGCTTGCGCGAATGCGGAAGCCGCAAAAACCGCGACCCCGGCAACCGACAGCAGGATTCTGCGAGACAAGGCATCGGCATGACGCATAAATCGATACTCCCCCTTACGATCCCCGTGAACAACGGTCAACGCACAATATCATTTATATAGTCGCAATTTCAGGTCGCATGGTTCAAAAATACAAATATTAATCGATTAAACGACGCTGCCTACCACCGCCTCCCTGCATCTCGTGGAAGAGTGGTCTTTCGATGAATAATGCGCCACCCTTCACCTCCTCCGCAATCGCTTCTCATGCACAAACTCCCACACTTTGTCAAAACAAAAATACATGTTCGTTGAATAAATTAGGTAATTATAAAGGATCTTGCACCAAATTAGTGATCATTTTGACAAGTTTTTCAAAGAAATTTTCATGACGATGATTGTACCGAAAAGCCATTTCGTTCAGATACCCTGGAAAGTATTCTTTGGAGACTCCATGGAACTTTGCAAGACGTTCCTTAGCATAGCTCCAGAAGCCTTCCAAACCGTTAATATAAACTTTGCCTGTGGCAAATCTTTTCCCATGGTCGACTCTCAAATGCCGATAACCGCAGAACATCAGGGCGTCATAGCCGCGGAATTTGTCAGTGTAAATGATGGAGCCTCGTCTGACCATTTTCACAGTCTCAGTCAACAGGCTTTCGGCAGTGACGTTTTTTACTACTGTCACCTTCACTTTTCCGTGTCTCTCCAGGATACCAAAGACGGGAACCTTTCCGGCAGCACCCCGGCCACGTTTACCTTTACGCCTGCCGCCGAAGTAGGATTCATCGAGCTCAACCTCTCCAGAGAGCCAGAAATCGCTTTCAGCGACCATCAAGGCCCTTCGGATGAGATTACACATCCGCAAGACCGTGGGATAGCTCAAACCGATCTGAGTTGCTATCCTGCGTGCTGAGACTTCCAGTTCAAAGAGCTTAATGATCCACAGCAGCTTTTTCAGAGGGACGCGGCACTGACCAATCCACCGATTCGAGAAGTCATGAAAGGTATTTCCGCATCGTTTGCACCTGAACTTTTTACCTTTTAAACGATAGATTTTATGGCTGTTACAATTGATGCAGAAAACATGGCCATTTTTCCAACAGAACTTTCTGAGGAACAATTTTGCCCTGTTTTCAGTTTTCCCTATGAATTCAAAGGTTTCTAATTGACTAAAGCCCATATGCACAAGATAATTCCTGTGCAAGATGTTTTATAATCACCATAAATTAATAACAAAAAAAATCCCGGGAAGCTGCCTTCTCCGGGATTTTTTCGACAAGCCGTTGTCGGCCGTTTTTCTAATACGAAATTCCTACCGTCCCCCACAACCTCTTCTTTTCCGAGTTCGTTGGAGACGTGTACGTTAGATACACAACCGTGCGGTACACGCCGGGGGCAACTTTGAGCCCCTGCTCGTTGGACCCGTTCCAATAAATGTCGTAGTTGTATGAACTGCTGATATTGTTCGGATCGTACTTGAGGGAAGCAAGCACGTCCGAGCTATTCGCGGAATTTACCAGATTGCCCACCTCGTCGAACACCTTGATATACCCCGTGACGTTCTCATTGGATCCCGTGGGTGGCGATATCTGGAAGGTGATCACGGTCCCTGCCCTTTCCACGCGAACCCAGTCACGGGCGTTCGGATTGTTGCTGAAATTCAACATTCCGGGCTGTTCGTGACGGAACGTGGGGCCGGACGGGTTCGGCACTGCCACAATCCTCGGCGGCAACGAGTTGATGATCTGAACCGGCGCCTTCCTGTTGTTCAAAACAGGCGGATTGCCGGCCCCGTCGAATATCTGGCCCGCAAGGCTGTTGATATTGATGTAATCGTTGGCGGTAAGGTCCACGCCGTTGCTCATCGTGAAGGTGAGAATGCTGTCGTTGCCTGAAAATTTTGCAAACTGCAAAATGCTGTCCAGCGCCAGGGGAATCGTGTCGTACCCCGTACCGGCGGCATTCAGCCGGTATACGGTAAGCACCAGAGACGGTTCCAACGTGGACCATGCGAACGGACTGCCCTTGGGACCGACAATAGGTTCGGAAAACGTCACCGTCACCACGTCCTGCGTCCGGTCTTCTGGATTGTTTATGGTCTTGGTAACGGTCCAGATGACAGGACCTGCGCCGTCCTTGGCCGTGATATTCTTGATGTCGTTGGAACCCTGGATCCCGGTGATGCTCACCAGCGGCCGCCATTCGGTTTGCGGCTGCGCAGTGGAGTCCTCCTGCAGGTACACCACAAAGTGCGTATTTGTCTCGCCGTTCGGTCCCATTCCGCCGATGCTGTCAACGTTGAATGTCACGCCGTTGTAAATAATGGAGAAATTGGCGCCCGACATCCCCGCGGGGAACGTGACCGGCTTGTTGAAGTACAATTCTATTTCGTCAAGATACCCGTCCCCGTTGACGTCACGCGTCACCGCGGAGTCCAGCGACGACGGCGGGCCGATGATGGCGATGCCGAGGCTGTCTACGGCCAGCGAATCCTGGAACACGCCGTTGAGAAAACGCGGAGCGCGCGCGGTCACAACACCCGATTCGCTGGTGGTGGAGTTGCTGGCGTCGTAGTAGATCTGGGAAATCATGCTGTTCTGCGTGAGACCATGAAGAGTCCCGTCGACGCTCCAGTTGGAGTTCTCCCTGCCGATTTCGTTCCCGAATCTGTCGTACCCGATTGAATAGATGGTGATATGGCCGTCGGGATAGAGCAGGGTATCCGTGCCGGTGAGATGAACGCCAGCCGCGTTTTCGAGTTCGAGCGAATACAGGTCGCCCGGCAGGAGCTTGAAGGGCCCGGTTGTCGCCGTGACCCCGTTGAGATTGACAACGAGTTGGTGCAAGGTATCGATTCCGCTCACGCTCGGGTCGGTGTACGGGGCCCGATAGAGAACCATCTTGACCGTATCAACGCCGTTTGTGAAGCATTCCGCCACCGAGCTTGCCGTTCCCGGCGCATCGTTTATGGTACCCGAATTCGTACCGTGATCCGTGATTATGATCGGGGGAGGCGTGTTCCCTTTCCCAAGCGAATCCTGGTAAATCGCCGCCGAATCCGGATAATAACAATACGTGCCCGGCACAAGGCCGTCTTTGTTGGAAATGGTCACGACCGCCAGAATCGTGTCGCCCGCGATCCGGCCTGCCGGAGGAGTAAGAATATTGAATGTCGCGACGGACGGCGGAGCCCTGGTTACGATCACGGGAATTTGAGCCGTTACCACGGGGGCGCCCGTTCCCGTGGTTGCAGTGAGCTGTGACGGCCCGCCGGGAACCGTGGGACTGAACGTCCACGAGCCTGCAGCGGTTGTGGGAATCGGAACGGCGGATGCGATGTTAGGTGCAAGCGCCCAGGAACCGGTGACATCTATCCATGTGTTTGTAGTATCGGTAGACAGAATTCCCTGAAGCTTGACGGTAATGTCCTGATCGGAATTGATGTTGATTCCGGTAATCGGCCGGCCGGTGGCAACATCAACGAACCTGAGCTGCTTGATATACCCGTTGAGAATGCTTACCAGGGTCGTGTCGCCCTGCAAACCGGTTTGCTGGACCTGGGCTTCCGTGCTCCCGAAAATACCGGTTATCCGCTCCACGAGCCCCACGTACTGGGGAACGGAAGCTACTATCTTGGCGGTGCCGAGATTTGCGCCCGCCTCGCTCCATTGCGCGGCGGTTGCAAGATGCGTAAAATTGCCGAACTGGTCACGCACGACCCCATAAACGGTTGCCACGGACTGGGTATCGGAAAGAGTCACGAGCGTAACCGGATCGGGATGCTGCAAACGCGCAAGGCTCGCCGCGCTTACATCGTTCGGGTTGATATTGGCGTCCGGTTCGATCCAGACTTTATAATCGGGACCGGGCTTGACATAGATAGTATCCGACACCGGAGCTACGTTCGTGTTAGGGTTCAAAGGATCCGCAAATGAGGCGGTAATGATGTACGTGGTGTATGCCTGGGCCGCGTAAAACGTGTCAAGCCCGCCGGTGGTTGGACTGATTCTGGTTGTTGTGCCGGCAGGCTTGAGGGCCCAGCTGATGTCCTTGTTGAAGGCAGTGTCGGGATGGTTGAACTGGTCGTACACGGTGCCTGTAAAAGCCGCTATGCTTCCCGCAGGCAGCGTGTCGACTTTTGGATTCATGGTGAGAACCAGTTTTGCGGGAGTGGCGCTGATTATGTTTGTGGTGATTTCGATGTCCGAACCAACGGCCTGCCTTTCGCAATAGAAAACGTCGAGCGTGGCGGAATCACCCACAATGAGTCCCAGCTGCGCGGTAAGATTATCAAGCGCAAATTGGCCCACCGTGGTATTATGAACGCCGCCGAGATCCAGGACCAACTGACCGTTGACAAACACCCACATGTCGTCGTCGCCTGCGAACTGGAAGGTTTGTCCCGCCTGGAACTGAAATGTTTTCTGCAGATGCATGGCAAAGGAATAGTTGTGCGGATTGTAATTGGGAAGACCCGGATTTCGGTTGAGCGGCGCCCCGTTGAAACTCAGCGTGGGATCGGGCAGATTGGGAGGCGTTTGGAAACCGCTTTGGTCAAGCGGAAAGAAGTTCGGATTATTATACTGATACATTCCTGCGGTCCCGGGAATGTAGTTAAAAACGAGATTACCCTGGACGACGGAATTGATATATGAAGTATCGTAGCCGACGTCTCCCACCGGGAGATTGACGGTCCTGCCCGCGGGACCGTAGACGGGACGCTGGAAATCGTCTCCATAATTAGTAGGCGCCTTGCTTTGCGGCCAGGTCCTCCACCATTTCCCGATTCCCCAGCTGTAAAGAATGATATTGGGATTGCCCACGGGCCGCCCGGCCGCATCGAGTTGCGGCTGCACCATGCCGGGTAGGACGATGGCCGGATTGGTGCCGGAATTGAAATCCGGATTGCTTCCGTCGGAATGCTGGTCGTAATACGTCACCGGAACCGTGACCGTGGCCGGGTACAGGGCTTGCCCGCTTGCAAACGACGCAAACGCCAGTACGATGCTCGCAACCGAAAGCAAAATTCCGCCCGCCGAACCGTTTTGTTTTCGCATAGATCAACCACCCTCCTGCTTGACGGCAATCATATTGGGAATAACCGCATATCCTTATTTACGCCGAAATGATGCTTGTATATAACGTTCCACTAAAATAGTCGTTTGAATGACAAGCCGGGTTCAACAAAAATCGAATATTAGACCTTAATCGCTTAAGGAGGGGGGAAATTTCAACACCCCTTTTATCCTATCCCGCACCCAAACATATAATATATAACAAAAAATGCGATAAACCAGTTTTTTGCACACCAAATATCTCATCTCTCATTTTAGCAGGCCTCCATCTGAAGGGCCAGTGCGGACCTCTTTTTCCAATGATTTGCAGGCATCTTTACTTTCGGTGAGATTCGAATACAATGAATCCGTCACAATCGCAAAGGTATCGTTCTTGTTACAGCGTAAGTAGGTCAAGTTGTGGTCCCCTTTTTCGGGAATATGAAAGAAACGCTTTCCTCCCAGGAAAGGCGCCTCAACAAGTACAGGGTTAAATCCTGCGGATTTTGGCCATGTTTTTGTCACCTTTTGCCATTCCCTGGCACACAATCCTCCTGAAGATTCTCCTCTCATGTGCCATTTTTCACCGAACGTTTTGTCTTTCACTATATCGAGAAAGCAAATAATCCTGCCTTTTATGAGGAGTGGAACTTGATATTGACCGATAAGGGCCGCCACCAGGGAACTTACAGGCGTAGTGTCGTTTGCCTTCATCAAAGAGTCTATTGAAAGCCAATAATACCTTATCGGGGCGCCCGCCTTCACATCGGAGATTCTTGTCGAGCTATCAAATCCCATCCGCACTTTGATTCCGTCAAAGCCGATTATGGTGGTCTTTTCGGTCCCGTTAATCGCCTGATGAATGAGGTCTTGGACTTCCGGAGGTACCCGGGTGTCAATTTTGGAAATCTGCTGCGCAAGAGCTGCGCCTGCCAGCAGAACAACAAACAAAGAGACGTTTTTCATTTTCACGCTCTCAAAATCAGCCTGAACAGGACCTATCGTGGTTGTTTATTCTTTTCCGCTCATTCTGATATGAGCTACCTCGCCGGACATGAGCAGTAGCAAAATATATTAGGTTAATTTTTTCTGAAAATTTAATATGCAGTCTCGCCGCCATGCAAAGAATGGGGGCGTCTGAAGTGCGGAGTACGGTGGAGCCCCGCCGACAGGAGTCGGCGGCCCCAAAAAATTCTTTCTGCTCAATGAGCAGAAAGAAACTATGGCGACACCCACTACGCAGAAGGCCCCCGACAAAGTCGGGGGCCTTCTGCGTAGTGGGTGAAATGAGCAGTATCTGAAAAAAATGCCATAATCCGGTTTTTCGCGTATTTATATTTTTAGTGGTTACGGGTCCGATGCCCTGTCCACTCCAGCCGGCGAGGACCCGGATAGCGAGGGCGGCCGGCCGGGCGATACCCGATGCACCGCCGCCCGGTCCTGCGCGGTTCGTTGTAACCGGAAAAAGGAGACCCCCTATGATCGTCACCGCCGTCATGGTACAGGTAAAGCCCGACTTCATTACGGAATTCATCGAAGCAACCGTCAAGAACCATGAAGCGTCCGTTCGCGAGCGAGGCAACCTGCGCTTCGATGTACTGCAAAACGCCGATGACCCCAGCCGTTTCTTGCTGTACGAGGCGTTCGAAACGGAAGAGGCCGCCGCCGCACACAAGAAAACGGCCCATTATCTTGAATGGAAGAAGGCCGTGGAAGATTGGATGCGCAAGCCCCGCGAAGGCGTTCCCTACTCCGTGATTTGCCCAAAAGAAAAGAACAAATGGCGATAAGCCCGTTCCTCTTCTGCCGCGCCCCTGCCATTTATTTTGGAGTGCGCCAGGCCGAAAAGGTCGGCGCCATTGTTTCGGCGTTTGGCGGCACAACGCTCTGGGTGCACGGAAAGGAGTCGCTTGCCCGCTCCGGCGCGCGCGCAACAATCGCGGACAGCCTCACAAACGCGCGCGTTGGATTTTACGAATGCGAGATTCCCGGCGAGCCCTCTCCGCAGGAAATAGACAAGGCGGTGGCCGCCAATGCAGGCCGCGCGATCTCCTCGGTGCTCTCGGTGGGCGGCGGCAGCGTCATCGACGCGGGCAAGGCGATATCGGCCATGCTGCCGCTCGGCGAGCCGGTGTCGGACTATCTGGAAGACGTCGGCACAAAGATCCATCCCGGCGCCAAAGTCCCCTTTGTCGCAGTGCCCACCACCGCCGGTACCGGGTGCGAAGCCACCAGGAATGCCGTGCTCAGCAGCGTGGGAAGCGGCGGATACAAAAAGTCTCTCCGCCACGACAACTTCATGCCCGACGCCGCCGTTGTCGACCCTGCGCTCACCCTTTCCTGTCCGGCCGGCATCACCGCGGCCTGCGGCCTCGACGCGCTCACCCAGCTGCTCGAATCGTTTGTTTCGACGAAAGCGTCGCCTCTCACCGACGCGCTCGCGTCGAGCGGCATGGAGCGCATCGGGAACAGCCTTCTGCCCGCCTGCACGGGCGCGGCGCAGGACGTCGCAATACGCGCTGACCTCTCCTACGCCGCCCTTATGTCGGGCATGGCGCTTGCAAACGCGGGGCTCGGCGTGGTGCACGGTTTCGCCTCGTCGATAGGCGGGATGTTTGCGGCGCCGCACGGTGTTGTCTGCGGAGCCCTGCTGGCACCCTGCCTGCGGAGAACGATACGCGCCCTTTCGCAAACCGAAGCGGGATTGCCTCATCTTGTCAAGTACGCCCGGGCGGGTGAAATCCTGTGCGCCCGCCGGCGCGCCACGGCGAGGGAAACATGCGACATGCTGATCGAAAAGGTCGAAGAAATTGTGAACGTCCTCAAGATCCCGAGGCTGGGAAGCTGCGGCATTACGGCCTCATCGTTTGGTGCGATAATTGACAAAACAGACAACAAGAACAATCCGGCCAAACTGGACAAAGAGGATATGAGAAGGATTTTGATGGAGAGTTTGTGAAATCGAGGTCGACAGATTTCGGGGGAGAAGTATCTCCCCCGGCCTCGGCCCGCTCTGCAGTCCTCGGCACGCCCCTCTCCTGGGTGTACCCCTTGAGAGATTGGTTGCGAGCGTCAATCTTCGGCTGGGGGTCACCCACGAGCAGCAATTGGAAGGAAGAAGGCTTGCTCTTGAAAAAATCGTTATAAGAATAGACATTGATCGCCGGCTTCCATTCCTTGTGAAGCACTATCCCCAAAAAGCTTTAGCAGGTTGTTGAAATAGTCCTAACAGAAGCGCTCTTGTTGATTTTTTATGAACCTAACTTCAACTTTACATATGTCAGAGAGGTTTTACCTGCCTCGTTCCGAGGCATTTCCCCGGATTCCCAGGCCATTCTCATGCTGCCCCCACCGTTTGCGGCATCAACTTAACCATGCGTATCAAGTTGTACGCTGCGGCAACCACGTAGGCAACAGTCTGGTTGATTCGTATTCCTCTTACCCGAGTTTTCCGCAGGCCACCGACGCTCTTGATCCACCCAAATATCTCTTCAACCCGTTTTCGTTTCCTTTGACTTACGCTGTATCCCTTATGCCGAGTCGTTCTTCCATCCAACCCTTTAAGCGAAGTGTTGGCCTTCTCGGCAATGTGAGGCTTCACGTGCAGGCGTCGCAGGCTCTTGATAAATTCGGTTGCATGATACCCTTTGTCTGCACCCACCGTCTTCATCCGGCGTTTTCCGCGCCTGCGTTCATGCTTTATCAGCTCAAGCGCCATATCCCGTTCCGCTGTCCCCGTCGCTGGCGCAATGGCGATATCAACACACAACCCATTTCGGTTTTCCATCAGCACGTGACCGGAATACGCCAGCTGCGCTCCCGTTCTCTTGTTCTTCCGAGCCAACAGCGCCTCTGGATCGGTCGAACTCTGATGTGTCTCATTGCTTCGCTTCTCATGGTGGAAATCAACCGACGGATTACTCCGATCATCGTCAGTCTTGTTCGCCGATTCCGCGTCTTTTCGCTTGAAGCTCTTCATCGATGCCCAGGCTTCAATCAACGTGCCGTCAACCGTGAAATGCTCATCGGACAACAACTCTTCGGAACGAGCAAGACGCACGATTTCCTGCATCAGCCGGTGCGCAATCTCCTGTTCCATAAGTCGATCTCGGTTCTTCGAAAACACACTATGATCAAACGATGCCGCATCCAGATCCATGTCAAGAAACCATCGGAACAGAATGTTATAGTCCAGCATCTCGCAAAACAACCGGTCCGACCGTATCGAAAACAAAGCCATCAATATCTGTGCTTTCAAAAGCCATTCCGGCGGTATCGAAGGGCGTCCCATCCGGCTGTACATCGCCTCAAAGTCACGAGAAAGGCGGCGCAGCGCTATGTCCGTAAACTGTTTGACACGACGAAGCGGGTGCGTTGCCGGCACTCGGGAATCCGGAGAAACGAAGCTGAACATACCGCCTTGGGCTGGCTGGGAACCTCTCATCAATACTCCTTGGTTGGGGTTCCCCTATAATATAAGGATAAATGTTTACAAAAGGGAGACTTTTTCAACACC
>CAVSQB010000004.1:0-8590 GCA_963729895.1 uncultured Fibrobacterota bacterium | reverse complement strand
CACAATGCTATTTCCTGAGCGTTGCACTAAATTTCCGCTCCATGGCCGACACGATCGCGGCGCACACCTCTTCGCCCTCCTTGTCGGTGAGCGTTCGATCGCGTGATTGCAGCCTCACCGAGAACGCGATGCTCTTGAGACCGGGTCCGAGCTTTTCTCCACGGTACACGTCGAACGGCGTCACCTCTTCGACAAGGGGGGAGAGGCCGCGAATTTCATTGGAGATTTGGGCCGAGCGCACGGATTCCCCGAGCACAAAGCAAAAATCGCGCTCCAGCGCCGGATATTTTGGGAGCTGGGCATAGGCGGAAGGCACAAGCGGCGCCGCAAGAAAACCGGTACAGTCGAGCTCGGCGAAATACACCGGTTCCTTGATGTCAAATGCGGCGCAGACGTCGTCCCGTATCCTGCCCAGCGCGCCGGCCGGCCCCCCGGCTGAGGAAACGCGGCACGAGTCCGCGTCGAAGAACGGGTGCGGTCCCGCCGAAGGATCGTAGCGCAGCGGCGCGGAACCGATGTCTGCGCACAGTTTGTCGAGAACGCCCTTGAGCACGTAGAAATCGGCCTTGACCCCGTCCGTGTTGTTCCACGATGTAACGAAGAAATCACCGCTCATCGCGATGGCGAGAACATCGCGTTCGTCGGGCAGGTCCTGACCGGGAACCATCACATAGGTTCTGCCGATGTCGAAGAACCTATTGTCAAGGTTCTTCCGGTTGACGTTATAGGACATGATTTCCAGGCTCGCCCCGAGCATGCTTGTTCGCAACTGGGCCATTTCCGGAGAAAGCGGGTTAAGCAGCGTCACCGGTGCCACATCGGGCCTCAGCAGCCGGTTCTTCTTCTCTGATGTCAAACTGTTGGTCACTATTTCGTTGAGCCCCGCGAATGCAAGCGAATGCCGGATCGCGTCGCAGCGCGCCTCCGCAACGGAAGGCGGCTGCACAAGACTGACGATTGCGGTTCCGGCAGCGGGAATAGTGTCGTACCCGTAAAAACGGCCGGCTTCCTCGATGAGGTCGGCTTCGAGAAAGATGTCGTGACGGAAGGAAGGCGCGGTACACTCCACCGCGTCCACGCCCGCATCGCGGCAGGAAAATTGCAGCGACGACAGCGTGGCGACGATATCGTCCTTGGGAACGGCAACGCCGAGAACGCGCGTGACGCGCGAGGGGCGGAGCAACACGGCTTGCTTCTTTACCGGCGCGGGATACGCGTCGATCCTTCCCGGAACAACGGCGCCGCCGGCATAGAGGCGCAACATCTCCGCGGCCGTATCGAGGGCCCGGATAAGGGCGTTTTCGGGATCGACGCCGCGCTCGAAACGGTACGACGATTCTGTTGAAAGCCCGAGCCGCTTTGAGGTGGCCCGGATTCCAAACGGATTGAAATATGCGCATTCGAGGAACACGTCGGCGGTGGTTTCGGAAATCTCGGAGCCGGCGCCGCCCATGATCCCCGCGAGCGCAACCGGCTTCTCGCCGTCGCAGATAAGCAGGTCGCCGGCCGAAAGGCCGCGCACAACCCGGTCGAGCGTGGTAAACTGCGTTGAGGCGCCTGCTTTACGAACAATAATCTTCTTTTGGGCGATGCGGGCATAATCGAACGCATGCATGGGCTGGCCGAAGTGGAGCATGATGTAGTTGGTGATATCCACCACGTTGTTGATGGGCCTCACTCCCGCGTCGGAAAGGCGCCTGGCCATCCACGCCGGCGACGGCGCGATGCGGACTCCCGTAACGAGCCTGCCGCCGTAGCGAGGACACTCGGCGGGCGCCTCAACGGATACCGAGATAAACCCGTCCACGGCAGGTCCGGCGGATTCCTGCGGGTCAAGCGCGGTGTTTTTGAGCGGCGCCCGGAGCTTTGCGCCGACCTCGCGGGCAACGCCGAGAAGGCTCAGGCAGTCGCCGCGGTTGGGGGTAATCTCGATTTCCAGAATATCGTCATCGGGATAATATGCCGAGAGTTCTTTGCCGACGGTCATTTCCTGCGAAAGGACCATGAGCCCGGAATGGTCGTCGGACAGTCCGAGTTCTTTTTCGGAGCACAACATGCCGAACGATTCGACGCCGCGGAGTTTTGCCGCGGCGATGGTGAAACCGTTGTCGAACTTTGTGCCGATGGTGGCCAGGGGCGCAAGCATGCCCGGGGCCACGTTGGGCGCGCCGCACACGACGGCAAGCGGCGCTGCGCCGCCCGCGTCGACCGTGCAGACGTGCAGCTTGTCGGCATTGGGATGCTTGTCAACCGCAACAACCCTGGCCACCTTTACGCCGCCGGGGATGTGACGCTTTGTCGCGGATGCCACTTCGATGCCCACCGACGTCAGCACGGCGACGACGTCACCTGCGGCGGCGGGCGCCGGGATGTCCACAAAATCTCTGAGCCAGGATAGTGAGAATTTCATGCATTACTTCTTGTTGTGTCAACTCACCCGAACACCCCGGACGATAGGCCGGGGTGTTCGGGTGAGTTAAAACTGCCTCAGGAACCTCACGTCGTTTTCGAACAGGATCCGGATATCGTCGATCCCGTATTTGAGCAGCGCGATGCGCTCTATTCCCATGCCGAAGGCAAAGCCGGTGTACTTTTCGTTGTCGATTCCGCAATTGGCAAGCACGGTGGGATGCACCATGCCCGCGCCGAGGATTTCGAGCCACCCGCTCTGCTTGCACAGCGGACACCCCGCGCCGTTGCAGAGGAAGCACTCGACGTCCACCTCCACGCTCGGTTCTGTAAACGGGAAAAAGCTCGGCCGTATCTTTATTTTGGTTTCTTCGTCGAAGAACTGTTTTGCGAAGGCCAGCAGCGTTCCCTTGAGATCGGCGAAACTTACGCGGTCGTCAACATACAGCCCCTCCACCTGGTGGAACAGGCAGTAGGAGCGGCTGCTTACCTCCTCGTTGCGGTACACCCGTCCGGGCATGATGCAGCGGATGGGCGGCGTGCGGTTCATCATCACCCGTATCTGGACGGGCGAGGTGTGGGTGCGCAGCAGGACCTGGTCGGCCTTGACGTAGAACGTGTCCTGCATGTCGCGCGCCGGATGGTTCGGCTGGAAGTTGAGCGCTCCGAAATTGTAATAGTCGGTTTCGACTTCCGGCCCGGAGGCGATGTCGAATCCCATTCCCACAAAGATGTCGCGGATGCGGTTGCGGATCCGGGTGAGCGGGTGGAGCGTGCCGCGCGGAAAGGGAAAACCGGGCAGCGTGGGATCGAACGATCCGACGCCGTCCCCGGCTTTCTTCTTTGTCCACGGCGCGGCCTTGAACCGTTCTTCCACCGATTGGAACAACGTGTTCACCTGCGCGCCCAGGCTGCGCTTCTGTTCGGGCGGAAGGTCCCGTACCCCCCTTACCAGAGAGGAAAGGAGACCCTTTTTCCCCAGATACCTGATGCGGAACGCCTCGGCCTCGGCGTCGGAGGCGACGGCCAGGAGCCCGGACGCGACCTCCTTTTCCACCTGGGCAAGGAGCTCGGGGGTGGGAAGCATGCTGTCTGCGGTCATGGCGCGGGCCTTACGCCTTGACGGCGTCGACAAGCTTCTTGAATGATTCCGGTTCATGAAGCGCAATCTGCGCAAGGACCTTGCGGTCGAGGCAGATGCCCTTCTGCTTGAGCCCGGAAATCAGGTGGCCGTAGGTGAGGCCGCTTGCGCGCGCCGCCGCGTTGATCCTGGTGATCCACAGCGAGCGGAACTCGCGTTTTCTTTGTTTACGGTCGCGGTATTGGTATTTCCCGGCTTTCCAGAACGCGTCCTTGGCGGTGCGGATACAGCTCTTTCTTTTCCCGAAGTAGCCCGCGTTGGCCTTCAGGATCTTCTTTCTCCGGGCGCGCGACGCGACCCGTGTTTTTGCTCTCGGCATGACGGTACTCCTTTAGTGATACGGTACAAAATCTCTTCTCTTCGTGCCCGTGAACAATCCCGCTAACTGATCATCATCATCAGTTTCTTGGCCTGCACCGGATTGACAAGCGCCTTTTTGCCAAGCCTTCTCTTGCGCTTGCCGCCCTTCTTGGTAAGGATGTGCCTCAGGTTCACTTTTTTCCTTTTTACATGGCCGCTTGCCGTAACGCGGAAGCGTTTCTTGACGGTACTGCGGGTCCTCATCTTGGGCATACGCGCATCCTCTTTTCTAGTGCTGAACATTTTGTAACTGTTCGACCGGCGCCGCGGCTGTTTCTTTCTTTGATTCCTGCTCCTGGCGCCTTCGTTCCTGTTCGATCTTCCTCGCGAATTCCTTTATCTTCGCCTTGTCCGGGACATACATCGATATCATGTTCCTGCCTTCCATCTTGCAGGTGAATTCCACGCTGCACAGGTCGGTGATGTCCGCTTCGAGGCGTTCCAGCAGTTTTTTTCCGAAATCGAGGTGCGCAATTTCGCGCCCGCGGAACACGATGGTCGCCTTTACCCGGTCGCCCCGGAACAGAAACTTGCGCGCGTGGTCCATCTTGAAGTGGTAGTCGTGTTCCTCGATTTTCGGATGCATCTTGATTTCCTTGAGATGCGACACATGCTGCTTCTTCTTGGCTTCTTTCTGCTTCTTCGACTTTTCGTACTTGAACTTTCCATAGTCCATGATCCTGCACACGGGCGGTTCGGCGTTCGGCGCGACTTCCACAAGATCGAGGCCCTCAAAAACGGCGCGTTCCCGCGCTTCGAGGATCGGCAGGATGCCGAGGGCGTCGCCGTTGCTCGAAACGACCCGCACGCGGGGTACCCTGATTTCTTCGTTGACATGAGGTAGATTCTTGTCCTGCTTTGGCGGCTGGAATCTGTTGATACGTTCCTCCTTCTACAATGTGATGAATCGAAATGTCCGACGGTCAGGACATTGTACGCGCTTCGGAAACGACGGCAGCCACAAACGATTCAAGGTCCATTGAACCCCGGTCGCCGTCCTTGTGGCGCCGCACCGAAACGGCCTTTGCCTCGCATTCTTTTTCCCCGACAATAGCCATATAGGGAATCTTCTTGATTTCCGCGTCGCGGATCTTGTAGCCCATCTTCTCGGCCCGGTCGTCGAATTCCGCGCGCAGGCCCGCTGCGGCGCAGGCCGCAAACACACGCCGGGCGTAGTCGATAGACTTGTCGGAAATGGGGATCACTTTCACCTGCACGGGCGACAGCCACAGGGGCAGCGAACCCGCATAGTGTTCGAGCAGAATGCCGATGAACCGCTCCATCGAGCCGAACAGCGCGCGGTGGATCATGACGGGACGCTTCTTGGAGCCGTCGGCGTCGGCGTACTCCAGCTCGAACCGTTCGGGCATCTGGAAATCGAGCTGTATGGTGCCGCACTGCCAGCTGCGATTGATGCAGTCTTTGACGTGAAAGTCTATTTTGGGACCGTAAAACGCGCCGTCGCCCGGGTTTATTGTGTAGGCGAATTTCCTGGCGTCGAGCACGTTTTTCAAGGCCGTCTCGGCCTTGTCCCACAGGTCGGGCGCGCCCATGAATTTTTCGGGACGTGTGGACAGCTCAATTGCAAAATCGGAAAATCCGAAGGTGCGGTACATGTCTATGACAAAGTCGATGACGTCCATGATCTGCGGCTCGATCTGATGGGGCAGGCAGAAAATATGCGCATCGTCCTGGGTGAACTGCCGGACCCGAAACAGCCCGTGGAGCACGCCGGCCTTTTCGTGGCGGTGCACCAGGCCGAATTCGCAATACTTGATGGGGAACTCGCGGTACGAGTGCGCGCTGTTCTTGTAGATGAGCAGGCCGCCGGGGCAATTCATGGGCTTGACCGCGTGCGTAATGTCGTCGATGGTGGTGAAGTACATGTTTTCGCGGTACTTGTCCCAGTGCCCGCTCCTGTGCCACAATTCCTCGTTGAGGATCATGGGCGTCTTGACTTCCTGGTATCCCGCCGCGACGTGCCTGGCGCGCGAATAGTCCATCACCGTGTTGTACAGGGTCATGCCGCGCCCGTGCCAGAACGGGAACCCTGCGCCCTCGGCATGGAAGGAAAACAGATCGAGGTCTCTTCCAAGCCTGCGGTGATCGCGCTTCTGCGCCTCTTCGAGCATGGTCATGTATTCGTCAAGCTGCGATTGTTTGGGAAACGATATGCCGTACAGCCGTGTGAGCATCTTGTTCTTCTCGCTGCCGCGCCAGTACGCGCCCGCAATGCTCAGGAGCTTGACGGCGCGGATATACCCGGTGTCCGGCACGTGCGGCCCGCGGCACAAGTCCTGCCAATCGCCCTGAACGTAGAGCGACGGCTCACCCTGGATATCGCCGAGCAGTTCGAGCTTGTAGGGCTCGCCCCTGCCCGAGAAATAGGCCTCGGCCTCGGCCTTGCTGGATGCGTGACGCACGATGGGCGTCTTTTTCGACACGATCTCCCGCATTTTTGCTTCTATGGTTGTGAGGTGGTCGGGCGTGATCGGCTGCGGGGTGTCGAAATCGTAGTAAAACCCGTTGTCGATGGCCGGACCGATGGCGATCTTTGCAGAAGGGAAAATCGCCTGTACCGCCTGCGCCATCACGTGGGACGACGAGTGCCAGAACACGGATTTTCCCTCGGCGGAGTCGAAGGTGACGATGGCCACCGAGTCGTTCTCCTTGAGCGGCGTGGCAAGGTCCACGAGCGCGCCGTTTACCGTTGCGGCAAGCGCATCCCTGGCGAGCCTGGGCGAAATCGACTTTGCGAGATCGAGACAGGTGGAGCCCTGTGCGAGTTCTCTGGCGCTCTTGTCCGGAAGAATGACGTTCATGATTGTTTTCGTATAAGTTTCATGTTACTGTTTGCGCCGGCGAGATGCCGTGCACGCAACCCACCCTGCGCTTATCCGCAGCCGGTTATTGAGCCCGCCTCCCTTTCATTGCCATTTATTCCCGGTCGAAGCGAACAGGACGCTGTATCCGCACGCAAGGAGGAATAAAAGAAGGGACTCGGCGAAGAAAGCAATGGGCGATACTGGGTTCGAACCAGTGACCTCTTGCATGTCAAGCAAGCACTCTAACCAGCTGAGCTAATCGCCCAAACACCGCGCCGGCAGCCGAGGATATTGCCGAACCTCACCCTGAGCTTCTTGTAACTACTTTCCCCTCAAAGGGTTCCAAACCAGCAATCTGATAAAATACGACACAACCGGTTGAGAAGTCAATATTCCTTGGCAACAAAAAAGCGGGATTGGCGGCGTGTGTGCGGCGATAACGAGATAAGAATCCGGGCGGCGGCTCTCCCTCTGGGCTTGGCCTGTGGCCTCGGTGCCGGGCCGCCCTATGCCTACGGCCGGGTCGGCCGGCACCGCGCACTTGCGCGCCCGGCGGTCCAGCCTGGCGCTGGACAAAAGATAGTTGCCACAGTTGTCAAGTTCCGATATGCAAGATGCAAATGTATGAAAACGCGTTTGCTTATCAACGGTCAAGCCGAAATCCTTCCTTGGCCTTTGCAACTGCACCTCGCGGGTGCCCCACAGCAGAGGATTGGATTCTTGCCGCCCTCCACCTATGGGGTCACCCGGCTCAGCCATCCAGATGCATTTGACTTGTATCTGGAAATTCGATTCTCGCAAAGGCGAGGCCTGAAGCAGCACGACCCTTGAACTAAAGGAGCAGAATTTGCTTCCGGCGCCGGGAGCACAGTTTCTGAGGTGTGGAAGCATTGCAGTGCCAACCAGGAGGAACGCAGCCGTGTGTCGCACCCGCCGTGCGCCTGTTTATTTGCTTTGTACTCATCGGAATGTCATATTGTCAAGACACACTATCGCGCCATTCTACCGCACCGGTGACTCTTGCAGACAGTTCCGGCGTAAACCCTTACCCTGAAGGAAAAGATCAAAGGCGGATGGCTGCATTCTTGACTGCAAGCGGCGCAGCTGAGTTTGCTCTCGGTACTGCGTTTTCTTCAAATCATACCGTTGAAAGAGCGTTTTCCAATCAAAGCGTTGTGAATTTTTGGAAGAGTTATGACGACATGTTCCTGCTCGCAGGTATTATTGAGTTTGCAATTGGACTTCCGGTTCTTATTGTTTCTGAAATTCAGAAATCCGGGCATGATACATGGGGAAGAAATCATGGCAACATGAAGGTTACCTTCAATGGGTCAAATATTCTTGTGGATTTCTAACAATCTTGGCTCGTAGGCGCTTGCCAGGGGAAAGACAACAGTATGATTGGCTTCAAAAGCGCATGCATGGTTCTATTGTCAGTTGCCATCACTGTGGCTTCGCAAAATCAAATTAACATACTGAAATCAGGTGTGGAAAATTGGAATAATTGGAGGAAAGGTAATCCAAGTGTTACATCTCCCTACCTTGAGGGAGCCAACCTTGAGGGACTCAACCTTTGCGGAGCTAACCTTCGTGGCGCCGATCTTTCCGGAGTCAACCTGAGGGGAAGTATCCTTCAAGGAGTAGACCTTCGTGGAGCTAACCTTTGGGGAGCAGACCTCCGGGAAGCCAACCTTGACAGCGCCGACATTCAAGGAGCAAATCTTTGGGGAGCAGACCTTGGAGAATCAGATCTACGAGGGGCTAACCTTATTGGGGTCGATTTTCGGAGGGTTGATCTCAGTTCGGTCAAGTCTTTCTACAAGGCACAAATCGACCAAGACATTCTGTCCGAAAT
>CAVSQB010000003.1:0-211867 GCA_963729895.1 uncultured Fibrobacterota bacterium | reverse complement strand
AAGACTGACGATGATCGGAGTAATCCGTCGGTTGATTTCCACCATGAGAAGCGAAGCAATGAGACACATCAGAGTTCGACCGATCCAGAGGCGCTGTTGGCTCGGAAGAACAAGAGAACGGGAGCGCAGCTGGCGTATTCCGGTCACGTGCTGATGGAAAACCGAAATGGGTTGTGTGTTGATATCGCCATTGCGCCAGCGACGGGGACAGCGGAACGGGATATGGCGCTTGAGCTGATAAAGCATGAACGCAGGCGCGGAAAACGCCGGATGAAGACGGTGGGTGCAGACAAAGGGTATCATGCAACCGAATTTATCAAGAGCCTGCGACGCCTGCACGTGAAGCCTCACATTGCCGAGAAGGCCAACACTTCGCTTAAAGGGTTGGATGGAAGAACGACTCGGCATAAGGGATACAGCGTAAGTCAACGGAAACGAAAACGGGTTGAAGAGATATTTGGGTGGATCAAGAGCGTCGGTGGCCTGCGGAAAACTCGGGTAAGAGGAATACGAATCAACCAGACTGTTGCCTACGTGGTTGCCGCAGCGTACAACTTGATACGCATGGTTAAGTTGATGCCGCAAACGGTGGGGGCAGCATGAGAATGGCCTGGGAATCCGGGGAAATGCCTCGGAACGAGGCAGGTAAAACCTCTCTGACATATGTAAAGTTGAAGTTAGGTTCATAAAAAATCAACAAGAGCGCTTCTGTTAGGACTATTTCAACAACCTGCTAGGGCATTTGAGAAGGCGGTCGAGAACGCATTAGATTCCGCGGCAGAGAAATAGGAAATCCTCCTGTGTCCCGGTCTACGCGAATGTGAGATGGGGAATGCCGGGAAAGGGAAATGGTCGGTTCGGAAAAATAACGGCGGAGAAAAATGAATAAGAGCCTGCTCAAAAACCCGCTTATCGTCTCCGCGGTCCTGTTCGCCGGCCTCCTGACTTTTTACGTTCACCGCCTTTCCACGGTAAACAATCCCCAGAGCTCATTCACCGACCAAAGCGTTGCAAGATCCGATGCCATCCTGGCCAAGGCGTTTGCAAACCACCTGAGCAATCTCCGGGTCGCAGGACAAGGTGTGGTTACCGATATGTTGCCGGATGACAATGGCGGCGGCAGGCATCAGAGATTTATTGTCAGGCTGGGAACGGGACAGACGGTTTTAATTGCGCATAACATCGATATCGCGGCGAAGATCAGGGCAATCCGGGAAGGCGACACGGTTCGTTTTTCCGGGGAATATGAATGGAACGACAAGGGAGGGGTTATCCATTACACGCACCATGACCCGAAAGCGCGGCATCCGGGCGGATGGGTGGAAATCGCGGGGAAAAGGTACGAGTGAGCATTTGGGGGCGAGAAGCACTGACAAAAAGGAATTACATATCGTCAATGGACATGTCGTCGCGGTTTTCCTTCCACGCGGCGAGTTGTTTGGTGCGGCTGGGGTGTTTAAGCTTGGAAAGGGCCTTGGTTTCGATCTGACGAACGCGCTCCCGGGAAATATTGAACGCCTCGCCGATCTCCTTGAGGGTCTTTATCCTGCCGTCGTCGAGTCCGAACCGCATGGTAACGATCTCCCGTTCCTTGTCGGCGAGGGAATCGAGCACGGTCTTGATGTGCTCGCGCAGCTTGATAACCGACATCCGCTCCGCAGGGTCCTCGGCCTTGGTGTCTTCGATGTATTCGCCGAACGTGGTGCTGCCGTCGTTGCCGATTTCCATGTCGAGCGAAATAGGGTCCATCGAATATTCGAGCGCCATCTGTACCTTGTTGACGGTATAGCCGAGCGCCCGGGCAATCTCTTCGTGGGTTGGCTCGGTGCCGACTTCGGTGACGCGCTTGCGGCAGTAGCGAATTGTCTTGTTGACAAGGTCGAGCGTGTTGGCCGGGATGCGGATGGTTTTTGATTTATCGTTGATGGCGCGCGAAATCGCCTGCTTGATCCACCACGTTGCGTAGGTCGAAAATTTATATCCCTTGCGATAGTCGAAATTCTCCACCGCCTTGATGAGCCCGCGGTTGCCTTCCTGGATAAGGTCGATGATCTCCATGCCTCTCAGCGTGTATTTTTTGGCGATGCTCACCACGAGCCGCACGTTTGCCTCGATGATGGCGCATTTTGCCAGGTTGCGCTCGTCTTCCCATTTCTTGAATTCCGCGAGCAGGGATTCTTGGCCCCTGTTCTTGAGATGCTCCTTGAACTTGTCAAGAATGTGCTGCACTTGCTTCGTGTTGAGGTTGAGCTGCCGGCACAGGTCGATGCTTTCCTTGCGCAGCACATCGACCTTTTCGCGGAGTTCATCCTTGCGCTTTCTGGCGTGGACGGCCTTGAATCTTTCGAGGAAACGGTCGTGCAGGTTGTTCTTGTGCTTGACATGCGAAACGGTCCGCAGAAACGCGTTGCGCCGTTTCTCGCATTCCGCCTTGTTGTCGAAGAGATCTTCTTCAATCTGCAGCACATCGCCGCATTCGAGCTTGTTGCGTCTGAGTTCGGCGGCGATGCGGTACAGGCTGTCGAGGGCGATGGGCGAGCAAAACGCCATGTCGAAAAGCTTTTCCTGCGCCGATTCCATCTGCATGGCGTACTGGGCTTCCTGGTCGCGCGACAGGAGCGGCACGCGGCCCACGCTGTTGAGATAGACCCAGGTCGGGTCGGCGTAGCGCGGTATCCTCCGTACCGAAATCATCCGGCGCGGGCGGCGGTCGAGCACCGGTTCCTTCTTCTCGGATACCAATGCGTTGATGCTGATGCTTTCCCGTTCGAGGATGGTTTCTACTTTGTCGCGCTCCTCGAGGGTGGGTGCGAGTTCTTCGATCTGATCCGGGGTGACAAATCCCTGCAGCGAAGCGAGCTTGCGAAGCCTGGTTGCAATCTTCTCGAGGGACAGGGCTGATTGAGGTTCGTTTGCGGCCATTATTGTCAGTTAAGCGCTTTCAATTGAAAGGACAACTCTCTGATTTTTTCAAGGAGAACACTTCGCTTATTTGGTTCCTTTGCCATCAACTCCCGAGTGCGATTTATCTGGAATCTAAGAAATTTGTCCTGAAGGCGTTTCATCGAGTAAATGAGCTCTTCGCGTGTGTCCGACTCCTGCATTTCGTTTGCAAAGGCGAAGCTTATCATGCGTTTGGCTTCGTCGCCTGCCCTAGAAAGAAGGGTGTCCAGCTTCTCGTTTTCATCAAAACTTTTGAGTAACGTTAAATATAATTCACCGGAGAATTGGTCGGTAAACGTTTCAGGCAGAATGAATTGGCGAGCCTCTGGGATAAGCTCAGGGTTTTTGAGCAACAGTCGGATAAAGTCACCTTCTATGGTTCCGAAATAGGCGGCGTCCGCGTCGGGTGATGGTTGGATCCCGCCCTGCAGCGTCTGAGGTCCTTGCCTCCGGCCGACCCGCTGGTACACCACATCTTCCCCCAGCGAGAGGAACTCGCCGATCTGCTTGACAAACTCAC
Organism: uncultured Fibrobacterota bacterium; assembly: GCA_963729895.1. GTDB lineage: Bacteria > Fibrobacterota > Chitinivibrionia > Chitinivibrionales > FEN-1185 > FEN-1185. The sequence continues at coordinate 208,404 of CAVSQB010000003.1, read as the reverse complement.
GTTGCACGACGGCGTCGGTGAGCAACTGCGCCAAGGGAGCCAGCGCGCTCAGCGCGGCCGATTTGCCGTACGGCGTGTCGGCCTTATTGTCTGCTGCCGTTTTTTCAATGATAAACCGCATGTAATCGACGGATGAACGCTCCAGAAGGTCGTTAAACGCCCGGGGCCCTTTTGCCTTGACGAAATCGTCCGGGTCTTCATCGTTTGGAATGGTAAGCACGCGGACGTTGAAATTGTACGGCGCAAGCACGAAGACCGCGCGGCGCGCGGCTTCGATGCCCGCCGCATCGCCGTCAAACACGAGGAATATCTTGTCTGTAAAGCGACGGAGGGTCCGGGCATGCGTGTCGGTAAACGCGGTTCCCGACGTTGCGATCACGTTTTTGATGCCCGCCTGGTACAATGCGAGAAAGTCCATGTATCCTTCCACGATGATCACGCTCTTGCTTTCCCGCACATACCGCTGGGTAACATGGAAGCCGTACAGGATCTTGTTTTTCTGATACAGCGGCGTTTCCGGAGAATTGAGGTATTTGGGCGTCGCGTCTGCGGTGAGCCCGCGTCCGGCAAATCCAACGGGGCGCTTTGCACTGTCGAAAACGGGGAAGATGATGCGGTCGCGGAACCGGTCGTAGGCGCCGCCAGTGTCCTGTTTGACAATGGCGAGCCCGGCCTGGACAACCGCCTTCTCGGCGATGCCCTTGCTTTTTGCAAACGCGAGAAACGCGGACCAGTCCGGCGGCGCGTACCCGAGCCTGAATTCGCGGATGGTCTCTTTGGACAGCCCGCGCGAAACAAAGTACTCGATGGCCTTGGGAAAATTGCGCGTCTGGCGGTAGAAAAAATCCAGGGCAAGCCCGTTGATCCCGAACAGCTCATCCTTTGACGATGCAGGATCCCCGGTCTGCACCTCTCCGGCAGGCGCCAAAGGGGTTTCGCGGTGCGCGGGCTTGAGCTGTATTCCCGCTTCGTCCGCAAGCAATCTGAGCGCTTCCGGAAAGGTAAGCCCCTCAAGTTCCATGAGGAAGTTGAACACGTCGCCGCCCTTGTGGCAGCCGAAGCAATAAAAGATTCCTTTGGCCGGCGAGACGGTGAACGACGGCGTTTTTTCCTTGTGGAAAGGGCACAAGCCCTTTAAATTCTGCCCGGCGGGCTTGAGCGCCACGTGGCGTCCCACCACGTCCGCAATGTTGACGGCCGAGCGTATTTCCTCTTTTACGCCGTCGTCAAACGGTTTCCGAAGGTTTGTTTTGGGGAGCATGGCGACCTTTGAAAAGCCGGGTTGTCCGGGAGAATGAAGAACCACAGGCCGTGCTCTCGCCGGGAAACAACGCCGGAATCACGGTGAAAAATACCTTCTCAGGAGAATTAGATGTGTTTTTTTTTGAATCGGGGAGTGTGACAGTTATTTTAGGGGACCTCTAAAAATTCTGTAAAATAGTAGATTCCAAGATCATGTTGACAGATAGTATTATTTCGCGATGTCAGGGCGTCTATTTGTCTGATAGGTGCCCAAAACTGTTCTTTTTTCGGTCCCTTTGGGGGCCTTGTGCGGTCCTGTCCCGCTTTTCAGGCGTGGCACTCAAGATATGCAAAGCGTTTTATGTTGTAAACCAGGTTCAGGAGTCCTATCTTCGCCGCGGCCCTCAGCCGCCCGATACACCTGATCCTGCCACGAAACATGATTTCTATTTGAGCAAACACATGTTCTATACGCGATCTGACTTTGGATTTCTTCCGGTTCTGTGCCAATTGTGCTTCCGTCAATGGTGCGCCACGAGTCCCTTTGACACATATTTTGCTTCTGTACCAGAGATAATCAAGCCTTTGTTCCGCCTTTTCCGAATGATACGCGCTGTCGGCAAACACGTCCGCGTTCGTGTTCTCAGGATTAAGGAGAGGTTCAAGCATATTGGAGTCGTGCACTTCTGCGGATGTCGCCGCATAGTCTCGAATGATTTTATGCTTCGCGTCTACCGACGCATGGTTCTTGTAGCCAAAAAACGTCTGATCGTTCTTCTTCGTCCATCGCGCATCAACATCTTTCTGACGAAGTTTCTCAGGGTGCTTTTCCCATTCCTGCGGCGTGCCCCCGTTCTTGATTTCTTTATTCTCCTCCCGCGTGTTTCTCTGGCGAGGTACCTCGACAAAACTCGCATCTATTATTTGGCCTTTCTGGGCAGTGTAACCCGCTTCGTTCAACTGACGACCGAACAGGTCAAACAGCTTCTTGACAACGCCTGCTTGTGTCAGCGTTTCCCGAAACAACCAGACCGTTTTCTCGTCGGGAATGCTATCCTCGGAAGTGAGTTCAAGAAACCGTTTGAACGTCAATCGGTCCAGAATCTGAAACTGGGTTTGCGCATCGGAAAGCCCATACATCGTCTGCAACACGAGAATCTTGAACATCAGGATATAATCGTACGGTGGACGACCGGCGTTGCTCTTCCGTTCCTTGCGAAAAGCCTTGTCAATAACAGGACGAAAACTCTTCCAACGTATGGCCCGATTGATGGTTTCAAGAGGGTCTCCCATTTCGGAAAGCTCGGAAAGGCGATTCTCAAGGTCAAAAAGGCCTATCTGTCCCATCGCAATATCCTCCAGACGGTAGTGGGTTCGCAGGTTTGTTGTCTGGAATTAAAATAATTGACGAAATAGCCTTTGTCAAGCATTAATTGGGCAAATTAGGCAATTTTTAGAGGTCCCCTTTAGAATGAAGAAGGCCTGTGGTGTGCGCCCTGAGTGCTCGTGAGTGATCACGCACTCTCATCTCGAAAGAAGAACACATGCCCATACGAGTCTTTATTGTCGACGACCGCCCGGAAATGCGTCTTCTTCTCAAGCTCAATTTGGAACAATCGACGCACGACATTGTCGTCTGCGGCGAAGCCGACACCGCCGAAGCCGCACTCGAAGGGCTCGAACGTGCGTGCGCTGACCTGGTGATAACGGACGTTTCGCTTCCTCGCATGAGCGGGATCGAACTGGTGGAAAGGATCAGACTGCAGTACCCGGCCCTGCAGATTCTTGTCGCCAGCGTTCACCGGACGGATCATTTTGAAGAGTCTGCCCGGAAAGCCGGCGCACATGAGGTTATTTCAAAATCGGAATTGGACAAGGTTCCCGAGATGGTGAAGAACATGATGGCGCGCAGCCGGCCGGTCGCATAGGCGGAAGGAATTTCAAAAAATATGCGCGAACGTGCCGGCACGCAAGCTTATGTAAAGGATGCTCCCGTTACATAAGCCCTGTGGCGGATTATTTCCGAACCACAAAGAACGCACACGACAACGCGAAAATCTTTGCAAGCGGAGATGCCGGTTTCATCAGTGAAAACATGTATCTGTACTGCGCGTCGGAAGACCTGGCAACCGTTGTCCGTGCTTCTATAGACAAACAGGAGCTTGCCAAGGCGCTGCTGGTGAGACAGGATCAGGAGATTATTCTCGGGCAGACTGTGGGATACCCAAAGAAGTAGCCGCGGCAACGGTTCGGGAATAATAACGGCAGTTGAGGCGGAGGAGCATCGTACTCTATTCTTCCTCCTCCGTCCACCCGTGCCAGTCAGGTTTTTTGATCTGCTCGAGAAGGGCCTTGTCGACAACCCAATCTTTTCTTGTTTCATCCCACGCAGTTGCAAGTTTTTCGGGCCAGGCGGCCTTTATTTTGGACAAAATTTCAGGATCAAGGGTTGACTTGTAAAATGATTTGACTTTACTGAGATCGGTTTGCTCAAGGTAAGCACCCCCAATGTCGGCTCTCCCAAAGTTGGCTCCCGCAAGGTTGCCTTCTGCAAAGTTTGCTTCCTGAAGGTCGCTTCCCCTTAGGTCGGCTTTCTCGAGGTTGGCTTCCCGAAGATATGCTTTGTCAAGACAGGCTCCCCGCAGGTCGGCGCCCCGGAGGTCGGCCCCTTCGAGGTAGGCGCCCCGGAGGTCGGCCCCGTGAAGATTGGCTCCTCCAAGATAGGCTCCCCCGAAATTGGCTCTTTCGAGGTCTGCTTCACCAAGGTTGGCCTTCTCAAGGTTGGCTCTGTCAAGGTAGGCTCCCCGAAGGTCGGCTCCATGAAGGTTTGCTTCCCCAAGAAATGCCTTTGCAAGGTCGGCCCTGTGAAGGTTGGCCCTTCGAAGGAAAGCTCCATGAAGGTTGGCTTTGCCAAGAAATGCGCCCTGAAGGTTTGCTCCTCCAAGGTTGGCCCCCGTAAGCGTGGCTTCCCAAAGGTTTGCTCCTCCAAGGTTGGCCGCCCGAAGGTCGGCTTTCTCAAGGTCAGGCGTGACTGCCGGGTTTTCCTCTCTCCATTTATTCCACTTTTCAACTCCGGATTTTAGTATGTCAATATGATTTTGCGAAGCCACGGTTATCCCTAGCGACAACAGAACAGCCAGGGCGCTCTTAAAACCGATCATAATCCTCCATGCGGGCTTGCGAGCACGTGGAACCGCGGGAATCCCCACGGCGCTCTTCACAGGTTTCACGGATCAATTATAACACAGTCGGCGGCAAATGTACAGGACGCCGTTTCCGAAGGAATCTTTTCAAGGGTTTAACTTTGCCGGGACCACGGAGCGAAATACCAAAAAGCCCCTGCAAAAGACACAACTGGAGTCAGGAGCGCTTCGCGCTTTTTTTTCATATCGCTTTCCTTTTCCTCGAAGCTTGCATAGGGGTTCTTCAATTTGACTATATGCGGTGGAGACCGTATAATTTCATGTGGGGCGGAAGCGCGTGACATCATCATCCGCGAGTGGTGGTTGAGTGAAATCATGTCATCAGCAATAGATACCAATACCGTGGAATTCAGGATAGAGGACTCTTCCATACTAGGAACCTCCCTGGTTTCTTATGATACGTGGATACCTGAAGGGTATTTTGCAGAGGGAGGGATGAGCAGGCTCTATATCGCAAAACACAAGCTCATTCCGGATTTCAAGGCAATCGTTAAGTTCCTGGGTAACGACGACGTGGTAAAGCAGCTTGGGAACTGCAGCGATCCGCTCGACGAGAGCAATTTTAGAAAAGAACGCATCGGAAGGTTTCTCAGAGAAGCCGAAACAATGGCCAAGCTTCCTTACTGCAAAAACATTATACAGCTTTATGATTCCGGAACAACGCAAAAGAATCAGTTGTACTTCGTGATGGAATACATACGCGGTCAGAGTCTGGCTGATACCATTAATGTTCACGAAGAAGGTCTTTTTCCGGAGGAGGTTTGCGCCATCCAGATTCAGATGCACGATGCTCTGGATGTTGCACACAAACACGACATCGTTCACCGCGACATAAAACCGGACAACATCCTGGTGGACATAAACGGCATTGTGGTGCTCACCGATTTCGGGGTTTCCCACATTCAAAGCCTGAGCGGAAGATCGATGCTCACCAAAGCGGACGACACGTTTATCGGTACGCCGTACTATACCAGCAAATTGAATCTCGATCGTCCCCGCATCGATATAGATCCGGTTATAACCGCGATTTTCGAAGAAGCAAATGAAAAGTATTGCATCTTGAATTATAGAAAATACAGGGTGAGCGAAGACAAAGACTGGACGATGAATGCTCCCGCTCGTTACTACATTGAAATAGTTCCGGAACAGGCGGACATCTCTTCTCTCAACGGTCCGGTTCTCTTCACGGAGTTGACAGGACAAAGCTACTTCGAGAGCAAAACAATAACTTCGGCGAATTTCGCGGTCAAATTAATTCAATCGGATGCGAAAGATCTTTACATAAACAGATCCGGTGCGGGACTCAACAGTTCAAAAGGGCTGATGGAGCTCACCTCTTCCAATGAAAAACTTTTTAACAGGATCATTGAGCGTTCCTGGCAGAGCGGGGTGGAAGATATTGCGGAAGTGTTGACGCTAAAAAGTTATTATGAGGCTATTTTCGAGAGTCACCAAGGAAGGTTGCGGCGGGAGTTAGGAAGACAGCCTACCCCAGAAGAAGTCGTCCAGAACCTCTACAGGAGGACTCAAAACATCTGCTCCGAGCGCTGCAGGCGATACGCGGACCGTTTTGGCGACGGAACGTTGTTTGATAAAATGTTTAATGAAAAAGGGGGAAGAAGACTGACCCAGCTCATTTTGTCGTTATGCAAGATAGGGGGAAAAGAAAACGAGTCCGTTGAAGAGCTTTTGTCCAGTATCGAAAATCGTTTAGGCGGCATGTTCAAAACGGACAAGATCGCCGACATGGCCGTCCACACATCCCAATTGAATTTCTTTCATCAGATATATTCCGGTATCAGAAAAATTTATCCTCGCTATAGAAATAAGGCGGAAGAATTGGAATCGAGACTCATGAGTCTCGATGCGAGGCTGGGAGTGGCCGACTATGACTGATGCCGGTTCCGGAATTGCAACAGTACAAAAAGGCATAACGCCGGCCGACAGCACGGTGAGCACCCTGGTCACCACGGAGATTGTTCCGGATGAAGTTTACATGGGAAAAAGGGGTTTCGGCAAGGAAAGCCAGGACGTCGTCATAGAAACCGGAACGTACGATTCGGAGCAAAGTCTGGGCAATATTTTAAGGACGGTATTGTCCAAAAGAGACAAAGCAAAAGAATTGCGGAATATCGCTTTCAACTCCTTCTATTATGACGACTCCCACAGGATATACATTGTTAGTATTTCTCCCAACGCAACATTAAAGGACGTTCTTTCCAAATGCTCTTTTACCATTCAGGAAAAGGGCTTTCTTGCGCTCGATGTCAGCTGCGAAGTAAGAAAAATCCATATCTCGTCGGATGTCCACAACGGGTTGTCCCTCGAAAGGGTCCTGGTGAGCGACAGGGACCTTATTATCTTAACGAATTACTTCAACAGCATTCCATCCTCGGTAAGGGATTTCCTTCCCGAAGAACTGGTTGAACTCGGCAAAAATATACAGGGCTCTTTTCCCAAAACAAGGTACGATAGAGAATCCATCGACGTTTTTGAGACCGCTCTCATCATCTATCAGATATTTACAGGAAGGAAACCGGAGTTCCTTAAAGAGTACACACTAACCGACGAGGAACGACGTGTTTTAGGGCAATCGCTGAGAACCGCACCCGATTCGATTGGCAAATGCTTCCGCCCTTTTCATACGATCAGTTTCAATAAGGGAAAGGCAAGGGATTATGCCGCCGTTTTCCCGAAATTGTCTTCCGCCCTTGTCTCGAGTGCCACGTCGTGCGGAACTTATTTCTTGGAGCGTGTGTCAAAGAATAAATTGGAAGAGTATCTAGTCACGGTGCTTGACAAGAAGTCTCTCGAGGAAATGTTTGGCTTGACGGATTATCTCGGATCTTTGGAGAAGAAAGACAAGAAGAAATATGTCTTTCCGTTCGCAACAAGAGATAATACCGGTTGGTATGCAAAGAACGGTGGGAGACATAACTATGTGCCTATACTTGGAGATTTCTTCGGTTTTATCAAGAAACCAGAAGAAAGGGTATATTGCCCCAAGCTCGACGAATTGATCGGGCGGCTGAAGGTTTTTGAGAAGAAGAAAGGTTCTGATTTTTATGGAAGAATATTTGATTTGATCGGCGAGAAGAAAGGGAAGAACATCCTCAATGAGATGACGGAACTTCATTTGAAGCAAAAGAAGGAGCAGATTAAGCGCGAAAGGATGTCCCGCCTAAAAAGGATGGCGGTCGCTGCAACGACAATATCTTTGGTGGTTGCGCTGCTCATTGCAGGATATTTGCATTATGCTTTTCATTCTCACAAAGTTGATGCCGCGGGTCTTTACGCGGATAATTCTCAAAAGAAAGAAACAATTTCGAACACGGCAAACGCCATTCAAATTCCAAAGAGCAAGCTCTATATCAAAAGGGAAGACACAAAGACCTACACGGTACAGCAATCCAAGTCCGCAAGAATTGATTTGAGATACTTGAAGTTTGCCATTCTGGATTCGTTGAATGCACTCACGCATATATCCACGGATACTCTTCCATTCTTTAAGGTTTCAAGTCTTGACAAGAAATTCATAATGGCGTATCCACAAAAATTATTACTTTCGGCAAAAGGGCAGAATTTGAGGCCCGGTTTACATCGTGTTGAGATTGAGGTATATAATCCGGAATGCAAATCACTCACTACGGCAATCACCATTATGGTAACCCAATCTTCGATTGTGCCGATAAAGGCGACCGTCCAGCCGCAAGTAGTTCAGCCGACAATCCCTCCTCGGGCAATTCGACCTTCGGTACGTTTGGTATGCAGTGGCGTTTACAAATTAGAACATGTCGAGAAAGGGGCCGTTCTTGATGACGTCTGGTTTACCGAAAAAGAAAGAGTGGCGGACCAGGGCGGAACCGTTTACGTCTACAGGCACAGTACAAAAGATATTGTTGCCGCAAATCCAAAAAAGGACACTCGGTCGTATTTCACAAAAGAGTATCTTTTTTCAAAACCCCAACCTGTTACGGTGAGTAACGACGATTTAATTTCGCGTGACAGGAGGTTTTTGGAAAAATGCCTTAAAGCAATGAAGTAGATAGGGGCCAGGTGAGTAATGCAAAAGGAATCATAATGGAGAAACTCCCATAAAGATTCGGTGTACCGGTCCGCTCTAGCTATACACCCGATATCCTGTTTTTTGCCTCCCGTCTTTACAGTGTACTATAAAGAGGCGATTTTCATTCTGCGGTTCGTTTTTGCACGAGAGGGGAAGAGCGGTATTTTTGAGACATTTCAAGGCTTTTTGCGGGATGAACGAGGGAAACAAAAAGGCCCCTCAAAAGTGCCGATTTCTTTTGAAGTCAGCGGCTTTCGAAGGGCCTTGTTGGCGCGCCCTGCAGGAATCGAACCCACAACCCTCTGGTCCGAAGCCAGATGCTCTATCCAGTTGAGCTAAGGGCGCGAGAAGGTAAAATACAAGAAAAACCCCGAAATCCGCAGTAAAAACGGCATCTTTAGGGGTTCTCTCATTTGTCCACGTACAATCGAAAAACCCCGAAATACCACCTTTTACCCCCCTTTTCTCCGTAAATGTGAAGCGAGTGTGAAGCGTCTGTGAAGCTTTCACAAAACCGGATGCTCACTTTTTACCTCACGAACCCATCGACAAACCGGACACGAAACGGAAGAACAGGGCAAGGGAAATCTGGTTTACTGCTACAACGCAAGCGTGCGGGGCAACGGATCGGCTGCCGGGACCACTACCAGGACGCGGGGAACCCCGCAACGATTGCAGGCCCGTTTCTGTGCGTTTGGTGAGGTCGCTATATTACGCGCGCGTATTGGTTGATTGACCGCGTAGAATGTGCTGGAATATGTGAGCGGAGCGCGTAGAAATGCGGAACGGCGCGGGGGTGTTCCGTGATACACAGCAGCCGGAATTTGGAAAACAAATGTGAAGGTTATATATTCTTCTTTTGAAAGGAGAAGCCATGCCTGACATAGTACCACAGGAAACAATCGAAAACAGAATTCATCTTCTACGCGGAAAAAAGGTCATGATCGACCACGACCTTGCGGCCCTTTATGGTGTCACCACTGGTAATTTTAATAAAGCGGTACAAAGAAATATTGCCCGCTTTCCCGATGATTTTATGTTCCAATTGACCCGCGATGAATTGAAAAACTTGATATTCCAATTTGGAACATCAAGATGGGGCGGCATACGGAAATTGCCCTATGCTTTCACCGACTACGGTGTCGCCATGCTTTCGGGCGTCCTTAATTCCAAGCGCGCCGTTCTGGTGAATATTCAAATCATGCGCGCCTTTGTGCGGATACGAAACCTTGTGGCGGATAATTCGGCGGTGCGGAAAGCCATTGTGAATATCGAAAAGCGGCTGAATGTCCATGACCGGCAGATACAGATTGCCTTTGACGCGCTGAAAGCCCTCTTACAGCCGAAACCGGCGCCGCAGATTGCACCAGTGAAGGAATATTCCCCGGATGATGCGAAAAAGATGGGGTTCGGCAAGGGGAAGAAATAACTGGTGAAATTGGCGCGTGCGAAGGTGCGTTAAAGATTCTTCAAATTAGGCATTGATTTATTTCAAAAAAGCGTATAGTATACAAGGGAGGGGAAAGGTCGGGACGTCAAGCAGGACTTGATGGATGCCGGTCTCACAAAGGGATACCGAAATGAACCAGAAAATCCGAGCGAAGTTTAAAGACGAGAGGACGGGGAAGACATACCCCTACCTGCGAGACCTGATGATAGCGAGGGGAGAACTCCCGCCGCTCCAAAGACAGAGCCAACCCCTGCAGCAGCCCCAGAACCGCAAGCCGATCAACCCGATGAAGGACCTTCCGAAAGACGACTCTCTGAATTAAGCCAGAATTGGTGGGCGCAACAAGCGCAAGTTGCCGAAAGGCAACCGCTCATAGTTCGCGGGATGTGTGGGCGGGGAAGCCTGAACGGACACACAAAGCCTATTATATAAGCGTGCATTCATAGTGGCTATACCCCCGAAAACTTGCTCATTTGAGAAGGGAGTTTTCCGAGTTATTTTAAACCTAAATCCGTGAGAAAAACTTTGGCATTTTGATGATTTTTCGTGTAGATTAAGGGTGAATGGTGCTTGACTAAATGGCAGTTCACATTATTCACCCGGAAGGTGTCATGCCAAAGCCGAGAAAGTTGATAATCACGGAGACGGACGAGTTTCTGACCAGCCATGGTGGAATGGCAATGATCGGGATGCTTGCGGAGCGATCCGGTTTGCGCGAGCGTGTTTCGCAGGTTACTCCGGACAAGAAGAGCGGGAGTATAAGCACCGCGGACGCGCTGCTGACCATGACGGGGCTTTTGTGTCTTGCCAAACCAGACTTTGACGGGGTCGAGCAGTTTCGTGAAGACGACTATTTTCAGGAGATGCTTGGATTGAAAGCGGTTCCTTCCGAGGCTACACTGCGGCAGCGAATGGACGAAACGGGCCTGACCGTTCAAAACGCAGTCCTTTCCGCTTCGGCGTCCCTGTTGAAAAAAGCAGCGCCACGGCTCACCGCCTGCTTTGGACCGTATATTCCGATTGACGCTGACGTATCTCCTTTTGACAACAGTGGTTCTCATAAGGAAGGCGTAAGCTGCACGTACAAGTTGTTCGAGGGATATTCTCCGATGCTTGCCTACATAGGCGTGGAAGGCTACCTGCTGAACGCGGAGTTGCGCGAAGGGAAACAACATTGCCAGGAAGGAACTCCGGAGTTTCTGCGCAAGACCATAGCCCTTGCTCGAAAAATAACGGATCGTTCGATCCTTGTGCGTCTTGATGCCGGACATGACGATATTGAAAACATGCGAGTCTGCCGCAAGGAAAAGGTCGATTACATAATCAAACGGAACATACGCAGGGAATCTATTGACGAATGGCTCGTGGATGCTCAAGCGCTCGGTGACTGGCGTCATCCTCGTGAAGGCAAGACCGTGTACGTTGGTGAGACAATACGGGAAAGAAACGGCGAAAACATGCGCGTTGTGTTCGAGGTGATCGAACGGACAATCGACCGCGACGGAAACGCCTTGCTGCTGCCGGATGTAGAGGTTCACACGTGGTGGACGAGCCTGAGCAGACGCAACGCCGGCCCGGACGACGTTATTGCAGCGTACCGGGATCATGGCACCAGCGAGCAGTTTCACTCGGAGCTGAAGAGTGATATGGCGCTGGAGCGGCTTCCCAGCGGGAAGTTCACGACCAACGCATTGGTGTTGACGTTGGCGGTTCTTGCGTTCAACATGCTGCGGCTCTGCGGCCAAGTTGGAATCGACAAGGGGTACGTGCCGCGTAAGAAAGTTGCACGCCGGAGATTGCGGAAGGTCATTCAGGATCTTATGTACATAGCAGCACGCGTGATAACGCATGCCCGCCGGTTGATGCTTGCCCTGTCGCGGCGGAATCAACTCCGCATAGCGTGGACGCAAACGTATCTGGCGTTCGCCACGGATGGCTGACCTAAGGAGAGCAATAAACGGAAATAGACCCGTAACCAAACAAACGTCGCCACCGACACGTTGAGTGTATTTGTCAACCATGGGGTCAGAAGCGCAAATCATAGTGGAATCACCCCGGCAACAACTTATCAAGAAGCCTTAGCAACCATATTCGTTCTTGTCAACGCCGTCAATTTGTTTTTAATAACCTTATCTCACGGAATCAGGTAATACTATTACGTTTCGGTAATTTCAATTCCAGCCCTGTTTTATACTGTCCGTTGATCCCCGATCGGCAATAAATTTCCAGCATAACGTTGACAAACAATGTCAGTCCCGAACATTAACCTTATCCAAGAGGAGGTACTGCATGAGTAACGACATGACCGATCTCGGTCGACAGTTGCTGGTTTGCATCGGCAATTTTATTCTTGCCGCTACAAAACACAACACCGCAGTTGAGGCGGAATGCCCTGAGGAGGAGCCGAGAGTTGAGGACAGCGCTCAACGGCCTGTTGTCAATTCTGCCACTGTTGAACCGCAGGAAGTTGGCGTATGCGAGATTCTGCGCCGTGCGTTTCAAAACAAGGGACCAATGACGACGGCCACGCTTCATGATTATTTGGAACGGCAAAACGACATGGAGCAGCTTCGCAAACGCTACGGAGAAGGGGCGCTGCAAAAGGTTCGAACCGCCTTGTACCAGTTGAAACAGAACGGCGAGCTGCTGAAGGCTGATGCCAGGGCCGAAACACCGTGGATTCCGGCCAAGCTGAAGAAGTCTCAACTTCAGCGGAAAATTAGCCGCGGGACGCCTACGGCAGAACCAAATCCGGCGACGCAGGTATCGGATGCAGGCAAAGAAGACGACAGTTCGGCAGCCCTCACCGCCTCGGTGAAAGAGTAAGGTAAAAACCTGGGTGAAAACCTATGCTGGTTTCACCCAGGTTTTCTCCTGTAAAAGCACCCAGGAAGTTATCCCTTAACATATCCTTGAAAGTGTCTCGACTTATTAGAATCCCACCTTACTTGCCCACCCTCTGTAACCCCATATTTTTCAATGAGCTTCACACAACTGCCGATTTCAACTGTCAAGGTATCTCCTTGGTTCAATAACACCAAAGTTTTCCTGGCACGAGCGACACAGGATTTCTGCCCATTCGATGTAGTCAAGCGGAAGGCGGGGTAAGAACGTGGAATGCCTCCCGAGGGTCTCATCCGCGGCGGGACGGCCAGTGGATTTTCGGTGTCAGGATACTCGGCCATGTGTTCATTGATTAATGTTTCGAGTTCGTTTGCCATGCTGGTCAATATAAACTATAATTGTGTGCCTTTTGAGAACAATTTAGCGTATGATTAATAGGAGAGGAGAACCGTATGCAACAGATAACGTGTGAGGCATGCGGTCAAGAGATACCGGCTGTCTGCCCCGACAACAAGCGCCAGGACTGCCTGAAAATATACGGCATTAAGTGTGACGGCCACCGATGCGTACGGTGCTGTATTCGTGAACGCACTGCGGCACTGGGGCCAAGGGACTGATTTCCCCAAGCCCCTGGTAGGGGGCATTACGATTGACCTATTCCAGAGGGAGAGCCGCCGCCCCGGCAGAGACGTGGCGCTACGTCTCTGCCGGAGCGGGGCGCCCATATCCTTATCTCGATATTGCAACGGGTACATCCACGCTGCACCCGCTCAGCAAACCATAACATTATCCTGATAAGGAATTCACCCCGATAAAACTTCCCATTTCCCCGGACCGCGGAAACACGTATTTTAAACAGATTGTTTCCCCTCATCTTCACGACGCCACCGTCCGGACTGGGAAAGGCCAAGGTATGTTTGCCCACAAGAACGTCAACATCGCGCTTGCGATCCTCGTATTTATTCTTTCGTCAATTGTGTATATCATGACCGCAGGGCCTACGGTCGCGCTGTGGGATTGCGGCGAATATCTGGCTGCCGCCGGATGTCTCGGTATTCCGCACCCGCCGGGCACACCGCTCCTGATCCCCATCGGCCGGGTCTTCCTTATGGCGCTGTCGTTCCTCAAGGACCCCGGATTCAGGCTCAATCTGCTCGCCGTGTTCGGCAGCGGGGCCACGGTCATGTTCATCTACCTGATTGTCATAAGGGCCATGGTCATAATCGTGGGCGAACCGGACACCCTGTGGAAGCGGCTCTCGCTGTATTGCGCAGGCCTCACCGGATCGCTTTTGTGCGCATTCAGCAACACATTCTGGTTCTGTTCACTCGAAGCATCGGAGCAGTGCAACGTGTGCCTGCTGCCGGTGGTGATTACCATGTGGCTTGCGCTTATGTGGTTTCAGTCCAAAGACCCAAAGCGCGACCGGCTGCTGCTGCTGCTCACCTATGTCGGGTTCGCGGGTATCGGCATGCACATGATATCCGGTATCACCCTGCCTGCCATCTTCCTCTTCATCATGATGGCCGACGAAACAAAGCGCAAAGACTGGCGGCTGTGGATCGTTGGTGTGTGCATGGCCTCGTTTATGTTCAATCTTTCATGGTTCATCATCGTGAGCCTCATCAGTACCGCTATTACCTTTGCGATGATGTTCGTGCGGGGCAAAGACCAGCAGAAATGGCGGTTCTGTTTCTGGTTTTCGTTCCTGGCCGTGGTCGGTTTTTCTAATCATCTGTACATGCCCATTCGCTCTGCTCTCAACCCGATCATCGACGAAGATCACCCGGTTACTTGGCAGGCCTTCACCGGAGCGCTTGACAGAAAGCAGTACGGCTCCGAGAGCATGGTGTCGCGTTCGTTGCACCGCCGGGGCGCTCTCAGCCGGCAGTTCGGCATCGAAAGCAACATGGGATACGGCGGGTTCCACATTACCCAGTTTTTCCATTTCAGCATCAAGGACACCCAGAAGAACTTCATGGAAGGCAACATGCCGCTCGGGCTGCTCGAACTGCTTATCTATCTCCTGCCCACCGGCTTCATGCTGATGGCGTGGTACTACTATTACCGGAAGAACAGGAACGTTGCCGTTCTGCTCATTCTGGTAACCCTGCTTACCACCGTGGTCCTTGTCTGGTACATGAACTTCGCGGACGGCACCAAGCCGGAACACCAGGATCTTCTCGCGTGGATCCGTTCGGGCAGGGAAGGGGCGTGTCCCAACGTTCACCGCGAGGTCCGCGTCCGCGATTACTTCTTCAACGCGGGGTTCATGTTCTACAGCATGTGGCTGGGCATCGCTTCCGGCTGTTTCCTCATGTATTTATTCACAAATAAGAATAGGCTGTTACGCACCACGGTTGCCCCCCTGGCTGCGGTGGCTCTGTTCGTGTCGCCGGCCCTGCCCCTTACCCAGAATTTCCAGCCCCGCGACCGCCACATGAACTGGATCCCCTTCGACGCGGCTTACAATTTCCTCATGTCGTGCGACAAGGATGCGATCCTCATCACCAACGGCGACAACGACACCTTCCCGCTGTGGGCGCTCCAGGAAGCCTACGGCATCAGGAGGGATGTCCGTATCGTCAACTTAAGCCTTCTCAATACCGACTGGTATATCAAGCAGCTCAAAGACGTGGAACCCAGAGTGCCGATCTCGTTCTCATCCAGCCAGATCGATATGCTCAACGCGGAACTCAATCCGTTCACCGAGGCTACGCCCTATACCCTGCCCAACGCCGGGATTCAGGTGGTTATCCCGGGGCGCAAGCAGCAGAACGTGATGCGGGTGCAGGACAAGATGGTGCTTAACATCGTTGATTCGGACCGGTGGCGCAAGCCGGTCTATTTTGCCGTTACCGTGTCGGACGATAATTTCATGGGCCTCGATCCGTATCTGCAGATGGAGGGTCTGGTGTACCGGATCAACCCGAGGGCCGTCGAGCAGGACAAGCGCATGGATATCGACAAGACCGCTTATCTGCTCGACAAGGTCTACCGGTTCGGGACCGGCAAAATAACCGACGAGCCGGTTGATGAAGCGGCCCGCGGGCTGGAGGCGAATTATACCGCGTGCTACGTTGAAATGGCCCTCAGCCTTCGCAAGCCGCTGCTCGACGAAAAGGCCGAACTCGATACCCTGCAGAACCAGATCGCGCTCGCTTCGGTAAAGAAGCTGCCTGCCGTGGACGAGAAAAAGGCCGCGTTTCAGGCGAAACAGAAAGACTACGAGGACAAGTTGAACCTGGTTACCGCCGAACTGCAAAAGTGCATCACGCATATACCGTGGGACTGGCGGCCGCGCGCCCTGCTGCAGGAATTCTACCTCAATCACGGTAAGCTTGCCGAAGCGGAAAAGAGTGCGCGCGACGCGATCGCGTCGGACCCGACAAATCCCGAGTTCATGCGCATGCTGTCGCAGGCGCTCGAAATGGAAGGGAAGGGCGGGGAGGCGATTCCGGCGCTCAAGGACCTTATCGCGCGCGATCCGAATTATTACGGCGGGTTCGAAAGCCTTGCCAGGGACTACGTTGCCCTCAAGCACTTCGACAGCGCGATTGCCGTGATAACCGCGTTCGAAGAATCGCATCCGGGCGACAAACGGGCGGAACAGTTCCGTCAGCAGCTCATGGCCCTTTCCGCACAGCAGCAGATGCAATCGGCGGCGGCAAAGCCGGTGGTTCCGGCGCCCGTGGTCCCGAAGAAATAGGTCTATTGCTCATAGAGAACGGAGAACGCCGGGGAGGCAGAGGCCTCTCCGGCGTTTCTTTTAGCTGGGACCGGCAAGGAGGGGCTCGGGCGGTCAATGCGAGCGAAGCGAAGAATTCTCGTATGCAAAGAGCTTTACGTGAAGTCGTGCTCTCAGCTCAGCGTCTCTTCTTCCTGAGCCTGGGGTTGAGCCCGGCCATGCGGGACCAATACTCGTCTTTTTCAAACGTTGTCTTGGATTGCAGCCAAGCGACCATATACTCAAAGTAAAGAGTCTCTTTCTTGTTCAACCCAAGGAATTTTGTAAGGCGCAGCGACACGTTGCCCGGCAGGTTCCGCCGTCCCTCCATGATCGACAGGAAATAGTTGGAAGTCGACAGCCCCAGTTGGCGCACGATCCACCGGTGCGAAAACTCGGGATTTTCCTTCTTTCCCTTCAGGTAGAAGTCTTTGAGGTACTTCCTGAAATTCGTATAGGTGAAGATATTCTTCATGGTCCCTTTTTCCGTTTGTTTGAAACATGCCCCGGGATATCGTTTGGGGCGGCGGCCTTATTTTGTTCTCCCGGCAACCTTTCCCGCCGAACATAAATTACGTCGTTTCCGAGGCCGGAGGGCTACAATGAAGATAAAACGCGCCGTCTGGTCCGCACTTTGGTGCGGCCCTGAAGTCTTGTCTTGGCGAATTTGTTCACATGATATATTTTTATTTCAGGTGATGGAGTTCGCCTCTAACCGCCTCAATGTTGGCTGATGACTCCTGCTGGTAAGAAATATCAGCAGGAGTTTTTTTTTGGGCAAAGATGCGGCCCGCTGCCAAGAAGAAAAGATGGATTTCATGAGGACCGGCACTTGCCCGGCGGCGGATCGAATCAACGAACGGTCCGCTGCGGCGCACTCATCGGAAGGAGGCCCGACCGGGAATAAAATCTCAAGATCATTCTTCCTCAGGTGATGGGGTTCCACCTTTAACCGCTGTTTTTTTTCAAACATGGCTGATGACTCCTACCTTTTTGTCGATCTCATCTCATTTTTTCACGTAGGAGGACGTCATGCACGCAGACCCGATTCCCTTATGTACCGGCCTCATGATCTTTGTTGCCAGCATCATTTCATTACGTCTTGGCATATCCGTTGCGATCGTCGAAATACTTCTCGGTTCAATCGCAGGGAATTTCGGCCTGCGCACCGAAGAATGGATGCAATATCTGGCAGGGTTCGGCGGAATCATTCTTACGTTTCTTGCCGGTACCGAAATCGACACGAAATTGATGAAGGAGAATCTTAAGAGCAGTGTGCTCATCGGCGGCCTTTCGTTCTTGCTGCCGTTTGTTCTGGTCGCGGTCGTCGCGCTGTTTTTCCTGCATTGGGATGCGCGGGCCGCTCTCATCGCGGGAATAGCCTTATCCACGACGTCCCTGGCCGTGGTATATTCCGTCCTTGCGGAAAGCGGGCTGTCCGACACGCGCATCGGCAAAATGCTTATGTCGTCCACGTTCATCACCGACATGGGTACGGCCCTGGCGCTCAGTGTCATTTTTGTCAAGCCGACGTGGTTCACGCTCCTGTTCTATGTTGTTTCTGTCGCGGTGATTGTCGTCGCGGCCTGCTTTTCTCATTTTCTTTTTAACCATTCGGCATTTAGGAACAAGGTGGTTGAATCCGAGATCAAGTACATTTTTCTGCTTTTGTTGACGCTCGTCTATTTCGCCAATCTCGGCGAGGGGCACGCGGTACTGCCGGCTTTTGTACTTGGATTGTTCATGTCAAGATATTTCGGCAAGGAGTCGGAGCACCACCTTGTCGTCATAAGGCTTCGCACCGTTGCCTATGCCATAATAACGCCGGTTTTCTTCATTGTCGGCGGACTGAGGATATCCTTCCCCCTCGTAGCGGCAAGCCTGGGTCTTTTTGTGTTGTTCTTCTTTCTCAAAATTATCGCCAAATTTCTGGGCGTTTACTTTTTGGCCAAGAAATACATACCTCAAGGAAGCATGTACACAACACTGCTCATGAGCACGGGTTTGACATTCGGCACAATAGCGAGCCTTTTCGGGTTGCAGGCGGGGATCATTAATCAGTCACAGTACTCGATTCTGGTCGGCGTTGTGGTCGCGAGCGCGGTTATTCCGACATTCATCGCTCAGAAATGGTTCATGCCGGTTGAGGATGAGGATATTCTCGAGGAAGAGTAGCTCGATGCCTCGTGTGCGCGTTCAGTTTTACTGTATTGACAACAAATCGTGAAGACTGTACCATCAAGATATATATGCAGATTTGCGTTTTGCTCTCCATACCTGCGCGGCGTTCGCGTACGATCATTACTCCGGCAGTAATAAATGCCCGAAATTCGTGGTTGTTTGTACTGTGAAATTGATATCTTGTTTTGTGCATATCTCATTGGCGGAGCAATAATCAAGTAGAAGAAATCGATATGGCTTCATCAGCTGATCAACCACGGAACCAAGGTGCACATATCCTCGTTGCCGACGACGAGGAAACGGTGCGGACTTTTCTTTGCGATGTCCTTGTGGATGAAAAATATTCAGTCACCGCCTATAATCCGGTAGAAGCCGACCCGCTCATTTTGCAGATACCGTACGATGTGGTGATACTCGATGTATTCATGCCGAACACCGATGGCTTCAGGTTGCTCGGGGAGATCCGGAAATTTTCCCCGCAAGTCCAAGTCATCATGATCACCGGTATGCCGGACCAGAACTTGCTTGAAAGGGCAATGGACCTCGGCGCCTACACCTTTCTCACAAAGCCGTTTAATGCCGAACAGATCAAATACAGCATCATGGGCGCGTTGCGCATGCAGGGATTGCTCAAGAGAAACCGCGAAATCGAGGTGGATGCAGGCGTCCAGGGGAAAGGGCTTATAGGGTCATCGGGCCATATTGCCGAGGTACGACGGAACATTTCTGAAATTGCCCCGCTTGAAATACCTGTGATGATAACGGGAGAGTCGGGCACCGGCAAGGAAGTGGTTGCTCGGTGCATTCACGAATTCAGCCCGCGGGCAAAGTGCGCCTTCACGACCGTCAACTGCGCCGGCTTGCCCCAGGGGCTTATCGAGTCGGAGCTGTTCGGCCACGTGCAGGGAGCGTTCACCGGCGCGGTCAAGACCAAACAAGGCTATTTTGAGGTGACGGAAGGGGGCACGCTTTTCCTCGACGAAATAGGAGATCTGCCGCTTGAGTTGCAAAGCAGGCTTCTGCATGTGCTGGACAGAGGAGAATACAACAGGGTCGGCGACACGGAACTCAAGCATGCCGACGTGCGAATCGTGTGCGCCACGAACTGCGACCTTGTTGCCATGATGGAAAAAGGGACGTTCCGCAAAGACCTGTATTACCGGCTGTGGGGCGCTCATATTTCTCTGTTGCCGTTAAGGGAGCGAAAGGACGACATACCCGTGCTGGTCAGGTACTTTCTATCCGATGGAGAATATGTTGTTATTCCGGATGCAATGGCGGCCTTACGGGGCCATGACTGGCCCGGAAACATACGGCAGTTGAAGATGACGGTGTCGAACCTTAAGGGCATCTGCATGAACAAAATAATAACCTTGGAGAACGTGGCCGGCATTCTCGGAATCTGCGCACGAGGAAATGACGATGCGGAAATTTTGGTGCCGTACAAGGAATTCAAGAACAAGGTGCTGTCGGCCGCGGAAAAAGAATATTTCAAATCGCTTGTTGATGCGTCGTCGGGAAACATCGCCAAGGCGGCCAGAATGGCCGGAATAGACAGAAAGAATTTTTATGAAAAGTTAAAGCAATTCGGATTGACCGTCAAGAAAGATGTGTAAAAGTGAGGTGGTTTTGCCATAGTCGTCCACCCCTGTTCGCAACCCGATGTAACAAAAGACGTAACCCGCGTTTTCCCTCTTGTTCACCTGTGGTAAAATAACCACGCTTTGCCGGTTGTTGAGCTGCTTGCCGTTCGGCATTATTCCTTATCGGACATTGGATTACAACGCAACAAATTGCAAACAAGGAATTTGGCTCGCCAGTTGCCTCTTATATTCCGCAGTGCAATCCAGGAGGATTCACTTATGCGCGAAAACATCAGGACAATCGGCATAGAACGGTATCGGGCTGCATGCAAGGGGCTTTTGACAACCGAAAAGTTGACATAAGGGGGAAGCATATGTTCAAATTACTTTCAGGATGGTCAAACCAATCGAGAGCTGTGCTTCTGTCTTTGGCAATGGCCGGAATGATTTTCGGCCAGACAACGCATTTTGTATTCAAGGCAAATACCGGTTCCAACATGACCGTGATGGTGCCTCGCGCCATCAACCCCACCATAAATGGCACGGCTCTTCTCCCGGGGGACGAAATAGGAATCTTCACCACAGGCGGCTTGTGTGTAGGGGCAGGTGTGTGGCCCTACACGGGAAACATTGCCCTCACGGTGTGGGGGTGGGATTCAGTCAATGCCGCCGTCGTGTGTGCGGGCGCCCGGGACGGTGACCCGCTGGAGTATCGAATGTGGAACAAATCTGCAGAGATACCTGCTGCGGCAAGCTACTCGAATTCTCTGCCATGCTACTCGGTTACCGGCGCATACTCAAATAACGGCATTGCGGTCCTATCCTCTTTAGCTGCCGTCTCAATCGTGTTACCGGCCTATACCGGAACCATGCCGGTCAGGAACGTGCCAGCCATAGCAACAGGAACGGTAAACCTGAAGTGTTGCGATCTCAGAGGACGCTTACTTCCGGCAACTGCGGGGGGTACTTTCATGCGGGTTTCGGAGGCCGGCAATCTCATCACGGTGTTGAGATAAACCACGTGTGATTGTACTGTCAGGTGCATCAGATTGCGCGTGCTCAGTGCGCTGCAGGCCATTACACCTTACCGTTGAACGGTGTGATGACAAGCGCGGGGTTGCATATCGTCAAGATGAAAGTTGAGGACTTTAACAACAAATCCAGGTTGATGAATAATAGGCAAGTTTGAGTCCGCTGCCTCATTACCGCCGCAAACGAATAACCTGCGCAGTCTCCTTGTATTTTCTGTCAATCGTTTGATCCGGTCCCAACGATTTTTGCAATTTGACCAGCCCGATTTTTCCTACTAAAGCCATAGGAAACCTCCACTTTCAAAAAGTAAACGTGGTTCGTCGGCAAAACCAATGCCCGGGCGAGAAAATGCAGTCTCTGGGGAGTAACGTGTTGCCTCATAATAAAAGGTAACCGAAGGGTCAGATTCGATGCCTCACAAATGAGGTAACCGTAACAAGGTTGAAAATGGTTTTGAGTTTTCTTTCGATAGTCTTTTTTAATTGGAATGGATTGAGAGCACGGTGGGTCAGTTCAAGGCTTTGCTTGACTTCTGAAGCTATGTAAGGTGATTCAACGATTCTTTGATAGGGAGTTTTCGGTTCTTCATAGGTCTTGCGGTATCGAGATCCTATCCGGATTTTAGATTTGAGTTTCAGCGATGGACAGAAGTGGTTTTGATAGAGAGACCACTCGTTGGCATAGAGGTCGTTAATGAGGGGAAGCGTGTCGGGGTTTTCGATCCGATCATAACCAAGCATGTGCCTGGCCTGCGCCCAGTTTTTCTGTTCGACATGGGCGTTGTCGTTTTTCTTGTAGGGACGTGACCGGGTGAACTTTACAGGGTCTTGTCGCACGGCGAAGTAGCGTTCGAGATGATAGTTGAGGAACTCGGACCCGTTATCACAGTCAAAGCCACGCAGGGCAAAAGGTATTCGTCGTTCGATGTCTTTAACCTGCTCAATGACACCCTGGGAGCCCTTATTCCACACAGCACGGCCTTCGGTCCAAGCAGTATGGATGTCAGTCATGATAAGGCTCCACACAAATTCTCCGGCAAGGCTGGTGCCGCAATGGGCAACCGTATCCGCCTCCATGAATCCAGGCTGGGTAATATCCCAGTTGTCGGTACGGATGGGGATTTGATTGCGCAGCATGGAGCCGGGCTTGGTGCCGCACAATCCCTTGCCCATACGCGTACGTAAAGGGCATAGGACGCGGTCAAGCGTGGAGCGGCTGACAGAGAGGAGCCGCGCACGGACTTCCTCGGAAAGCAGTTCAAAGGATTGTTCGTAGAATGGCAGCCATACTGGAATGACAACCTTAAGGCGGCGAGAGCACATGAAATCAGAGGCTTTCCAGATGTACTGTAACGCCTTAATAAAAAGCGGTTCAGCATATAAGGGTCTTCTTCCACGCTTGGCTTTTTGTTTCTGTTTGCGTTTTCCAAGTAGCCGGATAGCGTACTTGCGATTGTATCGGCAAATCGCACAAAACTCATCGAGAATCTGCTTTTTGCCGGCTCTGTTGGAATGGGCATATCGTTGTCGTATCGCTTCCCGATATGCTTCTTTTTCTTTGTGCCCCATAGTGGTAACCCCCTTTTTTCTTGGGTTACCTTAATTATGAGGCAACGAATCAATTGGTGCGTGTTTCGATTAAGCCTTCGGTTACATTTAATTTGAGGCAATGCGGTAAGAAATAAAATCAAAAAAAATGTTGCAATTTTTTTGAAAGGAGATATAATTGAGGCTGAGTTAAGCGTATAAGTTCATTCCAGAAATCTAGCCCATTTCAGGGTGATCGGAAATTAACCTCCGAAACCGACATCGAAATCAAGGGGAGGCATAGGATGGCTGCAAAAAGGGTTTTCGCTCGAAACGCTACGTTTGTTATTGCGGCATTGATCTTGATGACGATGTGGCAGGGAGCTGGAGCGGCAACCAAATATTGGGTCGGTGGCGACGGCACGTGGAATGCAACTAATGTTAATTGGTCCCTCACTTCGGGAGGTACTGCCAACCAGAAATTCGCCGCTGGAGATGATGCCATTTTTGATGACACTGCCTGCGCTGTGACCGCGGCGTTGCCGAATAATCCCAACTCCATTACATTTAATGTCAGCGGATACTCCGTGAGCGGCAGCACCATCACTCTGAATCCGACTGGCGCCGGCATCATTAACGTCAACGTTTCCGGAATTGCCACCATCAGCTCAGTCATTGCCGGAAACGGCACGGTTGCTTTGAATAAAACAGGGGTCGGCGCTCTCACTCTTTCCGGTGCAAACACCTATACGGGAGGCACCACTCTTTCGGCCGGACAACTCAATATCAATAGCGCGACAGCGATCGGCACCGGAGCTATCACGTATGGCTCGGGCACGACGATAGACAACACGAGCGGGGGACCTATCACGCTAAAGAATAATAATGCGCAGGTCTGGAACGGGAACTATACCTTTGCCGGCACGAATGCCCTGACCATGGGCACCGGCGCGGTCTCGCTGGGGACCAACTGCCAGGTTACCGCGAACGCGAGCACTTTTGCAGTCGGCGGAGTGATAAGCGGCGGCTATTCTTTGACTCAAGCCGGCGCAGGCACCATTACCCTTTCGGGCGCAAACACCTTTACCGGCGGTTTTACGCTGAATGGCGGAACCCTGAATATCAACAATGCATCGGCCTTGGGAAATGCGGCAGGGACTTTCACCATTGCAGCCGGAACAACCATCAATAATACCACGGCCGGGGCGATCACCATGTCGAATTATCCGCAGACATGGAACGGGAACTTCACCTTTACCGGCACAAGTGCCCTGAACATGGGCACGGGCTCGGTCTCGCTGGGCGCCAACAGCCAGATTACCGTGGATGCGAGCACTTTGACAGTCGGCGGCGTGGTAGGCGGCGGCTATTCTTTGTCTCAAACCGGCGCAGGCACCCTTACCCTTTCGGGCGCGAACACCTTCACCGGCGGTTTTACCCTCAATGCAGGAACCCTGAACATCAATAATGCATCGGCCTTGGGAAATGCGGCCGGGAAATTTACCATTGCAGCCGGAACCACCATCAATAATACCGCGGGCGGGGCAATCACCTTGGTGAATTATCCGCAGATATGGAACGGGAACTACACCTTTACCGGTGCGAATGCCCTGAACATGGGTGCGGGCGCGGTCTCAACAGGCGCTAACTGCCAGGTTACGGTGGGCGCAAGCACCCTGACGGTTGGCGGAGTGATAAGCGGCGGCCATGCCTTGACTAAAGCCGGCGCAGGAACTCTTACCATTTCCGGTGCAAACACCTACACCGGGGCCACGACAATTAACGCGGGAACTCTGGCTGCAGGCTCAACATCTGCATTCGGCACTAATTCTGCGGTGGTATTGGCCAACACTGCAGGAGCGGTTCTCAACATTACCGGTTACAACAATTCAATCGGATCACTCACGGGCGGCGGCGCAGCGGGCGGCAATGTGACTCTCGGAGCCGCCACCTTGACGGTCGGCGGTGATAATACCAGCCCTGCCGCCTATGCAGGGATTATTTCCGGCACTGGTGCAGTTATAAAGACCGGCACCGGAACCCTCACTCTTACCGCAGCAAACACCTTTACCGGTGGTTTTACGCTGAATGGCGGAACGATGAACATCAACAATGCATCGGCCCTGGGTACTGCTGCCGGAATTTTCACTATTGCAGGTGGAACCACCATCAATAATACCACGGGCGAGGCAATCACCATGGTGAATCATCCGCAAACATGGAACGGGAACTTCACCTTTACCGGAACGAATACCTTGAACATGGGTGCCGGAGCGGTCACACTTGGCGCCAACACCCAGGTTACTCTGGGCGCCAGCACCTTGACAGTCGGCGGAGTGATAAGCGGCGGTTATTCTCTGGCTGAAGCAGGCGCCGGCATCCTTACTCTTTCCGGCGCAAACACCTTTACCGGCGGCTTTTCGCTGAATGCCGGAACCCTGAACATCAACAATGCATCGGCCCTGGGAAATGCGGCCGGGACTTTCACCATTGCGCCCGGAACCACCATCAATAATACCACGGGTGGAACCGTCACCATGGTGAATTATCCGCAGGCATGGAACGGAAACTTCACCTTTACGGGTACCAATAACCTGAACATGGGTACGGGCGCGGTGGCACTGGGCGCCAACACCCAGGTTACTCTGGGCGCCAACACTTTGACAGTCGGCGGGGCGATAAGCGGCGGTTATTCTTTGACTCAAACCGGCGCAGGCACCCTTACTCTTTCGGGCACAAATACCTTTACGGGCGGCTTTACCCTGAATGCCGGAACCCTGAATATCAACAATGGGTCGGCCTTGGGTGCTGCTACCGGGACTTTCACCATTGCAGGCGGAACCACCATCAATAATACAGCCGGTGCGCTCACCATGTCGAATTATCCGCAGGCATGGAACGGAAACTTCACCTTTACCGGGACGAGTTCCCTGAACATGGGCACCGGCACGGTCTCGCTGGGCGCAAACTGCCTGGTTACGGCCAACGCGAGTACCTTAACGGTCGGCGGATTGATAAGCGGCGGCTATTCTTTGGCGAAAGCCGGCGCTGGAACCCTTACTCTTTCCGGCGCAAACTCCTTCACCGGCGGCTTTACGCTGAATGCCGGAACGCTGAACATCAACAATTCCTCGGCCTTGGGCGCTGCAACCGGGATTTTCACTATTGCAGGCGGAACGATCAACAGCAGCACGGGCGGGTCGCTCACCATGGCGAATTATCCGCAGGCATGGAACGCAAACTTCACCTTTGCGGGTACCAATAACCTGAACATGGGCACGGGCGCCGTCTCGCTGGGGACCAACTGCCTGGTTACGGTGAACGGGAGTACTTTGACGGTCGGCGGAGTGATAGGCGGCGGCTATTCTTTGGCTCAAGCCGGCGGCGGAACCCTTACTCTCTCCGGCGCGAACACCTTCACCGGCGGCTTTACGCTGAATGCCGGAACGCTTAACATCAATAATGCATCTGCCCTGGGAAATGCAGCCGGGACTTTCACCATTGCAGGCGGAACAATCAATACCACGGCAGGGGCGCTCACCATGTCGAATTATCCGCAGGCATGGAACGGGAACTTCACCTTTGGCGGTACGAATGCCCTGAACATGGGCGCAGGCGCGGTCTCACCAGGCGCTAACTGCCAGGTTACGGTGAACGCGAGTACCTTGACAGTCGGCGGAGCGATAAGCGGCGGCTATTCTTTGACGAAAGCCGGCGGCGGAACGCTAACCTTTGCCGGATCCAACACCTATACCGGCGCGACGATAATCAATGCGGGAACACTGGCTGCGGGCTCAACATCCGCATTTGGTAATTCTGCGGTGACGGTGGCGAATGCTGCGGGAGCGATTCTCAATATCACCGGCTACAACAACTCGATCGGATCACTCACGGGCGGCGGCGCAGCCGGCGGCACTGTGGTTCTCGGAGCCGCCACCTTGACAGTAGGCAGTGACAATACCAGTCCCGCCGCCTATGCAGGGATAATTTCCGGCACCGGCGCGCTGATTAAAACCGGCACCGGAACCATTACGCTTTCCGGTGCAAACACCTACACCGGCACAACGACAATCAGCGGAGGCATGCTTTCAGTCAACGGCTCGACTGCTCCAGGGAGCGCGGTAACGGTTCAAAGCGGGGGCACTTTGGGCGGCACCGGCACTGTGAATGGTGCCGTGACAGTCAGCAACGGCGGCACCATTGAGCCGACTTTGAGCGGCAGCACCGGAACCTTGACCTTGTCAAATGCCACAGGTCCTGCCTTCAATGCCACTTCCACTTTGAAGATCAAAGCACCTTCGAGCACAGCTGATATAGTTTACCTCAGCAATGCCGGTGCGATTTTCAACGCCGCCGGCGTGCCGCTGGTCATTGATGTCACCGGACTCTCCGGACCGGTAACCGGAGTCACTATCGTGCAAGTTGCCAAACCCGCAGGCGGCATCAGCGGCACCTTTTCGTCTGTCACAGCCGGCGGCTGCTATACTCCTGCCGTTCACTACAATGCAACATCAATTACAGTGGATCTAAATTTGTCCCCTACGATTGCTGCCAATCCTTCAAATGCAAGTGTCATTTCCGGACAAACTGCAACCTTCTCGGTGACGGCAACCGGTACCGGAACATTAAGCTATCAATGGTATAAGAATAGCGCCCTCATTACGAGCGGAGCGACTGCGGCAACGTACACGACGCCCGCAACAGTTCCAACTGATAATGGGTCTGCATTTTATTGCGTGGTTACGAATACGTGCTCGCCGGGGTCTGCCAGCTCAACATCAACATCAGCAACGCTGACGGTAAATGTGCCTCCTTCAATTACCACGCAACCTGCAAATCAGAGTGCCACTGCCGGATTAACCGCGACATTCACAGTTGGGGCAACAGGCAGCCCCACGTTGACTTATCAGTGGTACAAGAACTCAGCGTCCATTCTTGGCGCCACTTTAAGTTCTTACACGACGCCGGCGACAAGCACGAGTGACAACGGGGCCCAGTTCTATTGCGTGGCAACAAATCCGTATGGATCAGCCACCTCAACAAATGCAACGCTGACGGTCACGCCTCTTTCTGCGCCGGCACTTTCTTTGCCGGCCAGCGGGGCGACCGGTGTTGCGCTCAACTCGACTTTATCGTGGGGGAGTGTGGCGACTGCATCTTCGTACGAGCTTCAAGTGTCCTTATCGGCCGGTTTTTCTTCAACTGTTTATGATCAACCCGGTCTTACTTCAACGTCTCAGGCAGTGACAGGTGTAACCTCCAACAATACCATGTACTATTGGAGAGTCAATGCCTCGAATGCCGGAGCGACGAGTTCCTGGTCAACTGTATCAAATTTCACGACTATTGTAGCAGCACCACCAGCTCCTGCGCTTGCTTCTCCGTCCACAGGGGCAACCACGCTGCCCAGTCCGACATTGTCTTGGAACAATGCGGCCGGTGCAACGTCCTACGAACTTCAAGTATCTGCGTCATCCGATTTCTTATCAATTGTCTATGATCAATCGGGTCTCACTTCAACGTCTCTGGGAGTACCAGGTGCGGCCACGAACAACACGGTTTATTACTGGAGAGTAAACGCCACTAATGCGGGTGGTACCAGCGGATGGTCTTCTGCTTGGAATTTTACTGTGATTTATTTGCCCACAGTGCCGGCCCTCGTGTCTCCTGCAAATGGCGCCACCGGGGTATCGGTAAGTCCGGCCTTGACCTGGACAAGCGCGACCGGCGCCACAGGGTATCGGCTGCAGATCTTTTCCGACCCTGCCCTTTCTACGCTTGCCTATCAGAAGGACAGCATCACCGGCACAACATGGACCGTGGCCGTCAGCCTGCTGAACAGCACGCAGTACTACTGGCGCGTGGATGCGAAGAACATCAGCGGCTACGGCGCATATTCCGACACGTTCAATTTCACGACCATAATTGCCAAGCCGTTGGTGCCCGCTCTCGTGTCTCCTGCCACCGGCGCCACCGGTGTATCGGTGAGCCCGGCCCTGACCTGGACAAGCGCGACCGGTGCCACAGGATATCGGCTGCAGATTTTTTCCGACCCGGCCCTATCCACGCTGGCCTATCAGAAAGACAGTATCACGGGAACGACCTGGACGGTGGCCGTCAGCCTGCTGAATAATACCCAGTACTACTGGCGCGTGGGTGCGAAGAATGCGGGCGGTTACAGCGGGTATTCCGACACGTTTAATTTCACGACCATAGTTGCCAAGCCGTTGGTACCGGCCCTCGTGTCTCCTGCCACGGGCACCACCGGTGTATCGGTAAGCCCGGCCCTGACCTGGACAAGCGCGACTGGCGCCACAGGGTATCGGGTGCAGATCTTTTCCGACGCGGCCCTATCCACGCTTGCGTATCAGAAGGACAGCATCACGGGCACGACCTGGACCGTGGCAATCGCCTTGTCGAACAGTACTCAGTACTACTGGCGCGTGGGTGCGAAGAATGCGGGCGGTTACAGCGGGTATTCCGACACGTTCAATTTCACGACCATAATTGCCAAGCCGTTGGTGCCGGCCCTTGTGTCACCTGCCACCGGCGCCACCGGTGTATCGGTGAGCCCGGCCCTGACCTGGACAAGCGCGACTGGTGCCACAGGGTATCGGGTGCAGATTTTTTCCGACCCGGCCCTATCTACGCTTGCGTATCAGAAAGACAGCATTACGGGCACAACGTGGACGGTGGCCATCGCCTTGTCGAACAGTACTCAGTACTACTGGCGGGTAGGCGCGAAGAACGCGGGCGGTTACAGCGGCTATTCCGACACGTTCAGTTTCACGTCCATAGTTGCCAAGCCGTCGGTACCGGCCCTCGTGTCTCCTGCCACCGGCGCCACCGGTGTATCGGTAAGCCCGGCCCTGACGTGGACAAGCTCGACCGGTGCCACAGGGTATCGGGTGCAGATCTTTTCTGACGCGGCCCTATCTACGCTGGCCTGTCAGAAAGACAGCATCACGGGCACAACATGGACGGTGGCAATCGCCTTGTCGAACAGTACCCAGTACTACTGGCGCGTGGGCGCGAAGAATGCGGGCGGTTACAGCGGGTATTCCGACACGTTCAATTTCACGACCATTATTGCTACCCCGCAGACGCCGACTATAGCCTCTCCGATAAACGGCGCAGCAGGAACTACCACCAGTCCGACTCTCGCCTGGAATGCCTCGACCGGGGCAACATCCTACGGGTTACAGATGTCAACCGTTCCTGATTTTTCGTCCGTTGTTTACAGTTTCACCGGTCTGACCGCAACTTCTCAGCAGATAACGGGGCTGTCCAATAACTCGGTTTACTACTGGCAGATAAATGCGGCCAACGCTGCGGGCACGAGCCAGTGGTCTGCCGTATCAAGTTTTACCACTGTGCGGCCGCAATCCGTGATTGCGAATGTGGGCTGGAACATGATCTCCTTCAACATGCATCCGGTGGATTCCTCATGCGCCACGCTATTCGGCAGCCTGCCGGGCATTGTTCTTGTCAAGAACAACAACGGACAGGTCTACTGGCCTTTGTATGGCGTCAATACCATAGGAAGCGTGGCAACCGGGCAGGGATACCAGCTCTACACTGACACGCTTGACACAATCACGATACCGGGCACGCCCTACAATGTGGCGACGACGCCTATTTCGCTTGGTGCAGGGTGGAATATGTTCGCCTATCTGCCGCAGTCCTCCATGGACATCACGACCGCCTTGGCAGGCATAACTTCACAGATAACCATAGTGAAGGACAATAACGGCGACGTGTACTGGCCCGAATACTCGATAAACAATATCGGCATGATGAACCCTGGCCAGGGATACATGAGCTATATGAACCAGGCTGTCACGCTCACGTATCCGGACGCGGGAGCGGCTAAGAGGGCAGTGACTGCCGACAAAACCATCGCCCTTCCTTTAGCCAAGCATTATGTGCTCAACAAGAACACGGGCGTTAGTGCCACCATACTGGCGACTGATGTGTCGCTATGCGGCAAGCCGGCCGCGGATGGAGTGGAAGTGGGGGCGTATGACGACCAGGGCAATCTGGTCGGGTCGGGAGTCGTCATGAAGGGCGCGACTGCGTTCTCGGTATGGGGCAAAAATTCCCAGAAGAAAATCAAGGATGGCCTTACGAAAGGCGAGGCAATTAATCTGAAACTGTGGGACGGATCGAAAGAGTATCCTTTGGAATTCAGCGAAAGCGGATCGAAATCGCTTGCAAAAATGTCCTACAGCGACAATGGAGTATTCCTGGGAAGCCTGTCGGTTCCGAGCTCCTATTTCATCAAGGCATGTGCCGTGCATGGCACATGCATGGCCGGCAGCGGTATAATGAAAATCATGTTTGACGTGGCGTACGACGCCAAGACCCTGCACGAGTTGACGATTAATCTGTTTGACGTGAGCGGACGTCTGGTGCGCCAGATTGCATCGGGCGAGTACGCCGCGGGCCATTACACGGTCATGTGGAACGGCTCGACCACGGGCGCAGGGATGTATATCGTTCAGATGAAAGCCGAATCCTTTGACAGCAAAGTGCGGCTGATGATTGTCAGATAAGGAAAAGGCGACACGTGTTTGGGCACTTAAAGGAGAGCGCTTGCAAAGAAGATTAGAATCAGCCCCGAAACCTGGAGGATCTTTATGACGTTTTCAAAAGTCGGAAGGAGTGCTGCACGCTGCGCGGCAATCATGTCCCTGATAATGGCCGGGACAGTTTACAGCCAGACCCATTTTACTTTCACCTCAAATACGGGTAACAACATGACCGTGCTGGTCCAGGCATCCATCAATCCGACGGTTGGTGGGGCCGCCATAGCCACCGGCGACGAAATTGGAGTATTTGACGGCAGCTTGTGCGTGGGCGCCAGCGTGTGGACGGGAAGCAATATCACCATAACTGTCTGGGGACAAAACACCCAGACCGGCACAATTGACGGCGCCACGCCGGGTGACACCCTCGGATACAGGGTTTGGCACGTTTCAACCTCCCAAGAGATTCCTGCCACAGTCACCTATGCATCTGGCGGACCGAAATATTCAGCTAACGGAATCGCTATTCTGGCGAGTTTGGTCGCAAATGTCTATACGGTAACCTACGCCGGCAATGGTAATACCGGCGGCACGGTCCCCACTGATGCGAACAGCTACCCGCAGGGATCTACGGTCACGGTACTTGGCAACACGGGAAGTCTCGTGAATACCGGTTCCACCTTTGCGGGGTGGAACACTGCGGCAAACGGCACCGGTACGGGCTATGCCGGCGGCGCAACGTTTTCCATGGGAACGGCGAATGTGACGCTTTACGCGCAGTGGAATATAAACACCTTTGCGCTGTCCGTAGCGCACGTCATTGGAACCGGTGCTCCGGTTGCCGACAGAGACACGACAGTCAATTACGGGGACACCGTGCAGGTGACCGCGCCTGCGATTTCCGGAAGCATTTTTGTGGTATGGAGAATTACCGCCGGAACAGCCGTGTTGGTCGATTCGACCGCCCAGACCGCAAAGGTGGTTCTCACCAGCGGCAATGCAACGCTGACTGCGGTTTATGATTTGGCAACCGCAGTTTTGGACAGAAGGAATTCTCCGCCCGCGTCGTTTGGTATTTCCTACAGTGCCGGGCTGTCCAGCGTCCGGATAGCCGTGCCGCGCATCGCCGGATACTCCGGCGCTGTGGTGCGGGTTCGTCTTTTCGACGCCAGAGGGCGCCTTATGTCGACTCTTGTAAATAGAGAACTGCAGGCGGGTTATTATGACCTGAGATTGAATGAAGGGAATAATACGATGCCGGTTTGGGGTATTTGCAGAATGGATGCAAAGGGATTCAGCAGTACGGTGAAGGTGATGAGTGTGAAATAACATCAAAATCAGCCACGCAATATTCTGGGCGATCAACACTGAAACCGTCGGACGGCGCGGAGCAGGTTCACCGGTTCCCCGCAGATGTCATATTTCAATTATCCAAAGTTGAACCCGATGGCTTGAAATCGCAAATTGTGATTTCAAGTTGTGGTGGTAATGGAAAACCGTCCATTGCTTTCACCAGCTTCTGAAAACCGTTTCTGCCTCCAGGTTTTGCTTCCTCCCCAGTTGCCGCCGGTGTTTACATATATTATTTATGATTGATGCCGGGCCGTCTTGGGCGGTCCCGCCTTCGTCGCGCCCGGCCGTAAAGAGAAACAATCATGAACGTCATCGGCAGGCTCAGAAAGACCAAGAAACTGCGGATGCTCATTTTGTCCGCGGGCGGACCGCAGAGCGGCATTCAGGGCATCTACATAGCCGTTGAAGGCGATGCATGGGAGTCGCTGGCGCACGCCGTGCTGCCCTATCCCGATTCCGTTGAAGAGATCATAGAAACCGTGACGCTTACGCCGGATGCCGCTCTGGAGATGGGAAAGATAGCTTGGCTCGACCGGAAGCTTTCCTACCTGTTTCTGGAATGCGCAAAGGCCGTTCTTTCACATGCTCACAAGTCAATACGTAGTCCCCATTGCACGGTGATGAACAGGTGCCTGTTGTACAGCGGTTTCGTGGACGACACGCAGCAGGCCCGCTGCTGGGACGTGTCCCTTGGGGATGGCCAGCTCCTGGCGTCGTCCCTGGACGCACCGGTCATCACCGATTTTGCCCGGCACGGCGTCCTGGCAGGCACTGCGGGCCACTTGCCGTTGTTTCCGGGCAACGTCAAGATCGCAAAGCAGGTGGAGCCCCTATCCATATACCTCAACATGGGCATCATCGCGCATATCACCGTTGTTGACAATCAGGCGATGACCACCGTGCTCGACAGCGATATCGGGCCGGGCACGTGCCTCATCGACCGTGCTGCGCGCGAGGCGGGTTGCCCCGACGGCTTCGACCGGGATGGCTCGTTTGCGGCAAAGGGTACGGTGGACAACGCCTGCGTCACAGTGCTTGCGTCCCAGGAATGGTTTTTGCGGCCTTCTCCAAAACATGCCTTTTTGCAGGACGTCATGGCAAGCTATCAGTCGCCGCTTGTTGCCGCCCTTTCTCCGTACGACAAAATCGCCACGCTCACCGCTCTCACGGCTCGGACCGCGTTCGAATTCTTCAAACGCGAATACCGCCACGTACTGGCGCCCGAAGTGATCCGGGTGTCGGGCGGCGGGGCCAACAATCTCACCCTGCTCGACTATCTTACCACCTATTTTGATCCTGTAAAGGTGCAAAGCGTTGAGGAATCCGGCATCCCTGCCGCGCTGCGCATCCCGCTTGCCCTCGGCCTTTCGGTTCACGAGTACATTGCCGGGCATCCCGGCCCCTGGAAAAACGGCGCCAACCCGGAAATCGAGGGCATCGGCAGGTGGCTCTTTCCCTAACGGTTTCTTGTTCTCCAATGTTTTCTAACAGAAAACGTTTTGTTGATGGGCCCATTGCATAGCGGTGCGCCTGGTGGTATATTGAAGAACCCCGCCCCAAGTGGCGGGGATTCTTCCTTGCCTTAGGAAAAGATATTTGTAATCGCCCGCTAACCCCGCGCCAAGTCGCGGGGATTGCGCGGGCTGAGGCATTCAAGAGCAGGGGCACGTAAACGACTTTAAACATCACCCCGATACCGCTCAACAAGGGGAGGAACACATGAAGCTGATTTTTGGATGCGCGGTCACATGGTTGATTTTTTCTTTTTCGACGCTGTGTGCAGCGGGCCAGGTTCCGTTGTGGAGTTCACTGCAGGGCCCGGATTTCTCCAGCGCAACAATTTCCTCCATTGATTCAATCCGAGGGTACCTGTATGCGGGAACTGATGATGGCTGCATTTACCGGTCTTCTCCCAACCCCCTGGCCTGGGCGCAGGTATTTTCCGCGCCGTTTTCTTATCAGAGGCAGGTGTATTCGTTTTCAGAATGCGGAAGCGAAATGATTGCAGGACTTGGAATTCCTTTTTCTGTGGAGATTCCCGAGTGTTGGGGTCAACCTGTAATCTGTTACTTCGGCCCTCCGCAGGATTGCGGCTATGCAAGAAAACTCATCTGCTCATCGGATTCCGGAAAAACATGGAATTTCGACACATTGTCGGACTGCTGGGCCTACACCGTTGATCACGACACGATATTCGCGCTTAACGGCTACAACTTCTACCGGCGAAACGCCCAATCCAGCGCCTGGACGAGCATCAGTTATTTGGGTGGTTCCCCTGAATACCCGATCGGTTTCTGTTCCGCCGGCGTGCTGGTCAGGTACAATTCCGAGTTTGTGCTTGCCACGGCAAACTGCATAGCACGGTCAGCGGATAACGGGAAAACCTGGAACCCGGTCTTGAATTATTGCAGTGTTGCCGGAATGGTGCATGGCGGAGACACGCTTCTTGCCGCAATACACCCCGATTCGCTGTTCAGGTCTTTTGACAAGGGGAAGACATGGACCAAATCTGTTGGGGTATATTATATCCAAGAATCGGGCGGCATCTGTTACCTGCAAACCGACTCCGGCACAATGGCGAGTGACGACAGGGGATCAACCTTGCGGAAAATTGATTTTTCGTCGCTTCTCTCATGGACATGCTTTCGCCGGGCGGGCACCACGCTTCTTGCCGGCACCAACTGGAACGGAATACTCGGCCGGGCGCAGGGTGCATCGGAATGGACATCTTCTTCCCAGGGAATGCCTCCTCATCTGTTTAACGTGCTTGGATGCCGCAGAGACACCGTTTTGGCCTCGTATGCAGCTCCCTATAATCAATTTGTTGACAACTACTATTATGCGTCAGGCTACGTGTCACAATGGGCGGACGCGGGGTGGACCATTCCGATCCAGCCGTCCGCCAACGACAATGATGCCTTTCTCCGGGCGGCGGAAGGCATGGTGGCAAACGGCGCATTCATGATGAAGGGCGGCGGGTTGACTTTGCTGAGGAGCATCGACAGCGGGGCAACCTGGACGGCCTGCGGCGATTCTCTGCCCAGGGACATGTGCGGATATCCGGAGCTGGGAAAGCTGTTCCTTACCCGCAGCGGAGTGCTTGTCCAGACGGGTGCGGATCTGCGCCTCACTGCAGACAGCGGAACTACTTGGAAGAAGATGCCCAAACCGTCCGGCATTCCGATCATGACATCGCTCGGGAAAGACCTCGTGGTTGCCATTGGGGACGGCATTATCGATTCGTTAGCCGTTGAATCAATGATTCAATCATTTGACGAGGGCGCTTCATGGAATCCGGTTGCGATAGCGTTGAAATGGGAAGGCACGGTGAGTTCTTTCACCTCGTACGGGACGGATTTGTACGTCGTAACCTCTACCGGGGTCTATACCTCGCCCGACACCGGAAAAAACTGGACGGTTTTGGGCCAAGGTCTTCCCGCAAAGAAAGTTGCAGCGCTCCTGCCGACGGAGAAATACGTGTTTGCCATTATCGACAGCGGGTTCGTGTACCGGCTCGACAGGCCGGTTTCGGTTAACGGCTCCTTGTTACGGGCAACCGGCACAGCGGGAATGAAAAGCGCGGCAACAATAACCGGAAATAGAATAACACTTGTGCTGGGTTCTTCGCAGCGCGTACGCATAGAAGAATTTGGAATCGATGGGAGGCTGCAGAAAATCCTAGTGGATAGATATCTCGCAAAAGGAACGCAGAGTCTCCCGATTTACCAAGGCATGGTTTCGAACAACATCGTATTGCTGCGGGTGTCCGGCGATGGCTGGTCAAAGGTATTGAAGGTTACTATGGGGTCGGAACGTCACAGGTGACTATCACGTTGAATCCCACAGCGAGCGCATTGTCATTTCATTATTAAGGGTGTGGTAATGGTGCTTCGCACCTTCCATTATGCCTTTTGCCCTTTGTCACTACGTTGCGTCCGCCTTTTCCTCGAAGCTTGCTTCGGGGTTCTTCAATCTATTTCCTCCTGATTCAAAACCTGTGGAAATCCTTTAGAATCCAATCTACCTGTATACATGGTTTATTTTTATCACCTCCCCTTATGTTCCCGGGGAAGGTTTTTTTCATTTTCAAAGGCGAGTACCTCGTGAAAATTACCTTTGTCTATCCGCGATTCGAGAAGTTCCTCACTAATAATCCCGAGCTCGACCGGGGCCTCATCGATTATTTTCTCGGCGATTTTACCACGCCGCCGTCTCTGGGCATTCCTATTCTCGCGTCGATAACCCCTGCCGGGATCGAGGTGGAACTCATCGACGACAACGCCGGCGACGCAGTTGACTTTTCGGCACCAACCGACCTTGTTGCGATCAACTGCTTTACGCCCCAGGCCACGCGGGCGTTCGAACTGGCGGACGGGTTCCGCGCCCGCGGCGTCAAGGTGATCATGGGAGGTTTTTTTCCGTCCTTCATGGCCGAGGAATGCCTCGCGCATGCAGACTCGGTGAATATCGGCGAAGGCGAGCCTACCTGGCCCGGCATCTGCGCCGATGCGGCGGCCGGCGGCCTCAAAATGATTTACAAAGGCGGATGCTCGTTCAACCTGGAAAACATGACGATCCCGCGGCGCGACCTGTTCTATTCCAAGACGTACTACGACTGGGACGAAGACCTTGTCCAGCTCACCCGCGGGTGCCCGTACACCTGCGCCATGTGCGCCGTTCCCGCACACATGGGAAGCAAGATCCGGTTGAGGCCCATCGATAAAGTTGTCGAGGAGATTCGCCAGCTCAAGTACGAAAACGTGTACCTTGCCGACGACACCCTCTTCTTTACACAGCGGAAAATGGTTGACTATGCGCGTGCGCTTTTAAAGGCGCTTGTCCCGCTCAAGAAGAAATACTTCGTCTCCTCCACCATGGCCCTCAACACCGACGGTGTTTTCCTCGATCTCATGGCGGCAGCCGGCGTACGGAATTTTTACTGCACGCTCAACGTGGACCCGGTGTCGATACGTGCGATCGCGGGCGAGGCCAAAGAGCGGCAGATGCTGTTTGATCTTGTGAAGAAGCTCCAGGACCGCGAGATCAACTTTTTTGCGTCCTGCGCCATCGGCCGCGACTGGGACAAAAAAGGCATCGGCGACAGGGCGGTGGAGCTCCTCGACAAGGCAAACATTCACACCTCGGAATTTTTCATTTTCACGCCATACCCCGGGAGCGTGCATTGGGACAGGCTCGACCGCCAGAACCGGATCGTGGACAAAACCTGGTCGCATTACAACGGCGCGCACGTGGTGTTCGAGCCGCTCGACATGACGCGGGACGAACTGTACGGGGAATTCGTGGGCGCGTGGAACAGTTTCTACAAACTCCAGAAAGACTCCCATTCGGCAAGCCTGGAGCCCGCCACGTGGAAAGACGGACGCAAGGTGGTGGGCAAGCCCCTCAACCGCCAGGGCGTGCGCGGCCAGGCCGCGGTGACGGGCATCGGCGTGTTGAGTCCCATCGGCAACGACTGCGGCTCGATTACCGCAGCGCTCCGGGAAGGGCGGCACGGACTATCGCCCATCACGCATTTTGACGCGGGCCATTTCCGCACCAATCTCGGCGGTGAGATACGGGATTTTGACGCCAGGGACTATCTTGACGAAGATGAACTCTCGGAATACGATGACCGCTACCTGCGGTTCGCGCTCGCCTCGGCGCGGCAGGCGCTTGCCGGCGCAGGATTGGATTCCAGGCCCATGGCCGCACGCCGCGACATCGCGCTCGTTCTGGGCACGTGCAACGGCGGCCTTCTTTCGGCGGAGGAGGAATACAAATGGCTCCACTGCAAAGGAAACAGGGTTTTCGACGAGAAGATGAACCTGCAGGCCCAGTACTACGGGTTCGGCAAGGCGCTCTCGCGCGGCCTCGGTATCGGCGGCGAGACGTGGATCGTCACCACGGCGTGCTCGTCCACCACCGGCGCCCTCGGGCTCGCGGCCTCGCTTGTCAATCTCGGATTGTATACCACGGTTGTGGTCGGCGGATCGGACACCCTGTGCGTGGCGAACATCAGCGGCTTCAACGGCCTCAAGGCGTTGTCGACCGGCCGGACGGCCCCGTTTTCTCTGCCGGTGGGACTTAACATAGGCGAGGCTTCGGTCTTCTGGGTGCTCGAAGACATGGAACAGGCTCTTCTGCGACACGTGAGGATCTACGGAAAAGTGGCCGGCCATTCGCTTACCTCTGACGCCTATCATCCCACGTCGCCAGATCCCCGGGGAGAAGGCGTTTACAAAACCCTGACAGACGCGCTCGCCGACGCCGGCCTGGCGCTTGGTGACATCGGCTGTATCAATGCGCACGGCACCGGCACCGACGCCAACGACCGCGCCGAATCAAAGGGCATAGCGAAATTCTGCGGGACCTCGCAGATCCCCGTGACATCGACAAAGTCTTTCTTCGGCCACTGCATGGGCACCACGGGCATTCTTGAGGCGACGTGCAACCTGCTTTCCATGAACGAAGATTTTGTCCCGCCCACGCTCAATTTCTCCGCGCCCCGGCCCGGTTGCACCCTGGACTATGTTCCCAACACCGCGCGGAAAAAAAAGTACGGCGCATTTATTTCTGCGAATTACGCGTTCGGCGGCAACAATGCCGCGGCATGTATTGCGAAATGGGATTTTCAGGTCCGGCCCCGGTCCCGGAAGATGAGCCGGGTGGTTATCACCGGGACCGGCACGGTGACCTCGCTCGGGCTCGGGGTCAAAAAAACGCTGAGCGAGCTGAGAAAAGGGAGCGTCGGCATCGGTCCGGCGGACCGGCTCGGGTGCCGGGAGTCGGCATCGAAGCTCGCGGGACTGGTGCAGGAGTTTACGGCGCACAACATCGACCGGAGGCTCGACTTTTCCGGCATGAACGCCATCAGCAGGTACGCAACCGCCGCGTCCAGGCTTTCGCTCGAAAGCGCCGGCCTGCACATCGGTCAGAAGAACTGCGACGATATCGGCATCGTGATGGGCGTATGCAACGGCCCGCCCGAATCAGACCACATGAACAGCGTTTTCAAATCGGACGACTATCAGGCCGACATCAATTGTTTTTCAAACATTACCGCCAACTCCACCGCAGGCTGGGTTTCAAATGCGCTCTGCATCAGGGGCGTGAACATGACGGTTGCTCCGGGCCCTCATGCCGGACTTGCAAGTGCTGCGTACGCGTACAATGCGCTGCGCCAACGCCGCGCAAAGGCGATGCTGGCGGCCGGGTCCGACGAGGTATACCGGCAAATGTTTTACAATTACGACCTGATCGGCTTTCTCAGGCAGGGCGCGGCCGAATCATCGTATGCGCTCGACCTTGCCGAGCCCAGGCGCAAGGTGATTGCCGAGGGCGCCGCGGCGCTCGTGCTCGAGACGATGGAAAGCGCTGCCGAACGCGGCGCTCCGGTTCTTGCCGAGGTGCTTTCCTACGGCATGAGCATTGACGGTAAAGAATTTTCGCGCCAAAGCCTGGATTGCGACGGCCTCAACCATGCCTGCGCCGTCGCGCTCTCCCGGGCCGGGCTGCAGTGGCGGGACATGGGACTTGCCCTCTGGGCCCCGCAAGGAAACTGCCAGGACAAGAAAGTGCTCGATGTGCTGGCAGCACGGGCAATGCCGGGCGTTCCCCTGGCTGCAACCACGTTCAATACGGGATACATCGAAACCGCGTCTGTTCTGGTAACCATCGCCTGCGCGCTTGAGGCCCTGCGTGACGGCAACGGGCTGTGGCCCCAGAATACGGGCGCGGCTGATATTGATAAAAGGCAAATACCTTCTGCGCCGCGCTACGCGATTGCCCTTGCAAGCACCGACGTGGGCTATAACTATGCACTCATTCTTTCAACGGGGGCAGGTTTATCGTGAGGCAGCGGGTTGTTGTAACCGGCATGGGCGCGGTGTGCAGCGCGGGCGCGTCCTGCGACACGTTCGGCGAATCCGTGGTACACGGGACGCCCTCGTTTTCGCCCATCGGCCGGCCGCATCTTGCCCACTTTCGCGCAACGCACGCGGGCATCATCCGGGACTTTGACGAACGAGAATTCGTGTCCGACCCCTTCGTGCGCTCGCTCGACCGTTTTGTCCATTTGTCGGCCGCCGCGGCAGGCCAGGCCATCGGCGGCGCCGGCATCGCGCCCAAAGAACTTTCGCACAGGATGGGACTTGTGTTTGCCACGTGCAGCGGTCCCATGCAAACCATAGAAGCTCGCTACGCAAGAATCCTTTCGGGCGACTCGTCGCTCACCAAAGAGGAATTGTTCGCCAATCGCTACTACTGCGGGGCAAAGGCGCTCGCGTTCCTGTTCGGCATTTGCGGTCCGAGCGCCACGGTGGTCACCGCATGCTCGGCGAGCGCTGCGGCAATCGGTTTCGCCGCGGACCTCATCCGGCTCGGCATTGTCGACGTGGCGCTCGCGGGCGGCAGCGACACGTTCAGCGAAACGACGCTTGCCGGGTTCGACGGCCTCAAGGCGACCTGCGAAGGAACCTGCGCGCCGTTTTCCAGGCCCGTGGGTCTCAACCTGGGCGAGGGTGCGGCGTTCTGCGTCCTGGAGAGCATGCCGCACGCCGAGTTGCGCCGCGCAACGGTTCACGCCGAAATCATGGGATTCGGGCTCAGCAACGACGCGTACCATTGCACCGCGCCGGACCCTTCGGGAGCGGGACAGGCGCTGGCGATGGAACGCGCCCTGTTCGACGCCGGCTTGTCGCCTTCGTCAATTTGTTATGTCAATGCCCACGGCACGGGCACCGAAGCCAACGACAAGGCCGAGACCAAGGCCATCCGGAAGGTGTTCGGCCACCACGCTTCGGCGCTGCCGGTAAGCTCAATAAAGTCGATTATCGGCCATTGCCTGGGGGCGGCGGGCGCGCTCGAAATCGTAGGAAGCATCCTGAGCCTGAAAAAGGGTTTTGTGCCGCCCACCGCGCATTTTACGGAGCGCCGCGACGGATGCGTCCTCGACTACGTCCCGGAGGCTGGCCGTCTCGCAGGCCGCAGTGGGCCAATGCTCAAGAACAATTTTGCGTTCGGCGGCAACAATGCGAGCATCGTGGCGCGGGTTTCGCCTGACCCCTCGTATTCGCCGCCGGAAACAGGCTCAAACGGGCGCATCGTCATTACCGGCGTCGGCCTCGTGTCGCCGGCCGGACTGGGCGCAGACCGGCTGTGCGAGGCCGCATCCTGCGCTAAAGACCTGATGCGCGAGGTTGCGCTCGGGCCCGCATTGCGGGTTCGAGCGGGCATGGTGCCCGCCTTCGACATGGCATCCATCGACCGCCGTATTGACATCCGCAACATGGACGCATCGAGCGTCTTCGCTTTGGCGGCCGCGCGGCTCGCGCTCGCGCATGCTTACGGCGAAAAGAGCCACGGCGCGCGGTGCGACGCAGGATTGTTTCTGAACCTTTCGGCCGGCCCTTCGTGGGCGGAGGACGAGCACATTTGTTCGCTCTTGCGCGCCAATTTTCGCATCGACCGGGTTGCTGCTTTTCCCTATATTGTCCCGAACTCCGTTGCAGGCAACGTATGCAAGGCGTTGCGTCTCACCGGGCATAACACAACTTTCAGTTTTGGTCCGGGCGCCGGCCTCATGGGGCTCGGGTTTGCCTGTTGCGCGCTCAAGAACGGCCATGCACAGGCATTGGTGAGTGTCAGCGTGGACGAACTATCCAACAGGATTCTGCTGGACCTGCATTCGGCGGGTTTCATGGCCGCAGGCGCAACGCCGTGTGCGGAGGGCGCATGTGCGATGATGCTCGAAACCGAAGCGAATGCCGCGATCCGGGGCGCAACGGTGCTGGGTACGGTGTGCTCCAGCGCGTATTCCACCGACACCGGCGATTGCATCCTTCCCGATGCGGATGAGCGGTCCCTTGAGCACACCATCCGGTCTGCGCTTGACCAGGCGGAAATCGGCGCCGGAGACGTAGGCCTGGTGTGCCGCAACGCGGCCAGCGCGCGGGAAGCGGGGGCTGTGGATGCGGCGGTAGGGAAACGGGACGGGTTTACCATCGACCTTTCTTCGAGGATAGGCTTCGCGGAAGCCACCGGCCCCCTGTTCACGCTCTCGTTCGGGTTGCTGAACTCTTCGTTGGAAACATGGGGAGGCAAAAAGTATATTCTCGTAGTTTTCAGCTCCCCCCACGGGGTAAATTGCGCAACGGTCATCCAAAAAGGCGATCCGAAAGAACGTTCCCATGGCTGATACAATGCAGGCGGTTATCGAAAAGCGCCGCGAGGTGATTGATACCTTCAAGAAGGAGCTCATCCGCCGCCTGAACCTTCCCTACACGCCGCAGGACCTCCACGAGGACGTAGCGCTGCTCGGCGCCGGCCTCGGCCTCGACTCCCTCGATGCCCTGGAAATCGTATTATGCATCGAGAATTCGTTCGGTATCAAGATCCCGGACGAAAACATCTCCGTGTTGCGGTCCATCAACACCGTGGTCGATTTCGTACTCGCCCAAAAGGCTGAAAAAGGGGCGCAGCAATGAGAGCTTCGCAATTCCATGATTGCTTTGCAAAGAAGAACGCCGTCTCTGGCGAGAGGTTCGGCGCTGAAGTCGTTACCAGGGTTGCCGATCGCTCAACCGAGTACCATCTGGTGCGCGATTCGGTTGCGCTCACAGACGCCTCGTTTATGCAGCGGTTCAGCTTTCCGGAAGATAAGGGCCTCGATTTTCTGGATTCTCTCTGCGCCGGCAACGTGGCGCGAGTGCGGTTCGGTCGCCTGCTGCACACCTTTATCGCCGATGAGGGCGGGGCCGTGATCGCGGATTGCTACGTGGCCAACAACGACGAGCAGTTTGTCCTCCTCTGCGAAAGCATCCTGGACGATGCTGCGTTTCGGACCATGCTTCTGGACCGCGGCGCGGCAGGCGCGGGCATGGTTGACCTGTCGGAAAGTCACGCCCTTCTCGGAATCGACGGGTACAAGGCTTGGGCCGTGGTCAAGCAACTGTTCGGGGCGGACGTACTGGGGCTTCCGTATCTTTCGGTGGAGCGGTACGATTTCCAGGGGGAGCCGGTGTCGCTGTTCAGGGCGGGCAAGACCTCCGAATTCGGCTACCTCCTCATGGCGCCTGCCGCACGCGCGGCCTCGCTGTTCGATGCCTGTCTGGCCGCTGCCGAGAAGAACGGCGGAGGGCTGTGCGGAGTTGACATTCACAATGACCTGCGGCTCGAAGGCCGTTTTTTCAACATTTTCGCCGAAGGTGCGCTCGTGCGCGATCCGCTCGCGCTCGGCCTCCAGTGGATGATTGATT
Organism: uncultured Fibrobacterota bacterium; assembly: GCA_963729895.1. Taxonomy (GTDB): domain Bacteria; phylum Fibrobacterota; class Chitinivibrionia; order Chitinivibrionales; family FEN-1185; genus FEN-1185. Next base: position 164,414 of record CAVSQB010000003.1, on the reverse strand, counting down.
TCAGCAAAGAGAACTTCACCGGCCAAAAAGCCATTGCGGCGCGCCGGGCCGCGGGCCTCACTAAAAAAATCATCGGCATCTGCACCGAGTCCGGGGTCCAGGCGCTTCCCAAAGACACGCCTCTTTATAACGGGCCGGCCAGGGTTGCCGAGGTCGTGGCGTCGTGCTACTCCTATTCATTGGAGACGCAGGTAGGCCTTGCCTTGTTTCCGGTAGATATCGCATTTGCAGGCCTTTCGTTCAATCTCGGTTCGCAACAAGGGCCTGTTGTCCACACCATCTCCATGCCTCCCATCATGCCCAAAAGCCTTACGGTGAAGCTGGACGAATTGTAAGAACCGTTTTCATTTGTCCAAGCCCCCTCGCAGATCCCCGAAGGGGGCTTATTGGAAATATTTCTGTAACAAAGCTGACGCCTTCAAGTCCGCTCCGGGAGATCTGCGAGAGGGCGGGTAAGAAGTGGTGAAAAGAATATCGAATTTCATAATCGAGGACATTCTTGGAGAACAAGGGAAGTTTCATTTTTGCCGTCCTGGATTCCGCCAACGAAAGCGAGCTTGTCGCATACGAACGGGCCTTTTACCGCGCGTTCGGCGGCAGCCCCAACCTCGATCATATCTGGAAATTCAATCACAAGGCAAAACGTATTGCCGCCGTAATCCCCTACGAGTTCCAGGAAATCTACCTTGCAAAAGTGGGCGGGCGGATCGTTGCCGGCGCTGCCCTCAATTTCGGGTTGGATCACGCCCTGCAACTCGAGCTGGAAGGGTTTAAAATTGATAAATCGAATAAAGATATTTGCGAAATAGTACAGATGTTCTGCCTGCTCGACCTGGGGAACGGCACGCCCATGCTCAAGCTCTTTACCGGGTTTTTTCTGGAGAAATTGATCGCCAAAAATGTTGCACGAGTGTACGGAACCTGTTCACAGAGAAGGGTCCGGCCGTATCAGATGATCGGATTGGAGGTAGTGGGCGAACTGGTCCACAATAACGAAACGGTCTTCCTGCTGGAGCTGGACCTCAAGAAGAACCTGCCGAGGTTGCAGGGGCTTGGTTCGTTTGTTGGCTGAGACTATAATAATAGAAGGTGATTATAAAACATCTTGCACAGGAATTATCTTGTGCATATGGGCTTTAGTCAATTAGAAACCTTTGAATTCATAGGGAAAACTGAAAACAGGGCAAAATTGTTCCTCAGAAAGTTCTGTTGGAAAAATGGCCATGTTTTCTGCATCAATTGTAACAGCCATAAAATCTATCGTTTAAAAGGTAAAAAGTTCAGGTGCAAACGATGCGGAAATACCTTTCATGACTTCTCGAATCGGTGGATTGGTCAGTGCCGCGTCCCTCTGAAAAAGCTGCTGTGGATCATTAAGCTCTTTGAACTGGAAGTCTCAGCACGCAGGATAGCAACTCAGATCGGTTTGAGCTATCCCACGGTCTTGCGGATGTGTAATCTCATCCGAAGGGCCTTGATGGTCGCTGAAAGCGATTTCTGGCTCTCTGGAGAGGTTGAGCTCGATGAATCCTACTTCGGCGGCAGGCGTAAAGGTAAACGTGGCCGGGGTGCTGCCGGAAAGGTTCCCGTCTTTGGTATCCTGGAGAGACACGGAAAAGTGAAGGTGACAGTAGTAAAAAACGTCACTGCCGAAAGCCTGTTGACTGAGACTGTGAAAATGGTCAGACGAGGCTCCATCATTTACACTGACAAATTCCGCGGCTATGACGCCCTGATGTTCTGCGGTTATCGGCATTTGAGAGTCGACCATGGGAAAAGATTTGCCACAGGCAAAGTTTATATTAACGGTTTGGAAGGCTTCTGGAGCTATGCTAAGGAACGTCTTGCAAAGTTCCATGGAGTCTCCAAAGAATACTTTCCAGGGTATCTGAACGAAATGGCTTTTCGGTACAATCATCGTCATGAAAATTTCTTTGAAAAACTTGTCAAAATGATCACTAATTTGGTGCAAGATCCTTTATAATTACCTAATAGAAATAATTTTGGATTGCTGAGCGGGTGCAGCGTGGATGTACCCGTTGCAATATCGAGATAAGGATATGGGCGCCCCGCTCCGGCAGAGACGTAGCGCCACGTCTCTGCCGGGGCGGCGGCTCTCCCTCTGGGCTCGGCCTATGGCCTCTGTGCCGGGCCGCCCTATGCCTTCGGCCGGTTCGGCCGGCACCGCGCACTTGCGCGCCCGGCGGTCCGGCCTGGCGCTGGACAAAAGATAGTTGCCACAAGTGTCAGGTTCCGCCACGCAAGATGCAAATGCATGAAAACGCGTTTGCTTGTCAATGCGCAAACTGGAATCCTTTCCTCGGTCTTCACAACTGCACCTCATGGGTGCCCCACAGCAGGTGATTGGATTCTCGCCCAAACTTCCACTTTGGGGTCACCCGGCTCAGCCATCCAGATGCGCACCCCTGGAAACACCCGGTAACAACAAATTCCCAAATCTATTCTGACTTAGGTAATCGCCTTTTCCTCTGCAATTACTATTTTATATCCCTGTAATCGCCCCGTCCCCATAACGCACAAGGCAATCATGTTTTCCAACAAGGTAGCGCTGGTCACCGGCGGCTCGCGCGGTATCGGCGGCGCCATCGTCGAAGAATTCCGGGCGCGGAACGCCGCGGTGTATTTCACCTATCATCGTCGCGAGGACGCGGCCGCCGAAACGGCCCGGAAAACCGGCGCTCACAAAGTGCTGTGTCCGCAGGAAGACGGCGAGGCCGTCGAGCGGACCGTGAGCGACATCGTAAAGGGCGAGGGCCGCATCGACATTCTGGTGAACAACGCCGGCGTCACCGCCGACGGCTATCTCATGATGATGCCGTTTGACGAATGGAACAGGGTGCTTGACATCAACCTCAACGGCGCTTTCCGGTTTGCAAAGGCTGTGACGCGGCCCATGATGTCCGCGCAAAAGGGCGCAATCGTGAACATCGCTTCGGTGTCGGGCATGGTGGGCATCGGCGGTCAGACCAATTACGCCGCGTCCAAGGGAGCCATTCTCGCCTTCACCCGTTCGCTCGCGGCCGAGCTCGGGCCGAGGGGCATCCGCGTCAACGCGGTGGTGCCCGGGTTCGTGGAAACCGACATGACCGCAAAGATGCCGCGTCAGATAAAACAGCAGAACCTTGCCCGCATCCTTGTCAAACGCTTCGGCACGCCCCGGGAGGTTGCGGCGGCGGTGGCGTTCCTCTCGTCCGACGAGTCGTCGTACATCACAGGCCAGGCGCTCGTTGTTGACGGCGGCCTCACCTCAACCGTGGCATGACCCTCTCATGATCGTATTTCTCTTTCCAGGACAGGGGTCGCAGGAAATCGGCATGGGTCACGACCTTTTCAAGGGCGACCCCTTCCTTTGTTCGCTTGTCGCGATGGGAAGCGATCTCACCCACGAAGACCTCAAAAAACTGTGCCTGCGCGGTCCGGAAAAGAAGCTGCGAAAGGCGCAGTTTCTTCAACCGCTTCTGGCGGCCGTTTCGCTCGGGTATCTGCGCCTCGTCCGCGAGCGGGGCATTGTCCCCGAAGCCGTGCTCGGCCATTCGCTCGGCGAGATAACGTCGCTTGCGGCATCCGGTGTGGTGACGGCCGAGGAGGCCGTCACCATGGCCGCCAAGCGCGGGGAGTTCATGGACGAGGCGGCGTCGCGCTGCAACGGCGGCATGACCGCGGTCCTGTTTACCCCTCTTGACAAAGTAAAAGAGCTGCTCGCCGCCATGGACCGGCCGCGCGATATCGTTCTCGCCAACGACAATGCACCCAACCAGATCGTGGTGTCGGGCGACCTTGCGGCCATGGCCGAGTTCTCGCGGCGGCTGGGCGAGCAGGGCATCGGCAAAACAAAGTCGGTGCTCGTGTCCGGCCCGTGGCACAGCCCGTACATGGAAGACGCCATGGCCAGATTCCGATCTTGGGTCGGGTCGATAACGTTTCACGAACCGGGAATTCCTTTGCTGCTCAATTCCACGGGCGAATTCGAGGCCGATCCCGCCGAGATCAAAGACCTTGTTACCCAGCAACTTGTAAAGCCCGTGTGCTGGCGCGCATGCATGGAAACGCTTCGGACAATGCGCGCGGATACCTTCCTGGAGATCGGGCCGCAGCGGATCCTGTCCGGCCTCATCCGGGTAAACGGGTTCCCCAAGACCACAACGGTCTATAATGTCAATAATCTTACCGGGCTCGATCGGGCGGTGCGGGAACTGGGAGTGGGTCATTAATGGACTCCCGAAAAGACCTCATCCGCACATACAACAAACCCCTCTGCCCATGGGAATTTACCAGATCAAGAACCTGTCGAACGGGAAAATCTTCATCGGGGCCGCACAGAACCTGCCCGGCAGACTTAACAGCTGCAAATTCCAGCTTGCAAACGGCAGCCACATGAACCGGGAACTGCAACAAGATTATTCGCAGCTCGGCGAGGCCGGGTTTTCGTTTGAAATTCTGGACCGTCTGGAACCCAAGGACGATCCGCTGTGGGACTGCGACGGCGATTTGAAAACGCTGGAAGAATTATGGCTCGACAGACTCGGGCCGTATGGGGAAAAAGGGTATCATACGAGAAAACCGCAGAAAGAGTAACCGCCGGAGATCTTCTTCATCAATGGATCGCTGCGGCCTCTCACATCACCGGGGGCGGAAAATACCTGTCGAGCCTCGAAAACAGGAACTTGTCCCCCTCCAGCACAATCTGTTTGCTCATGAGCGCGTCCCGCACGTTAATCTGACGCATGAACACCTTTGCCCACACGTCGGTGGAAACCGTCACCGTCAGGTTGGGCTTATCGGCCTTGCCCTCTGTACATGTGCACGCGCCGTGATCGACGGCAAGGGTGAACGCGTACTGCTTGTCGGGAAAATCGAATTGGAACGAGGCCGCGAGGTGGGCGGTTGCCAGGGGGTCAACGCTGCGCGCCATCTCCTGCATGAGGATGCGTACGTCGGACATCACGTTTTTGCTCAGGAGGTCAAGGTCGCGGGATTGTTCTCCCAGCGCAACCGCATGCTCCCAGTAAATGTTGGAGTATTTCTTGAAATAATTCAGGTCCGGCGAAAGCGGGACCGCCGCCTTCCGCTGCGTCTCCGAAGTAATCCGGCCTGCAGAGGCCAGTTCGTATCCCGCCTTCACAAATGCCGCTTCTATCGACTTGACGGTAAGCGGTTTGGCAAGCGTAAACTGGAGCAGGTAGGACTCCGGCCTGATAAGTTCGCCGCAATACTCCATGGACATGGCGTTGGCATAGAGCATCAGCATGCTTCGCACGGCGGAGAAATTTTCCTCGCCTTTGAACGCCCCCACCACGATGGCCGCAATCTTCTTGGGCCATCGTTCCGGGAACCGGAGCGAGTTGCGCACCGTGCCCGCCGGTGACTGCTCGAAGCGCGACTGCGTAAGCGGCAGGGTCCGGTCGAAAACATTCTTGAGAAGGCTGCTTACCGAAAATGCGTTGAGCGGCGTGGAGCACACGATGATATCCGCATCGAGAATGTCCTGCAGAATAGTCGGCATGTCGTCCCGGAGGATGCACCTGCCCGGCGACGTGACCCAGCAGCTGTAGCACCCCGTGCATTGCTTGATGGTAAGCGACGCCAGGTCCCGTTCCACGAGCGGGGCTCCCGCGTCGCGAATGCCCTTGACAAACAGATCGGTCAGGCGCCGGGTAAAGCCGTTCTTTCTCGGGTTGGCGCGCAACAGGAGCACCTTCATGGCGTGCCGTCCATCATGGCCAGTGCAAGGGTCCCCTTGGCAACAATCTTTCTTCCCACGTGCGCTTCCACCGAATAGCTGAACAGTGCACCAAGGCTGGTTTCGCACGTGGAGACCAGCTCGAGGGTCTCGCCCGGGAACGACGGGTTCAGGAATTTCATATTTGCCGATGCGAGATAAAACATCCGCGGCGCTGAGGCGGGCGGCACGCCCTCCGTCGGGGACGTCGAAACGCCGCCCGCGGCTTTCCTGGAAAATCCCCAAAGAAGACCGCTGGCCTGCGCAAGCGCGTCGGTGACCAGCACGCCGGGCATCACGTGCTTCTGCGGGAAATGCCCTGCGAAGAACGGCTCGTCGTCGCGGATGGTTCGTTCGGCGATTATTAATTTGTCAACAACGAGCCTGGTGACCAGGTCTACAAAGAGGAACGGCGGCCGGTGCGGCAGTATCGCGAGGATGTCCTCCAGCTCGAATGTCCTGTGTTCGGTCATACGTGCCCCTGTATCCTACAATTTCCCCGATGCATCGCCGGCGTTCGGGCCGCGGTCCCAGAGAGTCCCTTTGTCAAGTACGGCCAGCTCTCCGGCCATCATCCGGCGCACCCGCTCCGCAAATGCCGCGGCCGTTTCACCCGGTTCGGGCCGGCAGGCCGGCAGGAACCGTACGGCATAGGAAAACCTGCGCCGTGGGAAAATACTTCCTTTGCGGCGCGCCATAAGAGCAAGATCGGAATATATAAGAACCGGGACCACCGGCGCGCCGGTTTCGAGGGCTACCTTGAACGGGAACGGCTTGTAGGGAAGGAGCTTTCCCGTCGTTGCCCGCGTTCCCTCGGGAAACACGAGCAGGCTTTTCCCTTTTGCAAGCACAGAGCGGCATTTTTCGACTGCCGAGCCGAGCGACTGCAGCGAGTCCGGGTCGATGCTCACAAAATCGAGGTGCTTGACAAAGGACGAGTACACGGGAATGCGGGCGTATTTCAGCTTGATGACCACGGCGGCGTACGGAAGGATCGACAGCATGAGGGGGGCATCGAGCCTGCTCCTGTGGTTGGCCACCACAATCGACCCGCGCAGCGCCGATTCGTTGAATCCCGCTATTTCTCGTACCGAATACACCTGGAGGGCAGGCAGCCAGAGTCGCGTGAGGAAGAACGCGTAGCCCTTGAGCACCGTGTACATTATGGTGCGCATGACCGGGGGCCACGCGGCAAACATCAGAAGAACCGGGAGCCCGATGCACAGGAACCCTGCAATGGCGAGGAAATAGGTGATATAGCCGATGGAGTCGAGAACGACTTTGAGCGGGTTCGGGAGGCCGTCGGTTTGATCTTTCATCCTGCATTTCGCACAAGGGTTTTGCCGTCAAAACGGCGACTCGATGTCCTTCAGAAACGGGAGTTTTCCGTCTTTGTCGGAAATAACGGGGCTCGCCACCGGCCACGCGACGCCTATGTCCGGGTCGTTCCAGCGAATGCCGGCGTCGTGCTGCGGAGCGTAGTAGGCATCTACTTTGTAAAGAAATTCGGTGTCGGGGGCCATGGTGCAATAGCCGTGGGCAAACCCCCGGGGAACAAAAAGCATTTTTTTGTTCTCTTCGCTCAGGGTGAGTCCGAGCCACGCGCCGAAGGTCGGAGACTGCCTGCGCAGGTCCACCACCACGTCGTACACGCTCCCGCGCACGACGCGGACGAGCTTGCATTGCGCAAAAGGCGGCTCCTGAAAATGAAGGCCCCTCAGAACCCCTGCCGCCAGAGAGCGGGCGTGATTGTCCTGCACAAAATACGCCGGCAGGCCCCGCACTTCCATGTCGCGGGCGGAAAACGATTCAAGAAAGAAACCGCGCTTGTCTTCGTGGACAAGCGGTTCCAGTTCCCACACCCCGCGCAGTTTCGTTTCCGTGAAGGTCATGATGCCGCACCCTCACGCGCGCCGGACGCGAGTTGCAGAAGGTAGCCGCCGTAGCCGTTTTTCTTCATGGGTTCGGCGAGCCGCGCAAGCTGTTCGCGTGAGATGTAGCCGAGCCTGAACGCAATTTCTTCCGGGCACGAGACCTTGAGTCCCTGGCGCGACTGGATCGTTTCGACAAAGACCGACGCCTGGAGCATGGACTCGTGCGTTCCGGTGTCGAGCCAGGCCACGCCCCTGCCCAGGAGGACAACGTCGAGCTTTCCTTCGTGTAGATACAGCCGGTTCAGGTCCGTTATTTCAAACTCGCCGCGCGCGGACGGCCTGAGGCGCGCTGCGAGCTGCGCCACCCGGTTGTCGTAGAAGTAAAGTCCTGTCACGGCGTACGGGGACAAAGGCTTCTGCGGTTTTTCAACGAGGTTTGTCGGCTTTCCCGACGAATCGATTTCCACCACGCCGTAGCGCTCCGGGTCGTTCACCCAGTACCCGAAAATGGTTGCCCCGTCTTTTTTTGCGGCCGCCTGGGCAAGCGTGCCGATGAGTCCGTGGCCCCAGAAGATATTGTCCCCGAGGATAAGCGCCACGGCGTCGTTTCCGATGAATTCCCTTCCGACAATAAAGGCCTGCGCGATTCCCTCGGGCTTCGGCTGTACCGCGTACGAAAGATGAAGCCCCCACCGGCTTCCGTCACCCAGCAGGCGCCTGAACGCCTCAATGTCCTGCGGCGTGCTTATCACAAGAATGTCGCGTATTCCCGCAAGCATGAGAATGGTGAGCGGATAGTACACCATCGGCTTGTCGTAAATGGGCATGAGCTGCTTGCATACTGCGAGCGTGACGGGATACAGCCGCGTGCCTGAACCGCCCGCCAGGATTATGCCTTTCATGGCGTCCTTCTTGTTGCCGGGTTCGATCTCTGCGGGGATGCGAACGATTTGAGAAAATACAATCTGTCACCCATCAAATGAAGACCAAAAGGTTGGACGGCTGGCAATAAAAAAAGGCCGGAAAGGCAGTCTTTCCGGCCCGAAGGGTGGGAAAAATAATTCTTTAGATTAGAAATAGAAGCCCAGAGTAAGTGCGCCGATTGCGTAGATTCCGAAATTCGTAATTGCGCCGTTCTTGACTGGGGCGACATTGGGTTCGGTGGTTTTCTGATCGTAGGGGGCGGTCACCGAATACCCGAACCGGTATTCCGCGCTCAGGCTCAATTCCTTGATAATAAAGAATTCGACGCCGGCGAGCGCGGCTATGTTGAAATTAAAGCCGCCGGCTGGATAGGTTGTGCCGTTAATTATTACCGGGGCATTCGTTACTGTATACTGAGGGGCTCCGGTGAGAACCGCGTCTTTTTCCGAAGTCGACGTCGACACAAACCCCAATGCACCGCCTACGTAAGGGCTCACTCGAGTCTTCAGCAAATGATACTCAGCCCCAACATTGAGGCCGACACTCCAGGTGTTCGCATCGCCGGCCGTTCCGCCCGCGGCAGGAGCCGGGGTTCCCTGATCGGCAAGGCTAAACAGCAGGCTTGCGCGAAGAGCGAGAGGATCCAATATGTAATATTTCCCGCCAAGGCCGCCGTTAAAGGCGCCCGCAGCTATGTTTGACAATCCGCTGAAAGTAAACAGCGCCGCCTTCGCATTTGCCGCAATCGGAGGAGTCACGTCATCGCTCCAAGCGGTTGAGGCCAGAAGCAGGACTGAAGCCAATATGGCACTGCATGAGGTAATGAGACACTTCTTCATAAAACCTCCCTCGTTAATGGTGAAAACCCTTTAACGCCCCTTGTACTGTTAAATCTAAAATATTAAAAGGAAAACTGTTGTCAAATAAAATATGACGGAAATTCCGAATTACCCGCCGATCACTTGGACAAAGATTTTTCGTGAACGCGGCCGGTTGTCGTGGTCTATCACCACGATCTGCTGCCACGTCCCCAGAACCAGTCTTTCCGACTGGAACGGCACCGTGATTCCCGGCCCCATGAGCGTGGCCCTGATGTGAGAGAAGCCGTTGTCGTCGCCCCATGTTTCGGAGTGGCGGCTGCGCAAAGTGCTGGGAACAATCTCGTTAAGCTGTTCCTTCATGTCCTCGGCGAGGGCAGGCTCGAATTCGATGGTGGAAATTGACGCGGTGGAACCCACGACAAAGACTGTGGCCACGCCGTCATTGATCTTTGATTCTTTTATAATCGATTCGACATCCGGGGTGATATCGACAACATCGGAGAAACCCTGTGTTTGGACTGAGAAGTCCTTTCCGAATACCATAGACGGATCCTTTCATTGATTTTCGGGAGTGAATCCTTGCGACCAGCTTATCAGAATAAAATAATTAATCTGGAGTACTGAATCGGAAATCAAGACAAAGAAATTCATTTGGATAGCAGTGCCGGGTGACCCCAAAGAAAGTTGAGTTTCAAGAATCCAATCCTTGGCTGTGGGGCACCCGCTCAGCACACAAAAAAAGGATCTTCATTTTGATATTCGCCGCACCGGCTCAGCAATCCAAAATCGTACTCGGATATTGCTGCCCCCTCTGCGCGATTTGTATTTGATATTCCCGCATGCCGTAATATTTTTCTAAGGAACGCACAGATATCTGAAAGGAATCATATTTGTGAGCACCTTCCAGGATCACGTCGCCTCCTTCCTTGACTATCTGCTGAAAGAGAAGGGCTATTCCAGCCACACAGTTGAAGCGTACAAAACAGACCTTGCCCAGTTCGGCTCGTTTGTTGCCCAAAACCTTGCAAATGCCGCATTTGAAGATATCATGAAGAAGAGCGTTTTGCGGGATTTTACCTATACGCTGGGTGAACAGGGCCTCAAATCCCGCTCAATGGCACGCAAAGTGGCTGCTCTCAAATCGTTTTCAAAGTTCTGCGTCAAGCGGCATATCCTAACCGCCAGTCCGGCAAAACTTCTGGCAAACCCCAAACTCGACAAGCCGCTTCCCGCGTTTCTTACGGAGACGCAGGCAAGGCAACTCGCATCCCCTGCGGGAAAAGGAGACCCGAATCACCCTCTCGACTTTTTGAGAAGCCGCGCCATTGTGGAGCTCTTGTACGGCGCCGGGTTGCGCCTTGCCGAACTGCATGGGCTGAACGCGGGCACCATCGACTACAAGCGCGCAAGCGTGCGCGTGCTCGGCAAGGGGAGAAAGGAACGAGTGGTTCCCGTAACGGATAGCGCCGTTTCTGCGATACGGGAATACCTGAGCGCCCGGCCGGCGCAGCCGGCGCCGAAGGCGGCTGACACCCCTTTGTTCACAAACGGCGCGGGACGGCGCCTGTCCCGCAGGCAAATAGAGCGGATCGTGTCGGCCGAGCTGTCGGCCGTCACCCAGCAGAAGAAGCGAAGCCCGCATGTGCTGCGCCATTCGTTCGCAACGCACCTGCTCGACAGGGGGGCCGACATCCGGGCCGTCAAGGAACTGCTGGGCCATTCGTCGTTGTCCACAACGCAGATCTATACGCACATGTCAAAGGAACACCTGCTCAGGACGTACCGGCAAGCCCACCCGCGCGCCGGCGCGCGGCAATCGCCCGCGCCGGAACCTTTGGAATAGAAATGCCGAACGCCGCGTTGACAGACGCGGCGTTCGGCATTTCTCTGCAACCGAAACAGGAGTTGATCAGTCGTCGTCGGAATCGGCCCGGTGACCCGCGCCGGCCGGCGGACCGTCGTGGCTTCCGGTATGTCCGCCGCCCATGGGAGGGTGAAATTCGTTGCTCAGAAGTTTCGCAAACTGTTCTTTTGTAAGAACCGACTTTATGGTAAGCATGTGGTTGGCCATGTGTTCGGACATTGCCTTGTGAAGTTCGCCCATCTCCTTTGCATAGCCGTACAAAACGGTTTTGCTGGGCGAGGGCTTGAGCAGTTCTTCCTTGCTCTTGTCGAGCAGGGCCTTCATTTTCTCGAAATTCTGTTTGCGAAATTCGCGCATTTCACTGCGCATGCCTTTGAGCTTGGCTTTCTGATCTTCCGTGAGATTAAGCTGCGCCCACAATCTGTGCCGCGTTGAGTCCCTCGAGAGAGAGGCTGAATCGCTCGCGCACAACGCGGGCGACGCTCCGGCAATCAGGAAAAAGACAACGGCGAAGCCTGCTATTCCGATACGCATAGTGACCTCCGACTCGCTATTCCTGGTAAAGAACTTCTTCGTAATATCCATACGAATTCGCATTTTCCCGATATACGTCGTTGTTGATGTAACTGTTGACCCCCTGCAATTCCTCCGCCACCTCGGGCGCATAGGGCGCGCGCTGCGTCGACATGCGATATGCGGTGACGGTAAACGCGGACACGGCGATAAGCACCGATGCCGCAACTGAAAACACGGCGCGAACCAGTATCCTTCTCCTCCCGATGTTCCGCATGACGGCGCCGTACACATGCACCGGGATCGGCGGAATATCCGTCAGAGCTTCAAAGGCGCGTGCGGGCAATTGATTGTCGGTATTCTGTTCCATTATTCCTCCCCGAACCTTTTCCGGATCTGTTCCTTGAGCCTAAAAAGCTGCGTTCGAAGGCTGCCGGCGTTCTTTCCGGTGATGTCGGAAAGCTCCTCAAACGAAAAACCCAACACTTCCCGTCCGGTAAGAAGAAACCGTTCTTCCGGCGAAATGCTCTTGAGGATTCTCTGCATGTCCTCTTTCATGTCGACATTCTCCGCTGTAGAAACCGTTGGCCCCGTGTCCTCATCAAGTTCCTGCATTTCGTTCCGGCGGCTTTGCTTTGAAAGCAGGGTCATGCATGCGTTGTAGGTTATCCTGAATACCCATGTTGAAAACGCAGCACCGCCGCTGAACTTCGAAAGTGCATTGTGCACCCGTATGAATGTTTCCTGTACCGCCTCCGCCGCCCCCTGAGAATCTCCGTGCATTGTTCTAAAAGCAATTTTCCACGAAAACGGCGCATAATAATCGTACAAAGTCCTGAAAGATGCTCGATCGCCCTTCTTTGCACGCTGTATCGTGAGATCGTCGAGTTCTTTCATTTTTCACTCTATTGGACAAAAAAAAATGGCTCGATGTTACAGGGGGTGAAATCTATTTTAAGAGCACTGTTCCCGGGGAATAACATAAATCATGGAACAGAGCTTTCGCAGGAATCGAAAGGACGCACAGTGCCGGGAAAAGGAAACGCAATAGTCGTTGGCTCCGACCATGCCGGGTTCAAACTAAAGGAATTCATCAAGAAAGAGCTCCAAAAACGGTCCATCCCTTGCGAAGACGTTGGCGTATTCAACGAGGAAAAGAGCGATTATCCCATCCTCATCGCGCGGGCGGCCTCCAGGGTGTCCAACGGGACATTCAGCAGGGGAATCGTGGTGTGCGGGTCGGGTATCGGCGCGTCCATGGTGGCAAACCGCTTCAAGAAGGTGCGCGCGGCCCTCTGCGTCACCCCGCAAATGGCCATGCTTTCCAGGCAGCACAACGACGCAAACGTGCTTGCAATGGGGGCACGGATCACTTCAACCGAAACGGCCGCGCAGATCCTGGACGCCTGGCTGGAAACACCGTTTGAGGGCGGCCGCCACGAAACACGGGTGCGGCAGATCGACACCGTAGACGGTTCGCAATAACAAAGGGGAATATCATGACGAACAAGAAACAGACGGTGCGCAGGCGAACGCGCGCGCCATGGGACGAATACTTCATGAGGATTGCCCGGCAGGTGGCCACCCGCTCCACCTGCGACCGCAAGAACGTGGGAGCGGTGATCGTGCGCGACAAGACAATCCTGTCAACGGGTTACAACGGCAGCGTTCGCGGCATGCCCCACTGCGACGATGTGGGCCACACCATGGAAAACGGGCACTGCATCGCCACGGTGCATGCGGAGGCGAATGCGATCATCCAAGCGGCCAAGAACGGCGTCGCGGTTGACGGCGCAGACATCTACATCACCGCCTCGCCCTGCTGGCATTGCTTCAAGCTCATTGCCAACAGCGGCATACGGAGGATCTTTTACCTGGAATTCTATCGGGACCAGCATGTGATCGAGGTTGCGGGGCAGGCGGGAATAGAGCTAAAACAAGTAGCTATAGCCCGATAAAATCTAAGATTTGGGCGTTCCCCTTGGTGGGGCGCTTTACCCTGCGCGCCCACCAAGGGGTCGGCCCTCCTTCCGGTCTCGGCCTTCGGCCTCGGGCCGCCTGCCACTATGACCCTGCGGGCCGTGGTCAGGCGGCACCGCGCTCTAGCGCGGCCTCCAGTCCTACCTAACGCGCGGCAACAGAATTCCTATCAGTCAAACGATTCTTCTCCCGCAGTTTGGCATCCGCAACGAATTGGTGTGGGCATCCCCTTTGAATATCAAATTCTTCAACTTCTCAACCATTCAACTTTTCAACTCTTTTTCTTGGTGGCCCAGTACACGTTTCTTTCTCGCAGATCGACTTCCTTGGGGGCTACCCAACAGAGAGGCGAGTGCCGAAGACCTCGCAGTCCCGTCAGGGACGAGGAGGCTGAGGCCGGGGGAGATACCTCTCCTCCGATAATTTATAAATTAGATTGACTCGCCATTGCCTCCAGCCTCCTGATTCTCTCCTCCATCGGCGGGTGGGTTGAAAACAAGCCCAGCAGTCCGCCCCTGAACGGATTGACGATGAATAGGTGCGCGGTTGACGGATTCCCGCCCTGCATGGGGATCATCTTCACGGAATTCTCCAGCTTGCCGAGCGCGTGGGCCAGGGACAGTGGCTTATGGCACAGCCGGGCGCCCGCGGCGTCCGCCGCGTATTCGCGCGAGCGTGAAATGGCGAGCTGAACGATCATTGCCGCGATCGGTGCAAGGATTGCCATGGCGATCATGCCGATCATGCCGCCCCGGTCGTCATCGTCGCGGCCCGCGGACGCGCCGCCGAACATGGCGCCCCATTGCAGGGCGTTGCCGATCATGGTAATGGCGCCCGCGATCGTGGCGGCGATGCTCGATAGCAGAATGTCGCGGTTCTTGACATGGGAAAGCTCGTGCGCCATCACTCCCTCAAGCTCGTCTTCGCTGAGAATGGCGAGGATGCCTGTGGTGGCCGCGACCGAGGCATGCTGCGGATTACGGCCCGTGGCAAACGCGTTGGGCGAAGGGTTATCCACTATGTAAACTTTCGGCATCGGCAGGTCGCCCTGCTGTGCGAGCCGTCTCACCACGCGGAAGAGGACCGGCGCATCGTTTTCGCCCACCTGTTTTGCCCCGGTTGTCATGAGAACGAGCTTGTCGGAAAACCAGTAGGAGACAAGATTCATGACAGCGGCGAACAAGAAGAATCCGATTGCGCCCCTGGGGCCGCCGACAAACTGGCCGATCAGAACAAGGATGCAGGTGAGGACGCCGAGAAGAAGCGTGGTTTTTGCGATATTCATGGATGCCCTTTCTTGAGTAGGATGGTAAGCACAAGACTACGGTGAAAAACACCGATTATGCGTGATGAAAATAGTTTATTATCAGGGTGCGGATAAGGGTCAGGAATGTCGCGAGGGTGCCCGAAAGAAACTATTGTTGCCTCGCGTGCCATGCCACGACCTCGGCATAGGGCAGCGTTCCGCCGAAAATGTCGAGCGCGCTGCCGACCGTTGCGTCCACGCGGCCTTTTCCAAGAACACGCACGCTTTCGAGGTCGTCAAGCGACCGGATGCCGCCCGCGTAGGTAACGGGCAAGGGTGAAGATGCGCCGAGCAGCGCCACAAGACCGCCGTCGATGCCGGAGCGTTTTCCCTCCACGTCAGCCGCATGGACAAGGAATTCATCGCAATATCCGGCAAGCTTTTCGAGCGTGTCTTTCGACACGGCGACCGACGTCAGCCGCTGCCAGCGGTCCGTTGCTATGTAGTAGACGTTGTCCCGGCGCAGGCAACTGAGATCGAGCACGAGCCGCTCCCTGCCCACTGCCGCGACCATTGATTCGAGGTTCCGCCAGGACAACAGGCCGTCCGTGAACACGAATGACGTCACGATCACGTGCGATGCGCCCTGGCCGATGAAGCGCCGGGCGTTGTCCGGCGTGATGCCTCCGCCTACGTGAAATCCGCCGGGAAACTCCTGAAGCGCCGCGGCAGCCGCGTCCTCGTTTCCCGGGCCCATCATAATCACATGCCCACCACAGAGGCCGTCGCGTTTGTACAGGGCCGCGAAATGCGCGGCAGGGAGGTCGCTGGTGAAATTGGTGACAAGGCCGCCGGGCTTCGCGTCGGACAGCGTGCTGCCCACGATCTGCTTCACTTTTCCTTCGTGCAAATCTATGCAGGGGCGGAATTTCATGGTTCCATTCCATGTTCCTGATGAGCGAACGAGCTGCGGTGAACAATAGAAAATATAATTTCTCCTTTGTTCCTCCACAGCGGCAATGTCGCAAGGGAGCAAAAAGGTTGACAACGATGCCGCATCCTGCCATAATAATAAAAAAGCCCGGATTTCCAATTTGAGGTGTGGAAATATATTTTCTTGAAAAGACAGCGTTGAACCTTCCAGAAAAGGAGAGCGTATGCGTTGGACCATGGTGATTGCCGTTTGCGGTGCGCTGATAATTGCCGGATGCTCCAAGCCCGAGATGCGATCCGAGGTGACCGACAAGTATCCCACCGGAGCCAAGAAAAAGGAGAACTATTTCATGGTGGTGGGCGCCAAGAAGGACGTTGTGAGAACGGTATACTATTTTCCCGACGGCAGCATTCAGTCGGACACGCATTACAGCAAGGGAAAACCAGACAGCGTCATGATCGGCAATTATCCCAACGGCAAGCGCTTCATAGAGACCGCATACAGAGACGGGAAGAAGAACGGGAAAGACATGTCGTGGTATGAGGACGGCAAGCTCAAGAGCGAGGCGGCATACGCGCTTGACACTCCGCTCGGCGCCGCAACCGCCTACTTTCCGGACGGGAAGAAATCTTCCGAAATGAGCTTCAAGAACGGCAAGAAGGACGGAGTCGAAACGGTATGGTTTGCAAACGGCAACAAGAAACGCATGACCACCTATGCCGGGGGAAACAAGAACGGCCTCGAACAGGAATGGTACGAAAACGGCAATCTCAAGGACGCACAAACCTATGCCAACGACGTGTTGAGCGGTCCGGCAACGGAGTACTACGAGAACGGCAAAAAGGAAACCGAAATGACATACAAGGACGGCGCGCTGGACGGCACAAAGACCATGTGGACCGAGAATGGAAAAAAGCAGGGCGAAGCCACGTACAAGGACGGTAACATGGTTGAGGGAAAGTCGTTTTGACTAAACACGTTGACAGTTGACGCTTGACATCTAAGAGAAGAGGGCGTTTTCGCGACAGGGCGGGGACGCCTTTTGATTTGGATGCGCCCGACCAGGCGATGCGGTTTGCGTTGCGGCTCTTCATAATGCTATATTGTTTTCTTGAATGATCAGGCGGCTGCCTTGCGCAGCGTAGCCGGGCCGCACGTTCGGCAACGGATAAACAGCTCCGTGGGACATGGATACGTTCCGCGGGGCTTTTTTTGTGTGCGGAGGATTTTTTGCAAACCAACCGTTACAAAGTCTTCGTCGCCGCGCTGTCTGTGGCCTCCAACCTCCTTCTCGTGCTGCTCAAGCTGGCGGTGGGATTCACCATCGGCTCCATATCGGTTGTTTCCGAGGCGCTTCATTCCGGAGTCGACGTTTTTGCGGCACTGGTTGCAACCTTCGGCGTCAGGAGGTCTTCCGAACCGGCGGACAAGGATCACGCTTTCGGCCACGGAAAATTCGAGAACCTGTCGGGCCTGGTCCAGGCGTTTCTCATCTTCCTTGCGGCATTCTGGATCGTGTATGAGGCGGTACGCAGGCTGGTTCATCCGGCGGCCATTGGGGAGCCCGGCTGGGGCGTGGCCGTGATGTTCGTCTCCTCTATTGTCAATACCGTCATCGGCTGTGTGCTCCTTGCTGCTGCCCGGAAAACGGGTTCCCTTGCTCTCAAGGCCGACGCCTGGCATTCCCTCACCGACGTGATCACGTCCGGCGGCGTTCTTCTGGGCCTCGCGGCGGTATGGGCGGGGAGTCGCGTGTTTCCCGGCGTGAACCTGGCCTGGATCGATCCGGCGGCGGCCGTTGCGGTAGCGCTCCTCATTTTCAAGGCCGCGTGGGACCTTACGCTCGAATCGGTGCGAGACCTGCTTGACGTCAATCTGCCGCAGCAGGAAGAAGACGAGATAAAGACCTTGCTGGCCCGCAACTATCCGGAGGTGGTTGACTGTCACAACTTTCGCGGGCGCAAATCTGGTTCAAAGCGGTTTGTGGAGTTCCACGTTAGGGTGGACCCGACAATGTCGGTGGAAGCTTCGCATTCCCTGCAACACCGCATCGCCGCGGAAATCGAGCGGCAGTTTCCGGACGCCGACGTAATGATAAATATGGAGCCGAAGAAAACGCACAAGTAGTCGAGTTTTATTTTTGCGCCACCCGGAGTCCTCCTAAAGAATATCAATGCATCTTCTCTGAACTTTTCAACTATTCAACTTTTCAACTTGATCAAATATTTGCAATTATCCCCCCGTATTGTGTATACTTGTAATTGGAAAGAAATCTCATGCTCTCCACATTGACCGCGTTAGCAGCAGTAGTATGCGTGAGCGTCTCTTCGCCCGGCGTCAAGGCCGGCGGGGAAGTTCAGGCGGTGCAGGTGTCGTGCCGTTGCGCATGCTGCAAGGGCGGAGTTTGCAGGTGCGGGATGAAGAACGGCCGAGCCAGGGGCATATCATCGGCCCAACGCGCCGCGGCCGGTCCGGGGCGGGCAACATCCGCCTCGAAAGGCTGCACGTGCAATTGCCGGGACAGACGGCCCATTCCTCATTCGCACAGTAACGATATTCTCGGCGGTGACGGGCCGTTTTACGTTTTCCATCCCGTCACGGCCTCCGGGATATTTGCTTTGCCGTTTGCGCACCACCCCGGCGTCCTCCGCGCGGTTGGAGGCATTTTCGATCCGAGCCCGCCGGGTTCCTTCCGTTCCATACCCCTCAGAATCTAGCCTTATCCTGCGCGTTGCTGAGACCGGTCACGGTCGTATTCTCTGTTACCGTTGCTTGCTTCCGTGATCGAAACCCGACCGATCGAGGTTATACCTTTATTCCTAATACGCATCGGCACGATACAACAATTTGGTGAAAGGCGGACTCAATGAAGTTCTTGCCCATGGTCATTGCGGCATTTGCGCTTATTTCGGCGGCCGGGATTTTCGGCATCGTAAACGCCCAGACCGACACCGGTTCACAGAGCCACGCGGCTATGACGGGCCGTCATCACGACTCCACCACGACCGTGTCGGGCAAAGCCCGGGTGCAAACGAAAACGGCGATGAAGCGTTCAAAACCAAAACTCATGCCGCAGAAAACCTGCCCCGTGATGGGAAGCCCGATTGACACAAGCATTTTTGTCGATTACAAAGGCAAGCGGGTGTATTTCTGCTGTTCCGGGTGTCCGGAAACGTTCAAGAAAGACCCTGAAAAATATCTCACGATCCTTGCCGGCCGCGGAGAGGCGGCGGAGGATATTCCAAAGAAATAGTTGCCGCACAAAGTAACCCCGTGTGTCAGGGAGGCGTCAATGGTTGCCCAAGAAGGTCGAGAAGAAATTGATACGGGTGCTCGAATCCATTTGACCAACAGGAGGAATGCGGTTCCGATGGCAACACAACCCCTCGTGAGTTCGGCGCGGATTTGGAGATCTCCCGGGTGGGCAACGTGCGCGCTCTGCTGCTTCATTTTTCTTCCGGTTGCCAATGTTTTTTCGCAGCAGGACAGCACGAGCGTTACGTTTGCGGCCAATTACCGGATCATGAAATCCCAGTTGAACGGGATCATTGACGAAGCCGTCAAAAACAATCCAAGCCTCAGGGCAGCCGGAAACAAGATTGATGCGGCACAGGCCACGGCACGCTACGCGAAAAGCCTCGACCCGCCGCAAGTTGCCGTTGAGTTCTATCAGGCTCCAATTTCGTCTTTTCCGAATCCATTCAAGGATCAAATGGAGTACGATTACTCTATCCAGCAGATGTTTCCGTTCCCCGGAAAACTCGGGTCCATGGCAAAAGCAGAACAAAAGCGAACGGGAATGCTCACCGCAGACCGGCAGACTCTTGAGCAGGAAATTGTTCGCAATGTGAAGAACGTCTATTTTGATTTGTACCTGAAATGCCGTCAACTGGAAATCAATCATGAAGCCAGGATGCTTGTCCGCGAATTAGTTGACATCGCGCGAAAGCAGTATGAGCTCGGTATGGGCAAACAATCCGACATACTCCGGGCGCAGACGGAACTGTCGGCGCTTGGGAATGACAGCATTGTGCTCGTACAGCAGCGCAAATCGATGGAGGGTAAGCTTAATGCACTGTCCAACAGGCCGGTGACAACCGATATAGGCTTCATCCCGGAAATCGATCCGGCAATGCCCGACTTTGAGTTGGATACATTGCTGGCCGTAGCCGAGAAAAACCGGCCGGAGCTGAAATCGATGGCGTTGGGCGTTGAAATGCAGCAGGCCGAACGCCTGGCGGCAGGAAAGGAATACTTGCCGGATTTTATGGTGCGCGGTATGTATAAACAAATGACGGCGGCCAATGACGATTGGAGCCTGATGATCGGGGCGACCATTCCGATCGCGCCGTGGTCTTTTGGAAAGAATTCATCAGGAACGACTCGCGCCGATGCGAACATCAAAACGGCTCAGGGGGAGGTCGACAATATGAAAAACGTGATAGCCGCGGAAGTCAACGATGCACTGCTGAAAGTTGAAAGCAGCATGGATCGGCTGAAACTCAGCAGGGAATCGACCATCCCGCAGGCCCAACAAACCCTGGTCAGCGCAATGGCAGGGTACAAAACCGGTAAAGAGGACTTTCTCATGCTTATTGACATTCAACGAATGCTTGTCACGGCAAGGCTGGAGTATCACATGGCTGTCATGAACCTTCTCGATAGTCAGAGCCAACTCGAACGTGCGGTTGGGCTTTCCATTGAGGAGATCGGCCAATCGGTCAAAGGAGGTCGATAATGATCAGTTCCGGAAGAACCGTGGCAGTAATCCTTGCCGGAGGACTGGTCGCCTTCGGCCTTTCTGGGGCGCTTATCTCTTGTCAAAAGTCCAAGAATGAAGCGCAAGCGACCGCTCAAAAACAAATCTACCATTGTCCGATGCATCCGAATTATCTGTCGGATAAACCCGGGAGTTGTCCCATTTGCGGAATGAAACTTGTGCCGGTCAACGCGCCGGCCGGGGCTTCCGGCTCATCGGGAGGCGATGCAGGCAGGAAGGAAGGAAAGATCCTTTACTATCGCGACGCCATGAACCCTTCGCATACCTCGGACAAGCCCGGCAAGGCTCCTGACGGCATGGACATGGTTCCGGTATACGCAGACGAGGCCGGGGGTGAAGCGGGTGAGGTGAAAATCGATCCTACGACCGTGCAGAACATGGGCGTTGCAACAGAGACCGTAACTGCCCGTGATTTGAAAAAGGAGATCCGCGTTTCTGGAACCCTCGATCTCAATGAGACGGAAATCAGCGTGGTCAATACGAAGATAATGGGATGGGTTGAAAAACTCTTTATCGATTATACGGGCCAGGCGGTAAAAAAAGGTCAGCCGCTGCTCACGATTTACAGTCCGGACCTCGTGAGTGCGCAGGAGGAATACCTGCAGGCCATTCGTTATCTCAAAAGCCTGCCTGAGGGCGTGGCGTCCGACGCAAGAAAGGGCGCCGAACAGTTGGTCGAAAGCGGCAAGCGCAGGCTCTTAAACTGGGACATTCCGGACAAGGCGATTGCGGCGCTTGAGGAACGCAATACGCCGGAAAAGAACATGACCATCTATTCGCCGTCCGGCGGCGTGGTATTGGAAAAGATGGTCGTGGCCGGGCAAAACGTCATGCCGGGCATGGCGCTTTACAAAGTGGCGGACCTTTCGGTGGTGTGGGCTATCGCCAATGTCTATCAGGAGGACCTGCCTTATGTGAAGCTCGGGACCGAGGCGACGACCGAGGTGTCGTCCATACCGGGCAGAACATTCACGGGGAAAGTCCAATTCGTTTCGCCGGTGCTCGATGCATCCACGAAAACAGCGGCCGTCCGGATCGCCATCCGTAACACTCCGGACAGGCTGCTCAAACCGCAGATGTTTGCGAACGTTACCATACAGTCGCCCCTTTCGAAAAGCGTGCTTTCCGTCTCTCAGCAGGCCGTTATCCATACCGGGCCTCGGAACATCGTCATTGTCTCGCTCGGCAATGGCTGTTTCAAGCCCCAGGAAGTGACGCTCGGAATGAGCGCCAACGGTTTTGTCCAGGTTCTGGCCGGACTTACGGAAGGGCAAACCATCGTCACATCGTCCCAGTTTCTCATCGACTCCGAAAGCAACCTTAAGAAGGCGGTAAGCCGGATGGGCGGCATGGGAATGTCCTCGCCAGTGCCTGAGAAGCAGACAGATGCTTCGAGTCAAGAGAAGAAACAGGCGCCGCAAGAAAATCAAAAAATGAATATGCCGGGGATGTGAAAACCGTTAGGCGGGAAATATATGCTCGAAAAACTCATTGAATGGTCGATTAAGAACAAGTTCCTCGTGATCATGGTCACGATTTTTGTCATCGGCGCGGGCATTTGGTCGATTGTCACAACACCCGTTGATGCGATCCCGGATTTGAGCGACGTGCAAGTCATCGTCTACACGGAATATGAGGGACAATCGCCCCGCATAATTGAAGATCAAGTGACCTATCCGCTCACCACGTCGCTGCTGTCGGTCCCCGGTGCACGAGTGGTGCGCGGGTATTCGTTTTTCGGCTATTCGCTCGTGTATGTTATCTTCAAAGATGGCACGGACATCTACTGGGCGCGTAGCCGCGTGCTTGAGTACCTGAATTACGCACAGAAACGTTTGCCTGCGGGAGTGTTGCCCGCGCTCGGTCCGGACGCCACGGGCGTCGGATGGGTCTACGAATATGCGCTCACATCGCCCACGCGCTCGCTTCAGGAACTCAGGTCTCTCCAGGACTGGTACCTCAAGTACGGATTGTCAAGCATTGAAGGCGTTGCCGAGGTGGCCAGCATCGGCGGGTATGTCAAGCAATACCAGGTGACCGTGGACCCGGCGAAGCTGCAGGCATATGGTATCCCGGTGGGTGACATCGAAATGGCGATCAAAAACGCCAATAGCGATGTGGGTGGAGAAGTGATTGAGATGGCGGAAATGGAGTTCATGATCCGGGGTCTGGGCTACATTAAATCCATTGACGACATCAAGAATATTCCGGTTAAGACCGACCTCGGGCGCGGAGTTGCGGTACGGATCGGCGATGTCGCGGACGTGGCAATCGGGCCCGAAATGCGGCGGGGGCTGGCCGATCTTGACGGAAAGGGAGATGTCGCGGGCGGCATCGTGGTCATGCGGTTCGGCGGGAACGCCCGGAAGGTCATCAAGGCGGTGGAAAAGAAACTCGAAGTACTCAAGGCCGGAATGCCGCCGGACGTGCAGATCGTGCCTACGTATAATCGCGCGTCACTTATCGAGCGCGCCATTGTGAACCTGCGCGACAAACTCTTTGAGGAAATTGTCATTGTGGCGCTTGTGTGCGCACTGTTTCTCTTTCACCTGAGAAGCGCGTTTGTCGCGGTATTCACCCTGCCCACGGCGATCCTCATGGCCTTTGTCGTCATGCGGATGCAGGGACTCAATGCGAACATCATGTCGCTGGGCGGCATCGCGATAGCCATCGGTGCAATGGTGGATGCTGCAATCATCATGATTGAAAATGCTCATAAACACCTCGAGGCTGAAAATGTGAAACCGCCCGAGGCGCGAATACCCCATTGGCAGGTAATAATGCAGGCCTCGAAAGAGGTGGGACCGCCGCTGTTCTGGTCGCTGCTGGTGATCACGGTATCGTTTATCCCGATCTTCACGCTTGAGGCGCAGGAAGGACGGTTGTTTAAGCCGCTTGCCTTTACAAAAACATATTCCATGGCCGCTGCGGCGATACTCGCCGTTACTATTGTGCCGGTGCTGATGGGGTTCTTCGTGCGCGGGAAAATGCGGCCCGAGCACGCAAATCCGATCAATCGGTTTCTCATTTCGCTCTATCATCCGATTGTCAAGTTTGTCGTGCGGTATCCGAAATGGGTCATTGCGGCCGCGGTCCTTGTCATCGCAATCAGCATCCTTCCCTTTATGAAACTCGGTTCGGAATTCATGCCGCCTCTTTACGAAGGCGACCTCTTGTACATGCCGACAACAATGCCAGGCGTCTCTGTAACCAACGCAAAGGAGATCCTGCAGCAAACCGACAAGATCATCAGCTCGTTTCCTGAAGTCAAGCGTGTGTTCGGCAAGGCGGGACGGGCGGAAACCGCCACGGATCCGGCTGGACTGGACATGCTGGAAACCATCATCATGCTTAGGCCCGAAAGGGAGTGGCCCAAAGGAATGACCCGCGAGAAGCTCGTGCAGCAGCTTGACGATGCGATAAAATGTCCCGGCCTTACCAACGCCTGGACCATGCCGATCAAAACGCGCACCGACATGCTCTCAACCGGCATAAAAACGCCGGTGGGCATCAAGATCTCCGGGGCGAACCTCGACACGCTGCAAATGCTGGGCAAGGAGGTGGAGTCTGTCGTGCGTGTGGTCCCGTACACCACCTCGGCCTTTGCAGAACGCGCCGTGGGCGGCAACTACCTGGATATCAAGATCGACCGGTTCAAAGCCGGACGCTATGGCCTCAACATCTCGGACATTCAGTCGGTCATCGAGACTGCGCTCGGCGGCATGAGCATCACCACAACCGTCGAAGGCCTGGAACGCTACACGGTGAACCTTCGCTACAGCCGAGAATTGCGCGACAACGTGGAGGAGCTCAAGCGAGTGCTTGTGACAGGCAAAGGCGGCGGCGGTCAACCTGCCGGTATGGGAGGCCAACCGTCAGCAATGGGCGGCTTGCAGGTGCCGCTCGGTCAGGTTGCGGACTTTGAGATAAACAAGGGCCCCATGGTCATCCGGAGCGAAGACAGCCGTCCCAACGTGTGGGTGTTTGTTGACATGCGCGGGACCGACATGGGAACCTATATTCGCCAAGCCCAAAAAGCGGTTGCCGCGCAAGTAAAGCTTCCCACCGGCTACAGCATCATCTGGAGCGGCGAGTACGAATACCTGCAGCGCAGCCAGAAGCGGCTTGTGATGGTCATTCCCATGACGCTGTTCATAATATTCATCATTCTATTCCTAAATACGAAGTCGCTTGTCAAAACCTCAATCATTCTCCTGGCCGTTCCATTTTCGCTTGTCGGCGCCATTTGGTTCGTGTATCTTCTCGGCTACAATATGAGTGTGGCCGTATGGGTGGGAGTCATTGCGCTTGCGGGCCTGAGCTCCGAGACCGGGGTGGTTATGCTTCTGTATCTCGATCAGGCCTACGAGAGCGCAAGAACCATTGGCGCCGTGACGATTTCCGGTCTGAAGGGGGCAATCGACAGCGGCGCGGCGCGCCGCGTGCGGCCAAAGATCATGACGGCATCGGTGATCGTCGCAGGTTTACTTCCGATCATGTGGAGCAATGGGACCGGCTCCGACGTGATGAAACGCATCGCCGCGCCCATGGTGGGCGGCGTGGTGACGTCGGTGCTCATGGAGTTACTGGTGTATCCGGCGATTTATTTTCTGTGGAGGAAAAGAGAGATAGCGAGGAAGAATTAGAAAAGTTGGGTGCTCCGCCGCCTCACGAAGTAAAATAAGAGTTGGGCGTTCCCCTCGCTTCGCTTGGGTCGGTCCTCCCTCCGGGCCACCCCTTCGGGTGCTTCCAAGGGTCGTCTGCCGTTCGGCCTCCGTTGCCGGATCGCCCCTATGCCTTCGGCGGGGTCGACCGGCACAAGGCAAGGGACACAATAACGAAGCGCGGAGCGCTACCGCACCCTACTGGTCCAGCTTGGCGCGCGGGCAGAAGTAATCTTGCCGAATCCCGACAAACAATATTGACCAACAACAGAAGGACGCGGATTTCATCAACCATGCTAGAAAACCAGATGAACAAGCAGAAAAGAGACCCAGTCTGCGGCATGACAGAAACGCCGCAATGGACCCGTTCCTACGTTCACAAAGGCGTTACGTATCGGTTCTGTTCGGAGGACTGCCTGGTCAAATTCAGAACCGATCCCGAGCGTTACTTGAATCCGGTCAAGCAACCTCAGCCTTCAACTCCCCCTCACGGAACGTTCTACATCTGCCCCATGGACCCGGAAGTGCGTTCTCCCGTCATGGGCGCCTGCCCCAAATGCGGCATGGCACTGGAGCCGGAAACGATATCGGTTGCAGATGAAAAGAATCCGGAGCTTGTCGACATGACCCGCAGGTTCTGGACAAGCCTTGCTATTTCCGTGCCGCTGGTGTTTGTTGCCATGCTCCCAATGGTTCCACGCATCATGCCGCACGTGTGGATGGCCGGAGTGCACTGGGTCGAACTCGTCCTTGCGACGCCGGTGGTGCTATGGGCCGGATTGCCGTTTGTCGTCCGAGCATGGAACTCTGTTGTCAACAGAAGTCCGAACATGTTCACGCTCATCGGCTGCGGGGTCGCGGTGTCGTATTTGTATAGCGTCGCGGCAACGCTGTTCCCGGGCCTGTTTCCGGCCGTGTTCAGAGACGGCCACGGAGCAATCGGCGTGTATTTCGAGGCGTCGGCATCTATCGTGACGCTCGTTTTGCTGGGACAAGTCCTGGAGCTTCGGGCGCGGCAGAGAACCGGGGACGCCATTCGGGCGCTCCTGTCGCTCGCACCAAAGACAGCCGTGAAGGTCTCGGCCGGCGGTACCGAGGAGCCTGTGCTCATCGACACGATACAACACGGCGACAGGCTGCGCGTTCGGCCGGGTGAGAAGGTGCCGGTTGACGGCGTGGTGATCGAAGGAAGCGGCGCGGTAGACGAATCCATGGTGACCGGCGAGCCCATGCCTGTTGAAAAACACAAGGGTGACTCCGTGATCGGCTCAACCGTGAACATGGCAGGCTCACTTGTGATGGAAGCAAAGGCCGTTGGGGCCCGGACTCTCCTGGCTCATATAGTTGCCATGGTGGCTGCCGCACAGCGCAGCCGCCCGCCTGTCCAAAAACTGGCCGACCGCGTCGCCTTGTATTTCGTTCCTGCCGTGGTCGCCGCGTCGGTGCTGACGTTTGCCGTGTGGGCGCTTTTCGGCCCGGCCCCAGCCATGACATACGCGTTGGTAAACGCACTAGCCGTGCTCATCATCGCATGCCCCTGCGCCCTGGGCCTTGCAACGCCCATGTCGATCATGGTGGCCATGGGCAGGGCCGCCGGTTCGGGCGTGCTCTTCCGGGACGCGGCCGCCGTGGAAGTGCTGGGAAAGGTCGACACGCTTGTAATTGACAAGACGGGAACATTGACTCTGGGGAGACCCGCGGTGACCGCGGTGCTTCCCGCGCAGGGCTTTACCGAAAGCGAAGTGCTTGGGCTGGTCGCCGGGCTGGAGAAGAAAAGCGAGCATCCGCTGGCGGCCGCGATAACCCAAGCCGCTGCGTTACGCGGCATAGCCTTTGTCGAAGCGACAAGCTTTGCTTCAACGGCCGGGCGCGGCGTTGCGGGAACAGTACAGGCGCGTCATGTGACATTGGGGAATTTCGCCTTTGTGGCGGGCGTGTCCGCGTTTCCGCCCGAACTTCTGAAGGCAGCCGAGGCTGCGGCTGGGGAAGCAAAGGGCGTAACGTACGTTGCCGTCGACGGCAAGGCCGCGGGCGTAATCGTGGTGTCGGACACAATCAAGGAATCGACGCCGCGTGCCTTGCAGGAGCTTCGCAGAGAGGGATTGCGTATTGTGATGTTGACCGGCGACAACGAGTCCAGCGCCCGGGCAATTGCGGGTAAACTCGGCATCCACGAGGTGATCGCCGAAGTGCTGCCCGGCCAGAAAGCCGAGGCGGTCAGGCGGCTGCAGGGAGAGGGCAGGATTGTTGCCATGGCTGGGGACGGCATCAACGACGCACCTGCACTCGCACAGGCGCAGGTGGGCATTGCGATGGGAACCGGAACGGACGTGGCCATGGAAAGCGCCGGCGTGACACTTATAAAAGGAGAACTTACGGGTATTGTCCGCGCTCGGCGCCTCAGCCGCGCTACCATGAGAAACATCAGGCAGAACCTGCTGTTTGCATTTGTCTACAATGCAATCGGGGTGCCGGTTGCGGCCGGGGCGCTGTATCCGCTGTTCGGAATTCTGCTGAGTCCCATCATTGCCGCCGCGGCAATGAGCTTTTCGTCGGTGTCGGTGATTACGAATGCGCTGCGGTTGAGGAATGTCAGGTTGTGAGAACAGTACGGCGGGCCGTCAAGGCAACCTGACCATTGTGCGAAGCGCCGGACGGCGTGGGAATCAGTGAAGAAAGTTGCGGCGCCAAAGTGACTCATGGCCCGCCGCTATCGTATATTTTCGGAAGCCCGGCGGCGCGCTTTCGCCGCGCCGGGCACCCAGCTTCACACAGGAGGGCCACCGTGTCGTATCCCGTGTTGCACGAACTTGTCCAGGGCTATCCTACGCCGTTTCTTCTCGAACAGTATGTTCACTTGCGCGACGAGTATACCCCGGAGGCGATCAAGACCATGGAGGCCGAGCTTGTGCGCCGCGGCATTGGCAAGGAGGAGATCGACGAATACGGGAAGAAAGGCCTTGTGGGCGAGCTCGGCGACCAGGGCAATGTGAGCGTGCTCCACCTCAAACGAGACGATTTCGTGAAGCTGTCGGGGTCTTTTTCCCGCACCGACGGCGTTGTGATCCGCGCCATGTTCGGGGACGAAGATGTGCCGTTCTTTCTCGACACAAGCGTGCAACCGGCCGCCCTGCCCGGCCCGCAGAATACGCCCGTGCAGGCGGGCGTGTACGTGCACAAGGACTCCGTTGACAAGGCGATGGCACTCGTGGCGGGCCATTTCGACCTGGTTGACGGCGTCTACCGAGTGAGGCACTCGGATGTGAAGGAACGGCTCGCGTCGTTCAGTTTCGACGAGATCCAGCAGTCCGACCTGGACGATACGCGCATCACGGACGTCCACTTCACGCCGGAAGAGAAGAGCGTCATCATCCGGTACGCCGGGCGCCTGCAGGGCGAAATCGACGACATCGAGAACCGCGACGGCCGTATCGTGTTCTACTTTGATAATGTCGAAGACCTTGCGGCACGGCTCGCAGGGGAAGATACCGATCTCACCAAGGCCGACCTTCTCACGGCGCTCGAGATTCTGCAGATTTACTGCAAAGACCAGGAATTCGACCAGACAGCCCAGGGGATCGCCGAGGCGCTGCTGGGTTTCTTTTTGCAGTAAGTTTATTCAAAGAAAACTTCCGCCCTATGGGCGACTGGTGGCCCGATCATGAAGGTTTTTTGGTCACCATCGTGTTGTCTGGATCTGCGATCCCGGTTCCCCAAACGAAAGTTTCATTTTCTAGAACTTTCCAGAAAAGTTGTCCAGGCCCTCGCCGTCAATGTTGACAAAAAGTTGAATGAACCGTATATTCTAAAGAGAAGCGGGATGACGGAAAGACGGCGGGCTGACAAGAACGTCCGAATCGCAGATTCACGCAGATAAAAATAATTCTTCAGATGTTGAGCCATGAAGATTTCAATATTTGCCAAGGACTTCTTATGAAACTCCTCTTCATTTTTATCATCATCGTAGCTATCGCATTACCCTTCAATGCTTGTGCGGCCACCTATTACTGTTCCAACTCCGGCAGCGACGGGAACGCCGGTACAAGCGACAGCGCCGCCTTTGCGACGTTGTCATACGCAAGCACAAAAGTGCGGTCCAGGGACACGCTGTTGCTCAAGCGGCAGGGCGTCTTCAGAGACACCCTGAACCTTTCCGCCGTTTCCAACCCGGTCATCGGCGCGTACGGATCTGCCGGCCCGCAACCGGTGATCAGCGGCAGCGCGGCCATCACGGCCTGGAGCGTTTACAAAGGATCAATCTGGGTCGCTTCATGCGCGCACGGCATCCAGAAATTGTTTGTCAACGACTCCATGATGACCCTTGCGCGGTATCCCGACACCGGATGGCTGCGCGTGGACACCATGACCGAAAACGCGGACGGCTCCAACACCGTCATTACGGTGGCGGCGCTCGCGCAGCACCCCGGCAACGCGGCGGGGTACTGGACAAATGCTCAAATCCGCTGGCGGCGCTGGAGCTGGTGGTTCGAAACGCGGCGCATTTCGAACTATGACGCGTCGGGCAAGCTGTATCTTGCGGGCGCAAGCGTCATCCACATCGATCCGAGCGACGGAACCAGGGGCTGGGGCTTTTACATCGACAATAAATTCGAGGAACTCAACGCGCCCGGGGAATGGTTTTACGATGCAACGACCGGCAAAGTCTACCTGTACCCGCCGGGCGGCGCAGACCCGAATACCATGCTCGTCGAAGGTTCGTACTTGACTTATGGCATGCGGCTCGGCGGCGGCACGGTGGACAACATTTGCTTCCGGCACCAGCTCGAAAACGGCTTGATATTCTCCGGGACCAGCGCTGTTTCCAACTGCAGATTCGAGTGGATAGGCGGCGACAGCGGCGGGAGCGCGCTCAGCGCGTCCTGGGACATCGCCAATTCCCATGTCTTCAACAACCTGTTCGAAAACAACCTGAACCTCGGCATTTCGTGGTACGAGAATTCCGGCCGCAAGGGGCAATCGATCATCGAACACGATACGCTGCTCAATACCGGATCGTTTGCCGGATACGGCGGCACCGGCACCTGGCATGCCGTGGGCATTCTGGTCCACCTGAGCTCAGGGGTCCAGGTGCGCTACAACTACGTTGACAAGACAGGATACGCCGCGATCCTGCTGGGGAGCGACAGCAATTTCGTGTATTGCAACATCATCAAGCGGGCCATGTGGACGCTCAACGACGGCGGCGCGATTTATGCCGACTGCAGCAGGAGCCATATGACCAACAACATCATCTACGACACCAAGGGTGATCTTACGTCGAGCGGCCCGTGGTATCCTCTGGGACAGGGAATATGGCTTGAGTTTCTTGGCGATTTTCACCAGAGCGTGGTGGAGAACAACACCGTGGTCCGCAGCGGCTGCAACGGCATCTATCTTCCCAACAATTTCGCCGACACGGTAAAGAGCAATGTCCTGTTCGACAACGCAATCGCCCAGCTCGATCTCGACGGCCAATTGACAAACAGCAGTGCGGGCCGCACGCAGAATCTTCCGCAGGGCAACGTGATAGCCGGAAACGTATGCTACTCGGCCGCGCGGCCGGAAGACGCGCTCGAGTTCAGGCCCGAGTACAACTACGGCGCGCTCACCGGGAATTATTTCTGCAACCCTTACACCGACTCGGTCGTGTGCGGCTATGGGACCGGAAACAACTACTACACCCTGTACGATTACACGCTCGGCCAGTGGAATACGTTGTATTCATGGGCCGATGGTACGGCAAAGACCGACCCGATCAAGCGGCCGCCGGGCATGAGCGCGGCCAAGTCCTACGGCACAGGCACCATCTTCATCAATGAAAGCCCGTCGCAGCAATCATTTGCCGTTGCAGCCGGAACGTGGGTCGATCTTGACAACAGGCCGGTCACCGGCCCGCTTCTTTTGGCGCCGTTTTCCTCTCAGATCCTGGTCTGCAGCGACACCAGCCTCGCTGTTTCATCGCGTGCGGTAAAGAACCAGGCGCTATCTTTTTGGCAACAGGGCAGCGTGGTAAAGTATGAACTGGTTTCTTCAAGCAGCGTGACGTTTGCGGTGTACGATTGCAGGGGACGGCGGATATTCGCAATGGCTCAATCGTCCATGGAAGCGGGAAGCTACTCAATTGATCTCGCGGCCGAGATGGGCAAGGCCGGGAAAATCGGCCAGGGCATGTATGCGTACGTATTCAGCGTCAAGGGGTCGGGGAGTGATTGGGAGAGGCGGGGGAGGGTTTGTGTTGTGCGGTGAGGAGGCGAAGGGGTTTTCTCATTTCCTGAAGCGCAATGAGATGGGCATCTACAACGCAGCAAACAAGTTCGGTAGGGTAGGGCTGCGGCTTCCTACTGGAAAAGCAGCAGGAGTTTGCTCCTCAGCAAATAGCAGTTTGGCAATTCTCATCTGTTTTCCCATTATCAAGATGGCGGTTTTCTTCAAACAACCTCAGAGGGTGTTTTGTATCATGTAGTGAAGGCCTCCGCGATTACTATGTGTTTGATGGCTTTGAGTTTAAGAGAATGATTTTGCCGACGTTAATTATTAATCACTATAGTATCTTTTTCGATGAAAACCCATATGTGGAGCAAAGCCATAATCCAAACAAGATTAACAAATTGTTTGTTAGCGCAACCGACTCCGTAGTCAAGAAGATAGTTTTACAATATCCGGATAACCTTGAAGCTTTATGCGTAAAAGACGGAAAAGTATTATTACTTGACAAACATGTGGAGAAATTAAGAATAAGAAGGCTTAATGCTGACCGGTAGTAGTTCAGTTCTATCTCCTATGACATCCACTTCACCCTCATGCAATCTTACAACAGTCTTGTAAATTTGCATTGTCCGTCATAGACAACCGTTGTATTTCTGCAGGAAGGGGAAATCCTTCTTTGTGGCCGACCCCGGGCAGAAGTCTCTACTCCGCGTACCTCCACGAATATCGCCGCCGCCTCTTCCCGTTCTTGACTCCTTCCCCCGCGCAATTCATTTTATCAAGTGACACCCGGTAGCGCGGGTATCACGAACGCATAACGTATTCTTCGAAAGGATCACGCTCGTATGTCAAGTGTCAAGAAGCACCGGAAGGCGAAGATCAACAGGCACAAGCGGAAGAAAAAGAGAAGGCTCTCCCGCCACAAAAAAAGGACGTGGCAGGCGTAAGGGCTTCGGGCCCCGGAATTTTTCCAAAAAGGGTGAGAGTAGTTCTCACCCTTTTCTATTTTATCTATGAACGGGTTTTAGCCGCGTTACCGCAATGCTTTCCCGACAACTATTCCATATTTCCGCCATCTTCCCGGGAGAAAGGGCGGGGTTAGGGTTATCATGCTTGCGATAGAAGGAACAATA
This sequence comes from uncultured Fibrobacterota bacterium, assembly GCA_963729895.1. Lineage (GTDB taxonomy): Bacteria > Fibrobacterota > Chitinivibrionia > Chitinivibrionales > FEN-1185 > FEN-1185. Next base: position 131,734 of record CAVSQB010000003.1, on the reverse strand, counting down.
CTGGACATCACCTTCCGCAACGAGGAGAACGGATTCACCGTTCTCAAGCTCGCAGTCGCGGGGGCCGCCGCGCCGGTGCAGTGCGTCGGCCAAATGCCCGCTCTGGAGCCGGGCGAATCGCTCAGGGCGTCCGGAGAATGGGAACTCCACGAAAGATTTGGCAGGCAGTTCGCGGTTAAATCGTACGAGACGGTGCGGCCGCTCACCCTCGACGGCATCGCAGCCCTGCTCGGCAGCGGCCTCATCGACAACATCGGGGTGGCGCGCGCGAAGATGATCGTAGACGTGTTTGGCCTGGAGACGCTTGACATACTAGACAAGAAACCGGAGCGCCTGCTCGAGGTGCGCGGCATCGGAAAGAAAACCCTTGCCAGGATCGTTGGGGCCTGGCAAAAGAGAAAAAACATCCGCGAACTCATGGTGTTTCTGCAGGAGTGCGCGATCACGGTGAACATGGCGGCCAAGATCTACGGCGCCTACGGCGGGGCGGCGCGGGAAAGGATTTCGCAAAACCCGTATTGCCTCATCGACGACGTGTGGGGCGTGGGGTTTAGGAAAGCGGACGCCATCGCGCAGAAACTTGGGTTCGAACACGATTCGTTCAAACGGATACGCGCCGGATTATCGTTTGTCATGTCCGAGGCGGCCGCAGACGGCAACACCTACCTGGCGTCAACCGCGCTTGTGGCGCGCGCGGCGGAAATTCTCGAGGTGGGCGAGGACAAGGCGCTGTTTTCGCTCGACCACATCGTGCGCGAAGGCGTGCTCGTGAACGACGAAAACAGGATATACCTGCCGCACCTCTACGGCGCCGAATGCGCGGTGGCCGGCTTCCTTGCGGCGCAGGCGCAGCAACCGAACCGGGCGGTCGCCAAATACGACAACAGGTACGTCGATGTCTGGCTCAAGGCATATTCAAAAAAGACCGGCTGGAGCGCGGACGAAAAACAGATCGCGGCGGTGCATGCCGCCCTGTCGCACGGAGCAAGCGTACTCACGGGCGGGCCGGGCACGGGAAAAACCACCACGCTGCAGGTGATTGTATCGTTTTTGCGCGAGCACAACATTGCCGTTGCGCTTGCCGCGCCCACGGGCAGGGCGGCGCAGCGCATGGGAAACATTGCGGGGCTGCGGGCGAGCACGCTCCACCGGCTGCTGGAGTTCAGGCCGGGCGGCGGGGGTTTCCGTTTCGCAAGGGACGCAAGCAATCCCGTTGACGCCGACATGATAATCGTAGACGAAGTCTCGATGATCGATATTCCGCTCATGAAGAGCTTTTGTGCCGCCGCCCGGCCTGGCACCGCGCTGTTGTTCGTGGGCGACAGCAACCAGCTTCCGTCGATCGGTCCGGGCGCCGTACTCGGCGACATGATTGCGTCGCAAAAGATCCCGCACGTGGAGCTCACCAGGGTGTTTCGCCAGGCCGCGGCGAGCCGCATCGTTTGTGCCGCGCACGATATCATTGCCGGCAGGGTGCCCGACATTCCCAACGACAGGGAAGGGAATCTATTTTTTGTAAAGGAAGAAGACCCGGATCGCTGCTGCGCCACGATCGTGGACCTGGTTACGAAGCGCCTGCCCGGCCGCTACCGGCTCAACCCGGCCGCGGATATCCAGGTGCTGTCTCCCATCCACAGGGGCGTTTTGGGAACGCAGAACCTCAATGCGCTGCTCCAGCACGCCCTCAATCCCGACCCGCAAACCATCCGCCGCGGCGACACGGTGTTCGGCCGGGGCGACAAGGTGATGCAGGTGAGAAACGATTACGACCGCGGCGTGTTCAACGGCGACATCGGGTTCATAGCGGACATCGTTGACGAAAGCAACGTTGCCGTCGAGTTTGACGGCCAGCGGGTGATGTATGAACCCAAGCATCTCGACGAATTGGTTCACGCGTACTGCATCAGCATCCATAAAAGCCAGGGATGCGAGTTTCCGGCAGTGGTGATACCGGTGACCACGCAGCATTTCATCATGCTGCAACGCAATCTGATCTACACCGCTATAACACGTGCCCGGAAGCTCTGCGTGCTTGTGGGCATGCCGCGCGCGCTGGCGATTGCGGTGCGGAACAACCGGACCCAGGAGCGGTTTTCGAGGCTGAGGGAGAGAATAGTTGACGCGTCAAGGGGTTGAGAAGATTCAAAAACGAGATTGGGGTGCCCCGCTGCTTTGCAGCGGCGGCCCTCCTTGCAGGCTCGGCCTGCGGCCTCGGTGCCGGACCGGCCCCAATGGCCTGCGGCCGGGGTCGGCCGGCACCGCACTCCGGTGCGCCTTTCAGTCCGTCCTGGCGCTGGGCAGAAGTCAATTACCACAATTGTCAAGGTCACAACGCATTCGCACACTTACCCATTAGCTTGTCAACCCTATGAAACCCGACCCCGACGCCGTCCTTCTTCTCCGTACGCTCGAAAACATGGGTGTGGAAATCCGCAGGGGCTCGTTCGACACGCCCGGCGGTCTGGTGAAGATGGAAGACCGGTATATACTATTTTTACGCAACAGTATCCCGCCGGCGATAGAAAAGGAATTGTATCTAGACGCAGTGAGAAGAATCGATCCCTCGGCCGTCCATCTGCCGCCGCGCGTGCGCACACTGCTCGGCGAAGACGACTGGGGAAACGGCAAAGGAGAACGCAATGGCTGAAGTGAAGGTCGGCGTGATCGGCGCGGGCGTCCTGGGGTCGTACCACATCCAGAAATGCCTCAAAAACAAGGACGTCGAGTGCGCGGGGTTCTACGACGTGTCGCCGCAGCGCAGGACCGAAGTGTCGAAGAAATTCGGCGTCGCAGCCTGGGACGACATCGACAAGCTCATCGCCGCAACGGGCGCGCTTATTGTCGCCACGCCGTCGTCCACACACGTTCCCGTCGCCATGGCCTGCCTTGACGCGCGCAGGCATGTTCTGGTGGAAAAACCGCTCGCGCCGTCATACGATGAGGGGAACGCGCTCGTCCAGCGCGCACGGGAACAGGGGGTGGTGCTGCATGTGGGTCATTCGGAGGCGTTCAATTCCGCTTTCGTGAAGCTGCTGTCGCTTGCGCCGGTGCCCAAGTTCATAGAGATCCACCGCCTTGCGCAGTATTCGCCTCGAGGCACCGACGTATCGGTGATCCTCGACCTCATGGTGCACGATTTGCAGCTTATCCTGCGGCTGCTCGGGGAAGAGCCGCGCTACGACGCGATCGCCGCCACGGGCGTGCCCGTGGTGTCGGGCGGCATCGACATCGCCAACGTTCGTATCCCCTTTCCTTCCGGCTGCGTGGTGAACTGCACCGCCAGCCGCATATCCGCAAACCGGATGCGCAAGCTGCGGCTGTTCGCGCGGGACAATTATTACTCGGTTGACCTAGACAAAGAGGAAATAGAGCACTATTTTCTCACCGGGCCTGCGCGCCCGGGCGCGCTCCTGCCCGTGGAATTTTCCAAGGACAAGCGTCGGCATGTGGATGCCCTCGAGGCCGAACTCGCCGTATTCGTCGCTGCAATAAGGGGCGCACCCGGCCAATCCGGCGTGTCGGGCCAGGAGGCGCTTGGAGTTCTCAGGGTGACGGATACGATAATGGCGTTACTGAAAAATCAGGCTGGTCCATAAGTAAAGATGAATCTGGGCGCCCCGCCGCTGCGCGGCGGTCCCCTTATCCCAATTACTATCTCTTTCGCTTGCACCAGTGCATTTGCTATATTATAGGTCGAATTATTTATATTTAATCGGATATCGCATAACCTGAAAATTTGTGCGCCAGTAGCTCAGTTGGATAGAGTGTCGGCCTCCGGAGCCGAAGGTCGTGGGTTCGACTCCCTCCTGGCGTATTACCGAAGCTGCTTAATTTACAAAGGGGGTTCTTATCAAATTCCGTACTAGAACCAGCGGTCTTTTTGAGATCATTCAGCCGGTTATCGAAAAGGGAGAGGTGTTCGATTCCACGCTCCTCAAGAACATGATCAACTCGCTCATTGCCGAGAGCAAACGGAACTTCGCCATCGACCTTTCCCCTCTCGACTACATCTATTCCGACACGATCAACGTAATTCTCGCCCTTAACAGGCGGATTCTCGACGTGAGCGGCCGGCTGTCGCTTATGGGACCCAGCCCGGAAGTACGCCAGATTCTCGAGCGCACCGGCATCCAGAACATCCTGAAAATCTTCGACACCGAGACCGAGCTTGTCAAAAGCTCCGAAGACATCATCCTGCAAACGACGCGTTACAATATTGCCGATCTTCAGACTTATCAGCAGGCGGCGCCTCCTCCCAAACCCAAGTCGGAGTTCGAGGATTTGCGTTCGGAAATAAGCACTGCAATGTCTCCCGGCGTTGCGCCGGCCGAAACCGAACCGGAAAGGGGTTTTCGCCAGCCGCAGCCGTTTGCACCGCAACCGCCGCAACAGCAGTTTGCAATGCCGCCGGCATTCAAGGAAGAAGAGTTCGAGGCTGCGTACAAGTCTTTTGAGACTGAGGTGCCGCAGGATACGTACGGTCCTCCGCCGCAGGCAGCTCGTCCGCAGCCGCCGCAATTTGCGGAGCCTTTTACCCCTCCGCCGGCGCAGCCGCCACGCAGGCCGGAGCAGGAATTCGCTCCTGTTCAGGAACCCATTCCAACGGCGCGGCGCCGGGACGAAGAATACACGCCGCCCGGGCTCGAGCCTCTCGCACCGCCGCCCGCCACCCGCCATATGCGGGAGGAGGATGTCCTTGCGAAACCGGAAGGGGCAGCGCCAAAGGCAAGGCCGAGACCCGCAGCCGAAGAAAGGCCGGTCCGCCCCTACGAAGATCTTTCCAGTGATGTCGAGCAAGGCGAACCAAGGAAACGTTCGCCCATGCCTATCATAATCACGGCCCTTGTTGTCGTTGTTCTGGCCGCGGCGGGTTTTTTCGGATACATCACGTATTTTAAGAATGGGGAGAAAGAAGCGCCCCCGCCGGCACCCGTGGTGAGCAAGCCAGTGCCCCCGCCTGCGCCGGTCGCGCCAGCCCAGCCTGCTCCGGCACCCGCGCCCGCGGCGGCCGTGCCGCCTGCGCCCGTGGCGGCCGAAGAACCGGCAGAAAAGCCGGGCAAGAAACCCGCAACGTCCAAGGCCTCGAAGAAGGCCCAGGCAAAGGCCTCGGCGGAAGCCTCTCCCGCCGCTGCCGCCGGAAAAATTACCATTACATCGAGTCCTTCCGGAGCAACCATCAAGGCCGACGATAACGTGATCGGCACGACGCCGTTTACATGGAAGAACCCCAACGTCATCGGCGAAGTGACCATCGTGGTGTCCAAGTCCGGGTACAAGGAATCGGCAAAAACCCTCGAATACACAGGCGGCAGCAAATCGGAGTCCTTCAAGCTTGAAAGAGAAGAGGCGCCCGCCGTTTCCAAGCCTGCCCCCAGTTCCGCTCCGGCGGCTGAGGCGGAACCGGAAGCGGCACCACCTCCTCCGCCACCTCCTCCGCCTCCCAAGCCCGCTCCTGCGCCTGCCGCGGCCCCTGCATCGGGCGGCGAGGCTGCGACGGTGTTTATCGCGTCGATACCGCCTGTCGCGGATGTCTACATGGACGGCACACTCATCGGCAAAACGAACATAACCAAGCTGAATGTAACTGCGGGCGCCCACAGTATGAGATTTGTCAAGGGCACACAGGAGGTGACCAAAGACATGACCTTCAAGGGGGGTGACAACCCGTCGCAGTTGGTAAATCTCAAGTAGCGCACTGCACTAGAATTAGGAGAAAAGCGGGAATCTCGTGACCGACGGGATTCCTGCTTTTTTGTTTATGAGGTACCCGCCCGCTGCCGCATACCTGCGATCTTTTCTTCCGTAAAGAAATCATTGGCGGGAGGAGCGATGAAGGGTGCAGAGAATCCGGGGCGCACGGTCTCCCGGTCCAGCGCGAGACTACTCTTTACTTTTTGTGGAGAGTCATATATATTTTTTAACCTTCCGAAAAGAAGATCAGTGTGGCGCTTTAGCTCAGTCGGTAGAGCAGAGGACTGAAAATCCTTGTGTCCGCAGTTCGATTCTGCGAGGCGCCATATAAACATCAAAGGCTTACAGATGATGTCTGTAAGCCTTTGATGTTTTTCGTGCGCAGAAATGTCCTCGAATATCCTCAAAGCATGAAAGAATTTCCTTTACTAAATGCCAATTCCTGAAATTGGTGTCTTCGAAGTGAGGCAAAGAAAAAGGCTCCGCACTTCTTGAAATAGGGCCGTGAATCAAATCATGTCGTGTCAATCCCCGTACAATGCCTTGAGCGCAGCTACAGTCGGGTGACCGGCATAGAATTCTCCCTGCGGACCAGTGTACCCGTTTTTATGTTTGATCAATCTCACCGGCGTAAATCCCCCCTTTGAATTCGGGACATTTATTGTTGTTGTGTCATGCGACGCCCATTTCGTTTGCGCCATTACGGGTTGATCTGAACCTACTGTTGCCTGGCCCGTTACCGGCACAGGTGTGGGTACAACTACGTACCCGTTTGAAGAGAGCGTGAAATAGGATCCGTCGCAATAATAATAGGGGGTTCCATCAACATAAACTGTCGCATAGTCGTCGGGAAGATAGGTTACATAAGTACCTATTGACCAACAGGGCCAATATGCCCCCCACCCATAATAGCCGCGATAGTGCCCTCGATAATAATTTCTGCCTTCTCCATAATACCCGCTATGAGCACCTCCCCGATACCCCGCGTAGCCGCTTTGAACTGAGGCTTTGGCCATGCCACCCGAGTAACTCCTGCCCGAACCATAAGAACTTCGTCCAAAGCTTGATGAGGAACTCCGGACAGAACCTGAGGAGCTGGATGCACCTTTGGCAGGTGTGTCAGTTGCGAAAAGCATAATAAAAATGCCCAGGGCGATAATAATCGCAAATGCTGTTCTTTTCATACCCGACCTCCTTTGCTGATCTCGATAAGATTACGGGGTACAAATGAAGAAGTTTCAATATAGAACAGCGCCGGAGAAGAAACGATGGTGGATGGAGAAACCTACTTTTTTGGTACAACACACTCCTCTTCATCGACGCGTGATTGTCATGCCCAAAATACAAAAAAAAGGTCCTTTGCCGGACAGGCAAAGGACCCCTTCCCGTACAGTGGCGGAGAGGCTGGGATTTGAACCCAGGGTACATTTCTGCACACACGCTTTCCAGGCGTGCTCCTTAAGCCGCTCGGACACCTCTCCTAAGAATTCTAGATCGCAGATTGATGATCGCGGTTTAAGCAGCTCTTCAAGATCCTTCTCTTTCGGGAAGAAAAATAGCTTTTCGCGAGGGGGATGTAAACAAGCAAGGGAAAAGAAGTTCGACGCTGCAGGAATGGACCACTGGTCGCCGGAGGGCTGTCCACGCATCACGCCTCCTCGGCCTCAACATAAAGCGCCGGCCTGCCCGGCATCTTCTTCGTCGCCGTCCGAAGCGTCAATCAATTGAACGGGCAGGTTCTTCTTGCCCTTAACGCCGAGCTGTTTGAAGTCCTCCACTTTCTTTACAAGATTGCCTTTCCCCGTTGAAAGGAGTTTGAGTGCGGAATCGCACTCGGCGGACGCTTTTCGTATTGCCGCGTTCACGTCTTCAAGGGTGGCGACGAACGTGACGAACTTGTCGTACAGATCGGCCGCTTTTTTCGCAATGGTCTGGGCGTTCTGGTTCTGGTATTCGTACCTCCAGATATTGGCAATTGTGCGCAGCGTGACCAGCAGGGTGGAAGGGCACACAAGGATGATGTTCTTGGCAAACGCGTCGCTAAAAAGCTCCTTGTCCTCTTTGATAGCGGCGAGGAATGCCGCCTCTACGTTGATAAACAAGAGGACGTAATCGAGGGACCGAACCTCGAGGAGTTGGTCGTAGTTCTTTGAGCTCAGGAGGCGCACCTGGTTGCGCACGGACGCGACATGGTCTTTGAGCTTGCCCCTGCGTTCTTCCTCGGTGCCGGCGCTGCAGTATTGCTCATACGCAAGGAGCGACACTTTTGCATCGACGATCACCTGTTTGTTCTCCGGAAGGTAAATCACGACATCGGGCTTGTAGCCGCTGCCGTTTGCATCGTGGGTGTGTACCTGCACTTCATACTCCCTGCCTTTCTGGAGACCCGACATTTCGAGCACGCGTTCCAGCGCGAGTTCCCCCCAGGTTCCCTGCGTTTTGTTGTCGCCTTTAAGTGCGTTGGTGAGGTTGACTGCATCTTCACTGATCTTCTGATTCAGCTGCTTGAGATTGGTGATTTCCATGAACAGGGAAACGCGGTCTTTTGATTCCTTGTCGTACACGTCTTCCACGCGCTTCTTGAATTCGGAAAGCTGGTCGCGTAGGGGGGACATGATAGTGTCTATGTTAAGCCTGTTCTGTTCGGTGAACTTTGCGCTTTTCTCCTCCAGGATCCTGTTGGCAAGGTTCTGGAAATCCGATTTCATCTGTTCCTTGGCCTCATTGAGCAGGGCGAGTTTCTCTTCGTTTTGCCTGCGTTCTTTGTCGATTATCGTTTCGAGGCGCGCGATGTCGCTTTGCTTCTGCGACATTTCCTGGCGCGAGGCGTACAGTTCCTTTTCGAATTGGGGTACGCGGTTCGCCGAAATTTCGAGCGCTGCGGCGCGCGCGGTGAGCTCGCACGATTTCTCACGTTCCTGTTCCGTCAGCGCCTCCGCCGAGGCAAGCCGTGCAGTGAGGTCTTGTATCTGTGCGGCAAGGGTCGACAGTTTTTCCTGAAGAACGCCGAGCTGGTTTGCGTTCTGGCCTGCCCCGCGGTCGAATGCCGCTTTTTCCCCGATCCTCGACATGAAAAACGCGATAATCGCCGTGAGTACGGTCCCGGCAAGAGCGGCTGTGAGTATGGGAAAAATGTGCATTACGCCCCCTCAAATTGTTTCAAGACGCAAGAATCAAGAAACTCCTCTGCAATCCCGGAGGAAGAATCGGGTCGATGCGCCTTACCGTCATAAAATACTATCAATCCCCCGATGGACGCGGCATACTTATGATTGAACCCCGCAGCTTGCTGCGGGGTTCTCCAATTTCGCGACGCTTTGCGGCAGAAAGGCAGCCGAGCATCCCATCAACAAATTGACATTCCCGCGCGATCCAGCTATTTTTCCCTCTTACGATCAAAGGCCCGGGTTTCACGGCCCGGAATTCAATCAACCCGCCGTCCGCCGTCGCGTACTCTGGCACGTTATGATCCGGATACCAAAATTCCTCCTTCCGAGTATCTTGACAATAGGGTTTATGCTGTCCTGTTCCAATTCGTCGGTGAACACGGCGGTGAAGCCGCCGGTTCCCTTGAGCGTGTGGGCGTCTGGGGTGGGCATGAACAGTATCCGCGTCGGGTGGGTGAGGATTCTGGGCGCGACCTCGTACACTGTTTTACGCAGCGCGAGCGACAGCGGAACGTTCTCGTTTGTTAAAACGGTGGTGCCGGATTCCTTCGTCGATACCGGCCTGGTTGCGGGCAACCTGTACTATTACAAGGTAGTTGCATCCAACAATTTCGGATCCGACACGTCCTCACCGGTTTATTCAACCACCGCGATTCCCTCGGACCTTGCCGCCATCGGCACTTCCAGTTCCGGCATTTCCGTTAATTGGGCCTTGATTCCGGGCGCTGCATCTTACAATGTGTACAGGAGCTTTTCGGACACGGGCGCCTTTGCCGCAGTCGGAACGGTTTCAATCGACACATTCATTGACACCGGCCTCAAGGCCGGGACAATTTATTACTACAAAATAGGCGCGGCCAATGGTTCGCAGGAATCGCCATTGTCTGCGTCGATAAACGCGATCACTGTTCCTGCAATGCCCATGGGCCTGGCGGCAACCGCCGTTTCTTCCGTCAGCATCATGGTGGTATGGCCGCCGGTTGCGGGCGCTAAATCGTTCAAGGTATACAGGAGCACCACAAACGACACCGGAAGCTATGCGGCGGTCGGCATTGTGACCGCAGATACGATTATCGATTCGGGTACAGCGGATACAAGTTTGTCTCCGTCTACCTTATATTACTACAAGGTGACCGCGCTCGATACTTCCGGCGAGTCGGGCCAATCGGCCCCGGCAAGTGCAACAACCAATCGCGCCGCACCTTTGGGAGTTATGGTTGCAGGAGCAACGAGCGACAGTATCACTGTAATCTGGAAAAGCTTTCCGTACGATGCGCCAATAACCTCATACAAAGTTTACAGGAGCGGCTCCGCGAGCGGATCATATTCGATTGTGGCAACATTGAGCGGCGCTGCAGATACCTCATTCACCGACACGGGTTTGTCTGCGGGTACACAGTACTATTACAAGATAACTGCCGTTGGCGATTCGGGCGAGTCCGGTCCGTCGGTCTCGGTAAACGCGACAACCGTTCCTGCCGTGCCTTTGAATGTTGTCGCAACAGGCGTTTCCAAAACAAGCATTGTAGTCACCTGGCCTGTAGTGCAGGGCGCAACATATTATGCAATTTACAGGGATACAACAGATACGGGTTCCAGTCCTTTGCGTATTGGACCCCTGACCGCAGGCACATTCACCGACACAGGTCTTGACACAGGAAAAACCTACTACTACAGGGTGAGTGCCTCGAACCTTTGGGGAGAATCGGGAATGAGCGCTTTGACCTCTGCGAATACTTTGCTTACGGGAGTTCTCCGCCCGTTGTCCGGCGACATGATGTTCGCCTTGAGAGACAAAGAGCGGGACACTGTCCAGTTTCTCCAGGGTTTTTCGGCGCGTTGTAGCTTCGACGTGATGAACGGGGCGTTCATGATTCGACACACTTCGATAAACTCAGTGTCACCACGAACGGTTTACGGAACCTTACGTGTGACCTGATTAGTGACTCTCCTTGCGGTGACAACTATATTGCATCTGTCGGCGCTTCCACCTCAAGAGACTATCAAAAAAGGGGTACCTATGCCAAGGCATCCGCACCGTGCGCGTAATGCTGTTTCCATCTCAGGCTTTATCCTGTTCCTTTCATTCTTTCAGGCTTTGCAGGCGTCAATGCTTGCGGAAGTGAAAGTTGTTGACAAGGAGTACCTCCAGGTGTATTTCAAAGACGGCGACGTCGACTTTGTGGATGATGGTTTGGGGCCGACGGCTTTTCTTAATCTTGGCCACGATGCGAGTAAAAATTACGTTGTAAATTATGGTACTGCCCTCAATACCGCCAATGCCGTAGCGACCGCCTCCTGGAAACTTACCTCAACCGACGATGTTGCGTACGGCGCGGCGGGACTGGCGCCCACCAGCTGCTCCAGGAAATCAAAACTCAACGGCATGTACGAGGGCAGTTGGACAGGCAGCGATTTTGCCTATTTGCACACCATGGAGCACTCCATTTATCTGAAACTGCCCAGTTCCATGGTACAGGGAAAAACCTATACCCTTCAGATCAACGCAAACACCAATGCCGATTCCACTTCAAAGACATTTACGTATGATATTTACAACAGCCGTTCCGAAGCCGTGCATGTCAATCTTGTGGGCTATTCGAATGCCGCGAGCATAAAAGCCGCCGACCTTTACTGTTGGCTGGGCGATGGCGGCGCCAGAGATTACACGGGTTTCCAGGGAAATAATGTCTACCTGTACAACACCGTCACCCAGACATCGCAGCAGGTGGCTACGGTTGCTTTCTGGAAAGCAAGCGCCGGCGAAGCGCAGGGGTACAATTTTACCATGTCCAATGTGTGGAAAGCCGATTTTACAGGCAATTACACGCCGGGAACATACCGACTGGCAATTGACGGAGTCGGCTGCAGCCAGGATTTTGAGATCGCCGATGACGTGTATCACGATCCGTTTATGGTAAATGAACGCGGCTATTTCTACATGCGCATCGGCCAGGACAGCGTCGGCATACGGCCGGTTCCGCGGCGTCCGTTGTATATACCGGGTGTCAACCCGCCCAGCACGGTTGTCTATATCACCACCATGGAGCCGACCAATGCCAATTGGACGACCTTTTCCGGCGGGGATGTGTATGATAATCCCGATGCGTGGGCTCCCTATTCCACGGGCAGGACAAACATGCGGGCAATCGGCGGGCATGCGGACGCGGCCGACTGGGACAGGAACATGAGCCACATTTCAAATATTTACGATATGCTTCTGCCTTTTATACTAACGAACGGCGCTATTTCCGACGACAACCTCGGCATACCGGAGAGCGGCAACGGCATTCCGGACATCATCGATGAAGCAAGAAACGAAGTTGATTTCTGGCTGAACCTGCGCGACGGCCAGGCATACGGGTACGGACTCACGAACCCCAACAGCAGCAATGTTTTTTATCAGGCCGGAGCTAACGCACTTGCGGCATGGGCCAGCGCCGCCAACAGCGCGATGCTGGCCGAGGCGTTCCGCATTGCCGGTCTCACAACGTACATGAACACCTACCGGGACTCGGCCGTCAATGCGTACAATTTTGCCGGGGGACTCGCCGATCAGATGCTTGACTTTGAACAAGGAATCGGCGACGGCTATGTGCGGGGCAGAGACCTTAAGATGTTGGCCGCCGCGTACCTTTACAATGTAACGGGAAACACGGTTTATGAAAACGAAATCAATGCCGAAAGCAAGGTTACCAACGCGACCTCCACAATCATAGATGTAACCGCCTATAACCAGCTGTGGGCGACCGCCGCGTATCTTTTCACCAACCGTACCGTCAATTATCCTACCTTGTTTAGCAATATGAAAGCCTCGATAATCAACGAGGCGAAAAACAGCGAGGCCAACTACAGTACCATCAGGCCTTCACGGCGTTCGACCGACAATAATACAGGGTGGTTCCATACCGAGCAGAATGTCCAGCGGACTATCCTTGCGCGTGCGGTTGCGACGACCCAGGCGGACAAAGATTTCCTGGAGAATGCCCTGATATTGGAAGCTGACTGGGGACTCGGCAGAAATCCGGCGAATCTGATCCAGATGACCACAGCATCAACACCGCTTTCCACAAAACGCAGTGTCGACGCCATGTACATCTCAGGCCAGAATGACGGTACTCCGGGCCAGCATCCTGGAATGACCCCGTACTTCAATGTCGTCGATTGGGGAGGCGGCATGGTTATGGGCAATCCAAGCTGGATGACGGCCTTCAGCTATCCTACCAATTCGACCTGGCCTGTTGGCGAGGTCTATTTCAATACCCGTTATGTATATGCCCATTCCGAATTTACGCCGCAGCAGACCATGCGGGGGAAAATTGCTTTATACGGATTTTTATACGGAATCCGTTCCGGAGTCGGCGTTGTCTCGCCAATCGGTCCGGGTTCGCAAGCCGGATCCCGCTACGCGGGGCGGATGGCGATAAAGAAACTTTCCAATGGAAACTTCATTATTTCCATTTCCGGAACGGACGCAACGGTGGGCGCGGTTGTCAAGCTTTTGAACTGTTCCGGCAAGGTTGTTCGGGTGATCAATACCCGGAAGGTACCGTCTGCCGGCCTTATTCTCGAAACATCCTCATTAAGTAAAGGTATCTATTTACTCGAAATGACACAGGCAGGAGAACGAACGCTTAACAAATTGTCGATTTTTTGATGGCCCGCAAACGCCGGAAAGCTGCGTGGTCTATTTACATACTGGAATGCCGCGACGGCTCCTTGTACACGGGGATTTCAAATGACGTGCGGAAGCGGCTTGCCGCGCATAAGGCGGGCAGGGGAGCGAAATATACCAGGGCGCATTTGCCCGTAGCGCTCAGGTATGTTGAAAAATGCGGGACGCGGGGACAGGCGATGAGTCGGGAATATGAAGTCAAGAAGTTGGGGAGGAAGAAGAAATTGGAATTGGTGAGTAAAGAATTTGGTAATTATAAAGGATCTTGCACCAAATTAGTGATCATTTTGACAAGTTTTTCAAAGAAATTTTCATGACGATGATTGTACCGAAAAGCCATTTCGTTCAGATACCCTGGAAAGTATTCTTTGGAGACTCCATGGAACTTTGCAAGACGTTCCTTAGCATAGCTCCAGAAGCCTTCCAAACCGTTAATATAAACTTTGCCTGTGGCAAATCTTTTCCCATGGTCGACTCTCAAATGCCGATAACCGCAGAACATCAGGGCGTCATAGCCGCGGAATTTGTCAGTGTAAATGATGGAGCCTCGTCTGACCATTTTCACAGTCTCAGTCAACAGGCTTTCGGCAGTGACGTTTTTTACTACTGTCACCTTCACTTTTCCGTGTCTCTCCAGGATACCAAAGACGGGAACCTTTCCGGCAGCACCCCGGCCACGTTTACCTTTACGCCTGCCGCCGAAGTAGGATTCATCGAGCTCAACCTCTCCAGAGAGCCAGAAATCGCTTTCAGCGACCATCAAGGCCCTTCGGATGAGATTACACATCCGCAAGACCGTGGGATAGCTCAAACCGATCTGAGTTGCTATCCTGCGTGCTGAGACTTCCAGTTCAAAGAGCTTAATGATCCACAGCAGCTTTTTCAGAGGGACGCGGCACTGACCAATCCACCGATTCGAGAAGTCATGAAAGGTATTTCCGCATCGTTTGCACCTGAACTTTTTACCTTTTAAACGATAGATTTTATGGCTGTTACAATTGATGCAGAAAACATGGCCATTTTTCCAACAGAACTTTCTGAGGAACAATTTTGCCCTGTTTTCAGTTTTCCCTATGAATTCAAAGGTTTCTAATTGACTAAAGCCCATATGCACAAGATAATTCCTGTGCAAGATGTTTTATAATCACCAAGAATTTTGATCGGTCGTGTGTGCTGAAATAGTGTTTGTCTGACAATGGATTGCCGCAATCAATTAATTAAAATGCTTTTGGGAGCTTCGCGGAGTGCGGCGGAGTTGGGCCTGTGGCAAGACCGGAACACCCGTTGCGCGCACCTTCGGAGCGGCAGTTTTGAAGCAAAGATGTTGTATCCGTTCGACCCTGCGTCCGTCCTAAACTAAGATCCAACGCGTTTCGTCATATCAACGCTATTCCTCAAGTGCAAATATTGCCGCAGGCCGTTTTGACAAATATGGCAGTTTCTTCTGCCCAGGTGGACCGAAGGGTGCGCCAAAGCGAATTGTCATTGTATTCCCCAAGGTAAGGTAATAGCGCTTCGCGCTTCATTATTATACCTCCTGCCTTTTGCCGCCCGAGCACTGAGCGTATCAGTATTCCATTCGTGAAGAACAAGTTGGGGGTTCCGGAATGAGTTTTCCCCCTTTCCAAGGGGGTGGCGGCGCCTTGGCCGCCGGGGGTTGTTATAATAAGCATTTTCTTTGCCGGGTTTTAGGGCCGGCGAGGCCCTACCAGCATTAATTACTCTTTGATAAATAAGAAAAAGGGTGATCTTCTGATCACCCTTTCACTCAAAATCTTCTCAAATCTGTTATCAATGTCCTACATAATCCCCGAATCTGATCATCGTGGGACTTGGATTCTTTACCGCCGCCCCCGTGTCGTTTATCGCATGCAAAATCGTTCCCTGGTCTCCGCCAAGCGCAAAGGTGACGACACGATGGACCGATACTCCCGGCACCTTGGGGGTTTCGATGGCATTGGTGGTTGTGATCGCGGCCCTCCTCATGTAGGAATAGATGCCAAGCCCCCATCCATAAAATTTCGTAGCCCGGTCGGTCAACTTGATGGCAGGTATTCCAGGGACAGTGCCTTCCATCCACGACGCCTGGTTCGGCACGTCGTAGGGAAGCTCATTCTGATAGAAATACTGCTGGCCGTTGTCGCCGTTCCAGACTGTGTTGTACCTTTGCCAATGCTCCACCATCTGTCCGTATGTGATGCAATTGTTGCCGTTGATGTAGAGCCCATCTCTGATAATGGTTGAGTCGGTATTCCATCCCGCGCCTGCACCATGGTCGGCGCGCCAGATCCAGGAATGATCGAGGATGGTGTTGTTGCTGTTGAAGATTGCGCCGATTGTGCATGTGCCGACAACGGAGCCGCCACAGCGGAGGAAGAGATCGTGGACGATGGGCGGATTCGCGCTGTGGTCCACTGCGCTGCCGGAATCGCCTATCTGGAGCAAAACGGGCGAATTACCACCAGAGCCGGCTTCATATAATATATTGGCGACGTCGATGCCGTCCACGTCCGCGGTCTTGAGAACGGTCGAGCCGTTTTGCGCCTGCAGCGTGGGCATGCCCAGGCCAAGTACCACGGTACCGGGACGCTGGACAAGTATAGGGGTATTGAGTATGTAGATACCAGGGGTGAGGATAAGGTTCTTTCCTTGGGCAAGCGCTGCGTTAATCGTTGCGGCGTTGTCGGTGCCGGCAAGTGCAATATAGAACTGGTCAATGGGCATCAACACGCCTGCCGGAGTGCCGTTTCCCCAGGTGATTCCCTGAGAATTGGTGCGAAGCGCCGGAACGAAAACGGAGTACAATCCGGAAGTGTTGTCGAACACAAGGTACGGTTTTTCGCGCACCAGCGGCGTACTGGCGACCACACTTATCCCGCCCGTCGGCCACGTCTCGGCCGGAGGATTGTCGCATCCCTGGAACAAAAAGTTCCAGATACCACCGGCATTGGCTCCATTGACGACACTGTTTCGTATGTAGAACTGTTGTGCACAACCAGTGGTTATCGCACCGTCGATTTTGGAATCGGATATGAAGCCGCCGCTTGCGCCGCTGTTGCAAATACTCAACGCGCCTTTGACATGCATGCGCCGGAAGGGGTCGGCCTGCGATACTGCCCACACATCGGTCCCGCCGGTAGGCGTAACGGAAAAGCCTTCCGCGCCCCGCCAGAATGAACCGGTACCTCCGTTCGTTGCCTGCACCGCGCCCGTTATCTGCACGTCTTCGGGAGACATCCCCAGGCCGTATGCCTGAATGTAATAGTCAACCGTTATGGTCAACGAGTAACTGCCGGGCTTGAACAGGAATGCGGTGCGTTGCGAGCTGAATTGCCCGGTGGAACCGACAAGACCGTCCATGGTGGATTGAATTGTGCTCATCACCATTGTAGGATCGAAAATATGGACATTGGGGCCGAAATTAGGGGCGCCTGCGGCGATCGTTGACAAGGTACAATTGACGATGCCGGTATACGAGCTTATGGTCTGGATATCGGTTAAGTATCCCGTCTTGCTCGCCTGCAACCAATCGAGCGCCATGGTCTTGGACAAACTGCCGCTGATGCGGGACGAAGAGCGGATCGCGAACGAGGCGGGTACCGCGGGATTGAGCATGTAGGTACCGTTGACATCGCCTATCTTTGTGCGCAGAAGCAGCATCGTGCGGCCGATGCCCTCCATTGAAAATGGGACTCGGTTCACCCCCTGGTTCAGGCGACCGTTAAAAATCTCAGCCACAGTGCGTCCGGCGAGGTCGTAGAGTTTGGCACTGGCCGTTGCCGCAGCCGAAACCGTAAAGGTAAATGAATGATTCTGGTACGTGATGCTATTTGGAACCAGTTGCGCCGAGTTCATGCCGATCGTGTGCGTGGACCCTGACAGCAGATACGTACCGTCAGCCTTTGTAGTACATGCCATTGGCGTTGAAAATATTTGTACCATGGCCCCTTGGATCGGCTGCCCGCCTGTGTTCGTCACCTTACCCGAAATGTTGACGTTCTGGCCGAAAACAACAGAAACCAAGAGAAGAATCGTTGTGGATGCGTTTTTCATTTAAACAAGCCTCCTTAAAGGGGGTGGGTAGGTTGTTTAACCGATAAAGTGACCAGGTATGTTTTATGGTATTCGAATATTTGATACCCGATTTTTCAACATGCGCGTTTTGGTTTGGCACTCAATAAAATTGTACGGTTATCTTTCCAGAAATACTATTTGTTTTTTTGTATTTGTCCCTTTTTCATCTATAATATACTGATAAATATGAGCAAGGTGAGGTATTTCTTCAATAATGCCATGTCTATTTGCGAACATGTTGATCTGTAATACAATGATATTTAATAAGATACAATTGTCAAATATTTGCGAACATGATGAATTTGCGAACACATCTACGATCTTTTGAGCTCAAAAGAGTATATAAGAAAAAATTGGCTTCCCAAGGCGAGTTGCAAAGAAAACCATTGTGATGTTCCTGCGCGGGCAATCTCCTTTCGCCGAGGTTGTTTACTTGAAGGGAAAGTGTCGAAAAGTTCTAGAAAGATCATGACCCACCAAAAAAGGTGGGGGGACCCGCCAGTCGTTCCGGAAGCGGAAACGATTCGACGAAATCCCCCGCTCAATCTCAAAAATGCGTCAAGTCCCTCAGCACCTTTAGGCCGATGCCTTACCTCAGCGCATCAACACAATTTTCTGCGCCTCAAGGGGCGATCCGTTCACCATCAGCTTCACAAAATAGACTCCCGAGACACTATTATCAAGGGCTGCCAGTTGTGAATCAATTCTGAAGGAATGCCAGCCTGCCGCCTGAGACGATGCTTGCAGCCTGCGCACGGTCTGGCCGTGAGCGTTGAGAATGTCGGCCGACACGTTTGACACGGCGGGAAGGTAATAGCGCACAAGGCTGCCTGCGACGTAAATCCTCGCCATGGCCGGATTGCCCGAAAGCGCTGAAGGACGGGCCGGGTTTGCCACGACCACCATATCGGAAACCGGCATTATGTTAAACGAAGTGGTGGCAGTCGGCTGGGGAAGGCCGGCCACTGTGGCGCTCACGGTAACCGCCCCTGTTGTAAACTGCGACCGCACCGCGACAGATGCCTTGCCGCCCTCTATATCGAGATTGGGGTCCAGCGGAGCGTGATAGCCGTAACCCTGACCCGCGGTTACAAACTCGTCGCTTCCGCCCCGATACGTGGCAGGTCCGGCCACGCTCCAGGTGATTATGCCAGTGTCGGTTGGGCACCAGTTGCCATTTGCGTCAACAATCGTCGCAAGAATGACCGCGGCATCGGTCCCGTTTGCCGTGACGTTGAACGTTTCACCGTTGGGTTTCGTGATGTTTTGCTGCTGGGTAAGCACTATGTGGTCAGGAGCGCCTGCCGTCACCTGTGAATCGACGCATTGCACATTGCCGTTGGCGTCAAGCCCTTCCGCTTTGAGTGTGCCGGCCTGCCACGCAACGCTGGGGAATGTGCACTGAAACGGCAAATCCGTGGCGGTATTGCTCACGTCGTTTATTCCGCCGGCTGGGCCTTGCTGGCCGTTTGGCGCCTGCGTGCCGACGACGGTTCCGTTAAGGCTGAGGCGAACCGAAGGACAGTTGCTCCACACGTCCACCCTCACGTTTCCCGCCGACCGGTTCCAGTGATTTGCAATCGCAATCCTTGGTTGGGTGGCATAGGGGACCCAGCACACGCCATATTGATAATAGAGGAACTTAGGAATGCGGCTGAAATCCATCATCGAGGAACCGAACGATCGCGGCGTAGGTCCGCCTTCCAGGAAAGTGCCTTCTTCGCCGGGCGTCTCCATAAGGTACCATTGGCACATGCCGAAGGTATTGTTCTTTATGCCGGCTGCCCAATCGTGGAGAAAGTCGCCGCAAAATTGAATTTGGTAATTATACGCGAAACGGGAACTTTGCGGGCCCCAGTATTCAGATCCCCACCACGGCCAGTACGGATTAAGCGGCTTCTGCTGCGCGTCGCAACCGGTAAGCGTGCACCCGTGAAGATCGATGGGGCCTTTCTTGAAAGGCTTGCCCCGAAGCGAAATTACCCTTGGCGCGAGCGAGTCCCACGTCGTGCTGAGGGTTCTCAAGGTGTCGGCATAGAGCGAATCCATGTCGCCGTTTGAGGCTTCCCATGCGAGAATGCTCGGATCGCTGCGGTCCCGGATGATCATGTCCCGGTGGATCTCTTTCTTGAGAATGAGACGGGACGCGGTCGCATTCGCTCCATCGGAGAAAGCTCCCTCGCCTTCGCCGCTGGGCTGGATGAGCATGATGCCGTAAGCGTCGCAAGCCTCCACGAATTCCCTGCTGCAAGACGAATGGCCGGGCCTCCAGAGGTTGCCGCCGATAGCCGCGAGCAATTTTGCATCACGCCATTGGAGCGCAGGAGGCACGGCCGTGCCGAGCGCGGGGTAATCGTACCGGGAGGCGGCGCCGTACAAGTGATGCTCGTGACCATTGATATAGGGGAAGTTTTCGTCCCAGGTGATCGTGCGTATGCCGAAGGTGGTCTGCGCAAGATCAACCACGGTGGTGCCGATTTTCACTATGTGATAAATCGTGTAAAGATTTGGCTTACCGTAGGGAGAATTGTTAGGGTACCAAAGCTTCGGATTGTTGACGGTGCCGGTCTGATCGAAAATGCAGTTTGATCCTGCCGCGATGGTTTGGCTTGCGTCCTGGGAAAGCGCAACGATGCTGTTGGATGCGTCAACGACTTTCGTTGTGAGAGTGACGGCCTGGGCGGTTGTGTTATCGTTCTGCACGTTGGTGAGGATCCGCACCGTCGCCTGTGAACCGTCGGCCGAGACGTTTGTCGTGGCGGCATAGGTTCCCCATTGTTGCGTCCCCGAGTATTCATTTGTGGGAATGTGGACATTGTCGGTGATGTGCAGCCACACCGGCCGGAAAGGCCCGCCATCTCCCTGACCGAACCTGAACACCGTTGAAAATCCCGGGTCGGCAAACCAGGCGGCGTTCATTGCAACTCGGACAGCGATCACGTTATTGGTGCCGTCGAATTTAACAAGGCTTGTTATGTCGTTCGTAAAGCCGACGAATCCGATCACGTGCGTGGCCTGGGGATTTATGGTACTTGTGGTGGGCAGCATCGTGCCGTTCACGTACA
Source organism: uncultured Fibrobacterota bacterium (assembly GCA_963729895.1). GTDB lineage: Bacteria > Fibrobacterota > Chitinivibrionia > Chitinivibrionales > FEN-1185 > FEN-1185. Next base: position 111,062 of record CAVSQB010000003.1, on the reverse strand, counting down.
CCTGGCAGCCGAGATGAACTCCCTCGAATTCCAGAAAAACCTTTCTGCCGGAATAGGATGGGTCAAGAGTAAACGCCTTGCGGTACCAGTAGGGTCCGCCGGGAAGGTTTCCGCCTCCCGACGCATTGTTGACAAACGTCTGATCCTGGGCCATGCATTGCGGAATGCCCACGTCAGCGCCTGCCGCGTCGTTGTACGTTGGGGCCTGCGCGCCCGTGGGATCGGAGGTGATCATCTTCCACGCCGTGGCGCCCAAATTGATCGTAACCCTGTTGCTTGAATCAGGCGTGTAGGTTTGGGCAAAGCCGGAAACAGTGCCTGCAACCAAGAGCGCAATCGCTATAGTGCTAATACGCTTAAACATCGTCCCCCCTTTTTGGAATGAATAACACCGCCCCGCGCATCCCGCCACTTGGGGCGGTGTTGGCGGACGAAAATGCCTTCCATTTAATAATATACAGCTTTCCTTGCGGATTTTGCTCCCTTTTTTGATCGGCCAGGCATCACGGCAAACCATCTTCCATGTGCCACAGGTAGTATTCCCTGAGCATGGGGTTGATATCCGATCTCCGGATGATCGAAAACGCCTGTTTTCTTTGGCGATGATACAAACGGATAGTGATCTTTTGCCTCTCAGTGCCAAGGTTCTTGTCGCCATCCAGAAGAAATCTCAATTTTGCGGCAACCAGGAAAACGGGATAAAAAGAGTACGCAGAGCCCGGCTCTGCCGGCTCCATGTGTGAATCCGCCGAAGCCGCGGAATCAATTGCAGCGCATTGCCATTTGACAAGATTTGCAAAACGCCTTGCTGAGGAGTTGCTTGTGTCAAAGGCGCGGACCTGGGAAACGGCCCAGGCAAACCGGGCGCTGGAAAAAACGTCCTTCCGGTGAAATGCCATTTCCTCGTCGATATCCTGAAAAACGTAGAAAGGGTTGCCCGGAAACTCGGCTTCAAGCGACTTCGAGATTCTCCGCTTCTCGGCAGCTTCGTTTTTGATTGTAGGTGAAAGGAATTGGAGAAGGTACTCTTTTGCTCCTTCCCTGGTGTATAATGCGCCGTCCGAGCAGATACGCAGATACGTGAGACCTGAATCGAGGCTTACCTGAAGCCGGTTGAAAAGGTGCAAAGCAAACCCGATTATGCCCGGTTCGTTTGCGAGCGAGCATTGGAAGAGTCCCAGCCCAAGGTAGACATCCTTGATTTGCGGGGCGAGCGTTCTTATGGAATCGAGCGTCCGATAGCACTGGAGGCCGGCGGAAAGCGAGCTCAGCGGTTTTGACCTGATGATCAGCGTGGCATTGAACCCATTGATTCCGGCTTCCAGAAACATACGCATCGGTCGCGTGGAGTCTGCAAATTGTTGTTTGTGAAGTATGCGGATACATTCGGTCCGAAGCGGTTTGAGCCCCTCTTCCAGGGTTTCCCGCTCCTGCGGGGAGTCGAATTCGTCATTGAGTATTCGCCAGGCCCGCATGGCAAACCGAAGCATGTTGCTTAGTGGAAGCAGGGTGTCGGCCTGTTCCAGATGAAACATTTCGCAACCCGTGGATTCAGCGGATTCCCAATGCTGAGCAAAGAACTCGTGCATGGCCCGCTGGGCAAGTTCGTGCTGGCGGAAGGTGATACCGGGGTACGGGGCAGGCGCTCGCGGTTGGGCTGGGAGGTCAGGGACTGCCAGCGATAGCAGCAGAAAGGCGCCAAGCGACAGATGCCGGCACAGGGGCACAGGAGTCTTGCTCAAGTCTCGTATAATTCTACGCACCGCATCCAAAATAACATTTTATCTTAATTCCGGCGGAAGAATCTGAAGGTTGTGCATAATGTAAAGGAAGGGAACATCAACATCAGTGGCTGGATGGCACTGTTCGAATCGGCGGCATGGATTCCTCGTTCCCAAAAGAATTATCAAAAGCGCGAATCGTCATCTTTCGACTGACCCGTGCATTTTGACTCCTTCTTCTTGGGCGACAGGGATCCGCATGCGAGAATCTTCCAATTGGAACGATACTTGCAAAGTCATGTTGTTCCCGGATTATTAACAAGTAAAGGAGGATGTCATGACAAGTGCCGCGGTCCGGATCAGAAAGCAATGCCTGGTGGGGAATGTGCTGTCTGCGTTTGTGGTTTTCTTTGTTCTGAATGCAACTTCTGTTGATGCCCAAAACAATTATGTGGGTGAGATCAAGATGTTCGCGGGAAACTTTGCCCCCGTCGGATGGGCGTTCTGCGACGGCTCGCTGCTTCCGATCAGCCAAAACACCGTGCTGTTTTCTCTGCTCGGCACAACGTACGGCGGCAATGGAACGACGACATTTGCGTTGCCGGATCTTCGGGGACGGTTTCCGATGAATGCGGGTACCGGCACCAATTTGACTCCCAGAAATCTGGGCGATGCGGGTGGGCAGGAGACTGAAACGCTTACCGTGGCCCAGATGCCTGTGCATACGCACGGCGCAGTGTTGGCTGTTGATTCAACCGTTGCAACAACCGACAGGCCGCAAACCGCGTTGCCCGCCCGCAACGCCTCGGCAACTCCGTCGTATGGAAAAACGAGCAATGCGACAATGGCCTCGTCGGCAGTCGTGGTAAGCCAGGCGGGGGGCGGCCAGCCGCATCCTATTATGCCGCCTTTTGAGTGCGTTAATTTCATCATCGCGCTTACGGGCATATTCCCCGCTCGCAACTAGCCGGGAACCGAGGCGGTCGATCGACGGTTGCGTTCACGAAAGGAGTTTGCAATGGGGAAGAGGAAAACGGCGGCGTGGGGAATGGTCGTGTGTTTCATCGCTCTGCACGCTTTTCGCGCAGAAGGCGTTACCCTGTACTGGACGGAGGCGAATTTTGGCGCGCCCAGGCTCGTGCTTGCCGATGGAAGCGGCGCAATCGCATCGACGCTGGCGCTTGCGGCGCAGTCCCTTCCGCAGGCGCTGGCGATAAGCCGGGGAACAAACGCGGTCTTCTGGACCGAACTCGCTTTTCTTAACGCACATGTCAAATTTGCCGGTGCAGACCTCGGTGATTCGGGCACCGCGGTGTCGTTGCAATCGTGCGCCAGGGGAGTCGCAGTGGACTCGACAAATAAGAAATTATACTGGACCGGCACGAATCTGGCCTCGGGCCCCTCGATTTTTCGGGCAAACCTCGATGGATCTTCCGCCGAGCTGCTCGAATTGTTCGGCGCGGCGAGCGCCAACACCCCGTACGGAATCGCGGTCGACGAAAAAACGCAAACAATGTACTGGGCCGATTTCGGTGCAGGCGCGCTTGAACGGGCTGCCGCCGCGCCGCAGGCCGCGTGGCAGGGAATCGTCACGGGCCTCGCCGGTCCCGTCGGCATAGCGCTCGATCCCGACAGTGGGTTCATTTTTTGGACAGATGCGAATGCGGGGAGCATCGGCAGGTCGAAGCTCGACGGAACGGCCGCAACCACGATTGTTGCCAACTGCGCGAGTCCCCAGTACATAACCGCAGACCGGGCAGCACGGAGGCTGTACTGGACCGAGTTCGGCACAAGTCTGGTACGTTCTTCAGCCTTTGACGGCACAGACACAATCACGGTTGCGCGCACGGCGTCTCCGCCGTGCGGCATTGCCGCCCTGGCCGGGCCCCCTGTGCTGTCCCTCCCTGTTCACGCACCGGGATTGCCGGGAAGGTATTCCGTATTTGCAAGGTATCCCGGCCCCTTCGGCAGGAGCATCCGCATAGGCTACCGGCTCCCGCAGCCCAGCCGGGTTGCCATAGAAGTGTTCGATGCCCTGTCGCGCCGCGTTGAAGCTCTGCCGGCGGTTTCGCAACCTGCGGGACTTTACAGTCGGGAGGTGGACGTTTCGAGGCTTGCCTCGGGCGCGTACTGCGTCCGATTTTCTGCAGGCCAATTCACAAGCACGATGAAATGCGCGATTGTGAGGTAAGTTGTTTCCCTTGGTTTCGCGATGCGGCCGGCGTGTATTTTGTATTTATGAGCACGCGGGCATGGGATAATCGGGCCAGAAAGATCTGCATCGTTCAGCTCGGCCGCATCGGGGACCTGCTTCTGATAACGCCGCTGTTTTCCGCTCTCAAAGCCGCGCATCCTGGCAACGAACTGCATTTGATTGCGGGCAGGAACAACCACATGGTTGCCGCGGGAAACCCGTGCATCGACCGCGTGCACGTGTACACCAAGCGTCCGTGGAGTACGTTACGGCTTATCGCAATGCTCCGTACGACCACGTTTGACGTGTGGCTTGACCCGAAGGAGCATAAATCAACCGAAAGCTCCGCGCTCGTCCGTCTGGCGCAAGCGCCCATTAAAATCGGGTTTCGGGGCGACGCAGTGTTCACGCATCCTGCGTGCGAACAAAAAGCCGGAGGAGAGCACTATGCGGCGAGGAGCCTGCGAAACCTCGCCTATCTTGGGATAGAGAATGCATCGTTGCGGCCAAGCCTGCCGCGTGCTCCTTCGTACGACGCTGCATTTGACGAGTTTCGGAAAGTGAACGCCGTCGGCGGGTATTTCGCGGTGAATATATCGGCCTCGGGCGCGGTGCGGTACTGGAAAGATGAAAAATGGGCGGAGCTGCTCAATTGGCTTCCCAGGGAGTGCGGTCCCGCCGTGCTGCTGAGTGAGCCCCGCGACAAGCAGCGGGTTCGCGCTATTGCCCGGCGCGTGCCGCGGAGTCGTGTGTTTGAAACCTCCTCAATTCTCGGAATCCTTCCTGCCATCAGAAATGCCTCCCTGGTGCTCACCGTTGACACGTGCATTGTGCATGTTGCGGCGGCGTTTAATATTCCGGTGGTTGCGCTCTACGTTAACCTTCCCGAATTTTTTGTCCAATACTTGCCGCTGTCGGACGTGTACCGGGCGGTCCTTTCGCCCGTTTCCGGCGCGGCCGTGGAAGCGATTCCGGTTTTTGACGTACGCGAAGCGGTTCGCTCGCTCCTGTGCGAGACCGGCGCGCTTCTCTCTGCCGCGGACGCGCCTCTACCGCCGTCGGTGCTCAAAAACATGCAATAATTCTTCGCCCCCTTCCGTCCTACACGGTAGAACAATGCAATCGCTCAACGACAGAATCGCGGCATTCATCAAAGCGGAACGCTCGGCGCTTGTCGGCTACGTTCGTTCGCTCATCGGTGATACGGCGGACCGCGACGGCGAGGACATCGTGCAGGACGTGATGACCGGCTTATTGGACCGCGCCGATCCCTTGATGCCGCTGCGGAGCCTGTCGGCCTATGCGTATCAGGCGCTTCGCAACAGGGTGATAGACGCGTTCAGAAACAAGAAGAAGAGCGTTTCACTCGACAAAGATGATGACGAAGACGAAGCTTTGTCTTTCTCCGAGACTCTGTACGACGTGCGATTCGATACCGGCGCCGCGATCGCCAACGGTGAATTGAGAGAGGTGTTGGTTGACGCCATGGACCGGCTCAACATCAACGAGCGCTCCGTCGTGATCGCCACCGAAATCGAAGGATTCACGTTCAAGGAACTGTCGGAGATGTGGGATGTCCCTCTGGGGACGTTGCTTGCCCAGAAATCAAGGGCGTTGGCAAAACTTCGGGAATCGATTCCCCTCAAGGAATACAAGAACCAATAACAAAGGAGGAACACATGGAAAGCAATTTCGAACATCACATGCCGCATTTCCCGCCGCCTCGGGCTTTCGCAGTGCTGCGGATCGTTGGGCTCGTTTTCGCGGGCGTCACGTTTGCAGTGCTGTTTGCTTTGTTGTTCGGGTGGCTGGTCTTGCTCTTGTGGAACTGGCTCATGCCTGCGCTGTTCGGCCTCAAGGCGATAACCTTCTGGCAGGCCTTTGGCATCGTGCTGCTTGCCAAGCTGCTCTTTGGCGGCGCCGGCCCGCATTACGGCGGCAGGCACGGATGGCACCACGGAAGGCGGCACTGGCACCGACACGGCCCGTTTTCCGGCGGCGAGAATGAGGATTACCGGATACGCGGGTCGTACAGGAACTGGAGCTATTACGATCAGTTCTGGAAAGACGAAGGGAAAGCGGCGTTTGAGGCGTACATCAGCCGGATGCAGCAGAAACAAGGCAACTAGAGGTGCGGCGGACCGGGCAAGGGTAAGCCCGGTCCGCTTTGGCGCTTCGTGGCGGCGGTTTTCCTGGAAGGCTTGACGAAAGCAGTTTTGCCTGACCCATGCCGGGAAGCACAACCTGCCGGTGAAACCGCTTGAGCTGGGATTCCGTGAGAATTGGTCGCATGAAAGAATTCCGGGGAGAAACGGCTCTAGATCACGTAATTGACGTCTTGCGAGGCAGGCTCCATCTCAAGCACGTCCTGCAACGTTAGTTCCGACAGCGCCCTTGTCTGGGCGTCGTACAGTTTTTTCCACACCAGACGCGCCGGGCACGAGGGAATTTTGTCGCACACCGAGCGGTTTTCGATGCAATCAACGGGCGCGATGGACCCTTCGAGGGCGTTGACAATATCCAATACCGTTATGCGGGACGGCTCGAGCCGAAGTACGAACCCGCCGTTTGCGCCGCGCGTGGTGCGGATAAGGTTTTTCTCCCGCAGGGACGTGAGGATGTTTTCGAGGTAGGCCTTTGTGATGTGCTGCGCCCCGGCAATCTTCTTCCTGTTGATCGGTCCGTTGTCGAAGTTTCTCGCGAGCTCGATCATGGCCCGAAGGCCGTAGCGGCATTTGGTGGAAAGTTTCATGTCCCGCGGCCCTTTAGCAATAGTACTCCGGCAAACGTGTCCTTGCTAATGAACTGTTTAGTAATTGCCAGAGTAATAATACTTCAAATCCCCGATCCTTGGGAAAAAATCTGGGCTACGTCATCGACACTTTTGCGCTCTTCCCCGCCGCAGGCGACAATCTCGATCTCCGTTCCATTCCCTGCGCCAAGCATGAGAAGCTCTAAAACGGAACAGCCGCTTGCTTTTTCGCAGCCTTTGCATATCGTAATGTTTGACGATCCGAGCCTGCACATTTCCGCAACCCTGAGTGCCACCCGGGCGTGGATTCCATGTTCGTTGCGGACCGTCAGTTTTTTCCTAATCATGGCCGGTACCCTGTTTGATGCAAGAAAAGTCAGGCCCGAAGCCGCCGCTGTATGATCAGCGATCCTGTGCAGGAATACCGCAGGCCGATTACGCCAACGCCAGCGCGCCGTGGAGTGCGGCGATAAGGTCATCGATATGTTCGAGCCCGATTGACAACCGGATAAGATCGGGCGTGAGCCCGGATTCGCGCTGCTGGGCTTCGGAAAGCTGCGAATGCGACGTGCTCGACGGGTGAAGAATAAGGCTCTTGGCATCGCCCACGTTGGCCAGGTGTGAAAACAGTTTAATGTTGTCAAGTATTGTAACAGCAGCGTTGTATCCGCCCTTGACACCGAACACCACCATCCCGCCGAACCCGTTTTTGAGGTACTTGCTCGCCAAGGCGTGGGCAGGATCTCCCTTGAGGCCTGGATAACGCACCCACGATACTTTCGGGTGCCGTTTGAGGTACTCCGCAACCGCAAGCGCGTTTTCCGAGTGGCGGACCATGCGGACGGGAAGCGTCTCCAGCCCCTGGAGAAAAGCCCACGAATTATCGGGCGAAATGCACGCACCCAAGTTACGCAGCGGCACGGTGCGCACACGCAGGGCAAAAGCGATGGGAGAGAGCGCTTCCGGGAGATCGAGCGCCCATCGAAGCCCGTGATAATTTGCGTCCGGTTCTGTAAACAGCTTATGGCGGCCGCCTTTCCAGTTGAACGCGCCGGAATCGGTGATGATGCCGCCGATGGCGGTGCCGTGGCCGCCCATCCATTTTGTCAACGAATTCACCACGATGTCCGCGCCATGCTCAATCGATTTCAGCAAAAACGGCGTTGTAAATGTTGCGTCCACAATAAGCGGTACGCCATGGCGGTGCGAAACGTCGGCAACGGTCCGCACGTCGGTGAAGTCAAGCTTCGGATTGCCGATAGTCTCGATAAACACGGCACGGGTCTTGTCGGTTATCGCTTTCTCGAAGTTTTGCGGATCGCGCGGGTCCACGAACCGGGCGGTAATGCCAAGTTTTGGCAGAATCGCGTCGAATTGGGTGTAGGTTCCGCCGTACAGATTATTGGCCGACACGATTTCGTCGCCGGCCTCCGCGAGCGTAATAATCGAATAGAATACCGCCGACGTTCCCGAGGACAAGGCAACCGATGCTGCGCCGCCTTCGAGCTGGGAAACCCTTTGTTCGAGGGTGTCGGTGGTGGGATTTGTCAGTCGGGTGTAGATGTTGCCCAGTTCCTTAAGTGCAAACAGGTTCGCAGCGTGCTCGGTGTTTTTGAACACATAGGAACTGGTCCGGTAAATCGGTACCGCCCGCGACTGCGTGGCGTCAACGCTTTGTCCCGCGTGCAGGGCGAGCGTCTCAAAACGATAGGGCCTTTCACTCATAGTCGAGCCTTTCCATTAGAGAATAGGTAATTTATGTATCGGCTTTGAATTACGCTTCTGTCAATGTTTTCCGGCCCATCACAGCGCCGGCGATTCAACCGGTTCCTCCCACAGCCAGGTGCTCAAATACCGTTCACCCGTGTCGGGCAGGACCACCACAATCAGCTTGCCTTTGTTCTCGTCTCGTTGCGCCACTTCCAGTGCGGCCCAGAGTGCGGCGCCGGAGGAAATTCCAACAAATATACCTTCTTTCTTTGCGAGCAACCGGGCAACCGCGCCTGCGTCTTCTTCCTTCACCTTCATGATTTCGTCAACTACTCCCTTATTATACACCCCCGGAACAAAGCCGGCGCCTATGCCCTGGATCTTGTGCGGTCCGGCCTGCCCGCCGGAAAGGACAGGAGATTTCTCAGGTTCGATGGCAATGATCTTGACGCTCTTCTTGCGGCTTTTGAGTACTTCGCCCACTCCTGATATGGTGCCGCCCGTACCCACGCCGCCGACAAAAATATCCACCTTGCCGTCGGTGTCATTCCAGATCTCCTCTGCAGTGGTTTTCCTGTGCACTTCCGGATTTGCAGGATTGTTGAATTGCTGAGGAAGAAAGGAATTGGGGGTTTGGCCGGCCAGTTCTTCCGCTTTAGCAACTGCGCCTTTCATTCCTTTGGGGCCTTCGGTGAGCACCAGTTCCGCGCCCAGAGACTTAAGAATCTTGCGGCGTTCGAGGCTCATGGTTTCGGGCATGGTCAAAATGAGCCTGTATCCCTTCGCCGCAGCAACAAACGCCAGCGCGATCCCCGTGTTTCCGCTTGTGGGTTCTATAATCACGCTGCCCTTTTTCAGGAGCCCCTTTTTTTCAGCGTCTTCGATCATTGCAAGCCCGATCCTGTCCTTGACGCTCGACATCGGGTTGAAGAATTCAAGCTTTGCCGCGATCTGAGCTTTGCCGTCTTTGTTGAGTTCATTGATCTTGACCAGCGGCGTGCCGCCGATGAGTTTTGTGATGTCTGATGCAATTTTCATTTGGACCTCCTTTGAAGGGTGATGGTTGTATAACATTTTCGAACTATTGACTTTAATGTTAATAATGTTTATAAACTATATAAATATAACACTGAATTGTTCCGGTGTCAACAGGAAAATCTTTCACTTTAAATATTGCTGTCCTAACTTGCTGTAATTAAGGACTATATGATGCGTTTGCATTCCTGCACTGTGTTGATTCGATTCAGCATAAGTCCACCGGATCTTGCCATAAAAAAGAAGAGCGAATATTGGGCCAGTCAAGCCGCGAAGCATGTCCATTGGCGGATAGAGCGAGAAGATCAATTCGCTCGCGCAACTCTTGTCAACGCACAGCATGAAACGGTATATTCTATGGATGGAAGCAGGAGTCGTTTGAAGATTGTGGGAGTCCTATATGTCAACAGTGGGGGTTCACACAAACTCGCCTAAAACGGCTTTCAACTGCGCAAGAGGCACGGCGCCGGTGACGCGATGTATTTCTTCTCCATTCCGGAACAGAATAAGCGTGGGAATGCCGGTTATGTTGAAGCGTTGAGCCAGATTCTGCTTTGCTTCGGTATCTATTTTTATTACTGTAACGCGGCCCTTCCATTCCCGAGCCAGTTGTTGGAGAACAGGCGCCATTATTTTGCACGGTCCGCACCACTCTGCCCAGAAATCCGCAAGAATCGGCTTGTCGTGGGTGCGAAGAAATTCGTCCAGGCTGGCGGGTATGTTGTCCATCGTGATGCCTCTTTATGTTGTCCGAAGCCTTCAGGAAGCTTTGTGCGCGGAGGGAATTCGTAACAGGTGCACGAATTCATGACGTCATACCAGAAAAATAGACTTTTGAATCCGTGATGTCAAACCGAGTCGGCTTTCCCGTGTGCCGCCCTGCCAGGAAGTTGAATGTTTCCCTGCACAGGAGCCCTGGTTTGGGCAGATCCGGGGACGGTTTGCAAGGAGTGGCAGATGTCCAGAAAGATCAACGTCGGCCTCGTCGGCTATGGAATGGCCGGCCAGGTATTTCATGCGCCGGTCATCTCCGCAATTCCCCGGTTGCGCCTCGCGGCGGTGGTGGAGCGGCATGGCGAAGCCTCGCGGCAGCGGTATCCACAGGCCGCTGTTGTAAAGGACGCTGCAGCGCTTTTCGAGCGAACGGAAATCGAGCTCGTAGTAATTGCCACACCCAACGCCACCCATTTCGATCTGGCCCGCGCCGCGCTTCTGGCCGGTAAGCACGTGGTGGTGGACAAGCCGTTCACCATCACGACCGCTGAGGCGCAACAGCTCGCAGACCTGGCGCGCAGTCAGAAGAGAATTCTCAGCGTGCACCAGAACAGGCGATGGGACGGAGATTTCCTCACCGTTTCGGAAATCGTGCGACAGGGCCGCCTCGGCAGGCTCGTGGCGTTCGAGTCGCGTTTCGACAGGTTCCGGAAATCACCCCGGCCCGGCGCATGGCGCGAAGAGGCGGGTGCGGGCAGCGGGCTGCTCTACGATATCGGCCCGCATCTTATCGATCAGGCCCTCGTCTTGTTCGGACCGCCACAGTCGGTCTGCGCGGAGATCAGGATGCAAAGAGACAATGCAAAAGCCGATGATCAGTTCGAGGTTGTTCTCGGCTATGATCGCCTCAAGGTGACGTGCGGGGCGACTATGCTTGCGCGCGAGCCGGGCCCGCGGTTCGCTCTCCACGGCACCAATGGGTCATTTGTCAAGTTTGGCCTTGACCCGCAGGAAGAGGCGCTCAAACGCGGAAAAACGCCGGAGGACCGGGACTGGGGCAAAGACCCCGAAGCGGAATGGGGAACGCTCAACGTCTGCAACGGGTCATCGGAATCCAGGGAAAAGATCGAAACGGCCTGCGGGTGCTACCAGGCGTTTTACCAAAACGTCTACGAAGCAATTGTAAACGGGACGGAACTGGCCGTGCAGCCCGAACAGGCACGAGACGTCATACGCGTAATCGAGCTCGCGAGGCAAAGCAGTGCCGAGAAACGGGCGGTCGACTATTCCTCGAAGAATCCGGTTTCGTAACGTGGGCGGATTTCTCTTCAACCGGCGGAACCCTGGTCCAGGTCGGCAATGATATCATCCGCCGCTTCAAGCCCCACCGAAAGCCTGAGCAGTGTGTCGGTTATGCCGAGGTCGGCGCGCACCTGCGCGGGCATTGCCGCATGCGACATGCGGGCAGGATACGACAGGATGCTTTCCACGCCGCCGAGGCTCACGGCAACGGTAAGGACCTTTACCCTCTTGAGCAGGCGATTGAGACGTTCTATTGTGTCAACGGAGAAAGACACGACGCTTCCGAATCCGCTCGCCTCGCGCTGCAGGATGTCGCGGCCCGGATGATTCGGCAGGCCGGGGTAGAACACCCGCGTCACCCATCCTTGTTTTTCCATCCACCGGGCCACCGCAGTCGCGGTCGCCTGCTGAAGCTTCATGCGTGCGCCCAGCGTCTTGATCCCCCGCAAAAGAAGCCATGAGTTTTCCGGGCTCAGCACGGCACCGCAGGTATTCTGGACGTAGCGGACCGCATCGCCATGTTCCTTGGATCGGGTGACCACCGCGCCCGCGATGAGATCGCTGTGGCCGCCGAGGAATTTTGTGGCGCTATGAATGCTGATGTCGATCCCGTGCGTAAAGGGCTGAAGAAAGTACGGCGAGAGAAAGGTGTTGTCGATCATGGTGATGATCCCGCGCTCGGCCGCAATCTTCGCGTGCGCGGCAAGATCGGTAATCTTGAGCAGCGGATTGGACGGGCTTTCCAGAAACAGTACGCGGGTGGACGGCGTGAGTGCGGCACGCGTGTTTGCAGGGTCCGTGGTATCCGCAAAGGTATGGGTAACGCCGAACTTCGAAAGAAATCCGGTGAGAAAACGGTAGGTGCCGCCGTAGATGTCCCGGGTGGCCACGATATGGTCGCCTGCTTTGACAAACGCGGTAATCGCGGCATGAATGGCCGACATGCCCGAGGCAAACGCAAATCCCGACTTCCCGCCTTCGAGCACGGCAAGGGTTTCTTCGAGCGCCTTGCGCGTGGGGTTGCCCGAGCGTCCGTAGTCGAACTCCTGGCGCACGCCGATGTCCTTCTGGTGGTACGTTGACGCAGGGTAAATGGGAATGCTGAGCGCGCCGGTCGCTTCGTCGCGGGCGGCCGCGCCGTGAAGAATAGTGGTGTCGTACCGGAAAGGCTCTTGCGTGCTCATAGGATTACTCCAAAGCGTTTTTAAGGTCGGCAATCAAATCCTCGCACCGTTCGATGCCCACCGACAGGCGCAACAGGTCGTCGGTGACGCCCAGGCATCGCCGGGTCTGTTCGGGAACATCGGTGTGTGTCTGGCGGGCGGGATGCGTGATAAGCGTTTCCACGCCGCCCAGGCTCTCCGCGAACGAAATGGTTTCCACCCGCCGCAGTACCGCGGTCGCCATTCGCGCGTTTCTCATGCGGAAAGAAATAATGGATCCCGGTCCGCGAGCCTGCCGTTTGTGAAGCGCGTAACCGGGATGTGCGGCAAGGCCGGGGAAATAAACAGCCGCGACGCGCCGGTGCCGGCAAAGCCATGCCGCGATCTTCCTGGCGTTTGCCTGCGACCTTTCCATTCGCACGGCAAGGGTCTTGAGCCCGCGCAAAACAAGCCAGGAGTCGAACGGCGACAAGACGCCGCCCGCTGCGTTTTGGGCAAAAGCGATCCGTTTCGACAAGCGCGGGGTTCTCGTCACGACAATGCCGCACAAGGTGTCGTTGTGGCCGGCAAGGAATTTTGTCCCGCTGTGAATCACGATATCCGCTCCCAGCAGCAAAGGCCGCTGCAACAACGGCGACATGAAGGTGTTGTCGACCACCGTCACCGCGCCGTTGGCACGCGCGTAGGACGAGATGCGCCGCAGGTCGGTTATCTTCATGGTCGGATTTGTGGGTGACTCTATGAACAGCGCCCTGATCTTCTCCTTCGACAGGATTTCCCGCATCAGGCCGCTGCGGGAAGTGTCCGCATAGGAAACGCGGATCCCGGCTGGCCGGGCGAAATTTTCAAAATACCGGTAGGTGCCGCCGTACAGGTCGTCCGACGCCACAAGGGCGTCGCCGGGTTTCAACAGAGCGGCGACCGCGGCAACCGCAGCCATGCCCGACGCGAACGCGAAGCCCGCATGTCCGCATTCGAGACCGGCCATGGCCTGTTCGAGCACGCCGCGAGTCGGGTTGGATGTCCTGGAATAGTCGTAGCCGGTTGACAATCCCGGCCCGCGGTGCCGGAACGTTGCCGTCTGGTAAATGGGCGTGCTGACGGCGCCGGTCTTTTCGTCGGTGCACAGTCCCGCGTGACATACCTGTGTGTCAATGTGGCCTGCGGCCTTCTGTGTCATTCCTTCGACTCCAGCCCTGCAAGCCCCTTTGACGCGGTGTATGCCGCGCCGATGCCGCTCAGGTGAACGGCAACGCGAACGGCTTCGAGGATTTCCTGCTTTGTTGCGCCGGCCTTGATCGCCGCGTCTGCAAGAGCTGCAACGCCCTGGTCAGCCCCATGTGCGGCGTCGAAAGCCATTGCCATGACGAGTTTGGTTTTCCTGGGCAATGCGCCGTCGGAATACACAAAGGCGTCTGATGCCTTCAGGTGATTCTGCAGGTCCGCATCGAGCCTGAAAAGCGGCGCCAGTGGATGTTCGGCCATGGAATCGCTCCTTGTTAATAATAGACGGAGTATATTTAGTGTGCCCTGGCACACGGTACACAAAATACATTGTTATTGTGCGCCGGAGCCTTTCTCCGGGCCTCGCGGGCGGACAGTGCCGAAACAGTACGGCTGCCGCGAGGGCTGTACCTTCACCTGCACGAGGATCGTTTGCGTGGCGCAGAATCCGGTGTTTCAGCGGCTTGAGCTCATCACCGGCTCTGCCGGGATAAAAGCCCTTGCAAAGACGAGAGTGATTGTGTTCGGCATCGGCGGGGTGGGGAGCTGGTGCGCGGAAGCGCTGGTCCGGTCGGGCGTAGGCACCATTGCACTTGTCGACTCGGACATCGTGTGCGTCACGAATATCAACCGCCAGGTGCAGGCCACCGCCGAAAGCGTCGGCAAGCCGAAAGTTCTTGAGTTGGCTGCACGGCTGCGGCAGATACATCCCGATGCGTCAATTCTTCCCCTGGAAATGATTTTTTCGAGGACCACCGCGGACGGGTTCGCGCTGGACGGGTACCACTACGTGATCGACGCCATCGACAGCCTCAGCAACAAGGTGGATCTCATCATTGCATCTTGTAAAGCCGGCGCCAGGGTATTCTCGGCTCTTGGCGCGTCAAACAAACTCGATCCCCTGCGGATCCGGGTGGATTCCCTGTGGAACTCGCAAGGCTGCCCGCTCGGCAGGTATATCCGAAAGCGGTTGAGGAAAAAAGGGTTCGAGGGCGAGGTGACCTGCGTCTACAGTGAAGAAAACCTGCCTTTGCAGCCTGCACCCGATTGCCTGTGTCCAAAAACCGGGAAACGCCCCGGGGGCGGGGCCGCGCCCGCGCATGAATGGTGCAGCACCAAGAAACAGATCAACGGGTCGGCGGTCCACGTGACCGGTACGTTCGGGTTTTACCTGGCAGGCCTCGTGATTCAGGATGTGGTGGCGCGCGCCACCGGTTTGCCACAGGGAAAGTGACGGTACGATGATTCGTGCAGTAGGGCTCCTTTCCGGCGGTCTCGACAGCACACTGGCCGCAAAGGTTCTCATCGATCAAGGCATTGAGGTCTTTGCGGTTAACTTTACCTCTCCGTTCTGCACGTGCACGCCGAAATCCGCGGGGTGCGCGTCGGTGATTACCGCGGTGCGTCAACTCGGCGGCATCCCGCTCAAGCGGATAGCCATGGGTCAGGACTATCTTGACATGGTGCGGGCCCCGAAACACGGGTACGGCCGCGGCATGAACCCGTGCATCGATTGCAGGATCCTCAAGCTCAAAAAAGCGGCGGAATACATGAGGGAAATCGGCGCGCAGTTCCTGTTTACCGGCGAAGTCCTGGGACAGCGTCCCATGTCGCAGCACCGCCGCGCGCTTGCCGTCATCAGCGAGGAGTCCGGCATCGGGGACCTTATTGTCCGCCCGCTCTCGGCGCAGGTGCTCGATCCCACCGTGCCGGAAAAAGAAGGCTGGGTGGACCGCGCACGGCTCCTGGCGATTGTCGGACGGTCACGCAAGCAGCAGATGAGCCTGGCAAAGGACAAAGGAATCCTGGAGTACTCGTGCCCTGCGGGCGGATGTCTATTGACCGATGGGAACTTTGCAGCCAGGCTCAAAGACTACTTCGACAACACCGCGCGCCCCGCCCTGCACGACATGCCGCTCCTGAGGATAGGGCGGCATTATCGCACCGGAAAAGGCGACTGGATCATTGTTTCGCGCGATGAACCCGAAGGCGAGCGGCTGGAAGCCGTGCACCGCAGCGACGCGGTACTCCTGCTGCCGGAGAATTTCTCCGCCCCCGTTGTTCTGGTGGTCGGGTCCGACGTGCAGGAGGGTGTTGCCAAAATGCTGCTCCACACCCACAAGGCGATTCCGGCGGATGCGCTGTTGCGGGTGCGCTCGGATGAATCGGCGCGGGTCTTGACACGAAAAGAGTGGCCGTGATGCCGCAGGCGCGGACGGTGATGTCCGAACTAACCGTGCGTTCGAAACGTCATTGCGGGAGCGCCCGATGGAACCTTCCTGCCTCGAATACGTGTCGTTGTATCTTGACACGATACGCAGGGTCCGCACTCAGGCGTATTCGCGGTTCTCGGCCCTTTTCGTCCGGTGCGTGTTGCCTCATAATAAAAGGTAACCGAAGGGTCAGATTCGATGCCTCACAAATGAGGTAACCGTAACAAGGTTGAAAATGGTTTTGAGTTTTCTTTCGATAGTCTTTTTTAATTGGAATGGATTGAGAGCACGGTGGGTCAGTTCAAGGCTTTGCTTGACTTCTGAAGCTATGTAAGGTGATTCAACGATTCTTTGATAGGGAGTTTTCGGTTCTTCATAGGTCTTGCGGTATCGAGATCCTATCCGGATTTTAGATTTGAGTTTCAGCGATGGACAGAAGTGGTTTTGATAGAGAGACCACTCGTTGGCATAGAGGTCGTTAATGAGGGGAAGCGTGTCGGGGTTTTCGATCCGATCATAACCAAGCATGTGCCTGGCCTGCGCCCAGTTTTTCTGTTCGACATGGGCGTTGTCGTTTTTCTTGTAGGGACGTGACCGGGTGAACTTTACAGGGTCTTGTCGCACGGCGAAGTAGCGTTCGAGATGATAGTTGAGGAACTCGGACCCGTTATCACAGTCAAAGCCACGCAGGGCAAAAGGTATTCGTCGTTCGATGTCTTTAACCTGCTCAATGACACCCTGGGAGCCCTTATTCCACACAGCACGGCCTTCGGTCCAAGCAGTATGGATGTCAGTCATGATAAGGCTCCACACAAATTCTCCGGCAAGGCTGGTGCCGCAATGGGCAACCGTATCCGCCTCCATGAATCCAGGCTGGGTAATATCCCAGTTGTCGGTACGGATGGGGATTTGATTGCGCAGCATGGAGCCGGGCTTGGTGCCGCACAATCCCTTGCCCATACGCGTACGTAAAGGGCATAGGACGCGGTCAAGCGTGGAGCGGCTGACAGAGAGGAGCCGCGCACGGACTTCCTCGGAAAGCAGTTCAAAGGATTGTTCGTAGAATGGCAGCCATACTGGAATGACAACCTTAAGGCGGCGAGAGCACATGAAATCAGAGGCTTTCCAGATGTACTGTAACGCCTTAATAAAAAGCGGTTCAGCATATAAGGGTCTTCTTCCACGCTTGGCTTTTTGTTTCTGTTTGCGTTTTCCAAGTAGCCGGATAGCGTACTTGCGATTGTATCGGCAAATCGCACAAAACTCATCGAGAATCTGCTTTTTGCCGGCTCTGTTGGAATGGGCATATCGTTGTCGTATCGCTTCCCGATATGCTTCTTTTTCTTTGTGCCCCATAGTGGTAACCCCCTTTTTTCTTGGGTTACCTTAATTATGAGGCAACGAATCAATTGGTGCGTGTTTCGATTAAGCCTTCGGTTACATTTAATTTGAGGGGACCTCTAAAAATTGCCTAATTTGCCCAATTAATGCTTGACAAAGGCTATTTCGTCAATTATTTTAATTCCAGACAACAAACCTGCGAACCCACTACCGTCTGGAGGATATTGCGATGGGACAGATAGGCCTTTTTGACCTTGAGAATCGCCTTTCCGAGCTTTCCGAAATGGGAGACCCTCTTGAAACCATCAATCGGGCCATACGTTGGAAGAGTTTTCGTCCTGTTATTGACAAGGCTTTTCGCAAGGAACGGAAGAGCAACGCCGGTCGTCCACCGTACGATTATATCCTGATGTTCAAGATTCTCGTGTTGCAGACGATGTATGGGCTTTCCGATGCGCAAACCCAGTTTCAGATTCTGGACCGATTGACGTTCAAACGGTTTCTTGAACTCACTTCCGAGGATAGCATTCCCGACGAGAAAACGGTCTGGTTGTTTCGGGAAACGCTGACACAAGCAGGCGTTGTCAAGAAGCTGTTTGACCTGTTCGGTCGTCAGTTGAACGAAGCGGGTTACACTGCCCAGAAAGGCCAAATAATAGATGCGAGTTTTGTCGAGGTACCTCGCCAGAGAAACACGCGGGAGGAGAATAAAGAAATCAAGAACGGGGGCACGCCGCAGGAATGGGAAAAGCACCCTGAGAAACTTCGTCAGAAAGATGTTGATGCGCGATGGACGAAGAAGAACGATCAGACGTTTTTTGGCTACAAGAACCATGCGTCGGTAGACGCGAAGCATAAAATCATTCGAGACTATGCGGCGACATCCGCAGAAGTGCACGACTCCAATATGCTTGAACCTCTCCTTAATCCTGAGAACACGAACGCGGACGTGTTTGCCGACAGCGCGTATCATTCGGAAAAGGCGGAACAAAGGCTTGATTATCTCTGGTACAGAAGCAAAATATGTGTCAAAGGGACTCGTGGCGCACCATTGACGGAAGCACAATTGGCACAGAACCGGAAGAAATCCAAAGTCAGATCGCGTATAGAACATGTGTTTGCTCAAATAGAAATCATGTTTCGTGGCAGGATCAGGTGTATCGGGCGGCTGAGGGCCGCGGCGAAGATAGGACTCCTGAACCTGGTTTACAACATAAAACGCTTTGCATATCTTGAGTGCCACGCCTGAAAAGCGGGACAGGACCGCACAAGGCCCCCAAAGGGACCGAAAAAAGAACAGTTTTGGGCACCTATCAGACAAATAGACGCCCTGACATCGCGAAATAATACTATCTGTCAACATGATCTTGGAATCTACTATTTTACAGAATTTTTAGAGGTCCCCTTGAGGCAATGCGCGGTGCGTGTTGCCTCATAATAAAAGGTAACCGAAGGGTCAGATTCGATGCCTCACAAATGAGGTAACCGTAACAAGGTTGAAAATGGTTTTGAGTTTTCTTTCGATAGTCTTTTTTAATTGGAATGGATTGAGAGCACGGTGGGTCAGTTCAAGGCTTTGCTTGACTTCTGAAGCTATGTAAGGTGATTCAACGATTCTTTGATAGGGAGTTTTCGGTTCTTCATAGGTCTTGCGGTATCGAGATCCTATCCGGATTTTAGATTTGAGTTTCAGCGATGGACAGAAGTGGTTTTGATAGAGAGACCACTCGTTGGCATAGAGGTCGTTAATGAGGGGAAGCGTGTCGGGGTTTTCGATCCGATCATAACCAAGCATGTGCCTGGCCTGCGCCCAGTTTTTCTGTTCAACATGGGCGTTGTCGTTTTTCTTGTAGGGACGTGACCGGGTGAACTTTACAGGGTCTTGTCGCACGGCGAAGTAGCGTTCGAGATGATAGTTGAGGAACTCGGACCCGTTATCACAGTCAAAGCCACGCAGGGCAAAAGGTATTCGTCGTTCGATGTCTTTAACCTGCTCAATGACACCCTGGGAGCCCTTATTCCACACAGCACGGCCTTCGGTCCAAGCAGTATGGATGTCAGTCATGATAAGGCTCCACACAAATTCTCCGGCAAGGCTGGTGCCGCAATGGGCAACCGTATCCGCCTCCATGAATCCAGGCTGGGTAATATCCCAGTTGTCGGTACGGATGGGGATTTGATTGCGCAGCATGGAGCCGGGCTTGGTGCCGCACAATCCCTTGCCCATACGCGTACGTAAAGGGCATAGGACGCGGTCAAGCGTGGAGCGGCTGACAGAGAGGAGCCGCGCACGGACTTCCTCGGAAAGCAGTTCAAAGGATTGTTCGTAGAATGGCAGCCATACTGGAATGACAACCTTAAGGCGGCGAGAGCACATGAAATCAGAGGCTTTCCAGATGTACTGTAACGCCTTAATAAAAAGCGGTTCAGCATATAAGGGTCTTCTTCCACGCTTGGCTTTTTGTTTCTGTTTGCGTTTTCCAAGTAGCCGGATAGCGTACTTGCGATTGTATCGGCAAATCGCACAAAACTCATCGAGAATCTGCTTTTTGCCGGCTCTGTTGGAATGGGCATATCGTTGTCGTATCGCTTCCCGATATGCTTCTTTTTCTTTGTGCCCCATAGTGGTAACCCCCTTTTTTCTTGGGTTACCTTAATTATGAGGCAACGAATCAATTGGTGCGTGTTTCGATTAAGCCTTCGGTTACATTTAATTTGAGGCAATGCGGGTGCGCCCAACGATTATTTTCTTCTCGCATTGTTTTTCGGAAGTTGTTATAATTACAATTCGTGATCGCAAGCCGGCTGCAGCTTTTTGCGCGCGGTTCGCGCGGCAGGACATCCTTTACCGGAGCGGCTATGCATATTCGCTGTTGGGGTTCCCGGGGATCGTTGCCGGTAAGCGGAAAGCAGTTTAACCGCTATGGCGGCGACACGACATGTTTGGAAATACGCTCGAAAAAAGGCGACATAATCGTTGTGGACGCCGGCACCGGCATCAGGCCGCTCGGGACAAAACTTGCGCGTGCCAAAGTAAAGAAGTTTGACATGCTGTTCACGCATGCGCATCTCGATCACATCATGGGGTTCCCGTTTTTCAATCCCCTCTATCGCAAGGGCACGCACATCACCGTGCACGGGTGCAGCTTCCAGTTTCCCTCGTACCGTGAAATGCTCAACGGGGTCATGTGCGCTCCGTACTTCCCGGTGGAGCTGGATTCCGTTTCCGCACATTTGCATTTTGAGAACAGGAGAGCGGAGGCGTTCACCATCGGAAGTCTGAAGATCCGGCCCATCTTCTTGTCCCATCCCAACGGCGGGCTCGGGTTCAGGTTCGAAGAAGGCAACGCGAGTTTCGTGTTTCTCACCGACAACGAGCTGGCCTATCATCATCCCGGCGGCAGGACATTCGAGCACTATGCCGAATTCTCCCGCGGGGCCGACCTGCTCATCCATGACGCCGAATTCTCCTCGGGGGATTACCCGGCCAACCGGTCGTTCGGCCATTCTCTGTTCTCCGATGCTGTCAAGCTTGGCGTGCGGGCTGGCGCCCGGAGCTTGGGGATGTTTCATTTGAACCGGGAGCGAACGGACGACCAGGTTGATGCCATGGTCGGTGCCTCGAACAAACTTGTAAAGAAACTCCGGGGCAGCATGGAGTGCTTTGCAGTAGGGAATACCTTTGAAATTACCTTGTAGCCGTGCATGCCGGCGATCGTGCTGTCGGAGCCGGTAGCGGCATGCCACATCAGGAGGACAACGTGAGAACAAATCGATGGTGCGCGGGGCTGCTGGCGGCAGCGCTCTTTCTTGCTTCATGCTCGCCGGCTGTACTTTCGTATTCGACGAGCATCCCTGAAATAAAACCTCCGGCCAACCGGGCGCTTGTAGTGCTCGTACTTCCCATGCTGAAAACCGAGGCTGCCTATAACGCCGAAAAGCTGAGTACCATATTCGTGGACGGCGCTTTTGCCGGCGTTACGACGAGCAACATGGTGACGCAGTTTCCGGTGGACACGGGATTTCATTACCTGATGGCGAGAATCGACAATATTGCCACCATCCGTCTTCATTTTCTTCCGGGAAAAGTGTACTACGTTGTCCAGAAGAATTCCTCCGTGAGGGTAACCGCTCCCACGCCGGGAACCGGCGCCCCGTCCGGCGGGCTTACCCGGGTGCAAACGGCTCTGGCAGCCGTCGGGCCCGACGAATATGCCGCCGTTATGAAATCGGGCGGCATCCGGTTTGGAAAGTTCGCCCAGGCAAAACCGCTCAAGAATCTTGATCCGATGGCGAAAAAGGCGCATATTGCGGCATACGATTTCTGGGCAAAGGCGAAACCGGAACTTGCCAAGATGCAGGACGAGTATCCCGGATATTAGTCGTCGCGGGGGGGATAATGAATAAGAGAAATCTGGTCGATATCGTTGCGAAAGACGCAGGCATCAAGAAGGCGCTTGCGGAAAAAACCGTTGATTCGGTCCTTAGCGCAATCCGGGAAAACGTGAAGAAGGGCGTGCAGATCATCGGCTTCGGAAGTTTCTGTATTGTCAAGAGGAAGGCGAGGACCGGACGGAACCCGAAGACGGGCGCGGCATTCACGGTGAATGCGTCCAACGTGATCAAGTTCAGGCCCGGGACCATCTTCAAGGAACAGGTCAACTAGAACGAATTCCCGTCCCTCGCGACACGTCCCGACGCGGCGGCCGCCGCTCCATTTCGTGCCGCTGTTCCGCTCCCGACCACCATGCTCCATTGGAAGCCGCGGCGCTTTGTATTTTTCCTGCATGACGCACACCATCACGTTTCTACCCTCCCAAAAGTCCTGTACGGCCGTCCGCGGTACGCGCATTTCCGATGTTGCAAGCCAGGTCCGCGAAACCGGCCTGTATCTCGAATGCGGCGGCAAGGGCACCTGTCACAAATGCCTTGTGGAGCTTGTCGAGGGAGACGTCGAAATAAAAGAAAGGAAATTCACCGTCGCCGCCGGCGCCAAACCGCTTAAAGTGCTTTCATGCCAGTGCGTGGTGAGCGGGGACGCGGTATTTTCAATCCTGTCCGGCGCGTCCGACGGCTCGGTATCCATGGCGCTCGGAAAGGACATAGCCGCGATAACTCCGGACCTTATGCCTTCTCCCGATGATATTTCGCCTGTTGTCAAGACCTACCGGTTGCGCGCCGACCAGCCGAGCCTTGAGCGGCATTCCTCCGATTTCCAACGACTGGAAGTCCAAGTGCGGAAGGCGGCGGCCGACAGGCCCGTGCGCTGCGGGCTTGCGGTGCTCAGGATTCTTGCAGACGCCATGCGCGAGCGCAGCGGTCTTGTAACGGTACGCGTCCTCGATGACGGAGCGTGCCTCACCGTGGTCTCGGTTGAGCCGGGTGACGCACCGAACCGCGATATCGGCATCGCCTGCGACATCGGCACCACCACCGTGTCCGTCCATTGCCTGAACCTGCACGGCGGGAAGGTCCTTGCGAGCAAGTCCGAGTACAACAGCCAGATCCGGCGCGGCGCGGACATCATTTCGCGGATCGATTACGCCAAGACGGAGAAACGGCTCCAGGAAATGCGCTCGCTCGTCCTTGACACCGTCAACGGCCTCATCGACGCGGTTCTCGACGAAACAGACAATTCCGCCGGCTCCGTGTACAACCTCGCGATTGCGGGAAACACCACCATGGTCCATCTGCTGCTGGGACTGCCCCCGCAGAACATACGGGAAAGCCCATATATGCCGGTTGTCAACTCACCATGCATCATGACGGCCGAGGAAGTCGGGCTTCACGCCAACCCATGCGCGGCGGTGACGTTCGCGCCGGGCGTAGGCAGCTATGTGGGCGGCGACATAACCTCCGGACTGCTCACCACGCCGGTGGTGTGGGATGACAAAAACGTCGTCCTGTTCATGGACATCGGCACGAACGGCGAAATCGCAATCGGCAATGCCGAGTTTCTCATGGCGGCCGCGTGCTCGGCGGGTCCCGCGTTCGAAGGTTCGGGCATCTCGTGCGGCATGCGGGCGGCGGCCGGCGCTATCGAGTCGTTTGAGGCCGACGCGGCTATGGAACACCTGCGGTTCGGCGTGATCGGCGGCGGAAAACCGAAAGGCATCTGCGGCTCCGGCCTGATTTCCCTGCTCGGCGAATTGTACACACAGGGAATTATCGATCGGGGCGGAAAGATAGCGGAGGCAGCGCCCTCATCGCGAATCACAAAAATCGGGGGAACCAAGGCGCTTGTTCTTGTCAAATCATCCGAAGCGCACGACGGGAGGGAAATCGTCCTTACCGAGGCGGACATCGACAACCTCATCCGGACAAAAGGCGCGATCTACGCCGCCTGCGACCTCATGCTCAAGAACATCGGCCTCACGTTCGACGGCATTTCGCGCGTGTACATAGCGGGCGGCTTCGGAAGGTTCATAGACGTGAACAAGGCCGTCCGCATCGGCCTGCTGCCCGACATTCCCCGCGGCAAATTCACCTACCTGGGCAATTCCTCATTGACTGGAGCAACTCTTGCTCTTTTGTCAAAGACGAGGCGTGAGCAGCTCAACGCCCTTGCCAGGCGCATCACCTACATCGACCTTTCAAGCGACAACCGCTACATGGATGCGTACGTGGCGGCGCTGTTTTTGCCGCATACGGACATGGGTAGGTTCCCGAGCGTGGGATGAGAAGAACGTTTGAGAGGCGAACCCTCATCATCATCCCTCGTTCCCCTCAATACCCCGACTCCCATTTCACCCCGATCAACCGTGCCGCCCCGGCCACCGTCCCGCTTTCCAGGACCTTCTTCGCCAGCCGCTTCGCTTCCTCCGCGTCGATCCCCATAACCGCCTTCTGCACCTGCGGAATCTTTCTCGGCGGGACCGTGAGCGCAGTGATTCCCATTCCGACAAGTACAGGGATCAATTCCAGTGTGCCGGCCATGTCCCCGCACAGGGACACGGGCTTGCCGTGTTCCTGTGCCGCCTGTACCACCGCATCAATAGCCCTGAGGATGGCCGGGTGCCACGGCACGTACCACTCGGCCATTTGCTCGTTGGTGCGGTCTATTGCAAGCATGTATTGCACCAGATCGTTGGTGCCGATGGAAAGGAAATCCGCCTCCGCCGCCAATTCATCCGCAATTCCGACGGCGCACGGAAGTTCGACCATTGCGCCTATCTCGGGCGCGGATTGGTGCGGAACGTTGCGGGACTTCAAATCGTCGGCAAGGCTTTGAACAATACGTTTGGCGTAAAGGAAACTGTCAACCGACGGCACGAGCGGGAACAGTATCTTTACCGGGCGGTCGAATCCTGCGCGCAACAGCGCGCGCACCTGTGTGTCGAAAATTTCCTGGTGGCGAAAAGTGAACCGGATGCCGCGAAGGCCGAGAAAAGGGTTCGATTCCTCCCGGGCGGGGAAGTATCTGAGGATTTTGTCGCCGCCGATGTCGAGCGTGCGGAACACGATGTCGCTGCCGTCCATTTCCCGCATCACCCTGCGGTATACGTCGTATTGTTCGTCTTCCGTCGGGAACCCGTTGCGGATAAGAAACGGCATTTCGCTTCTGTAAAGACCGATGCCCTCCGCCCGCAGTTCGCGCGCGATTCGCGCCTCGCTTACGAGTCCGACGGCAGCCAGCAGCCGGATGCGGCGGCCGTCCTTTGTGTACGTGGTGGGCAGCACGTCGCGTTCGCCGGGCAATGCCTTGCCGCGCGTTTCCAGCAGCGTTTTGTAACCGGCCAACACCGTGGCATCCGGATTGACGTAAATCGATCCCTGGTGCGCGTCCAGAAGGAGGGGCGTTCCTGGGGCGACGTCGCCCAGAAGCGCGGCATCGGCAAGCACCATGGGAACCTCAAGGCTTCGTGCGAGGACGGAAATGTGCGCCGTGACGCCGCCCCCGGTCAGGATGATGCCTTCGGTTTTTTGGGCCACAAGCCGAAGGATGTCCGATGGAAACAACGACGACATGATAAGGATCTTGCCCTGATAATCGGCGGTCGATTCCGCGGTTTCGGGGTGGGCCAGGTTCCACAGGATGCGGTTTGCGAGGTCCGTGAGGTCAAGGACTTTTTCCCTGAGGATGGCGTTTGGACTTTGGGAGAAGACGGCGGCGTACTCGTCTCTGATGCCGTTGATCGATTCGACAACCGGCGTGCCGGTCTCGATCCTCGCACGAATCCTGCCTGTAAACTCGGGGTCCTGGAGGATCGCGAGATGGGCTGCGAATATCTGCGACACGGATTCCAGCACCCGTTCCTGCAGACTCTGCTGAAAGCGGACAAGCTGAGCGCGTGTCTGCTGCACCGCGCGAAGGAAATGATCGAGGGTGTAAATCGTGCACGCGTCAAGCTGGTTCCCGCCCGCGCCGCCGCCGGCGGAGTTCACAACGGCGGCGCCCATCACGACGCCGTCCGCCGCGGATTGTCCCTTGATAAATCGCCGGGCGTTGTTCATGATCCGCTTCGCGAAACTGGATATCCGGTTATGGTTTTCACTCTTTTATCACGATGCTCTTTTGACGCTTCTCCGTCGCCCGCCCCACAATCGCCGCCCTGGCGTAGCCTTTATCAATGAGCTTCCTTCTCACTTCCGCCACCGATTCCTCGGCGACGCACATGAGCAGGCCGCCTGATGTCTGCGCGTCCAGGCACAGCATCTTCATCGAATAGTCAACATCCTTTTCAAACAGGCATTCCTTTTCGACGAACTCAAGGTTGCGGAACGCGGCGCCCGGGATGCAGCCGCTTTCGGCAAGGTCGTAGGCGCCTGCAAGGACCGGAACTTCCTCGCTGTCGATTTCCAGGGTAACGTTGCTTGCGGAAGCCATGCCCAGGGCATGGCCGAGCAGGGAGAAGCCGGTGATGTCGGTGGCGCAACGGACTTCGAATTCCTGCATGATTTCCGCGCCCGCCTTGTTGAGCTGTTTCATGGTGTCAAGGCATGCCCGGTAATCAGCATCCCCGATTTCACCGATACGCCTGCCCGCCGTTATAACGCCGCTGCCGACCGGCTTGGTAAGCAGAAGGATGTCTCCCGGCTCGGCCCTGCTGTTGGTGATGATGCGGTCGGGGTGAATGGTTCCGGTCACGGCAAGACCATATTTGGGAGGATAGTCGTCGATGGTGTGGCCGCCGGCGACCACGGCGCCCGCCTCCTCAATTTTCTGCAGGCCGCCGCGAAGGATGTCGTGCAGCACCGCAAGCGGAATTTTTGCGGACGGAAACATGCACAGGTTAAGCGCGGCGATCGCCGTGCCGCCCATGGCAAAAACATCCGACAGCGCATTTGCCGCCGCGATCTGGCCGAATTCATAGGGGTCGGAGCAGACGGGCGGAAAAAAATCGGTCGTGAGGATGATTGCAAGGTCGTCCGTCAATTTATACACGCCCGCATCGTCGTGCGTCTCAATGCCCACCAGCAGGTTTTCGTTTGCGATCCTGGGCAGGTCTTTGAGCGCTTCGGACAGTTTTTGGGCCGGAAGTTTTGCGGAGCAACCGCCGTATTCGACGGTTGACAGAAGATCGAATGGCATTCGGGAGCGCTCCGGTGAAGTGAAGGTACAAGGTGACCGCGGTCAAGGGACGATCAAACGCCGCGCAGCGGTCCGCACCGCCGTCCGCCCGTCCGGCGCTGTCAGCGCTCTTTCCTTGAAGGATAAATCACCTTGGAATATTCGATAGAGCCACTGTATAATCATACTTAACCATACATCAAAACCGGGCCGGGCGAAACCGTCCCTGCATAAGGAGTTATAAACGATGCGAAACTCGACGCTGGTACTGCTGATGTTCGTTGCTTCTGCGTTCTCCTGGAAAAAGGAAGTCCACTTCATCACGCTGCCGATTATCGAAGGCGCCGGTTTGTATACGTCAATCCGGTGCCTGCAGGACACCAAGTCCGCCGCAACGCAGGTTCCTTCTGTAGCCACAATCTGTCTCCTTGCCGCTAATTCCGGCATCGGCGCGTTTGCGATTTTCGGACCGCAGGACAATTATCCCCTGTTGCGAGCCATCCACCGTTATGTGGGCATGGGCGTTACCGCCGCCGCGCTCTGGATGACTCTTGCCGCGGCAAACGACAGGGATGTGAATAACCAGACGCGAAATGTCTCCTACGGGTACACGGCGGTAACAGCCGTGCCGATCATCATTTTCTCGTTTTGACCGCAATCTCACAGGTGATTGAATTCCGCATTCTCAAGGAATTCTTTCGGTTCGTTCACGAACTCCAGAAGGTGTTCCACCAGATGCTCATGTTTCTGCTCCTCGGAAATGAGGAAGGAAAAGACCTTCTTGTCATCCGCGGATGCGGATGCGGCCAGCATGTTTTCGTACAATGCAATGCTTTTGCGTTCCATGTCGAGCGCCGTGCCGTAGGCGCGCCCATAATCGTACACAACCTGCGGAAGGGTAAAGGGGAGCGACAGGCGCGAGAATATGCGTTTTGCCCCGGCGCCCGCGGTGCCCGCCGGGGGCGCCGGGGCACGGTTCTCTTTACCCCAGGCATCAAACACGTTGTAGTGCAGCTGTTCTTCTTTGGCAAGCAGCGAGAAGATGCCCGACAGCGCCGGGATTGGCGAGTCTGCGGCAAGTTTTTCGTAAAAAGCCTTGCCTTCCAGCTCAATATTCTTGGCAAGATCGATCGTGTTCATGTGCGGCCCTTTGCCTCCTCTTCGCGAAGAATGTTGATCGAACCCGGTCTTACGCGCCGCCTGCGGCCTTCATGGCGGCCTCAACTCCCTTGGAGAAGTCGGTGGGCACCGTGGTGATCCGGGCGGCTTTTTCTTTGTCAAGTAGATAGAGCGCCGCCGTGTCGCTTCCGATGAGCTTGAGCTGGGCGATGATGTCGTTGTCGTTTTCCTCCTCCTCGGTCTGCTCGGTGACGTACCATTGGAAGAAGACCTCGGACGCGTGGTCTTTTTCCTTTTTGGCAAGCTCAACCAGCTCGCCGATACATCGTGTGATGAACTGCTCGTGCGCCAGCGTCTTCTGGAACATGTCCATGGGCGATTTGAACTCGGATGGGGGTTCCTTGATCGCGCGCAGCGTCACCTTGCCGCCCATCTTGATCACATATTCGTAGAACTTCATGGCGTGCAGCATTTCCTCGTGGTATTGCACCATGAACCAGTTGGCGAATCCCTTGAGCCCCTTAAACGAACAATCCGCCGACATTGCGGCGTAGAGGTATGCCGAATACAATTCGTTGTTGATCTGGCCGTTGATGGCCTCTTCCATTTTCTTTGAGATCACAAGAGCCTCCTTTGGATTGCTGGACGGATTATTGCGAGTTGCACGTCGCGTGCCCTTCAACCGAGCGGCAGAATGCCGTCTCACGGTCCGGACGGCCTCACGGTTGCCGGCTGCACCGAACACAAGAAACATAATAAAATGCAACGGCATGTTCACGAAGAATGAAGAATAAGGGCCCCGAATGATTCTGCCGTTTCCGCGAAAGTATCTGTGACCGGAGTTCAAGGGTTCCCGGGGGAACGCCGCGAAGCCCTGTTTTGGCATGATCTTTGAACTATTATTACCCCGGCAATAATAAATGTCCCAAATGCGTGGCAGCTGTATTTAATTGCCGGACTAATAATCCTTCTTGGCCGTATATCTTACGAGGGAGCGTGCAATGTCAAAGGAAACATCCGATAAAAATTTTGAAACCGACGTTCTCAAATCGACGGTACCCGTGCTGGTCGATTTCTGGGCGCCGTGGTGCGGGCCGTGCAGGGCCGTGGAGCCTGTCCTTGAAAAGGTCGCCCAACAGGTGGGAGAAAAGGCGGCGGTGTACAAGATGAACGTGGATGAAAATATCCAAATCCCAAGCCGGTACGGGGTTACGGCCATCCCAACGGTTATCGTGTTCATAAACGGGAGAATCACCAGGGAGTACGTGGGCATCCAGCCGGAAAATGTGTATGTCGGGGCGCTGTCGCTTTCGTGAATCGTCAGCGGGTCTGGGGCTCGGACGCCGGGCGAGAGAGGGGTAGTCGCGTACCAAGGGGTTTTTGTTACGTCGGGCTCGGACTCGGGCATTATATTCAGTGCATGATCCGCAAAACCGTAATCATGAAATATTGTGCAGGTATGCCGGCATGTTTTTTCGTCCTTATTCTCTGGCTCACCTCGTGCAACAGATCCGGGGGCGACAAAGCGTCCCCAATGATTTCATTGTTGACTGCCGCGGAAGTCGCAACCGTTATGGACAGTTCGCGCGATTCTCTCGTCGCGTTCGACTTGTGGGCGGATTGGTGCGGTCCGTGCCGGGCGCTCGCGCCTACGCTCGACAAAATTGCCTCGCAAAATAAAGGCCGGGTCACTTTCTATCGGATCAACGTCGACCAGGTACCGGAGGCCGGTCAGGCATTCCGGATCAGCGGGATTCCGTATGTGGCGTTTGTGAAGAACAGAAGAGTGGTGGCGTCTTTTACGGGCGCACACCCGGAAGAAGAATACCTGCAGGCCATACGGCAGTTTTCCGGCGCGTTCGCGGCAAGGGCGCAGCCCGGTCCGGAGAAACTTTAGGCCTACATCCATCTTTCCCTCCCTCCAAACATTCCTCACGGTTTGCAGCTCCGAATCAAGTATTTTTGATGGTCTTTGCATTCAGATTTCCTTGGAACAATCCACCCACCGCAAGGAGCAGTATTCCGTGGAACTTGCCGGAGCGCCAAGCGACCAGAGAGCGGTACGAATAGAGAAATTGAAATTGCTTCGCGATGCCGGAGTTCTGCCGTACGCGGAGCGTTTTGAAAAAACGCACCTGCTCGCGGATGCCAGGGCTCTGGCCGACGGCACGAAGCCGGTGCGGGCCGCGGGCCGCGTCACCGCGATCCGCGGCTTCGGCAAGCTCACGTTCTGCCACATGCTCGACTGTTCCGGCAGCATGCAGTTCGCGCTGCAGAAGAACAAACTGCAGCAGCAGTTCGAGCTGTTCATGAAGACCGTTGACATGGGCGATTTCGTGGGGATCGAGGGAGAAATCATCACCACCAGGACCGGCGAGAAGACCATCGATGTGAGCCAGTGGACGTTCCTGTCCAAATCGCTGCGGCCCCTTCCGGAAAAATTCCACGGCCTCACCGACCAGGAGCTGGTGTACCGCAGGCGCTACCTGGACCTTATCACCTCACCCGAGCACATGGACCGGTTCAGGAAGCGAACGCAGATAATCCGGACCATCCGCGAGTTTCTCGACGCACATCAATTTATGGAGATCGATACGCCCGTGCTCGCCAACAAGGCGTGCGGTGCGCTCGCCAGGCCGTTCATCACGCACCACAACGCGCTCGATATCGATGTGTTTCTGCGCATTGCGCCGGAAACCTACCTCAAGCGGGCGATCGCGGGCGGCTTCGAGCGCGTGTACGAATTCGCTCGCTGCTTCCGCAACGAAGGGCTCGACGCATCGCACCTTCCGGATTTCACGCTGCTCGAATACTACTGTGCCTATTGGAACTACGAAGACAACATGAATTTCACGGAGAAGCTGCTCAAACACCTTCTTGCACAGGTGAACGGCGGCCTCACGCTCACTTACGAGGGCACGCAGATTTCCTTTGACGGCGCGTGGCCCCGGATTTCCTTCCGCGACCTTATCCTCAAGGACTGCGGCATCGACAT
This sequence comes from uncultured Fibrobacterota bacterium, assembly GCA_963729895.1. Classification (GTDB taxonomy): domain Bacteria; phylum Fibrobacterota; class Chitinivibrionia; order Chitinivibrionales; family FEN-1185; genus FEN-1185. Next base: position 80,068 of record CAVSQB010000003.1, on the reverse strand, counting down.
CAACCTGTGCGCCACAAAAGAGGAATTGCTTGCGCATATCAAGGCGAAGGGCATCACGTTTGAGGACGATGTGGATGTCGCGCATGCAGGCCGCGGGAACCTGGTGGATTTGCTGTACAAGAAGGTGTCGCGTCCAGCGCTTGTCAATCCCGTCTTCGTGATCCACCATCCGCTCGATCTGTCGCCGCTGGCGAGGAAGAACGATAAGAATCCGCTCATCGTCGACCGGTTCCAGCTCGTGGTGAACGGGTGGGAAATTGTCAACGCCTATTCGGAGCTTGTTGATCCCCTCGACCAGGCGCAGCGGTTCGAAGAGCAGGCACAGGCCCGCGCCCACGGCGACATGGAAGCCATGGAAGTGGACAACGATTTCCTGCTGTGCATGGAATACGGCATGCCGCCCATTTCGGGCTGGGGCATGGGAATCGACCGGGTGGCGGCGCTTTTAACAAATGCTTCAAACCTGCGTGACGTGGTTCTGTTTCCGCTCATGAGGCCGGAATACTAATGGCCCGTTCCATGGAACTCTTTATCGCCATGCGATACCTGCGCGGCAAGCGCAGGATGGGGTTCATCTCATTCATCACGTGGACATCCGCGGCCGGCGTTTTTCTCGGGTCTCTGGTGCTCGTGGTGGCGCTCTCCGTTGCCAACGGGTTCGAAAAAGAAGTGCGCGACCGGATCGTGGGCATCACCGCACACGCCAAGATCCTCCAGTACTACAGCAGGCCCGTGGTGAATTACGATTCGCTGCGCCTGCGAATCCTCAAGTGCCGGGACGTGGTTGCGGCCACCCCCTACATCATGGAAAAGGGCGGCATAGAATACGAATCCGTCAAGGAAGGCGTGATGATCATGGGCGCGGAAGCCGCCACCGAAACGACGGTCACCGAAGTGGGCCGCAAGATGATGTTCGGGACCTTCGCGCTCGATTCTGGTGTGTCAACCAGGAACAGAAAGCTGCCCGGCATCGTGATCGGCATGGGCATGGCCGACAAGATGGGCGTTCGGCCCGGCGCGGAAGTGGTGGTGGGCGGGCTCACCGACGAAGCCGCGAGCGGCGAGATCACCTCGATCCCGATGGCTCGGTTCGTGGTGCGCGGCATTTTCGAGACGGGCATGTACGAATATGACCTCAATCTTGTGTATGTTTCCATCCGCTCGTGCGAAAGCCTGTTCTCAATGAAAGGCGTGGAAGGCATTGCAATACGAACCACCGACCTGTTCAAGGCCGACGCGATCGCGCGTGCCGTCAAGGATACGCTCGGCGGGTACCCGTACCGATCCATCGACTGGAAATCGCAGAACAAGTCGCTGTTCGAATGGATGCGCCTGGAGCGGTACGTCATCTTCATCGTGATATCGCTCATCATCCTCGTCGCCGGGTTCAATATCGTGTCGTCGCTTGTCATGATGATAATCGAAAAGCGCCGCGAGATCGGCATCCTCATGGGCATGGGCGCAACGAGCGGTTCCATCATGCGGATCTTCATGTTTAACGGCGTGGTGATCGGCATGCTCGGCTCCACGCTCGGCGTGGCGTTCGGGGTAGGGCTGTGCTTCCTCCAGTTCCACTACCGGTTTATCCCGCTGCCGGGCGACATTTATTTCATCGACACGCTTCCCGTGTTTACCCGCTGGATCGACGTTGTCGGCATTTACATTACGGCAAACATCATCTGTTTCCTCGCCACCCTGTATCCGGCGTGGAGCGCCTCGCGCGTGCTGCCCGCGGAAAGCATCCGGATAGAGTAGGGGACGCGCATGAACATGGTCGCAGTAGCCGGTTTGACAAGGACGTTCGTGGACGAAGCCGGCGCGTTTGATGTGATCAAAGACGCTTCGTTTGTTATAGACAAAGGCGAAATGGTGTCGCTGGTGGGCGTGTCGGGAGCGGGCAAGACTACGCTTCTGCAGATCCTGGGCGGCCTGGACCGGCCCACGTCCGGCGACGTGCGCATCAACGGAACGCTGCTCGGGGCCATGTCGGCCGGCGAGCTTGCCGCGTTCCGCAACCTTTCGCTGGGGTTCGTGTTCCAGTTCCATCACCTGCTGCCGGATTTTACGGCCCTCGAAAACATAATGATCCCGGGCATTATCGCGGGCAAGACCGCCCGCCGGTGCGCGGACCGCGGCCGGGAGCTGCTCGACGTATTGGGACTTTCGCGCCAAGGGAGCCATTATCCTTCGGAGCTGTCCGGCGGAGAGCGACAGCGCGTGGCGCTCGCCCGGTCGCTGTTCAACGAACCGGCCCTCATTCTGGCGGACGAACCAACGGGCAATCTTGACAAACAGAACGCACGGCTCCTGCTCGAGTTGTTTCGGAGGGCGAATAGAGAAATGAAGCAGACGTTTCTCGTCGCAACGCACAATCCGGAACTGACGGAGGGGATGCACCGGACGATTTACATTGAAGACGGGAAGATAGTGAGTAAATAGGTGATAAACGATACGTTTGTCAAAACAGAAGAAATTGGGCGCCCCGCTGCTGCGCAGCGGGGGCCCTCCTTACGAGCTCGGCCTTTCGGCCTCGGTGCCGGATCGCCCCAATGCCTATAGGCCGGGTCGACCGGCACTGCGCTTTTGCGCACCGTTGCAGTCCGGCTTGGCGCGGAAGAGAAAAATGTTCGATTTTTCTCATTTTTTGCCCGAAGCACGGACCGATTATCAGTGTTGTAAACATCAACTTTGAAGTCCAAAGATCAGTCAACAAAGGAAATGTTATCATGACCCCGTGTGAACATTGCCATGCCTTTCCTGCCACCGTCCACGTCACCCAGATTTCCGGCAACCATACAACGGTCTCCCACCTGTGCGAAACGTGCGCGCGCGAAAAAGGCATCATGGTCGAGGTTCGTGAGGACGGGTTACTCCAGGAAATTCATCTGGGAACCCTTTCGCGGTCCGAGGCCGCGGGGCAGGCTGAGGCGTCGGAAGACGCGCGCGAGTGCGGCCATTGCCATCTGAAATTCTCGGAGTTCAAGTCCACCGGGCGGCTCGGGTGCGCGCGCTGTTATGAGGAATTCGAGAATGAAATTGAGGCGATTCTCGTGCAGGCGCACGGCGCAACAGCGCACAAGGGGAAACGCTATTCGAAGCGCAGCGCAGACCTCCTGGCCGGCGCAGAGCTGCAACGAATGCGCCGTGAATTGTCCGCCGCGATATCCAGGGAGGAGTTCGAGCTCGCGGCACTCTTGCGCGACGCCCTGCGTGATGCGGGAGAGTCGCCGCCCGCCGCTCCTTTATGATGCAATCGGTTTTTACGCACAAAATGCCCGCATGGCTTTCGTGCGGTGGGTCGGATAACGACGTGGTGATTTCCACGCGCGTCCGACTTGCGCGCAACCTTGCGCACCACCGGTTTCCCCCGCGCGCCTCGCTGTTCGAGCGGACGCAGGTGTTTGAGGAAGTGGCTGACGCTTTTGGTGCAACCGCCGAGTGCGGTTCGTACAACGCTGTGTCGTTCGGGCAGATTGACAAGAGGCAGCAAGAACTGTTCGTTGAGGAACGGCTCGCCACCGCGGAGCTCGTATCGGGCGATGGCGGCCAGGGCATTATCCACGACGAAAGCCGGCGTGTGAGCGTCATGGTGAACGAGGAAGACCACCTGAGGCTGCAAGGGCTCGATGCCGGGCTCCGGCCCCGGGAACTGTGGGCCGTGCTCGACGCGATCGACGACACGGTGGGCACGCGCCTCGACTTTGCATTTGATAACCGCAAAAGATTTCTCACCTGCCGCCCCGCCGATGCCGGAAGCGGTTTGCGTGTTTCGGCCCTTATGCATCTGCCCGGCCTTGTGCTCACGCGCAGCATCGAGGGCGTACTCCAGAGAGCGAGCGGCTCGGGTGTTTCTACGCGGGGATTCTTCGGCGGCAATCTGCCGGAGGCGGGCGACCTGTTCCAGCTGTCGAAATGTGCTGCCATGGGGGCGGGCGAGGCGGAATTCGTTGACAATGTCGCAGGCGTGCTGAAAGACGTGGTTGAATTCGAGCGCAAGGCGCGTGAGCGCCTGCTTGCGGAGGGGCGAAGGGAGCTTTCCGAGGCAATTCTTGGTTCGTGGGGAAGTCTGCGGGAGGCGGCGTTCCTAGCCGTGGACGAGTTTCTCAACCTTTCGAGCGCACTGCGAACCGGGATCGAGTGCAACCTGTTTGACAGATGCACCATAGACGGCCTTAACCGTCTCACCCTGTTTGTGCTGCCCGCGCACCTGCAGGCGTGGTGCCGAAAGTCCCTCACCCGCGACGAATGCGGGGAGGCGCGGGCGGATCTTGTGAAAACGTATTTCGCGCACAACGCGAAGGAGGACGCATCGCATGAATACTGTTGACGCACGCGGCATGGTGTGCCCCAAGCCGCTCATTCTGACAAAGAAAGCCCTCAATGAGCTTCCGCCCGGCGGGCGGATGACGCTGCTCGTGGACAACGATACGTCGCGGCAGAACGTTGAGCGGTTCTGCAAGGACAACGGTGTGGCGGTTTCGCTTTCGCAGGAAGGCGCCGTATTCACCCTCACCATGACAAAACTTCACAAGGAGGCTATTGCGGGCGACGAGAAAGCCTATTGCGGCCCCGACGTTCCCCGCAAACCGCACGTGATCGTTTTTTCAAGCGACACCATGGGAAGCGGACCCCCCGAGCTCGGGGCCGTACTCCTGAAGGCATTTGTGAATACCATCAAGGATGTAACGCCGCTGCCGAGCCACCTGGTTTTCTACAACGCAGGCGTGCACCTTGCGGTGGAAGGTTCCGCGCTGATTGAGCCGCTTGCGGAGCTCCAAAGCATGGGAATCGCCATTCTGGCCTGCGGCACCTGCCTGGACTACTTTAATGTCAAGGACAAGCTCCGGGTGGGCGCCGTGTCGAACATGTACACGATCCTCGAAACGCTCAGCAACGCCGGCAGCGTGGTGCAGCCGTAACGTCCCATGAACCTTATCGTCCTTTTCGAATCCACGCGTGCGGCCATCGCCGCGGAGCGTGCCTGCAGGCGCAGCGGGATTTCGTGCCAGGCCATCCCCGTTCCCCGGGAAATCACCGCCGAATGCGGTATTGCGCTTCAGATTGACGAGGGCGACAGGACCGCGGTGGAGGAGGTTCTGGCGGCGGAACAGGTGGCGGCTCGGTTTGTTGCATCGACTGCGCGCTGATTCCCCTTATTTCCTTGATCACCGTCCAAGGGCCAAGGTATTTTTGTGACCTGCGTGGGAAAATCATTGACACCTCTACAAGAAAGGGTACGCCGATGAAGCCCCTTAAAGGAACAAAGACCGAAAAGAACCTGTGCGCGTCGTTTGCGGGAGAATCCCAGGCGCGCAACCGCTATACCTATTTCGCAAGCGTTGCAAAAAAGGAAGGGTTTGTCCAGATCGCCAACGTCTTCGAAGAAACCGCGGAAAACGAGAAAGAACACGCCAAGCGCATGTTCAAGTTCCTCGAAGGCGGTTCGGCCGATATTACCGCATCGTACCCTGCGGGGAAGATCGGCACGACCGCCGAGAATCTTGCCGCAAGCGCTGCAGGCGAGTTGGAGGAACACACGCTTCTCTATCCTTCCTTTGCAAAGGCCGCGGTTGACGAAGGGTTTTCCGAGGTGGCAACGATGTACAAGATGATAGGCGTTGCCGAGGCCCAGCACGAAAAGCGATACCGCGCTCTCTTGGCCAACGTGGAGCAGGGCACCGTGTTCAAAAAGAACGGCAAGGTGTACTGGCGGTGCAGCAACTGCGGGTTTGTTCACGAAGCAACCGAGGCGCCAAAAAATTGCCCCGCGTGCAACCATCCTCAGGCGTATTTTGAAGTGCTGGCGGAAAACTGGTAACTCACCCTAACTCCCCGCCCTTCGGGCAGGGGGCGATGGGGTGAGTTAGAAACGAAATCATACAAATTGGGCTTTGCCAGGAGGAATGTATGAAACGCTATGTTTGTAACGCGTGCGGGTGGATTTACGATCCTGCTGCAGGCGACCCGGACGGCGGGATTGCTCCCGGTACGGCGTTCGAGGACATCCCCTCCGATTGGGCCTGCCCTCAATGCGGAGTCGGCAAAGACGACTTTACCGCAGAATAGGCGTGGCGTGGCAGGCACCGGAAAGTCCTTAACAAAGAGTGCTGCGGCGAAAAAACACCCGTGTGCGGATTGCCTTTTGTGCCAGTGGTGTTCCGACTCGCGCTGCAGCGGATGCAGGCTGCGCACCGGGGCCCGCGTGCCGGGATGTGCACATCGAAATAGACGGAAGCAATGACCATGGCGTGCAATGCGATTGTTATCCTCGGCGCATCGGGCGATTTGACAAGAAAGAAGCTCGTCCCCGCCCTGCAACGGCTGCACCAGCGCGGCGAGCTGGGTGACTGCTTTCTTATTACCGGCGAAGGTCGCACTGCATTCACCGACGAACAATTCCGGAACCGCTTCGGCGTTTCCGGCGAATTTGCCCGGCTGCTCACGTATCATCAGGGAATTGCTGGCCTCAGGAAATTCCTCGCCTCGCGGGGCGAGTTTTCACGCCTCATTTTTTTCTTCGCGCTGCCGCCCGATGCCTATGCCCGCACCGCGGGTGAACTCGTGGCCGAAGGGTTCGGGAGGGAAGCCTCCATCATTATCGAAAAACCGTTCGGTTCCGATTTCAAATCCGCGGCGCTGCTGAACCGCGAGCTTACCCGGTTCTTCGGCGAATCCCAGATCTTCCGGAACGACCACTACCTTGCCAAGGAAGCTGTCCAGAATATCCTCGTGTTCCGGTTTGCCAATTCCCTGTTCGATCCGGTCTGGAACAGCCGGCATGTGGAATCGATACAAATCAACGCATGCGAGCAATACACGGTGTCGGAGCGGTCGCAGTATTTCGACAAGGCCGGCATTCTCCGCGATATGGTGCAGAACCACCTGATGCAGCTGCTGTGCCTTATCGCCATGGAGCCGCCGGCAACACTTGACGCAGAAGAAATCCGCAGACGCAAGATGGACGTGTTGCGTGCGCTCTCGGTGCGGCAGTGCCGCCGGGCCCAATACCGCGGATATCTCTCGGAAAAAGGCGTTGCGCCGGATTCGACCACCGAGACTTTTGCCGAGTTGTCGCTTGCCATCGACAATGAGAGGTGGCGCGGCATGCCGGTGCTTATCCGCACGGGAAAGGCGCTCCACCGCACGGGCACCGAGATCGGCATCAGGTTCAGAGAGCTGCCACGCACCCTGTACAATGCCTCCGGCGCGCTTTCGAGCAACCTCATCGTGTTCAACATCCAGCCCGCTCCCGGCATCGTCGTCAAACTGTCGAGCAAGAATCCGGGCACCGACGTCCGCCTTACCGACACGCAGATGACGTTCTGTTACAACGATGCGTTCGCCGGCGAAATCCCGGAAGCGTATCAGAAGCTGCTGCTCGACGCGGTGCGTGGCGACCATACGCTGTTTGTGAACGGCGAGGAAACCGAACTGTCGTGGCGCGTGCTGGACGGGATTCTTGACAAAGGGCCATGCGACGTGTACGAGAAAGGCGCGATGCCGAAGTCCGCGATCAAGGCCGATTGGATCGATTTCGACCGGTACGCGTCCGCGTGCGCCCCGACCTGACGACGAAACGGGAAACCATCATCCGAGGAGGAGCATATGGCGCTCTCATACAGTGCCGACGAGATCTATGAGATCGGCGTCCGGATAGAGAAGAACGGAAAGGCATTTTATGAAGCCGCGGCCGACGCTTCGCAGCAGGCAACGGTGAAGGATTTCCTCGGGCGCCTTGCCAAATGGGAGGCCGGGCACATAGAACTTTTTTCGAAGCTGCGGGCTGGCCTTCCCGAAAAAGAGCGCGAGCACCTTTCCTACGATCCCCAAGACGAGCTGTCGCTGTACCTCAGGGCGGCGGCCGACACGCATATTTTCAAGGCCGGCGCCGACATCCCCGGGCTGGTGTCGCGCTGCAAGACCGCGATCGACGCCCTTTCCATGGCGCTCACGTTTGAAAAGGACTCGGTAGTGCTGTATTCCACCTTTCTGAACCTGGTGCCCGAGACGCTCGGGAAGAACGATGTGGGAAGAATCTTGCAGGAGGAATTGAAGCATGTGAGGTACATTACGGATGAGATGAAGAAGCTCCAAAGATAGACGGGCGGCTGTTTATGTTTGCAAAAGTTAGATCGATTTGTCTCGGAAACTATCAAATGATTTGGGCGTTCCCCGCCTTTGCGGAGACGCACGCAGTGCGTCTCCGCAAAGGCGGGGCGGCTCTCCCTCCGGGCTCGGCCGTTCGGCCTCGTTGCCGCCTGTCCCTACCGCCTTCGGCTGGGGATCAGGCGGCAATCCCGCTACAGCGGGACCGCTGCGGTCCCGCCTAACGCATGCGCAACCGAGAATCGCGCAATCGAATGTCCATCAATGCGACGTGATGAGACCCGCAATGCGAACATCGGCTATTTGACAAAAAATAAACTGTATTTTGGGCAACGTTCTCTCCTGTTTGGAAATCACTCAACCCATGATCGCCGACCCCAGAAAAATTATTTTTGACCATCTTGCACGGTACGGGGTTCGCGACAAGGACGCTGCCGCATCGCCCGGCATGAAGAAGAAGAATGCCGTTGGCAAAACGAAGCGCGGGAACATGCGAAAGACCCTCGACCTCCACGGCATGACGGTGGGCCCCGCGCTTGCGGCATTGCGCGATGCGATTGATGAATGCGCATGCCGCGGCGTGGCGGAACTGCTCGTGGTCCACGGATACGGGCTGCATTCCGCGCCGGGCGAGGCCGGGGTGCTCAAAACCGCCGTGCTGCGCTGGCTGGAAGGAGAAAATGATCCGCGGATAAAGAGTTTCACCGCTGCCGCGCCGAAAGACGGCGGGGAGGGCGCGACTTTGGTGCGGTTGAGGTGAGGCGAAGGGGAAGAGAATGCTATTTTGGTCCGAATATCATCCCCACCGCGCCTACAGTGTCGGTTGACGTTTGATTGACATAGAGGGTATAAGCACCATTTATCAGAGTGGAAGAATATATGAGAAGCTGGTGGGTTTGTTCTCTGTCAAATGTCAGGCTACCGCTGCCGGCACTGCCCGCAACAGAAAAGGATGTGGTTGCTGCGGGTAAGGTGTACGTAGTATTATAGGCATACACGCCGTTTGGAACGTTCTTTATTGTTTCTGATGCGCCGCTTTCCACATCGTATTCGGTGGCGCGGAAATTGAACATGATTGATTCCTGCGCATCATTAACGATGGTTATCTGATTATTATTGGTGCAGCCGATCAAGGAAAAGAGGACTGCCCCAGCCGCCAGAACTTTCCGCATAGGTATTCCCCCTGATTCAAACATTTTCATTCAACACCAAAAATACTAAATCGCACCAAGTCAATGCACGAGATACTTTAATTGTATAATTGTGTCAACCGCAATGTGAAGGAAAAAAACTCGCCCGGGCCGCGCTCACCCGATCCTGTAAAATACCCTGCCCTGAACAACCTCGGTCTCTACTGAGCCCTCGGCGCAAAGAGGCGACAATGCCTCGGAGATGTCGTTGATGGTGCGGCCCGTGGTGACCGCCAGGTCTTCCACCGTGGAGGGCCTTCGGCGGACCGTAGAAAGGATCGCGGATTCCAGTGCATCGCCGCCGGAGCCGGCCGGCCGGCCCGCGTATCCGCGCGATATGATTTCAACCGGCAATGGGCTGAGGAAGTCCGCTATGTCAATAAGGTCGCCGTGCGCGGCAGGCCGCACCGACGTGCTTGCGCCGGGCCGGTCGAGCGTGTTGATCTGGAGGCGGTCCGGCGCAATTGACAGGGCCGCTTCTTTGATGCGGGCGAGCTCGTCCGGAGCATCGTTGACGCCGGGGACGATAAACACCTCGAGCCAGAGCCGGCCTTTGAACTCGCGGGCGAACCGCGCGATTCCCTCGATGATGCGCCGGTTGTCGAGAGAGGAGTGCGGCCTGTTCACTTTAAAGAATACGTCGCCCGAAACCGCGTCAAGTGACGGCAGCACGTAGTCGAACGCGAGAGCGGCGTTTTTCACCTCGTCGATGTGCAGCAGGGTGCCGTTGGTGAGGAGCGCCGTTGCGTAACGCGGAAACGCCTGTTTGAGAAACGTTATCACGTCAGGGAGCCCCGTGTTGAGCGTGGGCTCGCCTGAGCCGGTTATTGTGACGACGTCAAGGACGGGAGAGGACCCGAGAAAATGGGAAAGCTCGGCAATGATGGCCTGCGCCGGCGCCCATTCCCTGCGCTCGGCGGTAAGCACGGTGGTGTTTCCGCATTCGCAATACACGCAATTGAGGGTGCACACCTTGGCAGGCACCATGTCCACGCCCAGCGACAACCCCAGACGCCGGGAGGGAACGGGGCCGAAGATATGGTTGTATTTCATGATCTGCTCCCCAAAGTTCCCTCAATCGGTTCGCAAAAAAAGCCGGGCCTTGATACTCAAAGCCCGGCTCAAAACAATGGCATGCGACGATCTTACTTCTTGGGTTCGGGGCTCACGTCGATGAGGCCGTTCAATTTGAGTTCGGGCACGTCCGGATGATTGGTGGTGATGACGAATTCGCCGAACTTGTTTTCTTTGAGGTCGCCCACGTCCCCGGTCAATTTGAGCTTGTAATCCCACGATCCGTCGGCCGTCGGTTTGTCCGGTTTTGTCAATAAGAACATCAGGTGGTCGGGTAGCGAGGCCATCCACGCGGCCTGGCCCGCCCCGGTTCCCTGGGACGACGCCTTGAAGGTGACCTCTTTGATGGCGAGGTCGGGCTTGTCGGTGGTCAGCGTGAATTCAACTTCGAACGCGCCGGACTTTCCCCGCTTCATCTGGATGTATTCCGGGCTTGCGGCGAGCGGCACTTTGAGCGTCATCTTGACGCACAAGTGCATCTCCGGCTTGTTCTTTGCGTTCGACGTGACGGTCACGCATTTGCTGAACGTGCCGCCGTGCGCTTTCGACAGGTTGACTTCCGGTGTTATTGAGCCTTCCCGACCGGGAAGGATGGTGGTATCAAAACCCACCACGGTGCACCCTCAGCCGGGCCTCACGTCTCTGATGACAAGCACGCTGTCGCCGGTGTTCTTTACCTTGAACACGTACTTTGCCGACGGCTTTGACCCCTGCTTGATCGTGCCGAGGTTGACCTCTTCGGAGTCAACCGAGATCATCGGTCCGCTCTTGCACGCCGCCGGAACAACGAGCAACATGGCCATCACCGAAAGTGTTGCGAACGTTTTCCTCATGACTCTTGGCTCCTTCATATATATGCCACCAACAGGTTACGGTTTCCGATTAAATATACTATTTCGCTCAAAAAGGAGAACGTTTGAAAAATGCGGCACCCTGCTATTTCAGCATTTCGAGGTAGGTTGCCATGGGAACATCATACTCCGTCATATATTCTATTTTTTTCAGGGCCGGATTGTAGATCTCCATGAAGGGCCTGGAGGGAATTTTCTTTTCATGCAGGTATTTTGTCATTTTTTGATAGGTTTTGAACACGCCGAACAGGACGGACAGCTGGCCTTTGAGCGGAAATTCCGCGTACACGGCCCTTGACTGCGGCAGCACCGCCACCTTATATCCCTTGCTGCGAAGCGAATCCGCCTTGTATTCATCAGGCGCATCCAGGATGCATCCGCCCAGGCTGCGCAGCCTTTCCCCGGGCGCCTCGCGCGGATTGTCGTAATACAGGCCGAAGCCGCGGGCAGCGCCGATCTTCTCTTTTGCCAGAAGGTTCATGTATACCGTGTCGATTACCTGCCGGATCTTCCTGTAGGGGCCGGTGTGCACGGCATACACGATTGTCATGCGGGGCACGGTTTTCTCCGCTATGGCCACGTTTGCAAACGCGCCGAAGTTCCACAAAACGCCTATGCCGATTGCGAGGCTGAGCGCAAATACGATGAGGACGATTTTCATGCGGCCTCCGGGGGAGATCACGTGGGAGGTGAATAAGATGACGAAGAGAATATAATAAATGTGGGGAAAACCGTACGCATTGGCCGCCCGGGGCAAACAGCAAAGATTTATATTACGTGTTTACGTTTGCTCCACATAAAACCCGGATTGAAACATGACCGGCGCCGGCAACTTCGACCTCGCACAAATTACCACGCTCCTTGAAGGCCTTGAAGAGACAATCATCTTCAAGCTCATTGACAGGGCGCAATTCCGCCGCAATCCTCCGGCCTACCGGCCCGGTTCAAGCGGATTCACAGGAGCGGAGCGGCAGAGCCTTTTTTCGCTCAGGCTCCGGTACCAGGAGGAAATGGATGCCCGTTTTGGCAGGTTCTGTGTTGCCGAGGAGCGTCCGTTCTGCAAAGGGCTGCCAAAGCCGAGGCGGAAAGTGTCGCTTCCGCCGACCGGGTTGTGCATAGAAGACATCAATGCGGTCAGCGTTGCAGACAAGATCCTGACCGCATACCTCCGCCTCGTGCCCCGGATTTGCAGAAAAGGCGACGACGGCCACTACGGGTCGAGCGTGGAGCACGACGTGTATGCGCTGCAGGCCGTTGCGCGGCGCATTCACTACGGCGCCCTGTATGTTGCCGAAAGCAAATTCCGCGGGGACCCCCGGCGGTATCGTGCATTGATAAAGGATAATGACCGGCGCGGGATTCTGGCGCTGCTGACCCGGCCCGGCGTGGAAGACAGGATCATGGAGCGCATTCGGGACAAAGTCGATTTTGCGCAGGCCGGGGTGAACCGGACCATCAGGCAGGTGATAGACCCCGATGTTATGCTCCGGTTTTACCGCGACACCATAATTCCGCTTACCAAAGAGGGCGAAGTGCTGTATTTGCTCAACAGGACCGTGTCCGGTATATGAAAGACGATCAGGCATCATTTACACCAAAAACGGTGACCATCTGCGGCGTGGGGCTGCTTGGCGGCTCCATCGGATTAGCGCTCAAGACGTCGGGATTCAAGGGGCGCATCACCGGCCTTTCGTCAAGCGCGGCCATCGCAACGGCGCTTGAGCTCGGGTGCATCGACGAAGGCTTCGGATACGATTCGCTTGGCACGGTTGCGAGGTCTGCGGAGTGCCTGTTTTTGTGCTCGCCCATCCATGCCATCATCTCCGTCATCCGGAGGTTGGGAACGCTCAACCTGCCTTCCGGCTGCATTATTACCGACGTCGGCAGCACCAAGAGCGAAATTGTCGCAGCCGCCGGTCGATGCCTGCCCTCGCACGTTTATTTCATCGGCGGCCATCCCATGGCGGGATCGGAAAAACGCGGTCCGTCGTCGTCGGATCCCTACCTGTTCCAGAACGCGATCTACGTCTTGACGCCGGGCAATGCCGTGCCCGGGACCACGGTAGACGGGTTTGGAGCATTTCTGGATGAAAACCTCGGCTGCAGGCACGTGGTGCTCGCTCCGGACACCCACGACGCCGTCGCAGCGGCGGTGAGCCACCTGCCGCATCTTGTCGCCGTTGCTCTTGTCAATACCGCGGCGCTGATGGACGGCCGCGTGCCCGGCACCCTGTCGCTCGCTGCGGGCGGGTTCCGCGACATGACGCGCATCGCATCGTCCCCCTATGCAATGTGGCACGACATCCTGTCGACGAACAAGACGCGCATCGCACCGCTCATCGACGATTTTATCTCGGCGCTGACCGGCATTAAGGAGCAGCTGTTACGCGACGGGCTCCACGACGCGTTCAGAACAGCGGCCGATACGCGGGCGAAGATCCCCGGTTCCACCAAGGGGTTTATCGGCGCGCTCAGCGAGGTGTTTGTTATTGTAAAGGACCAACCCGGCATGATCGCGCTCCTGGCGAACGCATGCGCAAAGGAAAACATCAACATCAAGGACATCGAAGTGCTCAAGGTGCGCGAAAACGAAGCAGGCACGATCAGGCTTGCATTCGAAACGCGGAGCGTTGCGCGGCAGGCGGCGGGGATCTTCAAGAACCTGGGCATTTCAGCGTGGGAAAGGGAATAGCGTGTTGGAAATAAGACCGGCAAAGGAGATCAAGGGATCGGTGCGGCTTCCGCCGTCGGGCGATTTGTTCTTTCTGAGCATCGTTATGGCGCTTGCCGCGAAAGCACCGGCGAGGATTTCTCCGTGTCGCGATATTCCGCTCGTGTCCTGGTGGGAAAAAATCCTCGCCGGACACGCGGTTTTCGCCTGCAGCGCCGAAAGCTGCACCGTGGAGCCCGCGAATGACCCCGGTGCGCCGGTCATCACACTCCCGTACGAAGAAATTCCGTACCGCGATTTCGTCGTATTTGCGCTGCTGGGGCTCGGCAAGATCATGCTCATGGATCCGCTGCCAAGGGCACGGCTTGAAGTATGGACAAAGCTGGCGGCCGATCTCGGTTGCAGCCTGCACACCGGAGACGTCAAAGGAAAGACGTCTCTTTCGCTCTCCGGAGGAGAAAACTTCCGGGTGCGGGATGCGGTGAGGCCTATCGAGGAGGTGCACCCGATTCTGGGACTCGCCCTCGGTCTCGGCAAGCAAATGTCGCTCACCACCGATACGGTGTTTGCCAGTCCCGTGCGTCACGGCCTGGCATCGTTCGGGTACCAGATCTCGGTTACCAACAACCTGCACGACAAGAACGAAGACCCCCTGGTGAGAAGGATGCGCTTCCTGCAGATCGGGAAGAAATCGGACCAGCCCCTCCTCTTTACCGTTGCCGCTGATTTTTCCAAACGGCACGACGTGCGGCCGGAAATCCAAGTGCCGGGCGACGACGTGCTCTGCGCGATTATCGCCGTGGCAAAATGCATAGTTCCCAAGGGAAGCCTCATCATCGAAAACGCGGGGCTGGAGTCGTGGAACACGGCCACGCTGTCGCTGTTCAGGAAAATGGGCGGCGTTGTAGCCATGCAGGAAACGGCCGCCACCTCGTTTGGCTCGTGCGGGACCGTGACGCTCACGAAGTTCGGCCACAGCGGCAGGAAAGTCGACTGCGTGCCGTTGTTTCACTATGCACCGCAGCTGCCCGCCATGCTGGTGCTTGCGGCGTACGGCGCAGGGCAATCGGTGTTTCGCGGGCTTGCCGACCTCAGGAACGACGAACCTGACGGGATCACGCAGATTGTTTCCTGCGTCAAGCTCCTTGGCGCGCGGCACGGCGAAATGCCCGATGGCATCGTTGTTGACGGAAGCCGCCAGTTCGACGGCTTCGATCTTGTGGAGTACCTGCCCGCGCACCTTGCCGCCGGTTTTGCGGTAGCCGGGCTCAGGTGCATGGGAAAGACTACGGTGAACGATGAGGCGATCCTGCGGCGCTGGCCCAGGTTCGGGGAAATGTTGAATTCGATATGCGAGTTCAGGGAATAATTATATTTGGTAATTATAAAGGATCTTGCACCAAATTAGTGATCATTTTGACAAGTTTTTCAAAGAAATTTTCATGACGATGATTGTACCGAAAAGCCATTTCGTTCAGATACCCTGGAAAGTATTCTTTGGAGACTCCATGGAACTTTGCAAGACGTTCCTTAGCATAGCTCCAGAAGCCTTCCAAACCGTTAATATAAACTTTGCCTGTGGCAAATCTTTTCCCATGGTCGACTCTCAAATGCCGATAACCGCAGAACATCAGGGCGTCATAGCCGCGGAATTTGTCAGTGTAAATGATGGAGCCTCGTCTGACCATTTTCACAGTCTCAGTCAACAGGCTTTCGGCAGTGACGTTTTTTACTACTGTCACCTTCACTTTTCCGTGTCTCTCCAGGATACCAAAGACGGGAACCTTTCCGGCAGCACCCCGGCCACGTTTACCTTTACGCCTGCCGCCGAAGTAGGATTCATCGAGCTCAACCTCTCCAGAGAGCCAGAAATCGCTTTCAGCGACCATCAAGGCCCTTCGGATGAGATTACACATCCGCAAGACCGTGGGATAGCTCAAACCGATCTGAGTTGCTATCCTGCGTGCTGAGACTTCCAGTTCAAAGAGCTTAATGATCCACAGCAGCTTTTTCAGAGGGACGCGGCACTGACCAATCCACCGATTCGAGAAGTCATGAAAGGTATTTCCGCATCGTTTGCACCTGAACTTTTTACCTTTTAAACGATAGATTTTATGGCTGTTACAATTGATGCAGAAAACATGGCCATTTTTCCAACAGAACTTTCTGAGGAACAATTTTGCCCTGTTTTCAGTTTTCCCTATGAATTCAAAGGTTTCTAATTGACTAAAGCCCATATGCACAAGATAATTCCTGTGCAAGATGTTTTATAATCACCTTATATTTTGACAAGATCCAAGAGTTGACGCAAATTTCTCCGTTTGGGAAAGTGTCCTTGATTTCAAGAACAACTCAGGACAGTCTCTATGAAACCCATCACCTCCTTCGGCATTATTGCCTTTAAGAAATCACAGAAAGTTGATTTCGCACTCAACCGGATTCTCGCTTGGTCGGAGCGGAGCGGTTTGCCCGTGTTTTTTCATCCGGTGCTCGCGTCCCCTGTCCGACGTACCGCGCATGTCTGCTCCACCGAGGCTGAGCTTATTGTCAAAAGCGACGCACTCGTGTCGGTGGGAGGGGACGGCACGTTTCTGTCCACGGTGCATCTGTCGGGTTTTTCGGGCAAACCGGTTATCGGCGTGAACACGGGCGGCCTGGGATTCCTCACCGATATCGGGCTGGAAACCCTTGAGGCGGACCTCGACAGAATTGCACAAGGCGACTTCAGGACGACCGCGCGCATGCTTCTGGAAGCCAGGGTGATACGGGACGGCGTCGAATTGAAGGCCATGCGGGCCCTCAACGACGTATTTATTAACAGGTGCGACAAGCCGAAGCTCATGTCGGTGCGTGCGTGGTGCGGCGGCCAGTACATTTCCGAGTTCGTCGCGGACGGCCTTATCGTTGCCACGCCCAGCGGGTCAACCGCATATTCGCTCGCCGCTGGCGGGCCGATTGTAGACCCGTCTGTAAAGGCGTTCCTGCTCACACCCATTTGCCCGCATTCCCTTACCGAACGCCCGCTCATCCTCCCGTGCGACAAGCAGGTGCGGCTTCTGGTGAGCCAGGAGAATGCAGAGGTGGTCCTCAGCGCCGACGGGATCGATACCATGCGGCTCAAGACCGGGGATGAACTTCTTGTCGCCTACGGCGGCGACCAGACAAACCTGGTGCAACTGTCCCAGCGGTCGCATTTCGACCTGATGCGCTCCAAACTGGGCTGGGGCAAAGACCACAAGAGCGAAAGCCACGAGGAATGATCCGGGAACTGCATATCCGAAACCTCGCCCTCATCGAGGACGTCCAGGTGGAATTCTCGGACGGTTTTTCGGTATTCACGGGTGAGACCGGAGCGGGGAAATCGATCCTCGTGGGCGCCATCGGGTTGCTCCTGGGCGAGCGCGCCTCAAGCGAGCAGGTCCGCAGCGGCAGCGACGAGGCGGAGGTGAGCGGGGTATTCGAACTTACCGCGATGCGGGAACCGCTTGCAGACCTGTTTGCCCGCAACGCCGTTACGGTGAAAGGCGGCGAGTGCATCGTGCGCAGGGTCATCTCCCGCAGTGGCAAGAATCGCGCATATATCAACCAGGCGCCCCTTCCGCTGTCGGTGCTCAAGAGTGTGGGAGACAACCTTGTCGATTTTCACGGCCAGCACGAACACCAGTCGCTGCTCGACCAGGAAAATGCGCGGCGCACCGTGGACAGCTTGCCCGGTGTGACCGGACCGGCACGCGACTACGGCCTGCGGTACGCCGCGTTTGTCACGGCCCGCGACGCACTTGCCGCACACGACACCAGGGCCGCAGAGCTTGCCGCCCGCAGGGAGGTCATCGAATTCGCCCACAACGAGCTGGTGGGGCTCGGCCTGTCGGCCGGGCTGGAAGACAGGCTCGAGGAAGAGTTGAGATTGCTGTCGTCCGCCGCCCAGCGGATCGAATGTATCTCCAAAATCAATGAAATGCTTACGGGCGAAGAAACGTCCCCCAGCCGACAGATCGGCGTGATCAGGAAGAACCTGGAAACGCTCGGCCGGTACGATGCAACGGCACTGCCGTGGCTGTCCGATCTGCAGGCGCCGGCATCGGTGTTTTCCGCGCTCGAAGCGTTTTGCGGCGCCTATCTCGAAAGATCGGGGGCCGCAGTCGATCCCTCGCAGCTCGACGCCATCAACGCCCGGCTCGCAAAACTGCAGCGGCTAAAGAAGAAATACGGCTGCACTTTTGAAGGCCTGCTTGCGAAGGAACAGGAACTCAAGGCCGACATCGATGCTCTTGTCACTATCGAGGCCGACAGGGAAATGCTTGAAAAACGAGAAACTGCGGCGCGAGAGGAATGCATGAAAGCGGGCACAGCACTAAGCGGCGCGCGAAAGAAGCAGGCTGCCGCTTTCGACAGGGCAATTGCCGCTCAGATGGCGAAGCTTGGGTTTCGAGGAGGGGAATGGGAAACGCAGTTTGTTCCTTACGATTCCCCTCAGGCAACAGGGCTGGAGGACGCGCAATTTCTGGTTCGCACCAACCCCGGCGAGCCGCGTCTCCCGCTGGTCAAGATCGCCTCGGGCGGCGAAATCTCCCGCCTCATGCTGGCGATAAAGACCGTGCTGGCCGCGCACGACCGCATTCCCATCCTTGTGTTCGACGAGATCGACTCCGGCATCGGCGGCATGCTTGCCAAGGAGGTGGGCAAGGCCCTCGCCGCGCTGGCCTCCACGCACCAGCTTCTCTGCATATCCCACCTGCACCAGATCGCCTCAATGGCCGATCACCACTACCACGTGTACAAGGAGGCGCAGGGAGGGCGGACCACCACGCAGGTGAGAATATTGACACAACAAGAACGGATCGCCGAGGTCGCGAGGATGCTGGGCGGGGACTCGGCGATTGCGAAGAAGCATGCGGAGGAAATGCTGAAGAGAAAGGCTGAAGGCTGAAGGCGGAAGGATGAATGAAGAAAAGAAGTCAAATCCAAAGGGCCTAAGGGTACGAACAAAAGAGGTTTGCACTCAGCATTATCAGGCTGTGAAACCTCTTAATTGTTTTTGTTCATCCTTCATCCTTCCACCTTCATCCTCACCTTTTCTTATACTCCGGATGCACCAGCTTGCCCCGCTCGTATGAGCCGAGCGGCCTGCAGAACATCGTGATTTCGCGCAGGTGGTTGAGCGCGTTCGCCTGGCGTTCATCGCCGCAGTCCCCGGCGAAGTCGAGATAGAAAAGATATTCGAAGGGTTTGCCGTGCACCGGCCGGGACTCGATCTTAAGCAAGTCGATGTCGCGCAGGGCAAACACGCTGAGGCTTTTAAAAAGCGCCCCTGGAATATTTTTAAGAGAGAACACGACCGAGGTTTTGCAGTTCTTTGCGGCATGCGGTACCGCACCTTTCTGCCTGGAAAGAATGAGGAACCGGGTAATGTTGGCTTTGTTGTCCTCGATATTCTCCGCGAGCACGCTCATATCGTAATCGATTGCGGCCTGGAGCGAGGCTATTGCCGCAGCGTCAAGCAGCCTGCCGTCGCGTATCTTGCGCACGGCCACAGCGGTGTTGGACACCGGAATGCGCTCCGCGTCGGGCATTTTCTTCAGGAAGGCCCTGCATTGTGCAAGTCCCTGAGGATGGGAAAATACGCGGCGGATATTGTGCCGCTTGACACCGCGGTTTGCAATGAGGTAATGGGACACCCGCAGGAAGATTTCGCCCGTGATAAACAGGTCGCCTTCCAGAAGCAGATCGTAGTTCTGGTGAATGCTTCCCGTGAGGGAGTTTTCAATCGGGATGATCCCGTGGGAAACCTTGCCCCGCGACACCGAGGCGAACACGTCTTCGAACTCCGGCACCGGCACCAGGGCGTGGCGGGGTCCAAAATGCTGGGCTGCGGCAAGCTCGGCGAACGCGCCCTTTTCTCCGGCAAAAGCGATCTTCATGGGACAACCCTCCGTATCATTGCAAAATGGTTCGTGTAATACTCGTCGTCAAGCCTGTCGTACCGAATACCTTTTGAGGAACTGGCGTGCACGAACGTGCCGTTCCCCATATAGATCCCGACATGGTTGATCGAATTGAACGCCCCGCCTTTGACAAAAACAAGATCGCCGGGCCGCGCGTCCTTCCGCGACACCTCACGGCCGAACCGCCTGAGCTCTTTGGTTGACCGCGGCAGCCTGGCGCGGCACAGCTCGCGGAACACCACCACCACAAATCCCGAGCAGTCGAACCCATGCCTGTCCATGCCGCCGGTTTTATATCGCACTCCCAGGTAGGACGCGACGATCCTGCGGAGCTTGTCTTCGGGAATCGCCTGGGTGGAGGATTCCTGGCCTGCGGAAACAGACGGGCCGACGTTGTCGGACAAAGACTTGACGGAACGGGAAGAGGAGGCACAGGAGAACGAAAGGACGGCACAAAACGACAGCGTATTTACTGCCAGAAGATACGTGATAAAGGATTTGCGATCCATGAACGATAGGGGAAAAATGACAGCGATAAATAAAATGCAATTTTGGGTTGCTGAGCGGGTGCAGCGTGGAAGTACCCGTGGCAAGCCCGAACCTCCTGTTGCGCGCACCCTACAAACACCCGGTTATAAAATTCTCAACACAATCAAGACCAAGCAACTTCATCTGTAAAGCGACACTTCGCTGGCGATTCTCGCAGCCCCTCTCTCGGCGGGAGCACCCAGGAGAGGGGGAAAAAATAATAAAACGATTATGCGATTTCTAGTTGCTCTTAGTCAATTCCTGGGCCGCAAACCCCAATTTCAGCAGGGTGTCTTCCCGCCACTGCGGCGCCATGAATTGCACGCCCACCGGCAGGCCGGACGCTTCTCCGCACGGAACGGAGATGCCGGGGATGCCGGCGAGGTTTGCCGACACGGTATAGATGTCGGTGAGGTACATCTGGAGCGGATCGCTGCACTTTTCGCCGAGCTTGAACGCCGTGGTGGGCGCAACGGGAGAAATGACGGCGTCGCATTTCGCAAAGGCACGGTCGAAGTCTTGCGCGATGAGCGTGCGCACCCTGGCCGCCTTCAAGTAGTAGGCGTCATAGTAGCCCGACGACAGCACGTAGGTGCCGAGCATGATGCGGCGCTTGACTTCGGCGCCAAAACCCTGCTGGCGAGTTGTCTGGTACATATCAATGAGGGACGCCGGATGGGCGCTGCGATGGCCGTACTTGACGCCGTCGTAACGCGCGAGGTTCGACGACGCCTCCGCCGTACATACGATGTAGTAGGTGGCGATGCCGTGGCCAAGGTTGGGAAGCGACAGGTTTACCAGCTTGCACCCGGCGGCAGCGAGTTTTGCCATGAGGGATTCAATGGCGGACTGCACTCCCGGGGAAAGCCCTTCGGCAAAATACTCCTGTGGAACTCCCACGGTGAGACCGCCCGGGTTGCCAGTGTAAAGACTGGGACTGTTTGTAAACCGCCTGCCCGCGCATGTCGAGTCGCGAGCGTCGGGAACCGAGAGAACCGACAAGAGCAAACCCACATCGCGAACGTCTGACGCGATCGGGCCGATCTGGTCGAGGGAAGAGGCGAATGCCACGAGTCCGTACCGCGATACGCGCCCGTAGGTCGGCTTGAGCCCCGCAACGCCGCAGTGGCAGCACGGCTGCCTGATTGATCCGCCGGTGTCCGATCCGAGCGCCAGGGGAACAAGGCCCGCCGCGACCGCCGCTGCGCTGCCGCCGCTCGACCCGCCGGGGATGCAGTCGGGATTGTGCGGGTTCCTGGTTGCGCCGAAATAGGAGTTTTCGGTGCTGGACCCCATGGCGAATTCGTCAAGGTTTGTCTTGCCCACGATAACCGCACCGGCGGCGAGGAGCGCTTCGACGACCGCTGCGCTGTAGGGCGGAACAAAGTTTTCCAACATCCTTGATGCGCACGTGGTGGCGACGCCGGCGGTAACGATGTTGTCCTTGACGGCCACGGGAATGCCGAACAGCGGCATAACGGCTTTTCTCCCGTATGGCAGTTTGTCAAGTTCGTCGGCGTGGGAAAGCGCGGCCTCGGGTTCCACTGAAATAAAGGAGTGGAGGGCTGGATCCTGCGCGCGAATGCGGTCGAGGGCGAGCGTCACCAGCTGCCTGCTCGTCGTCTCGCCGCGAAGCAGTCCTGCAACGGTTTCCGCAACGGTCCCGGGGAAAAACCTCATCGACGCATTCCTTGTTTCACTTGTACCATCTGAACAGGTAGAGGCTCACGAAAACGCCAATCACGGAAAGCAAATTGAACTTCATCTGGAACCCGATCTGGAATTTGATGGCGGCGAGATCGATAAGCAGCGGCTTGTTGTTGACAAAATCGCCAAACCCGAACGAAATGAAGTTATACGTGAAAAACGTTTTTACCACGTTGCCGCCGCCTGGCATGAGGGCAAAAAGCGTCCCGAGGTACGAGCCGATGAGGATTCCGACGATGACGACGAGAACCAGTGTCCAAATGTTTCTGTCCTTGAATCCGACCGCCATGGCACCTTCCTTCTGCGCTACACGGTTTTTGTTCCACAAAGCCCCCGCCCGAACGCGCCGCACCCTTTTCGTTTCCCGCGCACGCAGTTGTGGAACGATGGCCGTTGCGCGCACAGGTGCGGGAGCGAAAGGCTTGTGTAAATATACTTTCGCTCCGGCCGGGCCGTTCAGCTCTTTCTTGACAGAGCGGGTTAACGTTTTTCTTTGTATTCGCCGAGCACAATGGTGGTCTGCAGGGGTTTCCCTTTTCGTATATAGCTGATGATCACCGAATCCCCCACAAAGTAATCAAGGAAAAACCCGCCGATATCCGCCGACGAATGGATGGGGCGGCTGCCCATCTGCACGATGATGTCGCCGCGCAGGAGCTTTGCGGCCTCGCCCGGGCTGGCCTTTGAAATTTCCGATATGACAACGCCGTTCGTGCGGTTGTACCCGAGCGCCTGGGCAATGGACCGGCTGAGGTCCTGAACTGATATGCCCGTATAAATGAGACGCCGCTTGCCGTAGGTGATAAGTTCCTTTGCGACCCGCTTTGCCCGGTCTATGGGAATGGCGAAGCCGATGCCGATTGACCCGCGGTAACTGTCGCTTCCCGTAAAGATAAAGGTGTTGATGCCGATCACCTCGCCGAGCGCGTTGACCAGCGGTCCGCCCGAATTGCCCTGGTTGATGGCCGCGTCGGTC
This sequence comes from uncultured Fibrobacterota bacterium, assembly GCA_963729895.1. Classification (GTDB taxonomy): domain Bacteria; phylum Fibrobacterota; class Chitinivibrionia; order Chitinivibrionales; family FEN-1185; genus FEN-1185. The sequence goes on along the minus strand of CAVSQB010000003.1, from coordinate 57,020 downwards.
TGGATCATGCCCTGGTAGTACACGCCTTCCGAGGGGGCAAAATTGCGGTCGACAGCCGAGATAACGCCGAGGGTCACCGTCGGCCGGGCGTCGTTGATGAAGAACCCGAACGGGTTGCCGATGGCGATGGCCCATTCGCCGATCATGAGCTTGTCCGACTCGCCGAGCGGTGCGCAGGAATAGTTTGCTCCCTTGACGGCAACAACCGCGAGGTCGGTCTGCGGATCCACGCCCACGACGCGCGCTTCGATCTGGTTGCCGTCGGAAAGCGTCACGTACAGCTTTTGCGCCTGCTCCACCACATGATAATTGGTGAGAATGTATCCGTCCTTGCTGAACAAGAATCCCGATCCCATTCGCTCCACCTCGCGCACCCGGGGAACAAGCTCGGGGCTGAAGAAGAAATCGAAGAATTCGTCCGACGAATAGGACCGCCGCACCACTTGCAGCTGCGTCACCACGATGCCCACAACGCTCGGCGACACGATCCTGGTGGCCCGAACGATTGCATTGCTGCGGCTTCCCGTGATGTTGTCCGCCGCGGCCGCGTCGCCCGATTGCCGGCGGGCCGCATCAGCCGTTGAGTCCCGGGGCTGCGCCGCAACGGGCTGCGTCTCCCCGCCGCCGGAAAGCCTGCGGAAAATTTCGGCGCCGGAAATGCCGCCCACAACGAGACCGACGAGCAGCAGAAGAATGTAAACGCCGGTCCTTCCGCCGTCGGATGCCGTTACGCTGGTTTTCATGAGTTCTCTCTCTCAGACAATACCGGGATATTCCACATAATCAAGCACGAGCCCGCAGGCCGGCGCCGTTTCGCCGGCCGCCTCTTTGTCTTTGCCCGCGATGATCTCACCCATGGTCGTGGCAAGGCGGCCCCTTCCTATGTCGATAAGCGTTCCAACGATCGATCGCACCATTTTATAAATGAAGCGGTCGGCCGTGATGGAAAACACCCGCAGGTCCGCTTCTTCGGAAAGCGACGCGCTTCGTACCGTGCACACCTTGTTCTCGGTGGACGTGCCGGCGGCGCAGAACGCGGAAAAGTCGTGCGTGCCGACGAGCATGGGGATGTTAGCCCGCACCCTGTCCCAATCGACTTCGTAAAACACCATCCAGACCTTTTTGTAAAGGAGCGGCTTCTTCCTGCTTACCATCGAATAGTTGTACCGCCGCGCCTGCGCCGAATACCGCGCATGAAAGTCCGGCGCCACCCGCTGCATGCCGTACACGCAGATGTCGTCGTCGAGTACGGCATTCACCGACCGTTCGCACCGCGCAAGGTTGATATCGGCGTCGATGTCGACATGCGCACCCTGCGCCGCGGCGTGCACACCCGCATCGGTGCGGCCTGCACCCGTGACGACGCAGGGATACCGTACCACGGTGCCGAACGCCGCGTTCAGCGCGTCCTGAATGCTGGGCGCGTTTTCCTGGGACTGCCAACCGTTGTAGCGCGTACCGTCGTATTCGACCCGGAAGAAATAGCGCATGGGTTCCCTGCCCTGAAAATGCCCGACTCGCACCTTGTAAATCAGCGCGGGTTTCACCCTAAAAATAGTTTAGGAAAGGGGAATACCCCAAGCGAAGAATGGGGGAGCCGGGGAAGGAACGACGCGCGCCGTGTCGCGGGATTCTTCAATTAATCCCGGACGCACCGGACGCTCAAACCAAAAGTCCGGTAGTCGTCGGCGCGGGCAACGGCAGCGGTACTGTAGTCCATGGAACGGCACCACGAATCGGTCGCAACGAACGCCGTAGACGACCACCAGCAGCCCGAAACGCCCATGGCGGCGAATGCGCCGTAGTCGTACCGGAATCCTCCCGGGAGCGCCGAAAACCCTGTGATATTTGTGGCTCCGGTGTTGGGGAACAGCCAATGTACCGTGCCGGCTTCCTTCAGCTTGCCGGCAGCCGAATCATCGCCGCCAAGGGTTATGACGAGCACGCCCCATTCGGAATCTGACGCTACGTGCCAGCCTTTTGGGGCCAGTTTTCCGGTGTTGACCGCATACCAGTTGTATAGCGCGCCATACGTCCCTTTGTTCGCCACGGAATCATTATTGTTCCAGCAGTACCCTGGCGTTGTGAGAGCAGTCCAGGCAACATTCTCGGTAACCAGCGGTATCGGGGTCCCATCGTTGAATCTGGTGGTTCTCAGGTTCTCCACCATCCAGACTTGCGCGCCGATTGTGTCGAGGTGATAGACATTTCCATCGGTATCGGTGACGGTGGCCGCGGCGGAAGCCGCGCTTGGCGTCGCTGTCAGCACCGCGCTCAGTCCCGATTCTCCTCCGCTATTCACGGCGCTTACCGCGAACGCATATTGTGTTTGGTTTGTGAGACCGGTTATCAGGATTGGAGAGGCGATTCCGGCCGCCACCGTCCCGCCTGCCTTGGAAACAATTGCCCCCGTGTCGTAATAGAGGTTGTACGACGTTGCGCCGGTAACACTGTTCCAGGTTACCTTGACGCTTCCGTCGCCCGGCGCGGCGATAGAAATCACCGGAACGGAAGGCGCTGCGAGCCCCATGCCGGGCTTCGCCGTGCGCACCGCACTCAGTGGGGACGCTCCGGCGGTGTTTACCGCGATTACCGCAAACGCATACATCGTATCGTTTATCAAGCTCCTGATTGTGACGGCGGTTCCCGTGACGACCGTATCCGGCGTTCCGCTTACGCTGTCGATTGTTGTTCCCTGTTTGTAATAAAGTTTGTAGGACGTTGCCCCGTTTGCGGGATACCAACGCACCGTCACGCTTGAGTCGCCTGCCGCCACTGTGTCGATCAGGGGAGCTGCCGGAATGGCAATAACTCCGGGCTCCAGGTATATGTCTTGCGTCGTTATGGTGTTGGCCGATACCGTGATTGAATCGATGCCGAGAACATAACCGGTTTGGGAGGCTGCCACCGTATATTGACCGGCGGGAAAACTGTCTATGGTGTATCTGCCCAGCGAATCCGTAATCACCGCACGCGTGACCGGCGCCGTCCAGACGCTTGCGCCCGCGATCGGAGTGGGGTTCGAAAGGTTCGCGGCATTCAAGACGCGTCCCTGAATGATCCCTGTTGAAGCGGGCGCAACCGGGCTGGAGCTGCACCGGTACAAAGACAGGGAACAAATGAAGAGAAAAACGGGGAGTTTCGATTTTCGCAAAAGTACCGACATAATCCTGCCTGGGGGGATGCCCGTTTCTGGTTGAAAATACCGTAATCTCCTGCTGTTTGCGTAATCAAATTAACCTGCGCGGACGGCAGCGTCAAGCAGGTTTTGAAGCACTGCAGGCATTGCCTTGACATTTCTGAATATCACGAGGCTACACCCCCTTGACGATCCTGTAGCAGAACACCTGGAATCCCGTCTTGGAATCGTCGAACCTGCCGGTCTTGATGCCGCTGTCGAACTCGGAGAGCAGGGAGAAAACCCGCTTGTAGTGGTCAAAGTTGAAGGACAACGCCTGATCCACCAACCGGGGCTTGACGACGGCCGGGTACAGGCGGTTCGCCTGCGTGCGGGTAAGGATGCCCGAGGCCACGCCGAATGCCAGTGCCGCGTCGTTGTGCCTTTGCCTGCCCGAAGACCGGTAGTCCCCGAGAACGGCGGGATTCGCTTTTGCAAACATTCTCATCTTGAACAGCGCCCAGAAATGCCTGAACACCGCGCCGACGTAGAGGGGAAGGTACACGCTTCCCGCGTAGATCGATTCGATAATCTCCAGGGCGTCTGCCATGTTCTTTTCCCCAAGCGCCTGGGCAAGCTCAAACGGGGCTGACTGCCGGGTGGCGCCCGCCACTTTGTCGATGACGCCTGCCGTGACTGTCTCTCCGGCCGCCAAATAGAGGTCTATCTTCGAAAGCTCGGAATGCAGCACGGCGGTGTCGGCGCCCACAAGGTCGACCAGTCGCTCGGCGTCAGTTTTCGAAATGCGTCTGCCGAACAGACGCTGCGTATTTTCTTCAACCCAATCGGCCATCTTGTAGTCGGGCGGTTTGGGGAACAATTGCACCAGGAACGCAGAGGGAGACCGCTGTGCCCGCTCTTCGAACACATCGAGCCATGCGGAGTATTTTTTCGACAGGGCCGCCTCTCTGGTTTTCTTTGAGGACCTCATCCTTTCGGTTTCCAGCACGACGCAGGCGTCGGGGAGGTCGTAGTCGAGGAGCCCGCCGAGCAGTTCGAATTCTGTTTCGTCAAGAAGATGCACGTCCGGGACAAGAAAGACGCGCAGCGGAGTGAGAAGCGAAGGCGATATGATGCGTTCGAAGAACGCAGTGAAGCCCGTGTCGTCGGCGTTGTACCGTTCCACCTCCGCGGCGGGCTGGCGGTCCTGAATGGCCTTCACGATATCGCCGCGCGCGATCTCACGGCTCGTGGCGTCGTCTCCTGCGAGGAGAATGAACCGCAGCAGCAGATCGCCGCCTTCCGAGAAGAGGGCGCTCATGGTATGAGATCTTCGATGTTGTGGCTCCTGGCGTTTGTTGCTTTTGCAAACGTCGCCTGTGCATCCGAAAACCGTCGCGTGTCGTCGCGGAGCGCGGACACTATCGCGGATGCGAGACCCTCGGCGCCGCACGCCGAGAACGCGACGCCGGCGGCGCGCAGCAGGTCGCCGCTTTCCCGCTGAGTGCGGTAGTTGGGCCCGAAGACAACCGGGATGCCGAACTGGGCCGCGTCCCACATGTTGTGGCCGCCCGTATCATCGAACGTGCCGCCGACGAATGCCGCGTCGGCTATCCCGTACATGGCTTCCATGATTCCCATCTTCTCCACGATGCAAACGTTCCAGCCCGGCGCTGCTGCCGTGTCGCTGAGGCGGACCACGCCGTTTTCCAGTTCACGGGCGATCTCGGCGGAATCTTTGAGGTGCCGGGGCACCACGATGCACTTGACGGGAAACGACATTTGCGAGAGGATGCCGAGCGCCCGGGCGAGCACCACCCCTTCGCCCCGGTGCACGCAGCCTGCGGTGATGCACCAGTCCTTGGGAGAAAGCCCCATGGGAGCGCGGAGAACGCCGCGTTCCTGCATGGAAAGCGGGTGCACCGTCACGTAGCTTTTGAGGTTCCCGGTGACGCGGATGCGGGCGCGCGGGATCCCAAGCCTCGCAAAACGGTCTGCATACGCCTCGTTCTGCGCAAGAATCACGTCGGGGTGCGAAAACAGCGGGGCAATGAGCCACGCAAGGCGCCGGTACCAGGAAAGCGACTCCTCCTCGATGCGCGCGTTTACCAGCCCGACCGGGACCCCGCGTGCGAGGCACGTCCAGAGCATGGCCGGCCACAGTTCGGTTTCCAGAAGCCACACGCGCGACACCCGATGCTTTGACAATACGGAACCCATGAGGCGGACGGTGTCGAGCGGCAGAAAGCCGACGGCGGCGATGTCGTCGCCGCTGCACCGGGCGAGGTATTCCACGCCGGTGCGCGTGGTTGCGGTGAGCACGTAAGCCTGGCCCGGGTGTTTCGCCCTCAGAAGGCGCAGGAACCGCACGAGCAGCTTCGACTCGCCCATCGACGCGGCGTGGAGCCACACCGTCTGCGGCGCCGCACGCGCCGTCCGGGGCTGACACACGCGCCTGCGCTCCCGCAGGTTCCATTGCGTTGATAAATGCGAAGAGCCGAGAAGCACTGCGGCGCACACGCCGGCGGTTTCCATGAGAGCGCTGTAGACGAAAATGAGCAGTCGAAGCGGAAGAGTGGCCATGGGTGGATGTCAGCTCACCGTTATCCTGCTTTTGCCGCCGGCCTTGGAAAGGTACATGGCCCTGTCGGCGTCGCCGATGAGCAGGTCTTTTACCCTGGGGTGTTTTCCATCGTAAATGGAAAGGCCGATGCTCACGGAATAGGGGATGCTTGTCTGCGAAAAGAGGAACGGTGTTGCCGCGATTTCCCTGCAGATGCGCTGCGCGAGGATCTTTGCGCCCTCGGGCCCGGTTTCGGGAAGGATAAGCGCGAATTCATCGCCGCCGTATCTTGCGAATGTGTCGGCGCGCCGTATCATGTTGAGTACGCGCGCCACAAGGTCGCGTATCACCGCGTCACCCACGAGATGGCCGTACGCGTCGTTGATTTTCTTGAAGTTGTCGATGTCCATGAAAATGAGGCCGAACACCGAACCGCTCCGGTCGACACGCGCGATCTCGCGCGAAAGGGACTCGTGAAACGACCGGTGGTTTGCGATGCCCGTAAGACCGTCGGTCCGCGCCTGCAGCTTGGTGTGCACGTGGAGGCACGAACGCTCGATAGTTGAGGACACGAACGAGGTGAACACGTGAAGGAACTGGTATTCGTCGGGTGTGGGAACAAAGTCTTTCTTTCCGAAAAGGGCGAGCGACCCGATGCGGTTGTTCATGACGCTCAGCTGCAGCACGACGGGTGCGTTTGTTTCAAAAACAAAGGGTCCGACGTGCCTGCTTTCGTACAGCGTGAGGGGAAGTTCCCCTTTTGCAAACGTAATTTCGTCGAGGAAAGGAAATGCCGTTTCCCAGTTGTCGGCAATGGCTTGCCGCAGGAGGGCGGCGTCCAGGGCGCCCGTACGCGGCATGGCATACAGCTCGTGCGTGTCGCTGCACTCGAGCCCTATGACGCTGTACAGCACATCCATCCGCTCGTTCACTTCTTCGAGCACCACCCGCATCACTTCCGGTAAATCAAGCGACAGGATGAGCTTTCTGGAAAACCGGAATAGCGACGTGATATCGTACACATGGCTCTTGATGTCGGGGGCGATGTCGTTTGAGCGCTGCATCAGCATGATGCTTTTCAGGTGGAAAAGACGGTTGGCGATGGCTTTCTCAACTTGCAGGCGCAGGTCCGCCATTGACAGAGGCTTCACAAGATAGGAAGACAGGCCTATTTCAATGGCTTCTTCGGCGGTTTCAAACGACGCGTGCCCGGTGACAATGAGCAATTCGGCATGGTCGTCCTTTGTGCGCGCCGCGCGGAGCACGTTGATGCCCGGTGCGTCGGGAAGCCTCAGATCGGCAATCACGACGTCGAAATCGTGCGTTTCGATGAGCGACAGGGCCTCTGTCGCACTTGCGCACGTAAAGACGCGGCACAGGTCTTTGAGAGCGGTTTCGATGAGGGAACAGATGACTTCCTCGTCGTCCACAACGAGCAGTTCGCATTCGGTCGGCTGTTTCACCAGCATGCTCATACGAGACAGGTTCCCGTTTTCCACAATGAAAAGCAGGGGAGGCTGTACATGTTTTTCCGGTTTCTCCTACCGGGAATTATAGGAATATAGTAATTGATTGCCGGGTTATGCCACGGCAAAAAAAGCCAAAAGAAATTTGTAACCCGACCGTACTCCATTTTCCCGGGAGAAGCTGCATAATGGGTTTGACATTTATACACAGCAAACCTATATTATCACAACTATTTATGGGGTTTTGACCGCGGCCTTTTGAGGTTCGCCTCTGATTGCAGCACGGGCGCTTATCCTGACAGGTGAAGTTGCTGTGTGGTCGACCGGCATTCCGGTGCAGCAACAAACCTCCGTTGTTTTTCCATTATTCCACGGCAAGTCGAATGAACTGTAAACGTGTCGGCGTGTTAGTGCCTTTCCTCGCGTGCCTGGGTTTCGGCCTGTCGTGCTGGACTCCTTTTGCTCCGTCAACAGACATCGGCGGAAACATAATCAACAGCCTGGACTCGACCATCATAGACCTCAAGCATGGATTCAAGGCCGTCAACAGCCTCAGCCTCCCCGTGCTGGGCGCGCGCAGCATTATTGTTGCGGGGGCCGACACAAGCCCGAACAGGCTGCAATCGGGAGACCATCCGCTGGAATTGACGGCCGGAAGCTTCAATGGCGACAGCGCCATTGCCTATGCGGAATTCCACGCCACCAACTCAATCCTGGCAACCCTTCGCGCCGCGTGCAGCACCTCCAAGGTGGACAGCGTCTATCTCCTGTTGACCTACGCTGCCTATAACAACGACACGGGCTTTTCCAAGGATTCCAACACGATCCGGGTCTTTTCGTGCGGACGGAAACACTACCCGCATATCCGGAACGACCTCTCGCCGGCGGACAGCATGGGCCCGTTCAGCGTCACCATTTCGCGGCTCACCACCGATTCCATCTTTGCCGTTCCTCTCGGCATGGACATTGTCACGCTTCTCAGGAGCGCGGTTGCCGACACCAGCGCCTATGCCCCGCGTGTAGCCGCCATCGACACGGTTTTTGGCAACGTGAAGGGCGATACATCGAAGCCCCTCGGCAGGCCGGATACTCTGTACACCGCTGGCCCCGACTCTTTCCAGGCGGTGCGGGATACTGTGCCGGGCGTTGCGAAAATAGACACCGTTATCTCGGTGATCAAGCGCGATACCGTTTTGGGAAGGGACACCGCGATCGTCAGCTGCCGAGGTGTTCCAAGCGGCGGCTCCGCACCTACGCTTGTGCGGGCTGATACCCTGCCATTTACAGATAGTATTGACGGGCTCACGTCGGTGCTGTCGGGGGATACCGCCTTTGTCGGCTACACCGCCGTGCGATCGAGAACGATCATCACGTTCCTGGCATTCGATTCCTCCGAGAAATTCATAGCTGCGGTCCACCTATACGGCTCGGGCGGCGGCCTTATGAGGTTCAGCGGGGTGCCGCAGTTCAGGATCGCCTATCGCAATCAGTGCAGCGACACGCTTCGCCAGAGCGTTGTGAGCGGAAGTCCTGTTTACTACTACGACACGCGCGTGATCGAAACCCCGGCGATCCCCGCAGATTCACTGGTGACATCATGGCAGGCAGACCGGCTCATCGAGCTTAAGGTGGACTTGCAGCCGCTCTGGGATTCAATGGCAAGCAGCGCAACCGGCAGAAGTTTCAGGATCCTTCAGGACGCTTCATTCCTGTTTAGCGCGTCCGATCCCGTGTTTGAAAGAATAGGGACCGCCGATACGACACGGTCGGTCGTATTCGGGATGCTTGACCACTCGATAACCGGCACAAGGACGCAAAGCTCCGGAACGCGCGATTCCCTTGCGGCTATTATGAATGCGGGGCGGCTGATACCAATACCGGTTATCAGCCAATCCCCTGCGCAGTTTTCGCTGCCCTTGCAGATATTCCTCCAGAGCATCTACGAAAACGGAAAGTCGCCGACGGGATATCTTTACCTGTGGGTACGGCCCACCGACCATTTCGCGAGGGTGATTTTCAGGAACCAGAAGACCATGACGGGCAGTGCGTTGTTTTCCAATCCTCAATAGCAGCGGGATGCAATGAAGAGCAGGTCGTTTCTTTTCGTTTTGTGCGCAGGGTTTGCGGCCGCGAGTTTCGGCCAGTCGCTGCTGGGGCTCACCTTCCCTTTCGGCATCCCCGTCCAGCCCAATTCGGGCATGTCTCTTTCCATGGGCGGCGCGGGTTGCGCGGTTGCAGCGGAGAACAACGTGATGCTGCTCAACCCGGCCAACCTCGGCTCCATAGACAGGACCGTGCTCTCGGCGTTGTTTTCCTTCGACTTCACGCAAATTTCCGCGCAGGCGTCGCACACGAATTTCTACGCGGCAAATCCTGTGCAGATATCAATCGGCGTGCCGGTGGGCGCCGTGGGAACGTTCGGTATCTCGCTCGAACAACGCGACGACCGCACTTCCCTTTTCGAAAGCGAGACGTCATTCACTTACAAGAATACGTCCGCCATCTACGGCCAGGGCCTGTCGGCGCGCGGCGGAATGTATTCGTGGCAAATCGGATGGGGAAGGTCGATCCGGAAGGTTGCACAGGTGGGAATTTCGTACGAGCGATTCTATCTCTCCGCAGAACAAACCATACTGTCGGAATTGGAGCTGGCGTCGGGCACCGATACGTCCGGTGCCTCCAATTCGCGCGACAGTACCCACATAGGTTCCAGCGGCAACGGCGTTCGGGCCGGGATTGTGGTGCCGGTCGGCAGCTTGCGGGTAGGTCTCACCGGCGAATACTTTTTCAACAGCTCCGCGTCTTTCACCCGGGCACTCTATTCCTACGGCGATACTGCGTCGGCGGTGAATTCCGCCACCTCAAGTTCCTTCAATCTCAGGCTTCCGCCGTCCGCTTCTCTGGGCCTCAGTTACGATTTTTCGCCGGAATGGCTTGTTGCCGCAGACCTGTCCCTTGTGTTTTGGAAGTATGCCCAGGTACAGGGAATGCTTCCTCAGCCCGAAGTCGGCACCGCGGCCGGATTCTCCCTGGGCGCTCAATATATTCCGGCGCCCAACCTTCTCACTCCGCGGTACTGGGAAACAATCCGCTACAGGGCCGGCGTGCAAATCAGCCAGCTTGCGGCAAAGGACTCTTACGAGTATCTTGTGAGCCTCGGGACCGGGCTTCCCATGGGTAGAGGTACGGGAATTCTCGACATTGCTCTGGAGATCGGCAGGCGGCAGAGCGGACAGTTCTCAGGCTACAGCGAAGATTTCATCCGCCTCGCGTTCGGGTTCAATGGCGGGCACAAGTGGGTGCAATCTTCAAAGAGCACTTACTGACGGACACCTTCTTGCGAATGGAGTGATCGTGCCGGTACAGTCCAGGAGGGCCGGAGCCAGAAGAAAAGCGGGAACCGTCAGGCCGGCGGCATTACCGCCTGTCAAAAAGCCTTCGACTGCGGGAAAACGGCCGGCAAAACCCGCGGCCAAACGCCGTGCTGCACCGCGAGCCAAGGCAAAGCCCAACGCCGCGGTCGCACGCACAACCATCCCGAAAACTCTCTTTGCCGGGGCACGATCACAAAAGTCGGTCACCGCAAATGGGAAGGCCTCGCTTCCTGCACGGTCCGTCGGGAAGACACCATGGCGGCACGTTGCGCAATCGGAGGCCGTGCGGATTCCTTCCACGCTGCCGGCCTCCCCGGCGCGTTCAATGGGCGCCGGGCCCGCGCTTGCTTCTACGCGCGGACGGGAAGCGGCGATGGGGCCAAAGTACTTCTTTTCAACGGAGATTCCGGACAAATACAACGAAACATATATGCGCGCGATCCCGAGAGATGCGCAATGGCTTTTTGCGTACTGGGAGTTGTCCGGCGAGACCGTGGAACTCATGCGCCGGCACGTGGGCGCCGATGTTTTCAACAGTTCGAAATGGGTGCTGCGCGTGCTTGACGTCACCGATGTCGTGTACAACGGCGCAAACGCGTGGCGGCACATGGACATCGAACTTTCTCCCTATGCGACCACCTGGTACGTCAAGGTGTGGGAACCGGGCCGGTCCTACATGCTCCAGTGCGGCATTCTCACTCCCGACCTGCGGTTCTTCTCTGCTGTCAATTCAAACGCCGCGCAGATGCCGCGAAGCAGCCTGTCGGCCGTACTCGACCAGGAATGGACCACCGCCTCCACCGACGAACTCATCCGGCTCTCGGGATACGGCGCAGGCCACGGTCCCGGCGCGAGCGAGAACTCGCCGAAGGTTTCCCCTGTCGCGCTTAACGCAGGTTCGGGGTCCGGCTCGGGTTCCCTGCGATGAGCGCGGCCGGCCATTTTGTCATCAAGGAGCACGATGGAGATCACCGCCCGCAAAAGTGACGTGCGAGGGTACCTGTGCATCGTGCTGCATGCCCACCTTCCCTATGTACGGCACCAGGAATGCGACTATTTCCTCGAGGAAAACTGGCTGTTTGAGGCCATCACCGAAACGTACATCCCCCTGCTTGCCGTATTTGAAAACCTGGTGCACGACCAGGTGCCTTTCAAGATCACGATGTCGCTAACGCCGCCGCTTGCTTCCATGCTTGCCGATTCCCTGCTTCAGGAGCGGTACGTGCGGCATGTGGAGCGCCTTATCGAACTTGCCGAAAAGGAATGCGTGCGTACCAAAAGCCAGCCCGAGTTCAACCGGACCGCGCAGATGTACCTCGATAAATTCTTAAAGTGCAAGACCATATTCGTTGACGTCAACCAGTGTAATATTGTCAAGAACTTCCGGAAACTCCAGGACCAGGGTTCGCTGGAAATCATCACGTGCGGTGCCACGCACGGGTTTTTGCCCACCATGCAGTTCAATCCCAATGCGGTGCGTGCGCAGGTGGAGGTGGCGGTCCAGTCGTACCGCGATTTCTTCGGGAGGAATCCGGTGGGCATGTGGCTGCCGGAGTGCGGCTACTACAACGGGCTCGAAAAGTTCCTCGAGGCGGCGGGCATCCTGTATTTCTTCAGCGACGCGCACGGCATCCTGTTCGGCGAGCCGCGCCCCAAATACGGAGTGTTCGCCCCCGTCTTCTGTGAAGGAACACACGTGGCGGCGTTCGGCAGGGATATCGAATCGTCGAAATCGGTGTGGAGCTCGAAGGAAGGGTATCCGGGCGACTTTGACTACAGGGAATTCTACCGGGACATCGGCTTCGACCTCGACATCGACTACATTCGTCCCTATATCGACCCCATCGGCATCCGCATCAATACGGGCATCAAATACTACAGGATTACCGGCAAAACCGAACGCAAGGAGCCCTACAGCCGGGCCGCCGCGCTGGAAAAGGCGGCCCAGCACGCGGGCAATTTCATGTTCAACAGGGAAAGGCAGATCGAGTACCTGGCATCCATGATGGACCGGAAGCCGATTATCGTCGCCCCGTACGACGCGGAGCTGTTCGGCCACTGGTGGTACGAGGGCCCCGAATGGCTCGATTACCTCATCCGTAAAGCTGCGTTCGACCAGAACACCGTGGCCCTCTGCACCGCGTCGGAGTATCTCACCGAAAACCCGCGCAACCAGATCTGCAGGCCCTCGTTTTCGAGCTGGGGGTACAAGGGTTATTCGGAAGTGTGGCTCGAAGGCAGCAACGACTGGCTCTACCGGCACCTTCACAAAATGGAGGAACGGATGGTGGCCGTTGCCACGCACCATCCCGAAGCCGACGGCCTTCTGCGCCGGGCGCTCAACCAGATGGCGCGCGAGCTGTTGCTTGCGCAGTCCAGCGACTGGGCCTTCATCATGAAGACCGGCACCATGGTCCAATACGCGGTGAGGCGTTCAAAGGAACACATCGCCAATTTCAACCGGCTGTACGACGAACTTCAGGGGAATCACATCGACGGGAATTTTCTCTCGCTTCTCGAATCCCACAATAACATATTCCCAAATATCAACTACCGGGTGTACGCGTAGCGTATTCTTTTGGGGAGAAAAAAGAAAGTGGGCGTTCCTGGTGCGCCCTTCCGCCGGTCACGGGAAATCCTCGCTTTGCCCGAGTCGGCCCTACCCTCGCTTCTCGCTCATCTCCACGGCCACGCTTTTGGCATACCGCAAGGCCTGCGGCTTGTCGACCCGCACGGTTGCGTTTGTCACGCGAGGGTCCTCCATCACAAGGACGAGTATCCGCGCCGCCAGTTTTTCGATGAGCCGGTGCCGGGAATTCTCCACGTCGGCGATGATCTTGCGCTTGAGCTGCTTGTAATTTATCGTGTCGGCCAGCGCGTCGGACGCCACCGCCCGCGAGGCGTCGAAGGTAAACGAGACGTTGATGAGCACATCCTGTTTGACGTCGCGCTCCCATTCGTCGTCGCCGATGACGGCGCGAAGCAAAAGGTCGACGATGGAGAGGGTGGCAAGCGGCATGAAAGTCCTCCTGTGATCAGGGGTGGTGATGGATACAGTAAAAAGGCAAAAACTCACCGCAAAGGCGCACAGAACGCAGAGAAATACTTAATGGGCTTTTTTCCGAATCCAGGAAAAAAACCAGTCTAGTCATTGTGTAACGGAGACCCATATATTTTTCCTGCATCATGAAAGATACTAAAAACCGGCCCCGCATGGAACTCCTTGCTCCCGCAGGCGCCGTGGAAAGCTTCCGGGCCGCCGTGAACGCGGGCGCGGACGCGGTCTACCTCGGGCTCACGGATTTCAATGCCCGGCTTCGCGCGAAGAATTTTACCATGAAGACCCTGTCGTATGCCGTTCCGTATGCGCACGAGAGAAACGTGAAGGTGTACGTGACCTTGAATACGCTCGTCAAGCAGATGGAGCTCGAGCGTGCCCTCCATTTCCTGTACCAACTCGAGCAGATCGGCATTGATGCAATTATCGTGCAGGACGTGGGCGTCATTACTGTCGCGGCCGCAACATTCCCGCGCCTGCGGCTGCATGCAAGCACGCAGATGAGTGTGCACAACAGCGCGGGTGTGGAGACCTGCAGGCGCCTGGGAATACGGCGGGCTGTTGCGGCGCGCGAGCTCACGCTCGAAGAGATCGGGAAACTTTGTTCCGCAGGCACGGTCGAGATTGAGGTGTTTGCCCACGGTGCGCTGTGTTACTCTCTGTCGGGCATGTGCCTTGCGTCCAGTTTCTTCGGCGGATCGAGCGGCAACCGCGGCAGGTGCACCCAGGTGTGCAGGCGGGCGTTTGATGTTTCGCCCCGGGTTGAGGGCGCGGCGCCGGAATATTTCTTCTCGCCGAACGACTTGAGCGCGGTCGACATGCTGCCGCAGCTGGCCGCGGCGGGCGTGAGGAGCCTCAAGATCGAGGGAAGGATGAAAGGCGCGGAGTACGTCCGCACCGCTGTGGCCGCCTACCGCATGGCGCTCGACGATCCGTCAAGGATTCAGGAAGCACGGGGACTGCTCCGCCACGATATGGGCAGAAGAAAAACGGCCCTGTTTCTGAACGGGATTGTGCAGGAATCCATCATTGACGCGAAGAATCCTGCGGGGACCGGCGTGTACGTCGGCACGGCGGCATCGGTGGACGGACGGGAGATGGCGGTGGCTGGGGAGGAGACGGTGCATGCCGGCGACATACTGCGGGTCCAGCCGCGGTCCGGCGACGAAGGAATCATGGCACGCGTTGTGAAGGCCTCTGTGCAGCACCACACGCTCTGTCTCGTGCTTGACAAAGAGGTCGCCTGCCATGCCGGCGACGCGGTGTATTGCGTGGGAAGGGGAGGCGTGGGCGGCCGGGAGGAGCGGTTCAACGTGCGCCCCGCCCGCTACGCCGAGCTTTTTCCCGACGCGCGCCGGGCCCTGCGGAACAGCGAGCCTAAAGCGCCCCGCGATCCGAACCGCGACAGACGGCTGTTTTTCAAGATAGATTCGCCGCAGTGGCTGCCGCTGCTCGCCAGGCCGGACGTGGGCGGCGTCATGTGCGGGTTTGACAAAAACGACATGCAGCGGTTCGTTCTGGACGGTCCCCAGCGGGAACGCCTGGGCCGCGCCGCCTATATCGAGCCACCGCCGTTTGTCGGGGAAACGGAGCTCGGCGAATGGCGCCGCCTCATTCAGACGCTCTGCGTGGACGGACAATGCGGCCTTGTGTGCCAGAATCTGGGACACATCGCGCTGGCGCAGAAGGCAACGCGGCTGCGCGGCGACTACCTGCTCTGGTGCACCAACAGGGCGTCGCAGGCGGCGTACGCGTCGCTTGGCCTCACGCATTTCTCGTACTCGCTGGAAGACGATTCCATGAACATCAGGGACTGTCGTTCACAAAACGGAATGGCGTACCTGTTTACGCATGTTCCGCTGTTCGTGTCGCGGATGAAACCCGCGGTTCCTCCGGGGAGTCATCTCACCGACAGGCTCGGGAGGAAAACACTCACCGCCGAAAAACACGGGTTGTATTACCTGATTGCGGAAGAGACCGTGTCGCTGTTCCACAAACGGCGGAAACTGGAGGATCTCGGGATAATAACGTTCTGCGTGGATTTGAGCTTTATGGACCCGGATGAAAAGGTGTTGAACGAGATACTGGATTGCTATGCTAACGAGAAGAAGTTCCCGGAGTCGTGTTTGTTTAATTTTAAGGGTGGTTTGAAATAAATCGTGTTCTTCTTTCGGGGGAGAAGTATCTCCCCCGGCCTCGGCCGGCCACCCGGTCCCCGGCACTCCCCTCTCCTGGGTGCACCCCTTTAAATTGCAGTTGCAAGAATCAATCTTGTGTTGCGGGGGCACCCGCGAAGGGTAGTTGAACGAGAACGCGTGGCAGTCGGGATTTTGTTTTTGCGTTAGGGGCGACTGGAAGGGCGATGGAGCGCATTGCCGCCCGACCCAGACGATAGGCATAGGGCGGACGGCAACGAGGCCGCAGGCCGAGCTGGAAGAAGAACCGACCCGAGCGTAGCGAGAGGAACGCCCAATCTTCCTTGCGGATTGCGAAACGGTTTCCCCTCCAAAACAAAAATTGTCAGAGGCTAAAGGTGTTGCCCTTCAGGCGGCACTTCGGGCAGCGGCTGCAGATTGAAATACAGCTTCACAAACAGCGTAAACGCCTCCTCGAATTTCTTTCCGTACGAGATTTCCAGGTTGCGATTCGGGTTGTCGAGTTCCAGTTTCTGCCATTCCTTGATCTGATACGACAGTTCCTTGGAGATGATGCGGAGTTTGATGATCTGATTGCTTTGCGTCTGCCACATCCTGATCCGCTCGTCGGACTTGGGCGAGGTGAGGGAAATGTCGTACAGGGAATCCGGAATGCAGATGCTTCTCGGCAGCGCGTACGGCGAGTTCCGGGCCGCGCAATACAGATAGTAAAATCCTTTGAGGAAGCGCGGGAAAAACGAGTCGAGATACAGGAGCCTGTCCCACCGCTCGTGCTGCAGGTCGCGTTCGAATGTTTCGAGCGTGGGCACAAACGTCTTGCACACCCGGTTGATGATGTCCGCCTCGAAGGCCGATATCATGAAAGCCTTGTCGGGCACTTCGTCGTGCACGATCTTCTGGCGTCCGTCCTTGGTGATCTTCACCTCGAAATCGGTGATCGGGGCGATAAGCGCATAATACGATTCGTCGTCGTCCGAGCTGCCGAAGGACACCTTTACTTTTTCGAATTGGTGGGTCTGGTCGTTAAATGAGACGCTGAGCTTTGCAAGAGGGATTCCGTAGGACGTACGCTTCCCCGGGGTTTCCGAGCTGGCCAGGGAAACGGCCGCACACACTGCGATGAGTAGGATCCGAGCAGCCACGATCACCCGTTTCGTCATTCAGCTTACACAGCCCGTTCCGCCTGGTTCTCCTCGGCAATCAAGAGTATGCGCGGGTCGAGCTTCAAGTGCATATCGGACACCATCACCGCATCATGGTCTTTGGCGAGGTTGAGGTGGATGAAATCCCCCCGCGGCTGAAGACAGATGAGGATGGCGACGTCGTCCAGGTACGGCAACAGCATCCCGGGGATACGGTCCTTGGTGGTTGCGTCTTCCTTGAGGGTGGCGCTGAACCAGAGCTCAAAACCGTTATCGCGCGCGAAGCGTCTGAATTCCTTGAACTCCTCGACTGTTGCTTTGTTGAAATTGTAACCGTCGACTACAATCGTTTCAACCGAAAAACTTCCTTTCTCCATGAGCGTGCGAATGTTTTTCTCTATTTTTGCGACCGTGACGTTCGCCTGCTCGAAATTCATCACAATTCTGTTTCTTATTATATCATCATGAACATCCATGGCGCAATCAAGTTTATGGCGCCGCGCGATTTCCTGGAAAATATCCTCGTACCACTGAACGATATGGCCGATGTTGCCCGAATACGACAGGTGTATGACGTGCTTTCCCTGAAACAGCTGGTCGGTGGCGATGTGCACCAGGCACGCGGTCTTGCCGATGCCTTTACGCGCCGCGATCACGCCGATATTCCCTTTCCCCACCCCGCCGCGGGTTGATTTTTCGAGGATCCGAAGCGGACTCCTCTTGATGAGTTCTTTCCTGATCATGCTGTATGCCTCCGTGACGCTTTTTTTCCCTTCCGAAGGGCCTCAGGCCCGTTTTTTCGCCTGCTCCTGATACTGTTTGACAAGTTCCTCGCATTTGCCCGCCGGCACTTTGCCGTACCGCGCGAATTCCATGGTGAAATTGGCCTTGCCCTGCGTAATCGACCGCAGGATGGTTGAAAAGCCGAACATCTCCGCGAGGGGTACCTCGGCGTCAACGCGCGAAAACGTGTTGTCTTCCGAGGTGCTGATGATGATGCCGCGCCGCTGGTTGACGGAGGCCAGTGCGTTGCCCTGGAACTCGGCGGGTCCTTCTATGGACACTTTCATGATGGGTTCCAGAATTTCCGGCCTCGCCTTCTCGTAGGCCTGGCGGAACGCGCCGATGGCGGCGAGCTGGAATGCCATGTCCGACGAGTCAACCGGGTGCGACTGCCCGTCGTTGATGGTCATCTTGACGCCCACGATAGGGAAGCCGATGACGGTCCCCTTGGCGAGGCACGCCTTGAATCCCTTGTCGCACGACGAAATGAACTCGCGCGGGATGGCGCCGCCCGTAATTTCGTCGATGAACTCGTACTCGTGCTCGTGCGTGGGCTCCATGATTCCGGCAACGCGTCCGTACTGGCCCGAACCGCCGGTCTGCTTCTTGTGCGTGTAATCGAAATCCACCCGCTGGGTTATAGACTCCCGGTACGCAACCTGCGGCATGCCGGCTTCGATTTCAACGTTATACTCGCGCTTCATTCGCTCTATGTAAATGTCGAGGTGCAGTTCTCCCATTCCCCGGATGATGGTTTCCTTGGACTCGGGGTCCACAAAGGAATGGAAGGTGGGGTCTTCTTTGCAGAAGCGGTTGAGCGCCTTGGACATGTTGTCGGCCGATTTTTTGTCTTTCGGCTTTATGGCGAGGGAAATAACGGGATCGGGAACGAACATTGAAGTAAGCGAGTAGTGAAGGCTTCCCTGGGAGAATGTGTCGCCGGAGGCGCAGTCGATGCCGAACAGGGCGACGATGTCGCCGCAGCCCGCGGTTTGTATGTCTTCCATGTCGCTTGCATGCATGCGGACAAGCCTGCCCACCTTGAAGCTCTTGCCGCTGCGGCTATTGGTGAGCTCGTCGCTTTTCTTAAGCGACCCCTGATAGATGCGGATATAGGTGAGCTGGCCGTAGTGTCCGTCTTCGAGTTTGAACGCCAGGGCGACCGTGGGTTTGTCGTCCTGTGCCGAAAGCGGGACTTCGGCTTCGTTGTTGTCAAGATCCAGCGCCGAATACTGCCGGTCGGTCGGCGACGGAAGATAGTCGACCACGGCGTCGAGCAGCGGCTGCACGCCTTTGTTCTTGTACGCCGTTCCCACGAACACGGGGGTGAGGTCGAGCGAGAGCACACCCTTGCGCACCGCGGTGCGGATCTGTTCCTCGGTTTCCCTGCCCTCGAGGTAGGCTTCGGCAAGGTCGTCACAATACATCGATACCGCGTCGATGAGCTCCACGCGACGCGCCTCGGCTTCGACGAGAAGGTCGGCAGGAATCTCCTCCTGCCTGATGTCCTCGCCGTGCTCTCCGTCGAAATACAGGGCTTTCATGGTGACGAGGTCAACCATGCCGGTGAACTTATCTTCGAGCCCGATGGGAATCTGCATGAGTACGGCATTGTGGCCCAGCTTGTCGCACAGCTGCTCCTTGACGCGGTAGGGATTGGCCCCGGCGCGGTCGCATTTGTTGATAAACGCAACTCTGGGCACTTTGTACCGCTTGAGCTGGCGGTCGACGGTAATCGACTGCGACTGCACTCCTCCCACCGAGCACAGCACCAGCACGGCGCCGTCGAGTACGCGCAGCGCGCGTTCGACTTCGATGGTAAAGTCCACGTGCCCGGGCGTGTCTATGATGTTGATGGAGTGCCTTCGCCAGTCGACGTTGGTTGCAGCCGACGCGATGGTGATGCCGCGCTCGCGCTCGAGTTCCATGGAGTCCATGGTGGCCCCGACGCCGTCCTTGCCTTTTACCTCGTGAATGGCGTGGATCTTGTTGCAGTAGTACAGAATCCGCTCGGTGAGGGTGGTTTTGCCCGAGTCGATGTGGGCGCTGATGCCGATGTTGCGCATCGTCGAAGTGTCGAATGCCATAAGTACCAGATCTCCTCGAATGCCGGATGCATGCGTGAATAAAATAATTGCCTAGCGACACTATCACAGGCTTTTTGTTTCAAGCTTTGGACCGGAAAATCTGTGTGAAGGCGCTGCGAGGGAGGCCAAAACAACAGAGCGGCCGTGATATTCCAGGCGGAAAAAGCCGTACCAAAATACTATGTGGGGAGATTCATGCGAAAAAAAATGTTGATTGAAAGCGGACGTTGAAAAAACGTAGATTCTTAAAGTCGCGAACAGTCTCCGATGTGGACTGCCGCGATGCTATCTCTGGGCTCCCTCCATCCCCCGAGGAAGCCTTTGCAAGGAAATCTTTTGGTGTCCCCTCCGTTGGTTAGGGGGGATTTTACAGGGTTGCACGGAGAACGTGATCTCAAATGAAGCTTCTCTACTATATAACGTCCCACGGTTACGGCCACGCGGCTCGCACGGCGGCGATCTGCAACCTTCTTTCGCCCGGAACGGACATCGTCTTCCGCACGACGGTCCCGCGGCAATTTTTTGACGAGGAGGTGCACAGGCCGTTTACGTACGCGCCGGCGGAATTCGACTGCGGCTGTTTTCAAACCGACGGCGTCACCGTGGACGTGGGAAGGACGCTGGACTCCTACCGCGCAATCGCCGATCGCAACGGGACGCTTCTCGACAAGGAAGCGGCGTGGTGCGTTGAGAACCGGTTTTCGGTTATCGCCAGCGACATTGTGCCGTTTGCCTTCGATGCGGCGCGCGCGGCGGGAATTCCGTCCGTGGCGGCGACCAATTTTACCTGGCACACCATCTATGAGGAATATGCGTCCGGGCGCCCCGACTTTGCGCCGTACCTCGACACAATCGGGACCCAGTACGCCATGGCGGGCCTGCTCCTGTCGATGTTTCCCGCAAACCAGATGCCTTACTTTGAGAACAAGATCGACACCGGCCCGGTCGGCAGGGTTGGCGCCAATGTCCGGGCACGCCTGATCGGGGAGAACAACATTCCTCCGACCAAAAAGATCGGGATGATTTACACGGGCAACTTCGGCATGAACGACATGCCGTGGAAAGACCTGGAACGTTTTACCGACTGGGAGTTTTTCGGCCTCTACGCGCTGCCCGGCCCGCCGGCGAATTACCATCGTCTCGACAAAAAGGAATTCAGGTACCAGGACTGCATCGCTTCCGCCGACGTGATGATAAGCAAGCTCGGGTATGGCACCTGCGCCGAATGCTTTCTGGGCGGCCTTCCCATCGTGTACCTTCCGAGGGACAATTTCGCCGAGTTCCCGGTCTTGCACCGGGCGGTGTCCGAGTGGGGTCACGGGTACATGCTGTCGAAAGAGGACTTTTACGGGCTCGAGTGGGGAAGCGCGCTCAGGCTGGTGGAAAAACGGGAAAACCCCCCGGGGTTGCTTTCCGGGGGCGCACTCAGGTGCGCGCGCGAAATTGAAAAACTCGCCTTGTCCGGGAATCGCTGAATACCGAATCGCGAAGAGCAGGCAGGATCAACCGTCCTGTCGGACCATCTGCCACTGGTTGTTCCCCGGTATCTGTTTCAGGATATACGTATTGCCGTCATCGGCAAATACCCTGAAGTAGGAGCATTCCGGGCTGTACCAACGGTCTTCAATTGAGATTATCTCGAGCCGGCGCCCTTGCAGTACTATCCTGAGAGGGTATTCGTCCGCTTTATAGCCGGAAAAGGTTTCAACTGAGATATTCATACTCGCCTGTCAAAATAGCTGCGGCATCCCCGAGGGCTACTGCGCAATAAGCAACCGTCCCCGCTGCGTTCCCCACCCGGATGTGAGCACGCTCGCCACGCATTTTTCATGGATGTTCGAAATATCAATCGCGCCTTTTCCCGTCAGATTGACTCTGCGTAGCAACAGCCGGCCGTCCAGAGAATACAGGTCGAGGCGAAAAGAAAATGCCGGTGCAAGATCGTAGCAGACAAGGGGCCTTCCCGCCGCCATGACCCGTATCTGCGGGGGTGCGGCGGCACGGCCTGCGCCGGCATGCAGGATCACGGAACTCGGAGACGTCAGGACCATGTGGTAGACGGACAGCGGCGGCACCGAAAGCGTAACCGAGTTGTTTGCAATTGCCGGGGCAGGCAGCCGTTCGGTGATGGTAGACGAAGCGGAATCGAAACCCCACACGCGGACGCTGTTGTAGGCGAGGCCCGAGGTTATCGCAATGGACGCGTTCATGGTGGTGTCGTACTGCTTGTTGATGACGATCAGATGCAGTTCATTGTCGCCGGCTGCCGTGACCGAGGCATAAACGGACGAATGCACCGAGTCCGATGTCGACGCCTGAACGGAGGTTGATCCGAACGTCGCGTTGCTGCCGTTATAGTTCCGGTACAGCTTGAACGCGGCTGAGGTAAAATTAGTCACGGTGTACATCTGCCAGTAACAGGCATAATCCACGCCGTACTTCCCGTAAATGCCGAGCACGTCGGACATGGCGATACCGCCCGAAACATGGTCTTCGCCGCCATAATTATATTCGGAAATTGAAATCTTTGTTCCCGGATAATGCGCCGCTATGGATTGGCTTAGCCGGGGGACCAGCGGCAGAAAAGCGGAGAACCACTGGCCGATCCAGCTGTTTTCCACGTAGTTTTTGTCCCACAGCGTGCGCGGGGCCTGGATGCGCGCCTGCGCGACGGGCGGGCTGTCTGCCGACGGCTGGTTGTCGGTGATGCGGATGCCGTTGCCCGTGGCCTCCGAATACCAGTGGAAATCCAATACGTCAAGGAGCCGTTTGCCTGCTGCCTGGGATGCCTGGCTCATCTTGTCGAGGTACCAGTCCACGAACCACGCCGAGTTTCCTTTTACGGAATTCCAGTCGCTTGCGCCGTTGAAATTGTCCAATTCCGAAAACCCAAACGCCACCGGGCCGAAAACTTCGCGCGTCGAATCAACGGCTTTCGCCGCGGCGGCGAGCACAATGGACTTGGTGACAAGCTCCTGACAGGTGGGCGTATCGGGGTGAATGCGCGGGTGCGTAAAGGGCCACAGCGCTGGTTCGTTGTCCAGGTCACAGCCGCCGAACCACGGAAACGATACCGCGCCATATTTTGTTTTCAAGAAATTCAGGAATTCGTCCATGTAGACAGCGGTATCCGCGGTGTCGGGCACGGCGGCAAATGCCGAAGGCTTTTTGGGCACCACGCGGCGCCACCGGGGAGACGGCGCCGTCTCGCTCGCAGCAACGGTCCCGTTCTTGTCACGTGCGACAAATCCCGCCATCTGAAGGGTTATCAAAGGGTACGCGCCTTCCCTGATGCATGAATCTATGAACGCGGTGACGGATATTCCCGGGACGTTGGCTTGAGCAGCGGAAATTCCCATGGCAGAGGTCATGTAGTCGTCACTTGAATTGTTCCAGTCGGTTCCTGCATTGGAGGCGTTGTTTTCCCAGTTGTATCCTGTGAGCCGGTTTCCGCCCTGCCTTCTCATAGTGAAATTTTCGGTGCCGGTGAGACTCTGGTTCGAGCCATAAATATAAGGGCTGATCTGATGCCGGTTTTGCGCCGTGTTTACCGAAATGGCAACGTTCACGGCCGCGGCGTGAGCGCCAATTGTGAAGAGGAGAGCGGCCGGCACGATCATGCTTTGATTTTTCATAATGCCCCTTTCATGGACTTCCATAAATATACGAAAAGAAACAGGTTCTGTTGCCAGGAATACCTGGAAACAATCTTCCTCGTCCTACGGGTGCGGCCAATTCCGTCCTGACCGCGCCGTATCGAACACTCCGGAGTATCTCCTTCTCGCACCGTCAATAAACCGTCTCGGCATTCGTTCGCCGGATTATTCGCCTTCCGGCAAATTTATCTTGACCCATCCCGACGTTGCGTGATTATTTTCCAACGAGGTCCACACATGTCTACACAAGCCTTTCCCTCGTCCGAATACAAGCTTTTGAACTCTCTCAAGCCTCTGCTGAATTATCGGAAGACCCGCCGCTACCCTCTGCCCATCGGCGATGATGCCGCGGTCCGCATATGCGGGGCCGGGGAAAAGCTCGTTCTCACGGCCGACTCTTTTGTCCAGGATGTTCACTTCAGCCTGAAGTACATGACGCTTGAGGATGTCGGCTACAAGGCCATGGCGGTCAACCTGAGCGACTGCGCGGCAATGGCCGCGCTGCCGGACTGCGCGCTTGTCCAAATCATATTTCCGCAAAAGCAAGGCGCGGCCAAAGTCACGGCGGACGTGAAGCGGTTGTACACGGGCATGGGCACGGCGTGCAGGCGATGGGAATTTCCCATCACCGGCGGCAACCTGTCCAGGGGCCCATGTTGGATAATCGACATCACCTTGCTCGGGAGGATGGAAAGAAGCCGCGTCCTGTTGCGCACAGGCGCCCGTCATGGCGACGGCCTGTGGGTTACCGGCAACCCCGGCGAGGCGGCGGCGGGACTCGCCGCGCTTCGGAAATGGGGGCGGCGCGGGGCCCCGCCGGCGTATCGGTCCCTTGCGGCGCGCCACGTGCGGCCGGTCCCCCGGATTGAACTGGGTCGTGCCCTTGCCCGTGAGCCGCGCGTCCATGCGTTTATTGACATATCGGATGGCGTGGCAAAGGAGTGCCGCACGCTGGCGTACGAGAACAACCTCGGCATCGATCTTGCGGTCGGTCCGGCGTGCGTTTCTCCGACCGTCAGACTGCTCGCCGGGAGACTCGGAAAGGACCGGCTCGAATGGTTCCTGCACGGCGGCGAAGATTACGAGCTCATGTTCGCCGCTGCACCGGCGTTTGATCCCGCCGCGTTCGCCGATTACGGCGTTCCCATCTCCCGGATCGGGACGTTTTCCCGGTTGCTGCGGGGCGTGCGCCTGCGCCGTGCGGACGGACCCGCAACGAACCTCGGGCCGGGCGGCTGGGACCACCTCCGAAAGGGCTTGCTATAATAGATTTGCCGGTTTTAGTTTAACATCATACCCACTCTAATCCAGGTAATGTATTTTTAACCGCTATGATGCAGAGACGTCGCAAGAAAATCGGCGAAATTCTCGTCGCCCAAGGGCTCATCACCAACGAACAGCTGGTGGAGGCCTTGCAGGTGCACAAACGCACGGGCGTGAGCATCGGCACTGTGCTCGTGAACCTCGGGTACATCACCGACGACGACCTCACGAGCATGCTTGGCGCCCAGATTCAGCTTGACCAGCGCAAACGAATCGGCGAGGCGCTCATCGATCAGGGGCTCATCAACGAGGAGCAACTACGCCAGGGGCTCGAAGAGCAGAAGAAATCAAAACTGCCGCTGGGACAGTGTCTGGTAGCCCTTAAATTTCTTTCCGACGCCAAACTGATGGAAGTGCTGTCGGCTCAGCTCGATGTGCAACACGTTGTCCTGGAGAATTTCAACTTCGACCGGGAGCTGGTGAAGCGCATTCCCGAAGACATGGCGCGCCGGTACAAGGCGATCACGCTGTTCGAGAAGGACGGCATTCTCACCGTTGCCATGGCCGACCCTACCAACCTGCGCACCATCGACCACCTGAAATTCAAAACCGGCAAGGAAATCGATCCGGTCCTCGCGTCCGAAAAGAGCATTGTCGCCGCCATCGAAAAGAATTATTCCACCAGCGTGGAACAGATGTCCGAGCTCCTGGGCTCGGTGCACGTCGACGAACTCGACCTTGTAAAGCATGAGGAAGATGAGGAGGAGGCAGACCGGCTCACCGATGAGGAAGGCAAGCAGATCGTAAAGCTTGTCAACCTCATCATCACGCAGGCGGTCACCGAAAACGCCTCCGATATCCACATTGAACCCATGGACACCTATGTACGTCTGCGGTACCGTATCGACGGCGAGCTGGAGGAGAAAAACCCGATCCCGTTGCAATTGCGGGCCCAGATCACGTCGCGCCTCAAGATCATGGCCGGTATGGACATCGCCGAAAAGCGCCGGCCGCAGGACGGACACATCGAGATACGGCACCAGGGCCGCAACATCGATTTTCGCGTATCCACGTTTCCGGTGATGACGCGCACCAGGGGCGTCAACGAGAAAATGGTGCTCCGTATCATCGACCAGCAGGCCCACCAGCTCACGCTCGACATGCTCGGGTTTCTTCCGGGCATGCTCAAGACGTTCGACGACCTCGTACGAGGGTCAGACGGCATCATACTGGTCACCGGCCCCACCGGAAGCGGCAAGAGCAGTACCTTGTATGCTTCGCTCGCACGCGTCAATTTTTTCTACGAAAACCGGAAGAACATCGTCACCATGGAAGACCCGGTGGAATTCGTGCTGGAGGGAGTGAACCAGGGCCAGATCAACGTGAAGGCGGGCTTCAACTTCGACGACGGCATGCGTTCGATCCTCCGCCAGGATCCGGACATCGTGATGGTGGGAGAAATGCGCGACAAACAAACGTGCGAGATGGCGATCCAGGCCGCGCTCACCGGCCACATGGTGTATTCCACGCTTCATACCAACGATTCCGCGAGCGCGTTCACCAGGCTTCTCGACATGGGAATCGAACCGTTTCTCATCTGTTCAACGGTGCGCGGCGTTCTCGCGCAGCGTCTGGTTCGCAAGATATGCTCCAAGTGCCGTGAGCCGCATGCCGAAGATCCCGAGATCCTGCAGAAGCTCGGCCTGCGGCCCGATATCACCCTTTACAAGGGCAAAGGCTGCCACAACTGCAACAACACCGGCTACCGCGGGCGTTCCGGCATATTCGAGCTGCTCGTGCCTGACTCCACGGTCAAAAAGATGATCATCGAGCACAAGTCGTCCGACGAAATCAAAGACTACTGCGTTGCCAAGGGAGGCTTCGATACTCTTCGCAAAGACGGCCTCCGCAAGGCGGCCGACGGCATCACCACCATAGAACAGGTGCTGGGGGCCTCGCAGAATGATTAGCGCCATGCCCCGCGCTCCTGTGGTGGAAAAAATTCTTCTCAATCCGGTGCAGAAAGATGCAGTGCTCTACGACGGCGGGCCGCAGCTCGTGTTTGCCGGCGCGGGTACGGGCAAGACCAGGGTGCTCACCGCAAAGATCGCATGGCTCATCCAGCACAAGGGCGTGCCTCCCAACCATATTTTCGCTGCGACATTCACCAACAAGGCTGCGCGCGAAATGCAGCGTCGTGTGGAGGAACTTACCGGCCTGCCCTGCACGGGTCTGTGGATCGGGACGTTTCATTCGTTGTGCGCCCGAATCCTGCGCAGGGAGGCCGGCGCGCTCGGGTTCCCGCCGTCGTTTTCGATTTTTGACGCCGACGACCAGCTTTCGTGCGTGAAGAAGGTCGCCAAGGACCTCGCGCTCGACGAGCGCACCATGCCGCCGCGCCTGGTTTTGGGCGCGGTGTCGCGCTATAAAAACGCCTGCGCACCCCCGGAGCAGGTTGCAGGTACGGGGAAAAGCTTTTTTGAAACCGAAATCATCCGGGCCTACGCTGCATACCAGGGAAGCCTGAAGAAACAGCAGGCGATGGATTTTGACGACCTCCTTTCGAACTGCGTGTACCTGCTGCGCGGCAACCCGGACATCCTGCATCATTATCAGTCGGTATTTTCGCATGTGCTCGTTGACGAATACCAAGACACCAACCTTGCCCAGTTCCACCTCGTGCACCTTCTTGCCGCCGCCCACCACAACATTTTTGTCGTCGGCGACGACGACCAGAGCATCTATGCGTGGCGGGGCGCCCAGGTGGAAAACATCTTGTCGTTTGCAAAGGTGTTCCCCGGCACGAAGACCTTCACGCTTGAGCAGAATTACCGGTCCACCGGCGCCATCCTTTCTTTTGCCAATGCCGCGATCGAGCCCAACACCGTAAGGGCCGAAAAGAGCCTGTGGACCGGACGAAAGGGGAGCGGCGACGTGACGGTGGTCCGGTATCGCGACGACCGGCACGAATCCGAATCGGTGTGCGACGCGGTGGGCCGCTGCATCAAGACCGGCGTGAGGCCCTGCGACATCGCGGTACTGTTCAGGACAAACGCGCAGTCGAGGCTGTTTGAAGATTCCTTGCGCAAACGCCGGATCCCGTATATCCTGGTCGGCGGCACCAGCTTCTACGAGCGGCGCGAGATCAAAGACTGCCTCGCCTACCTCCGCCTGTGCGTGAATCCCAAGGACGACATCAGCTGCGACCGCATCGTGAATGTGCCGCCGCGCGGCATGGGCGACAAGGCCAGGGACATCCTTGCGCAGCGCGCCCGGGAGCGGCACAAATCCCTGCTCGAAATCATTCTTGACGATCCGGACACCGCCGCGTACGGCAGGGGCCAGAAAGGCCTGTGCGAGCTGCGCGAAGTGTTCACCCTCCTTGCCGACCTCATTGACCGGAAGGAATCGCCGTTCGAGGTGCTCAAGGGGATGCTCGCGCTTACCGGCTACCTCACCATGTTTGAGGGCGAGGACACCGAGGAGGCGCAGGGCCGGGCCGACAACGTGGGCGAACTCGTGAGTGCGGTGGCTTTCTGGACAGAAGAGAACCCGGGAAAGGGGCTGCCGGAGTTTCTCGAGGAGATTTCGCTTGCTTCGGATGTAGACCGCTGGGAGCGGAAGGACGACTCGGTGAACCTGATGACGCTCCACTGTGCAAAGGGTTTGGAGTTCAAGCGCGTGTTTGTTGTCGGATGCGAAGACGGCATCCTGCCGTCGCGGCAGAACTTCGATGACACGGCCAAGATCGAGGAGGAGCGGCGGCTCCTGTACGTGGGTATAACGAGGGCCATGGACGGCCTGGAAGTCTCGTATGCGGACCAGCGCTGGCGTTTCGGCTCCTGCATCCCCATGTCGCCGTCGCGGTTTTTGACCTCCATTTCCAAGGAGTTCTATACTTTTCTTGACCAGGGCGGCGTGTTTGCACGTGAGGAGCGGAAGCCGCACCTGTCGCCCGCGAAAGAGCAGGCTGTGGAAAGCCAGGCGCCGGCGTTTCGCCACGAAGATTATTCGCAGGAGACGGTTCAGTTCCGGATGGGGCAGCACGTGGTGCACAAGCTCTACGGAAAGGGAAGAATCGTCAACCTGAGCGGGTTCGGCGACGACATGCGGCTCATCGTGCTGTTCAACGACGGTGCGCGAAGGAAAATGATGGCGAAATTCGCGAACCTGGAGACATCGTAGGGACGGGACGTATTTCAGGTTAAAAAAGATTCACCACGGAGGACACGGAGAAAAAAAGATTTAATAGGTGATTATTTATGCTTCATCTTCTCCATTGCTCTCCGGGTCTCTGTGGAGAAATTATTTTTCTGTCAGCGACGAGGGCCACGCTTTAAAGGGGAACCAACCCATGATCGACAAAGAGCACGTCAAGTACATCGCCGCCCTTTCCCGCCTGTCGCTTTCCGAGGCGGAAACCGGGGCGTTTGCCGACCAGCTCGATTCCGTTCTCGAATACGTGGAGCAGCTTAACAAAGTGGATACGTCGAACGTTGAACCCACGGCGTTTCTCGCGCCCGCCCGCGACCCCATGCGGCCCGACGTGGAAACCCTTTCACTTTCCTCCGAAAAACTCCTGCAGAACGGGCCGAAGGTGACGAATGGGTATTTTGCCGTGCCCAAGGTGATTGCTCAGTAGGAGAGAAGTCCCGCGCTTTGGCTGGTTTCATACCTGCATTTTTTCCTTTATAATAACGCTCATTCATTCTACAATATAACTCTGCTTCGACACGCTGGTTTAAATCCGAAACAAAGCGAGGAATATGGCGAAAAAGAAAGAAACCGGTCCCAAAGGCATCCTTTGCGTCATTCCCGCCCGCTACGGATCGACCCGTCTCCCCGGTAAACCGCTCCTCATGTTCAAGAATCTGCCGCTGGTGATGTGGTCATACAAGCGGGCCGTGCAGTCGGGCGCGTTCGACATGGTGTGCGTGGCAACCGACGACAGGCGCATACACGAAGCCGTGCGCAGGTACGGAGGCAATTCGATGCTGACCTCGCCGCGGCATGCTTCGGGTACCGACCGCACGAGCGAGGCTGCCAAAAAGTTCGGGCACCGGTATGTGGTAAACCTCCAGGGGGACGAACCGCTTATTCCGCGTTCGCTTATCAGGCAATTCGCCGAAAAGCTTGCAACGCTGGACGATAACTCCTTGCTAACCTGCGTTTCGTATGCTACAATACAGGAGAGAGATAATCCGAATGTCGTCAAAGTCGTTCTTAACAAACGGGATGAGGCACTTTACTTTTCCCGCGCGCCCATCCCGTTCGACCGCGACGGAGGCGGCGCGACCATATTCGCACATTGGGGCATCTACGGCTTTACGGCGCGCTCCCTCGAGCGGTTCTGCAGCTATCCGCTCGGCGAGCTTGAAAAGAGGGAAAAACTGGAACAGCTTCGCGCGCTTGAGAACGGCATGCGGATCGTGTGCGTCAAGACCAGGGAGCGGTGCGGCGGCATCGATACCCCCCAGGACGCGGACGCATTCAGGAAATCGGTGGAAGGGTAGCCTTGGCCATGGCGAATGATGCCGGAAGCACGGATGTTTCCAAGAGGGAAGACGTTCATCTTCTGATCGTCGACGACGAGAAATCGATTTGCGACATCGTGGGGCAGTACCTGAGGATGAAAGGGTATGCCGTAACCTGCGTCGGTTCGGCTGAGGAGGCCGTCGAGGTTATCAAGCAGAGCAGCATCGACCTGGTACTCTCCGATATCAAGATGCCCGGCATGTCGGGCGTCGAGCTGCTCAAGTGGGTGCGCGAGTACAGCCAGTCGCTCCCGGTGCTCATGACCACCGGGTTTCCCACGCTCGACACCGCCATCGAAGCGCTCAAGCTCGGCGCATTCGATTATCTCACCAAGCCGTTCCACCTCGAAGAAATTGCCGAAAAGATCAAGCGGGCGCTTATCAACAAGCAGCTCGAAGAGGAAAATCTGCTGTTTTCAAAGCTCGTCTCCCTGCATGAAGTGACCAAGATTCTCGCCTCTACCTATCAGCTTGCCGAGCTTCACCACAAGGTCCTCGATTTTTCCGTCAAGATCGCAAAAGCCGACGGCGGCTCGCTCATGTTCTTCGACGACGCGTCGCACCTGGAGCTTGCCGAGTGCACGCCGCAGCATCCGGCCGAGTTCTGGCAGAATGGCCCGTTTGCCGCCACGTCGAAATGGGTTTTGGAAAACGAGGAGCCGCTGGTGATGGATTCGGGCGAGACGATCATGTTCCGCGAGTTCCCGCCTCTGCCCCAATCCATCGGTTCGTACATTGCGTTTCCGCTCAAGACGCCGCAGCGTACCGTGGGCGTGCTCAACCTGATTCGAGGGCGCAACAAGCACGCGTTTTCGAACGTGGATCTCGAGATCATCAACGTGCTCGCGTCGCAGGCGAGCATTTCCATAGAAAACGTGAAGCTGTACGAGAACATACGCGACAACTACCTGAAGACCGTGCGGGGATTCGCGCTCGCGGTGGAAGCCAAGGACCGCTACACGCACGGTCATTCGGAGAACGTGATGAAATACACGGTGGTGCTTGCCAAGCGCCTCGGCCTTCCCGAGGATGAACTTGAGAATGTCAAGTATGCCGGCCTTCTGCACGATATCGGCAAGATCGGCGTGAGCGAGCTTATCCTCAACAAACCGGGCAGGTTGACGCCGACGGAATTCGACGAAATTAAGAAGCACCCCGCGCTGGGCGCAAACATCATAGCCGATGTGCCGTTCCTGCGGCCGCTGGTGCCCCTGGTGCTCCATCATCACGAATTCTTCGACGGCAGCGGTTATCCGAGCGGCATCAAGGGAGAAGAAATCCCTTTTGGCGCGCGCATCCTGAGCGTCGCCGACGCGTACGAGGCAATGACGTCCGACCGCCCGTACCGCCGTTCGCTGTCGCAGCATGCGGCGGTCGAGATCCTCGTGAACGGGAAGGGAAAACAGTTTGACCCCCGGATGGTCGATCTTTTCCAGGAAATCCTGCGGTCGGAACAGTAGCAGGGCGCGCATGGCCGCGTCCGGCCCGGCGCGCCCGGATGTTCGTCGCAGTTGCTTTAGGATAAGCGTTGACTAACCGTAAATCCCCGCAATCCCAAAAACCGCTCAAAAACGTGCAATTTCGCCATTTTTAGGCTGATTTCTCACTTGTAGACTGCCTCACGAAAAAACCTCAAATACCCTGTTTTACCCCCTTTTTCTCCGTAAATGTGAAGCGAGTGTGAAGCGTGTGTGAAACATTTGGACTTCACGACAAACGAATACCGGACGCGAACCGGAGACAAAAGGGAAAGGGTGAACCAGGGCGCGGGAAGGCCGTAGAATGTCATGGATCATAATAACGGCACGCAAGGGCGGCAGGATCGGCAGGCCGGGCCACTACCAGACGTACCGGACCCCGGCGCGGTTCTGAGGCCATTTCCGCGCATTTGAACAAGAGGCGCTCTTGATGAATGGCGCGGCGGGTTGCCGGCTTTCTCGGCTGATGCGTTGCCGGAATTTGGAAAACAAAGGTGGAGGTTATATTTTCTTATTTTGAAAGGAGAAACCATGCCCGACATAGTACCACAGGAAACAATCGAAAACAGAATTCATCTTCTACGCGGAAAAAAGGTCATGATCGACCATGACCTTGCGGCCCTTTACGGTGTCACCACGGGTAATTTTAATAAGGCGGTACAAAGAAATATTGACCGCTTTCCCGAAGATTTTATGTTCCAACTAACCCGCGATGAATTGAAAAACTTGATATTCCAATTTGGAACATCAAGATGGGGCGGCATACGAAAACTGCCCTATGCTTTCACCGATTACGGTGTTGCCATGCTTTCGGGTGTCCTTAATTCTGATCGTGCGGTTACGGTCAATATTCAAATCATGCGCGCCTTTGTTCGGATACGAAACCTTGTGGCCGATAATTCAGAAGTACGGAAGGCCATTGTGAATATCGAAAAACGGCTCAACGTTCACGACCGGCAAATACAGCTTGCCTTTGACGCGCTGAAAAGCCTTTTGCAGCCGAAACCGGTGCCGCAGATTGCACCAGTGAAGCACTATTCCCCGGATGACGGGAAGAAAATGGGGTTCGGGAAGGGGAAGAAATAGCGGGTGAGATTTGCGTGCGGAAATGCCAAAATGTATACTGAAAACAAGCGGACATCAAAGGCTTCTGCAAAGGATAGATGATTTGACAAAATAAAGCGGAAAAAACCGTGAAAATATATAACGCATTTTTTGCTTAGTTCTGTCTTGAAAACTGGCGTTTTTGATTTGGTCAGAACGAGTAGAAACGTGCGTCCCATTGTGGGACGCGCTTTCTTTCGTCTTGACCAAAAGGTACGCCAGTACCTCAAGACAGGATGATTGATTGTCGCGTCCTTTTATTTTTGTGGCTGGACTAATACCTAAGGGCGGCTTATATGAACAATATCCGGTATTCAAGTTTACTCTGCATATTTTTCATAAAGATTTATCAAAAAACAGCACCGAAATGGATTAGAAATTCCTGTAGATTTACTCCCTCGTGTTCTGAATATTCAATAATCGCTTTGGAAAGGCATGGTTTTATTAAAGGCTCTTTAATGTCAATGTTAAGAATTTTACGGTGTTTCCCGCCATTTGGTGGTGAAGACTGGCCGAAATAATTCAGCAAAGGATAATAGAATGGCGCTTCTTAACTGTCCCGAATGCAAAAAAGAAATTAGTTCTGAAGCTGAGACTTGTCCGCATTGTGGATTTTCGTCGAAAAATGCTATGGTCCACGCTGCCAAGCATAAGGAGGCAAAGGAAACCGCAAATCGAAACAAAGGGTGTGCAATAGGTTGTTTGTCGGTAATTGGATTAATTGTAATAATCGGAGTAATAAAAAGTATAAGCCCTGCACAGAAAAAACCTGAAACCACAGAAAGCATAAACGAGAAGAATGAGCGCGTGGCGGCGGTTGGGTGCGGTGACACTACGGTCGTATTGAAATTAGCAGAAGAACAGGTAAGAAATTATTGTAAAATCCCTTTTTCCGTAGCCACCATAGACCGATATTGTTTTGTTCAGCCGAATACCCCAGAAATCAACGATACTAATTCCGATACAACCACAAGAACCAAAACATTTTCATCCGACACATGCTATTTCGATAATAAATTTACTTTTGATAATGATAAAAGAAGCTACGTTTGTTATCTGATGCACCCAAAACAAGACGTAAATTTTCAACTTCTATCGGTTTGGCGCGAGGGTACGGGGTTGAATAGTGACAAGTATTATTATAAAAACAATGCCTTTTGGCCGACCGTGAAATCTCTTGAATGGTTTTTTGCGTCTAAAGAGGGAGAGCGCACGGGGCGGCAAGAGCGGCAAGAAAAGAAATTATTTCACGGCATTTCAGTTCGTGGGATGGCTCCCACGACGGGTTGACAGCCTATATAAAAGAGCACATGAACGATCCAGGCTCCTTTAAACACGTAGAACGAGACACCGATCAAGCGATTATCTACCGTAACACGCAATATCGGGAAAAAGCTTTGCTATCGTTTTAAAGAAAACAGCCAAATATCGCTAGAACGTTTGAGAAATCGAACGAGAATAGTTTTTCACGCATCACTTTTCACAGTTGAACGTAAAAGCATTATTCTTAGCAAGTGATATGAAAAAAAAGATAATCGCAGGTAGCTCCTGCGATAACAGCGGCACTACGTGCGCGCCTACCAGTTTAACAAAGCAGAACGCACGAAAGGCAACAGTTTATTTTAGAGAGAGAGATCAAAAAAGCGATCATACACGAGCTCAAGCAGTGCATTCTTCAATCTTGAAAACGAGATAACAGCGAGCTTTCAGCACTAACTAAGCGGCATCAGTGCTAAAGCAAAAAACAGT
Organism: uncultured Fibrobacterota bacterium; assembly: GCA_963729895.1. Classification (GTDB taxonomy): domain Bacteria; phylum Fibrobacterota; class Chitinivibrionia; order Chitinivibrionales; family FEN-1185; genus FEN-1185. The sequence goes on along the minus strand of CAVSQB010000003.1, from coordinate 22,489 downwards.
GCAGCAGCTAAGAAGAAAAACCGATGTGAAGAAGCAAAACGTTTTACTAGAAGAGTTAATACACAAAGAGATTAGACAAGAGGCTAAGCAAAGAAACAACAAAACATCACAGAGCCAAGCGAGCAACAAACAGAACATAACACGCATGAAAACAAACCTTTATTAGCGGAGATCAACTCAAGCACACAAACTCATTAAAACTCGTATTTCCAACAGCCTTGCATATCAGAAAACGCAACACAATTCAACGCATTACATAACAGTAAATTGTAAAAACTCTCTCCTGAGTCGCAATCAAAACAAATCAACGCTAAAGCAATAAACAACGCGCAACATCACACTCAACAACTATCTAATAGAAAAATTTTAAAAGCAAACTTCGCCTAAAAACACAAAAAAACATCAATCACACAAAACAGTTACAATAAAACCGCTCTTGCTTCTTTCCGAACTGCTAACGCTTTTCAATCATTGTGCAACGCTTGCATTTCTCATCTCTCCATGTACTTGCACCTAAGCAAATCTAATACCTTCTTTCTATCATCAACACAACAACAACAGCAAAGCAACAAATGAGTAAGAACAAAGCATCTGCTCCAGCGACGCACGACAGCGCCCACAACCCTATCTTTTCTCAATGCTTCGCACCGCTTCACCACGCGCTAATCAAAAATCGAAAAGCGCGCAACTCAAGCGTAGCGCAAAAGCAAACGCAAGCTAAAAACCGCTAGCGAGTCAAGCATTCATACACTTCATTTTCACAGCGCTAAAGCTTCAAAACAGAACAGTTGATCTTCTCTCATGCTCTTCACGAATTTTCAGGTTACCATCATCTCGCAATAGCGCAACAACTAAGCAACAGCGTAAGTACATGTGTCTAGTAGGCGACACTGTGCTAAACAAGCGCGAACAAACTCAATATCGTTGCTATACACAGGACACAAAAACACATTAAAATCTATCAGGTACAGAAAAACACAGTAGTACACAAAAACATTAGCTCATACAACACATATCTACGCTTAAAGCAGCAGCAGCAACAAAAAAAATAATTATCAACTTTAGAAATTTTTCAAACCTTTCCTCTATCTATATCTAAGAAACAGAGCAAAAACGCCACTATACCTAAAGGAAACTCTATCTCTCCTTTTGCTAATCGTACATTTTTTAGCAATTCCGTTGCCATAAAAACGGAGCTATGTTCTAAGCTGTTTGTGATAGATTTAGACGTAATCAAAAGCAAAGACAGCAGCGCAGCGCTTGCAAAGCATAGCATAATAATTCCCGCCAATACAGTATCTGCGCGCACACAATCAACGTATTCATTTCTATTCCATGTTTCCAGAAAGTTTAGAACATTCAACAGCGCGGACCTTTTTGAGAAAGCCAGCGGAATTGACATACGCAGTGACAGCGTTTTGTTATAGCTCCACCTTCACAAGTCAAGAGCAGCGCGAATATTCCTGGATCGTGTCACCCTTTGAGTATCCGCTTGCGCCATTACCAGAAGACTTGTTGAAAAAAATCATAGCGCCAGAATCAACCGAGCCGTTAAAGTGCTTTGAAACAGAGCCGGAAAAACGTTTACAGAACTATCCGAACAGCAAAAACGCCCCTTGATGGAAAAACTTAACAAATGCAAACGGGAAAAGTTGACAGGAGCGGAGCGATTTTGCTTTGTGTTGTGAGCGGTGTGTATCCGATTAGCTGTACGTGACCTTTGAGAGTTATGCCGAGATGTCAGAAAGTTCAACGCACGCGGTATACCTATTTTGAATTGACATATAGAAAAGCCTATGAAGCGTCGTTCGCTGTGAAATCCTTAAAAATACCATTTCAAAAAGCAGTTTTTCGCATAGAAAATGAATCTCAAAAGTTGCAAAACGCTACCTCATCTAATGATGCGACAAACCATCCCCCGCCTGTATTCCCCAAGATACCTGCCGTGAGGAATACCAGAACCGCAAAACGCCTGTTGTCGCGCCTGATTGCGCATTTTGTCGCGTGAAATAGGTGGAAAGACGCGAAGACACTTGCTTATTTATCGCAGACGTATTGTCAAATAACAAAAGACTGTGAATTCGAGCAGCTTGTCGAAGACCGTTCGCAGCTATTGAAAAACAATTGAAGCAGAAAATGAACCGCGTGTCTGTGCTTTCACGATTTGAAAAACTTGAAAACAGAGTTCGCTTCAATCCTAACTCGCAAGAGTATGAGCCAAATACTACAATAACCCGTACCAATATCTTGACTTTGTAGATATTGAGTCCGCCGTATCATGCGATGTTTTGCAAATAGTAAAAAACGAATCAAGAAAATCGTGTATTCAGCCCGCACAGACTTGCAATTTCGTCCTTGCGCCTTGCTCGTTTTGTGGTAGCGCGTAAGCGCGGACTGCAAAATTATCACCACAGCGAGTGCATAGCGCAGCTTGAAGAATACCTGTGCCGGAAGTTCATAAATAGTACTGTAAGTAAGATGGTTCAGTAGAAAAAGCGAGCGTTGCAGCGCGCCCCTCTTGCTCACTCTCTAATGTCAATTCGCCGAACAGAGCAAAGCCTTTGCGTTGCTTCAGATAATCCGTCACTATTGAAAGCGCGCACGCTAAAAGAATAGTGTACATTTTCGACGAAGCAAAAGCAGTTCCTTCTTTTACTGGGAAAGCGCATGGCGCTTTCTCTACCCCTGGACCATTTACAGATTGCGCTTTCAACGCCCAGCGATACGTCCAGCGTTTTTTATTCAATTTGTTCACGCCAAAAGGTACGAAAAATGGAAGGTGCGCACGTTTCTTTACGTGAGCAATACGAGCCGAGCGTATCACGCTTGAATGAGCGCAAAGCGCGATGCCTGTGAAAAGACAGCATTGCCTATCAAACCCGTGTATGGGGAATTTTCGCAACCGACAGCCCAGACGCCGTTATTCCGTTCACGTGGTTGAGACCGCAATTGCCCGCCGTTCTGATTAGCGCGCCAAGAGTTCTACGTTGAAGGAAAATTTGTGATCAGCGCAGATACAGCCGGACAAAGCACAGACAAGACTTCGTTTTTTTATCAGTATAGCAGTATCAGCGTGAAAATTGAGCGATACCAAAAATCACGCCCTATGGAGCTGGCAGGCAAATTAAAAGTAGCAATGAGCGCGGGTGAGCTTGTCAATATCGACGTGAGTTATGGAGAGAGAGCGGGAACCGCAGATCGACTTTCTGAATTTCCAGAGTGCAAAAGCCGCATAAATTCCGTCAATTTTGCTGCGCGCACTGACAAAGTGGACCGCACCGGACTTTATCAATTTGCGAACGTCCGGGCGTTAATGTGGTGGAATATGCGGGAAATGTTTGATCCCGAAAACGCGGAAATGGTTGCGCTTCCCGACGATGAACTTTTGATCGGTGACCTTGTTGCTGTTCGCCGCCTGCCGCTTCGAAGCGATGGAAAATTGCAGATTGAATCAAAAGAGGATATTCGGAAGCGTCTTGGTCGGTCAACTGATGACGGCGATTCCTGTTGTCTTGCGTTTTATCTCCACAAGGTTGAAAACGAAATGGGCGGTTATGATTTGTCAGCATTATCGCAGTGGTAGTAACAGACTGGAAAAACATAAACATTCAATCGTACAGTGGTGGGCATTATGAAAATCGGAATTGTCGGCAGTCGTGAATTCCCGCAATTGAAGCTTGTCCAATGGTTCATCAACGACCTTCCCAAAGGCGTTACCGTCATTAGCGGCGGTGCGAGGGGCGTGGACGGGGCGGCGGCAGAACAAGCCCGCAAGAACGGCCTGGACGTGCAGATGCCTTCCAGACTTGAACGGGTGCAACGAGCGGCACGAATACACACAACGGTATTTTGAACGAAACCAGAAGATTGTTGACCAATCGGATATGGTTGTTGCATTCACCGAGAAGGACCACAGCAGCACCTGGGACACGATCAAGCGCGCCGTCAAAGCAAATAAGCCCGTGAAGATCATCCGCCCGAGCCTGTTTTTCCCCGGCGAAAATGAACAAGCGGAAACAACCAGGAAGAACCCGAGGAGCCGGAAGGCCGACAGATCGGAAAGGGGCCATTCCACATAAAACGGGTTTCCCTTGGCTCGTTTGCATTGCGCTTAAAACGGTATATGGAGCCGACAGAATGGGCAGTTTTCATAGTCGATAAGGCAGAACACCCCGAAGCCCTGGCCGAACGCATTACCCCGTATTTCGTGAAATTCTTTGAATCAAATAACCACTTCGGCACGGTCCATGCCGTGACAATGGCCCCCCGCTCAATTCGGAATCAGGAAAAACCGCACGTCATGGATTTTGTTTGTCAATTAGTCGCGGGGCATTTCGGTTTTGAATACGCGCCGATGTTCGCGGCCTGGGACAAGAAAAGCCGTGGACGCTTCGCGGCACACCCGGACATTGTCGTTTTGCCGGGCGTTGAAAAATGGATAGGGAAGGTGGTGTTTGTGCTTGACGACGTGACAACAACGAATTTTACTTTGCAAGCATCCGTCCGGGCATTGACGGCGCTGGAAATTCACGCGCACGGCGTTTGCTATTGCATGGCGCATTGACAAAGGCTATTTAACAATGACGCATAATGGTTTTTATGTAATCGTACTTTGTTAAGTGGCGAAAACACGCTAAAAGCGAGGTTTTTTTAGTGTTTACAATTGCAATAAATAATTATGCGAAAAACGAAACGCAATCTCAAAACCAGAAAAAGGAGTGACACCTATGAACGAAACGACAACGACGGCCCGGCATGAGAGCGATGGATCGAACGAAGCGTACTCTTGCCCGGACACGAGCGCGCCGGAAGCGGAGTATTTGACAGCCCGACAGCTTGCCCGGAAGGTGAACGTGTCCCTAAAGGCCGTCACGAAATGGACGGCGGCGCGGCGCTTGCCCTGTTGTAAAATGGGCCGCGTGTGGCGGTATCCGGCGCGGGAAATCGAAAAGCGGCTCCTTTCGGGAAGTCTCTTGTATGACAAAAGGTAGTACCTTGGGGTATCAAAAGGTATATTATGGTTATCGCGTCCGGTATTCATTGCGGAAGGAATGAAGCAATGATTTACCGGAAGAAAGAGGCCGGACTCCGGCCAGTTGATAAAAACAGGTGGTGCGTCGTTGCGCGTGTCCGTGTAGGCGGAAAGATTGTGCAACGGCGGCAGACCATCACCGGCACCAAGGAACAAGCGCGGATTCTGCTTGCGGAAATGAAAGCGGAATTGCGCGGCGATTCTGCCGGGCGCTCTTGCTCTTTGACAGTACTGCAAACCTTTGATGAAGTACTTTCGATTTATCGGGAAAAGCGAAACAAGGTGGACCCCAGGGACGTGTCACGGTTCAAAAGGCTTTCGGCGGACCTGGGGAAAGTGCCCTTGCCCGCGTTCGCGGATCGTTTCGAGGCGTGGTTAAGGCGCTACAAGGTCACTCCCTTGAAAAAATATCAGTTCACAGATCAAAAAGGGAGACTGCCAAGTAACGGCACTGTAAACCAACTAACAGCAGTGGTACGCGCGGCCCTCAACTTGACTGTAGAGCTTGGATTACTGAAGGAGAACCCGATTTCAAAGGCCCGTTTTCCAAAGGCAAAGGAAAGCCCGAGGGACCGATATTTGACTCAGGATGAACGCGCGCGGCTATTGAATGCCATTGAAGCCCGGCACCCGTACCTTTTGCCTTTTGTGCGGTATTCGTTACTTGTGCCGTGCCGCAAGGGTGAACTTGTGAACCTTCCGAGGGAAGCATACAACGCTTTCACCAATACGGTATACGTGCCGGACAGCAAGGCCGGAATACCGATACACAAACCCGTACCGCCTGAAATGAAGGACTATTTTCAAGGCATACCGGCAGGGTGCCCGTGGTTATTTTTCCGGCAGGATCGGAAAGGCGGTTTTCGCTCTGTGGGACATTTCACGCGGGCTTGGAAAACCTGTTTGAAGATTGCCGGGCTTGAAAATGTCCGCGTCCATGATCTACGGCATGTAGCGGCAACCGATTTGCACGCTTGCGGCAACAGCGAACGCGCCATTATGGATATTGCCGGATGGCGAACGCCTATGCTCAGTACCTATTGGCACAAGGACAGCCTCAGAAGTGCTCAGAATATCAAATTTCCCGGTAACTGTGAAGCGACTGTGAAACATTCAAAGGTTGAGGCAGTCTAAAAGTGTTGAAATTTGCACAAAAAAGCGGTTTTTCGAGTATTTACGTCGCAGTTGCTTTACGATCAACAATCACGCATTTTATTACGTGCCGTGCGCCCGGCGGACGCGCGGTGAAACAAGTGACCTCCTTACCATCAGGTGGATACCGGAGCGATAATGGCGACGCGCGAGGACAGCGTTAGCGGAGTGGAAATAACGAGGGACAACATCAGCGTGGCCCAGTATTCCTCCGAGGAGAATACCGTGGTGAACGCGAGCATCATCACCAGTCCGCTCGACGATGCGCCCGCGTCCGACGACCTTGTCTCCTCCCTGAGGACCAGATTCAGAAAACTTGCCGCGCAAATGCGCTGCCAAGGCCAGGCGGCGGCCGTGGCCGTGCCGTCTAACTTTGCAGTGGTGAAAAACGTGATGCTTGACGAAGACGAAGAAAACGTCGCGGAGGCGATAGAGTGGGAACTGGGGCAGTCCATTGTAGGCGCGATGCAGGACTATGCATTCGATTTTGAGGCTGTGGCTGGCGCCGACGACGGCTGCAGGCACTTTCTGGCGGTTGCGTATCGTACGGCAAACGTGCGGAAACTCGTCTCGCTCCTCAAGGCGGGAAGGCTCGTGCCGCGCGTCGTGGACCTCGACATATTCGCCCTTATCGACGTGTTTGAAGCGAACTACCGCGAAAACGCCATGGCGCCCGCGCTCATCGTTCACGGCGCCAGCGATTCGTCGAAGCTTGTTCTCACCGCACACGGCGGGTTCCTTGATTTTGACGTGATAGAGCACCGCGCAGGACAAACCGCAGCCGACGCCTACGCTTCTCAGGTGCAGGAGACCATGGCGCGGAACCATGCCGGAACGTTCGGCCCGTATGCAACCTTCGTGACCGGACCGCTTTTTGCCGACCAGGAATTTTGCGAGCGAGTGTGCTCGCGCCTGGGCAACGCACGCTTGCTCGATCCGTTCAAGTCGATCCGGTCCACGGTCGCCATTCCCAGAGACGATCTTGTCAAGTGCGTTCCATACCTGGCGGTGGCCGTGGGGCTTGCACTGCGCTGCGCTGCGGAGGCCGGCGCATGATCCGCATCAACCTCCTCAGGAAGCCCCTTGACGAGCCGCGCCTGGAACGCCGCGGCCGTGGAAAGGGCGTCGGCATGGCCGTTGCCGTCGTCATTGTTGTTGCCGCGGCGGGCGGTGCCGCATGGATGTTTCGCTCCTCTCTGTTTCCCGGCGCGCCCTCGCATGAAAAACAGGAAACCGGTGTGAAACCGGAGGCAGCGTTTGCAGCGCCTGCCGCAGCGGGCATGGTGCGGGACGTGGTGCAGGAGGTTACCGCCGAAGGGAAAAACGTGTCGGCCGGCGGCAGACTCGACCTTGCCTACAACGACCTTTCTTTGTCGGAGAAAATCGGCTATGAAGTCCTGTTCGCCAAGAATGTGATGGATCTGCTCGGCGCGGCCGTGCCCGCCGGCATGGGGCTTCGCTCGGTGGAATCGGACAACTTCCAGACCCTGTACGCGGTGGGCGTCGCGCCGTCGAAAGAGCTTGTGGAAGGCGCGCTTGAAACCCTCAGGTCCCGCAACGTGGCCCTGCTGCCGAGGCCGCTTACCCAGATCACGCGCAACGGGGCCGACGGTTTCAGGTTCGCCTTCACCGGAAAAGTCGAGTTCGGTCTCAACCTGCATGATCCGATCGTGGGTGCGCCCCTTCCGGCCGACGGCGATCTGCCGCGGGTGGTTACCGCGTTTGAGCGGGCCGCCAAGGAAAATTCGATAACCATCCCCAAGGGCCTTACGCATGTGTCAATAGAAAAGGCGGGCGCGTACTGCCGGCACCTGTATCATTGGACGGGCACCGGTTCCTACAAGAATTTTGTGAAGTTTGTCGACCGCCTGCACCAGGCCGGCGAGCCGTGCGCGTTCAAGCGCATCCTGCTCACCGCAGTGACCGGCGCTACGGTCGCAATCGAGTCGCAGATCATCGTCACCACCCGCCAATAGCCGCCGCTCCCGCCATGAAACTCCGCATCGTTTCCGGCACGCTTTCGCGCCGCTTTGTGACCGTTGAAAAGCGCGCGCAACAGTTCCGTCCAACCCAGGAACGTGTCCGCACCGCCGTTGCCGAAACGCTCAAGGCCCGGATTCCCGGCGCTCGGGCCGCGGATCTTTGCGCCGGCAGCGGCGCGCTGGGCATCGAGCTCGTGAGCCGCGGCGCGGCACATGTTGATTTTGTCGAGGATGACCGCGGCCGCGCCGCCGTCATCCTGCGGCACTGCGAGGCGTTCGGCATCAAAAACCAGTGCACGGTGATAACACAAGACGTCCGGCGGTTTGTTGACTCGTACGATAGACAAGGCGCGAACGGTTCGTACGATATTATCTTCCACGATCCGCCGTACGGCGACGCCGGGCTTGCCTCGCTTGTGCCGGCAATAGCGGGGCTGCTCGCTGTGGAAGGAGTGCTGGTTTACGAACGAGAGAAGACGGGAGTTTCACAGGGCGCGAGGCTTGCTGCAAAAGGGTTTTCTGCCGAGGAGAGAACGTACGGGGATACGGTGGTGGAATTTATACGGCGGAACGGGACGGAAGAATAAGAAATTTCTTTCGCAGAGGCTTGTGCTGAGCCGGAAATGTGAATATTAAAATGCTTTTGGATAGCAGTGCCGGTTGGTCTCGGTGCCGGACCGCTCTGGTCGCCTGCGGCGCGGGTCAGCCGGCACTGCGCATTGGCGCACCTTCCAGTCCGGCCTGGCGGTTGGCATAAGGCAATGTCCACAATTGTCAAGATACGTCGAGTTAGATGGTTGGATAGTTGACGGGTTAGTTCTCCTGAGAATTCTGTAACCGGGTGCTTGCACGGTGCGCGCAACTGAAGGTACGGGCTTGCAAAGGGTACATCCACGCCGCACCGGCTCAGCAAACCAAAATCGCATTAACTTTTGATCGCCGCACACGCTCAGCACACAAGAATATTATCTTGATATTGCTGCACCGGCTCAGCAATCCAAAATTGAACTTATTTGATTTAGTAATCGCAAAATCACGCTTCTTCCCTCATATTTTTCAAATCGATACCAACCTCCGTTCATCTAACGTATTTTTCACTCATAAGGAGGGACCCTTTCTATGCCGACCGCACTTTACCCAGGCACCTTTGATCCCATCACGTTTGGTCACATCGACATTGCCGTCCGGGCCGCAAAGATATTCTCCAAGGTGGTCGCCGTGGTGGCCGACAATCCGGGCAAAGACCCGCTGTTTTCCCCAAAGGAGCGGCTTGCCATGGCCCGGGAGGCCCTGTCGGGAGTGCATAATATAGAGGTGATTGCCTACGGCGGCCTTATCGCCAATTGCCTGATGGAGCACAAGGCAACCGTGCTCATCCGCGGGCTCCGCGCGATTTCCGATTTCGAATACGAGTTCCAGATGGCTTTTACAAACAGGAACATCAACCGGAACGCCGAGACCGTGTTTCTCATGCCGAGCGAGAAATATACCTACCTTAATTCTTCCATGGTGAAGCAGATATCGAGGCTCGGCGGAGACGTGGGCACCTTTGTGCCCGATTGCGTTGTGCGGGGCCTCGCGAAGAAAACCAAACGATGAAGTACGCAGTTCCTCCGTTTCCAAGAGGAATCCGCGCCCTCGTTATCGCCACCGTCGCGGTATGGATTGTCCAGTTGCTCCCCGGGATCGGCCCGGCCGTATCCGGGCTGTTCGCGCTTGTTCCGTGCAAAGCGTTTGGCGGGCTTCAACTGTGGCGGCTGTGCACCTATGCGTTTCTTCACGACGCGGCCGGACCGTTCCATATTCTCTTTAACATGCTCACGCTGTGGATGTTCGGCACGGAACTGGAAGACCTCTGGGGCACGCGGCGCTTCGTGGTTTTCTACCTTGCAGCGGCAACCTCATCAGGCCTTTTTAGCGTGTTCACGGCGTTCAGCCCCGTGTTGTGGTTTGTGCCGGTGATCGGGGCCTCGGGCGCTGTGCTTGCGCTTCTTACCGTGTACGCGCTGTATTTTTCGCGGCGCCAAATGCTTCTGTTCTTTCTTTTCCCGGTGAATGTCCTGGTTGCTGTCGCAATTTTCGGCGCCATATCCCTTTTCGGGTCGTTTGGGGCATGGGGAAACGTCTCGCACCTCACCCATTTGGGCGGCATAGCGGTGGGCTTCCTCTATGTGAAGTTTTTTCCCTCTCTGAAGGATATTTTTGAGCAGGCGAAGTCCAGGGCAGCCGAGGCGCGGCGAAGCGCGGAAGCTGCCGGAAGCATCGCCGACAAAACGTATTTCGAAACCGTCGTTGACCCTATTCTCAAAAAAATATCCGAGCATGGCATGGATTCTTTGTCGGGTGGTGAGAAGCGCACCCTTGACGAGGCTTCACGCCGCAGGAAGAAAGATGGCGATAATTCCGGAAAGGTTCTTCCGTTCAAGAAAGGGTAGCGCGCGGGCATTGGCCCCCTCATTTTGTTAGAGAGAAGTTCCGTTGCATGGGCGGATGATTCATGCTGAAGCGGGGTTGCGCCCCGGCAACGAGGCTGATAAGCCGAGCCCGCAAGGAGGGCCCACCTGCATATGTGGTGATGCACGTCCGTGCTCCTTTGCATATGCGTGAAACGCCCAAATGCTCATCTGAATTAAGTCGGTATGGTACGTCCAAGAATATCCGGGTAACGAACGGAGTGCACGTTCGGTCAAATAGGCCTCACGAAAACAAACGTACTTTGCAGAGGGCGGTTTCTCTTTATGAAATGGGCTGGATTCATTCCCTTGATTGTCGCCGGGTTGACTGCAGCGCCGTCCTCTTCGGCGGACGGTGAGCCGATCGGGCCGCTGAGCCTTGATTCGTATATCGCACTTGCGAAAAAGCAAAATCCCCAAGTCCAAATCGCACACAGCGCCATGATGACGGCGATTGCAAAGCGGAAATCCGCAGTGTCGGCGCTGCTTCCGCACGTCGGCGCGCAGGCACAGGCCGACAGGGCTGAGTCCATCGTTCCCTCTCTGAATACCACCACCACGGGTTCCGTCTACGACGCAGGCGTTTCGGCGAGCCAGCTCATTTTCGATTTTGGAAAGTCATGGTTTTCAAGCGGTGCAGCATCCCGGCTGGTTGACGCCGCGAAGCAGGATGCAAGAGGCAGCGTGCAAACCGTGGTCGTCAATGCCGCCACCGCATATTTCAACTACTTGCTTTCGCAGAGGCTCCTTGCGGTGGCGCGGGAGGCGCGCGCGCAGGAGCAGGCGCACTTGGGGGAGGCGCAGGTGCTTTTCGAAACAGGGAAGCAGGCGAAGTACACGGTTGTCAAGGCGGAAGCCGACCTTGCCAGCGCCGAGGTTGCCCTGATAACAGCGAAGAACGGTGTGAGGCTTGCAAAAGTCCAGATGGACGTGGCGGCCGGCACAGCGCTTCCGGATTCCCTGGTCCTCACCGACAGCCTTGAAGCGCCGGAACAGGACATTTCCCTGATCGAAGCGCTTGCGCGCGCACAGGAGGCGCGGCCCGAACTGGTCTCGTCGCGCGCGCAGCTGCGCGCTGCGGACCTTCAAGTGACATCTGCAAAAATGACGCTTTTCCCCCAGTTGAACGCCTCAGCCGGATACGGGTATCAAAGGACGGATGGTTCGGACTGGCAGAGCAACTGGAGCGTTGGAATCATGCTGTCTGCAACGTTGTACGAAGGCGGATCGCTTGCTGCGGCCGTCGACCAGGCACAGGCGGCCCGCGACCAGGCCAAGGCCCAGCTTGACGCAAACATGCAGAGCGTTCAGGCGGAAGTGGAACAAGACTATTTTCAAAAAATGGAAGCCGCGGAACGGATTGTGGCAACCAGGAAACTGATTGAACAGACGCAGGAAGACCTGCGGCTTTCGCAGGAACGGTTTGCCGCGGGCGCGGCCGCCTCGCTTGAGGTCACCGATGCGGAGGTGACATTGGCAAACGCGAAGAGCAGCTATGCACAGGCGCTCTGCGACTACCGCACGGCCCACGCGAAACTGCTCGCCGCCATCGGCACCTTGTGAACCTAAAGGAGAAGGAATGACCACGAAAGGCTGGATTATTGCCGGATGCAGTGCCGCCCTCGTTCTCGCAGTCGGCGCTTTTTTCTTTTTTTCAAAGGGGAAACAGCCGGTGGTTTTCAGGACCGCGCCCGTAACGCGTGGAGACTTGACGGTGCAGGTGACAGCCACCGGTTCCCTCAATTCCTTTTTGACCGTCCAGGTGGGCACCCAGGTGAGCGGCACCGTTGCCCGCCTGTTTGCGGATTTCAACTCCCGCGTGAAAAAAGGCCAGGTGGTCGCGTTATTGGACACGATGCTCCTGCACGCGGAGGTTGTTGACGCACGCGCATCGCTGCTCAAGGCCGAAGCGCAATTGACCCTCTCGGCCCAGAATTGCACGAGAACGAGGGCACTCTTTGCAAAGGGGCTTGTTGCCCAGGCGGACCTTGATGCCGCCGTGTCCGACTCCGCCAGCTCGGCCTCGTCCCTGGGGTCGGCGCGGGCCGCGCTCGACCGCGCGAAAATCAACCTGAACTACGCAACGATCGTTTCGCCGATAACCGGCGTGGTCATAAACCGCAACGTGGACGTAGGACAGACCGTTGCCGCGAGCTTCAACACGCCCACGATATTCACCATTGCCGACGATCTCACCAAGATGCAGGTGCAGGCGAGTATCGACGAAGCGGACATCGGCCAGGTGAAGGTGGGGCAGACGGGGAAGTTCACCGTTGACGCCTATCCCACGCGCACGTTTGCGGGCGTTGTGTCACAGATACGGCTGCAGCCGACCACAGTCCAGAACGTGGTGACCTACACGGTGATGATTGATGTTGACAATAAGGACATGGCGCTGTTGCCGGGCATGACCGCCAACGTCACCATCGACGTGCAAAAGGCGGAGAACGTGCTGACGGTCCCGGCTGCGGCGCTCAAGTTTGCGCCGCCCGCTGCGCAGGGCGGCACGTGGAAGAAACGTGGCCCGGCGGCTGGCGACAGCAGCCGCGCAGGCAGGCAATGGCCGGGCGGCGCGGCCCGCGACACCGGCGCTCAAGCGCGCCGTGCCGGCGATACGACGCAGAGACGGCACGGGCAATGGGCCTCGGCCGGCGCAGGCGATACCGCGCAGAGAGGCCACGGCCAATGGAAAGGCCAGGCAGGTGAGGACATGGGGCACGTCTTTGTGCTGGTGGAAGGGAAACCGAAATTCGTCAAAGTAAAGATAGGACTTTCAAACGGCGGATTCACGGCCGTGGAAGGCGACATTCAAGCGGGCGACCAAGTGATCGTGGGTGTCTTGAGCAACAAGGCTCCTGCCCAGGCGGTTCCGCTCACCGGCGGCGGCCCGCCGGGAATGGGAAGAAGATTCTAAGAGAGGACTCCGAGGGGCGGGGAAGAAGGCGAAAAGAAGACCTCATTCGTAGAGGACCGGATAGACGGATCCGGGACCTGAGTTGTCAAATGCAAGCATATTCTTGGTGACGTAGCAACGCAGAACGAAACAATATGTCCCAGGCAATGATCACTCTCCGCGGCATCTCCAAGGCCTACACAATGGGCGATACCACGCTGTGGGCACTGGACACGATCGACCTCGATATTCACAAAGGCGAATTCGTTGCCATCATGGGCGCGAGCGGCTCGGGCAAATCCACGCTCATGAACATCCTGGGTTGTCTCGACGTGCCCACAAAGGGGATCTATTCCCTCGACGGCACCGAGGTCCAGAGGCTGTCGCGCAACGAGCTTGCGGTGCTTCGCAACCGTAAACTTGGGTTCGTGTTCCAGTCGTTTAACCTGCTGCCGCGCACTGCGGCAATCGAAAACGTTGAGCTGCCCATGCTGTACAACCACACGGTGTCTCCGCGCGAGTCGCGGCGCCTGGCCCTGGCCGCGCTCGATGCCGTGGGATTGAAAGACCGCGCCCACCATTATTCGAACCAGCTTTCCGGCGGCCAGCAGCAGCGGGTCGCGATCGCACGCTCGATTGTCAACGATCCGGTTCTGATGCTCGCGGACGAGCCGACCGGCAATCTCGACACGCGGACAAGCGTGGAGGTGATGGCCGTGTTCCAGGGACTCAACAGCCGCGGCATCACCGTCGTCCTGGTGACGCACGAACAGGACATCGCACAGTATACCAAACGGAACGTGGTGTTCCGTGACGGCAAGATCCTGTCCGACACGCCGGTCGCTTCCCCGAGAAATGCCGCTCTCGAACTGGCGGCCATCAAGGCAAGGAGTTGACATTATGCGATTATTGAGCATTCTGCGGATGGCGCTGCGCTCGATCAACCGGAATAAGCTGCGCTCCATCCTTACCATGCTGGGTATCGTGATCGGGGTTGCCGCCGTCATCGCCATGCTGGCCATAGGCCAGGGCGCGCGCAACGCGATCAATTCACAGATCGCAAGTCTGGGTACCAACCTGCTCATGATTTTTCCGGGTGCCTTTACGGCAGGCGGGGTGCGCTCCGAGGCGGGCACCGCGTCGCGCCTGTCCGAAGACGACGCCACCGCCATCAAGGCGCAATGCCAGGCCGTGATGTACAGCACGCCGATGGCCCGCACCAGCGCACAGGTGAAGGCAGGCGGCCAGAACTGGCGCACCACGATCTTCGGCGCCTTTCCCAATTACCTCAAGGTGCGCGATTGGGACCTGGCGACCGGGACCAATTACACGGACGCCGACGAACGCGGCGCGACAAAAGTGTGCGTGCTTGGCCAGACCGTGATAACCAACATCTTCGGCCAGGGGGCCAACCCGCTTGGCCAGATCATCAGGATCAAAAACCTGCCTTTTACGGTGGTGGGCACCCTTATTGCCAAAGGGCAAAACGCCGGCGGCATGGACCAGGACGATTGCGTCATCGCCCCGTACTCGACGGTCCAGAAGAAACTCATCGGCTCCGTCTACGCGGGCAACCTCCTCGCCTCGGCGGTGACGACCGAGGCCACCGAGGAGGCGCGCCAGGAAATCAACCAGACGCTCATGAACCGGAGAAAAGGGAGCCAGGGCGACGGCTACGATTATACCATCCGCACTCAGACAGATATCAGCAACGCCGCGAACCAGACGGCGCAGACGTTAAGCATCCTTCTCGCCAGCATCGCGCTCGTATCGCTGCTGGTGGGCGGCATCGGCATTATGAACATCATGCTTGTGTCGGTGACGGAGCGCACGCGCGAGATAGGCATCCGCATGGCAGTGGGCGCCAAAGGCAGCGACGTGCTTCTGCAGTTTTTGGTGGAAGCCCTGGTGCTCAGCTTTATCGGCGGCATCATCGGCATGATCGGCGGTGCGGGCGCGTCGTGGGTGATTTCCAAAAGTCAAGGATGGCCCATCGCGGTTTCCGGCTGGTCGCTGCTCTTGGGGTTCGGGTTCTCGGCCGCCACCGGGATCTTCTTCGGGTGGTACCCCGCCAGCAAGGCCTCGGCGCTCAATCCTATTGACGCGTTGCGATACGAATAGGAGCGGCGTCCGGGAGGAGGCAAACGGCATGGCACAATGCAAAAAGTGCTGCTGCCCTTAATCAAGAGAATGACGGCTCAGGCGGCCTGCGGACGAAAGTGCTCCGCCGCTACCCGGTTGCGGCCTCCGTTCTTTGCCTTGTACAGCAATTCATCCGCTCTGGCAACGATGCTGTCGATAGTGAGACAGCCGTTTTCGGCCGATGGTACCGTGGCACAAACGCCGAAGCTGGCCGTGACCCGCAGCGGATCATCGGGTGAGACAAAAACCGCTGTTTCGGTCGAAGCGCGAAAACGTTCCGCCAGCGCCACAGCGCCCTGCAACGGGGTATTTGGCAATACAATCATAAATTCTTCCCCGCCGTAGCGCACGACCCAATCGATGTCCTTACGGGTCGACCGCATCAGAATGGAACTGAATTCCTGAAGCACCAGATCGCCTTTGGAATGGCCGTACTTATCATTGATGGTTTTGAAATTGTCCAGATCGCACATGACGAGCGACAACGAACCGCCGTAACGCCGCAGTCTGGTAATCTCTTTGCCGAGATTGTCCACGAAATAACGCCGGTTGAAACAACCGGTCAATTCATCGCGGACCGACAATTCACGCAGTTTTTCGTTGAGCGACCTGAGTTCCGCTGTCCGTTCGTCAACCATGCGCTCCAGCCCGGTCCGATTCTGAACCACAAGCGCGGCCATTCGATTGAAACTTCTTGCCAGAGACCCCACCTCGCCGCCGCCGTCCTCGCGGGCGCGGACCGCGCTGTTTTGTGCAAACGTGTCGACCGTTGCGGTAAGCCTTCTTATGGGTGCGGCAATTGACCGGCTTAATAGGTAGCTTCCGCCTATGGAAATGACAATCGCAATCATGGCGAAGATTGCGGTCGTGTGCAGGATGTCGTTGATTCCGACAAAGATCTCTTTTTCCGGAACAGCCACGCCGGCGACCCAGGTTTGCTCCGTCAACTGCGCCATGGCGGCATACTTGGTCGCCTTCTGGGCCTTGAAAACATAATGGGCCACCTGCACGCTTCGCAAGGCAATGCATCGACGGAAAGCGGAATACACCTCGCCCAAACCAAGCGGCTCGATGGGTTTCTCGGCAAATTGGCGGGTGGAAGCGATCTCCGACAGCTGCGCCGAAGAAAGCGGGACAAGTGAATGATACGCTAATTCCGGTCTTGTATGGGTGAGACCTAAATCCGTGAGAAAAACTTTGGCATTTTGATGATTTTTCGTGTAGATTAAGGGTGAATGGTGCTTGACTAAATGGCAGTTCACATTATTCACCCGGAAGGTGTCATGCCAAAGCCGAGAAAGTTGATAATCACGGAGACGGACGAGTTTCTGACCAGCCATGGTGGAATGGCAATGATCGGGATGCTTGCGGAGCGATCCGGTTTGCGCGAGCGTGTTTCGCAGGTTACTCCGGACAAGAAGAGCGGGAGTATAAGCACCGCGGACGCGCTGCTGACCATGACGGGGCTTTTGTGTCTTGCCAAACCAGACTTTGACGGGGTCGAGCAGTTTCGTGAAGACGACTATTTTCAGGAGATGCTTGGATTGAAAGCGGTTCCTTCCGAGGCTACACTGCGGCAGCGAATGGACGAAACGGGCCTGACCGTTCAAAACGCAGTCCTTTCCGCTTCGGCGTCCCTGTTGAAAAAAGCAGCGCCACGGCTCACCGCCTGCTTTGGACCGTATATTCCGATTGACGCTGACGTATCTCCTTTTGACAACAGTGGTTCTCATAAGGAAGGCGTAAGCTGCACGTACAAGTTGTTCGAGGGATATTCTCCGATGCTTGCCTACATAGGCGTGGAAGGCTACCTGCTGAACGCGGAGTTGCGCGAAGGGAAACAACATTGCCAGGAAGGAACTCCGGAGTTTCTGCGCAAGACCATAGCCCTTGCTCGAAAAATAACGGATCGTTCGATCCTTGTGCGTCTTGATGCCGGACATGACGATATTGAAAACATGCGAGTCTGCCGCAAGGAAAAGGTCGATTACATAATCAAACGGAACATACGCAGGGAATCTATTGACGAATGGCTCGTGGATGCTCAAGCGCTCGGTGACTGGCGTCATCCTCGTGAAGGCAAGACCGTGTACGTTGGTGAGACAATACGGGAAAGAAACGGCGAAAACATGCGCGTTGTGTTCGAGGTGATCGAACGGACAATCGACCGCGACGGAAACGCCTTGCTGCTGCCGGATGTAGAGGTTCACACGTGGTGGACGAGCCTGAGCAGACGCAACGCCGGCCCGGACGACGTTATTGCAGCGTACCGGGATCATGGCACCAGCGAGCAGTTTCACTCGGAGCTGAAGAGTGATATGGCGCTGGAGCGGCTTCCCAGCGGGAAGTTCACGACCAACGCATTGGTGTTGACGTTGGCGGTTCTTGCGTTCAACATGCTGCGGCTCTGCGGCCAAGTTGGAATCGACAAGGGGTACGTGCCGCGTAAGAAAGTTGCACGCCGGAGATTGCGGAAGGTCATTCAGGATCTTATGTACATAGCAGCACGCGTGATAACGCATGCCCGCCGGTTGATGCTTGCCCTGTCGCGGCGGAATCAACTCCGCATAGCGTGGACGCAAACGTATCTGGCGTTCGCCACGGATGGCTGACCTAAGGAGAGCAATAAACGGAAATAGACCCGTAACCAAACAAACGTCGCCACCGACACGTTGAGTGTATTTGTCAACCATGGGGTCAGAAGCGCAAATCATAGTGGAATCACCCCGGCAACAACTTATCAAGAAGCCTTAGCAACCATATTCGTTCTTGTCAACGCCGTCAATTTGTTTTTAATAACCTTATCTCACGGAATCAGGTGAGAATAATTCCATCTTTGTTGAAAATGAACGCGTCCT
Organism: uncultured Fibrobacterota bacterium; assembly: GCA_963729895.1. Classification (GTDB taxonomy): domain Bacteria; phylum Fibrobacterota; class Chitinivibrionia; order Chitinivibrionales; family FEN-1185; genus FEN-1185. The sequence goes on along the minus strand of CAVSQB010000003.1, from coordinate 3,977 downwards.
GCCCGCCGATCTTCATCTGGTCGACCCGGTTGGCTATCTCGGTGACTCGCAATTTGAGGACCGCAACGCCGAGGATTTCAGACGATTCCCTGGCGGGATCGCGAAAAACCGGTGCTGAAAAGTAAACTCCGGGCTCTTTGCTGGTAAGGCCGATGCTCCAATCGCTCGCATATGCCGTTCCCTTCATCGATTCCTTGAAGTAGCTGCGGACACGGTAATTGTTGCCGATAAACGCTCTGTCACTCGAAACGAGGCAGAGACCGGTTGTATCCATGAGGTAGAATGCCGAGTACTCCGGGTTCATGGCCGTCTGGAGATCGAGCCAGGAGTTGAGGGCCTTAATTCTGGCGGGATCGTTTCTGCCTTTGACCAGAAAAGAGTTCATATCGCTCAAACGCGTGTATTGCTTAATCAGATTTCTGTGTACGGCAAGATACTTGTCTATCCTGGAAGCGAGTTTGCTTGAAGACGTTTTCAATTCGATGATTTTCCGGTCGGCCATGATCCGATGTTCGGTTGTTACCGTATAGACGGAAAACACAATGATCGGAATGGTTGCAATCAGAACAAAGGAAATCATCAGCCGTGAAAACAGTGAAAGCCACCGTTTGGACGATTTGCCGGCTGCGCGCACATATCGCTCAGTCTCCAAAGTGCTCTTCGATCTTGTTCTCATGAGTTCCATGCCTTTTCTTAAGGGGAAACGATGGGAAACCGCCGCGCAGCAGTTGAGCCGACAGGGCTTAATTCGGAGGTATATTTCATTCTACCGCTCTTACGCTATTTTGTCAATACCGGGGAATCGCTGCAAGTCCTGTGGCGCCGCTGAGGGGCAAACGCGGGATACTCTTCGCGTTTTTGATCTTTTGAGGAATTGCCGGTCGGGTGATAATTCAGGCCATTGTCATCGGTGAAGAGCACCGTCGGGGGCGATAGCGCCAGACGGGCGTCATTTTTTGGTCACGCGAGGCATGCGTGAGCCTATTTCTGGAGCACAAACGTCACCCCGCGCTGCGGCATCGAGGCCGACGGCGGGGACAGGGTAAGAAGGTAGGTCCCGCTTGTCAAACACGCAGATGGAATGTCGACGCAATCCGACGTTTTTTCCACCGTGCATCGTACAAGGCACCGCCCCTGCATCGAATAAATGCACACGGACCGATCGATCCCCTGGGCCCCCATTTTTACTTCGATAGCCGTCTTGCCCGGCCGAACCGTCACGGGAGAAACGCGTGCAGGCAAGGCCTTGGGCACACGGACGCGGGTGGAGACCGAATCGAGGAAGAAGGTATTCGACCTGCAGGAATGCTTCCCGTCATAATCATCAATTTCAATCATGAGATTTCCATTGTTCGTGAAAGTCAAGCCGCTTTTTGAAGGTGTCCAATAGAAAGTTTTGATCCAGGGGTACAGGGCCTGGTCGCCCGAAATGAGACTCCAGGTCTTGCCGGAATCCCGGCTGAGGTTGATGAAAATCACCGACAATGATTCGGGATCGCACATCCAGGTGATGGGTATGCTGTCGGTGTAGGCGAACACCTCGCCTCCGCTCGGGAACAGCATTTTCAAAGGAGCGGATCGCAGGGGATACCACGCGTTCCAGTTGCTGCTTTGCAGTATTTCGGCGGCGGTAGTGGACCATATCGAATAGCCGTCCGCATTGTAATGGTGGGAATCGAAATACATGGTTTTGGGTATCGGCAGGAACGGCGTCAGCATGATCCGGTGTTGCAGCGAATCTTCGGACTGCAACAGTTCCAATTTTGCAATTATCCTGTTTCTATAGGCGTAGAAAGAAGCATAGATGGTGGTGTCTGAATTCATTTCGTACCTGCCCATTATCATCGGTAAATTAGGAATGCCCAGGTCCTGGCGGAAACTCGTGAGCATGGTGTTGACATCCACGTCAAAGCGCTGGGAAAGGCTGTCGGACGATCCTTCAACCCAGCCGAACATGGCGATGATGCCTCCAATGGTCACGCTGTCTTTGATCGCCGCGACCGTTTGCATTATCTCTGTATATTTGGGCATGGTGCGAAGAAATTGGCTGGACATGGACATGCCCGCTTGCGTCACTTTTATGCCACAAAAGTAATAATCGGGATACAATGCCGCCATCTTCTTCAAAAAGGGCATAAAGGGAGAGGGAGAATAGTAGGAAGTTTCGACAGGATCGCGCGCATTCCAGAACCCCAGTGTATCATTGTAGGCCCAGACCCGGGGGTCGGGAACCGTGTCGGGGATGCCGCCGTATCCTTGCATATTGGAATGGCCGATAAAGAGGTAGCAGATAAGTTTGTCTTTGGGGACATCGACGCCGTTAAGGGTTACGCAGAAGCCCACATGCGTGCCTGCGAGAACACACAGCGCGGCGAAGGACAAGGCGAAAGAGTGTTTTTTCATCTGCGCCTTTGACTGTTGCGAAGAGGTGGCAGAACCGGACAGCGGGCGGAGCAACCGCTCCTTCTGGGAACATAATATACCCAAATGATGCAGGAAAGTCAGCATAAAATGACTGGTATGCCGCCGGACTTGTGGCGCGAAGTAACATGAATGATATTCTGGAACGTAGGCCGGGATTCCGCATACACCTTTGTCCAAGGGACCAAACATCCGCCACGACGCGAAGGAGGTTCCATGATTTGTTCACGAAGAGCATGGATTCCAACCTGTTTTTCGATTTTGTTTTTTCCGCTCTTTATCGCGATGAACCTTGCTCAGGATTGCGATCCTCCCTGCCGTTCAGGTTATCAATGCAAGAACGGAACATGCGTTTCGGAGTGCAACCCGCCATGCCCCGAGACGCAAACCTGCGATCCAAGATCCCATGAGTGCGTGCCTCAAGCCTCGGAATCGAGGGAGGAGACGAAAGAGCATCACAACACCGGCGGGTTTGCCACTGCCTCGGCCATTACGGGATTCGTCCTTTCGCCGGTGATCCTTGGACTGACGATAGGATCCGCTGCGACTTCGGGGAACGGCCTTGTTCCTGCATTGCCGTTGGGCGCATCCGCCTTGGGTATCGGTATTATTTCGGTGCCCATCATTGCCGCGGGCGGCGCTTCGGCCCGAAGCAGCGACAAGGTGAACGGCGTGCTTGCATTGAGAATTGCGGGATGGTCTGGATACGGACTGTCGATCGGGACCGGTGCGCTGATGGTGGGGTGGGCTGCAAGCGGCGGTTCCACGATTCCGCCGGGGGCGATTATCGCATGCGGCTTGCTGGGGACTTTCAGTTGCCTATCGCTTTCGATCGACAACCTTATTTCCGGGGCGCAGGCAAAAAAACGGTATGCCGGTGAAGAAGAAGAGGGCACGTGCGGTCCCAAATTGACTTTCGGGATAGGACCCTGCGGCCGCAACGGCGCCGCGGCACGGATCGGCCTAAGCTACTGACGCCTTATCTTTTGCCCAGCAGTAAGGGCGGTGGTCCTCTGAGGACGACGATGTTTGCCCAATGAAACTCTCCCGACAGTGAGTCGCCCGACCAAGTGAGAAGGAACCTGAGTGCATGCCTCGCGGTAATTTCCGATTTGGTTACCGGTTCACCGTTATCCGCGGCGGTGAGCGGCATCGAATCGTCGAAACCGATGCCGGTGAGGAGCAGTTTCGAATCCGGGGCGTTGAAGTAATCGGTGAGCCCGGCCGAATTCCATTTGTAAATCGCTATGTTCGTGTAAAAGAAATTCGAATCCTTTGCGCTTCGGGCTGTTTCCATGGTGCAGGCCCTGGTTTGCCCGGAATCCGGAAGCGAATCGTTGTAGGCATATTCAAATCCGATGGAATCCCACGCTCCAAGGGAAATAGAGTTTTCCCACCCTATTTTGGGCGGTTCGCCCACCCAGCCTGAAAAATTACTCGCGTCTGCCCTGGCAGCCGGAAAGGTGGCCGGTTGTGCGCCAATCACGGAAAGCCGCACGTTTTTTGTGAAACCTCCCCACAGGGGGGTTGGAACAAGATTGTTCTTGCTGACGCAA
>CAVSQB010000002.1:0-117511 GCA_963729895.1 uncultured Fibrobacterota bacterium | reverse complement strand
CTTAGCAGGGTGTTGAAAAAGTCTCCCTTTTGTAAACATTTATCCTTATATTATAGGGGAACCCCAACCAAGGAGTATTGATGAGAGGTTCCCAGCCAGCCCAAGGCGGTATGTTCAGCTTCGTTTCTCCGGATTCCCGAGTGCCGGCAACGCACCCGCTTCGTCGTGTCAAACAGTTTACGGACATAGCGCTGCGCCGCCTTTCTCGTGACTTTGAGGCGATGTACAGCCGGATGGGACGCCCTTCGATACCGCCGGAATGGCTTTTGAAAGCACAGATATTGATGGCTTTGTTTTCGATACGGTCGGACCGGTTGTTTTGCGAGATGCTGGACTATAACATTCTGTTCCGATGGTTTCTTGACATGGATCTGGATGCGGCATCGTTTGATCATAGTGTGTTTTCGAAGAACCGAGATCGACTTATGGAACAGGAGATTGCGCACCGGCTGATGCAGGAAATCGTGCGTCTTGCTCGTTCCGAAGAGTTGTTGTCCGATGAGCATTTCACGGTTGACGGCACGTTGATTGAAGCCTGGGCATCGATGAAGAGCTTCAAGCGAAAAGACGCGGAATCGGCGAACAAGACTGACGATGATCGGAGTAATCCGTCGGTTGATTTCCACCATGAGAAGCGAAGCAATGAGACACATCAGAGTTCAACCGATCCAGAGGCGCTGTTGGCTCGGAAGAACAAGAGAACGGGAGCGCAGCTGGCGTATTCCGGTCACGTGCTGATGGAAAACCGAAATGGGTTGTGTGTTGATATCGCCATTGCGCCAGCGACGGGGACAGCGGAACGGGATATGGCGCTTGAGCTGATAAAGCATGAACGCAGGCGCGGAAAACGCCGGATGAAGACGGTGGGTGCAGACAAAGGGTATCATGCAACCGAATTTATCAAGAGCCTGCGACGCCTGCACGTGAAGCCTCACATTGCCGAGAAGGCCAACACTTCGCTTAAAGGGTTGGATGGAAGAACGACTCGGCATAAGGGATACAGCGTAAGTCAAAGGAAACGAAAACGGGTTGAAGAGATATTTGGGTGGATCAAGAGCGTCGGTGGCCTGCGGAAAACTCGGGTAAGAGGAATACGAATCAACCAGACTGTTGCCTACGTGGTTGCCGCAGCGTACAACTTGATACGCATGGTTAAGTTGATGCCGCAAACGGTGGGGGCAGCATGAGAATGGCCTGGGAATCCGGGGAAATGCCTCGGAACGAGGCAGGTAAAACCTCTCTGACATATGTAAAGTTGAAGTTAGGTTCATAAAAAATCAACAAGAGCGCTTCTGTTAGGACTATTTCAACAACCTGCTAGGCATAGGGGCGATCCGGCACCGAGGCCAATCGGCTGAGCCCAAAAGGAGAACCGCCGCCGCAACGCGGCGGGGCGCCCAGATCATTACACTTATAGTGCCAAGTGTACATCCACGCCGCACCGGCTCAGCAATCCATAATCGTATGTTGACTAGGTATGTCTTTCGGCTGGGCGATCCGGCACCGGGGGAAAACGCCTGACTCTTACTCTTGATTTGAGGCTGCCCATGGACGACGCCGGCCCGCGGCATTATAGTATTTTGATGATATAACGCAACCGTTTTGACCGATAGGAAGGACCGCCGCTGCATGCCGTTCAACCTCACCTGGGCGGAACGCCAGATCTTCCTTAATCACGCCTGGGGCCCAGGCCCGATGCTCGACATGTTCGCCGCGCTCGGGTTCAAGGCAGTGTGCGCGGCAGTCAAGCTCAACCTGTTCGAGGTGCTCGAATCCGGCGGTCCACGAACGGCGGAAGAAGCCGCCGTGGAGATCCGGGCGGACGCGCACGGCATCCGGCTCCTTCTTGACGCGCTGTGGGGCCTGGGCTATGTGGTGCGCACGCGGAAATCGCGCTATGTCAATTCGCCCATGACACGGTCGTGGATGCTTGCACGCTCTCCGGTCAATCTCGGCGCAATGCTCGGCTTCTTTGAGGATGCCTGGGAGCGCTGGTCGCAGCTCGACGTTTCCATACGTAGCGGCGGGCCGGCGGAACCGTGCAACGCATGGCTCGACCGTCACCGCGGAGCCTGGGAACGGTACCACGCGAACCTGTACGGCGTCGCGGAGTTGCTTTCCGGCGAAATAGTCGCCCGCGTAAAGCTGCCGCCGGCGGCAAAGCGGCTTATCGATATCGGCGGTGGCCACGGGCTGTACAGCGCAAAGTTCTGTGAGAAGCATCCCGGCCTGAATGCGGTGATTTTCGACTGGCCGCAGGCGCGGCAGTCCACCGAGCAGACGATAAAGGAACACGGCATGGCAAACAGGATGCGGTTCACCGAGGGAGATTTTTTTCACGATGATATCGGCAAAGGATTTGATGCCGCCCTGCTGTTCAACGTGCTCCGCATCTATCCGAGGAACGATGCGGTGAGTCTGCTCAAAAAGACCCGTGAGGCGCTTGCTGAAGGGGGGAAAGTGTTCGTTGCCGACCAGTTCAACACGAGGACGCCGACGCCGTTTTCGCGGGCAAACGCATTCCTCATCCTTCTGGAGTTGTACAACGGGACCTCGGGAAATTCGTATTCCGCAACCGAGGTGCAGGCCATGCTGCGCGAAGCCGGGTTTGCGCGGCCGCGCGAAATCCTGCTGCGCCGGGCCCCGGGGATCAGCCTTGTGGAAGCGAGCCGCGGCTGCGTTTCGTGGTGCCGTGCCTTGACATCCCGACGAGCAAATCGTACTGTTACTAATCACTTTTGAGCAATAGAATAACTATATTTCAAGTAAAACGTTCCGCTCCCGAAAGGAGGCCCCATTGAAGAAATTCCCTGTTCTTGCCTCACTACTGTGCGCGGCAATTCTTGCGGTAACCTGCAGCAGCCCCAACTCTTCGCCCGGAACGGATGGCACCGCAAACGGCCAGTACACCCTTTCCGCAACGGTGAGCGGAGCTTCGTTTTCCTCCGGCGCAATCATCACAATAAGCATCTATCCCGGCGATACGTCGAAACGTCTTGTCGATATCGAAGGCACGTCCGCCTCCCTGGGCCAAAGCATAGAACTATACTTTGTCTGTCCGTCAACGGTGAATGCGGCCGCGCCCGTTACCATCAGTGCAGGCAATCCGGGATCCGTGGTGGTGGGGAATTACTATCAGGGGAACGTGGGGAGCAACGTCTCGTGGTCAAGTACCGCCACCGACACCGCTTCCGTAACCGTCAATTCGTTTTCGGCGGGGCCCGGCGACACCGTCATTTCGGTTGACTTTTCGTATAAGGCCCAGGGAGGAGCCGCGAGCGGTGTGCAAACCGTTAAGAATATTTCTGCCGGAACGCTTCGCAAGAAGTAGGGGCCCTGCGTTCCTGCCGGCGCCTGAGCTTGAGGCGCCAGTCAGTTGTAGGTGCCCAGATGCCGCCGAACGGTGTGCGTCAGTTTTTCCCACGGGATAAAGATCGAATCGGTCTGCACATATTCGCTGGCGCCGGTTACCACTTGGTGAATGACTTCTATCCCGTTCTTTTCTTCGTAGTACCAGTTGTTCTGGTCGATATTCTGCGGCGCAACCGAATGGCGTACCGCGCTCGCCTTCCGTTCGATGCCGACGCCCTCCTGTTTCTTCATGATGGCATGCTCCTTTCTCCCCCCGAACCAGGTGTCACTCTTCCACTATGGTGATGTTACCGTTTGTCACCGTGCAGGTGATGACGACGGCGGAATTGCCGCCGTTGAGGTCGCTCGTGTCGCCGTGAGGAGTTTTGATGGTTCCGCTCTTTGCGGACAGACTCAGGTTTGCCTTGAAGCCCGCGGGAACGGTAACCTTGATATTTCCGCTGGTTGTCTGGAGGGTTGCGCTTCCAAACGTGCTGTCGGGCTTTAGCGTAACGTCGATATCCCCGCTTGTCACTGCGCAATAGCAACCGTGGACCACATCGGTCGTAATGTTGCCGTTTGTGGTTTCCAGGTCCACAAAGCCGTCGATACCCGTGCAATTGATGTTGCCGGAGGCGGTTGATGCCCATATGTCAAGAGCGCGGTTGCTTGTGAGCGTCACGTCCTCCATTTTGATCAATTCCCACTGGTCGCCGCCGCCGGCAACGGAGAAGCCCACAGTGCCGACGCCGTTGGCGGAAGTGACGGTTACCGCAAATTGATCGGCCGCCAGCTGGCTTGAACCCTGGATCGCTATTTCGCTCACCGTGGCGGTTGCGGCAACCACCGAATCGTCGGTGCCGGCCACCGTGATATTGCCGGAGTAGTTTCGTATGTCAAGCGATGCCACCATGAGTCCCTCGCTCGAAACCTGTCCGCTCTTTTGCGTGGTAACGCGGGTTGCGTTGAACACACAGCCGGTTGCCGCGGCGGCGGCAAGAGCCGCAACCGGTACCAGCCGTTTCAACAAGATTCTTTTCTTCATCGGAAGGTTTTCCTTTCGTCAGAAGTTGAACGCGTAGCCGATGCCGAAGTCCATCCATACCGCGCCCTGCGGCAGCACGCCGGAATGCTGGCTGAGCGCCGTGGTATAATATGGCCCGTATGCCGCGTAGCTAAATCGAACCAGAGGGCTGATGGAGAAATGATTGCGCACCCACACTTCATTGAACAGGGTGATAAACGGGGCAGCGCTCACCCGAGCCGAGCGATCGGCGCCTACCAGTCCCTGCACCGACACGCCGCCCACGGCCCCCAGCTGCAGCCTCTTGACAGGGAAGAATGCGAGCCGCGCCGACGGCGAGGCGGTAACGGCGTAGCGCTGGCCGTAGAGGGTCTCCTGCCAGTACACCATGATGTCCTGCAGTCCCGCGTCGAAGTTCTTGGTGAATGAATAGGCGAGGAACAATCCCTGCAGGAGCAACACATCCAGCTTCTGCTGATTGTACGGTCCCACGTCGCAGGCGCGGACCTGAAACCCGAAATGCAGGGGAAACCGTTTGGAGAGCGCAACCGGATTTTGCTCCTCCGAAAGCCTGTCGGCTTTTTCCGACAGATCTTCGGCCAGGTCTTCGCGTTTGTCGGCTGCCTCTTCCAGTTCGCGCGCCTTGGTCGACATCTCGCGCGATTTTTGCAGAAGTTCATTGGAGTTGGCCTGGATTTCCTGCACCAGCCGTTTCTGCTTATCCATGGTCTGCGACGTGTCGCTCGAAACACGGGCCAGCACGCCTTCCAGGCTGTCCGCCTGGTGCGCGTAGAGAGAATCGTCGGCGGTCTTGACCCCGTGAACCTTTTTGATGCGCTCGACATCCGCCTGCACGAGCCGCTTGATCCGTTCGATCTCCACGCGGACATGGTTTGCCGCGTGCTCCACGTCCGATTCCCCGATTTCCTCCTGGAGCTTTTCGGCTTTTTGTTGCGCTTCATCGGCCCTTTTTTCCGCATCATCGGACGAACGGTTGAGGGTGTCCGCAAGATCGCGCAGGGTTTTCGCCTCGGCCTTGAGCCTGGCCGCCTCCATGCGCATCTCTTGGATGCCGGGGCCGCTGGCGGAGGCGGACGCTTGCTGTACGCCCGGGGCAACGACTGCCGCGTTTCCGGCCTGTTCCAAGGGCGCGGCGGCGGAATTGTCCCGGCCGTCCGGTTGTGCGGATCCTCCTGCAGCAGCTTTCTTTCCTGCCAAGGCGGAATCTTGGGCCGCAAGCAAGGGATGCATCAGAGCAAGCAGCGCTACCGTCGTCACCCAGAGTAACGGCGACGATTGTTTCATGGGAACCTCGTTTTGGTTGTGGAAGGCCGTTGGTTCTATGGCCCGGCGCGGTTAACGGTTAATAAGGGTAGTGCGCTTTGCAATCCCGCGGGCGAGTTTCATAACAAAATGTACAAGCCAGGGCAAAGGCTGGCAACAGGCATTCCGCAACCTGCACGCGGGGTCGGTGAACTGCATGCCGGAGATGCTCTTGCCTACGATAGAACTTACGGGCGCTCCGCATTCCCCCTCCAGGCTCTGCTTGCAGGCCCCGGTGCCGATTACCCACGCTTGAGCAAGAAAGCATCATCCGTTACGAGCGGCAAGTGTCAACAACCTTCAATCATAAATCATCAATCTGAAATCTACAATTCTTGACCGCCCTCCACCCGCCGGCGAACGGTTGGGTACTGCGTGCGGCTCACCGGCAGTTTTGTTCCGTCATGTAATTCCAGTTCGTATCTGCCGCCGCCCAAAACCCGGATCCGCCCGGCGGAGGCGAGGTCCACGATGTACGATTTGTGAATGCGACAGTAGTGTGACGGCAGAAGCGTCAAGAGCGCCTCCATCGATTTACCGTATAGTTCCATTGAGCCGTTTGTCAAATGGAGCTCCACGTAATCGTCGGCGCCTTTGAAGAAACGCACCGTATCGACGGGGATGAGACGAATGGCCCCCCTGTTTCGTACTGATAGAAATTTGATACCCGGCGCCGGAGACGGCCGGGCGGCGCTGAGCCGGCCGAACGCCTTGTTGAGTCGCTCCCGGTCGAACGGCTTTGGGACAAAATCAAGCACACCGTGTTCGAACGCGGTGATCGCCCGGTCAACGCTTGCCGACACGACAATGGTATGAAACGACCCGGCGGCAAGGCGGGAAAGCAAGTCGAATCCGCTAGCGCCGTTGAGGTTGAGGTCAAGGAGAACCAGGTCCACGGCGTGGGCGCTGAGGTGGGTCTCTGCGCCGGCAAGGGAATCTTGTATGGTCAGGGAAGTAACGGCATTTCCGAGCAGCTCGCGGGTAAGGCGCTCCAGGCGGCGCGCCGCCGGGGGTTCGTCTTCAACAATCAGGATATCCACAAAAGTACTCTCGCCTTTCTTACGACGCATGCTTCTGCAAACGATTGTGAGTGCCGACCGCAAGCTCTATGCCCGCCTCCCAGCCGTGTTCCACCGGCCCGGCCCAGAACCGCCAGGAGCCGGGGTACGCTTCCTGCAGCCGGGTCTTTACATAGCGGATCCCGGTTCCCTCGTGCGCATCGGGTCCGTTGCTGCCGGGCGCGCCGTCGTTGAACATGGTGTACCGGAGTCTGCCGCGTGCAGCCTCGCGGCGGAACACGAATGTCCCGCCTTGCTTTCCTGCGTACCCGTGCGTGAGCCCGTTTTCCACCAGCGTGTGGAATACCAGGGGCGGAATGTATTCCGAGCGCGGCACGGCGTCGGCCGCAAGGGAATAGTTCCTGTCGTGGCGCAATCCCATGACCTCAAGGTGCAGGCCGCACAGCCGCAGTTCTTCGTTGACTGGCACGAGTTTCTCCTTTGAAAACTGCACGATGAGCCGCAGCTCTTCGGCGAGGGCGGTCACCAGCCGGATGGCCGCGGAAGGGTCTTCTTCGAGCCACGCAATAATCGAGTTGAGAGAGTTGAGCAGGAAATGCGGCTGCATATGTTTTTTGAGCAGTTCGAGCTCGAGCCGTGCGTTTCGGAGTTCGCTCTCCTGGCGTTTCCGGTTCTGTTCAGCCATTTGTCGGGAAAGCGACACGGTAAGCAGGATTATGAGTGCGGTGAATCCGAGCGCCCAGGCGTATTCCACCTGATACCAAAACGAGACATGGATGCCGGCCAGCAGTGCGGCGCAGCCTGCAAGTGAAAGCAGGCTGCCGCTTGTGCGACGAGCCAGATGTGCCAGCGAGACGAGCGCCGAGAACAGGGCTACCGCGTACATGTAGAGCAGATTCGCTAATTCGAAGGCCGGCAGCCATGCCGTGGGCAGCACACCGAACATGATGAGACGGGGAGGGACAATGCACGCCAGGGCCGCGGCGGCGATGCCCGCGGATATCCGCATGCGGAAAGGGACTTCGAACTCATAGAGAAAGAAGACGGGAAGCAGCACCATCATGCAGAACCACGGACCATCGTTGACAAGGGCGATTGCATAGTAACGCGCGAGGCTCGTGGGAAAGTAATGCACCAGGGCATCGATGAGCAGGTATGCGGCCGACGACAGGCACAGGACGCCGAACAATGCGGACGCGGGCCCACGAACGCGTCCCGGCGTCAGGCCGAAGTGAAACAGGGCGGCAATGAGAAAGACGCCTGCGCACAGGAGCAGCAGGGTTTGCGAACGGTGCAGGTGGCCGAGGATCTCGTCGAAATAGCCTATTTGTAAAGGCGCCTCCAGGAACCCTGAGAATGTCCCGGCGTTTCCCACCCGCAGAGCGGCCACGTGCCTGCCCGGAAGAACGAGCTGTCCCGGGATAATAGTGAACCGCGCCGAGGTGCCCGGCACTTCACTGTCGCGCCCGGCGCCGATCCTGCCGTTTTGCGAAATGAGGATCCCGTCCCAGTATACTTCCGATGCGCACACCGCTGCCCGGCAGAAGAGGGCGCATGCTCTGAGCGAGTCGAGGCGTTCCGGGATAAAAATGGTCTGGCGGTACCACTGGATTCCTCTTCCCGTTGCCGTGTCGTGCGCCCACAGGGTTCCCGCGGTTCCGGTGTTCCAGCGCGAATCGTTGTAGAACGGAGATCGCCACTCGGCGCTGTCGCCCCGCATTATCTTCCAGACCGCAAGGTAGGTTACGGGTGTTTCGTGGGGAAACAAATACACGGCGGTCGAATCAACGCTTTGGGAGGCGGCGTTGGAAATCCCGCAGGCGCCGTAGACAATCAGTATATTTATTATGCACCGCAGGCTAGAAGTGGTACTCATACTATGTCTCGTCACTGCGTCACGTAAAACCTATTTTTCCGATCCCGGAGTTCCCGTATGTCAGGTTGTCATCTCTAAGAATACTTGATGGAACGCACGCTCGGGAGAAAAAAACACCGCCAGCGGCCGCACAGTAAAGAAGCCCCCCGATCATGGCTGACAAGACGCACAAGTCCCCCGCATTCCGCGCACTGCTCCTTGCGCTCATCGTCCCGGCTTTGCAGTTGGGCTTTCCGTCCCTCACGAACGCGCAGGTGTTTCGAGGGTATTCCCAGAACGGAACCCTTCAGTTCAAATCCGACAGGCAGGACAACAGGAACATCATCAAGGTATACTATCCGAGCGGAAAACTGGAAATCGTTTATGAATATGAAGGCGGAAAACTCAACGGCACCACCCGGCAGTACTACGAAAACGGCGTGCTCAAGACGGAAACGAGATACCATAATGATAAGCGCCGGGGCATTTCGAAATATTATTATCCGACCGGCATGCTCATGGCGCGGATAGAATATCGCGACGACGTGCAGGTTGGCGCCGCGCGGTTCTACGACGAGAACGGGAAACCCCTGTCCGCTCCCCGGAAACAACCCTAGCGGTCCGGGGAGGGTGTGGCAGGCATGGCGCACGCGCCCCGTCCGGGAATATCACGGGCTATTCGGTTTTCTCCAGGCGTGAAATCGCCCGGATCGGCAGGCCGCCCAACGCGGCAATCACCGATTTGTCCGGCAGGGTCTTGTTCTTGCGGATAAACGAATACTGTCCTATAACGCAACGTCTCCCGATGGTCACGCCGGGGCTGATGTAACACTGTTGACCAATAAGAGTGTCGCTTCCGATTTTCACCGGCTGCAGGAGCAGGCATCCCTTTTCGAACGTGTGGCACGAAATGTCCGATTTGCCGCCGATGACGACATTGTCGCCGATTTCCATCAGGAACGCGTCGTTGAGGTACCACGTATTGATGGCGGAGTTCTTACCGATCTTCGCTCCCACGATCCGGAAAAACAGTACGCCGAGGAAACTCATGGGCAGATAGTCGAGGATCGTCTTCCCGGCGATATGATAGATGCCGCTGTACACGAGCCATCGCAGGACGGTAATCGATTGCACGGGATACCTGCCCGGCTTGATGCCCCATGAAATGACGCGAATCAGGCTGCTCATCACAAGGGACCCGGTGACAAAGTAGAGATACACCGCACCCCCGCATGCCAGGGAAAAGACGATCACATTCACGGGAGAGAGCTGCGCCATCGTTCGCTCCCAGGCGTAGCCGGCCAGGTAGACGGAGGGAATCAAGGACACGCCGACAACCACCGCGTTGCCTGCGTAGACGATGGAGGTCAAAACGGCCTTGATTATTTCCGATTCGGCAACTATTGCCAGGATTTGTTTCATTACGTTGCTCCCTTGTCCGTTGATGTCAACAACCCTCGCACACGCCGATTCCAAGAGGGGTTCTCGCCTTGCGACTCGTCCGGGGCCGGGTCGCTTGTGCTCAGCGCAGTGATAAAAATATCTTCAAGCGCGGCGCGAGGCACCATTGTGACGCCGATTTTGCCAAACCGGGACAGCCTGCCTCACGACTTGGCGGCGCGCGCCACCGCATGTTTCGTAAAATCAACTGTTATTTTCATACGACGGTTCACCGTTTGCGAGCCCCTGGCAGCCTTCCGGGGAGGCAGCATTGCCGGCACGTTCGAGCTTTGCCCTGATCTCGGCGTGGCGCGCCGCGTTAATCGGGTAGAAGGCCAGGATAACAAGCCCCGCGGCGATAAAGGCAAGTGGCAGACCAGCGAGAAGCATGTTGATGCCGCCCACGGCGCCCGGCGACTGGCTGAGGACCGCCCCGCCCGCGGATTGCCTGAATCCGGTTGCCGACAGCACTGCCCCGTTGATTGCCGCACTGGCGGCCATGCCGAGCTTCTGCACGAAGAACCACAGGCCGTAATAGATTCCTTCGTTGCGACGCCCGGTCTGCAATTGCCCGTATTCCACAATGTCCGGTATCATCGACCACAGGACGATAAAGAACGAAGACAAGCCGACGCCGGTGACGACCGCGAGAGCATAAAGGGCCGCATTCCCCGCCGACAAGCCGATGCGGGAAATGGCAACCAGACCCAGCGCGAAGACCGCCATGCCCGCGAACAGGGCGATCTTCTTGCTTGTAACTTTGGAGAACCGCGCCCACAGCGGCAAGGCCGCTATCGCCGCCGTCACGAGGACGGCCATGATCACACTGGACTGGAAATCGCCATGGAGGCCCATCGAATATTTCACAAAGTAAACGAAGATGCCGGAAACACCCGTGGTGGCGATGGTAAGGAGCAGATACGACGACACCAGCAGCACGAACGGCGTATTGCGGAACGCACTAAGCCATATCCGCAGGTGCACGCCCTGCGGCTTTTCCACCACCGTGTCGCGGCCGCGGGTTGCGAAGACCGCGGTGAGTCCGCCGCCGAGCATCACGACGCCGTATACAGCCGCCATGCCCGGGTATCCGACGCCGGGGATCCCTGCAAGCAGCTGGGTGGCGCCGGCGCCGATGATCATGGCGAACAGGGAGAAAACCATGCGCACGCCCGTGAGGGCGGTCCGTTCATGGTAGTCCCGGGTAAGGTCCGCGGTCATGCTGCCGTAGGGAATATTGTACATTGTGAAGGTACTCGAAAAGAGCAGGAAAAGGAATGAATACACCAGGAACTGCGTCCACTGCCCGCCCGGGAACCTAAGCCAGAGAAGGATGAAAAGAACCGCAAAGGGGCCGACCGCAACGAGCATCCAGTAGCGGTGTTTACCCCTTTTTGACGTCGTGCTGTCGACGATCATGCCCATCACCGGGTCCATCACGCCGTCCCAGGCCCGGCCGATAAGCAGGACAAGACCGGCAAGATACGCCGGCATGCCCACTACGGTATTCAGAAAATAGAGGTAGAAGAAGTTGAGCGTGTTAAAGGCGAGCCCTGCCACAAGATCGCCGCACCCGTAGCAGAGTTTGATGCCGGCAGACAGCTTGTCCGATTGCTTTGCAGGATTGCTCTCTGTGTTCATTTCTTTTCTTCCTTTCCGCCTGACGGCCCTCCAAGACGGAATTCCGCTCCAACCAGGCACGCAAGGAAAACGCTGTGCAAGAACAGCGGGTCCGCCGGGTACGACCCGGCTTGTACCGCGGCGAAAACGCCTTTGAACTTTGAGGGGGTTGGCTTGATAATTGCCATTACGCACAATCGCTGCGATTGCGCTTTTGTGCCCAGGACATCGGCATAACGGTACGTTGCGCCTGCAAGCAGCCATTGCGTGCATTGGGCCAGAACATAGGCGTTGTCGATCACATCAACATCCTTGGTCCGGTGCACCAGGTACGACCTGATCTCCAGGAAGTACCCATCGCCGTCGATTGACAAACAGTTTACGGTCGTTGCGTTGAGGGCGACAAAGCGGCCGAGTCTGGCTTTAAGCGTGGGGGCGACTGAAACCCAGTATCCATGTGCGTCGCCCGGGACAAGGACTTTCTGCGCGTCCGGGCCGTAGGGATCTGCAGGAGAGGCCAGGCGATAACAGCCATAGCCCAAGGTGTTGTACATTCCGTAAAGTCCGGCCTTGCACACGATGTCGAAAAACGCAACCGGCTCCACTGCGATACGCGCCGAAAGCACGTTGTCGGCAGGCGTCCATTCGTTCTGCAATCCGGCTTCGACTTTCGTGGATTTCCACAGGACCCCGTTCTTGTTTATAAGGGGGAATGTGTACTGCAGCTTGCTGTCGAGAAGAACGCCGAGCGGATTGAACGAAGCGCCGATTGCTTGATCGAAGTACAGGCCGGCTTGGGTCTTGTCTGCGCGGGTAGAGATGACTGCAACGGCGAGCAGCATGAGCGACCCGGGAATTATTGCCAACAGGCGGGCCTTGATGCGGATTAATCTGCGGATTAATCTTTGGAAGTTACATCGCACACCATGTCCAAAGCTCAAAAGTCGTACCAATCGAAGCCATATATCTTAACATGTTGCATAATAAGCAGATATTGGTTGTGACAAAGGATTGTCTCAAGATCAGGTAAAGATGCAGTTATGCGCCTAATGGCATAATGGACGCCAAAGTGCAACTACTGAGCTTGCCATTATGGGTATCAAACAAGACAGGTTGTTGGAAACTATCACGGCAATTGTCTATTGCCCTTTTTTCAAGCGGTCCCTAATCAGTGGGCAGGGACCCGAACAGATACGCGGCTCGGCTCGATTCATTGCCTGCACAAAAGATCGCTCACCGGTTTCAACCTTCTCCTTTGTGCAGGGATAATATAGTTTTCGGTTGTCTTGCTCGCGAACGGACGGGTGCAAAAACCGCCGTCAGCAACAACAGGGATTTGTGCGAGTTGTATTATCTAGCAGGGTGTTGAAAAAGTCTCCCTTTTGTAAACATTTATCCTTATATTATAGGGGAACCCCAACCAAGGAGTATTGATGAGAGGTTCCCAGCCAGCCCAAGGCGGTATGTTCAGCTTCGTTTCTCCGGATTCCCGAGTGCCGGCAACGCACCCGCTTCGTCGTGTCAAACAGTTTACGGACATAGCGCTGCGCCGCCTTTCTCGTGACTTTGAGGCGATGTACAGCCGGATGGGACGCCCTTCGATACCGCCGGAATGGCTTTTGAAAGCACAGATATTGATGGCTTTGTTTTCGATACGGTCGGACCGGTTGTTTTGCGAGATGCTGGACTATAACATTCTGTTCCGATGGTTTCTTGACATGGATCTGGATGCGGCATCGTTTGATCATAGTGTGTTTTCGAAGAACCGAGATCGACTTATGGAACAGGAGATTGCGCACCGGCTGATGCAGGAAATCGTGCGTCTTGCTCGTTCCGAAGAGTTGTTGTCCGATGAGCATTTCACGGTTGACGGCACGTTGATTGAAGCCTGGGCATCGATGAAGAGCTTCAAGCGAAAAGACGCGGAATCGGCGAACAAGACTGACGATGATCGGAGTAATCCGTCGGTTGATTTCCACCATGAGAAGCGAAGCAATGAGACACATCAGAGTTCGACCGATCCAGAGGCGCTGTTGGCTCGGAAGAACAAGAGAACGGGAGCGCAGCTGGCGTATTCCGGTCACGTGCTGATGGAAAACCGAAATGGGTTGTGTGTTGATATCGCCATTGCGCCAGCGACGGGGACAGCGGAACGGGATATGGCGCTTGAGCTGATAAAGCATGAACGCAGGCGCGGAAAACGCCGGATGAAGACGGTGGGTGCAGACAAAGGGTATCATGCAACCGAATTTATCAAGAGCCTGCGACGCCTGCACGTGAAGCCTCACATTGCCGAGAAGGCCAACACTTCGCTTAAAGGGTTGGATGGAAGAACGACTCGGCATAAGGGATACAGCGTAAGTCAAAGGAAACGAAAACGGGTTGAAGAGATATTTGGGTGGATCAAGAGCGTCGGTGGCCTGCGGAAAACTCGGGTAAGAGGAATACGAATCAACCAGACTGTTGCCTACGTGGTTGCCGCAGCGTACAACTTGATACGCATGGTTAAGTTGATGCCGCAAACGGTGGGGGCAGCATGAGAATGGCCTGGGAATCCGGGGAAATGCCTCGGAACGAGGCAGGTAAAACCTCTCTGACATATGTAAAGTTGAAGTTAGGTTCATAAAAAATCAACAAGAGCGCTTCTGTTAGGACTATTTCAACAACCTGCTAGAGTAATGGGGTGCTGCAACGATCGATTGCTGCGCCGAATACGGTTTTGACGAACGAGCGTCTGCCGAAGGCAAAGGGGCCGGTTTTCCATGGACGTACCCGCAGCAATGGCTGCAATGGTGCTGGAACAGCAGGGACACCCTCTTGTCGAGAGGGAAATACCGGTTCCCCGCATCGGGCCGGGCCAGGTCCTGGTTCGCGTTGGGGCGTGCGGCGTGTGCCGGACCGACCTGCATATTCTGGACGGCGAACTTGCGGCCCCCACGCTGCCTCTCATTCCGGGACACGAGATCGCGGGCACGGTGGTCGCGTGCGGCGGAGCCACGCCGCGGTTCGCTCCCGGCGACCGGGTGGGCATTCCGTGGCTGGGGTACACGTGCGGCGTCTGCCGCTATTGCACAAGCGGCCGCGAGAACCTGTGCGACAACGCGCGCTTTACAGGATACACGATCAACGGCGGATACGCGGAGTACGCAGCCGCCGGCGAACAGTATTGTTTCCCTCTGCCGGATGCGTACGACGATGTGTCCGCCGCGCCGCTTTTGTGCGCCGGGCTTATCGGGTTTCGTTCCTACCGGATGATTCACCGGAGCGCCCGGGACATCGGCATCTACGGCTTTGGCGCTGCAGCGCACATCATTACGCAAATTGCCTTGTTCGAAAAAAAGCGCGTGTATGCGTTTTCAAGGCCCGGCGACTCGGAAACGCAGGGATTTGCGCTGCGGCTCGGCGCGTCCTGGGCCGGCGATTCAACGGCGACCCCTCCTGTGGAACTTGACGCAGCGATAATTTTCGCGCCCGCCGGGCAGCTTGTGCCGGCGGCGCTAAAGGCCTGCGCAAAAGGCGGCGTTGTCGTGTGCGGCGGCATTCACATGTCGGACATTCCGTCGTTTCCCTACGAGATTTTGTGGGGCGAACGGACCGTGCGGAGCGTGGCAAACCTCACGCGGCGCGACGGAGAGGAACTGCTTTCCATCGCCCCGCGGGTCCCGGTCAAGACGGACACGACCGTCTTCAGTCTGCGGGACGCGAATTCCGCCTTGCAGGCTCTCAGACAAGGCGCGGTTCCCGGCGCAATAGTCCTGAAAATGGAGACTGGATACTAGGGCGCGTAATTGATGATGGCAGTGCCCTGAAACTGGAAAGCATTTTGATAGGTGGTGCATTCGATAACGGCGGGATCCACGAACGAAGCGACGTTTTCGTTTTTTCCAACGCTTTGCATCAGCATGGGAGGAAAATTCGGCCGCTGATCGGCCTTGATGAGGACCAGCTGAGGCCGGCGGATTTTACCTTCGATTTTCTGTTCCTCGAATATAATTCTCTGGACGGCGGCCTTGCCTTTTTCGGTGGTCTTTGACGATTGAGACTTTTTGTCCTCAACACCGTGCGACGACAGAGCGAGCACAAGCACGGCCGTGCTTGCCGAAACCGCCAGACTGCCAAGCGTTGAAATCCGTTTCATACTGTTAAATTACCATGTGTTCAGCCTTATTTCAAGGGGAAACGAACCATGGCGTTCCGCAACCGCGTATCGCCGGGTCGACGAGACCTTCCCGCCATATCACTCCCAACGGCCGCCGATATTTTTGTGGCGGTTTCCCGTGAGGAATGTATTTTAGAAAGCCTTTGTGCGGGAGAAAAAAATTCTGCGGAGACAGCCAGATGCCGGTGAGAGTGCTTGTTGCGGATGACAATCTCGATGTTCACGAACTGGTGAATGACATTCTTCTCATCAACTTCAAGGACGTGACGGTCGATCGAGCGCTCGATGTGGATGGACTCCGTGTACGGCTGGGGTCCGCACAGCCGCCGTACGATCTGGTCATTACCGCTTCGAACCTTGCCGGAGGCTCGCGAGACGCACTTGTTTCGATACTGAGATCCGAGTTTCCCGGCTACCTCGGCAAAGTGGTAATTCTCGAGGACGTCCTCGGCCGTACTTCCGCCGACCCGGATACAGCCAAAATTCCCATCCTGAGGAAACCTTTCTCACTTGATGATTTTGGCGATTGCATCAGGAAAATCTGCCCACCCTGAACAGGGCAGAGATGCCGTGGATCCGGAGCGCCGCGGCCGGGACCGGTACACGAAACCCGAGGAGACGAGCATGCCGGTGACCCTCGTGCAGGGCGCTACCATCCTGTTGACCGGCGACAGTATCACCGACTGCGGCAGGCGGGCGCACCAGTACGGCCCCTTGGGGCGAGGGTACGCCTTTTTCCTTTCATCGTGGGTGGCTGCGAAGTTCCCCGAACGTGCAATATCATTTATCAACAGGGGCCTGTCCGGCGACAGGGTGTCCGACTTGGCCGGGCGGTGGAGCAGAGATGCGCTGTCCCTGCGTCCCTGGCTTGTTTCCATACTCGTGGGCGTCAATGACACCTGGCGGCGTTTCGACAGCGGTGAGACGACAACGACGGCCGGATTCGCCGCGGCTGCGCAGCGCGCAAAGCCGGGATATTGGGCAGAAGACGGCGTTCACCCCACGGCGGCGGGGCACGCGCTCATCGCGCAGGCGTGGCTCAAGCATGTTCTTGACATTGGGTGACGTCGCCCCGAGGCTTTTCGTGGAAGATCCTGCCGGAATTTCTTTCTTCGACGCGCATTGTCATCTCCAGGACCCTCGTGTGAGGGCGGACCTTTCCGGGGTGCTTTTGCGGGCACGGAACGCCGGGGTGACGGCCATGTCATGCTGCGGAAGCTGTGAATCGGATTGGCCTGAGGTAAAGCGGCTGGCGCAATCGAACGGTGCAGTGCTTCCGTCGTTCGGGCTTCATCCATGGTATGTTGGCGAGCGGACCGGGGAATGGGCAGATGCGCTCGCCGCCCTCCTTAAGGAAACGCCCGGCGCGGGGGTGGGCGAGATCGGGCTCGACCACGCGCTCGACGCATCCACGTTCGGCGATCAGGAATCGGCGTTTTCCAGGCAGCTGGCAATCGCGGCTGAATACTGCAGGCCCGTGACCATACACTGCAGGCGGGCATTCGGCAGGCTTATCGAGCTGATCAGGCTGTCGGGAGGGATTTTGCAGGGAGGCATTGTTCATTCGTATTCGGGGCCTCCCGACCTTGTGAAAACACTGGAAAGATTCGGCCTTTCCATCTCTTTTTCCGGCTCCATCACGTTTTCCGGAAGTAAAAGGGCGCGCGCCTCGGTGGCCGCGGTTTCTCCCGGCCGCCTGTGCCTGGAAACGGACAGCCCGGACATCGTGCCGCACGGCTGCGCCGCACCCGTCAACGAGCCCGCGAATATCACGGCCGTAGCCCGGGCGGCGGCGGAGCTGCTCGGCGTTACGGTACGGGACGTTGCGGAATTGACTTATCGAAATGCGTCGAGAGTTTTTGGCGGGAGGCCGCAGAATGTTTGAAGATATTTTGCGGGGGAAGTATCCCATTGGCCTTGAATGTGGAGGCGTCGCGCGCTATGCCTCTGCATGCAATATCAAGATAGTATGATGGATTGCTGAGCCTGTGCAGCCAAATCAAGATAGTATTTTTTTGTGCTGAGCCGGTGCGGCGTAGGTGTACCCGTTGCAAGCTCGAACCACTCGCTGCGCGCACCGTGGCGGCACCGGTTACAGAATTCTCAACCGAACCAACTCGTTAACTTTTCAACCATCAGAAACTCGATCTATACTTGACAATTGGTAACATTGCCTTCTGCCAAGCGTCAGGCCGGACTGAAAGGTGCGCCAAAGCGCAGTGCCGGCCGACCACGGCGCGGTTGTCGAGTGCCGCTCCCCTCGATACATCCCCGCGGGACACTCGGGGAGCGACGTATCGAGACAACGCGCTTCGTGGCAGGCAGCAACGAGGCCGAAGGCCGAGCTGGAAGGAGAACCGACCCGAGCGCAGCGAGGGGAACGCCCAACGGTCTCTCTTAAGATTTCTGGAACCACTCGGAATTGCAAACCATATTATCTTATCGCCAAAACTAACCGCCCGCGGGGATAGTATTTTACAAGATTGCGTCATATCAACTTTTCCAGAAAAGGTCTTTGCAATGGAACAGTACAGAACCCACACATGCTGCGAGCTGCGGAAAACGGACATCAGCGCAAATGTCTTCCTGGCGGGCTGGATCCATTCCCGTCGCGATCATGGAGGCGTGCTGTTCATTGATTTACGCGACAACTTCGGCGTCACCCAGGTGGTGGTGTACCCGGCAGTCCCGTTTCTCGATGAAGTGTCGCGTCTTCCCAAGGAAACCGTGGTCCGCTTCGGGGGAAAGGTGGCGTTTAGGTCTGAGGAGAACGTCAACCCGAAACTTCCTACGGGCGAGATAGAGGTTGCGGCCGATTCCTACCAGGTGCTCGGCACGTGCGAGGCGCTGCCGCTGAACGTGTTTCCCGAAGACGATGCGCCCGAAGACCTTCGGCTGGCCTACCGGTTCCTCGATCTTCGTAGAAGTAAACTGCACCGCAACATCATCCTGCGGTCGGACGTGATCGCGAGCATGCGGCGTCGCATGTGGGAGATGGGGTTCAAGGAATTCCAGACGCCCATTCTCACGAGCTCCTCGCCCGAGGGCGCGCGCGACTACCTTGTTCCGTCGCGGATTCATCCGGGGAAGTTCTACGCGCTTCCGCAGGCGCCGCAGCAGTTCAAACAGCTGCTCATGATTTCCGGGTTCGACCGGTATTTCCAGATCGCGCCGTGTTTTCGAGACGAGGACGCGCGGGCCGACCGGTCTCCCGGTGAATTCTACCAGCTCGACATCGAGATGTCCTTTGTAAACCAGGACGATATTTTTAAGGCGGTTGAGAACCTGATCCTCGGCATTTTCACCGAATTCTCGCAGAAGAAAATGGATGCGCCGCCGTTTGCCCGCATTCCGTACAGGGAATCGATGATCAAGTACGGCACCGACAAGCCTGACCTGAGAATCCCCATCGAGATGCGCGATTGCACGGATATTTTCGGTGTTTCGGGATTCAAGGTGTTCAGGGGCGCAATCGAAGGCGGCGCGGTCGTGCGCGCGATCCCCGTAAAAGGCATCGCGACAAAGCCGAGGAACTTCTTTGACAAACTCGTGGACCATGCAACGTCAATAGGGGCAAAGGGGCTTGCTTACCTGCAGTGGCTTGAGGCAGGAGTAAAGGGTCCGCTCATGAAGTTCCTGACGCCTGAGGAATTGAAAAGGATCGAGTCGCTGTGCGGGGTGTCGACTGGCGACGTCGTCTTCTTCATCTGCGACGCGCCGCAGACCACCAACAAACTGTGCAGCGAATTGCGGCTCAAGCTGGGCAAAGACCTGGGCATGATCGACGAGGGCGTGTTCAAGTTCTGCTGGATCGTGGATTTTCCCATGTACGAGTGGGACGAGGAAAACAAATGCGTCGCGTTTTCGCACAACCCGTTTTCCATGCCCCAGGGCGGCATGGACGCGCTTAACACAAAGGAACCACTGGACATCCTTGCGTTTCAGTACGACATCGTGTGCAACGGCATAGAATTGTCGAGCGGCGCCATTCGCAACCACCAGCCGGAAATCATGTACCGGGCGTTTGAAATCGCCGGCTATCCGCGCCAGACCGTGGACGAACGGTTCGGCGCCATGATCCGCGCGTTCAAGCTCGGCGCGCCGCCGCACGGCGGCATTGCTCCGGGGGTCGACCGCATCGTGATGCTTCTTGCCGACGAGGCGAACATTCGCGAAATTATCGCGTTTCCCATGAACCAACGTGCGCAGGACCTTTTGATGAATGCGCCGGCAACCGTTTCGCAGAAGCAACTGCGGGAGCTGCATATCAAGGTTGTGGAGCATACGTGAGAACGGGCGAACGTTTTGTGCCTCATCAAACTTGACAGATACAAATTGCTGATCTACCTTAGTAGTACAAACCTTGCGCTTATCGTCTCATTCGCGCTCGTCGCCTTTACCACGTACACTCCGTTTCCGCTAAAGCGCCAGCTGACCGTACGCCCCAGCATTCCGGCCCGGGCTTCCCAGACCTTTTGCCCTTGTGCATTGCAGATTTCTATGCAATAAGGCGCCTGGTTTCGCAGGGAAACGCCGATGATCGCCTGGTTGTGCGAAACGCTGACCAGCCGCACACAGCCGGCCGGCACAGCCAAATTGAACACGGCTTGCTTTACCGCATTGCCGTTACCGCCCGCGAGCGGGTGCGGATAAATGTAAGGCGTGTAGCCGGGCATGGAACTGTTGAAGAAATCCCGGCCTTCCTTGATGCGCCACGGGTTGGTACTCGTGATTTTAGCCAGGTCTGCGCTGCCGTTGACGGTATTGTTCCACGCATAGGTGGGTTCGAGGGCCTGATGGGGCCATGCTTGCGGCGTTATGCCCGTTCCATACGGAGGCTCGTCTCCCGTGATCAGGTCTCCCATTCCCCGGCCTCGCTGGTCTATGCAGACGGTGGCCCTCAGGATTCTGAAAACGTCTCCGCCGTTCCAGGTCAATACGGGTGCATGCCAGGTAAGGCCGCTCGAGACGAGCGTATCGGCTGAGTTGGAAATAATCAGGTCGCTCTGGCTTTTTGTCATATTATGCACATGGTATCCCTGCCATTGGTTGGGCGTCCATGCCCTTCCTGCACAGGTCATGGTTTTGCTTCCGTTTACGCCCGTGCACACGCCCGAATCGTAGGTGACGCCGTCGTTGACGTCAAACGGGCTCGTGCCGTCGCATTTTCCCCACGGATCGAATGTGTCGTAGTCGCGGTAATTCTCTATTGAAAACGCACCGGGGAAATTGTTCGTGATGGTGTTGTTGAAGATGATAAACGTTCCGCCCCGAAGCTGGCCCACGTAGTAATATTCAGCCGAGTCATTAAGGGTA
The DNA here is from genome assembly GCA_963729895.1 of uncultured Fibrobacterota bacterium. GTDB lineage: Bacteria > Fibrobacterota > Chitinivibrionia > Chitinivibrionales > FEN-1185 > FEN-1185. Next base: position 96,404 of record CAVSQB010000002.1, on the reverse strand, counting down.
ACCGTGTTGTTGTAGATTTCCATTGTCCGCATGCTTCGCAGCCGTCCGGGCGAGTCAGTGCCGTGATTGCTGATGGTTGCGTTGAGAAGTGTGTTGTGACGGAACACGGCCCTGCCGCCGCTCCAGCCGTCGATTGCCACGCTGTAGGGCGTTGCAGTAAAGACATTGTCCTCGATAAACACCGCCTTTTCGGTGCCGGCGTACTGGGAGTCGGCCCATGAGCCGTCGCCGTTCTCCTGGCCGTTCCAGTTCGGATGGAATATGTACATGCCGAAATGCCAGCCGATCAGGTCAAAGGTATTGTGGTCGATAACGCCGTATATTGATCCGTCGGTGGATATCCCGTTCCCGACTTCCACGATAAAATGCATGTGGTCGATGCGCCAGGTGTGCGAGTAGCCTCCGATTGAAATCATGGCGGGGTTGTATACAAGAGAATCAAGGTTAGTGTAGACGGAACTGTTGAAGGTCATGCCGGTAACGCGCGTGAGCCCTCCCAGCTTGGTGGCAATGCTGAGCATGGTGCCCCTGGGATTGCCCGACGGGGGCGTGGGGATGTCGTCGATGATCGTTGTGCTGTCCGCGCCCGCGCCCCGGATCGTAAGCGCCTTGGTGTTGAACGCGGGCGGGGTCCATGCCGTCTGAGTAGCGACACTCACCGTGGCGGTCCAGGTGCAGGTCCCCTTTGGAACGGCCACCGTGTCACCGTCCTGCGCAGCGTTAATCGCCGCCTGCACGTCGGAATCCGAACAACTCGCGGCCGTGACGGTTGCGGCTTCCGGTTTTGTGCACATCCATAATGCGCAGAGTACCGCTGCAATCATGCCGAATTTGAAGGGCTTCATGGTTTTTCCCCCCTGGTAAAGTATGTCACGTATGCCGGCAAACGAATCGGAACAGTGTTTGCTGTCCGTCTCTACAATTATAACGTTCAGGCAGGTTCTTGGCAATTTGGGCAATAGGAGCGGGTGCTCCCACGCGAAAAATGGTTAGCCTTCAGGGCGACCGACCTCAGCCATAGAAATCTTGAAGAGAACCATCGAGCAGTTTTCTGCCAGAAAACGCTTTTTTCAAAAGGCAATAAATAATCCCGGAATGGGGTTTGATGGTTGATTATATTAGTGGGGAAGCCGCCTGAGAATTCGACAAGCGGGAAGAACTTTTCTGTCCCGATAGAGGAAACCAGGGGAGGTGACAATGCGAATGCGGAGATTGTTTCTTGCTCCTGTTTTGATGACGGCTGCGGTGATGTTTGGGTTCACTGCGATTTTTGCGAATCCAGTTGCGCCGACCGCATTCGTGCGTCTATCCGAGATTCAAATTGTTGACTCGGTTCATTGGACCGTGGAGTTTGTCGCGGTCAATGCCCCGCTCGACTCGGTGACCAGTAAGTATTTCCTTGTTGGCAAAGGGTTTGATCCCGACTATCGTCCGGCGGTACCCGTAAAAGAGAACGGTTACGCACTGATCACACCGTCAATGTATCCTAACCTGCAGATGCATCCCGGAGACACGGTCAATCTTCGATACGATTCCGGAGATGCCTGGGACACCCTCGGCGAAACGTGGCATTGCGCGATAGACAAGACCCTCAAACCGACGCAATCAATGGCAGCATATCAATTTCACGACACCATTTATGCCGCGGGAGTAGGCTTGTATGTTCAATGGTGTAAAGACGCATCTCCCACTCTCGGATTTCCAAACGACTCAAGCGGCGTTTTTGGCGTCATCCGGGCTTTTGTGTGCGATAAGGACAGTAATCCCATTCCGAATATATGGGCGGCGTATGTTGAACCGAATCCTACGATCATATATGCAATGTCCCCCTATGATTCCATGCCGACAAACGACAGCGGGTATTTCTATGTCCGGAATCTGTTTTCATTCAATGCAGTTACTTTTTCGTTCCCCGGAAGATCTTCAAAGACCTTTGGACCCTTTTCGGTGGAACCAGCATGCACCCTTAACGTCGTCTGCAAACTCACCGATTATGCTCCTTCTTCGGCGCATAATCCGGTCCATAGTTTTGCGGCGTTTTCCCTGAAGGTCGTTGGGATCACAAAGAGCAAATCCGATGTTTTGATTATCTTCAACGGAAGCAACAGCTCTGGAGACTACAACCTGGCCGTATTTTCGCTCAGTGGAAAAAAGATGTACTCCACCACGATTTCAAACTCCGGCAGCGGGACATATTCCGTTGCCTGGAACGGCGCGCATGCAGGCCAATACATCGCGCGCATCAGGTCGGCGGATGGGAATGTCGAAAGGAAATTTTTCTTGAGGTGATACGACGGATTATGCATGCTGAAACCGGTTGCCGTTCTTCCGGCATCCGTGGAAACGATACTCTCCCGGCGGAAAGAAAAAAGTTTGCACTTGTTGACTATTGCATCATATATTACCGTATGGCAAGTCCTGTTGCTTTGAAACAATCTCCTACCGTACGGGGCGTTATTTTTCAAAGGGGGATGCAATGCGATTAATCAAGGGACGTTTTGCCGTAGCATGTTCTCTGGTCCTTCTTTCGGTTGCTTCGATCAGGGCAAACCCCAATCCTCCGGGCGCATACCTTGTGCTTTCGGAGGTCCAGGTTACGGACTCGGCGCACTGGAAGATTGAGGTGCTTTACAACAATTTGTTTCAAAAGACGGCACTAACGGCAGATTCGTTGACCGACCAATTTTCACTTGTCTATAAGAATGTGCCTTCTGCTCTTCGTCCGGAAGTAAAGGTATCCAGTAATGGGTATGCGGTTATCACACCCAAAGACTACGACAGCCTCTTGACAAAGCCACCGCATCCTATGGAGCCATCTTCACTTGTTTTCCGTCCAGGTGATACGGTAAGACTCCATTTCGATTACGAGCGTGCTTCGAATCCCGCCGACACGCTTCCCCCGCAGGACACCGCAGGCGTTGTGTGGCAATGCATAATCGATAAAGGCCTCAAGCCGACCCAATCCATGGTGGCTTATCAGGAGGCGGTTATGATTCAGGGGTACAATCTCGGCGATTATGTCATGTGGTGCAAGAGTGATTCTCCTTCCATCGGGTTTGCAAATACCACGGCAGGCACCTTTGGTGTCATAAAAGGTTTTGTCTGCGACAAGGACAGCCAGCCTCTCACGAATGTCACGGTAAGTTATGCCTGCTGCTCGTATTGCTACGGCGCCGCGCTGTCGTGTACAATTCAAACGGACTCCAACGGCAATTTCATCTTGCCCTCGCTTGTTTCAGCGGACCAAAAGACATTTTCATTTCCAACGGTGTCCGCAGACAGCTTCGGTCCGTTCTCTGCCGAACCAGGATGCACCCTCAAGGTAGTATGCAAGCTCGCCGACTATGTTCCTACTTCGACGCACAATTCCGTTTTCAGTTCCCCAGCGTCTTCCCTCAAGATCGTCGGTATCACAAAGAGCAAGTCCGATGTTTTGATCGTCTTCAACGGAAGGAACGGGGACGGAGATTATAACGTCGCCGTATTTTCGCTCAGCGGAAAACAGGTGTATGCGTCCGCCGTTTTCAACAAGGGCGGCGGCACCTATTCCGTCAATTGGAAGCCGGGGAGCCGTGCCGGGATTTATGTGGCGCGAATTCGTTCCCGAGCTGCGACGGTTGAGCAAAGGTTTACAATCAGGTAAGAAAAGCCGACGCAGGAGAACTCTCATGAAACTGAAACCTTTTGGCCGTATTCCGGTCGCGACCGCGTTCACCGTGCTGGCGACCGTCGCAGCGGGCCTGTCCAATCCCAAATCGCCCACCGAGTTTGTCCTGCTCTCCGAGGTCCAGGTCCGGGATTCGACTCATTGGACGGTCGAGTTTATCTATTCCGGTCTGGCCTTGCCGCCCGATTCAGTCACAAACAGGTTTTATCTCGTTTGTCAGGGGATAAGCCCGTCATATCGCCCGACAGTCACTGTCAACAAGAACGGGTACGGCCTGATCACGCCCCAGCAGTACCCCACCGTGAGGCTGCACCCGGGCGACACCGTGCTGATGCGTCGTGACGAGCCGGATTTGACGATAGATAGCTTTGATACGTGGAACTGCCCAATTGACAAAAGAATCACGCCGACGCAATCCATGGAGGCGTTCGAGTGGGCTCGCCCTGATTATGTGTCGGGGGTACCGATTCCATATATTCAATGGTGCATAGACGCTTTTCCCACTCTCGGCTATGCGAACGATTCGCCGGGAATCTACGGGGTGATGCGGGGTTTTGTTTGCCGCAAGGACGGCAATCCCATCCCGAACGCATCCATAGTGAGGACCGACAATTCCTACAGTTTTTTCTCTGATCAGAATGGCTATTTTTGCTTGTCAAATATCTTGGGTTACTATACGACGTCGTTTATCATCGCCAACCAATCTTTCGGGCCATTTACTTCGGCGCCAGGCTGCACGACGAAGGTAACATGTGAGGTTGACTCATTCGCCAATGTCGGCACCTTCCTGGGTTTTGCCTGCGACAAAGACAGCCAGCCCATCCCCAATACCTGGGTTATGTTCAAGTTGTCTTCAGGATCACTGGGACAGGGCACTATCTACACGGATAGCACCGGCCATTTCATTCTGTCGCTCCTGGCTCCACAGACCCAGATTTCTCTTGAAATATTTTACACCCTCACCGGCCCGTACGACTTCGGCCCATTCACCGTGGCGGCCGGGTGCACCACGAGTGTTGTCTGCAGGTTCGATAATACCGCCGTACGCGGCGCCTCCACCAGGAGGCCGCAGAGATCTTCGCCGGCCATCTTTGCAATCACCGGTCAGGATCATTCCAATTCCGTTCTTGTCATCTTCAACGCCCCCGCCGCTTCCGGCGACTACGCCCTGTCGATCTTCTCCGTAAACGGCAAGCGCCTCTACACGTCGCAAATCGCCGACCATGGCGCAGGCACGTATTCCACCGTCTGGAATTCCGGAGTGCATCCCGGAACCTATGTCGCCGAAGTCTGTTCCCGATCCTTTTCAGCCGAAAAACGCTTTATTGTCAAATGAACAAAACGCCCCTTGCCCGGCTCCTTCCCGCATTCCTTCTCGCGGCACCTGTTTTTGCCGGGAACCTCGACTTTGTCAAAGAGAACATCTATGTCTCACTGCGCCTGCCGGACACCATGTGCGTCACCGGCGAATATTTCTTTGCCGCCAAGGACGGCTCGGTCCTGACCACGTCGGTTGTCTACCCTTTCCCGGTCGATTCGACGATTGCTTTTCCGCATGCGATACGCGTAACGGACAAGGCAGGGCCTGTCGCTTTCCAATCCCATCCGGATCAGGCGATGATCCTTATCCCGGTAACAATCGGGAAAGGGGACACCGGCACAACGACCGTCGTGTACCGTCAAAGACTCAATGGAAACACCGGAAGGTACATTCTCACCACCACAAAGAGCTGGCAGAAACCTCTTGGCAAAAGCAACTATTCGGTGACGGTCCCGTCACGTGCGGTTCTCACTTTTATGTCGTACGAAAGCGATACGGTGTACCAGAGGAATGGTTCGCTCGTCTATTCCTTCACAAAGAGCGATTTCATGCCTGCCAGGGACCTGGTCTTTTCGTTCAAGAAACGGTGATCTGCCTTCCATGGGTCTTCCTTTCCCGGCCGCGAAAAGTTGAAAAGAAACGCACGAAAGGGTATATTCTCAGCGGAGGATTTACCGATGACAGGAAACGCAATGCGTCCTTTTTGCCTGGCGGCCGTTATGTCGGCGTTATGGCTGTGCTCACCGAACGGCGGCGGGAAGGGCAACAGCATTCCGCCGCCCGTGACGATCACCGATATTGACGGGAATGTGTATCACACGGTCGCCATAGGAAACCAGGTGTGGATGGCGGAGAACCTGCAAACCACCAGGTTTAATGACGGCACCGCAATCCCGCTGGTTTCCGGCGACAGTGCGTGGGCCGCGGACACGACCCCGGGGTATTGCTGGTACGAGGGCGACTCCGCCGCCGGCAGGACGACCTGGGGAGCTCTTTACAATTGGTATTCGGTGAACACCGGAAAACTTGCCCCGGCCGGCTGGCACGTTGCCACGGACACCGAGTGGAGCACGCTGATGGATTTTTTGGGAGACAGTGTGGCGGGCGGGGAACTCAAGGACACCGGAACATCGCTGTGGAGCTCTCCCAACACAGGCGCGACGGACCAGACTGGGTTTTCTGCGCTGCCGGGCGGCTACCGCACGTACGACGGCGTGTTCCAGTCCGGCGGAATGTACGGGTACTGGTGGTCGGCGACGGCCAACAGCGCCGGTCTTGCGTGGTACCGGTATGTGGGCTACAATTATGCTCCCGCAAACCGCAGCTACACGGATATGAATTCGGGGTTCAGCGTGCGGTGTGTGAGAAATTGAGGGAATAGCTGTTTTGCCAAGGGGCGGCCACTACCGCGTTGCCGGTGTGCGCGGCGAATGTCAAAATGAAGATACTATTTTTGTGTGCGGAGCGGGTGCCACGACAACTACATCAATTTAGTTCGATTTTGGATTGCTGAGCCGGTGCGGCGTGGATGTACCCTGGCAAGGCCGAATCTCCCGTTGCGCGCACCGTAACGGCACCCGGTTACAAAATTCTCAACCGAACTAACTCGCCAACATTCCAACCGGTAGTAACTCGATCTATCTTGACAATTGTGGACATTCCCTTCTGCCAAGCGCTAGGCAGGACTGGAAGGTGCGTAGGAGCGCAGTGCAGCCTGACCGCGGCGCGGTTGTCGAGTGCCGCTCCCCTCGATACATCCCGCGGGACACTCGGGGAGCGGCGTATCGGGACAACGCGCTTCGTGGCAGGCTGCACCGAGGCCAACCGGCCGAGCCTGAAAGGAGGGCCGCCGCTGTACTCGGCGGGGCGCCCAAGTCTTGACCCATTTACTCCAGTTATGGGGTCACCCGGCACTGCTATCCCAAAGCACTTATTTATTGTGATTTCCGGCTCAGTCAACCAACTCTTAATCCGGTTATTGCCCTATCCACATCGTGCATCATAATTCTTCTTATTCTCCATGGCCTTGCGGTACAGCTTCACATATTCCAGCGCGCTGCGGCCCCAGGAGAAATCCTGGCGCATGGCCGCGGATACCAGCTTGGCCATGTGCTGTTTGCGGTCGTAGTAGGTGGATATCGCCCATCCCACGGTGTAATACAGTGCCCGCGGAGAAGGCTCCCAGAACTTGAAGCCTGTGCCGTCGCCTGTCGCTTCGTTGTAGTTGACCACGGTGTCGTCGAGGCCGCCGGTGGCCCGGACGATGGGTAGGGTCCCGTAGCGGAGAGAATACATCTGGTTGAGACCGCATGGCTCGTTGAGCGAGGGCATGAGAAAGAAGTCGCAGCCCCCTTCGATCCGGTGTGCGAGGCTGTTGTTGAAACCGATAAACGACCCGGCCCGGCCCGGATACCGTTTGGGCAATTCGCCGAAATAGTGCTCGAGCGAGCCTTCGCCCGATCCGAGGACCACCACCTGCACCTGCATGGAATTGAGGATGTTCTCCACGCTCCCGGCGATGAGCTCGAACCCTTTTTGGTGCACCAGCCTGCCGATGGCGCCGATGAGCGCGACCGAGCCGTCTTCCCTGAGGAGAAATTCCTTTTGCAAAGCGCGTTTGCACTCCGCCTTGCCCTTCATGTCCGCTGCGGAATACCGTTTGGGGATGAAGGCGTCCTTCTCGGGTGACCAGAGGCCATAGTCGACGCCGTTGAGAATGCCGGTGTAATTGTCGCCCTTGTCGCTCAGGTACGGTGCAAGGCCGAACCCGCCGTCCGGCGTGGTGGTCTCGCGGGCGTAGGCTGGGCTTACGGTATTCACCGCGTCGGCGTAGTAAATGCCGCCCTTCAGCATGTTGATCCGCCCGAAGGATTCAAATTTCTTCTCTGTAAAGTTCCGGTCGCCAAGGCCCAGGTAGGCCCAGTTGTCGTGCGCGTACACGCCCTGGTAAGCAAGGTTGTGGATGGTGAACACCGACGCGGCGCGGCCCAGCATCGCATCGTTCCAGTGCCAGGCCTTGAGGTAGGCGGGCGCCAGCGAGGTCTGCCAGTCGTTTGCGTGCACGATATCGGGCCTGAAGCGCGTGTCGATGCACAGCTGGAGCGCGGCGCGCGAGAGGAACGCGAACCTTCTCGGATTGTCGAGGTAGTCATGCATCGAGTTGTCGTGGTAAATGCCTTCCCTGTTGAAATACAGGTTGTGCTCGATGAGGTACACGGTAACCCCTGCGCCGGTACTCATCGACGATACCGTGCACCATTCGCAGACGCCGCCCATCCACACGCCCATGGAGGGAAGCACCGTGGTAACCGCCTGTCCCTGGACGTTGAGCGAAGAATATCTCGGGATCACCACGCGCACCTCGTGCCCGAGACGGGACAGCTCGGCGGACAGCGAACCCACGATGTCGCCCAGCCCGCCTGCCTTTACATAGGGGACCATTTCTGAAGCGACCATGAGGATCTTGAGCGGGTGTGCGCTGTCGGACGAGCCCGCTTGCACAGGCGACTTCGGTTGCGCCGCGTTGGGTCGCGCTTTCTTTGGGGCCGTTTTCGGGGGCCGTTGCTGTTTTCTCATTGTGTCCGGGCTGCTGAAAAGGACGGCTGGACCATGTTCCTATTATTGTAAACGGGCGACGGATAATCAAGGGCTATCCGGCTTTCGTGCCCGCGCGCCAAAGAAAAAGGCCATTCAAAATACATGAATGCGGAACTCTCGCGTCTGCTCAATCCGGCGGGGCCTATGGAAAGTGTGATGTCGGTCCTTTTACCCACGGTGTTCTCCCTTGCATGGACTCGGATGTGGCGTTGCGACGCGCTGGAACCGGTTGCGAACCCGGGAATTTTGCGGATTCAATCGTGGCGGATTGCTGCTAACTTCCTTGGCGTTGCTCTCCTCCCGTGCTCGGGAGCCTAAACTCCTCCGAGATGCAGACCGCGAGCCATTCCAGGTAGGTGGCCTTTGCCGCGATTTCGTCGCGCGCCGACAATGGCCTTGAGGAATGAAATACATTTGATGAAATGCTCGCCTGCGTGGGCATTCCTGCCCGGGATGCCGGGGAGCGAGTTGATGCATTCCATGGCGTACCACAGTAGGTTGAGAATCGTCACGTGGAGAACGAGATCGGGCGGTTCCACAACGTACGCGGGAACGACATGTTCCAGGAATTCTTTCCGGACGTGAGCATCGCTGTCCACCGACCGGAAAGATGTCGTCGTATCTGCCTTGTTGTACGTACAGCCCCCTTTTCTTCCTAGCGCGAGGCAGTCGCCCGCTCAGCGGGACAAGCGCTCAAAAAAAATAAGATACAAACGGTTTTGAATCACAGGAAAATCTTCTTACCGGTTCCGATTGTGCCGACGGCAGGCACAGGCCGTTAAAGAAGCCTTCCAGAAGGCCCACATTTCCCTTGACCGTTTTGAAAGGATCAAATAATTTTAGATAAAAATTCCACCGACTTCCACCTTTTTTGAAGGAGAAAACAATGCCTCATGTTATTACTGATGCATGCGTCGCGTGCGGAACGTGCGTTCCAGAATGTCCGGTTGAAGCGATCAGCGAAGGCGATCCCATCTACGTGATTGATGCGGCAAAGTGCACCGATTGCGGAGCATGCGCAACAGCATGCCCTGCGGAAGCCATCAAGGGCTGACGCAGACTCCACGTGTTCGCCATGGCCGGGACGTTCCGCCTAAAGCGGAACGTCCCGGCCATGGTCGCGCCGCAGGCATGGTTCTCCCGAAGAATTCTATTGTCAGTTCCTTCCATCCCGACCTAATTTACCGATATGGAACCATATATAATCCTCCTCGGCGAAATTCCACCGGCAGACAGGGAAGCCCTCACGGCATCGGCTTCCAATGCCGCCCTCCAAACGAGGATGCATCATGCGAACGAGCCCCTGTCGCTCGAATCGCGCGCGGCGCCGCCCGCGGGCTGCATTTCGTTTCTACCTTGTTCCAGGCAGGCACTGCTCGACCTGTTCGGCGTGATGCCGATCGGCTTCGGACAGGAAATACCGTTGTACCAGCGCATTGACACACAGGAAGCCCCGGTCTTTCTCGCGGACATGCCCGTTGCCGGCCTTTTCCGCTCGCCCCTGTCCCGGCTCGAGTGCCTCAACATCATGACGGGGATCGTGCGGAACGCCGCGCTCATGCAGCAGAAGCGCGAGGTCATGGGCGAGGTGATGAAGTACCGGAAACAAAAGAAGCAGTTGATTACCATCGGGACCGCGCTGTCGCACCAGAACGATCTCGAAGCGCTTCTCTCGCTTATCCTTACCGAAAGCCGTGACCTCGTGGCGGCGGACGCGGGAAGCATTTACATAAGGGAAAAAAGCGCCCCGGGCGGGCCGTTTGTGAACAGGCTGCGGTTCAAAACATCGCAGAACGATTCGGTTGACATCGGGAAAGCGTCTAGTGAATTTTCGGTCCCCATCGACGAAACGTCGGTTGCCGGCTTTGTCGCGCTCCACGGGAAAACGGTCAGCATCGAGGATGCCGCCGCGCTCGGCGATGCCGTTCCCTACAAAATGGCCCGCAAGGAATATGAGGAGAAATTCGGCTACTGCGTGAAGTCGATGCTCACCGTCCCGCTTAAGAACCTTGACGGGAACGTGACCGGCGTGCTCCAGCTCATGAACAAAAAAGAGAATACCGCCTGCCGCCTGATTTCGCCCTCCGATGTTGACAAATACGTTGTCTCGTTCACCCTGCCGGACGAGGACTTCGTGCTCTCCATCGCATCGCAGGCCGCCGTGTCAATCGAGCGCGTGCAATTGCACTGGGAAATACGGGACATTTTTGAGGGATATCTTCGCTCGTCGATTGCAGCAATTGACGAACGGGATAGGGTCACCTACGGCCATTCGCGGCGGGTGATGGGCTACGCCATGGCGTTTGCCGATGCGGTCAACCGGGAGAACGGCGGGCCGTTCGGCGGCCTGCGGTTCTCCGAAGACCGCAAGAACCAGTTCAGGTTTGCGGCGCTCCTGCACGACATCGGCAAGATCGGCGTTCCCGAGGCGCTGCTCACCAAGGAGTCCCGCCTGTCGCCCGACGCCATGGCGGTGGTCCGCATGCGCGCGCAATACGTCAAGTTGCTTTTGCCCCGCGGCGCGGCCGCGTGGCCGTCGCCCGCTGCGGTCGACGCCGATGTCGAATTTCTCGAAACCCTCAACAGGGCGGGCCGCGTGGGCGACAAGGACTTTGAGCGGCTCAAGGGCATTCGCGAAAAAACCTATCAGGATTCGGACGGCCGAGTGCAGCCGTTCCTTTCCGACCGCGAGTTCGAGAGCCTCAGCGTGAGGACGGGCAACCTCGCCGTAAAGGAACGGGAGCGCGTCAATTCGCATGCCCAGGCGACGCGCCGCATTCTTTCGAGGATTCCATGGACGCGCGGGCTCGAACAGATCCCCGAAATCGCGAGTCATCACCACGAGCGGCTCGACGGGTCGGGCTACCCCGACGGCCTCACGGAGCACCAGCTCAGTTTTGAGAGTAAGGCGCTTGCGGTGATTGACATATACGAAGCGCTCGTGGCGCAGGACCGTCCCTACAAACCGAAGATGCCGCCCCACAAGGCGTTCGAGATCCTTCGCGCCGAGGCCGCGGCGCACCATCTCGACTCCTCAATCGTGGAATTCTTCATTTCCAGCGGCACCTGCAGGATTTTTCAGGACGAAAAGGCGTCGGATGGAAAAACTCTTCAGTAACGTTCCCCTCAGCGACAAGACGAGCTTCAGGATAGGCGGTCCTGCGCTGCTCTACTGCGAGCCGGCAACCCTGGACGAAATCCGCGACGCGTGTCTGGAGGCGCGCACGCGCGGCATGCCCCTTTTTGTGCTTGGAAACGGCTCCAACGTGCTGGTGAGCGACGCGGGCTGCAACGGCCTTGTGGTTGACCTGTCGGCGCACTGGGCGGGCATCGCATGGGACGGCGACAGCGCAGAATGCAAAAGCGGAACGCCGCTTCATGCTCTTGTCAAGGAATCGGTCGAGCGGGACTGCACGGGCCTCGAGAAGCTCGCGGGCATTCCGGGCAGTGTTGGCGGGGCCCTGGTGATGAACGCGGGCGCTTTCGGCCAGAGCGTGAGCGATTGCCTGAAAACGGTCAGGTTCATTTCCCTGCCCGAGGTCGAGATACGGACGGTTGCCGCGCGGGACATCGGCGCGTCGTATCGAGGAACCATGTTCCGGTTCGGGGGTTCCGTCATCCTTTCCGCGGTTTTCCGTTTTGCGCATGACGCATCGGGCGCGGCGCGGCGCTCGTATTCAGACGTGCTTGCCAAACGCAAAGACCGGCACCCGCTCGACCTTCCCAACTGCGGCAGCGTCTTCAAGAACCCCGACGGCACTACGGCCGGGAAGCTCATCGAGCAATGCGGGCTCAAAGGCGCGTCGGTGGGCGCCGCGGAGGTGTCGCGCAAACACGCCAACTTCATCGTGAACCGCGGCGGCGCGCGTGCCGCCGACGTGCGCGCGCTGATCGTTTACATTCAGAGAACCGTGTATCAAAAAGACGGTATTGTGCTTGAGCCCGAGGTCGTGTTCGTGGGAGAATTTGAGGAACCGCTGTTTACGCCATGACGCGCCGGCCCCGCCTAGATTCTTTTCAATTCAGCAATTATCCCGGACAGCACTTTCTTTGCATCGCCGAACAGCATGCTTGCCTTGGGATTGTAGAACAGTTCGTTTTCGATCCCCGCGTACCCGGTATTCATGCTACGTTTTATGATGATGATATTGCGGGCGCTTTCCACGTTCAGGATCGGCATGCCGTAAATGGGGGACGATGCGGTGTTTCTGGCCGCGGGATTGACCACGTCGTTGGCGCCAACCACCAGGGCGACGTCGGTTGTCGCGAACAGGGGATTTGCGCTTTCCATGTCGAGAAGCTTGTCGTAGTCCACGTTCGATTCCGCCAACAGCACGTTCATGTGTCCGGGCATGCGTCCGGCTACGGGGTGAATGGCATATCGAACGCTTACGCCTTTTGCCTCAAGCGCTGTTTCGAGCTCGTGCACAACATGCTGCGCTTGCGCCACGGCCAAACCGTACCCGGGAACGATAATCACTCTTGATGCATAGTTCATAAGCACGGCGGCGTCGGAAACGGAGATGTCCTTCACCGCGCCCTTGATAGACGCGCCTGCCGTCGCAGCGGCGCCCGTTGCACCGAACGCGCCGAACACGACGTTCACGAGCGACCTGTTCATTGCTTTACACATGATAATGGTGAGAAAGGTTCCGGCCGCTCCCACCAGGACTCCGCCGGTGAGCATGGCCTGATTGTTGTAGGCGAGTCCCGAAAACGCAACTGCCAGGCCGGTGAACGAGTTGAGAAGTGAGATTACCACGGGCATGTCCGCGCCTCCGATCGGCAGCACGAACAGTACGCCGTAGGCCAGCGCTCCGGCGAGCGCGGCATACCCCGGCGGGCCGCCCGGCCCGCTGCTTGCACGCACGGCCAGGCCTGCCAGGACAAGGACGCCGGCGAGCACGGCGCTGTTGACGATATTGTAGCGGGGAAAGCGGAGCGGCTTTTTCATGGCGCCGCTCAGCTTGAGGAACGCGATAATGCTGCCCGCAAACGACACTCCGCCTATGATCATTCCTGCAGCGACCACCGAGTGCGCGGCGAGGTCGTTACCCTTGTGCCCGAATTCCATAAGGCCGATAAGCGCTGCGCAGCCTCCTCCCATGCCGTTAAAGAGCGACACCAGCTGGGGCATGGCGGTCATCCGTACCGAGCGCGCGGTTATCCAGCCAGCGGCGCCCCCAAGGGCGATGCCTCCTCCGATAACCGCGAGTTTGATCGTCTCGCGCGAGGCATGATCGTCGTACAGGAGCAGGGTTGCGGCAATCGCGAGAAACATTCCGGCCGCTGCAACAAGGTTGCCGTTTCGCGCCGTCTTCGGGCTGCTCATCATCCTGAGGCCGGCAATAAACGTTACCGAAGAGACCACATAGCAAATGTCAAGTCCGAACCCGGCTGTGTGCATCATGGTGCGCGCCGCTTTTTGGGTTTGAACATTTCGAGCATGCGGTCCGTTACCGCAAATCCGCCGACCACGTTGAGCGTTCCGAGCACCACGGCAAGAAAGCCCGCGCACAGCGCCGCATAGTCGCCCGGACCGGTTTTGAGCACGACGATAATCGCGCCCACGATAACCACGCCGTGGATGGCATTGGCCCCCGACATGAGCGGCGTATGGAGCACGCTCGGTACGCCGCCGATCACCACCACGCCGAGGAAGACCGAGAGTATCAGGATGTACACCATCTGAATGTGCGAGCCTGTAAAGGCGATCAACTGTTCCATTGGTACCGTCTCCTTGTGCGCGTCGCCGGGTTAGACCTCAGGGCTTTGCCGGTTCGCAACCCGGATGCACCGCTTTGCCCTGGTGCGTGATGAGCGAACCCTTTGTGATTTCGTCCGACATATTCCAGATGAACCCGTCTTTTCTGGCCACATGGGTGAGGAATGCCTCTGCGTTGCGCGCATACAGGTCGCTTGCCGTGCGCGGAAGAAGTCCGGGAAGGTTTGATTCCCCGATGATGATGACCCCGTGTTTCACAACTACTTTGTCAAGCTCGCTGCCTTCGCAGTTGCCTCCCTGCTCCACGGCCATGTCGAGGATCACCGATCCCGGGCGCATCCGCTTTACCATGTCCTGCGTCACGAGCACGGGGGCCTTTTTTCCCGAGACCTGCGCCGTGGTGATCACGATATCGGCCTGCTCGATATGCCGGCCCACGAGCTCCTTTTGCTTTGCGAGAAATTCGGCGGAGACATCCTTCACATACCCGCCTTCCACCTTGAGCGAATTGTCGCCGGCCACCTCGATAAATTTCCCGCCGAGAGATTCCACCTGTTCTTTCGTTTCGGGGCGGATATCCGATACCTCCACAATCGCTCCGAGGCGTTTTGCCGTCGCAAGCGCCTGCAGTCCCGCGACGCCCGCGCCCATGATGACCACGGTTGCGGGCCGGATGGTGCCGGCGGCGGTCATGAGGAGCGGAAACACCTTCCCGAGCGCGTTTGCCGCAACCAGCACGGCTTTGTATCCCCCGAGGTTGGCCTGTGAACTGAGGGCGTCCATTCGTTGCGCACGTGAAATGCGGGGAATTGCGTCCATGGAAAAGCTCGACACGCCCTGCTTGACACATGCTGCAACGAGCGCCGGGTTTGTCGCGGCAAACATGAAGGAAATGAGCACGCAGCCGCTTTTCATCAGCGCGATTTCCCCGGGCAGGGGCGGGTTCACCCGTATCACGGCATCGGCCTGCGCTGAGGCCGATGCGGCGTCAACGGCGATTGCCGCGCCCGCACCCGTGTAGCCCGTGTCATCGAGAAAGCACCCGGCCCCGGCCCCGGTTTCGACGATACATTCGAACCCTGCCGCAACGAGCGACTTCACCACGTCGGGCGTGAGCGCAACGCGATTTTCTCTGGATTTGGTTTCTTTGGGTACTGCTATTTTCATATGCGGTGTCCGGTTTGATGGTGCCGGCCGCCTTTTGAGTTCATTGCCTGGGCAAAAACCCGGACCACAACCCTTGGGGATTTTCCGGCGCGGGCCGCCAGCGACCGTGGTCGATTGCCTTCATTAATGCAAACATCGGGCCATAGTCAAGTTTCTGAAACTACATGAAACTGCGATAGATGGCAAGCGCGAATCGGAAACTGCGCGCGTGCCGATACTATTCCGAATCGGGAAGCCTGTCGCCGATTTCGGGGAGAGAAAACTTCAATGGAACTCAGTAATGCCGGTTGAGGCACATTTGGTACTTAATTTGCGGTCAAGATGAGTGGCGCAAAGGATTTTTCTCATAGAATCGGATAAAATTTGTGGAAATCGGACGCAATGATATGAGTAACGACAATCCCGGATCAATGCTTTCTGCGGTGACTATCGACACGGCGTGCATCAACACGCTCCGTTTCTTATCGATTGACGCAGTGCAGAAGGCGAACAGCGGACATCCAGGCATGCCCATGGGAGCGGCCGCCATGGCCTACACGCTCTGGACGCGGTTCCTCACCGTCTCGCCTGCGGCGCCCTCGTGGTTCAACCGCGACCGGTTTGTGCTTTCTGCGGGCCATGGGTCGATGCTCCTGTACAGCCTGCTGCACGTATGCGGATTCAATGTTTCCATGAAGGATATACGCAGCTTCCGCCAGCGCGACAGCATCACTGCCGGACATCCCGAATACGGGCTCACGCCGGGCGTGGACGTCACCACTGGGCCGCTGGGACAGGGATTTGCAAACGGCGTGGGCATGGCAATCGCCGAGGCCAATCTTGCCGCGCGTTACAACCGGGACGGGTTTGATATTGTCAACCATTGTACCTATGCAATTGTGAGCGACGGCGACCTGATGGAAGGCGTTGCCGCCGAAGCGGCTTCGCTGGCGGGCCACCTACGGCTCGGAAAACTGGTGTATCTGTACGACGACAACCGGATCACGCTTTCGGCATCCACATCGCTCGCCTTCTCCGACGACTCCATGAAGCGGTTCGAATCGTACGGCTGGCATACGCAGTACGTTGAAGACGGGAACGATGTCGAAGAAGTGGCACGTGCAATTGCCCGCGCCAAGGCCGAAACCATGCGACCTTCCATTATCAGGGTACGAACGCACATCGGATTCGGATCTCCCCATAAGCAGGACAAAGTGGAATCGCACGGCTCGCCTCTCGGAGAAGAGGAAGTGAAGCTGACAAAGGCGGCCCTCGGGTGGCCTCCCGATCCCCCGTTTTACGTTCCCGAGGCCGCCTACACGCATTTCCGTGAGTGCATGGGACGGGGAACGCAGGCCGAAAACGAGTGGCGGTCTCTCTTCGCGGAATACCGGAAGAAATTTCCCGGCCTTGCCGAGGAATTCCGGAAGCAAACCGGAGGGGAATTGTCAGAAGGATGGAAAGGCGGCATTCCCGTATTCCCGCCCGACGCAAAAGGCATGGCCACAAGAGTCGCATCCGGAAAGGTGCTCAACGCGGTTGCCGGCCGCGTGCCGGCGCTTATGGGCGGCAGCGCAGACCTCGATCCGTCGACTTTCACCACGCTTGCCGATGCGGGCGATTTTGAATACGGCGGCGACGGCTATCCGGACCGACAGGGCTCTGCCGGCGGCGGTTGGAGCCGCGCGGGCAGGAATATTCATTTTGGCGTGCGGGAGCACGCCATGGGCGCCGTCCTCAACGGGCTGGCGGTTCACGGCGGCATCATTCCGTTTGGGGCCACGTTTCTCATTTTCTCCGATTACGTGCGGCCTTCCCTCCGGCTTGCGGCGATCATGCGGCTCCAGGCGATATACGTGTTTACACACGACAGCATCGCCCTCGGTGAAGACGGGACCACGCACCAGCCCGTGGAACAACTCGCGGCCCTGCGCGCCATTCCGCGGATCGTGGTGATCCGTCCCGCCGATGCCAATGAGACCGCAGTCGCCTGGGAGGTTGCGCTGGAAACGCGCGACCGGCCCATTGCCCTCATTCTCACCCGTCAAAATGTGCCGACGCTCGACCGGAATGTGTACGCTCCGGCGGAGGGCCTCAGGCGCGGCGGCTATGTGCTCGCCGACGCGCTGCAGGGCAGGCCGGACGCGATCGTTGTTGCGAGCGGCTCGGAAGTCGGCCCGGCGTGCGAGGCAGCAGCGCAATGTGCACAGCGCGGGGTCCGCGTGCGGGTCGTGTCCATGCCGAGCTGGGAACTTTTCGACGCCCAGCCCCGCGACTACCGCGATTCGGTCCTCGATCCACGCGTGGGGTTACGGCTTGCGGTCGAGGCTGGCTCTCCCCAAGGATGGCACAAATACACGGGCGACAGGGGCGAAATTCTGGGAATAACCGGGTTCGGCCGGTCGGCCCCCGGCCCGGAATTAATGGCCGTGTATGGATTCACAAAAGATACTATTGCGGAGCGCCTGCTTGCCATGGCGGCACGCGGCGTTCCTCAGGAGGCGCCATGAAAATCGGCATTGCAGTCGATCACGGCGGCTACGTCCTCAAGGAAGACCTCGAAGACGAGCTTGCCAAACACGGCCACGACGTGGTGGATTTCGGAGCATATTACCTGGGGCAGGAAGACGATTTCCCCGACTTTGTGGTTCCCATGGCGCAGGCCGTCGCCGACGGAAGCGTTGAGCGCGGCATTGCCGTCTGCGGAAGCGGCGTGGGCGCCTGCATCGCGGCAAACAAGGTCCCCGGCGTGCGCGCCGCCCTCGTGTCGGACGTTTACACGGCGCGCCAGGGCGTGCAGGACGATCACATGAACGTGCTGTGCCTCGGCGGGCGCGTGATAGGGCCTGCGCTGGCATGGGAGCTCATTGACGCGTTTGTAAACGCGCAGTTCGGACAGGAAAAACGGTTCCTCCGCCGTCTTGAAAAACTGGGCGGCCTTGAGGCGGCAGTCGCGAAAGGAACTCCTCATGGACACTAGCCCGTTGGCCGGCCTCACACGCTGCGGACAGAGCCTGTGGCTCGACTACCTGAGCCGCGAGACGCTCGAAACAGGCGAGTTGGCGCGCATGATCAGCGGCGACGGCGTGAGCGGCGTCACCGACAACCCCGCCATTTTTCAAAAGGCGCTCTCGTCGTCGAACAGATACGATGCGGCCATAGACGCACTGGCCGTGACCGGCGCGGGCGAGGCCGAAATCTGTACGTCGCTCATCGTTGAAGACGTCACGGCGGCCGCCGATCTCCTCGCGCCGGTCTACGCGGGCTCCAAAGGCGACGACGGATACGTGAGCCTCGAAGTTTCGCCCCATCTCGCTCACGACGCGCAGGGGACCGTGGTCGAGGCGCGTCACTTGTGGAAACGCGTGGGCCGCCCCAATCTGCTTATCAAGGTTCCGGGGACATCGCAAGGACTTGTTGCCGTGCGGCAGCTCATTTCCGAGGGAATCAACGTGAACATTACGCTCCTGTTCGGAATACCCCGCTATCGAGAGACTGCGTCGGCATACTGCGCCGGGCTCGAAGACCGCGCCAAAAACGGGTTACCCATTGACAATGTGGCATCCGTGGCGAGTTTCTTTCTCAGCCGTATTGACGGTCTTCTGGATCCCCTACTCCAATCGACCGCGCAAGCGGGCGGCGCAGTGGGCGAAATTGCCCGGTCGCTTGCTGGCAAGATTGCGATCGCAAGCGCCAAGGAAGCATACCGCACGTTCAGGGAAATCTTTTTTGGCGCACGGTTCGGGGCGGTTGCCGCCAGGGGCGGGCGTGTGCAGAAAGTATTGTGGGCGAGCACCGGCACCAAGAATCCTGCGTACAGCGACGTCAAGTACGTCGAGCCGCTCATCGGGCCTCATTCCATTACCACTGTTCCCATCGAAACGCTTGCCGCCTATCGCGATCATGGCGATCCTGCGCCGCGCCTGGAGCAGGGCCTGGGAAACGCCCGCACAACGCTGGCCCGCCTCGCCGATGTCGGCATCGATCTCGACAAACAGACACAGCGCCTCGAAAACGAGGGGATTATCAAGTTCAACGATGCCTACGATGCGGTCATCGCGGCGCTGGCCCGGCATCGCGCTCCGGTTCCGAGGTAAGAAGCTGCGCTCCAGGAGCGCTTGATTAAGGAGATTCGATGAAAATCGTCATAGCAGTGTCGTGCGCCATCGTCCTTGGCGTCGCCGGGTTCTT
Organism: uncultured Fibrobacterota bacterium; assembly: GCA_963729895.1. Lineage (GTDB taxonomy): Bacteria > Fibrobacterota > Chitinivibrionia > Chitinivibrionales > FEN-1185 > FEN-1185. The sequence continues at coordinate 76,757 of CAVSQB010000002.1, read as the reverse complement.
CTCCATCCTCTATTCCGGCATCATCAGCGTCGCCGCCACCAACCCGGACCCGCCGGGAATGGACTGGGTACTCTTTACCGGGTCGAAATACTCGGTGCGGCGGCATAGCAAAAACGTTCGGCCGCCCGACATTTCTTTGCCCGAACGGGCGCTCGCGGGTGCGGGCCCGTACCAAGGGTTATGCGTGATGTGCCACGGCGCGCCCGGCGTACCGCAGTCCGGGGTCGGGATCGGGCTCAACCCGGCCCCGCCGCTCTTGTGGGCCGGAAATTCCGGCTGGACCGCCTCCGAGGTTTTCGTGTTTATCAAGAGTGGCGTCAAGATGACCGGCATGCCGGCGTTCGGCCCCTCGTACCCGGATTCGGTGCTGTGGGACATCACGGCGCTGGTCAAACGGCTTCCTTCCCTCACCCCCGGGCAATACCGCGATCTTACGCAGGGGCTGGGCATGCAGGTTTTGGAGCGTAGCGACAAGGGCGTCGGTCCCGTCATGCAGATTGTGCTGGGACCGGTAAACGGCGCCATGGCCTCGAGCGGCGAGGCGCTCTTCAAAAGCAAATGCGTCTTATGCCACGCCCTGTATGTGCCCCTTACGGCCCCTCCGCTCGGCGGCATCTTCGGCATGCGTGCGCCCGAGTACATCGTGAACATGGTGCTCAACCCCGGTGGCATGGAATCCAAGGATTCCTTTGTAAAAAAAATGGTCCGCGATTACGGCGGCCTTGCCATGCCGCAAACCAGGCTCGACAGCGCACAGGCTCGCGATATTCTGGAGTATCTCAGGACGACGGTTAAGCCGTAGTCCGGCAGTTTGGGACAGTGCGCCGCGAATGTTAAGGGGCGTTCGTAATAATCGTTAATGCGGGGCCTTTCCCGTTTCTGCGAATTTTGGTCCCCACTTTTGCGAAATTTGAAACCGTCCTCTTGTTTTTCCAACCTGTTAACCGGATCAAATGGGTTTTGAGACAATGCTCGTTCACGGTAGCAGGAAATCAAGGCTTCCCGCAATTCGGCTCCAACAAGGATTCCGGCCCGCATGGTATACTATTTGCGTTTTTGGAGAGTTCATTTATATTGATTGCTCACTGTTCAATACTTCGCGGCTCACCACGATGAACCACAATGCATTGCCAATATCCCCGCTCACACCGCTCGTCTTGTACTCCGCGGCAGTGGCAGTGATTGTGTGCAGCATGGTCGTTACCTCCCGCTTTGCGGGCGGCAGGCGCAAACACCGACCGACAACCCCGTCGTACGAATCGGGAATGACGCCCACAGGTTCCACGCACATTCACCTATCTGTTTCCTACTATCTGGTGGCAATGTTCTTTCTCATTTTCGACCTTGAAGCGGCATTCATTTTTGCCTGGGCCGTTTCGCTCAAGGAGGCAGGGTGGCCGGCATTTGTGGAAATGCTCATATTTATCAGCGTGCTCCTGGCCGGGCTTTTTTACCTTTGGCATGAGGGAGCGCTTGATTGGGGCGCGGCAGGCAGGAGAACCACGCCGGCGCAGAGGGCAGCCGGGCGGTCGGCCGGCAGGAGTGGCGATGACTCTCAGAACTGACCAGACCCCGCTTGATCCCGGCGCGGCCGGCATTGTATTCTCTCGGCTGCAAAGCATGCTCGCCTGGGGAAGAAAGAATTCGATCTGGCCGTTCAATTTCGGTTTGTCGTGCTGCTATGTGGAAATGGCCACAAGTCTCACCAGTAAATACGACATTGCGCGGTTCGGCGCCGAAGTGATTCGCGCAAGCCCGCGCGAGGCTGATCTCATGATTGTCGCGGGAACGGTGTTCGTCAAGATTGCACCCGTGGTCCGCAGGTTGTACGACCAGATGATGGAACCGCGCTGGGTCATATCCATGGGTTCGTGCGCAAACTCCGGGGGAATGTACGATATCTACAGCGTCGTTCAGGGCGTCGATCGCATCCTTCCCGTTGACGTGTACGTCCCCGGATGTCCGCCGCGGCCGGAGGCGTTCATGGAAGGGCTGCTTTTGCTGAGCAAACTTGTCGGATCGGAACGGAGGCCGCTGACGTGGGCGGCGGGCGACCAGACCACCCGCCGGCCGGCGCTTCCATGCATGCGGGACGAGAAACGGCAGTCGCGGCAAAACGCGACGGAGCTGCGGCCGCCAAACACGGTGTAGGAGCACGGCCTTGATGGTAAACGACTCAGATATGCGGCAGGATCTCACTCTGCGGTTCGGCGATGCAATCGCGGCATGGCAGCCCGTTTCCGACGGCGTGCCAACCCTCTGGGCAACCAGGGACCGCGCTGCGGATATTCTGCGGTACCTCAAGACCGGCATCAATCAACCGTATCCCATGCTGTACGATCTCTTTGCCGTCGACGAGCGGATGCGGGAACACCGGCCGGCCCAGCCTGTGGGAGGCTTCACCGTCGTGTACCACCTGCTGTCGTTCGATCGCAACAGCGATATCCGCGTCAAGGTGCCGGTGCCGGACGATTCTCTATCTGTCAATAGCGTCACCGGCATCTGGCCCGCGGCAAACTGGTACGAGCGCGAAGCGTGGGACATGTTCGGGGTGCGGTTCGACGGCCACCCCGGCCTCAGCCGCATCCTGATGCCGCCGTGGTGGCAGGGGCATCCCCTGCGCAAAGATTATCCGGCGCGTGCCACCGAAATGCCGCCGTTTTCCCTCACGGCCGAAACGGCAAACGAGCGCCTTTCCGAGCTTCAATTCGACCCCTCGCACTGGGGGCTTGCGCGCCACGGCGGCGACAGCGACTATTTGTTCCTCAATATCGGTCCGCACCACACCGGCACGCACGGGCTGTTCAGGATAATATGCCAGCTTGACGGAGAGATAATAGAAAACGCCGTTCCCGACATCGGCTATCATCACCGCGGCGCGGAAAAAATGGCCGAGCGCCAGACGTGGCACACGTTTATCCCCTACACCGACCGGGTCGATTATCTGGGCGGGGTGATAAATAACTTTGCCTACGTGATGGCAATCGAAAAACTCGCGGGCGTGCCGGTACCGCCGCGCGCCCAGTGCATCCGCGTCATGCTGGCCGAGCTGTTCCGCATCGCAAGCCATCTGGTGTTCTACGGCACCTTTGCCCAGGACATGGGAGCAATGTCGCCGGTGTTCTACATGTTTACAGACCGCGAACGCGTGCTGGAGATCATCGAGGCCGTGTGCGGCGCGCGCATGCATCCCAACTGGTTCAGAATAGGCGGCGTCGCCGATGATTTGCCCCAAGGATGGGAGGGTCTAGTTGACGGCCTGTTGCAGTGGCTCCCGCGCAGGCTCAAGGAATACGATACGCTTGTGCTCAAGAATCCCATCTTCAAGAGCCGCACGAGGGGCATCGGCGCGTTTACACAAGAGGAAGCGGTTGATTGGGGCGTTACCGGGCCCGGTTTGCGCGCATGCGGGTTTTCGTGGGACATGCGCAAAAAGCGCCCGTATTCGGGATACGAACAGTACGACTTTGAAGTCCCCCTTGCGCACAACGGGGATTGTTACGACCGTGCGTCGGTGCGGGTCGAAGAAATGCGGCAAAGCCTGCGCATTGTGGACCAATGCCGCAATAACATGCCGGCCGGCGATTACAAATCGGACCATCCGCTGGCGTCCCCGCCCCGCAAGGAAAGGACCATGCACGACATAGAAACGCTTATTACGCATTTTCTTTCGGTAACCTGGGGGCCCGTTGTCCAGGCGGGCGAGGCGCATGCGGCAATCGAGGCCGCCAAAGGGGTCTCCGGGTTCCACGTCATAAGCGACGGCGGAACGGCCTCGTACCGTACGCGCATCCGCACGCCCTCGTTTGCGCACGTGCAGATGCTGCCGATGTTATGCAAGGGCGCCATGCTGTCCGATCTTATCGCCATCCTGGGCGCAGTTGATTTTGTACTGGCCGACGTCGACCGGTAAGGGGGAACGTATGTTGACACAGGAAGAAAAGGACGCGATCAACGCGGAATGCGGTTCGGCGCCGTCCGTGCGCGCCGTCGCGCCGCACGCGCTGGGCGTGGTCCAGCGGAGAAGGGGATGGATTTCTGGCGAAAGCCTCAAAGACGTTGCGGACCACCTCAACATGTCCCCGGCCGAGCTCGACTCGATCGCCACCTTTTACAACCGCATCTACCGCTCGCCTGTGGGCAGGCACGTGATCCTGTTGTGCGACAGCGTGAGCTGCTGGATTATGGACTATGAATACCTGCTCAACCATTTGTTGACAAAGCTGGAGATTTCCGCCTTTGGGCAAACAACCAAGGACGGAATGTTTACGCTCCTGCCGTCCGCGTGCCTCGGCGCCTGCGACCATGCGCCCGCCATGATGGTCGACGGGGAACTTTTCGGCGACCTCACGCGGCAAAGCATTGACGAAGTGATCGACCGTTACAGGAATGCGCGCACGGCGCCTTCCCCGGACGCAACAGGGCGCGCACTCTAATGGTCCATTTGCCGCTTACCCATGCCATGAAAGCGACCGGCGAAGCCCTGTCGATTGACGAATACCAGGACGCGGGCGGATACGCGGCGCTGCGCACGGCCGTCACCGCAATGACGCCCGGAGAGGTGGTGGCCGCGGTCACCGAATCGAACCTCAAAGGCAGGGGAGGCGCCGGTTTTCCAACAGGGAAGAAATGGAGTTTTGTACCGCCGCCGGACAAGAGAAACGGTGCGGCATTCCTGGTCGTCAATGCCGACGAAATGGAGCCGGGCGCGTTCAAGGACAGGCTGCTTCTCGAACGCAACCCGCACCTGGTCCTGGAAGGCGCGCTTGCCGCGGCGTTCGCAATCCAGGCCGATACGGTGTACCTGTTCGTGCGGTGGGCCTACAAAAAAGCGGCGCAAAGGTTGACAACAGCGATTGCCGAAGCGCAGGCTCGCGGGTACATCGGCGACAACATTCTGGGATCACGGTTCTGCGCCCGCGTTCATGTGCATACAAGTTTCGGCAGGTACATGTGCGGGGAGGAGACCGGCCTGCTCAACGCGCTGGCTGGCAAACGCGCGTCTCCGCGCAGCAAGCCGCCGTTTCCGCAGGTGGTGGGGCTGTGCGGCAGGCCGACGGTTGTTAACAATGTGGAAACCGTGTGCAACGTGCCGCCGATTCTTGCCGCCGGCGCCGCATGGTTCAAGGCGCTGTCGAAAACCGGCGACGGCGGTACCAAGCTGTACGGTGCAAGCGGCAGGGTGCGTGCGCCCGGCCTTTGGGAGCTGCCCATGGGTACCACCGCGCGCGAGCTGATCGAAAAACACGCCGGCGGCATGACAAGCGGATACAACCTGCGCGGCTTCTTGCCGGGCGGCGCATCCACCGATTTCTTGACAGACAAGCACCTCGATATTCCCATGGATTTCGACGCCCTGCAAGGCGCCGGGAGCAGGTTGGGGACCGGAACCGTCATCGTGCTTGACGACCGCACGTGCCCCGTTGCGATGGTGCACAACCTTGTCTCGTTCTTCGCACGCGAATCGTGCGGCTGGTGCACGCCGTGTCGCGACGGACTGCCCTGGACGCGCAACATTCTCGACGACATCGAGCGTGGAAAGGGGCGGCCCCAAGACCTTGACAGGCTCGAACTCCATTGCAGACTGCTGGGGCCCGGGCGCACGTTCTGCGCTTTGGCGCCGGGCGCGGTGGAACCGCTGCAAAGCGCGCTCAAGTACTTTCGTGAAGATTTCGAACGGCACATTGCGGAAAAGCGGTGCCCGTACAAACGTGACCGATAAACAACCGAGGATATACCGGCCCCCTGGCGGCCGCATCATCTCTAAACCGGAATCATTGTGATGGCGACTCTTTACGTCGACGACAAACCCTACGAATTCGCCGAAGGCCGCAACCTCCTGCACACGTGCCTGGAGCTCGGATTCTCCATTCCCTACTTCTGCTGGCACCCGGCCATGCATTCGGTGGGCGCTTGCAGGCAATGCGCGGTCAAATTGTTCAAGGACCAAAACGATTGCAAGGGGAGCATCGTGATGTCGTGCATGACGGCGGCGCGGGACGGTATGCGCATATCAATTGACGATAAGGAAGCACGCGAGTTCCGCGCCGAGGTGATCGCCTTCCTCATGGCCAACCACCCGCACGACTGCCCGGTGTGCGACGAGGGGGGCGAATGCCATTTGCAGGACATGACCGTGCTCACCGGCCACGCCTACCGCGAGCACCGGTTCAAAAAGCGCACGCACGCCAACCAGGACCTGGGGCCGTTCGTGCACCACGAAATGAACCGGTGCATAGCCTGTTACCGGTGCGTGAGGTTTTACCGCGATTATGCGGGCGGCAAAGACCTTGAGGTGTTCGGATGGCACGACTCGGTATACTTCGGCAGGCACGAAAGCGGCGTGCTGGAGAGCGAATTTTCGGGCAACCTGGTTGAGGTGTGTCCAACCGGCGTATTTACAGATAAGACATTCCGCGCCCACTTTACCCGCAAATGGGACCTGGCCTCCGCGCCGTCGGTGTGCGTGCATTGCAGCCTCGGCTGCAACACCTTTGCGGGCGAGCGGTCGGGCGTGCTGCGGCGCATTCTCAACCGATACAACGAGGACGTCAACGGGTACTTCCTGTGCGACCGCGGACGGTTCGGATACGAATTCGTCAACGGGCCTCTCCGCGTACGCATGCCGCTTGCCAGAAAGGGAAGGAACCAGACGCTTGAACCGGTGGACCGCGCAGCCGCCATCAGGCAGGCCGCCGAGCTTGTCTCCTTGGGGGGCGCCGTCGGCATCGGATCGGGCCGCGCCTCGCTCGAATCGAATTTTGCCTTGCGCGAGCTGGTGGGGCCGGAGCGGTTCTTTATGGCCGAATCGGAACCGGACCGCCTGCTGACCTCCGAAATCGTGCAGGCCCTCAGGGGCACTCCCGCGCGCAGGGCGTCGCTTCTCGACGTGGCGCAGGCGGGGGCGGTCCTTATTCTGGGAGAAGATCTTACCAACACCGCACCCCTGCTTGCGCTCGCTGTACGCCGGGCCGGCCGCAACGCGGCCTTGACGCACGCAAATGCTCTCGGCATTGAATCGTGGAACGATTCCGCATTGCGCGAAGCGGGCGCTGACGTCCGGCCGGTCATCATTACTGCCACGCCGGCTCCAACCAAACTTGACGACATTGCGACGACGGTGTTGTGCGCGCCGCCCGGGGATATCGCCCGGCTCGGGTTTGCCGTCGCCCACGCGCTCGACGGCAGCGCTCCTGCGCCCCAGGGACTTTCGCCCGAGATGGAGGAGCTGGCTCAAAAAATCGCCCGGGACCTTGCACACGCTGCCAACCCGGCGGTGGTGTCGGGCGCGGGAAGCGGCAGCGTGTCCGTTGTCCGGGCCGCCGCCAACGTTGCCTCCGCATTACACAAAGTAAACAAAACCGCCCGGCTTTGCATGGCGCTTTCCGAATGCAACAGCTTCGGCTGTTCGTTGCTGGCGGGGGGCCATGCGGCTGCCGCGCTCAAACTCGCAAAACGGGAGAACGCGGGGCCCCTCATCGTGCTGGAAGCCGATTTGTACCGGCGGTGCGATCGGGCGCTGGCCGACGCGCTGCTCGCACGGCCGGGCGGCGTGATCGTTATCGACCACACGCTTACGGCTACAGCGCAGAAGGCCGATATCGTGCTTCCCGCCGCCACGTTCGCGGAGGCGACCGGCACGCTTGTCAACAACGAGGGAAGGTTTCAGCGTTTCTTCGGCGCGCTTGCGCCCAAGGGCGGCATCGCCCCGGGTTACCGGTGGGTTCGCGACATCCTGGCGGTTGCGCGGCCCGAAGCGCGAGGTTGGGCGACGCTCGACGATGTCATAAACGATGCGGCGCGTCGAATACCGGACCTTGCCGGCATGCGCGCGGCGGCGCCCGATGCCTCGTTTCTGGAGAAGGGACAAAGAATTGCGCGCCAGAGTTTTCGCGCAAGCGGACGCGCCGCGGTGCATGCGCACGAGTCTGTTGCCGAACAGCCGAATCCCGCCGATCCTGATTCCGCTTTGTCGTTCTCGCACGAAGGAATTCAGGCGCCCCACGAGGAATCGCTGGTTGCGAGATATTGGTCGCCCGGAATCAATTCGGTCCAGGCCGCCTTCAAGTATAAGACTGTACGAAGAGGGTCGTTTGTCAAAGGACCCGGCGCAGAGGAACGCTACCATAGTGCCGCCGCCGAGGTATTTGAACCCCGCCAGGCCGAATGGCTGGTTGTGCCGATGCATCACATCTTCGGATCGGAAGAGCTCAGCATGCTGTCGCCCCCCGTCGCCGGCCTTGCGCGTCCTGCGCTCATTGCGCTCAACCCGGCCGATGCGGCAAAACTTTCCATTGGGGAAAACGACGTGGTGGAAGCGGCCGGCGGCGCTGTATCGTGCAGGTGCGTCGCGGTCATCAGGCCGTGGGTAACGCAGGGAAGTGCGGCCATGTCGGCGGGTCGGCCCGAAACCCGAGGCGTGGACCTGCCCCAATGGTTGCGGGTTCGCAAGGCGGAGGCGCAATGAGTGACGCGCTTGTGACGGTGTGCACAATCGCCGGAGTGCTTGGTGCGGTCCTTACCGCCGCATCGCTATTGATATGGGGCGAGCGCAGGCTGCTTGCGTTATGGCAAGACCGCCTGGGCCCCAACCGCGTGGGGCCGCTTGGCCTGGCCCAGGTTGCGGCCGATGTCATCAAAATATTGACAAAGGAAGATTGGGTCCCGCCCTTTGCCGACAAGGCAATTTTCGTGCTTGCGCCCATGATCATCATGACGACCACGCTGCTTTCGTTCGCCGTGATCTGTTTCGGCCCGGGCATCGTAGTGGCCGATCTCAACGTGGGACTGCTCTTCTTTCTCGCCATGTCGGCCATGGGGGTGTACAGTGTTGTGATGGCGGGATGGTCGTCCAACAGCAAGTACCCGCTTCTCGGCGCGCTGCGGGCTGCGGGCCAGATGTTCGGGTACGAGGTCTTTATGGGATTGTCGCTCATGGGCGTGGTGATGTGCGCCGGGTCGTTTAACTTACGCGAAATCGTGCTGGCGCAGCGTGCCCTGTGGTTCTGCGTACCGCAGGCGGCGGGACTGGCGATCTTTCTTATTGCAGGGTTCGCGGAGACCAGGCGGTTGCCGCTTGACCTTCCGGAAACCGAAAACGAGCTTGTCGCCGGTTACCACACCGAATACTCGGGTATGAAGTTCGGCATGTTTTACGTGGGAGAATACGTGGGCATCGTGCTGGTGTCGTCGCTCATTACGGTCCTGTTCTTCGGCGGATGGCTTGGCCCGTGGCTGCCCGGCGTGGTGTGGTTTTGCATCAAGACCGTGTTCTTTGTGTGCTTCTTCGTGTTGTGCCGCGCAACCCTCATGCGTCCCCGCTACGACCAGCTTATGTCGTTCGGGTGGAAAGTGCTGCTGCCGCTGTCGCTTGTAAATCTACTTGTCACCGCCGCCGTGGTGCTGGCGCGGGGAGGACGATGATTGCATTAGTCAAGGCGCTGTGGGCCGTATTCTTGCATGCGTTCAAGAAACGGGCCACCATCGAGTATCCCGAGAACAAGGCGTATTGTGCACCGCGGTGGCGCGGCCGGATAGTGCTCACGCGCGACCCGGACGGAAAAGAGCGTTGCGTAGGCTGTTATTTGTGCTCTGCGGCCTGCCCGGTCTCGTGCATCGCACTGCAATGTGGGGAAGACGAAACAGGCAGGCGGTACCCGGAATTCTTCAGGATAAATTTTTCGCGCTGCATCTTCTGCGGCTATTGCGAGGAGGCGTGTCCCACGTATGCCATCCAGCTCACGCCCGATTACGAAATGAGCGAATACAACCGGCAAAACCTTGTATACGAGAAGGAAGACCTGCTCATAAGCGGCCAGGGAAAATACCACGGGTATAATTTTTACCGGGTTGCGGGCGTGAGCATCGGCGGCAAAGGCAAGGGAGAAGGGGAAAACGAGCAGCCGCCGATTGATGTGCGCGGCCTGGCGGATTGACCGAGGATTCGTTCGCCGCAATAAGGAATAAATGAAGTTTGCCACGGAGACACGAGGGACACAGAGAAAGCGAAAAGAGTTCCCTCGGCACTCTTTTCTCCGTGCTCTCTGTGTCTCCGTGGTGATGTCTTTTGGTTCAATAATAGAAATGGGCACCGTCCATGAACATCCTCTTCTACGTTGCCGCGGCGATTGCGATTGTGTCAAGCATTGCCGCGGTTTCGCGCAGCCACGCCATCCACGCCATCCTGTTTCTCGTGGTGTCGTTCGTGTCCGTTTCGCTGGTATTCTACACGCTGGGAGCGCCGTTCATTGCCGCGCTCGAGGTCATCACCTATGCGGGCGCCATCATGGTGCTGTTCATGTTTGCCATCATGCTTCTCAACCTGGGCGCGCACGCCGTGCAAAGAGAACGGCAGTGGCAGCCGCGCATCGTGTGGATAGGGTCGGGCCTGTTGTCCCTTGTTCTGCTGGCCGAGCTCGCCTGGACTTTCTCCGTCAGCAGGGCGCAAACCGGAAACCTTCCGGTGCCGCCTGCGCAGGTGGGCCTCACCTTGTTCGGCACCTACCTTCTGGGCGTGGAGCTTGCCTCCATGCTGCTTCTGGCCGGGCTTGTAGGCGCCTATTATCTGGGAAAGCGGTCCGGCGCGTCCCTGAATACGAAAGGAGCCTCCGATGACGACGGTCCCGCTTAGTCATGCACTGCTGCTTTCTGGAGTGCTGTTTGCCGTAGGGCTTTCGGGTGTGATAACCCGCCGCAATATGATACTGGTGCTCCTGTCCGCGGAAATCATGCTCAATGCCGCCGGACTCGCGTTTGTCGCCGCAGGGTCGCGCTGGCTCGCGCCCGACGGCCAGATCATGTTCCTGTTTATCCTTGCGGCTGCGGCAGTCGAGGTTTCCATAGGGCTCGCGCTCGTGCTTCGCCAGAGCCGCCTGGCAAAATCGCTCGACATCGATGCGGCCGGGTCGATGAAGGGATAACATGCTCAACTGCCTGTGGATCGTGATAGCCTTGCCGCTCGCCGGATTCGCGGCGCTTGCGCTTGCCGGATCGCGCATGCCCTCCCGGTCGGTCGCGCTTGTCGGCGCGGGAACCGTCGGAATATCCGCGGCGCTGTCGCTGGCGCTGGGAGCGTCATTTGTGATTTCACCGCCGCAGGGCCGGCAGTTCACGCAAACGCTCTGGGCGTGGATGTCGGTGCCGCCGTTTTCCCCCACGGTGTCGCTGTGCCTCGATCCGCTCTCGCTTGTTTCGATATGCGTGATCCTGACGGTTGCATTTCTTATCCTGCTTTACTCGTCGGAATTCATGCGGGGCGAGGAAGGGTATGGACGTTTCTTCGCCTACATGGACCTGTTTGTGGGTGCAATGCTGGTTCTGGTTCTGGCAAACGATCTCGTGTGCATGTATCTGGGCTGGGAAGGCGTAGGCCTGTGCAGTTTCCTGCTCATCGGGTTCTGGTACAAGGTCCCCAGGAATGTGGCGGCCGCGCGCAAAGCGTTCTTGGTCACGCGTGTGGGCGACGCGGCGCTTTTGGCGGGAATATTCCTTGTTGTCAACAAGCTGGGAACGTTGTCCATTCCCGAGGTCCTGTCGCGGGCCGCGGCATCGTGGCCCGCAGGGTCGGCGGTGGCGAATGCCGGTGCGGCGCTGTTTCTTGTGGGCGCCATTGCAAAATCGGCCCAGATTCCCTTGCAGGTGTGGCTGCCCGATGCCATGGCGGGCCCGTCGCCGGTGTCGGCCCTCATTCACGCCGCCACCATGGTAACGGCCGGCGTGTACCTCATTGCGCGGCTGCACCCGCTGTTCCAGCTCGCGCCCCCGGTGCTCTTCGGCGTCGCGTGCGTGGGCGCCGTCACCGTGCTTGCCGGGGGCCTTGCCGCGCTTGCGCAACGCGACATCAAGCGCATCCTTGCCTATTCCACGATGAGCCAGATCGGCTACATGTTCCTCGCTTTGGGCGTTGGCGCATTTTCGGCGGCCATATTTCATTTCATGGTGCACGCGTTTTTTAAATCGCTTTTGTTCCTGGGCGCCGGCGTGGTTATCCGCGGCCTTAACCAGGAACACGATATCTTCAAGATGGGCGGCATGCGTCACGCATTGCCCGGCACGTTCTGGGCCTTTACAATCGGGGTATGTTCGCTGTGCGCCCTGCCCCTGGTGACGGCCGGGTTTTACAGCAAAGACCTGATCCTGTCGTCGGCGCTCTCGGCCGCATACGGCCCGCTGTGGCTGTGGCTGGCAGGCGTGGCAGGCGCGTTCATTACAACGCTCTATGCGTTTCGCATGCTGTTTGCAGTGTTCTTCGGCGAAGCGCGAACGCATTGTTCCAAAGGGCCGGGCAAAACCATGGGGTTTGCTCTTGCGGCTCTGGCGCTGTTTTCGGTGCTCGCGGGATTCTGCCAGACGCCCCGCGGGCTCGGCAGCGTGTCGCTGTTTGCAAACTTCCTCGTCCCGGCGCTGCCGCATCTTACGGAACAATTCGGCCGCCGGCAAGCTGCGCTGTCGCTCGTCGCCGCGATGGTCCCGGTTGTGGGGATCATGGTTGCGTGGACCCTGTACGTGCACCGGCCGAAGGTTTTGCACGGGTACGAGAAGTTTGCCGCGCTTGCGGCGGTCCATCAATTTGCCCGGGCGGGCTTCGGGTTCGACGCAGTGTATGAATTCTGTTTTGTTAAACCGGTGGCATATCTGTCGCGCATCAACAGGAATGATGTCAGCATCGCCTACGTTGGGGCCGTGAGCCGCGTGGCGGAGGCGCTGCATTACCTTTTGAGCATGACCCAGACCGGCAGGGTGCGCTGGTACGCGGCCGGCGTAGGCATCGGTGCGGTGATACTCATCGGGATCGGGGTGCTGCTATGATGCTTGCGTTGCTTATCTGCATCCCGCTGCTGGGCGGGCTGCTTGCCTGGGCGGCGGCGCGCGTGCACGCCCGCGCCCCACACGTGGTATCGCTCGCGGCGCTGGCGCTTGACCTGTGCCTCGGAATCCGGGTATGGGTGCGGGGAAATGCGCAATCTGGCGCGTGGCTTGCGCAGGTGCAATGGCCGTGGATACCGCGCATGGGGATTTCGGTCCACCTTGGCCTGGACGGCCTGGGCCTGCTGCTGGTGCTGCTCACCCTGTTCCTCGGCGTCATGTCGATGGTTATTCCGTCAAGCGAGCCGCGCGACCGGCGGGGGTTCTTCCATTTCAACCTGATGTGGGCAATCTCGGCAACGGTGGCCGTGTTCATGGCGCTCGACCTGTTTCTGTTTTACACTGCATGGGAGCTCATGCTCGTGCCCATGTACTTTCTTATTGCCGGGTGGGGCGGGGAGAACCGGGTACGGGCGGCTGTCAAGTTTTTCGTTTTCACGCAGGCAAGCAGCCTGTTTCTCCTCATCGCCATCGTGGCGCTCTATTTTATCCACGGTGCTTCAACGGGAATCTACACCTTCGATTACACGGCGCTCTTGCATACCGCGTTGTCGCATCGCGCCGGCGCCTGGCTCATGCTCGGGTTTTTCCTTGCCTTTGCGGTAAAGCTCGGGGTGTTCCCGCTCCACGGATGGCTGCCCGACGCCTATGGGGAGGCGCCTCTCGCGGGCAGCATCCTGCTTGCCGGCGTGATGGCCAAGACCGGCGCCTACGGACTCATCAGGTTCTGCCTTCCGCTGTTTCCCCATGCGTCAAGTTCGTTTTCACTAGCCGCAATGATTCTGGGCGCCGCCGCAATCGTGTATGGAGCACTCATGGCGCTGGGCCAAACCGACCTGAAGCGCCTTATCGCCTACACGAGCGTGAGCCATATGGGGTTCGTGGTGCTCGGCATTTACGTGTGGGGACAATTGTCGCTGCAGGGCGTTGTGCTCCAGATGATAAGCCACGGCATCACGGTGGTCGCGCTTTTCATGATTGCGGCGGCGCTTGAAAAACGGACCGGAAGCCGGGACCTTGCGCACTACGGCGGATTATGGCACTCGGCGCCGAGGCTCGGCGGGTTCACCGTCGTGTTCGCCCTTGCGCTCATGGGCCTGCCCGGGCTGGGGACGTTCGTCGGGGAAGTCCTTATCCTGCTCGACACCTTCAGGTTGTCCATAGCACTTGCCGTTATTCCGATTGCAGGCACGGTTTTCGCAGTTGTCTATTCGTTGTGGATGGTGCAGAGGATTTTTATGGGCGAGGCTTTGCCCCGGCCGCACATCGCCGACTGCAAGGGCCGCGAGCTTGCGGCGCTGGCCATTATGGCGGTCCTCATCGTGTGGCTCGGTTTGTATCCCGGGCCCTTTCTTGACACAAGCGCCCCCAGCGTCACCGCGCTTCGCCAGAGTGCGCTCGACGCGCGGCCTGCCGGCAAGGGCTCCATGGAAAGGCTAGCGAGGTTTATGCAATGACCGCAGAACATCTCACGCTCCTGTCGCCGTTTATTGCAGTGGGTGCGGCGTCGCTTGCCGTCATGCTTGCCGCCACGCTGTGGAAAACCCGCCTGCCCGCGTTTTCGTTTACCGTGGCGGGCCTGGCCGCCGCACTGGCGGCAACCGGCGCGCTTGCCGGCCGCCCGCCGGCTGCGGTGACGCCGCTCTTGTTGATAAACGGGTATTCGCTGTATTTTACGGGGCTGATTCTGGCATGCTCGCTCGGCGTTGCATTGCTTTCCATCGGCTACTTCGCGCGCAGGGAACAGGGCCCGGCGGAATTCTGCCTGTTTCTGCTGTTGTCGACGCTTGGCGCAATGGTAATCGCCTCGAGTTCACACTTCGCGTCCCTGTTCCTCGGGTTCGAATTGCAGGGCGCGGCTTTGTACCCGCTCGTGGCCTATGCCAGGTCTTCGCCCGCAAGCATCGAAGCGGGAATAAAGTACCTGGTTCCTTCCACCGTGGCGAGCGCGTTTCTCGTGTTCGGCATGGCGCTGGTCTATGCCGACTCGGGCGCAATGGACTTCGGCGCCATTGCCGCCCTCGGGCGCGGCCCGGGAATCTCTTTACTTATGACCGTGGGACTCCTCATGATACTGTCGGGCGCCGCATTCAAGCTCGCGCTCGTGCCGTTTCACCTGTGGACGCCCGACGTATACCAGGGAGCGCCCGCTCCAGCCACCGCATTTGTGGCCACGGTGTCCAAGGCCGCGGTGGTAGCCTTGCTCATGCGGTTCTTCGCGCCGTTTTCGGCGCGCGGGAGCGGTGCCGTGAGCGCCGCCCTGTGGGCCCTGGCCATCGCGTCGATGTTTGCGGGAAACCTGCTCGCGCTTCGCCAGGAGAACGTCAAGCGTCTCATTGCGTATTCGTCAATAGCGCACATGGGGTATGTGCTGGTCGCGTTCTTATGCGGCACCGGCCTGGGAGTCGTGGCGGCAACATACTATGTGACTGCCTATGCGATCACCGTGCTCTGCGCGCTCGCCGTTGTGTCGCTCCTCTCGCACGGCAAGGAGTCCGACGCGCTCGCCGATTATCGCGGGCTCGCCTTTCGGCGGCCGCTCGTAACGCTGTTCTTCACCATTGCGCTCATGTCTCTGGCAGGGATTCCCTTTACCGTGGGTTTTATCGGCAAGTTTTACGTGTTGTCGGCGAGCGTGCAGGGCCGCGTATGGCCGCTCACGCTGAGCCTTGCCGTGTCGAGCGCCATCGGTCTCTTCTACTATCTTCGCGTGGTATCGGTCATGTTCCGGCAGCCGGCTTCAGCGAATCCGAAAGATCCGAACCCTGGGAACGTGACAGGCATCGGCCGTCCGCTTTCCGCGGCGGGACTGGTTGTGCTGGGAACGGCAGGCGTTTTGCTTGTTTGTTGCGGCATCTATCCCGGCCCTTTGTTCGACTTCATCGCATGGATGGTTGCATCGTGAGAAGGGAAGTCGATTTCATAAAAACAAGGGGAAGCACGCATGAAGAAACTCAAGAGGTATTTTGTGGTCGCGGCCCTTGCCTGGTTTATGGCCGGCCTCATGGCGGTTGCGATCTGGATCATAGTGCACAAATGCTCAGAAGAAGGGTAGGAGGTTGTAATGCCTTTTTCACAAAGACCGGACAATGACCTGTTCACGGAAACATTTGTGCAGGAGGTGCGGGCCTTGATCCTGGACCGCGTTTCCGACAAAAGGCTTTCGGACACGCAGGCCCGGTCTCTTTGCAGCCTTGCCGCGGGAAAAATGCTTCGCACGAGATTCGCGGCGCGCCTTTTTGGGGCCTCCCGCGAGAGCGGGAGAATCGGGCTTGTCCGGAGAGCCTGCGCGGCAACCGAACTTGTTCATACGGCAAGCCTGCTTCATGACGACATTATCGACAATGCGTCCGTTCGCAGATCGCAACCAACGCTGTGGAAAATGCGGGGCGCAAACTATGCGGTTCTCATGGGCGATCTGCTGTACTGCGAGGCCCTTTCCATGCTTCTTGCAGAGGGGAACGGGCATATAGCGTCACGGTTTGTTGAAAGCGTACACGAAATATGCGTTGCGGAAATCAAGCAGGAGCTGGTGTATCGCGAAAAAACGACCGACGTCCGGGCGTATGTGGCCCTGGTCCGGGGAAAAACCGGGCCGCTGTTCGGCTTTCTGGGCCGTGTGTGCGGAAGCGCGGACGCGGGGCTGTCCGACGCGCTCGAGGAAGCCGGCTATTGCACCGGAACGGCATATCAGCTTGCCGACGACCTGCTCGATGCCACGGGCAGCGAAGAGGCGGCCGGCAAGACCCTGGGTACCGACGCCTTGCGGAAGAAGGCAACCCTGGCCGGAGGTTTGCAAGATGGGAACGAGCCGCTGGAGCCTCTTATTGCGTCCGCGATCAGATCGGCGGTAACCGCGCTGGAAAAATGGCCCGGGTATCAGAACGGCATAACGGAGTTCTTTGCAAAAGACCTGGAGCCGGTGATAAGGAAGACAACGGCAGGCATAAGGCTGACAGAGGAAGCCGCGGCCTAGCCTCGGACAGGAAATCAACCGAAATAAAAGGAGGAAGATATGGCTGCAGTCTCATGGGACAAGTATCGGGACCAGGGTCTACTCATTCTTCGCATCGGCCTGGGTATCATGTTCATCTACCACGGCGCACCAAAATTGCTGGCAGGTCCCCACATGTGGTACAAATTGGGAATGGCAATGGGTTTTCTCGGGATTCATTTTCTGCCGACCGCCTGGGGTTTTATGGCCGCGTTCGTGGAAGGTGTCGGCGGCCTCTTTCTGATCGGCGGATTTTTCTTCCGCACCGCGTGTGCGCTCCTGGCATTCGACATGGTTGTGGCGGCCGCCATGCACCTGGGATCTCACCAGGGGCTTGCCTCCGCATCGCATGCGATTGAGGACGGCATTGTGTTCCTGGCGCTGGTGCTGATAGGGCCGGGGGCAAACAGCGTGGATTGGCTGCGGAACAGGGGCGGGAAAAAAACTTGAAATGCTTTTGGGAGCTTCGCGGGGTGCGGCGAATATCAAGATAAAGAGTTGGGCGTTCCCCTCGCTGCGCTCGGGTCGGTCTCCCTCCGGGCCACCCCTTCGGGTGCTTCCAAGGGTCGTCGGCTATTTGCCTCGGTGCCGCCTGCTCTATGGCCTGCGGCCCGGGTCAGGCAGCCCTGCGCTCTCGCGCACTCTGCGGTCCACCTAACGCTGGACAAAGGATAATCGCCACATTTGTCAAGTTCCGCTGCGCAGGATGCAAGTGCGTGATAACACATGTGCTCCTTTACGTGCAAAGCGGAGTTCTTCCCTTGGTCTTCTCAACTGCACTACGAGGGTGCCCCACAGCAGAAGATTGGATTCTTGCAGACCAACTTTCTTTGGGGTCACCCGGCTCAGCCATCCAATGGCACTTGAATTGTATTCGCAAATTGTTGCGCGCAGCCTTGGGGCGGCAGTTGTGAGGTGAGGAGGTAGCTTCGTTCCAAAATCCCCGGCATGGGTGACTGTCGGGTGAATACCATTACTGTACATATGGGGGCGCAGACGCGTAAAGCTGCAAGCAGTCCCACGTGCGGTGGTGGGCTCAAACGCTTCAGGCTTTGCTTCCTTTGTTCCAGAGGTAAATGTCAAATACCCGTTCTTGAAACCAATCCTCCGACGATATTTGCCGAATATCATAGCTTGGGTCAACTGAATATTCCTGCATTGAAGACAATTTGAAGCATGAATGGCGGATCTCTTCCCGGTTTTCAGTGAACTCGCTACGCCATCTTACTGACATTTAACTTATAATGGATACTTATATCAGAAATAGTTATATTATGGTATATGAGACCACACGGAAATCCCAAGCAATTGGAAGCGCGACGTCGACAAGCCATCGCCATGCTGCGTTCAGGCAAAACCTATCGGGCTGTGGCGCAGAAATTGAAATCGTCTCTGAGTTCGGTGGTGCGGTGGTATCAGGCCTATCAGAAAAGAGGTCGAAAAGGAATTCGAACCCAGGCCAAATGGGGACGACCTTCTCTCTTGACCGATCATCAGAAAGAAAAGCTGAAGAAAAAGCTGCTGAAAGGAGCTGTAGCAGCCGGACACGCCACCGACCTATGGACATTAAAGCGTATCGTACGGCTGATTCATGCCGACTACGGCGTCCATTACACGCATGTAGGAGTATGGAAGCTATTACGCCACGATTTTGGCTGGAGCTATCAAAAGCCGCAACGACGCGCTCTGCAAAGAGACGAAAAGGCCATTGCGTCCTGGAAGCGCAGGACATGGCCCAGTATAAAAAAAAGCCCGAAAACTTAAGGCCCATATTGCCTTCTTGGACGAAAGCGGTTTTTTGCTCATACCGAACGTCCGCAAAACGTGGGCTCCTGCGGGCTGCACACCGATCCTGCGCCACAGCTACCGGCGTGATAAAATCTCGGCCATCGGCAGTGTCACCGTGTCCCCTGGCTGCCACCATTTTGGTCTTTATGTCCGTTTCCATGCCCATAACATCACGGGCACGGAGGTCGTCACTTTTTTGGGGTATTTGTTGCGCCATTTGCGCAGGCACGTTGTTCTTGTCTGGGACAATGGCCCCATCCACAAGAGAGCAGACGTTAAAGCTTTCCTGCAAAAGACCAAGCGACTTCATGTCAACTGGCTTCCCAGTTATGCTCCTGAACTCAATCCGATTGAACATGTTTGGACTCATGGGAAACGCGATCTTTCCAACAGCACCCATGAAGATACGTATCATTTGGGATCTCATTTACACCGTTCTATTGGCCGAGTGCGCAGTTCTCAAAGGCTCCTTGAATCGTGTATTGCACATTCGGAAATCACTTGGCCATAAATAATCGTGTATCCATTATATGTTAAAGATCAATAAATAGAATGTTTCTAGATCCTTTTCCTTTGTGCCAAGAGCTATCCGAGCCTGAGAATCAAATATGAGAACAGGCCGTTTGAATCTTAGCCAAAGGAACTTGGTTGTAAGCGAAAGAAGCGATCTGTTGTCAGATATCTTTCTTCCAACGCTTTCAATTCGTTGAACAAGGTCTTCACCATCTTTCATTGTGTCTTCGGCAAGTATAATGTCAAGAACACGTTCATACCTCTCTGTCCCCACATTCCTGTCATCATCATGTAAAGTACGCGCAACTCTGAAATACGCAGCAGCTTTGCTTAGCGCCTCTAATTTCTTTTTCCGATCACCTTCAGCAAGGTCGTTGCAGAAGCCCATTTCGTATTGAAGCCACATGTTCAGGTATTGAAGAGAGCAGTACTCAAAGGTTCTTATTGGCATATGTTTCCTATGCTAAGCCTAACATTCGATTAGTTTCAAACGCCACAATCAAATATCTCGTCCTGCCGGATCATCAACCACCACCCCTTCCTCACCTTGCGGCCCCGCGGAATCATCGCATCAATTGCATGCGTCCCGTCAGGACCTGCGCTCCCGCGCCAGCCTCTATCACGTAAAGCCCGCTGGAACAGTTCGCCGTATTCCAGACAACCCGTCCGTCCCGAACATGGCGAAAAGACGCCACTTTTGCCCCGGTGAGGGAATAGATCTCCACGTCGACAGGAGCGGAAAAGTTCGGAAGGCCGATGGAGACCGTGGAACTGGAAGGGTTTGGAAAGATGACAAAAGCGAAATTAGGCGCTAGGGATTGATCGGGAATGTTTTGGATCGCCATGCTTGTGCTGCAGGGATGATACGCCGCCCACATGTCGTCAATAAAGGTGTATTGGGGAAACTCGCCCTGCAACACGCCGGCGGTCTGCTGCTGCCGGTCCCACGAGGTGCTGTAATCAAATCCGCTTTGCGCCTTGATGGTGTCCACCGCCAGCGAGTCGTTTTCGCACATCCACCGAACCGCGTAATCAAAAAAAGCCGGATGGTTCCAAATGTTTTCCGCGCCCCAGAGATGCATGGTCAAAGCCTCGCCGATCCAGGTCATGGATGTGCAGCAGCGTCTGTAGGCTTCTCCCAACTGCTCGGTGGGGGTCAACAGCGGCCAGTTTCTCGGCTGAAGCTGTTCGTAGGGGCCGTAGAGTCCGGCGCTCACGGGCGTCCCGTCCGAGTGAACTCCGTAGTGGCCTCCGTAAATCACCGTGGCGCCCTGCCACGCCTTGGTGTAACTGCCCGCAGGCGGCAGCGAACTGATGTAGAGCGTCTGCATGTCCTCGCCGAACTGGTCGGGAAAAAACGTGGACACGTTCTTCATCGAATCGGATTGCAGCAGAATGCCTGCAATGACAACAGGCATTTTTCTTCCGCTGCGATGCCCTCCAAAGGCCGGCCATCCGTACCCGGCTTTCAGGCATCCGAATAAATCGATGCCGTACTGAACAAAGTAATTGGTGAGATTCACCTTTTGCGCAGGTGTGAAGTTGAGCGACAGAAGCAGCCCGACATACGAGACGGCAAAGCTCACGTGTGCGCCGTAACTCGGCATGTACTCGGCCGGAGCGTCAAAAAGGAAGGGATTCATGTCGATCCATGGCCTGCGGAACCAGATTTCAAATTGCGACAGGGAAGGGGTTGCGGCCGGTTTGGGGGGAACCAGAGACGGCAGAAGCTGCCGCTGCAGCGAATCGGCATGATAAATTACCTGCTTCCGGTCGCAGTACGACGGCCGGAAAGCATCGGAAGATACGGCGGCGGCAAGCACGGTGAGCACGGACACGCTGGCAACCGGGCTGCAGCTTTTATCGCCTGCACGCATCACTTCGGGTACATTGTGGTATTGCGCATCGGACAAGCTGATCGAGGAAACCAATGCGTCTCCCGGTTTCAGGGAAAGGGGAGGGTAGACGCGGTCGTTTGCATTGAACCACCACGATTCGTCGCTTCCGTCGTTGAGCCGCTTGTCAAAACCGCTTTTTCCGTCAGGCGTGGGCAGGTTGAGCACCGATCCGTTTACGTAAGGCGAGTCAGTCTGCGGTGCGGGTGAGATCGAAGTGACGGTCACCGGACCAACCACATAGTAATCTCCGTTGACAAACTGGCCTACCGGCGCCGCCTGTGAAAACGTCCAGGTGATGCTGTCTTTGGTGATGCTGCTTTGCAGGGGAAGCGCCGCACTTGAACGGCCGATGAAGAACGCCATGGCGATAAGAGTTGCTGATGTAAGGTTTTTCATTTTCCGTCTCCTTTCGGGAAAAAGAAAAATGACCCGCATGGAATCAAACATAACCGGCTGATCGCATTTGGAAGTCCGTTCAATTTATCATACCATAGTCTTGTTCAGCATTTCCGAAAGTTCCGCGATGGTGAAAGGTTTGGAAATACTTGCGGTAAAACCGTAGTCAACCGGGTTCTTCATCACAGCATCGTCGGCATAACCGCTTGCCACAAAAACCGGTATCGCCGCATCCAATTTCCGGACCTCTTTAACTGCTTCCATGCCGCCCATGCCGTTGTGAACGGTGAGGTCAAGAATCATTGCCGCGAATGTGCGTTTGGCCCTGGTTTCGCTTATGTAAAAATCAAGGGCTTCCTTCCCGTCGTTTTTGCATACCACCGTGTATCCCATGGCCCCGAGCATTTTTTGGAGAGCGGCCCTGATTATTTCCTCGTCGTCCATGACAATGATTGTCCCCTTGCCGGCGTGCCTGACGGCTGCGGCCGCGTCCTCAACAGCGGTCTCCGCCGAAGCGGGAAGGTACACATGAAAGACGCTGCCTTTTCCCGGTTCGGACTCGACCTCGATGCATCCGCTGTGGCGCTTGACAATTGAATAACAGGTGGAGAGGCCGAGGCCGTGCCCTTTTGTTTTTGTGGTGAAAAACGGGTCGAAGATTTGATGCAGAATTTCTTTTGGAATTCCAACGCCGCAATCCTTGATTGAGAGCTTTACGTAGTTGCCGGCGGCAAGCGAGGCATGCTCCTGCTCGCTAAAAGAGATATTTTCGGCCAGCACGTCTATGATCCCGCCGTTCGGCATTGCCTGTTGCGCGTTGATGACGATATTGTCGATCACCTGGCCGATCTGGTTCTTATCGATGCTGCACGGCCAGAGGTTTCTGTCAAGGTCGAACCGGCACGAGATAGTCGATCCGCTGAGCGCGAATTGAACCGCCTCCCGGATAAATGGAACAAGCTGCGTTGTTTTGAGGACCGGGGAACCGCCCTTGGCAAAGGTCAATAATTGCTGGGTGAGCGCTCGAGCTCGGTTCATTGTCGCGATTGCCGTTTCGAGGTATTGCGTGGCCTGCTCATCCTTTGACACCGATCGGGCCAGGTCGATGTACCCGAAGATTCCGGTAAGCAGATTGTTGAAGTCATGGGCAATACCGCCCGCCAGAATGCCGAGGGATTCGAGCTTCTGCGCCTTTTGAAGTTCACTCTCTATGCGCTTGCGCTCTGTGATGTCCGTAAGCAAATCAAGGGTGGCGGGCCTGCCTTTCCATTCAATAGGGACCGGGTTAATTTCAACCCAGCATACTCTGCCGTCGGCGGTAACCACCCTGAACTCATAGCTTTGTCGTATCAATTCGCCTTTGACCTGCTTTGCGTGGTTTTCGGTCAACAAGTGACGGTCCTCCGGATACACGAATTGGAGGAACGGCCTTGTCAATGATTCCTGTTCGGAATAGCCCAGAACCTCCAGACCTTTTCGATTGACAAATTTTATCATGCCGTCCTGGGCGACGACTATAATCTGGTTGGCGTTGTCCACAAGGCGCCGGTATTTCTCCTCGCTCTCGCGCAGCGCCTCCTCTGCCTGTTTGCGTCCGGTAATGTCGCGCACAATGCCCTGAAACCTGCCGTCGGCCAGCTTCTTCCCGCTGATTTCAGCATAGATAACCGACCCGTCTTTTCTGCGCATCCGCCTTTCGCTCAAAACGGTTTCGCCCGAGCCCAATTCTATGAATTTGATCGGCTTGTCGGCGATTTCTTCGAGAAGCAGCAGGTCCTTCATCCCGAGATGCAAAATCTCCTCCCGTGAATAACCGAACATGGCGCATGCCCGTACATTCACGTCGGTATAGTTTCCTTTCTCGTCGGCGATAAAAATTCCGTCGGAAGCCTGTTCCATCAGGGTGCGATACTTGCTTTCGGAGTCCCGCAACTCCTGTTCCATTTTCTTGCGCAGGGAGATGTCTTCGAGGATGGATATAATGCAGCATCTATCGCCCAGATAAATTACCCGGGCGGAAAGCTGTGCCGTCACGACGTTTCCGCTCTTCGAACGTAACTGTACCTCCCGGCCCTCTACAGGCCTGCCGTCGCGAAGATCGGCCACCATGCGTCGGCGGTCTTCCGGGTTGTTCCATATCTTCAAGCTGAGCGTGGAGCCGGCCAGGGCTTCTTCCCTGGTAAACCCGGAAATGGTGGTGAACGCCTCATTGACCTCGACGATCGCGCCGTCTTCCATGCCTGCGATCATGTAGGCATAGGGCGAAATCATGAACGCCTTGGAGAAACGCTCCTCGCTTTCGCGCAGGGCCTCCTCGGTCTTCCTTGGTTCGGCGATATCCCCGGGGCCTTTTGCCGCATGTTTTTTGGTATGATTATTCATATAGTTGATCCCTGCCTCGATTCAATGAATGACGCGGCAATTTCGGCCCGTGCCTTATCAATGCCGAGATGCCGCGGTCCGACGCGATGGCCCTTGCAAAAAAATTAATCGCTATGGGCTAAATTCCTCGAAGCTTGCTTTGGCTTTAACTCACCCCTCCTCGCTTCGCTCGGTTTCCCCTCTCTCTTCAGGGATGCCCGAAGGGGCACAAGAGAGGGGATTAAGGGGTAGTTGTAAGTTCAGGATACCTCGAAGCTTGCTTCGGGGTAGTTCATTTCAGAAAGAATTCAGGTAGCATGGGACGCACAACAAAAGCGTCGGCGGGTTGAACCTTAAGGAGGATTGAAATCGTTGCTTTTGTCGCTGCAAACGCTTTCCCTTTGAATATACTAACGAATGAGGAGACAAGTGAAGACAAAACACGCAAAAAAAAAACGTGCGAAACAGTTTCCTGTTCCGCACGTTGAGACAAACAACGGAATTGGCGGTTACTGCTTTGCCCCAATAATTGTGAAGGTCAAGGATGACTGAATATACGCGCCCTGCGGCATTCCCGGGACATTGTCTATTTTGGTTGATGTGCTGTTTACAAAAGTGCCGTTGTTCCCGTTTACGCTCACGCTCAGGTTCGTGGTGTCATTTGCGTTGTCGATCAACCTGAGGCTGCTGCCGGAAAGCGACCATGTGCCTGAGTCGGCAACGGGCGCTCCCAGTGAGGCCAAGCCGGGCGTTTGAAGCGAATAGGTCATGTCGGCATACAATTGGGCATCATTGGCGGTGCCGGTAAACGTTATCGCGGTGTCCGTGTGGACTGTGCTGTCCGGAACACCAACTATACCAAAATGTATCAACGTAGTTCCTGTCACGTGCGCCGAAGAGAAAACCCATTTTCCAATCAAATCCGTTGCGGAAGGGCCTGAGGGACCGGTTGTGGACTTGGAGCATCCCCATAGCATCACAACGGCAACCATGGCAACAAGAGCAAAAACATTACTGCGTTTCATGCTGACTCCTTCTTGAAGCAGGGTGGAAAGGGTTGGCCCGTGCAAGGCAGATAAAATACCACGATATTTGCCTCTATGCAAGCAATCTTTTTCGCATGCCTGAGCGTAAATCCGGAGACGCCAAATGCCGGCAAGAAAGAGGCATCCGGTGCGACATCATTGCCGGGCGATCTGCGGCCAAAGTATTTTCACGATAGAATCGCCGGTCCTCCGCCGCGAAAAGAAATATTCACCCGACTGTCATCATCATTCGAAGGATTGTTTTCGTGAGAAAAACAGTCGTTTCCATTGCGGGATTTATTGGCGCGTTGACGTGGCTGATCTGTGGATGCTCCGGTTCATCGGTTGGGCCAGCTGAGGCCATGAACAGTTTCCAGGAAATACCTTCAAACGTCGCGGCTTCCGATACGCTCAAAAGCGGGAAGGTAAAAATCACCTGGGACAGTGTTTCCGGCGCCAGGTGCTATCTTGTCTACCGTGCAACAGGCTCGGTCGATTCCTTTTTTCTTATTTCTTCCGGGGTATCCGGAGTGGAATATTTTGATTCCTCCGTTGTTCCGGAAACCGTCTACTCCTACCGTGTCCGCACGATCCTAAGGAATGGAGACACAAGCATGCCGAGCATTTCGGATATTGGCATGGCCCTGCTGAGCACCACACGATATGTCTCCGCTTTTACCGCCTCGCACGGTTCCTTTGCAGACAGGGTGCTGCTTACCTGGAAAAAGCCTTTGTCCGGCATCCGGGTCATCGCCTCCCGGTCCGACTCCACCGGCGCGTCGTGGACGCCGATGTGCACAACGACGGTGGACACCATGTGCCTTGATTCCCCTGTGGCGCCCGGACCGCATCTTTACAGGCTTGCGGTTGCGGATGATTCCCTGGGAACCACCGAATATTCCTTTGATAATGGATTCAGGATGGTTTCCGACACGGAGTTCTTCATCGTTGTGAACGCGACTGTCAAGTATTCCCAGGCCAAGCTCACCAAGCTCGGTTCGCTCGGCTCCGAACAGGTGCAGGGCGACTCGACAGGCACCCTTTCCTATAACGCGGCCCTGAGCGGAATATCGGTGCATGTCGCCATCAACTACGTCGACTATCGCGATTTCTATCTGACGCTTACGGGCACCCAATATACGCTGATCACCAACATACTTTCCCAGTCCGGCACGGTCACGGACACGGTCTTTGCAACAGGTATTTATTCGGGCGCTGTTGTCTACAATATCACGGTGGATGGCGGCAAACCAACGGGCGGAACCTACACCGTGATCCAGCAGGGGCGGTTGCCGGCGGTAATCCCGTTTGCAGACGTTTCTAAGTATGTGCTGTAATCGACTCAGCGGGCTTGGCGAGGTTCGCCGAGGGAGCGGACACTTTCACGGTCACAAAGTGCACTTTACGGCGGTGGTCATGCATCACCCTTGTTCAGCTCACACAAAGTTTCTTGAACGGTCCGGAGTTTGGATTTTCCGATAAAACCCCATTACCCCACATTAAAGAGTCTTTTATAAACGTACTATCAGGAGGTTAAGTGTTCGCGATGCGGAGAATCGGCGGTGTGTGAGGCGGGGATTTGTTTTGCAGCCCCGGGATCGCAGGGTGTAGGGTGTAGGCATTTTCTCATTTACAGTAAGGAAGATAAAGAACAATGCGAACGTGCGCACGTGTACTGGTGTACTGCCTTGTATGTGCCGTTTCCTCGTATCCGTCGATCCGCGTTATCGAGAACTCCGCGAAAAGATTCACCTTTGAGTGGACCACAAGCAACCTTCGAATAAACCAGGTGAGCAAAAGCGCCTCCTCTGTTGCATTTTCCGGAGAAAACGCGGATTTGGGTGACAATGGCGAACCCGTGGTTCCCGCGGTTTCTTTGCACTTTGGGGTGCCCCCGCAGGGCGTAGTATCCATTAGGGTCACTTCCACCGCGACCCATGTGGAAACGCTGGGCAATCCGCTGCGCGTGAGGAGCGCTCCCGGGACCGGGTCGAGGTACCCGGGACTGCGGTTTACCAATCCGTGGATCTCGAATGCGATGTACACCAAGTACGGCCGGTTGAGAGGGGCGCAGTTCATTCTACGGCCCATTTCGTACCAGAAGGACGGCCGGACGCTGCAGGTTCTCGACAAAGCGGAAATCACGGTCGAGTTTCCGCCGTATTCCGGGTCCAGGAGCGTTTCTTCTCCTGCGCAATCCGACTATACGAACATGCTGCGGCGGCTCATTCTGAACTATTCGGTGGCCGGCGGCTGGACACCCGCCGCGCCGCTGGCGAAGCGCGCGGCAACAGCGGGATATCCGCTGCAGGCGGCGGACACGTTGCTCTCCTTTACCATCGGCGACGGCCACAGCGGATTCAACGAAGGAACTATCAACGAGAACGGAATTATTAAACTGCGCGGGAGCGATATCATCCGCATATTGGGAGGCCCGATACCCATCGGCCGGGTAGCGTTGTTCGCATCGTACAAAGGGGAGCTTCCGGTGCCGACGTCGGCGGCAGACCAGATCCCCAACGGCCTCAGCGAAGTGCCGATGGCCCGGTTTGACGTCAACGGCAACGGCATGCTTGATTCATCAGACTATTTTCTTGCGTACGTGAGCAGCATTTCCGATTGGAAATACGACACAACCGCGCACCGTTTTTCGTACCAGATCGATCACTACGACGATTACCGCCACTATTGGATCGCCAAGACGGATACCGCCCTTTCGCTCACGAAGATGGCCGCGGTCCAGGGCCAGATCCCCGTCGTCACATCATTCGAGAACCATGTTCTGTTCAAGAAATCGGTGTGGCCCATTTTGAGCGAGACTAACGGCGGCCTTCAGTGGGCGTGGCAAAGGTTCTCCAGTTCCATGCCGTCCTATACCATTTCGTCCGCTTTCATCGACACCGTGCTTCTTCCGAATGCCGACCCTGCCGAACCCTGCAGCCTGCAGGTGATTTTGGGACCCTCCTCGCCCAGCATGACGGTGAGTTACGGCGGCTCGTCGGTGTGCGCCGGGTGCCAGTACGGCGCGTGGTTTCCCTTTACGTATAGCCCCGGCAATTCTATGACTTTCACTGCAAACGTAGGAAACGATACCATTGAGTTGGACCAGATGGAAGTACGGTGCTGGCAGAAGCTCGACATGACAAACCGGTCTTCCATGACCATCTTTTCTCCGGAGGGATCCGGAATGGTGCGCTATCAGTTAAGCGGTCTTCCCTCGGACCTGGTTTACATTTTAAGAATAGGCAATTGCGACGCTTCCATGATGCTCGTGGATACGGTGCGGGGCGGCGGGACGTACCAGTGGACCGACACGGCGGGCATCGGCGTGCGATACTATGTGTGCACGCCGCAGGGCATCGGGAGTTCTCCTGTTCTTTCGCTCGTTGGGCCAAGGACCAGTTCCTCGTACACCGTGAGAGACCTGCGCAGCATTTCGGCGCCCGTAGACTACCTTGTCGTCACGCACCCCAACTTCATTGTTCCGGCCCAGGTGTTGGCGCGGGAGAAGAAGTCCATCGGCCAGTTTGCCAACCCGGTGGCAATGTCGATTTCCGATATATATGCTCAATTCTCGGGCGGGAATACGGATCCTTCCGCGCTTCGCAATTGTCTCGAATATGTTCGCGAGAATGTCGGCTCACAGTGGGGCGTGTCTTTTGATTACGTTGTGCTCATGGGCAGCGGCCACTACGACTATCGCAACATCGCAACCCAGGACACGAGCTTCATGCCGGTTGCGGAGTTCAACGGTTTGTGCATTGAGGATTATTTTGTGTACCTGGACCCCGGTGACACTCCCGACAATACCGCATCAACACCCGATTGCTTCCTGGGCCGGATTCCGTGTAAGACATCCCAGGATGCCTCGCAGGTGGTGAACAAGATAATTCAAATGGAGAATCCTTCCTCGAACCCTGCACCGGATTTCGGCGCATGGCGCAATTGCCTGCTCCTGGTGAACGACGACGACATGCAGGGCACGCAGCCGGACCCGCTGGGCACCCAGCACCTGGAGTCGTCCGAACTCATCGACACGGTGGTGGAACATTTGCGTCCCGCAATCAATGTGGAAAAGGTGAATGAGTTCGAATATCCGTTTGACGCCCAGCTCGAAAAGCCCGAGGCAAAACAGGCGCTTCTCAACGACATCAACAACGGCGTTGCTTTTGTCAACTATTTCGGCCACGGATCTCCCATCGTGTGGGCCGACGAGCACATTTTTATGCCCGATGATATCGTCAATCTTCATAACAACGGCCAGTATCCCATGATCTCCTCGTTTTCGTGTTCCGTAGGCATGTTCGACCAGCCCGGCCAGCAATGCCTGTCCGCCTGCTGCGTGCTGGCTCATAACAGCGGGGCGATTTCGACCATCTCCGCCACACGCGAAGCATTCTCCACCGACAATGAACAGCTTGCGCAGAATTTCTTCTCCTTTGCCTTTGACACTTCCGATACCGCCGCCCGGACGATCGGCGAGGCGCTTGCCCTGGCAAAAGCCGTGGTCCAGGATCAAAACGAGCAGATCTACTCGTACCTTGGAGATCCTTCCATTCAATTGATGCGGCCCGGCCGCAGGGTTTCGCTCACCGTGACCGACAACAACGGGACTCCGTTGAACGACACGCTCAAGGCGCTTGAACAGGTGACGATTCGGGGCACTATCATAAAGAAGGACGGCACCGTCGACACCCGGTTCAGCGCGGGCGGCGGCACGGCCAAGGTACAGTTAAGCATGTTCAATCCAGCCTATCTTGCCACACGCAAGGACAACGGTACTGCGTCGAACCCGTCGTACAAGATGCCGGGAACTCCGATATTCGCCGGACAGACCCAGGTTACAAACGGGGCTTTTCAGCAGAGTATCTTGCTGCCGAAGAATGTCACATTCAATACTCCGGGCGTGCGCCTCACCGCGTACGCGTGGGTTGAAGACAGCGTCGGGCTCGGGTGCAGGGGCAGTTTCCTGTTCCACGGGTTTGCATCAACCAAGATTACCGACACGGTTGGCCCGACCATTTCGGTACGTCCGGTGTATCAGGGAGGTTCCTCATCGTCCGCGGCGCCATCCAGCACGGGAGCTTCCTCCACGGACAAGGTTTCCGCTACGCTTCCGGTCACCTTGGAGATCCTGATGTTTGATTCCAGCGGCATCGATGCGGTGTCCACCGGCCCGAATGAGGGAATAACATTCGAGGTCCCGGGAGTGATTGCGCGCACAAATATCGACAGCAAATTCCAGTTTGCCCAGGGCGACTACCGTCGGGGGACCGCGGATTGGACGTTTGACGCAGGAGCGATGACCCCTGGACCGTACACCATAAACATTACCGCGCAGGATCTTCTGGGGAACGTGGCCAAGAGGAGCGTGACCTTTGAGGTCACCACCGACCAGGCGCTTGCCCTGTACCATGTTTTTACCTATCCGAATCCGATGCGCATGGGCCAGGGATGCAGTTTCTATTACGATCTTTCCAAGACGGTGACCCAAACGGACCAGGACAGGGTGGTGGTGGCAATAAGGCTGTTTACGCTCTCCGGCCGTCTGGTGCGAGTGATCAACGACGCAAAGCGGGGCGAGCCGTTTGACGGAAGAGACGCTTTCGGCAACAAACTGTCGCCGGGAGTCTATTTGTACCAGATGTACGCCGTGGACCAGCTGAACCAGCAGGTGGTTAAAAGCCCCATCGAGAAGCTGGCCATCAATCCGCCGCGATGACCGCTTTCCGGAGGAGAATTTGGATAAAGCTTCTGCAGTATCATATATTTTATCTATAGGTTTATTCCCGCAGGCTGCCCCTGACGTGTCGCAACCGGGACTGGTGCGATTTTTCGATATCCTGCGGCATGCCTGAGTGTTACCGAGAAAAATCAGCCTGTGCGAATCAGCTTCGGAGGGCAAAGATACTGGAGCGTCGACCGGCATGAGCCGGGAGATGAAGCGCTGCCGAGGTTGCATCACCTTTTGTTAAGGAGAACCCCGTGTATTCTTACCGTTGTATCGGCATCGTACCGTTGGTGCTGCTGGCGGCCGCCCTTTCCACAGTAACTGCCGGAACCGCCGACGATCTCATCACTCTTGCAAAATCCGGGGTCGATGAGGAAGTGGTGAAGGCATATATCGAGAATTCCACCACACCGTTCGCCTTGACATCCGCCGACATCGTGACGCTCAGGGACCTGGGCGTTTCCTCAAAACTGATCATCGAAGCACTCAAACACGATCAGCAAAACGATTCCCTGGTGACAACCGACACCGAACCTGCATATCCCGAATCAACCGCAGCGCCATCCGCCCAGGCCGCTGTTTCGCCGGTAACGGCCCCCCCTGCGGATGAACAGAACATTTCATTTTTTTACTCCGCGTTGTATCCCTATGGCACGTGGGTCGATGTCGACGGAAACTGGTGCTGGCAGCCTAACGCGACCACGCTCGATGACGACTGGGCGCCTTATTGCAATCACGGGCACTGGGCTTGGACGGACTACGGCTGGACCTGGGTTTCCAGTTACAGCTGGGGATGGGCGCCGTTCCATTACGGCCGCTGGTTCCGCCGGCCAAACTACGGATGGCTCTGGCAGCCCGATAACGAATGGGGACCTGCGTGGGTCGCCTGGAGAACAGGGTCCGATTATTGCGGCTGGGCGGCGCTCCCGCCAAGAGGCAGGTTCGTAGCCAACCAGGGTTTTTTCTTCGGAGCCTCCCTGGTGGATGACGATTCCGAATTCGGACTTTCGTTCAGCGATTTTTACTTTGTTCCGATGGACCATTTTTACGACCGCCATCCGTTCGCCCATGTGGTGCCCTCATCCCATGCCGGGGACATCTACAGGAGGACTGTCTTCCAAAAAAACAGTTTCTCTGTTGCAAACAACCACCTGGTCAATCAAGGAGTGCCGGTTTCGGCAGTGGAAAAAGCGGCCAAGACGCGCATCAGCCCCGTTGCCCTTGTCGAAGAGCACCTCCGGCCGGGTGAGCCTATCCAGAGGACCACGTTGAGTACAAGCAAATTATTGATTTACAAGCCTTTAATTTCGGCGGCGGCGCCGCAGGACCCCGTTGCGGTAAAGGAGCGGTTCACAAAAAGTAGTTCCGGCTTCGGCAGAGTTGTAACGCCAAAGGCGAATCCGCAGTCGTGGCAAATGTTGCAGAGCGACCGGAGGACCGCGGACCTTACCGCAAAGGACCAGAGTGCGGCCGCCCGGGCTGCACAGGCGGAAAGAGCCCGCCTTGACGAACAGGCAAAACAAGAAACGAACCAATCGAAACTGGCCGCTTTGAAAGGGGAAGAGGCCGTGCAGGAACTGAAGGCGCGGCAAGCCCAACAACATGTGCAAAGAGCGCAATCCTGGAAACCGCCGGAGGAGATAATTCTTCCGAGAACTCCGCAACCCGTCCCTGTTTTCCGTGCGGAGCCGCCGCGTGCCGAAAACAGACAACCTGCCGCCAAAGCGCCCGAGAGAAGTCAACCGGTGAGCGTTCCGCCGGTAAGCCGGCCGACGGAACAGTTTCAAAACCAGGTACGGGAGCTCAACTCCGAAGCGCGTGTGGAAGTGCAGCGGAAAGAAACCGTCGAATCAACGGTCCGGGCGCAGGCGCAATCACAATGGCAGCAGCAGCCTCGCCAGCAACCTCCGCCGGGCAGGGGTGAGGTAAACAAAAGGTAAAGACAACTAACACGCGGCCCTGCCGGCACTCGCGACGGGCTGTTGCAATTGTTTTTTCTTTTCCGGTACCATGTCACCTTCATATTCCATCGACCAGACACGATGCACGTTTTGCGGCGGCTGCGCCTCGGTGTGCCCGGCGCAGGCCGTGCTCATCCGCGACGGCGCCGGCAGGATCGCCGAAAACTGCATCCGCTGCGGCAACTGTTTCCGTTTCTGCCCGATCTCTGCCGTCAAGGCGACACAGGAAAATCTTGACACATGAAATATGACGCCGCCATCGTCGGCGCGAGCATCGCCGGCCTGTATACCGGCATGAAGCTGGCTCAAAATCGCTGGCGGGTGGTGGTCGTGGATCGCCGGAGCGCCATCGGCGTGCCCGTCCCCTGCGGAGAAGCGACAGGCAACCGGGCGGAACTCAGCCGGTTTGTAAAGATTGACGAATCGTGGATAGCGCGCGACATCGAGGGACTCGCGTTTCACCTGAACGGCGCGGAGGCGGCGAGCCGGGCCGTACCCCAGGCGGGTGTCGTGCTGCACCGCGACAGGTTCGAGCAGGCGCTTGCCGCGGCCGGCACATCCAGCGGCATGGAGATCAGGCTCACAACGCCCGCTGTCGGCCTTGTGCGGTCGGGTGCAACGTTCGGCGGCGTGCTTCTGGAAAACGGCAAGAACGTGGAGGCCGATTTCCTGATAGGGGCCGACGGTTGCGAGAGCCTGGTGGGCCGCTGGGCGGGCATCACCGTCCCGCTTGCGGAGAGCGAGGCATTCTCTTCTGTCCAGTATACGGTCGAAAGCGGATTCTGTAACGACGGCTACCTTCATTTCTTTGCCGGCAGCCGGATGATTCCGCGGGGCTACATCTGGGTCTTCCCAAAATCAAGCACGACGGTGTCCGTGGGGGCGGGCCTTTACGGGAGCGACCACAGCCCGCCCACGGCGGAGAGCTTTCTGGAAGCCTTCCTTGCATCGCGCATGCCTCACGCGGCCAGGCGCAACCTGGTAACGGGCTGCGTGCCTCTGGCACTGTGCCCCCGGCATCTCTGCAAAGGCAACGTGGTCCTGGTGGGCGATGCCGCCCGGCAGTGTAATCCCCTCACCGCAGCCGGGATCATGAACGCCCTTGAAGCGGCCGATGCATGCGTCGGCGCGCTTCTTAGGAGTGAAGGAAGCACGCATCATCTGCTGTGCTACTCGCGAACCTGGAACGGGCGTCCCCGGCGACAGCAGAAAGTCTTCCTGGTCCTCAAAGAAGTCTTTCTGGCGTCAAGCGATACCGAGATCTCCGACGCCGTTTTCACCCTTCAATCGGTGTTTAAGGCCGCGCCCGACCGGTCCCGGCCTTTCAGGTTTTCCCTTTTCAAACTTCTGCGTCTGTTGTGGGCCTTCTTTCCCAAAGCCGTTCGTCAATGGCGGATTCTGCTGAAATAATCCGCGGACTAGGCCCAGTACTCAAAGGTCACGATGCTCCACAGTTTGACCTCCGGCAGCGTAAACACGCTGGTCGAGCCGTCGTTTGTCACGACGATCTTTTGCGGTTCGCCGCCGTACGAATATGCGGTTGCGCGGGAAAAATTCCGGTTGAAGAGCGCGTTCGGCAATCGCACCTCGAGTCCGGTCTGCACGGCGATCCGTTTTGAATGAACATTGTAGTCCAGGTTCACCACATGAACCGCAACGGCGCCGTCTCCTTTGATTCGAGGGAACACCCAGGCCTTGTCGCCGGCCCAAAGGGGCGCCGCCGGATGCGCGGCAAGCGCCGCTCCGAGCGCCTGCCGTTTGGCCGCGGTTTCAAAGGACGACGGCAACAGGCCGGGCGGCGCAAGCGGACCGACTGCCGCATAATCGTTAAGAAGAAAACCGTGTTTCTTCACAAATGAGTACAGGGGTGCGAACGTGGACATGGACCCGCAGTACCACTGCGACGGCGCGCCCGGCGCAGAACAGAGCATCCGGTTGGGCACCATGAACCGCTGGCCGCATGCATAGGCGAGCGCAATCCAGAGGCAGACCAGTTGTTCCGCATTCTGGTCCCTTACAAATGACCAATCAGGCGCGGTTGCGGTGGCCGCCATGGGCTTGCCGAGCGCCTCGGCAAGGGTGTAGGCGCTTACCGCCGGCGAAAGCCCCTGCGCTCCCTCCGCCGCATTGTGGGCAACCTCGCTGGCGCAGTAGGTGAGATGCGGGACAATCACGGCATGTTCGAGTGCGGGCAGGCAGGCATTCGCGCTCAGGCTCACGGGCCGGCCGGCGACGTCGGCGGCAAGCCTGCCGAGCGACACGACGTTGTCGCAAGCGCTTGCAAGCTGGAAATCCAGAAACTCCCGGTGCAGGGGGATCGCGGATTGCAGCGACAGGTACTGCTCACGGCTCGGAGCGTAGTTCTTGACAAACGACCTGTAGTCGAACGCCTCGAACGTGCCCGCTTTTGCGGTGTGCAGCAGATCGTCGCTTGCTTGCTTTGCGAGATACAAGGCGAACCCGGTCATGCAGAAATCGCAGAAGCACCCGCCCAGGGTGAGCGCGGCGGCAAAGATCCCGAGGGGTTCGTCAACATGCAGCCCGTCCGCGCCGCCCGCCATGGCGTCGCACACGGTGCGCCGCAGGTGAGCGCGAAAGACGGGGTGGTTGACGCATCCGAAGCAACGGGGGGCTTCCGATGGGGAATTCGCGGGGAGCCACGGCACGGCAATGGGGTTGCCTTCGATGTCTTTGGCCGTTGCCGCGGCAAGGTCGGGGTTTGCATGTACGTCGTGGCTGCGGGCGGCAAGGCACCACACGGTGCCGGCGACGTGGAGGCCCTGGCGTTTGAGTCTGTTGACATAGTCGGAGTCATGGCTGCCGCCCGAAGCGATCACCGTTGCCCCGTATTTCGCGTATGCCGAAAAATCGGCGGCGGGAAAGACAAAGACGACGTCGTCGTGGAATAACGTTCGTGTCATGGCGCACCACCTCCTGGAAACCGGGACACACGGGGCCGGAAAAACGTAAGGGGCATCGTCATCCAGAATTATATCATCGGTACCGCAGGTCCTCCACCCTTTCTTGCGCAAAGTACCCGTCCGCTTTTTTCCCTGACGCGGGACCGCGCGTTTTGTATACTATCTGCAGAAAGATACGGGGTCGTCATCAGCCATTTTCTTCCCAAAGGAGAGACTCCATGAACCGGGCGTCCGGCATCCTTCTCCATCCGACATCGTTACCCTCCCCGTTCGGCATCGGCGATCTGGGAGATTCGGCGTTTGCGTGGATCACCATGCTCAAAGCATCGGGACAATCGTTCTGGCAATTCCTGCCGCTCGGGCCCTCCGGCCAGTACGGATCACCCTACCACTGCGCGTGTTCGTTTGCCGGGAACCCGCTTCTCGTTTCGCCGCAGAAGCTTGGGGAACAGGGACTATTGACAAAAAGCGAACTTGCCGCGTACCCCGCGCTGCCCCAGGACAGGGTCGACTATCCCGCGGTCGCCCGCGAAAAGGAAAAATTGTTTCGCATCGCCTTCGACCGATTTCGGGAACAGGACGAACTCCTTGCCTTTTGTGAAGAAGAACAATCATGGCTCGACAAGTACACGCTGTTCTGCGCTCTCAAAAAGGAGTTCGGCGAACAAAGCTGGACCTCGTGGAACGGTCCGCTGCGGTTGTGCGAGCAGGGCGCGCTCGACTCATACGGAAAACAGCATGGCCGCGAACTTCTCTACCACGCGTTTGTGCAATACGTCTTTTGCGAGCAATGGGCGGCCGTTCGGGACCATGCGCAGTCGGAGGGGGTGTTGCTCATCGGCGACGTCCCCATCTACGTGGCGCTCGAAAGTTCCGACGCGTGGGCGTGTCCGGACCTGTTTGAGTTTGACGCAAACCGCAACCCGGTCCGGGTGGCCGGCGTGCCGTCCGACTATTACAGCGAAACGGGCCAGCTCTGGGGAAATCCTGTTTACAATTGGGATGCGCTGGAAAGGGACGGGTTTTCATGGTGGATCGCGCGCACAAAGAAAATGCTGCAGTTTGCCGATCTCCTCCGTCTCGACCATTTCCGGGCGTTCGAATCGTTCTGGGCCGTCAAGGCCGGCAGCCCCACGGCGCAGGACGGCGCCTGGGTGAAGGGGCCGGGCATGCGGCTTTTTGAAGCCATACGGCTCGAGATCGGTTCGCTGCCCTTTATCGCTGAAGACCTCGGCGTCATCACACAAGAAGTTGAAGCATTGCGAGACGAGGCAGACTTGCCCGGCATGAAGGTCCTGCAATTCGCGTTCGACAACAATCCCGACAATCCGCACCGGCCCTATAATTACCCGTTCGACAGCGTGGTGTACACGGGAACCCACGACAACGACACCACGGCCGGCTGGCTCAACACGCTGTCGGGACCCGACCGCGCGCGGGTCGACGGGTACATCGGCTCATCCAAGCCTGCCGTGGTCGACGACCTTGTCCGGCTGGCATTTTCGACAACCGCGGACCTGTGCATCATTCCCCTGCAGGACGTGCTGGGGCTCGATTCCCGTGCCCGGATGAATACGCCGGGCAGGTCCGAAGGCAACTGGCAATGGCGGTGCGCGAAGGCGGATTTCACGAGACAGAAACTTGCACGTGTGGCTGAATTTGCCGCGATATACGGAAGAAGCAGGCCGGACAAACGGGAATAGCGGGCAACATCGGACACGCAAGGGTTTCTCGTGGAACATTCTCACATAAGTATCGTCGGCGCCGGTGTCGTCGGCCTTGCCATTGCCAGCCGCTTGAGCGCAGACCACAAAGACATACTCCTGCTCGAAAAGCACGACGGGTTCGGCAGGGAAACGTCGTCGCGCAACAGCGAGGTGATCCACGCCGGTTTCAACTATCCTTCCCATTCCCTAAAAGCAATACTGTGCCTTGACGGCAACCGGAAACTGTACGAATTGTGCCAATCGCATGCGATCGGCCACCGGCAAACCGGCAAAATCGTCGTTGCGAACAGCGAAGACGAAATCGAGAGGCTGCACCTGCTGCACGCCCAGGGACGCGAAAACGGCGTTGCCGGCATCGAGCTCCTTTCGCGGGAGCAGGTACGGCGAATGGAACCGAACGTGAACGCCCGACTCGGATTGTACAGTCCCTCAACAGGCATCGTCGACACGCATGTGCTCATGAAGTATTTCGAGACCGAGGCGCTGTCGCGTTCGGTAACTATCGGGTATTCGTGCCTGGTGCAGGACGTGAGCAGGGACTCAAACGGCTACCGTGTGAGGGTGCTCGATGCCGACCGCGAGGAAATGGACGTACATTCCGATATAGTCATCAACTGCGCCGGGCTGTGCTCCGGCGACGTGGCAGCCATGGCCGGCATTGGAATCGACGAAGCCGGCTACCGGATTCGTCCGTGCAAGGGTGAGTACTTTGCCGTTTCGAACCGGCGCCGCGGCATGCTTTCACATCTCGTGTATCCCGCACCCACCGCCATAAGCCTCGGCGTTCACGCGGTGCTCAAGCTTGACGGAAGCCTCAAGCTCGGGCCCAACGCGTTCTACGTTGAAACGCTCAGCTACGACGTTGACGAATCACATCGGAACGATTTCTTTGCCGAGGCGAGCGCGTACCTGCCGTTTCTGGAACCTTCCGACCTGTCGCCGGACATGTCCGGCATCAGGCCGAAAATCCAGGCGCCGGGCGATGCGTTCCGCGACTTTGTGATACGGGAAGAGGGGGACAAAGGGCTGCCGGGTTTTATCGATCTGGTGGGTATCGAATCGCCCGGCCTCACTGCTGCGCCCGCCATTGCCGACTACGTGGCCCGGATCGTGGATGCCCTGTAGCCGGCCGTGCGATGGTCAGGATTTCTTTTTGGGCGGCAACGTGTAGTTGGTAGTGTGGATTTCGATGGTTTCGCCTTCGAGCTCCAGCGTGGCAAGCACGGTTTCGATGCTTTTTACTTCCTCGGAATCCTTCAATGTCTGCTTGAGCGCCACGGTCTGTTTCTTGATTTCACAGAACTTGGCGCGCAGGTCGCTGGTAAGCTCGTTGCAGTCGTCCGACAATTCCTTCATTTCTTCGCGTTCCCTGAACCGTATCTGCGCCGCGATTTTGCCCTGCCGGATCATGCGCGCCCACTGCTCCAGTTTGTAAATTGGCACGGCATATTTCCGGGACGCGTACAGTCCGATAAAAAACGCCACCAGAATATTGAGGGCCACGCTGACCGCCAGGCTGGGAAGGATGAGAAAGATGATGTTCTTCGGTTCGGAAATCGTGGAGAAATGAGTCTTGGTGTCGAGCGTCACGCCATAGTAGGAAACGGATTGATAAATAACAAAATAGGTCCCCAGCAGCGTGGCCACGCATACCAAGGTGGAGATGATTGCCGCCACGACTATTTTGGCAATCAGCCGCATTTGCAGGGAGCGCTTGATAAAAAAGTTCGACACTGGCTTTCTGTGAAACTGTTCGATCATTTGTCCCTCATTGGTCGGTTTTGTACAGAACCTGAATAAAATAACATATAGACCGGCGCGACACCATCCCTCCATACTTATTTTATTATTAGAGCGGGCGCGCGGCAAGGCACAAATGTTTTGAACGGGGCCGCAGGAAAAAAACCGTGCACTCGCTGCGGTCATTTGAGTATAATTAAAGTTGCCTGTCCCGCCGGCGCGGGCCGGGAGTTCATTACCTCCGCCAGCGAGCATTGTGTCATGACAAAAAACGCCGTGCTGCGGGTCTTGTTTTCCCTGTGGACGCTCATGCCCCTGGCCTACGCAGCGGCCCAACATGCCAACGACACGCTCTGTTTTACCATGTATCTTACCCCCGACGAGAATTCCCTGTTCGGATGCCCGAGCAGCGACGATATGCGACAGGTGCTTTCCGGCCCCGTTATCATGGAGGGAAGGACCCTGTTGTTCTATTCTGTAAACGGCTATGTTCTCTACAACCAGACGGGCGCACTCTTGGACTCCGCCTCGGTGTTCAAGGAGAACAAGAGGCTCGCCAAGGACGACCCCAGAAGGTTGCGGCTCGCGTATCCGCTCGACCAGTCGACGCTTCTCTATTACAGAAGGTCGCCGGACAAGAACGTGGGGCTCGAAGTGCTTCAAAAGAGGCTGTACAAAAAGGGCCTCAGTAAGGTGGATCCCGCGCAATATGCGACGTTCAAAGATATAGAGAGCGCCCAGTTGTTCAATTTGGCGAACAACTGCATCACCGACGACATGGCAACCAAGCTGTTTCTGCAGCCTAATCTGGTAGGGTACACCTCGCTCGCGGGCGGAGAGCGGTGGTGGTCTCTTGACAGATTCTATTCTTTCACTTCGCCGCTCATCGTCGAAAAGAACGGCGTGTTCGAGTCTTTTTTCTCCGGGCTGCTGCACGACCAGAAAATCGACGTCCAGAAGCATCTCATCAACCCGCTCGGGACCTACACCATGGACGGGAAACTGTACTACTACGGCGTCCACACGACGCTCGGTTCCCAGGACCCGGAGAGCGACCAGAAGCTGTACTTGTGCGACGCGGCCGGCAACATGCTCTACAGCAATGAATTGCTCAAGCAGGTGATTGTGGACGCGGTCCTTGAGTTCGACAAGAAGAACAACACGAATTTTACCGTCAAGAGACCGGGCCAGTACGTGTTTACGCCTGCCGTTGACAAAAACGGAGACATCTTCTACGGCCTCATCGATTATGGCAAGCGCACCATCGACGTAAAAAAACGCCTGTTCTACCGGTATATTTCCCATATTATTTCCCCGGAACACGAAGACCTGATAAACCAGCAGCGCAGGTTCTCGTTCAAGCCGCTCCTGCTCGAATGCCCCGAGGAAAAGGAAAAGAAGATGCTGCCCGATATCGTGTACCGCGACGACAAGGGCAAGAAGCGCAAGGCCACGGTCAAGGATCTCACGGTAAAGGGATACCGTGTTTTTATCAGCAGGGAGCCGAACAGGGAACTCAAGCGGAAATTCTCGCAAATTTCCTCAACGCTGCCGGCCCCAATTAGACACCTCCGGGATTCCCTCGACCGTCTGCCCACGTCGTCGTGCCCGTACGCCTTGAGCCTGGAGCACGAGAGCAAGGGCACGGTGGCAACCTATTACTACGGCTGCGGCGACGAGGTACTGTCCGCGCGCGTGCTCAACGTCACCGAGACCTTCGAGGTGTTTGTCCGCGTCGACCTTCTGGACTATGCCGAGGTCGTGGTGTTTTCACTCGACGGGTCGTTTCTCAACAGGTTTACGTTCAACCACAAGCCGTTTCTTGACAGAAAAGACATCATCGCGGTATCGAACGACCGCAGGGTAATTGAGGAGGATTACGAGCGGATCGCCGAGGACTACACCTATTATTCGTGGGACCTCGGGGTGCAGGCGGCCATGCAGCCGTGATTGCGCCGCGCAGGAAGATTCGGTCTCTGCTTCTTCGCTGATGCCATTGCGTCCGGCCTTATGCCACACAACGATCTTCACGCCATTCTTGCCGGACTGAACCCGGAACAGGCGGCCGCCGTCACCGCTTCCGTTGCGTCGCCGGTGCTGGTATTGGCGGGCGCCGGGTGCGGCAAGACGACCGTGCTCACGAGGCGCATCGCGTTTCTTGCGCGGGAGTATTGCCCCGGCGACAACATCCTCGCGCTCACCTTTACGCGCGCCGCCGCCCGCGAGATGGCGCAGCGGGCCGCGTTGTTTGCAAAAGGCAATTCCCCGGCAGGAGGGCCGCTGGTCACCACGTTTCACGCATTCTGCCTGCGATTTCTTCTTCATCCGGAAAACAACGCGCCGCTGTA
Source organism: uncultured Fibrobacterota bacterium (assembly GCA_963729895.1). Classification (GTDB taxonomy): domain Bacteria; phylum Fibrobacterota; class Chitinivibrionia; order Chitinivibrionales; family FEN-1185; genus FEN-1185. The sequence goes on along the minus strand of CAVSQB010000002.1, from coordinate 35,490 downwards.
TCGGTTGCTCGGCTACACAACGCGGCCGCGGCTGGTGTCCGCCGCAACGCGACTTCGAATGATCGCCGAGGCGTCCACGCGAGAGGAGCGGGCCACGCTCTGCATGGACGTGCTCGAACTCTCGGCGCTTGTCGCGCGGCGCGCCGCGGTGCCCCGGGCAACCGGCGCGTTTTCACCCGAGGCCCTGTCCGCGCTGGCCGCAATCGAATCAAGGTATGCAAACGCCAAAAAGGAGCGCGGGCTCTGGGACTTTTCGGATTTTATTACGGGCGCCCTCATGCTGTTCGACACGCACCATGAGGTAGCCGGCCGATGCCTGTCGCGATTCCGCGCAATCCTGGTCGACGAATTTCAGGACACGAATCCGGTGCAGGTGCAGCTGCTCAAGCGCCTCCTGTTGCCCCAAAAACCGCTCTTCGCCGTGGGCGATGACGACCAGGCAATCTACGGGTTCCAGGGCGCAGACCGGAAGACCATCATGGAATTCGCGGCCCGGTTCCCGAGGGCATGCATTCTCAAGCTGCAAACAAACTACCGGAGCACGGCCGCGATCCTCAACGCCGCCAACAGGGTCTTCCGCGACAAGCCGAAAGACTTCCGGAAAGTCCTTGTGGCCGGTCGCGTTTTCGCACCCGCGTTCGTGAAACGGCATGCTCCCCGCAGGATACTCCTCGAATCGGATGAGGCGATGGTGTCGTGGCTCATACCTTCTATCGTTGCGCTCAAGGCGGAACACGGCATCGCATTCCGCGAGTGCGCGGTCCTCTTCCGCCTGAACCGGACGCTTGACAAAGCGGCAGAGGCCTTGAAAGCGGCCCCGCAGTTTTCCAACGAAGGGCCGCAGTTGCTGACGGTTCACGGGAGCAAGGGAATGGAATTCGATGCAGTGTTCCTGTGCGACCTTGAGGAAGGCATTTTCCCGAAAAGGAAGACGCGCGCCGGAGGCACGTCGCTTTTCACGAAAATTGCGTCGGTCCTCCGCGGCGCGAAGGGCGATGCCGACGAAGTGGTCGAGGAGAAACGCCTGTTTTATGTTGGCATAACCAGGGCAAAGCGCTTCCTGTGGCTTGTGTCCGTGAGAAAAAAAGAATTATACGGAAGGACGAGACAGCTGGAACCGTCGAGGTTTTTGGGGCTGGTGTAATTCACGCCGGCCAGCAATTATTTTAGTCGAAGCCCATGAACATCGCCATTACCAGATTCGTCACCGGCCCGCTCGAGACCAACACCTATGTCGTGTCGGGGAAGCAGGAGCCGGTACTGGTTATCGACCCCTCGGACAATTGCGGCGAACTGCTCGGCGATCTTGCGTCAAAGAAGTTGCGTGTGGAAGCCATCCTCCTCACGCACGGCCATTTCGATCATCTGCTTGGCATTTCGGAAATCAGGGAGTTTGCCCCGGCGGCGCAGGTGTGGGTGCATCCCGACGAAAAACCCATGCTTCGCAATGCGCAGTTCAACGGGTCATTTATGATCGGCGCGGCCTTCTCGTTTACAGGAGAGACCTACGATCTTGTGGAGGGGCCTCGTGTCGTAGGCGCCTTTTCCTTCGAGGTGCTGCACGTGCCCGGCCACAGCCCCGGCGGCGTGGCCCTGGTATTCCGGGACAACGGCGAAACTGCGTGCATCTCCGGCGATTCCCTTTTTGCCGGGTCGATCGGCCGCTACGACTTTCCCGGCAGCGACGGCGGCCTTCTCCTGCGCAGCATCAAGGAGAAACTGCTCGCACTGCCGGATGAAACCGTCGTGTATCCGGGACATGGAGGAAGGACGACGATCGGCAGGGAGCGGCGGCTCAATCCGTTCCTTGTGGAGTGACCTCTGCATGAACGCGCTTCCGCACCTTACCTCGTTTTGCTCCTATCTCAAACTGGAAAAAACGCTCAGCGCCAATACGCTGGCGTCGTACACCTTCGACCTCACGCGCCTGGCCGCCTACCTTACCAGGATGGGAATAGAGCGGCTCGACGACGTTGAGCCGGACATTCTGCATCGGTACATTCGCGATCTGTTCGACGTCGGCTTTGCCGCCACGTCAATTCAACGCACGCTTGCTTCACTGAGGGCCTATTTCGCCTTTGTCGTGTCCGAGGGAATCGTTGCTTCCGACCCCACCGAGCTTCTGGAGGGCCCCAAATCGAGCCGCTATCTTCCCTCGGTGCTTACCGTGGAGGAAATAACGCGCGTGCTTGAGGCCATCGACCTCACAAAGCGCGGCGGCATCCGCAACCGCGCCATGCTGGAAACGCTGTACGCAACGGGAATGCGCGTGTCAGAGATTGCCGAGTTCACCATGGAACAGATCCTTGCTGCGGAAGGACTGGTACGCGTGGTCGGCAAGGGCTCCAAGGAGCGGCTCGTGCCCATCGGCGACACGGCCCTGTCGTGGATCGAGGATTACCGCACCACCGAGCGGCCGTTCTTTTCAAAGTCGCATTCGGACAGTACCGTGTTTCTCGGCCGGGGCGGCCGCAGGCTTTCTCGAATGGCAATCTGGAAGATCATTCAGCGGTGCGTGCGGGCGGCGCGCATCACCAAGCACGTTTCGCCGCACACCTTCCGGCATTCGTTCGCCACGCACCTGCTCGAGGGCGGTGCGGACCTGCGCGCCGTACAGGAGATGCTCGGACACGCCAACATCGTCACCACGGAGATCTACACCCACGTGGACCGCGAATACCTCAAGGAAGTTCACCGGAGTTTTCACCCGCGATACGCGAAGCAGGCGCCATGAAGGGATCGTTTGTCCAGATTCACTACCACAACAGGCCGGGCGGCGTCGCGGCGGTCATGGAGCGTTACGCCGCGGCGTTCATTGCGGGGGGCGGAGACAAGAGCGCGAGCATTGCGGTGTGCGCGGCCCGGGCTGAGATGCACGGCTGCAAAGTAATAGATGTCAAGGATTGCGGCTACCGGACGTTTCAATCGCGGGCCTCATTTGTTGCGGCCGGAACAAGGCTGCTTTCCCGGCTGGAGACAATCGTCACGTCGCCCGGTCTTCCCGCGCCCGTTCATGTTGTGGGGCACAACATGAACCTGTGCAAGAACGCCGCGCTTTCATCCGCTTTCGCGGGCCTTGCGCGGCGTCTTCAAAAGAACGGCGGCGAGTTCCGGTTTTTCTCGGTTGTCCATGATTTTGCGGAAGAGGGCCGCACCGATCTCATGGAACAAATAGGGCGGCTTGAACGGCGCGGCATACGGCTGTGGGGCGATTTGTACCCGGCGCTGCCGAACCTGTGCTTTGTGGCGGTGAGTCCCCGCACGCTTCGCGTGCTTGCCAGGGCGCGATACCCGGTGCGGCTGGTGCGCAACCCGGTGGATATTCCGGCAGAGCACATGCGGTCCCCAAGTCCGGAAACGGTGCTTCGCAGGCTTGAGCGCGCTGCGTTCGACAGCCGTCTGCCCGCGCTGTTCTACCCGGCGCGCATCGTGTCGAGGAAGAACCCGGTGGAGGCGATTGTGCTCTCACACTTCTTCTTCTCGTCGAACCTTCTCCTGGGCGAAGACGGAACGAGCAGCGCCGACAAGAGGCTTGCAGTCCGCCTCAGGCGGCTGTGCGCGCGCCACGGCATCCGGGCGGTGTTCGACAGCGGCCGGCTAATGGGGCCCGTCGGGAAAAATCAGGCGTCGGCATATTCGCTCTTGTGTAGCGCCGCGGATGCGTGCATTTCCACATCGGTGCTCGAAGGGTTCGGCTATGGCCTGTACGAGCCGTGGCTGCACAACAAGGCGCTTGTCGGCAGGATACCTGCGGGCGCACCACCCGGCGCCGATATCGATGTGTCGGGCCTCTACCGCTGGCTTCTTGTCCCCCGCGAATGGGTGGACGAACGCAGACTCAAGCACCGCTACCATGAGCGGATGCAAATCTGCGCCGGCCCGCAAGAAACGTTCCCCGCGTTCAAACTGTTTTCCCGGCAGTTCGACCGCGCATTCGTGCGCGGGCGCGGCATCGATTTCGGCTGCCTCGACAGCGCCACCCAGTGCGCCATTCTTGAATGTCTATGCAAAAAGCCGTCGCTCGTATTCCAGTGGAAGCGCGAGTTTCCTGTGCAAACCAGGGCGCTTGTGCAATCACTGCGTGCCGCACTGCGAGTACGCTCGCGGCTGGTGGCCCGAAACAGGAAGCGCGTCGCCGACGGCTTTGGGCCCAGGGCCTTTGCCGCGTCCTTCTCCAAAGTCTTCTTTGGAAAGCCTGCGGCCCCGGGCCGCAACCGGCCGCGCAGCGCCGATGTGCGAAAACAGGTCTGCACCCTCGACGTTTTTCGCCTCCTTGCAACGCCGTATGTCGGGAAGGTGCGTCACTCCTGCACGATTTTTGCTTGACTTTCTTTGTCAATTATTTGATATTATTACTCCGGCCACAAGTTACGTAGATTGCGGAGCTGTTATACCAGAAGACGTGTTTTTGTATGCGTATTTGGTCGCCGGAGTAATAAGAGTACATTTTGCGCCCGAGGAGGCATCCATGTCCAACACCACCAAGCACGATCTCATCGTCGACGTGTCGAAGTCGACCGGCCTCACCCAGGCCGACACCAAAATTGTCGTTGAGGAACTCCTCGAAACCATTGCGAAGAACCTCGAGACCGGCAAGAACATCGAAATTCGCGGGTTCGGCACCTTCTACACCCGGATCCGCAAACCCCGCCCGGCGCGCAATCCGAAAACAGGCGAGGTGGTCCCGCTTCTAAAACGCGTGGTGCCCCTGTTCAAGTATTCCAACGAATTCAAGGGGTCTATTTCGGATGCGTTGCAGGCAAAGGGTTCGCCGCAGGCGCCGAAATAGACGTCGCCAAAAGAGAAAAAACAAGAAGGGCTTCTCCGTATGGCGGAGAAGCCCTTCTTGTTTCTAGAAGCGGGCTGCCGTGAAAGATCAGAGGGGAAAGTGAAATAGGCAGGGGCGAGTAAAGCCGACTTTCTTGGTGGCTGTCAGCCCGCCCGGGTCTGTCGCCGTAAAAGTTATCGTGTCCGTGCCGTCAAACGACGTGTCGGCGACTGAAACAGTGTCGATTACGATGTGACGGTTAAAAAACTGGATTGGAATTATTGGATTAACAACCGAAAGTGCCTCGGATTCCGATGCCTTCAAAAGCCTGAGTGACGAATATTGTAAATCGACCTTGAAGTGTTTCCCGTTTGAAAAGGTCCAGTTGAGACTGGACAGCGGGTCATTGGGGTCATGCGCCGTTGTGATTGTGTCCAGATAAATAGTGTCGGTCCTGAAATTGGTGAAGCATTGGCCTGAAGGGAATGTTATCACGGGCGGAAAGTTCGCCTTGGTCACAAAGAACGACGGCTGCCCGACGCCGTAGAGGGCGGGATTGTTCGTGACAAAGACCTTAAATGCCAGCTTGATGGTGCCGGAGAACGACGAGTCTATGAGAACGCCGGCAGACGAGGAGTCTCTGGGAAATGGAACGGTAAAGACATGTGACGCGGGGACGCTCAGCTGGTTGTTTGCGCTGTCGGTGATAACCCAGGAAAGCGAGTCTTTTGCGTATTCGGCCTTGTCGTGGATGCTCGTGTCCGCGATGATGACGCATGTGTCAAGCCAAATCGGAGCAAAGGGGAGCCCAGCCGAGGTTGCCCTGCTAAGGGTGGTGTCCTTGATCTGGGGCGGGGACACTATCCTTCCCTGAATATGCATGGTGAGCACGAGTCGGCTTCTGTTGCCCGCCCTGTCGATTGCGATAATGGAATCGGTATGCTTGCCGGAGTCGGCAGGCGAGAACACGAACAGCGCGGTATCGTTGGTGTACACCATCGGCAGGCTGTCGAATTTCACCGAATCGATGCCCACAAGATCGGTAACCACCGCCTTGACCGTTACCGGCGAAGGGATCGGGTTGACGGAATCGGTGGGCGAAATGATGATGATGTTCGGTTTGGTGGTGTCGCTCACAAAAAGCGTGCACACCGCCACGCCGCTCACCGCACTGTCCGGGTACAGCACCACCGCGCTGCACACGATGGTGTCCGGGAATTTCCGCACCGCGGAATCTCCCAGAACCCGTATTGTCCTCATCAGGGTGCTGTGGTTGAGGTTCTTGGGAGGAAAAATGGTCTGCTGGCTGTTGGCGGTTGTTGCGCCTGTCCAGGTGTAGCCGCCCCAGAGGTTGCTGTCCAGGTCGGTGGCAACGAACGTGAAGGTGAATGAGTCGGGCGGCATGAGCGCATGGAACGACGAAGCCTGGGGAGCCAGAAGGTAATAGCCGGCAAAAGCTTTTGTCAACGAATCGCGGACCATGCCGCGGGCAAGCGTCGTGACCCGCAGGGAAAATGCGCCGGCGGCAGGGCACGGGAACCGGAATCCGACCGCGGCGGCAGACGCGCCGCGGAACACCACGGTGTCGGAAGCGCCCACCAGAAGGTGCCCAAGAATGCTGTCGGCCAGCTCGGGGTGGCTCACGATAAGCGAACACGCGTACGTCCGCCCCAGCAGCAGGGAGTCTTTTGCCGGGAGAAGCATGGAGATGACCGAAGAATAAACGGTAAGTGCGCGGGAAATGGAATCGTGCGTATTATTCGATTTGACAACCACCACCTTGAGGCTGCAGACGCCCGGCCCCGCGACGGTGAGAGGAAACGTGAATTGGGTGCCTGCGATGGGGCCGCTCGCGATGATGCTGTCTTTTCCGCCCACGGTCAAATGGACGTCAAAGCTGTCGAGCAGCTTGGGCAGGTAGACTTCCACCGTGCAGGGCTGTGTGGAAAATGCATTCACCGAGTCGGACTTGGCATCCAGGGAATGCAGAGATTTGTCCGGGACGATTTTCGCGTCTGCCGGATTGGTAAACGGGCTCTGGTTGTTGGCGCAAGCGCACAAAAGCGCCGCGAAGACTTCCAACGCGAGGATGCATTTTTTCATAGCGGACTCCCGTCCAGAATTACGGCCGTTACCTGCCCTCTTCGAGCCTGGTGATCAGGAACTCGGGCATCTTGATTTTCCGCATTTTTGCCTGGGCCTTCTGCACGTCGTAGGCGATGCGGTGATAGGTGAAGACCTTCGCGTCGGTATCGATGATGCCATAGCAGGACTTCGAATTCCTGTCGCGCGGCTGGCCGACGCTTCCCACGTTGATGAGGAACCGCACGTTGGCAAGATCTGCGTACTGCAGGGATTCGCCCTGGTGCACGTACACTTCCTTTTCCTGTTCAAGAACAATAATGATGGGGATGTGCGTGTGGCCCACAAAGCAGAACTGCGTTTCGAAGAACTGGAAATTGAACGCCGCTTCCTCGAGAGACGTGATATAGTACCACATGTTCGGTTCGTAGGGCGTGGCGTGAACGAGGGTGTGGGTGAACCTGATCTCCTTGAGAGGAAGTTTCTTGAGATAGTCGGATCCCCATTTCTTGAGATTGTCGGTTGTCCACTCGATTGCGATTTTTGCGTGAATATTGAAATGCTGGGTGGAAAGCATTCCCACGGCGGCTGCGTCGTGGTTGCCAAGCAGGACCATGGTACAGGATTTCTTGATGAGTTCGATACACTCGTTGGGGTTCGCGCCGTACCCTACGATGTCGCCGAGGCAGAGCGTTTCGTCCACCTTCCTGGTTGCGATGTCGGCGAGGACTGCTTCGAGCGCTTCAAGGTTGGCGTGGATGTCGGAAATCAGGGCGATTTTCATGGTTAGGTATTTTCCATATAGCGAAAGGTGCTCGATCCGATTTCGATCCTGTCCTTGTGCTGCAGCTGATGGTTCTTTGTCTTCTTGCCGTTCACCTTGAACTGTCCGAGAAGCTTCTGGCATCTGATCCACAGGGCGTCGCCCTCCCGCTCGATGACCACATGCCCTTCGTCAACCAGGAAACCGGAGACGAAGATGTCGTCGTTTTCGGACACGCCCAGCGTGGTGAGCGGTTTGTCCAGTTTGTAAATTACATGCTTGTTGATCTCGATGAGGACGGCCGAAGCGTTGGATTCGTCTTTCTGCTCTTCCGGCACCACCGATGTCTGCTCCCGCTGGGGGGGGTCGATCATGGCGAGTTCCTCGTCGAGCGGAACCGTGGCGGGGACTGCGGTATCGGAGCGTTTGGAGATATCTCTTGTCAAGGCATCTTCGAACAAAATGGTATATTTGCCGATGGTGATCTTGTCGCCGTGGGAAAGCGCGATCTTCTTTACCTTGGTGTTGTTGACATAGGTACCGTTGAGCGAATTGAGGTCCGACAGCACATAGGCGTTGTTGGAATCCCGTTCGATCTTCGAATGCCGGCGCGATATCCCCATGTTGGAAATGCAGATGGTGTTCTCGGGCAGGCGTCCAATCGTAATGACGGAGTCGTCGAGCTCGTAGGATTTCACCAGCTCATTGTCGAAGAAAACGATGAATTTTACCATAAAGTTCCACCGCGCAATATGATTGAAAATATACAATCTATACTGCGCCGGTGCAAAATATCAATTAGCGACAAGAGAATATTCTTATGGAGCGTCTGCACAATCCAATTGTCCGCCGGGAGTCGCCTGCAAAGATCCGTGCATCCGGAAGGGACGGCGCCGTTGCGAGCAAGCGAAGCAATCTCCTTTTGAAAAGCGCGCACGGGATAGACGACATGAAATGCATTGTGTATTGCTGCCGCGTGACCTCCTGGAAGGACGTGCTGCTGAGGGAGCCAAGGATGGAAATTTCGGCTCCGGTCCCGGAACCACCGCCGCATCCATCCGCCTTCTCGACAATACCATAAATAAATTTTTCCCTTAAGCGTATTAATGCTTTGCCGAAATTTGCGCCGATTCAGTCCTTTTTGTCGCAAATCCGCAAAAGCCGAAAATCAGGTTTAGCGTTCAAATATTTCTCCGGGTACTCGTTTATTTATTATATTATGACATGTTTTTCCGAATCCACAGGCCCTGACGCGCATACATTTTGAAGAAAAGGCTCGAGGGGGTAGCGATGCCCGAAATAGGATCCTATAAGAACGTATTCGACGACCAGAATGAATTTAATAAACTCAACGACCTCATCCTTGCCGCGATTCAGGATTTTTCCAGTTATCGTAAGGGAAATCTTACCTACGGCGAGATAATGTTCGTTATGGAATGCGTCCTTGACTCGCTTCGCGGCTCATCGGAAAAGGACGCGCAGGCGGGCGCCAGGATCAAGGGGCTCAACGAGGCGCCCACTTTTTCCACGCTTCTCTCCATTACCTCCCGCCTGGTCGAGGTTCTGGTCAAGAAGGGCCTTGTGAGCTCGGGCGACGAGGGCTTCATTCTTCACGGTGACAAATAGGACTGCGGGTGTTTCCGACAGGGGAAGGACACGAAATTGTCAATGGATAACGAAACTCCCTATGTGTTCAAGGTGAAATTTCCTTCCGACCTCGATTATGTCGCGCCGGTAAGGAAATTTGTTGCCGAGACGCTCACGGTCAACAAATTTACTCCGAAATTCGCGTACCGTTCCGAAGTAATTGTGGACGAAATCTGCCACAACGCAATTATCCACGGATCGCGCACCGTGGACGCAACCGTGGAAATCGTGTGCAAGATATTCGCCGACCGTCTTGAATTCCAGGTCAACGATCAGGGCGGGCGAAAAGACGACGTGGAGAGGCTGAAGAATGTGATGAAGAACGCCGACGCGCACCGTGCCGATTATCTGCAGGACAAGGATGCGCGCGGTCTGGGACTGGAGATTGTCCGGCTGCTGTCCGAGGAGATCAAGCTTGAAGTGGGCGCAGACAACATGACAACCGTGCGGGTCGTGCGAAAACGGGAAGATGCGTAGCCCGGTGCAGAGGCCGGAATTCACAAATACAACACCTGTTCGGCGCGCCTGAGGCGACCAAACCAGGAATCGGAATCCGCGTATGCCAGGACTCAAGATCCAGAAACAGCCCGTGGAGCTACGGCCCGACCTTACCATGTGGAAGATCGACGGCGCCCTGGATCCGGAGAGTATCGGGTACATTCACCAGGAGTTCGATTCGGTACTCGAGACGAAACAGAATTTCCTGATTGCCGAAATGTCCGGCGTCACGCATGTCTCGTCCGCCGCAATCGGGCAGCTCATGGGGTGCAGGCAGCTTTTGGTCGAACGCGGCGGCGACCTTGTGATTACGGGTGTGAGCCTCGACATCAAGTCGAAACTCAGCGCCATGGGCGCCACGAAAATATTCAAATTCTACAACGAGATGCGCACCGCGATCAACGCCTATCACTGGGAGGTGGAACGCAAATCGGAAAAGGTGTGGCTGTCGTTCCCGCCGCAACTGCAATTCGTGCCGCCGGTGAGGCAAATGGTGAGCCGGATCGCGCGCCAGAAAGGCTACACGCAGCGCGATTCGTTCCGCATCGAAACTATCGTCGACGAAGTGTGCAACAATGCCGTGGAGCACGGCTCGGAAAAAGTGAGGAAGAACATAGACCTCAACATCAACATCGACCGTGAAAAGATCGAACTTGAGGTCATCAACGCGAGCGATCCCGACAAGATCGAAAACCTCAAGGCGCTCTCCATGGCCATACCCAAGACGCCGGACGCAAAAATGGGTCAAAAGCGCGGGCGCGGTCTTGCGCTTATCAAAATGCTTTCAAACAGCCTCGACATAAATTTTTCGGGTGAAGGCACGTCGGTGCATGTTACAAAATTAAGAGAGGAATGAGTATGGAGTCTCAGATTGAACTGGAATACGATGACGTCAAGGGTCACTCCAATACGAAAATGGTGAGGTTCGTCGGCGATCTCGATGCCACCAACGTGGAAACCGTGTTGGAAAAGATCTGCAACCTGTTTGACGACGGCTTTATCAACATCGTCGCCGACTTCAAGAAACTTCGCTATGTCAACAGCACGGGTCTCGGCATATTGCTTCACTTCAGCAAATCGGCCAAGGAGAAAAACGGGAGTTTCAAGATAGCTAATGTCAACGAAAACGTGTATGAGATAATCGAAATAATCGGCGCCACGACGCTTCTGGAAATCTACGACGATATCGACGAGGCGGTGGCGGCGCTCAAGTAACACTCAGAGAAGGGGGAAGGGTCAACTGTGAAAAATCTACTTTGTTCGGCACGCACCGGGTTTCAAACCTACACATCATCGGAGAGCTTTTCTATGCATATCAAGGTCGTACGCTCCTGCACGCTCGTGCTCATGATCGCGCTGGTTTCGTTTTGCCAGAAGCAGGACAAGGCCAAGGACACCATCGGCACCATTGACGGCGCCAAGATCACCAAAGAGAGTTACAACTCTTTCTGGGAAATGAGACGGTTGTATCCGACGTACACCGGCGATTTCTTCCCCGGCGACCGATCGCTTTCAACGTTCATCATCGCAACCGAGGTTCTTTCCGGCGACGGCGCGGCGAAATCGTACACCGGCAAGCTCAAGTCGGATCCCAGTTGGGAATGGCAACAGAGGTATTTTCCTGCGCAGATGTACCTCCAGAAAGTGCTTGACGGCAACCTGGGCTTTACCGACAGGGAATTGGAGTCGTACTACAAGTCGCGCATCGATTCCTTTAAGGTAAAGTCGACCATCAATGTTTCCGTGCCCGCGCCCAAAGCGGCAAATGCCAAAGACACGTCGAAGGCAAAGCCCGCCGCCCCGGCGCAAACCGTGAAGAAGGACACCGTCATACAGAAGACCCTTCCGGAAGTAAGGGACCAGATCGTGAAGGCACTGTTCCTCGCTAAATATCCGGTTCCCGATTCGCTGTTCAAGAAGCGCGATCCCAAAGACACTTCGAAGGTCGACACTGCCGAGGTAAGGAACCGCTGGATGTACATGGTGCGGGGCGACCTGCCGAATTTCTTCATGCGGAAATCATACGAAGAAAAATACAAGCAGAAATTCCCGGACTCGCTCAAAGACTGGTACGGCAAGGGCAAGGTCATCACCGAAGGCGACATGGACGTTATTCTGAGCTGGCTGCCCGAATCCCAGCGTTCCATGTATAATACTCCCGCCGGCAGGGCCGATCTTGCAAAATGGCTCCTCAAATGGAAGCTGTTCAGCGAGGACGCAAAGAAGTCCGGCTTCGCCTCACAGGAGAATGTCAAGGCCGTTCTTGAGTGGGCCTGGAAAGTCGAAGTTGCCACGAACTACGTGAACGCCGATCTTGTTCCCAAGGCCAGGGCCGGGGTCTCCATCGACACGCAGATGTGCGTCTATGCCATGTGGGACGACCGTGGATCGGCAACGCATGCAGACACGGCAAGCGTCAACCGTACCGTATCGCGTTTTCTCACCAAGGCGATTTACATCAAGGTCGACAGCATGATTTATGCGCTGCGCAAGAAGCACACCATCGTCTACCAGCTTCCCGAATACAAAGACGAGCAATACAGCAATCCGGTGACCGTCATGGCGCATGCCGACTCGATGCGGGACACGGGAAATACCACCGAAGCCGCCAGCGGGTACCGCAGTCTCGTGTCGTCGTTCCCGTTTACGCCCGAAGGCAGGAAGTCGTACACCGAGTTGGCAAAGGTGCAGTCGGAAAAGGGCGAATACACCGACGCCATAAAGAACTACCGCGATTATCTCGTTCTGGTGAACGACAAGAGCAAACGGTGCAATACGTTCTTTATGATCGGGTTCATTTACGACGAATACCTTAACAAGTCGGATCTTGCCGAGGTCAATTACAAGTGGGTTCTTAAGAACACTCCCGACTGCGAACTTGCGAACGACGCCGAATTCATGACGTTGCACCTTGGCGAACCCATGAACAGCGTGGAAGAACTGAGGGCGGAGGCGCGTCGCCAGGGACGGAAGGTAGACACGTCGACGCCGGCCCCCGAAATATTGAGCCCCGACACGGGCGCAAAGGTCCCGCCCAAAAAGATATAGGTTGGTTTACTCTTGGGAATATTTAGAATGCACCCGGTGCGCCGGGTGCATTTTTTTTGCCGAAGCACAGTTCCTGGAAATTGCAGTACCTGCAGACGGCCGGCGACGGAGTTTGGGGAAATTCCTCCAGCGGCTTCGGCACGTTGCGTTCCACGTCTGAACAGCACGCCTGCATCTCCCCGGTCTGCGCCCGTATTCTTTCGAAAAACATCTGAAAATCCGTCTCCGCGAGAGTGATTTCGAATTCCTCGAATTCCGGATGAAGGTAGATGATTTTCGGGAATATGGCGCTGCGGGGAATGCCGAAGTTGCAGCTTGCCGCCGCCGCGTACCCGATGAGCTGCTGGGAATGCTTGTACGGGTCCTTGGCACCGGTCTTCCAGTCGAGAATGCACACGTCGTTGTCAACAGGGAACAAAAAGTCCATCTTGCAATAGGCCTTGATCCCGCCGATACGGGTTTCGCCCATGCCGCGCGGTTCTATCATCCAATTGTCTTTGTTGGTGATCGCCTTCATAAACAGCCAGCTGTACACCGGGCTTTCCACAAAATTCCGCAGGCACCGCGCTATTTTGGCAAACGCGGCTTCGCGGTCGAGAGCCGCCTGCGTCCCGTAATACGTTTCGATGAACGTCTTTGTCGAGAAATATTCGTCGGTCTTTTCCCGCGCGAAGGTGAGGAACCTGTTTTCGTCGATGGTGCTGTCGCTCTTCTGAAGCCGCCTCAGGAACGCCTCGATGATGTCGTGCACCACATTCCCGGTTTCCAGCGGAACCGAGGTCATGTTCCTCAGCTGTGTCACCTTGTAGGAAGGGACGCCGGGTACGAATTTGGGATAATAGTTGTAGAAATACTGCCTCTTGCATTTGTCAAATAGCTCGTACCGGGAAATGGACCAGCCGAGGACCGGGGTGAATTCGTATTCGGGATAGTTGAGGAGCATGGTGTTGTGTTCCGCGTGACGACCGTAAAATCAGAATATAGTTGATGATAAGCCGCCGTGCGGGCGGAAATGCGCCGGCGGGACGCGGGGGACGCGGCGCTTGTCCGCCACCCCCTCTCCCACAAGGAGAGGAAGAAGATAGCGTCTCCCTCCCGTCACTGTAAATAATGCGGACTAAATCACAAACGAGAGGGTGGCGCCGACAACGGTCATGAGCACGAACCCGGGCAGTATTGCGCGCTTGAGATCTTTGGTGCCGGTAAAAAACACGATGCCGCCTTTGACGATCGTGTTGGCGGTTGCCGCGATCACGATTGCCCGCGCCGCGATGCCGAGGTCGAGGCCGCCTACGCCGCGGCTGAGCTTGGCCATGGAGAAGGAGATGGCATCCACGTCGGCCATGCCGGAAAGGAAACTTGACAGATACACACCCACGTTGCCGAAGTACACCTGGCCGACGCGGGAAAAAAGCAGGATGAGCGCGAACAGGAGGCCGAACTTGATGGCCATGCCCAGTTCGAACGGATTGTCAAAAGCGAAATCGTGCCGGTGCTTTTCGGTGCGCTGCCGGACATAGAGGTACACGCAGTAGATGAGGCCCGAGGCTACCGAAGCGGCGACCGGGATGAGGATCGGCCGCACCAGCGCAACATTGAGGAACGCCACTGCCGCGAGTACGCGGAGAAACATGACGGTCCACGCCACGATGATGGCCAGAGCAAAGGGCCTTGCAAGGTTCGGGTGGTCGTGGCTGCGGCCCGAAAGGCTCAGCGTAACGGCAGTGCTTGAGGCCAGGCCGCCCAGGAGGCCGGTGAGGCCGATGCCCCTGTTGGCCCCGGCCACCTTGATAAGCACATACCCCACAAAACTGATGCCCGAAATAAACACCACAAAAAGCCAGAGTTTGAACGGGTTGAAAATGTCGAAGGGCGGCGGCCCGAAGACCCGGTTGGGAACGATGGGCAGCACAATGGCGGTAATCACCGCGAACTTGAGCACCGCAAACACGTCGTCGTGCGTGAGGTGTCTCGCAAAGCGGTGGAGCTGGACCTTAACAGACAGTAAGACGGTCATCGTGACGGCAACGGCCACCGCAAGCGTGAGCGTGTGCGGCCAATAGGTGAGGCCTCCCGCAAGGAGCGTAAGAATCAGCGAAACCTTGGTGGTCAGGCCCGGTTTCCCTTTCGCCGCGTCGAGGTAGTAGTTGATGCCGAAAAAAATCCCCATTGTGAAGACGGTGCCCACGAACGGCCACGGGGACTTCAACAGGTCGGAGAGCAGCGCCGCAGAACACCCGACCAGGCCCAGAAGTCCGAAGGTGCGCACGCCGGCCGGCAGCTCTTTCGTGGGAGCATCGGAGGCGTATTCGCGCTGCAGCCCCACGAGTATGCCGATCACCAGCGCGACGCCGAAACGGAAGAAGAGGCTTGTGGATTCGTCGAGGATCACTGCGTGCTCCTGCACGGTAATGCCGTCTTAGCTAATCGTACTATCTTCCCAAGGTGGTTGCAACCGGAAAAAACGCGCGGGACCTTCGCACGAGGCGGAATGTGACAGGGGGAAACGCTTTGCGTTCCCCCCTGTCACCGGAAAATTCCGCAGGAGCTATTCTTTACAGCCGCACTTGACACAAAGATCGTGGTACTTGATCGCCTCGTCCTTGTTCTGGAGATTGAACGCCTTTTTCAGGTTATCGCAGTCCTGATACCCCGCTTTCTGCAGGCATTTTTCCGTGTTGGTGCAGGAAACACAAAAGGCCAGGACTATGCACATCGCCGCAAACCCGATGAACCGTTTCATGAAACCTCCTTGTAGGTGATGTATTTCCAACAGAAAATGACCGCGATTCCAGTAAAATAAATACGGGAGAAGGCGGATGCGAAGATGTTTGATGATACTTCGCGGATGCAAAAGGCCGGCCTTCATGCACTTCACCGGGGAAGCATGCCTTGCCTACGTAAGCCCCACCGCCTTGCCGTTTGCCAGGATCTTTATTTTTGCCGCGGCAGGCACTTTGGGAAGCCCGGGCATGGTAACGATATTGCCGCAAATGGCCACCACAAACCCGGCGCCTGCCGACACCCTGATGTCATTGACCGTGATGCGGAAGTTTTTGGGCCGTCCACGCAGTTTGGGATCGTCGGAAAGCGATAACGGTGTCTTCGCGATACACACCGGCAGGTTGCCATAGCCGTGCCTGGTGATAAGGTCGAGCTCGGACCGTGACGCGTGATCGAACGTCACGCCGTCCGCTCCATACACCATTGTCGCAACCGTTTCGATCTTTTTGTCAAGCGGCATGCCCAGCGGGTACAAAAAGGTAAGTTTTTTCGTCGCGTGCTTGTCAATAGCGCGCAGCACCGCGTGTGCAACGCCAACCGCGCCCTTGCCGCCGTCGCGGAAATGGGAAGCAATGCCGGCCTCGACCCCCTGTTTTGCGCAGAACGATACTATTCTGTCAAGGTCCTTGGGCTTGTCGTTGTCGAAGCGGTTGACGGCCACCACCGGCTCAAGCCCGAACAGCCTGATGTTTTCTATGTGCTTGGCGAGGTTGCCGAGCCCGCCGTCCTGCGTGTACCCGCCATGATACTCAACGGCCCTTGTTGTCGCCACGATCACGGCCGCGGCGGGAGTAAGGCCGGCGATGCGGCACTTGATATGGAAGAATTTTTCCGCGCCCAGGTCGGTTGCAAAGCCCGCCTCGGTCACCACGTAATCGGTGAGTTTGAGCGCCATGCGCGTGGCGATGGCGGTGTTTGTGCCCTGGGCGATATTGGCAAACGGCCCGCCGTGCACGAATGCCGGCGTGCCCTCCATGGTCTGAACAAGGTTTGGGTCTATCGCGTCGCGGAGAAGCACCTGCATGGCGCCCACGGCCTGGATGTCGCGGGCGAACACCCGTTCGCCTTTGTAGGTGTAGGCAACCACCATCCTGCCGAGCATGTCGCCGAGGTCGAAGAAATCGCGGCACAGGCACAGGATGGCCATGACCTCCGACGCGGGCGTGATGTTAAAACCGTCTTTGCGGGGGATCCCGTTCTTTACCCCGCCGAGGCCGACTACTATTTCCCGCAGGGCGCGGTCATTGAGGTCGATCACGCGGCGCAACACCACCCGCCGGGGGTCTATGGAAAGTTCGTTGCCGTGCTGGAGGTGGTTGTCTACCATTGCCGCAAGCAGGTTGTTCGCCTTTGTCACCGAATACATGTCGCCGGTAAAATGCAGGTTCACCGCTTCGGCGGGCACAACCTGGGAACGTCCCGCGCCCGTGCCGCCGCCTTTGATGCCGAAGTACGGCCCGAGCGACGGCTCGCGCACGCAAATGGACGTTTTCTTGCCCAGGCAGCGAAGCGCGTCGCCGAGCCCCACGGTGGTGGTTGTCTTGCCTTCGCCCTGCGGGGTAGGGGTCATTGCCGAGACAAGAATGAGGTTGCCGTCGCGCCTCTTTTTTCTTGACTCATATTCATCAAGAGGAACCTTGGCGATATAGTGGCCGTGGGGAAGAATCGCTTCGGTATCGAGTCCGAGCTCTTCCGCGACGTCTCTCACCTTGCGGGGAGGCTGGCCGTTGCGAAAGCCCTTTGAATCCATCATGCGGTGCTCCGGGACATGGGTCGTGGTGCAAGAAAATCGAGTTTAAGAAAGATAGCCTATGGATTGTTCAAAATCAACTACTATGGGAAACGGCGGCTCCGCACTTTTTGGCACCTGCCGTGAACGTAAGATATATTGAAGCTGGTGCAACGGCCCGTCACTCAACATCGTGAGGCAGGGACATACCATGCAGGAACCTTTCGGCATAAGCGCGGAGCTCCTGGCAACGCTCTCACACCAGCTCAAGTCGCCCATCGGTACCATCCAGTCCCTGCTCAAGACCGTTTCGGACGGGTTTACCGGTGAGACCAACGCCCGCACGCTCCAATTTGTGGACCGGGCGTATCGAACGGCGGGGGAGGCCGGCAGGCTGATTGCCGACCTGCTCAACTACCAGGCGTATTCCCGGGGCGGAGAAATTGACAAGGAGGATATTGATCTTGCGGCCCTCACCGAGGCGGAGGCGCTTTCGCATACCTCCGAGGCTTCCGACAAAAACGTGTCGCTTCGGGTGAGGATGCCGGAAAACGTTGCGGTGATGATGCATGCAAACGGCCGCGGCCTCGAGATCGTGGTTCGTAACCTGGTGGAGAACGCGGTCAAGTACACTCCTGCCGAAGGTCACGTGCTTGTGAAGCTCACTGTGATGGAGAAGAAGAAAAGGTGCGTTGTGCAGGTATCGGATTCGGGATACGGAATAGCGGCACAAGACCTCCACGCGATCTTCACACCATTCTTCCGTTCCGCCAGGAACAAGTCGGCCGCACCGGGCACGGGACTCGGGCTGGCGATTTCCAAGGCCATTGTCGCCGCGCACGGAGGAACTATCGGCGTTTCCTCCAGGGAAGGCAAGGGCGCCACATTCCGCGTGTCGCTCCCGTTCCACAGCCTTCGGAAAAAGGCACGGCGCGCGGTTGCAGGAAAGCGCGTGCTCATTATCGGCGGGGTGACGGCCGGGCCCAAGGCCGCGGCGCGGCTGCGCCGTCTCGACGAAACGTGCGACATTACCATTGTGGAACGCAGCGAGTTCCTGTCGTATGCAGGCTGCGGCCTGCCCTCGTACATCAGCGGCAGGGTGCATTCTCCCAAATCGCTTATGTCAACAGCCGACAACACCGTCCGCGACATCAACTTCTTCGAATCCATCAAGAACATCCGGGTCCTGAGCAGGACCGAGGCCGTACGCGTCGACCGGAGGAAGAAAACCGTCCACATACGAGACCTTGCCACAGGAGAACTGCGCGAGCTTCCCTACGACACGCTCGTGCTGGCAACGGGCGCCGACTCGCTGTTGCCTTCCATCCCGGGCATCAGGCAGAAGGGCATCTATTCGCTGCACCGGATGGAAGATGCCGAAGCCATCCGAAGCGAATTCGCCGCGAAAAACGCCCGCGATGTGTATTTCATCGGCGGCGGGCTTGTGGGCATGGAGACGGCGGAGTCCCTAGTTGACGCGGGCGCGCGGGTCACCATACTGGAAAAGAAGACCCACGTGCTTTCGTCCCTGTTCGACGAGGAAATGTCGGAAAAGATCCAGCAGGCGCTTAACAGGAAGGGAATAAAGATCGTGACGGGCGTCTCAATCTCGCGCATTTCCAGAAGGGACAACCGGCTCGTTATCGCAACCGACAAGGGCAGGTTCGCCGCTGACCTCATCATCCTGTCGGCGGGGGTGAAACCGAATTCAGAATTGGCACGAGCCGCCGGCCTGCCGGTGAGCGGCATCGGCGCCATACGGGTGAACGCGAGGCTGCAGACGGCCGACAAGCATATTTATGCGATCGGCGACTGCGCCGAAAGCGTCAATTCCATCACCGGCAGGCATGAGTACTGGCCGCTCGGCTCCGTGTCAACCAAGATGGGACGCATTGCAGCCGACAACATAGCGGGCCGGGCATCGGAGTACCACGGGTTCATCGGCACCACCATGTTCCAGAATTTCGGCGTCTCCGTTGCCCGCACGGGCCTCACCCTTGCACGGGCGAAAGCGCTCGGGTTCTCCGCGGAATCAATCGTCATCGCTGGTCTTGACAAAGCGCATTACTCCGCACACGCAGAATACGTCATCTTGAAGCTGGTGGCGGACGCGGGGACGAAAATCCTGTTGGGAGCCCAGGCATACGGCAAGGGCGACGTGGCGCGGCAAATCCAGATTGCGGCCACGGCTATCATGCGGTCGCTCACGCTCGCCGAGGTGTTCGGCATCGACCTCGGGTATTCCCCGTGGTTTAATACTCCCATCGACCTGGTGCAAACCGCGTGCTGCATGCTTGCCGCCAAGATCGAAGGATTTGTGAGGACCAAAACCCTGTCCCAGTTCGCGCATGACCCTGACGACGCGCATACGGTGGACGTGTCGCCCTTTTCGGAGCATGTTGTCAATGCGATACCGGGAAGCATCAACGTGCCGCTCGAAGATCTGCGCCGGGAGGGCATCCCGTTTGACAAAAAAGAGAAATGCGTTTTGTACAGCAGGACGTCGTCGCGGGCCTACGAGGCCTACCGGTACCTCGTTACCAAAGGCTACGCAAACGTGTGGATCCTGGAGGGCGGGTTCGTCTTCTGGGCGCGATAGCGCAGCGCCTTAGGTCCGCAGCAGGCTCTGCACTTTCGCAAGCAGCGATTTCGGATCGACGGGTTTGAGCACGTAGTCGTCCACGGGGAGCCAGGCTTGGTCGCCGGCTTCCGATTTGTAATCGATGTGGGTGTCCCTGTCGACATTGGTCATCATCAGTATCCTGGTCTTCTTGAATTTCCTGTCCGCTTTGATTTCGCGCGCTGCCTCGAATCCCGCCGTTACCGACTCCATCATCACGTCGAGGATCACGAGGTCGGGATGGAACGTCGTCAAAAGCGCAAGTCCTTCGGTTTTGCTTCCCGCCTCGCGAAGCTCGTACACGGGAGAGAGCACCGTCTTCATGACCTCTCGAAGAGCGCTGTCGTCGTCGATGATCAATATTTTCTTCATGGGACTTCCTTGTCGTAGCGAAGAGAACGGGCCTTGGTCCACCCTCATAAATTACAACAATGGTTTGCCGGTTCGGATAAAATTGTTGCCGCCGGCACACAGTGCTGTTGAGGTTTCCTCCTTTGTTCACACATACGCCGGATTCGAGTATTTTATCTTCGCATTGGCGTTTATCATGGTGGAAAGAGGAATCGCATGCGCCTCCACTATTTTCAGCACGTCCCGTTTGAGGACCCCGCTTTTCTTCTTACCTGGGCAAAACGAAAGGGCCACGTGCTGTCGAAGACCCTCCTGTACGCCGGCGAGGACCCGTGCGCCGCACCCGGCCACGATGTGCTCGTGATCATGGGCGGCCCTGTCAATATTTACGAACACGACAAGTACCCGTGGCTTGTGCGGGAAAAGGAAGCCATTAGCACTGCAATCGACGCGAACAAACACGTCCTGGGCATCTGCCTGGGCGGCCAGCTCATCGCCGACGTCCTGGGCGGGAAAGTGACGCGGAATGCGCACAAGGAAATCGGGTGGATGCCCCTTGTCCAGACCGCCGAGGCTTCCACACTGAGCCCGTTCGACATTTTTCCCACAGAGTACATGGCGTTCCACTGGCACGGCGACACTTTTTCCCTTCCGCCGGGAGCGGTGCTACAGAGCTCAAGCGTAGCGTGCAGGAACCAGGGGTTTTTGTACAAGGAAAGGGTGATCGGCCTTCAATACCACCTGGAGGCCACGGAGCAAAGTGCGGGAGCGCTCATTGACAATTGCGGGCACGAGCTCATTGAGGCGCCGTACATCCACACCGCGGACAGGATTCGCAGTGATACCGGGAAGTTCCAGGAGGCCGCCCATTCGCTGATGGGGCGGATGCTGGACACGTGGATTGGGCGCTAGACGTCACCCTCCGCCACGCGAAAAAAAATCACCGTATCACGGCCGCGGCTGACGACGCCTCCAGGTTACCATCTGTCAACACCATCCAGTACACTCCCGCCGGAAGCCCGATCCGGTCCAGCGAAATGGCGTTCGATCCGGCCCGCATGCATTGCATTTGCTTCGAAAGGTCGGCCGCGAGCCGGCCGTTGGCCGAAAAGATTTTGAGCGACGCGGCCGATGGATTTTCGAGCTTGAGCGTAACCATGTATCCGTGCACAGACAGGACTTCCTTGCCTTTCACCGGAATGGGGGTAAACGTACGAACGGATGTGCCGCCTGTTGCGCGGAGATACAGTTCGTATCCCGCCTGCAGAAACGCACCTTCGCCTTCGGGAGATGAATTGTTGACGTCTGCACTGAGGTTCACCTCGGGCATCCAATCCACATGCTGGCAGCGCATGAGCCTCCCGTCGCTGCCGATGTTCTTGACAAGGTCGCGCCACGCGCCGTTGATGCAGGGATTGTATGTCGCCGAGTCGAGCAGCCCGTTGCGGACCCCCCAGGCCATGGCAAAGCAGAAGAAGGCGGAGCCGCTGGTTTCAGGATCAGGATAGTCAGGATGGTCGAGCATGCAGGTGGTCCACAGGCCGCTGTAAAGTGTATTGTTCCCTTGCTGGGCTTTGATTGCGGCGCACATGTCCTGAAACTGCGTGACAAATTGCGGCCGGTATATGTAATTCTTAGGCATGTGTTCCAGTATTCTCGCCATTCCGCCGATGACCCAGGCTTCCCCACACGACCAGAACATGGGCTTGCCGTTCGGGCAAACATTCTTAGGAGGGATAAAGCTGGCATCTCGGTAGTAGAACTTGTAGGTGTTGTTATAGAGTGTGTCTGCGACCGCTCCCCACCAACTGTTCATTGAATCGAGGTAAGCCGTTTGATTTGCTGCTTGACAATAGAGCGTTATTGCCGGCGGGGCCATATAAAGTGCGTCGCACCACCACCAGCAGGTCTTGGGATTCAGGTGCGACCCAAACAAGTTCGCCAGATTTTGACCTGTGTTGGCGATCATGTTGTTGTTCGCAGGTATGGGGTTCAGAAGGTAGATTTCGGTGTAGGTCTGAGTACAGCAGATATTGTCCGCAGTTGTTGTGTTCACGCCGTTCCAGGGCAGCCAATTGAAATAGGTTGCCCAGCGCTTGGCGAAATTGAGATATGCCGTGTCCTGTGAGGTGAAGTACATGGCCATGAGACCCGTCATGAACGAGCCGACATCCCAATCGTTGCCCTGGTTAGTCCCGTCATACGGGTTCGGCTGATCGCCCTTACCGGCAGAGGTGTGATTATACAGATTGGCTATATCGGCATAGGTCATCCGGTAATGAGCAACCCGCTTCATGAGATTGACGATGCTGTCTGCGTCGAATTCTGTAAGAGCATAGGTTTGCGTAACCAGAAGCAATGTGCAAACGACCGACAATGCAGCGATCTTTGATTTCATTCGATTGCCCCTTTCGATGAAGGCAGGTTCCACCCTACAAAATAAGGAAAATTCCGGAGGCGGGCGCTAAAATAAAAGAGACGGGAACACAATGTCTGCACCCGTCTTTCTTCAAAATCCGGACGTTCTCAGCGAACCGCCGAGAATGGCACAACCGCCGAAGCGCTGTTGTGCTCAAGGTGAACGAAATACACGCCTTTGCCGATAGTCCCGACCCCGATCACCTCGCTTTGCATGCCGGAAGCCATGTTCTTTGGCTCGCCCGCGATCACTGTTCTGCCCAAGCAATCGACCACCGAGATCTTTGTTAAACCCGACGTCGGCAGTGTGAACGTGGCGGTGAGAACCGCATCGGAGACAACCGCCTTGACGCCAAGAGTGTTGACGGAACGAGCGGTTGCCGCCTGATTCGTCCCGGTCTGACCTTTCAGCGCGAATATCAGCTTGTCGAAATTGAAGGAGGCTGTGACAAAGGTGAATTGCACGAGGCACAGGCCGGTGTCGAGAGTTACCGTGGCCACGTTTGGAAAAGTGCCCCAGTTGTGCCAGATTTCGTGTCCGGCGGGAGTGGAGGTGGGAGCCAGGTTGGAAATGGTGATGGGCGTTCCTTCGTTGAATGAGATGGTCTGAGTGTTGGGCGTTCCCGCAACGGCCTGATAGGTGCTGATATTGTATTCACCCGCGGTGTTGACATGGACGGTGAACCGTTCCCAATCGCCCACGTCAATCCAGGAAAGGTGCCATGACCCGGTGTCCGCATTGGAACCGTCCGTATTCAAGTCCGTGCCAAGGGTGAACGGCTGCATATCAACGTTTATGTCGGCCGGGTCGGGCCGCATTGTCCCGCCGGTGTTGCCCGGCGATCCGTCGTGGTATCCCACGCCTTCGCCGCCCTGGTCAAAGAAGACCCCTTTTACCACCCCGGGAATTCCCTGCGGATGCCCCTTGAGAGTGTCGCCTGTAAAAACCGTGCCGGTGTACCCGGCCGGCAAGGCGGCGTTGACAAGAGTTATCGCCAGAAACAGAGAGGCTGCTATTGCCGCAATTTTACAATCAAGACGCATGGTTCAAACTCCCCATTCTTGATTAAAGTGATAGTCGGAACAATCAGGACTTTATCATGAAAAGGGATTCACTTTCGTGAACCCCTTTTTCAATCGTTGACGGCGTAAAAAAATCAATGCAGAATGGTCAGGGATTTCACCTCGCTGCGCCCGTTCTGTTCAACTTTCACAAAGTAAACTCCTCTCCGCATATTTCTCACATCGACACTGACGGTATTGAGACCGACAGATCCTCCTCCGCTCTCAGCCGAGGAATAGACGGTCCTGCCCGTGCAGTCAACCAGCGATATTCCCGCATTGCCGGCTCCCGATCCGAAATAGGAAAGTTTCAGATCGTTGCCCGACAGAACGGCATGCAGCCCGATGGGGACCCTGGCCGATTTGACGTATGGAGAAAAACCCGCTTCCAGCGGGGTTGTGAGCGTGAACTTGAGCCAGTCGAAATTGAATCCGCCCTGGACATATTCGTACTTGATGACATACAGTCCGGTGTCAAGGGTTACTTGTGCGACGTTTGGAAATGTGTCCCAGGCATGCCAGACTTCCGATTTGATCTGGGCTGCGGTGGGAACATGCAGGTTGTTCACGTAAATGGTGGTTGTGGTGTCCTCGTTGAATGTGATGCTCGTGGTATTCGGCGTGGAAGCAGGCACCTCGTGCAGACATATCGAGTAGGTCCCCGCGACATTCACATGACAGCTCATGCGCTGATATTCGGTGGGGTTAATCCACGAAATATGCCAGGATCCCGTGTCTTCCGGCATCAAGTAGACCGTCCAGTCCCAGGTGGAATTGAATACCTGCATTTCCACGGAATAGTCTGCCTGGATCTGAACCCCGTTGTCCGTGCGCATGGACTTGACCGCCTCTACAGTATTATCATTGCCGGGTGTGGCATCGTGGAATCCAACGCCTTCGCCGCCCGAGTCGAAAAACACGGCCTTGATAACGCCCGGAATCTGCTGGTAATGCCCCATAAGCGTGTCGCAGCAAAAGGGTTTTCCCGTATATCCCGCAGGGATGCCCGAAGGTATTACTGCGGCGCCAGCAGACAACGCGCAAAGCGCCACCGCTAGTGCCGCAACTTTGCAATAAAGACGCATGACAAAAACTCCTTTAAGAGATGTATGATGTTCTCCCTTTTTTCACCTGAGAGAATGCGGCTACCGGGTGATCATGAACCTCGATTGCGCCAGAATGCCGCTGTGCTCCATTTCCAGGAAATAAACGCCGGGCCCCAATCTGCCAAGAGGCAAATTCTGAGATTGCGGTCCGGCAGCCAGTGACTTTGTCACCGGGTTTCCAACCAGTCTGCCCCTGCTGTCCATTATGGAAAATGATGTCTTGCCTGATTGTTTCAGGTCCAAATAAACATTCAGCGTGTTCTCCAGGGGCATCACTTTCATGAAGTCCGGTTTCGCGGCTTGGAACGGGGTTACGTGCCCTGCCTGTGTGGGGTACTGGAGATTAAAACTCATCCAATCCAGGTTCCAGCTGCCGAGCAAAAAAGTAATCTGAACAACTTGGAGCCCTGTGTCGAGCATCACCGAATCAACATTATTGTTCATGGTCCAGGAGTGCCAGAGTTCGGGGCATCCCGGTGGTACCGTGACAACCGGCAGATTGATAATCGAATCTATTTTTGTCTTGGCACCGTCATAGTAGGTAAGCACTTCACAGTTTGGATAATAGGCGGTCGCCTGGTGAAAGCTGATATAGTACATGCCTGCCGTATTCACATGGATGGAATACTTGTTCCATTGCCCGTTCGAATCAATCCAGGCCAGATGCCAATAGCCGGCTTCATGCTGGTCGGTGATCATGTCGTAATCGTTGCCGCTGTATTGTTGCATGCATAAGGGGGCATCGGCCTGGATCACCTGACCGGCCTTGTTCAACCGCATCGTGCCGCCCCCGCCACAGCCGCCGGGGTAATGGAAAGCAACGCCCTCTCCGCCCGAATCGAAGAACACGCACACAACTTGTCCGGGAATCTGCTGATAGTGACCCTGGAGCGTGTCGCAGCAATAGGGCACACCGGTGTATCCCGCGGGAATTGCGGCGCTAGTCAAGGATACGGAAAGAAAGCATGCGATTGCCGCTACGGCAATTTTATGATAAACATGCATGACAGAAACTCCTTTCAAAGATGTATGATACTCTCCCTGTCTTACATGAAAGAATGGCTCAGCGCGTGATTATGAACCGTGATTCCGCCATCGTGCCGTTATGCTCCATTTCCAGCAAGTAAACTCCCGGAGACAACGCGCCAAGAGGCAGACTTTGCGATTGTGGTCCGGCAGCCAGAGACTTTGTGACCGTGTTTCCAACCACCCTGCCTTTGCAGTCGAGAATGGAAAACGATGCCTTGCCTGGTTTATTCAGGTCGAATGAAACATCAAGCACGTTCGCCTGGGGCCTGACCTTCATTGCTTCCGATTCGGTGACGTGAACAGGGTTTATGTGCCCCGCCTCCGAGGGGTAATGGAGATCAAACTGGATCAAGTCCATGTTCCAGCTTCCGACTTTAAAAGTCAGCTGGATAACCTGCAGTCCGGTGTCGAGCATCACGGAATCCAGGTTCGGAGTGAAGGTCCAGCAATGCCAGACTTCAGGACAACCGATGGGCAATGGCGTGTCGACCGGCATGTTAGCTATCGAATCCGTTCTTACGTTCGTGCCATCGTAGTACGTAAGCAGCTGGAGATTCGGAAGGTAGGCGGTCGCCTCATGGAAACCGACATAATACATGCCCGCCGTATTCACATGCACCGTATACTTGAGCCATTCACCCGAGTCGGTGGGGCTGGCCGGGACGATCCATGCCAGATGCCAGTAGCCGGGTTCAAGCTGACCGGGGTTCGTAGTCGACCCGAAAGTGTGGTCATTGCCGCTGTATTGCTGCATGCACATTGGAGCATCGGCCGGGATTTGCTGTTTTGCCGCATTCAAACGCATGGTACCACCCCCGCCACAACCGCCGGGGTAATGGAAAGCAACTTTCTCCCCGCCCGAGTCGAAAAACACGCATGCAACTTGTCCGGGGATCTGCTGGTAATGATGCATGAGAGTATCACAGCAGTACGGCACGCCCGTATATCCCGCGGGAATTGCGGCATAGAGCAAGGATACGGCAAGAAAGCATGCCGTTGCCGCGATCCCGATTTTATGATACAACTTCATAGCGAACATCTCCTTTTCATTACTGTTTGAGTACCGTCGACCAAGCCTTTTCGATCAATCAATTGAAATTCTGGAACTTTACCACGCCCGCCGTGCCGTTATGCGAAATGCGCAAAAAGTAAACGCCCTGTTTCAGGTTTGCCGTGTTGACGGAAACAGTATGCTCGCCCGCGGCCAGCGTGCGGTTCATGAGCTGGGAAATCTCCTTGCCGAGGCAGTCAAAGACCGCCACTTTGGTCATGCCCGCGTCGGGTATCGAAAAACGCACCGTTTTTTGCGCAAGAGAAATATTCAGCGGGCCGGCGTTTGTCGATTTTGCGGGGGTGCGGAGAATTGCAGTTGTAAATTGGCCGGAGTCGGAGGCGATATAGAGGAAGTCTTGGTTGAGATGGTTCGTACCGTTCTGGAAATAGAGAACCTGTACGCCTGAATCGAGCTGTATGGAAGCAAAGTCGCTGAACTCTTTCCATTCATGGTAGCTGGCAGGCCCGTTAAGGTTTCCCGACGCTACAGTGACGGTGTTAGCGCCGTTGAGGAAACTGATTTGAAAATGCGCTGGTTGTTCCGCTGCGGCAAAAATCGAGCTGATCCAGTATTTCCCGGCCGTGGGAACATGGACTGTGAACTTCGTCCAACTGTCTGCATGGCTGGCGCCGATGTAGTAGTCGGCCACCGAGGTGTCGACCGGGTCGGGATACCGGACTCCGTTGGGCCACGCGACACCTGCTGCGTAGAACGTGTCAAGATCACTAACAGTGTTATCATTAGTATACCAAAACGCCGGCCAAGTCTTGTCGCTGTCCACGGGAACGCCCGGGATGTTCCCATCCCTGCCTGCGGCATCACTACCCCGTGCAACATCTGAACCGGCCAGATCGTCTTGGACAAAAGTGACACCTTGGGAGTTACCCAGTGATGGAGGCACATAATCGTATTGCCGGAAGTCTATCCTTCCTGGAATCTCGTGCGGTCCGCTGCCCGGAGGATAGGGTTTGCCGACATAGCCTGTTGGAATAGTTGCCTGTGAAACGGAAAAAAGGAACGCCCCGGTCGCCAATGCGGCCAGGAGAAACCTTGAATAACCCTCCGAACTTTTCATCCTGTCCCCCTCTTGGACAATAGGTTAGTCTATTAACCGATTAAATCGGTCCTCTTCCCCTGATCATAATATAAGAATAAACATCAGGTGTAACGGAATTTTTTTTGGAATAAAAAGGATCCCCGGAAGAAGGCACAGGGAATCCATAGCTTGCGAATTCGTGAAAGCAAAATCGGTAATCAACCGTCGTTCGTTTATGTGCCAAATTTGCCACTCTCTTTGTGACCGTCGTCACAACACTCTTTCAATCCCAATATTATATTCTTAAGTGCCAATTTCCCCTGGAACAAGAACCATTTCTTCAATTCTTTCATGCGGAGATTTGAATTATGTCCAAAAAACTTTCGTTGCTCCTCATTCTTCCGTCAATCTTTGTTCCCCTCTTACTCTCCTGTACCAGTTCAACCAGCCCTTTCACAGCCTCAAACGCGACAATCTCAATCGTATTGGTAAACTCGAATAACCTACGCGGCACGGATTCGGTTTCCGACACGGTTGACAAAGTCATTCGTATCGGCGTGAAGGCATATCTTCCCAAATACATAAATTCAGTTACTATTGCGATAACAAGAACCGCTGCAGACACCGACACTGTTATCACGTTCGGAAATCCTTCCGCATGGACCGACACGCAATGGATATCCGTCGCCTTGCATTCCGCGGGCATAAGGACTGTTTCTGCTGTTGCCGTTATTCAGGGAGAGCCGAACTATTCGGTAACTGCCAAAATTACAATGATAGGCAAACCCTGCACGGTAACTTACGACGGCAACGGAAAAGTACAGGCGGAACAGTACCAACTGACGGCAATACCTATCAGCAGGGCGCGAGCGCAACAGTGCTGGCCAACACCGGCAACCTGGTAAAGACAGGCTACACCTTTGCGGGATGGAACACGGCTGCTGACGGAAGCGGAGCATCGTATGCGGGCGGGGAAACGTTCACCATGGGAGCGTCCAACGCCATGCTCTATGCAAAATGGACACAGAACCCGACGTACACGGTTACCTATAACGGCAATGGGAATACGGGCGGCACGGTCCCGACAGACGCCAATGCCTACCCGCAGAGATCGACCGTCACGGTAAAAGGCAATACCGGTAATCTCGCTCGAACCGATTACACTTTTGCAGGGTGGAACACTTCGGCAGACGGCAAAGGGACATCGTATGCGGGCGGCGTAACATTCAGCATGCCTGCAGCTTACGATACGCTCTATGCGGTGTGGACGCAGAACCCGACATTTTCCGTGATCTACAATGGCAACGGCAATACCGGTGGCGGCGTCCCGCTTGATGCGAACGCCTACCTGCAGGGCGCTGCGGTAACGGTTCTTGCCAATACCGGATCGCTCATTAAAACCGGGTACACTTTCGCGGGATGGAATACAAGGTCCAACGGGAACGGAACGACCTATGCCGCCGGATCTTCATTGACGATTGGCGCCGCCAACGATACGCTGTTCGCAAAATGGACATTAACCATGTTCACGGTCACGTTCAACAGCAATGGCGGCAGCGCGGTTGCCAGCCAGATCGTCAATTATGATTCCCTGGCAACCCTCCCCACCCCTGCGCCTGCAAAGACCGGATACGGTTTCTCAGGATGGTATTCGGATTCGCTGTTGACAACAGCATACAACTTTTCAACCCCCGTCACTACCTCTATCACATTGTATGCGAAATGGTCAATAGATCTGTACACCGTCAAGTTCAATAGTAACGGCGGCACCGCGGTTGACAGTCAGAACGTCACCTATAACTCCACGGCTACCGCGCCTACACCTCCCACGCAAAACGGATTCATCTTTGCCGGATGGTATTCGGACCAGGCGCTTACGATCCAATTCAATTTCATGACGCCGATAACCTCGTCAATCACCCTGTATGCAAAGTGGACGCCGAATACATATGCTGTTATTTTTGATGGTCAAGGTGCTACGGCGGCGGCCAATCCGCCGACTTTGAATGTGACATCACCGGCAGACTCGGTCGGATCGCTGCCGCAACCGCCAACCAAAACGAGCTATGTCTTTGCGGGGTGGTACACTGCCGTGAATGGGGGCGGGACACAGTTTACCGCAACCACAGTGGTAAATGCCAATGTCACGGTTTACGCGAAGTGGATAATCCAGGATGCTGACGGGAATATTTATACCGAGGTTACGATAGGGACACAGGTATGGATGGTGCAGAATTTGAAGACGACAAAATATCGTGACGGAGGTGTAATCCCGCTTGTGACGGATAGTGCAGCATGGAGCACAGTGTACAATCCAGCGTTCTGCTGGTATCATGATTCAACCGCCTATAGTGCGACCCGCTATGGTGCAATTTACAATTGGTATGCGGTAAGCACAGGAAGACTAGCTCCTAATGGCTGGCATGTTCCGACGAATGCGGAATGGACGACACTATTCAATTATCTTGGAGGGCTAACTCAAGGGACCTCGAATCAACTTAGCAGGTTGTTGAAATAGTCCTAACAGAAGCGCTCTTGTTGATTTTTTATGAACCTAACTTCAACTTTACATATGTCAGAGAGGTTTTACCTGCCTCGTTCCGAGGCATTTCCCCGGATTCCCAGGCCATTCTCATGCTGCCCCCACCGTTTGCGGCATCAACTTAACCATGCGTATCAAGTTGTACGCTGCGGCAACCACGTAGGCAACAGTCTGGTTGATTCGTATTCCTCTTACCCGAGTTTTCCGCAGGCCACCGACGCTCTTGATCCACCCAAATATCTCTTCAACCCGTTTTCGTTTCCGTTGACTTACGCTGTATCCCTTATGCCGAGTCGTTCTTCCATCCAACCCTTTAAGCGAAGTGTTGGCCTTCTCGGCAATGTGAGGCTTCACGTGCAGGCGTCGCAGGCTCTTGATAAATTCGGTTGCATGATACCCTTTGTCTGCACCCACCGTCTTCATCCGGCGTTTTCCGCGCCTGCGTTCATGCTTTATCAGCTCAAGCGCCATATCCCGTTCCGCTGTCCCCGTCGCTGGCGCAATGGCGATATCAACACACAACCCATTTCGGTTTTCCATCAGCACGTGACCGGAATACGCCAGCTGCGCTCCCGTTCTCTTGTTCTTCCGAGCCAACAGCGCCTCTGGATCGGTCGAACTCTGATGTGTCTCATTGCTTCGCTTCTCATGGTGGAAATCAACCGACGGATTACTCCGATCATCGTCAGTCTTGTTCGCCGATTCCGCGTCTTTTCGCTTGAAGCTCTTCATCGATGCCCAGGCTTCAATCAACGTGCCGTCAACCGTGAAATGCTCATCGGACAACAACTCTTCGGAACGAGCAAGACGCACGATTTCCTGCATCAGCCGGTGCGCAATCTCCTGTTCCATAAGTCGATCTCGGTTCTTCGAAAACACACTATGATCAAACGATGCCGCATCCAGATCCATGTCAAGAAACCATCGGAACAGAATGTTATAGTCCAGCATCTCGCAAAACAACCGGTCCGACCGTATCGAAAACAAAGCCATCAATATCTGTGCTTTCAAAAGCCATTCCGGCGGTATCGAAGGGCGCCCCATCCGGCTGTACATCGCCTCAAAGTCACGAGAAAGGCGGCGCAGCGCTATGTCCGTAAACTGTTTGACACGACGAAGCGGGTGCGTTGCCGGCACTCGGGAATCCGGAGAAACGAAGCTGAACATACCGCCTTGGGCTGGCTGGGAACCTCTCATCAATACTCCTTGGTTGGGGTTCCCCTATAATATAAGGATAAATGTTTACAAAAGGGAGACTTTTTCAACACCCTGTTAGGGATACTGGAACCGCCTACTGGCCTCCTCCGAACGCCGGCGCTACAAATTCAACCGGCTATACCGGTATTCCTAGCACCACACGTAGCTATACCGGCACATTTGCTGGAGGGCTCGGGGATCTAGGGGTTTGGTGGTCATCTACTGAAGAGGGTGCCGGCGTGGCCTATTACTTCGATATCGCAACTACATATTCAGATAATTTTTATGCTTTAGAAAGCTGTGGGTGGAGTGTCCGGTGTGTGCGTGATTAATGAAATGAAGAATGCGGACCCGATCTAAGGTAATTATCAGAAAGAGAAAGGCCAGATTCTCCTTCTGGCCTTTCTCTTTCTGATTTTAAAATCAAGACAAGATCAATATGCTTGCGTTATTTGTCATCCAATAGATTGGAACTTCGCCACTCTTGCAACCCTGCCATGCTCCATGCGCACAAAGCAAATGCCCTGCCTCGGGCCCGCCGGAGTGCTTACACGCAAGAAGCGATGCGGCTTGTTTGCGGAGGAGAACGCTAGATTTCTTCCGGCATGGTTTCGCAAACGTTCTTGATTTTATCGATGATGGCCGGTAAATTCTCCTTTATCACGAGCCAGACGATCTGCCGCACATTCCGCTCATTCTTGACCACCTCGGGAAGTGTGTACTTTTCCAGTTCCGGCCGAATGCATTCGCGTGGAACAAGATCGACTTTTCCCTTCAATTCATCACTCAAATAGATCTCCAGGCCGACGATATCAAGCAAGCTGGGAGTTTCCACATAATCTACATAGACGGCTATATCGCTGTCCGGTTTCTATTCGCCGCGCACATAGGACCCGAATATCCCGATTTCCGAAACGCCGCAGCGTTTTTGCAGTTGCGGTTTCAGGAGCGACAGGTTGTTCTTGATTTCCTCCATACTTTTCATGACACATTTCTCCGGAATAAATACTCTGGAGGTTCTTCTGGAGAATAGTTTTCGCTCTCACGCAAAAAAGGCCGGATTTGTTCCCGGCCTCTCTTTTTCCGTAAGTGTAGTATCGAAACAGAATCACTAATTCGTTATTGCCTATCACCTGGCCGATTCAAATTTTGCAACGCTTGCACCCACAATGCTCCATGCGCACAAAGTAAATGCCCTGCCGCAGGCTTGCCGTGTTGAGCTGCGTACTGTGGCTGCCAGCGTCCGGAAGTGAGACGTGCACCTGACCCTGGCTCATTGCAATGCGGCAATACCGGGAACCGTCAGGCTTGTGGCGCGATACGACTTACTGTCCGACAACCACGCGCCTCATGACTCCCTCCGGGTCCACGATATAATAAATGCCCGGGACAAGTTTTTGCGCTGCCCTGGCATTTTGCACAATGCGACCTCTGATGTCAACCATCCAGCTGTTGCCCTTGTAAAGATCGCCGCGATGCCCTCCTGGAATGCCGGGCAACTGTATAACGCCGCCCCTGTAACTCGTATCGATCCAAACCGCCGAAAAGGCCAGGAGCGTAGCATTGCTCACCGGCTTCATGGGTGTGAGAATCCTTGTCCATGTGTCGGTGGACCATTGAACGAGGAATATACAGCCCGAGTCTGTGCCGATTTTATGCCCCCAAGCGTCGCAGGAGACGTAGTTGCTGTCGTTTGTGAAACACCATCCTTTGACATCGGAACCTTGATCATTGGAATCCAACCCAAGACCGGCCGTATCATTAGGGTTAAGTAATAAAAAGTTAGCCGGGGCCCAGTTTATGCTGATGGCCATTGTCTCAACGAGAACGGATTGCCAACTCACCGGAGTCGCATTCTCCTCCTGGAAAGGGAGCAGCACGCACGATTTATGCCGCATCAGGCAGAATTCATCGGGCATGCAATGACACCATTGGTCAAACCCCGGATTATAAACGCAGATGTAGCCGTCGTGCGAAATCGAGGGCATACAGCCTTCTTGCGGATATTCAGTTGGTTTATAGAAATCGGCGTTGGTGGCCGTGCCGGCGCCGTTATTGGGAATGGTAATCATTTTCGGACCCATATGTGCATCGTCAAATCTCATAAATATATGATTATAGGAGACGCCCATCGTGAACTCTGCAGAGCCCCCGGTCAAATTGGCGATTACATGGTCCGTGCCGAACGTGGGTGCGGCAGCACCGAAAGTGACGGGGACTGCATGTATTGTTGCATCGCCAAGTGCCCTGTAGACAACTTCCAGCTTACCGCTGGGAGCATGCCACCAGAAGGTGCAGCAGCCCTCGCTGGTGGAGGCGTTCACCGCCGGCACGGCGGTCTTGAACTGCCCGTCGACGCGGATGATCTTTGGCCCCCCTGCGTTATAGAGCACCCATTGTCCATCTTCGGTTATTTGAGTGCTGTTGCACATACCATCTTTATCGGAGTTTGGGATGAGAGTCGGAGTATTCTGGCCTAATGGAGCAGTGTAAAGTCCGTTTGCGTACAGTAGACCACAGACTACCGTTCCTTTGGGAAGAACGGCCCCGGAATCCACGTATTGTCTGGCAGCGACACTGTGGACAAATGCCGGGCATTGCGCTGAAGCCGCGCTGACGCCCAGAAGCAGTGCCACGACCAACCCATTCACGCAAGTACGCCTCAAATCTGAGCCCCCTCTAGTAAGCCAATTTTTTTTCAAGACAGTCAAAGACCGAAACTTTTGTACCGCCTGCGTCCGGAAACGAGAACCGCACCCCGTCCTGGTCTAAGGCTGGGACGCGGCAGGATTGACAGAGGCTTGGCGAATCTCGGTTGCAAACTGGCCGGAGTCTGCGGATACCTGGCGCGCAGGAGAATAAACAGGTTCCTTCGCTTGCAATCAACCTAAATTCCTCAAATAATTCTCACCGCAAAGACGCAAAGGACGCAGAGAAGATCTTATGGAGTTTTTGCCGATGCCGACCATTCTCCCATCAAACACGGAATCCTCAAATTCTTTTCCTGCAAGTAATTGACTTTTAATCTGTTTCCCTTTGCCCAGTTTGCGCCTTTGCGGTGAACTGCATTTTTTAGGATCAAATGAATCAAACTAATTGTCCCGAACGCACCGGACACCGATCCCGTATTGATTAAGGTTGAAGTAGACGCCCACGTACGTGTTATCGCTGACCAAAGCACGGTCCCACGCGCTCGTAGCGTCGTTTGCCGTAGCCGTCCACCAATAACAGATGGAGCCGGCGTAATAGAATGTCCCAATGAATATACGACAACCGCCCGGAAGCGCAGCGAATCCATATTCGTCGGTGGCACCGGTGTTGGGAGAATCCCAGTATGCCGTCCCGGTTTCTTTCAGTTTTCCCCCAGCCACGTTTGTGCCGCCCAGAAATGTGGTGAGCACTATCCATTCCGAGTCGGTCGGCACATGCCAGCCTTTTGGAGCCAGTTTGCCGGTGTTTACCGCGTACCAATTGTACAGAGCGCCATAGGTCGCCTTGTAGGAGACTGAATCATTATACCAGCAATATCCGGGCGTTGTCAGGTTCGACCATGCTTCGGAATCCGTTACCAGCGGTATCACCGTGCTGTCGTTAAATTTCGTGGTCTTAAGGTTCTCCGCCATCCAAACCTGCGTGCCTATTGTGACCGTATGAAACACATTTCCGTCAATGTCTGCCAACTCGGGCGTCGCGGTCTGCACTCCACTCAAGTTCGACTCTCCTCCTGCATTCACTGCGCTTACGGCAAAGGCGTAC
>CAVSQB010000001.1:0-97867 GCA_963729895.1 uncultured Fibrobacterota bacterium | reverse complement strand
TGTTCAGCTTCGTTTCTCCGGATTCCCGAGTGCCGGCAACGCACCCGCTTCGTCGTGTCAAACAGTTTACGGACATAGCGCTGCGCCGCCTTTCTCGTGACTTTGAGGCGATGTACAGCCGGATGGGACGCCCTTCGATACCGCCGGAATGGCTTTTGAAAGCACAGATATTGATGGCTTTGTTTTCGATACGGTCGGACCGGTTGTTTTGCGAGATGCTGGACTATAACATTCTGTTCCGATGGTTTCTTGACATGGATCTGGATGCGGCATCGTTTGATCATAGTGTGTTTTCGAAGAACCGAGATCGACTTATGGAACAGGAGATTGCGCACCGGCTGATGCAGGAAATCGTGCGTCTTGCTCGTTCCGAAGAGTTGTTGTCCGATGAGCATTTCACGGTTGACGGCACGTTGATTGAAGCCTGGGCATCGATGAAGAGCTTCAAGCGAAAAGACGCGGAATCGGCGAACAAGACTGACGATGATCGGAGTAATCCGTCGGTTGATTTCCACCATGAGAAGCGAAGCAATGAGACACATCAGAGTTCGACCGATCCAGAGGCGCTGTTGGCTCGGAAGAACAAGAGAACGGGAGCGCAGCTGGCGTATTCCGGTCACGTGCTGATGGAAAACCGAAATGGGTTGTGTGTTGATATCGCCATTGCGCCAGCGACGGGGACAGCGGAACGGGATATGGCGCTTGAGCTGATAAAGCATGAACGCAGGCGCGGAAAACGCCGGATGAAGACGGTGGGTGCAGACAAAGGGTATCATGCAACCGAATTTATCAAGAGCCTGCGACGCCTGCACGTGAAGCCTCACATTGCCGAGAAGGCCAACACTTCGCTTAAAGGGTTGGATGGAAGAACGACTCGGCATAAGGGATACAGCGTAAGTCAAAGGAAACGAAAACGGGTTGAAGAGATATTTGGGTGGATCAAGAGCGTCGGTGGCCTGCGGAAAACTCGGGTAAGAGGAATACGAATCAACCAGACTGTTGCCTACGTGGTTGCCGCAGCGTACAACTTGATACGCATGGTTAAGTTGATGCCGCAAACGGTGGGGGCAGCATGAGAATGGCCTGGGAATCCGGGGAAATGCCTCGGAACGAGGCAGGTAAAACCTCTCTGACATATGTAAAGTTGAAGTTAGGTTCATAAAAAATCAACAAGAGCGCTTCTGTTAGGACTATTTCAACAACCTGCTAGGGAGCCAAGGTGTTCGAGGCATCCGACCTTAAACAGCGCGTATCAAATCAAATTGACCTTTCGAACTATTCCAAGGGAATCTATTTCGTAAGGATTTCCGAGGGAGAGAAGGTTCGTACCGAAAAAATCGTGATGCAGTAAAGACATGGAGCCGGGTGTCTCCATTGCAAATGCGGAACGGGAGTTGGCCGCCCCGCTGCCGCGCGGCGATTGCTAAGTAATATGGTTCTGGTTCGCCGAGCCGGTGCGACAATATTTAAATAATAGTGTGGATTGCTGAGCCGGTGCGGCGTAGATGTGCCCGTGGCAAGCCCGCACCTTCAGTTGCGCGCACCGTAGCGGCACCCGGTTAACAAAATCCAATACCGAATACATTGTCCCTGGTCTTCCGGCCGCAGCTGCGCCATTGAGGGGAAACCAAGACGGGTTTTGTTTTCTTGCTTTTTGCGTTAAGCAGGACCACAGGGTCCCGCGATTGCGGGAGTGCCGGTCGCCCCGGCCGACAGGCATAGGGCGATCCGGCACCGAGGCTGACCAGCCGAGCCCGAAGGGAGGGCCGACCTGAGCGAAGCGAAGGGAACGCCCAAATATTTACGCAGGAATCCGGCCTTTCAGCGGGGGAACGAAATTGATCCGTTTTGTTATGAACTCTTTTTTCCCCTTTGACGACTAGTATCTTTATTGATGGACCGGATGCTCTCTCCGGGGCCTTTTCCCACTCTCAAGGAGACGTGCCATGAAACGAATCACCGTGATGTCCACGCTGGTCCTTGCCTGCGCCGCAGCATGCTGGTGCCAGGTATGTCATGACGCAAGCGGTCAGACTGCGGCTTTCACTCTAAAGGCAGGTGCAAAGAGCGGGCCCACGGCAATCCGCGCGGTCGCCGCTCGCGGCAGGGGCGACAGCGGGTTACGCGTTACAACGACCGGAAGCGGTATCCTTGTCACGCTGCCGGCCATGGAGCGTGGGATTTCCGACGTGGCAGTGTACGATATTGCGGGCCGGCAGATCTACCGGCAGCGCGGATTCAGCGGCACTTCAGTGCATTTTGAACCGCAAACGCTTGCGGCCGGTATTTACACGGTGCGTGTTCAAGGCGATGCCAAGAACTATGTGCGCCGATTTATCGTGAGCTGGTGAGGGGAAACATATCCATGAAAACAATCAGAAAGATCGTGGGGCGCGTATCCGGGGTTGCCTGGTGTGTCGTCGTTCTTTCCGCGTGGAATGCTTCCGCGCAGGCGCTGCATGTCGACTCGGTATTTGTCGACAGCGTTTGGAACAGCGACAGCTCCTGGTATGATGAAAACGGAGTACTTCAGCAAAGATACAGCAGAGATTGCCGTGTCGGTTTCCTGCCGCAAGACACGGGTAGCGTAACGCAATGCACTGTCTCCATTTCACTCGACAGCGGGAAAACCTGGGACCCTGATCCGAATCCGCTGCGGATCCTGGTCGGTTGTGCAGGTTCTTTTGTTCACAAGAATCAAGAAGGGTGCCTTGTCGTTCGCGTTCTTGGGCAGGACAGGCCTAACGTGGTTTTCAGGATAGCAACAACGATGTGCCCGGTTCCGGAAATCAACTCCCTGATAATTACCAATCAGATAAGCGGTTGGGTGGTGGACTCGTCCAGAGGTGACAGTACGGCGACGGCGATGCCGTTCGTGGACTCCACAGTATACAGATTCTTTGACGGCGGATGCGTCGATTATTGCGGGCCTTGCAACGGCAGCGACGATTTGAAAGACGGTATTCTCACCTATTTGAAGAATCCGCAAAGCGACAGCGAGCTGACGGCGATTGTCATCGACTACGGGACCGACTCGGGCGCAAAAGCGGAATTCAATCTTTGGATCACCTTGGATTCCTGGGCGACGAGAGACACCATTTCACCCTTTTCAGACACCACCGCACTCGGGTTCGATGCCGGCGGCGGCGGATTGTCCGTGCATGCGCATTTCCGGAACTACTACATAGAACTGGATTTCTCAAACTATGCTTCGCCGGGTGCGGCCGTTCCGGACGCACGTGCGTTCCTGAATTACTACTATTCAAAGATCTCCCGATAGTAGGTGAATAAACTCAGCCGGATGCAGTCCCGATGGTTGGCACGTGCCATCGCCTCGCAACTCACAATTGAGCCGTTCTCTCATCCACGAAATGCCTCCTGGATCTTCTGGACGTATGTTGCATTTCCCCCGGGATAAGCCATTGAACTTCCCATATCCTTCCAACGACTATAGCAGTGTCAAGGGACGTGTGGGAATGGCAAAGCGCCTCGTGTTCCGAAAGCGCATGAACGTTGAAGTAGTTCAAAAAAGGGAGATAGAATGAGAATTTTTAAACGGCTTCTCATCGCTCTGTTGTTTCTGTCCGGTTGTGGTACTCAGTCAATAGCGCCTGTTCCGAAAGCCACTATTCAAGGACAGGTTTTCTTTGCGAACCGGAACGATTCATTAGTTGACCCAATCATGGGTGCGAATGTGTTTACAAATCCATCAACCGACACTGTGAAAACAGATTCACAAGGTAGGTATGTAATCGATGTTTCTCCCGGTCGATATACCGTCATTGCCATCAACAATAGTGATAGCAGCAACAGGAGTGATACGATTACGGCAATTTCGGGTCGAGCCGATACCGTCAACCTGTTCTTTGCTTACGTGTTTGTAGAAGAATGTAAGAAGCTCCAATCCGAAATCTCCGATGCTATGGGATGTATGCAACCATCGGACACCTTCACTAAAACTTCTACCGTCGTCTCTAAAAATGGCCTGAGCCTTACTTTGTCAATAGACTCAACAACCTATCAGCCGGGACAGCAGATTTCCGTTACAATTTCTGAAAA
The DNA here is from genome assembly GCA_963729895.1 of uncultured Fibrobacterota bacterium. Classification (GTDB taxonomy): domain Bacteria; phylum Fibrobacterota; class Chitinivibrionia; order Chitinivibrionales; family FEN-1185; genus FEN-1185. The sequence continues at coordinate 93,808 of CAVSQB010000001.1, read as the reverse complement.
GAACGCCCTGGCCGCAGAAAATAGCGTCAAAACAGCTAATGAGTGGCTGGTTCAGGGTTTAAACGTGGGTCCTTGCGGGCCGCTTAACTATCCTTTTGGAATCGCCGTCCTGCAGGGAAATTACGATATAGAAAGCGTGGCTTCGGTCACACCGCTTGATCTTTACGACCCGAATGCAACATATCATTGCCCGATGATCCTTGCTGGAATTACTGCCTATGATTTTCAACCTTCAAGCGACGTAGCTGCCATCTACACCAGTTTCAACTTCGGGCCATTCGACTCGATTCAAATGACCTCCGGGGTCGCTTCCGCAGGATATTGGGTTGGCAGTCCCGCAGCGACCTTCCGTAACTTCATCCCCGGTATCTACACCGTGGTTGGAGGTGATGAATGGGGTGCATTGGTTGTACTCCATTTTGTCATTTCCTGAATCGTGCCGTCGGCTTCTTCGACAGGTGGCCGCGCGCGGGTGCTTCGATCAATTTTGATCCGCGTGGCCCGGATCTGCGATCCGGGTTCCTATGCCACTGCTCAACAACAATACTAAATCATGAAATGGATTCAGCCCTGTCCGGCTAAACCTCTTGACCAATGGCTAATAGAATGATAATTGCACTGGAGCGGAGCGCAAAGAACGTAACCGCTCGTAATTGACCCGTAGTAATTCAATCAAGCTTTCAAAACCAAGCAGCCTTTCTCGGATAACCCGCAGTAATTCCAGCATGGTGAAGGCATACCGTGCTTGGAATTTTATAAACGACAACAGGAGATACAAGATCATGGCTATCCACACCTGTGTCATTACCGCGTTTTCGCTGGTCCCGTAGAACGTCTTTATCTTCAAGTGCTGCTTGATCCACTTGAAAAATGTTTCTATCTCCCATCTTCCCTTGTACAGTGCAGCAATTGTCGTTGCCGACAACGTGAAATTGTTCGTCAGAAAGACCAGGTTCTTGTTTAACTCCTTGTTGTAATACTGTATCAGTCGCAGCTTCTCCGGATATGCCTTGCTTTCGTAAAAATTCGACATTTCGACTTCCTGATCACGGATAATTCCGCGTCTTACGTTCGGTTCTTTGTGCTGTCCGACAAGATGATATGCCATGTTGGATTTTGCCAGGATCACGAATGTAACACCAGTCGTATGCAGTGAATGAAGCCAGCCAAAATCTGTGTAGCCTCGATCAATGGTGAGGATGCTGTCCGGCGGAAGCGCAGGAAAATCATATTCGGCATCTTTCACCACCCGAATGTCATGGACTTTCCCGTCCGTCATCCGGATAAACGACGGTAGGTAACCGTCATGGTCCAGAAGCATATGAAGTTTCAATCCACCTTTGCGCCTGCGATACCGTGCCCATGGAAACGATGACAGACATACGCTGATCAAGGTTGAATCATGCGTAAATACCGGAACCTTTACCCGAAAGTCATGACGAGGTGCCAATCGCTGGCATTTATCCAGAAACTGATAGAAAAGATCTTCAAACATCTTGTATGGCCGGAGAGCGAGTGCATCTGCCAGTGTACTGCGGGCTACACTCGCAAGACCAATATGTTCCCACTTATCCGCATTGCTCTTCAGACACGCTTCTACATCCCGAAAGCTGACCAAATCCTTTACCAGCGAAAAGAGCAAAATCTGCATCTCCTGCCAGCAGGTCATGCTCTTTACGTACCTGTCTCCTTCGTACCGATTAACAATGCGCCAGAATCCCTTCCGATTCAACAGTTGCGTTATCTGATTGAATATTGTATTTCTTCTGTTCAAGGGCTGCCTCCTCTTTTTAATCGTCAAAAACTAAACCTTCAACGATAAAAATAGGTTGGTAGCCCTTCTCTTGTTGTCAATTTAACCGGACACTACTGAAATGGAGTATTAATCCCTCTGTAGGTAGATTGAATCTCCTTTGCTTCCGCTTGCCGTATCCAAAGACAGGGAGGCTCCTCTGAGAACCATCGAGTCATTGCGATATCCCGGCTTGGAAAAAATCACTCTGCAGGACTCCGCCTCATAGGTGGTTGTCCCCCCCCATAGATAGTAGTCCACGTAGATACCTACGTCCTCTTCAATGTAGAAAAAGCCCGTGGAGTCGCTGACAGTATTGACATCAGGAACGGGGTTCTTAGGATGACCCCAAAAATCTGTCAATTTCACGGATGTCCCCTTGAGAACCGTGCTGTCCTTCGCGTCATACGTTATCCCGGCAATTCCGAACAAGCGGTCGGATACCCCGTAGTTAGTGCAGCCACAATAGACAACCAATACGGCACACAAGAACAGCGGAGCAAGTAATTTTTTCATCACCATTCTCCGGCGGCGGGCAAGTGTCGCATCCGGCCTCACGGAAACGTCCGCATCTCATTGACCCAGGATAGACGCCACCACCGAGTCCATGCGCCTGCTCAGTTTTTTCGCTCCCACCGTGCAGAGGTGCTCGCAGTCGGAGGCTTCGCTGTCCGCGTAGTCGTGGTTTCCGTCAAGGTTCGCGTCATAAAAATGGAAATACCCGGGAAACGTGTCCTGCCACGACTTTATCTGCGCTATGATGGCCTCCGCAGTCGGCCAGCTCGGTCCGTATCTCCCGTAAGAATCGGTATTCTTGTAATATGGGCTTTCCGGGGTGATATACAAAAGGAAATGTATTCTGTTTGCGTAGAGCTGGCTGGCGACCCCTTTGAGTATGGCAAGATTTATCGGGTATTGCGGGTCGCTATCCGGTGACCAGGTAGTTCCGCCTCCCGAAAGATCGGGGCTGGAGCCGCCCCAGCCGCTGCATACTGCGGAATGATCTGAGCCAAGCGTGTCCACGCTCGGAAGATCCGGGCAGGGCGCCAGAGCAACCAACTTTTCAAAATTATCCGGGAGCCCTGTTTTCCAACACCCGTGGTTTTGATCGTAATTGAAACCCAGGTTGTCGGCAATAAGCGGCCATGGCGTGAAATAATTCGTCCAGTTCATGGTTGCCGGTATCAAATCGCAGCCGACAAGCCTCAGGGACGGATCCTGGGTAAGTAAATAGTTCGAGGTAAGGAATTTGGCCACCGAAAACGGGCCGCCGAAAATCGACATGTTGGCAACCTGGTTGGCCGTGAAATAATTCGGATCGATGCCGTATGACGTGTGCGAACTGCCGAGAAACACCACGCTCATGGCACGGTGATGCTGCCAGAATCCCTGCATCCGCTTTGTTAAGACGCCGATGTTGTACGAGAGCGCCGGATCATCGTACTGTCCCAGACTGTCAAGATTGAGCGAGTCGCCAGAGGCAACGTCCCCAATGGACCCCGGCGCTATCCACAGCGCAGGCTCCGCAAGGGACGCACCCGACACGATCTCCTGATACGCCTGGGGCTTCAGGCCGACGATGTAGATGTCATCCGGCACGCCCATGCCGTTGCATCCTGTTGCAATTGCAAAGCCGGCATTGTTCGACCATTCCGGATTGTCCCACGCGCTTTCCCCGTTCGGGCAGGGGTACCAGCTTATCACCGAATCGGCGGCATCGGCCACGAAAATATACTGGTGAACCCCGTATGTCGCGCCTGTCAATGTGCTCGTCGCGGGACTGCCGAAATCCAAAAACATGCACCGGCCGTTGTAGGCGCCGTCCGTGCACATCGAGGCATTGCATGCCTGCGTGGAACCGTTCGCGGGTTTGCCGTTGTGCGGCGACACAAACAGCTGAAGGTTCGTGTTGCCCACAAGGTCCCGCATCACCAGGTTGCGGTATCCGGTCACCAGATACCGGCCGTTTGCCGACCGACCGTCGTGAAAGCCGCCGCTGGCGGTCACGATCTGCTGGTTGCCTGCCGCGACGCCGCCGGAAACGCGCCACATCCGGGTCTGGCTGTTCGTCCATGCCGGAGACGTGTTGTCGATTGCGGACGTGGTGAAAATGAGAAACGTGTCCAGCGTCGCGGGGTCTACCCACCAGCGCGGCTCAAACGCACTGTCGCACGGCAGTTGCACCGGAGCGCCGGCCATTGAATCCAGGCTCCTGATGTAAATAGCCGCCGCGCCCTGTGCGCCGACGCCGGCCGTGCAATAGGCCACATACCTGCCGTCCGGGGAAATCGACGGCGCATTGACGTTTGAGACATCCTTGAACTCGTAAATGTACGGAATGGGGTTGTTGTAATTGAGGTAACAGAGGGTCCTGAGATTGTCCGTTACGTTCACAAACACAACTTCTACGCGCGTGGTGCCCACGCTCTGCCGGGTCGACGACGCAAGCAGGTTCGTCGCGTTCGTCGCCGTGCTCGAGGTGTCCAAGGTTATATACGACGGGCCGGGTATGGCGCCGAGCGCGCAGCGGAAACCGATGTATTCCGCATATTGCGACAGCGACGTCGGGTAGGTTGTCTGCCGCCGTGACGGCCTCAGGCTTATGAACCCGTGCTCAAATGATCCGCCTTTCAGGACCTTTTCGTTGCTCTCATTCGGCACCGGGGCCCCAAAGGAATTTGTGATGCTCTTGACCGTATAGAAGCATTTCCAGTCCTGCGTCCACTCAAACACATTGCCCGCCATGTCGTACAGGCCGAATGCGTTGGGCACTTTTGTCGCCACGGGTTGCGTTGTCCCTTTTGCGTTTGACGAATACCACGCATACGCCTTCGCCGTGGCGCTGTCGGACAAATGCGGAAACGGGATCGTAGAGGTTCCTTCACGCGCCGCGTATTCCCACTCCGACTCGGTGGGCAGGCGGTAGCCGTTGCTGCCGGTATTGATGCGCAACCCGTCGATCTCGTAAACGCTGCCGGACTCGGCCTTGGGGGTTCCGAAATAGGAGTATACTGTGTCAAGACTGTCACGTTTGCTCTTCTTGTTGCAAAACAAAATCGCGTCGTACCAGCTCACGTCGTACACGGGATAGAGATTTCCGCTGCCGTAGGGGCTCGCCGACGGCACCGGCTGCACTCCGGTCACGCTTGCATATTCCTCCTGGGTCACTTCGGCGGTGTCAAGCCAATAATCGTACGTGAACCTGCATGTCATGCCCGGTTGTTCGTCCGGGGTGCTTTGCGAATCGTTCGCTCCCTGGACAAACGATTTCCCGGTTGCCGCGATTTTCCGCATGCCGGCATGGCTTATCACCGGCACGCCTGTGCTCGGCCTGTTCGGGGAACAAAGAAGTAGATACATAAGAGGCAGGATCAGGAGTCGCTTGACCATCGACAAATCCTTACCGATAGGGAATTGCTCGTTTGCGGGCAGGAGGGCGGCCGCAGCCCTCCTATCGACCGCTCTGGGGCTAAATATATGCCCTCCTGCGTACGGTTGTCAATCATACGGGGCCGTGCTACATCGGCACCAGGACCTGCCGCCTCTCAAAAGAGGTAATAATACACGCCGGACATGATCAAACACGCGGCCAGCACGCACAGGGCCGGCGCAAGAATGTATCGGTACGAACTGTACAGCCGCGTCTTGAAGTACTCGTTTGTCACCACGAAACAGATGTGGACCGGCGACAGGAGCATGCCCACGTATCCGCACCCGTAGGCGAATACCGTGGCCGCGCACACAACGTGGAGGGCGGGCGACGCGCCGAGCAGGGCGAACACGATTGGAAAACTCGCGCCCACAAAACCGAATGCAACGCCCGTGACCGCGCCGGAAATGAACGGAATCAGCGCGATAACGAGCCCAATGGGAATTCCCATTGCAAGGAACTCGTCGCGCATGGCCGTGACAAGCGTGGCGCTTTTCGAACCGCCAAGGGGACAGCTCAGCGCGGCCGAAAACACCTGGATTCCCAGCACGAGCAGCATCATGTCCCAGGTATTCCTTTTTGCAAACAGTGTCGCCGCGCGCCTGAGCGCCCCGGGGTTCCCGGCAAACACCGCGACAAGTCCCGCACCCAGGCCTCCGACCATGCCCGCGATATTTGCAAGGGTCCTGGTCATTCCCGCGGCAGGGAGCATAAACGACCCGGCGAGCGACATCACCACCAGGAGCGCAATGGGCCACAGCGCCGACAAGGCCGCCCGGAGGTCGAGTCTGCCCAGCGGCGCGGCGCTTCCCGCGGCTCCCGCCTTTCGCATGATGAAAAAGAATCCGGCCACGGCCGACACAACGGTGTAGGGCATCTGGATCAAAAAGAACAGCGCAGACGGTATTCCCGAATACTTGATCGCAAGGATAATGCCCGGATACAGCGGCCACCAGTATTCCCAGATATGCCTGAACCAGTAATTGATGGCCACCTTGTGGGCGGGCAGGAGGCGGTTGTCCTTGTCCACCGCGGCCACAAGCGGCGCTGAGAACAGTGCCCCGCCCGGCATCGGCAACAGCCCAACCAGGGCCGGAAAGCCGGCAAGAAGCAGCCTCGGACTTCTCAGCCACGCCTCCAGGGCATCTATGGTGCGCCGCATTCTACCGGTTTTGTCGAGCGCTTCGGTAAAGAACAGAAGCATGAGAATAACGGCAAGCAAAAGATAGTTCTCCGGCGACGCCAGCATCCGGGCCTGAAATGCGGCGCCGGCAAACCCGGTGCCGGTCCATAAGGTCAATACCGAGGCGAACAGCAGGATCGAGTAGCCGAGGCCCAGCCCGAGACGGTAGGCGACAAGGATGCCGAGAAACGAGGCGCCCACTCGGGCAAAAGCGGGAACATGCGTGAGGAAGTCCATTGGTTCTATTCCGTCAAGGGTTAGTCCGGGTGCGAATCATGTAATATACTATCTAGGATCAGCCCCCAAATCGAGCCCGCGTTTATTCCACTTCCTTGGGGGAAACGCTTCGGCCAGGTCCCCGCACCATCTGCAAGCATTGTCTTGCCACGGGCGACGAACCTTGTCGCATTTGTCACAGGCGTAGTCCAAGCCGCAAGCCCATATCGCAATTGACCGGCGATAACCATATGGGCATTCGTTGCATTTGTCTATTCCAGAAATAATCACGAACATTATAGGTGTCGAGTGCGTTGTATACATTGAAGTAGGCATCGTATCGAGTAATGAAACGATTTGGTTGGATTGGCGACCGGTATTGCACACTGACATCCAATCTTCCATAGTCTGGCAGTTCTAAGTACGCTTTCTCGTTGAAATCGTAGTAGGGTAAGCCTTTTGTCAGTGTATAGTCGAGGTAGAGGTGAACCAGGTTTCTTAGAAACGAACAGTGTAACCCGCCCCTGATCGTCCAGGGAATTTCCCATTCATAGAGTGAATCGTGGTTGTCTTTGGACCGTTGCGCCGACGCCAGATTCAAAGCCCCGTGAATCGCAGCCCATGAAAACGGCTGCAGTTCTCCATCAATATCAACGCCCTCGGCGAAGAGAGCCGTTGTGCCGGCCGTATCCCAGATGTTAAGCATTGGGTCCATCTGCGGGCATCTGTCCTGAAATCTGAAATAGGGCTGAATACCGAGTTTTGTTAGGAATTCGCCCCGATAAGAAACGGGCAATGACACGAGGTACGATTCCAAATGCTGTTGTCGAAAGGCGCTGTCCGGCAAGCCGCGAATATCGGGCCGGCTGGTCACACGTCCGAAATGGAGTTCGGTTTGAAAATCTTGTATGTTCCAAAACAAAGAAAAACCGGCGTCGAATAGCACATCCGGCGTTTTCCCGTAGAGAATGCCGGAGCACAAAAGGTCTGCCATACCTTTTATCGGCCCCAGTTCCTTGGTGAAGCACCCATGGACATGGCATCCGGCCTCGTCGCCTTTTGCGCTAACGCCCGTGTCGATCCCCGTCGTATCGCGCTGGATCACCGAGCCGTGCCAATCCTGGTAGTCGATCCTGCAATCGAGGTTCATGTCGACCACACCGCTGATGACGCTGTCGATTGTTCCTTGAATTTCGCCGTTGTTCAAATACGCCGTTCTGAGAAAGTCATTGTTCCCGACCCTTTTGCCCTTTGCAAAATACTGGCGCGATCCGCCGCAAAGAACCGACAGATTGTCCTGTCCAACCGGATGCATGCGAACGCTGGCCATCCCCCAGGGCACAGTCTCCTGATCGTACTCGTCCAATGCCAACCATGCATATGAATCAAACTGCAATGAATTAACAGTGTTTGTAGCGGTGGCGGTAACATTATAAAACGAATAGGGCTGCCCAAGATCTAAGTCGGCCTCGCCGGACATTCCATAGAGATCATAGAGCATCTTGATGTCATAATTATCTGCGCAACTGAACCCTATCTGCAGATAATCATTCGTATGCATTCCAACAGGAACCGATAGGAGGAAGTCTACGCTCATCATGCTAAAGTCAATAGACATTTCAGGTCTTCTGATCAATTTTGGATCTGCCGGGCGATAAATTCCCGGATTCGCCTCAATCAGAGCACCGCACGCATCGGTGTACCGCCCGGCAATTCTATCTACTGTTATGGTAATATCACTCAATGTAGAAACCATCATTCCATCAATATCCGCATAGGGGCTCCCGCCAAAGTGAAAGGGCGCCAGAAACGGCACTCCGGCCAGCAAATACCGGTTGTCAAAAGGGCCCGCCGACCGCACCAGCAGCGCCGATCCGGCTTCCGGAACCTGCCGGATGGCCGATTGTTGGATCAGGAGTTTGCTCACATAATGCGTGAGCCCGGTCTCCACTTCCTGCCGCTCAACGCTCACGACCTCTGTCCCGGCTTGCCTGCCGTACACGGTGATTGTGTTTGACGAATCGGAAGAGGACGGTTCTTGAGCGATTCTCCCGAGAAAATATTTGACGAAGATGCGATGCCCGGACCGGGGATGCTCGGTAAAATGCGCAATCTCCCTTCCGCGCGCCTGGACCGAGACGGTTGCGGGACAGTCCGGCAACAGCCGGAAAGCAAAATGGCCCGTGGAATCCGCCGCAGTTGAGAGAATGCTTCTTCTGGTTGTTTGGCCGGGAACGGCGCCGATCATTTTCACATATCTGTTGAACCCGATGGAAATATCCGGATCGCTCGTTGAATCGGCGAACTGCATGTGGAGGACGGCGTCCGTCAGCGGCATCCTGGTATCCCGATCCAGAACCGTTCCTTCGATTTCCGGCGGCGCGTCTTTGCTTTTCGCAAGTATGCTGTCAGGATTAAACAGTATCTCGAGATCAACGGTGGAGGCAACCGCCTGGCCCTTTTCCACGGCGGGAGAATACACAAACCGGGGAACGTTCGCAAGGACGAGCGAATCCAGGAGGGGGTTGCTGCTTTTCAGCAGCGCGCATCTCTCCACCGTCCCGTCCTGCCGGATATCAACCCTCACGGAAACGCTTCCCTCCACGCCCTTCTTCAACCATCGCGGCGGGACATCGATATTTCCTCCGGAAACCAGTTGCGGTTCGCCGGAGAAACCCACGGACGAGGTCACGCCGGAGCCGGCACTTGAATACCCGGAGTTGTCGCTTTTGGAACCTGGCGCCTGCTGCCCGCATACCTCGTCAAGGGCGAGAAGCGCAAAGGAGATAAGAAGGAGTATGCGAAAAAGCAATCAATGTTCCTTAACGCTTAGGAGAGACCAAAGAGAAGTGATGTACTGACGAGCGCCGTGGATGTTCCCGTTGTCCCGATCCCGATGTACTGTTGACAATGCCGGTTCCGCTCCCGCGTAAAGCGCCTGGCATGCGGCGGCTCTCCTTAAAGTTCGTCCTCTGCCGGTTTGCTGCGATCTCACAACAAGGGTTTATTAACATATAGTAAAAAGAAGACTACGAATTGGGTTGTAAATTATTATGCGATTTGTCGGGACGGTTTCGCATCCATCTTGGAGGTACCTTGCACAGTGCGGGATATATTTTTGTTTTCGTTGGTAGGAAGGACCAATCATGCCGACCATTTCAATGTTCTTCGGAATTATTATTCGTATGTTTTTCGACGATCATATACCTTCGCATTTTCATGCTGAATATGGCGAATATAAAGCGAAAATATCCATTGATACGTTGGAAATCCTTGACGGCAAACTTCCGAACCGCACCCTTGGCTTGGTGCTTGAGTGGGCAGCATTACATCGAGAAGAATTGCGACAAGATTGGGAGCTCAGTCGGAACAAGCAACAGCCCAAAAAGATAGTTCCCCTGGAGTGAATAGAATGAATTACGATGTCGTGGAAGTGAAACCCCTGGAGCACCTGCATCTCAAAGTGACTTTCAGCGACGGCCTTACCGGCGAGGTGATCTTCTCGGAAAACCATTTGAATGGCGTTTTTGAGGCATTAAGAAACCCCGCTGTCTTTTCCGATGTCAATTGCGCACACGGCTTTGTCGAGTGGCCCGGGAACATTGATCTTGCCCCGGACGCAATGTATGAAGAGGTTAAGAGAAATGGCGTCTGGAAGCTTGTTTGATAAAATGTGGAATTAGCGCTCCTCACGCCGCCCGCTTCACAGCCGCGAGTTCCGTAACAATCTTCACCACCCCTATGCCCGCCGCCACCGGCACGATCCCCACCAGCGGCGCCAGCACGGTGGAGCACAGCGCCATGCCAACGGCGCCGCCGAACAGGTCCGCCGCAAACAATTCCCCGAGGCCGGCATTTTTCCGCGACACGATCTGCGCCCCGCCGAGAACTCCCGCGCCCGCGTGCAGGGCGTAAAAAAGCAGCGCCGGCGGGCCGGGGACCACGGCAAGCAGCGCAAGCGTGCCGCCGCAGTAGAGTCCCACCGCGGCGTCCGACCACGGAAATTTCTTGACCAACGCGCCGAGCGTGAAGCCGACGGCCAGGGCCACCAGCAGCAGCGACACGCGCGAGTAGAGCGCGCCGTAGGTTGATTGATAGATAAGAAGGAGGCAGACCGAGTAGGCGCCCAGCGCCAGCCCGCTGGTGCCCACCGACAGCGCGGCCCGCGTTTTGGGCAGCACCCACAGCGCAAGGGCGCACAGGAGAACAAAGAGCGCGCCCACAACCATCATCCCGCCGCCGAAAAGTTCCACCCAGGTCCTGATCCCGAGATACAGGGTGATCGGCCTGTTCTGCGAGTTCACATAGGCGACGGCCGGTTTCCGGTTCGCACGTTCCATCCGGTCGTCGGACAGGGCCGGAATAGTCGAGGGCGCAAGATACTCGGTGGGCACGCGCACATTCCACGAACGGTTGAGCGGCCCGTTTGAGGCCATAAACGTGTATCCTTCGCCAGGAAACACCAGAACATTCCGGAAGACCGCGGCGAGCGTGGTCTGCAGCGCGCCGTACAGCCGCAGTTCGGAAGGGCTCAGGTAGTTTTCGGAGAAAGGCAGCGAGAACGTGACAATGCCGGAATCCGTCAGGATCGATTTCATCCGGAGGAAAAACGAGCGGGTGTAGAACCGGTTGGAGGCTGCGCTCCGCGGAATGCCGGAGCCGATGAAGACCAGGTCGTAGGGTTTGAGCGGACGAAACGTTTCCGGGGACGCAACCCTGCTTGCGGCCGAGGCAAACGCCGGCTCGGTTTCGATGGCGTCAACGGCCAATCCCGGATACTTGGCAAGCTCGGCCAGGTGTCCTCTGTCAATAATAACGAGCGCGCGGCGCGCGTGCGGTCGTTCCCCCAGGGGAATATGCACCGCCTGCTCCAGAAGCGGCTTCTGCATTGTCGACTTGTACACCACCCCGTTTTGCAGGAACGTGGTGTCGGCCCCGGCGCCCACTGCCACGATTTCCCCTTCGTGTCCGTAAACTATCCGGTGCACCGGCACGCTGTATTTCCATTGCACGCTCGCATGATCCAGCGCCAGAAGCGCCGCCACGGCGGCAACGCACAGCGCCGCATACCGCACGCTCCGGCCGCACAGCGCCACAAGCGGCGCCAGGGCAATGGCGACAATGATCGCGTTCTTCAGGTACACAAGCACGCACGCGTATACCAGAAGCGCGCCCAGAAAATCGCCGGCGTTGTCCCATCCGTACAGTTTAGGCGGAGCGTCGGCCCGCGTAAACAGCGAACCGAGTACAAACCCGTACGCACACGCGAACGGCAGTTCGCTTGCCGCGAGCACGAGCAGCATCTGAAGCGGTCCCAGCAGTTCGCCGGGCAAAAACAACAGACGGCTTGCGCGGATCGCCAGTATTCCCGCCACCGCGCTCAGCACGAGCGCAGCCGGGGCCGCCGCGCCCGACATGCCCGGTAAACGGCCGTCATTTTTCAGGCCGGCCAAACGCGAACCCAGCATTGTTCCCGCCCCGGTGCACACGAGCCACACCGAAAGGATCATGCCGATGGAAAGTTCGTTGCCGGAAAATACGGAAAGGCATTCGCGGAAATAAACGCTCTGCAGCGCGGCCGAACTCAGGCCGGCGCAGAACACGAGCAGTGCCCCGCGGTTATTGTTCGTGGAAATGTACGGCACGGTAGCGCTTGACTTCTGCGGTTTTCCACCCGTCGGCGGGCATGCCGCCCTTTACCGACAGGTGCTCGAGAAAATCAACCTTGTCCGGAAGCTGTTCCCACACCTGGGGCAAAAACGTGCTCTGGTGGTATCCCTTGGAAAGGATGATCCCGTCTTCGCCGGGTACCAGCTTGTCAAGCAGGTCCTGCGGGCTGGTATGCGCCAGCGGAACGGGCGCGGAAAGCACCGACACCTCCACCTCGATGGCGGCCAGCTCGCCGGGCTTCACTGGGGGGAACCGCGGGTCTTCGAGCGCGGCGTTTTTTGCGTTGTCCATCACCGCCTCGTACAGCGGCTTTATCCCCTCGATGTACCCGATGCACCCGCGAAGCTGCCCGCGCTCGGTGAGCGTCACAAAGCAGCCGCGGTTCTCTCTTGTCACAGCCGGCGGGTCCTTGGGCGCCACCGGCGGCAAGCCCTGTACCGCGGCCTCAAGGTTTTGGCGGGCGAGTTTGAGGAGGAACGACTTGACGTCCGGCGACAGGGCGTCGGCCGGCTTTTCCGCGGACGGGTGCACGGTTTGTCCGGGTTTTGTGCCGCCGCCGTCGTTTGCAGCGCTGCAATTCATGGAATTCATCAGGAACGCTCCGAGAATAAGGATTGTATGAAGACCGTGATTCTGCGGCATGGTGTACCGGTCCTGTTCCTGCCCGGCGGCGGTTACGCAACGGAGCCTAGCGCGCCCCGGGCTTCTTCAGATAAACGATTGAAACGTACCCCACCACCCTGTCCTCGGAACCGTACTGCGGCGCGGTGTCGTACGACGTGCGCGCGTCAAGGAGAACCGGAGACAGCCCCAGCTTCCTTGCCAGGCGCATCACAACGCGTATCGGCTGCTCGCCGCAGGCGTCGATGTCGCCGGTAAAATCACCCGACAAAATGGTTTTGATGGACTGGTCGTCCAGCCGTCTCGCGTCAGCGTGGGCATGGTAGTGCGAAAAGTCGGACGAAGCGACCACCAGGGTGGTTGAATTGACATAGGGCAGGATCATGTCCGCCACGGCCGAGAGATCGACGTTGCCGGTGAGGATCGGCACAATCGAGAATTTGCCCAGCATGGTCTGGAGGAATGGGATCTGGACTTCAACGGAGTGTTCGGGAACGTCGGCCTGCGGCACCGAATGAACGATAGGGTTTGCCCTCAGTTTCTTCACGATGTCAGCGTTCAGCGGGACCGTGCCGAGCGGCGTCCTGAATGAATCGACGTCGGCAATGGACACGCCTTCGAACCATGCATGGTGTGACGGCCCGAGGATGATGACGGTTGCAATCTTCTTGTCGATCGTCGCATACCCCATGCCCGCCACCGGCCCGGAAAACACATATCCCGCGTGCGGGCTGATGAGCATGGCGGGAAACTGATCAAGCTTCTTGCCGTGCGACAAATACGACTCGACATCTCGCTTCAGTTCAACGGGATTGTCCGGGTAGAACTGGCCCGCCACTGCGGGCCTTCTCACCCGGTCCTGTCCGCTGCCCGAGCTTGCACCAGCCATGATGAGCGCTCCGGTCAAAATGCAAACGGTGAAACGCAGGAAAGGAAGACGTTCCTGCCTCATAGAGCTTGGTAATCGCATACCTGTAGGGTAATATAATCTCGGGTTTTGTAAAATCGCCATTGTGATCGACGTGCTTGTTTTTGTCCTTGTTCCTGCCCCTGTTGCTGTTACCGTCGAAGGAGCAGACCTCGATAGGTTTCACGTTTCATTGTTCATCGAAAATGCGTGCGGGCGAGGGAATTATTGCCGGGGATTTGGCGTTTTGCTGCATAGTAAAGGCAAAGAGTTGGGCACCCCGCTCTGCTATTCTAAGCAAGGGAAGATCCCGGCGTTTCCCTCGCTGCGTTAAAAAGGTAGAAAATTGGGTGCCCCGTCCCCACCGGGACGGCGGGCCTCCCTTCGAGCTCGGCCTTAAGGCCTCGGTGCCGCCTGTCCCTACCGCCTTCGGCAGGGATCAGGCGGCACTGCGCTCCAGCGCACTCTGCGGTCCGCCCTGGCGCGTGGCAACAGGTTGGTTCCACACTTGTTAAGGCGGGAGGATTTGGCCGCTCGCGTTGTCTGAGCCCGGTACTTTGCTACGTTTTATCCCTTGTCATGCCGGGTGAGTTCGTGAGCGGCCCGGCGGCCGAGGGATCAGGCGACGCTGCGGCGGCGCGAAATTGATTTCGTCGACAACGGGGAAGAACAGGGGTATAATCAGAGGATATTTGATTGAACAAGGTTGGGGATGAAACGATTTCGGGGGTGACGGGCGGGACAGGAGGACGGGGTTGGGTGCGCGCAGCAAAATGTAAATGCAATTAAGATGCTATTGGATGGCTGAGCCGGGTGTCCCCAAAGTGGGTTTATTCGCGAGAATCATAGGAACCCCTCACCCCGCCCTCTCCCGAAGGGCGAGGGAGAAAATTTGGAGCGAAAATTTTATTGAGCACCCACGAGGTGCAGTTGAGGGGCCCAAGGATTGAGGCATTGATTTGGTGAAAAAATTAAGAGCCGACTGAGAACTTACAGTTGGGAATTTATTAACCAGGCGTTTCTAGGGTGCGCGCAACCGGAGGTTCGGGCTTGCCAAGGGTACATCCACGCTGCACCCGCTCAGCAATCCAATATATTATTTGTATAATGAAGAAATACCGCGCATGAACAAAGGCAAATTGACAATAGTCACTGATCCTTCACGCACCGGATGCTGCAGCCGTAATCATTGCTGTAATTGTTGCGGTTCACGGCCGTGTTGCTGCAATAAATGAAATACAGCCATGAGGACGCTGTGCCGTCCGCCGTAGACGACCACCAGTAACCGTAGCTGCCGATACCGAAGAATGAACCATTGTTGTCGCGAAGACCGCCCGGCAGCGCCGAAAAACCCCTGTTGTTGGCAGCTCCGGTGTTGGGAAAAATCCAATACGTCGTTCCGGTATCTTTGAGCGGTCCGCCTGCTACGCTTTCGCCCCCAAGGTACGTGCTGAGCAGGGTCCATTCGGCATCCGTCGCTACGTGCCATCCTGCCGGGGCAAGCTTGCCCGTATTTACAGCGTACCAATTGTAGAGTGCTCCGTAGGTACCTTTGTACGCGACCGAATCGTTGTTATACCAGCAAAATCCCGGCGTTGTGAGACCGTCCCATGTTGAGTCCGTCACCAGCGGTATCGGAGTGCCATCGTTGTATCTGGTGGTTTTCAGGTCTTCCGCCATCCACGTCTGACTGCCTATCACCACCGTTTGATAAACATTTCCGTCAATATCCGTCACACGCTGCCCATAAACGGGCTTTGGACCTGTTGGGGAACAACCCACAAACCACATCCCCGCCAGTGCAACTCCCCATAGAAAAACCTGCTTACACGTGTTCATTCAGGAATCCTCTCTTGTTGCCTCCGTGCTCCGCCTGTGAGATAGTTCGGTAAAAAATATGGCCCTTGGTGCATAGTGTTGTCAACAAGAAACCCAACCTTATAGCTGGAGTAGATGCGTCAAGACTTGGGCGCCCCGCCCCCCATCGGGACGGCGGCCCTCCTTTCGGGCTCGGCCGGTTGGCCTCGGTGCTGCCTCCCGCCAAGGCGCGTTGTCTCGATACGCCGCTCCCCGAGTGTCCCGCTGATCGTCGAGTAATCCACTCTGTGGATGTATCGAAACGGGGATGTATCGAGGGGAGCGGCACTCGACAACCGCGCCGCGGTCAGGCAGTACCGCGCTCCTGCGCGCACCTTCCAGTCCGGCCTGGCGCTTGGCAGAAGGGAATGTCCACAATTGTCAAGATAGATCGAGTTACTACTGGTTGGAATGTTGACGAGTTAGTTCGGTTGAGAATTTTGTAACCGGGTGCCGCCACGGTGCGCGCAACAATATCTAAACGCGTAGTTGTACGAATAAGAGCACACAGCTGAAAACTTCGTCAACGTGTTTGGCCTTTGATTTTGTCAACCGGGTGTTTCTAGGGTGCGTGCAACAGAAGGTTTGGGCTTGCCAAGGGTACATCCACGCTGCACCCGCTCAGCAAACCAATATTTTATTTACTTGTATATTGCCGCACCGGCTCAAAAATCCAAAACGATTGCCTTCTCACGCCCATATCCCCCTGATCACCGTCGCGCAATTCTCGCATTTTCCGTCTTTGATCGCGATCTTCCTGATGGTATACCCGTCGCGGACGACAACGGGCTTCTTGCAATTGGGGCAATAGGTGTTCGAGTCGATTTCCGCGACATTGCCCACGTAGACGTACCTGATGCCTTCCTCGCGGGCGATTGTCTGGGCCCTCACGAGCGTTTCGGTGGGCGTCGGGTACAGGTTCTCCAGCTTGTAAAGCGGGAAGAACCTCAGGAAGTGGAGCGGCACGTCCGCGCCGAGTTTCTCCGCGTGCCATGCGCACATCCTCCGGATCATGTCGAAATCGTCGGTCCAGGTGGGCACGATGAGGTTCGTCACTTCCACCCACATGCCGAACTTGATCGCGTTTTGGATGGTGTCCATCACCGGCTGGAGTTTGGCGCTGTTCAGTTTCAGGTAAATTTCGTTCTTGAAGCTTTTGAGGTTGATGTTCGCCGCGTCCATAAAGGGCGCAAGCTCTTTGAGCGGCGGTTCGTTGATATACCCGTCCGTCACCAGGATGTTTTTGAGGCCCGCCGCCCGTGCGAGCTTCGCGGTGTCGAGAACGTACTCGTACCAGACAATGGGTTCCGAATACGTATACGCCACCGACGTGCATCCTTCGCGCTTCGCCATCTCCACCACTTTCTCCGGCGGAAGATTGACGGTTGCGGTATCCTTGGGGAATTGTTGACTGATGGTATAGTTCTGGCAATTGAGGCACCGCAGCATGCACCCGGCAATGGCCAGCGAATACGCCTTTGTCCCGGGCTGCATGTGAAAGATGGGTTTCTTCTCAATCGGGTCGACGTTGACGGCGCAGGGATTCGCATAGGCAAAGGTAATGAGTTTTCCGTTGATATTCTGGCGCGTTCGGCAGATGCCGGTCCTTCCGTCGGGAAGCACGCACTGGATCGGGCACAGGTTGCACGATACGTTGTTGTCACCCATCGCATCCCAATACAGGGCGGTTTTCCCGGGATTTGCAGGCTTTGCAAAACCGGCGGATGCGGCGCACATACCTGCCATAGCCGCTGAAGATTGCAGCATTTCCCTTCGGGTCATCATAACGCTTTACCGGTTAAGGTCCCCTCTTATGTCAAAATAATTCTACACTACCGGTGAGAACTCACTAAATCTATTCACGAACTATACGGTTTCGCCTTGAAGAAATTATCGGAATTAATGTGGAAAAACGGGTGTTAAGCGGCGGGGCTCTACCGGCGCGGTTACCAAATCCACAATCGACTTCGTGGGGCAATCCGCAACGCACTGTCCGCATGCGGTGCACAGGGCATTGTCGATACGCGAGAGGTTGTTCTCGACCTTGGCGGCTTTGACGGGGGTTACGGGGCACACCTTGACGCATTTGAGGCACCCGGTGCAACCCACGGTGCAGTAGGCGCGGGTGACTCCGCCCTTGTCCGTGGAGTGGCATGCAACAAGTATCCGCACCGACGCGGGAAGGATTTCAATCACCTTTTTCGGGCACGCGGCAACGCATTTCCTGCACGCGGTGCATTTGCTTTCGTCAAGAACAGGCAGCCCGCTTTCCGCCATGGAAAGCGCTCCGAACGGGCAGACGCGCACGCAGGTGCCGTAGCCAAGGCAGCCGTACGGGCAGGCCTTGTCCCCGCCGCCCGCAAGCACGGCGGCCCGGCAATCCTTGAACCCTTCGTACGAGAATTTCCTTTTCGCCCGGTCGTTCCCTCCCTGGCACATGATCCGTGCATACTTCGGCTCCCGTTCCTGCGGCGTTTTCCCCGTGAGCTCGGCAACAAGGTTGGTGCACTGCTGCCCGCCCGGGGTGCACAGGTTCGGCGGAACGCCCGGGTCTTTCATCACCGCTTCGGCGTATTGTTCGCATCCTGCAAACCCGCATGCGCCGCAATGCGCGTGCGCAAGCGCCTCGGTTATCTCGTCAACTTTCGGATCGGCGGCGACGAAGAATTTCCGTGCAGCAAGCGCGAGTCCGACGCCGAACACGAGCCCCATGGCGGCGAGAAAGATCAAAGACCCGGCGAGGAGCGGAACAAGATGTAGTGATTCCGTCATAAAAACCTTACCCTATTTTCCTCTTTGTCTTTGGTCGAGACTCCCGCCTCTTCTCCGTGCCTCCGTGGTGAATCTTCTCTTCTTACTCCGCAATAAGCCCCGAAAAACCCGCAAACGCCATTGCCAGCATCGCGCTCACGATAAAGGCGATGGGCAGCCCCTTGAACGGAACGGGGACGTCGGCGAGTTCGAGTTTCTCCCTGATGCTGGCCATGATGACGAGCGCAAGCGAAAACCCGATTCCCGATCCCAAGCCGAATGCGATGCTTTCACCAAAACTGTAGTTCTCCGATGAATTGACAAGAGGGACTGCCAGGATTATGCAGTTGGTGGAAATGAGCGCCAGGTATATCCCGAGCTTGTGGAACAGGTCGGGCGCCACCTTCCGCATGATCGTATCGGACGCCTGCACCAGCCCGGCGATGACGCCGATAAAAACCACGATCTTCAGGAAGGTGAGGTGGAACGGAATGAGCACGAAGGTGAACACGGTCCAGCTCAGCGCCGCGCTTATCATCATCACGGTCGTGAAGGTGATGCTCATGCCGACGGCCGTGCTCATTTTCTTGGACACGCCGAAAAATATGCACAGGCCCAAGAACCGGGTAAAGACAAAATTGTTTACGAGCGACGCGCCGACGACGAGCTCGAAGAGTTTGATAAATTCGTGATGCATGGAAAATATTCCTTTATCTTGCGTTCCGGGAAGATTTTGGGCGCCTGCCTTCGGCACCGGTTCTCCTCCAGGCTCGGCTATTCGCCTCGTGCCGGACCGCCCTAGCAGGGTGTTGAAAAAGTCTCCCTTTTGTAAACATTTATCCTTATATTATAGGGGAACCCCAACCAAGGAGTATTGATGAGAGGTTCCCAGCCAGCCCAAGGCGGTATGTTCAGCTTCGTTTCTCCGGATTCCCGAGTGCCGGCAACGCACCCGCTTCGTCGTGTCAAACAGTTTACGGACATAGCGCTGCGCCGCCTTTCTCGTGACTTTGAGGCGATGTACAGCCGGATGGGACGCCCTTCGATACCGCCGGAATGGCTTTTGAAAGCACAGATATTGATGGCTTTGTTTTCGATACGGTCGGACCGGTTGTTTTGCGAGATGCTGGACTATAACATTCTGTTCCGATGGTTTCTTGACATGGATCTGGATGCGGCATCGTTTGATCATAGTGTGTTTTCGAAGAACCGAGATCGACTTATGGAACAGGAGATTGCGCACCGGCTGATGCAGGAAATCGTGCGTCTTGCTCGTTCCGAAGAGTTGTTGTCCGATGAGCATTTCACGGTTGACGGCACGTTGATTGAAGCCTGGGCATCGATGAAGAGCTTCAAGCGAAAAGACGCGGAATCGGCGAACAAGACTGACGATGATCGGAGTAATCCGTCGGTTGATTTCCACCATGAGAAGCGAAGCAATGAGACACATCAGAGTTCGACCGATCCAGAGGCGCTGTTGGCTCGGAAGAACAAGAGAACGGGAGCGCAGCTGGCGTATTCCGGTCACGTGCTGATGGAAAACCGAAATGGGTTGTGTGTTGATATCGCCATTGCGCCAGCGACGGGGACAGCGGAACGGGATATGGCGCTTGAGCTGATAAAGCATGAACGCAGGCGCGGAAAACGCCGGATGAAGACGGTGGGTGCAGACAAAGGGTATCATGCAACCGAATTTATCAAGAGCCTGCGACGCCTGCACGTGAAGCCTCACATTGCCGAGAAGGCCAACACTTCGCTTAAAGGGTTGGATGGAAGAACGACTCGGCATAAGGGATACAGCGTAAGTCAACGGAAACGAAAACGGGTTGAAGAGATATTTGGGTGGATCAAGAGCGTCGGTGGCCTGCGGAAAACTCGGGTAAGAGGAATACGAATCAACCAGACTGTTGCCTACGTGGTTGCCGCAGCGTACAACTTGATACGCATGGTTAAGTTGATGCCGCAAACGGTGGGGGCAGCATGAGAATGGCCTGGGAATCCGGGGAAATGCCTCGGAACGAGGCAGGTAAAACCTCTCTGACATATGTAAAGTTGAAGTTAGGTTCATAAAAAATCAACAAGAGCGCTTCTGTTAGGACTATTTCAACAACCTGCTAGGCCTGGCGGCCGGGTCGGCCGGCACTGCGCTCTGGCCACCCTCCGTCGCCCCTGGCGCAAAAACCAAGAGACTTCCTGCAACTACTCTTTCACTTTCACCAAGGACATGAGAAAATCGTCTTCTTGTCCACCAGTCAACAGGTCTCCGCGGGTGCACCCGCCAAGAAACTTTTCTTTAACTCTCCTTCTTCAAGAACCTCGAATCGAGCCAATTGAACAGCGCCATGAGCAGCCCCACCGACAGGAACCCGCCGGCGGGCAGTATCATGATGAGCAGGGGCCTTGCGCCGCCGAGCACCGGGACGCCGAGCACCGCGCCCTTGCCCAGCAGTTCCCGGAACGCGCTGATGATCACAAGCGCTACCAGGAACCCGGTCCCGCGGCCGATTCCGTCAAAGAACGATTTGACGACCGAGTTCTTGCTTGCGAACATTTCAGCACCCGCAAGGATCGAGGCGAACGCGACGATAAGCTGTATGTACAGTCCCATCTGCCGGTACGCGTCAGGCGCGAACGCCGCCATCAGCATGTCGGTGATCGTCACCCAGCCGGAAATCACCAGCATAAAGATGGGCAGCCGTATCCGCGGGTGGATAAAGCCTTTCATCAGGGAAATTGAAACGTTCACCATCACCTGGACAAACAAGACGGCAACGCCCATGAGAAGACCGTTCTTGAGCGTGGAGGTGACCGCGATGGCCGGGCACAGGCTTATGGCGAGCCTGAAAATGGTGTTCTCGTCGATAATGCCCCGGCGGACAAGTTCCCAATTGCCGGTTTTCGCCGCCCCAGGTGTCATTGCGTCAATTCCCCGTGTGAGCGTTCGCAATCTGTTCAAGCGCCTTCTTCACCGCGTCTTCGGTGACCGCCCTGCTCGAAATGGTCGCCCCGGAAATTGCCTGGATGTTGTCGACCGTGGGCGATTTGAGCACCTTCATGTGCGCCGACGTTTTCCCGGCAAACTGGCCCGTGAACCAGCCCTCCTCTATCCCGTCGCCCAGTCCCGGCGTTTCGGAGTGCGACAGAATGCTGATCCGCTTGACGATGCCCGATGTGTCGACGGCAACCAGCACGTGGATCAACCCGGAGTACCCCTTGCCGTACGATTCGACAAGGTATCCGCACACCAGTGAATCCTTTTTGGCGACAAAATATTCCGCGGGTTTCTCGTGAATCGTCCAGTCTCCCTTTTTCTCTATACGGTCCGCTTCGGGCATCAGCTTGTGGAGCGCGGCCTTCTTTTCCCGGGCGGCATTTTGATAGAGTATCGGCGAGGTTTCCACGTATACCGCGGCAAGCAAGGCGCCCCCAACCACGTATACCACAACGAGGTTAAGCGAAATCTTCGCAACGTCCCTTGCGCCGATCATTTCTTCTTCCCCTTTGTTGCGCCAAAGAGCCGCGGCCTGAACCCCCGGTCGATAAGGGGCGCAAAACAGTTCATGATGAGGATCGAGAACATCACGCCTTCCGGGTAGCCGCCTTTGAGCCGGATGAGCATGGTGATAAACCCGCACCCGGCCCCAAACAAGAGCCGTCCGCCCCGCGACGACGGCGATGTCACGTAGTCGGTTGCCATAAAGAAAGAGCCCAGAATTATGCCGCCGCTTAACAGATGAAACAGCGGATCGCCGCAAAACAGCGATCCCGCACCCCCGAATATCCAGGCAATGATCCCTGCGGCGCCGAGAAACGCGGCGGGGATGTGCCACGTGATATACTTTTTGTACAGCAAAAACAGTGCGCCCGCGAGAAGCGCGGCAACGCACGTTTCGCCGATGCAGCCGCCCCGGTGACCCGTCAGGAGCTGGAAGTACATCGGCGATGCGCCGCCGAAAGATTCGATAAGCTTCCCCATCCCGTCCATCTTCAGAATGTTGAGCGGCGTGGCGCAGGTCCTTGCGTCAATTGCCGTAAACGCCGCCGTCGGCGCGCTCCAGGTTGTGAGCAGCCTGGGAAACGTGATGACGCAAAACACCCGGCCCATGAGCGCCGGGTTGAACACATTGAATCCAAGGCCCCCAAAGAGCTGCTTGGTGAGCAGAATGGCAACCATCGCACCGAGTATCGGGACGTAGAAGGGGACCGCCGGCGGCAGGTTGAAGGCCAGCAGAAGGCCGGTGAGAAACGCGCTCCCGTCTTTGACGGTAATTTTCCTCTTTAGCAATTTCTGGAAAAGGTACTCGCTTGCCACGGATGCGGCAACGCACAAAACTATCGACAAAACCGCCCGCGGCCCGAAATAAAACGCGCCCATCACACCGGCGGGCGCGAGCGCCGCGCTCACGGTCCAGATGATGCGGGCGGTTGTCTCCCTGTCTTTTATGTGGGGACTTACCGAGACCAACAGGGACGGCGCTGTGTGTGCCGCTTCCATCACGCGCTCCGGTTCATGGTTTCACCAGCGACTTCGCAAGTTTGACAAACTGGACAATGGGCCGTTTGGAGGGACACACGTAGGTGCACGATCCGCATTCGAAACAGTCGTGGACCCGGTACGCCTTCGCCTCCTCGTAAAACCCTTTCTCGGCGAGCACGCCGAGCACGGACGGCACAAGGCCCATGGGGCACACGTCGATGCACCTGCCGCATTTGATGCACGGCCCGAATTCGTCGTTGTGCAGCACGGTCTCTTTCGACAGGGCGACGATGCCGGACGTGCCTTTGGTGACGGGCACGTCCATTGACGGCAGCGCAAAACCCATCAGGGGGCCGCCCATGATTATTTTCCCCGGCTCCCTGGAAAACCCGCCGCATTCTTCAACGGCATCGGCGACCGTGGAGCCGATCCGCACCAGCAGGTTTTTCGGTTCCCGTATCGCGTCGCCGGTGACGGTGACCACCCGCTCGATGAGAGGCCTGCCGTACCGGACCGCGTCGTAAACGGCTGCCGCGGTGGCGACGTTATGCACCACCACGCCGGCGGCCATGGGCAGCCCGCGCAGCGGCACTTCCCTGTTGACAAGAGCCTTGATGAGCATCTTCTCCGCGCCCTGCGGATACTTGATCTTCAAGGCGTGCACGGTCACACCCGTACCGTTGCAGGCCTCCTTCATCACCGCGATGGCGTCGGGTTTGTTGGACTCTATGCCGATCATGCATCGCGAAACGCCGAGCGCCTTCATGATGAGTTTTGCTCCTTCGGCGATAACAAAGGGCTTCTCCAGCATGAGGCGGTGGTCTGCGGTCAAATACGGCTCGCACTCAACGCCGTTGATAATAAGGGTATCGATCGCAAACCCGTGTGACGGGGACAGCTTTACGTGCGCCGGAAATGCCGCACCGCCCATGCCCACGATCCCGGCGTCGTGAACGCGGCCCACCACTTCGTCACGCGACAGCCCCAAACACTCCGGCTCATCGCGCAAATCTTTCCACGTTTCGTCGAAATTATTTTCGATGGATACGGCGGGCACTTTCATGCCGGAAGGGTGCGGTGCGTGCACAAGGCCGGTCACCTTCCCGGACACCGGAGAATGGACGGGCGCGGAGATGAATCCGCCCGACGTGCCGACAATATCACCTTTGTTAAGCGCCTGCCCGACCGTAACGGCCGCCGCGCAGGGAGCGCCGATATGCTGAAGCAGCGGAACGACAACGCGCGCCGGAATTTTCGCCGCTACTATCGGCTTGTCCTTCGAACGCTCCTTGCCGTCGGGAGGATGTATTCCGCCCCTGAACGTAAAAGGCCCGGCGCGCATCGTTACCTCCGGCAACACCGCTTTACCGTCCGGACGCCGGAGCGCGTAACAACGTGATGTGCTGCATTTCTTCCTTGATTATGCGATCGATCCGTTCTTTGTCCGGTTGCCCGAGCGCTAATTCCCGCATGCCGACATAGTAGGCAATGGAGTCTTTTTCCAGGCCGATCGCAATGCGGATGATTTCCTGGTCGGATTCTCTTCCCGTCAGCGTCGCGAGAGGATCCTTTCCGAGGTCGAAGACCTCTGCGTCGGCCAACGAGGAAAGGTACGCCGCCGCTTCGCCTTCCGGATCAAACGCGCCCGTTTCCGTTTCTCCCGCCGAAAAGTCCCTGTGCATCTGTTCAAAGGACGCCAGATGTGAATCTTCCATTTCGGCAAGGTGTACGAGCAGGTCTTTCGCCCGCGGATTGTTTTGGGCCGCGGCGCGGTAAAACCGGGCCCCGTTCCTTTCAATTTCTTCCGCCATGGTGAAGACTTCGTCGCCGTTGAATCGGATCGCATGCATGGAATGCTCGTTTCATTGAAACAGGAGGTGATGGTTCCCGGAGCGGCAGGCGACGCGGCAAACGGAATACATGAGGAATTTCGTCCCGCGGCGGGACCGGGGCCGTTGCCGCACGTTCCGGCTTATCAATTCAGAGCGCCACGTTTGATTTCAACTTCCGCAGTTGCTCTATTTCGTCGAGCTGCTGCGTGAGAAGACCCTGGAAGAAGTTCCTGATGCCCTCGTTCAGCGGCTGTCTCACCAGCCATTCGTAATAGGAAACAAGCACGTCCAGAACGCCGGTCACCGTGTCGAGCAACTCCAGCTTCCCTGCGGTGGAGGTGATAAACGTGTCCGCAAAGACCCTTTCCGACAGGAAGGTCAGGTCATCGCTCGACAGCGGGATACTTTCAATTCCCTTCTTGTCGGTGTTTTTCAAACACTCAACCGTCAAGGCGATCCGCCGTTTCCACCGGGCAATATGATACAGGAGCAGGCGGACGCTGTCGTCCTGTGTCCGGTCGCGCAGGTCGGAACAAAAAGCGTCGAGCTCCTTGCCGAACCCCGTCAGGTTTGCAAGTATGGTATCCAACTTCATGGGCTCGTCCCTCCTCTCGTTTAACTTGATAGCGCCGCCGTTCCCGTGCTCCCGCAGAGGCTCTTGACTTTGGCCTTAAGCTCCTGAAAATCAACCGGCTTGTCGAGATACTCCGTTACCGGCATCCACTCGGGGTCGATGTCCTTGCTGCCGAATTGAAACGCAAACAGCTGGTTGATGGCGGTCAGGAGGATTATCGGAAGCCCCTTGAACCGTGAATCCGCCCGCAGCGTGCGCGCCAGATCGAACCCGCCCGACATGTTTCCCGGAAACATGACATCCAGAACCAGAACATCGGGAAGCCGGCCCGCAAGCAATTCAAGTCCGCTTTTGGTATCGTAGGCGAACCGCACCTCATGACCGTCCGACTCAAGCACGCGCACCATGTTTTTTACCTGATCTTCATCATCATCGATAATGACAACGGATGCCATAACTGTCCTCCCTGGAAAAACAAAAGGAATTCATGAACGATTCTTGCTCTTCGACAGATAATTGACAATTGCCTCATACTGGCCCTGCCCGTCAAGCCCGGCCTCCCGTAAGACCATTTCGGCCCTGCCGCTTCCCAGAAAATGCCCTTTCTTAAAAGGATACAGCGAGCATTCGCGCCCGGGTTCCGAGGTTATCCAGCGATACAGCGTCGGCAGTGTAAAGCCCGTAATGCCCATTGCCAACCGGGACTGTACATCGGAGAATATCTTTGTTTGTTCACTTTTCGGAAGGAGGTCAAAGAGCTCTGCGCTCGCCACATAATATACGTTGATCTCGATCTTCTTTTTGAGGAGCCGGGGCAGCGTAACGGTGACAAATTCCGTGGCAACTTCGCTGCCCTGCAGCACGACGCACCGGTTTCCCACGACAACCAATGGCTCTACCAGGGCGGACACGGATACCAGGCCCGCTTTCCGGGATCAGACTGTAAAAAGTGTCATGAAACCTCGTATTGCGACCGGTGCCACCAAGGCAACACACCGTACAAAGTCCATTCGCCGGGGTACGAATTCGAGCACGGTCTTGATGTAAAGACAAAACAGCTTGAATGTACCGTATGTCACGAAACTCCGCGTTTTTGCAGCCGCTGCCACGAGGGAAAACGATGAAGGCGTGCATAATCATACCGCTTATTGCCGTGGCGGCCATGTTCTTGGGATGCGCTCAACTTAATAGTGCAAGCCCTACCATCGACAACAAATGTCTCGCTTGTCATGCACTGCCTCCTTCGGATGTTGTGCATTTTGCTCATGTGGATACCATGAATTACTCCTGCAATGTTTGCCACCCGGGCGCCAGCATCGCATTGCAAACGGTTTCACCGGGGCATGGTCAGGGGGTTGTTCAGATTCATATTGCAAAGCTGTTCGATTCCGCCGGAGTTTCATACTACGATCCCTCGACCGGTACCTGCAACCTGATGTATTGCCACGGAAACTTTTCTTTCCTTCCCTTCCCTCTCCCGAGCAATGCTGGAACCGTAGCGACGACGGACACCGTAACTGGTTGCAGCTTCTGCCATGTGACGCCCCCTGGAGACCGCATGCATGCCGCTCACATCGATACCATGCATTACGCATGCGACCTTTGCCACATAGGCGCTTCCGATTCACAGCTTACGGCAGCAGCCAAGAAAACCCATGTCAATGGCGTCATTGACGTTCATATTGCAAAACAATTTGACTCCACCGGAATAACTTACTACGATCCTGTAAAGCAAACCTGCAATTTGTCGTATTGCCACGGTTCCGTGGTACCCGGAGATTCCGGCATTGTCGCAATAGCGGACACCGTCACCGGATGCGGATGGTGTCACAACCTCGACAAATTGAGACTGACGACCCACCACGTCGATTCCTTAATTCCTCTTTCCACTTTTTACCTGTGCGGTTTGTGTCATCCCGGTTACGATCTCGCGACCCAGAAGGTGAATGATTCCCTGCATATCAACGGCCGTGTGGATGTCGGGGGCTGCGACCAGTGCCATGAGCTGCGGACATGGGTTGGACAGTGAAGTGCGGGTCATAGTAAGCAACCGGATCCATCAGCAGCGGTCCGCGCCGGAAGATCCCATCATGACAAGTCTGGCGGATGCGGTGATTTCATTTATATTATAACAGGGTTGGATCACGACCCTGCCTTTCCCTTTTGAAATTGATGAGAACTATCTACCTAATTCACAGAGGAGGTTGCATATGCGGATACTGACCGTGGCGGTGTGCGGGTTATTTCTAACAGGAATGGTTTTTGGCGAGCCAAAATACATGGGTTCAGAAAGATGCGCACGAATGTGCCACAAAGCGGTCAGTAAAGGCGAGCAGCTCAGAATCTGGCAGGAAAGCAAACATGCTCATGCCTATGCCGAGCTTGCAACTCCAAAGGCTCTGGAAGCGGCAAAAAAAGCCGGGATTACAGGCGACCCCCAAAAGGCCGACAAATGCGTCAAGTGCCATGTGACGGGATTTGGCCTTCCTGCTTCAAGGTTCGATTCCACCTTTTCGATCAAGGACGGAGTCCAATGCGAAGCATGTCATGGCGCTGGCAGCGATTATGCGAAACTCAAGATTATGAAAGACAAGAAGCTTGCTATCGCGGCCGGACTTAACATTCCCGACGAGAAAACATGCGTCAAGTGTCACAATACCGATTCGCCCTTTTACAAGTCTTTCGTGTTTGCCGAGATGGAGAAGAAAATCGCCCATCCAAAACCAAAGGCTGCCGGCGACTCCGCAACAGCCAAGTAATGACTCAAAACCGGGCCTCCCTTCCGGGGACGCCCGGCCTTCTTTTCACCGGAGGCGGGCGGGGACTCTTTTCATCCTCCCTCCGGGCTGATAATCATCCCTGCATCTGCATCAACGTTGAGGGCACCCGTTGATCGTGCTTCTTGACCTCGTTCTTGATGGCATATTTTTTGCCGTAAAGACAGCGGCCAGAGTTATGCTCTTTCAATTGAAGCATATTGGTTTTTCTCGGATCGTATTATACTATTTTAACAAATGAAATCTGTTGACGAGCAATCCCCGGCCGGAAAATCATGTCGCGCGGCAATATGAATGCGAATTTTTCGTATTTCCCTTGCTCATGTTTTCGCCGGATGTACCGTCGTAGACAAGGCTGCCGGGAAAAGACAACCCTCGGCCCTGCTTTTTGCTCATTTCTCTGTGCAGAACTAAAATGAAAGGCGCTTCGCGTCCATGATAAAGGCCCTGAAAAAAGCAGGTGAATTTTTCGGTTCCATCCGCGTCGCGATAATCCTGCTTATTATCATCACTGCGGTCTCCTTTTTCGGGGTCATCATTCCGCAGGAGTTGCCGCAGGAACTGTACATTCATAAATGGGGCTCCATGGCCGGTCGCGCTATGCTGACCGCCGGCATGGACCACGTTTTCTCCACGTTCTGGTTTTACCTGCTGCTGGTGCTTTTTTGTAGCAACATTCTTGTTTGTTCTTCCACGCGCCTCTGGAAAAACGCCAGAAATTCGGTGAGGAAAAGTTTCCTTCCGGGAAAGTCATCCTTCGGTCAGTTCAGGCATTCCATGACGATTTCTTCAAAAAAGGAAAGCCGGGCCGCCCTGGAGGCCGTGGTCGCGTATCTCAAGAAGCATCTTTACAGTGTCAAGGTGCTGCATGGCGAAGCAGGGGTGCAGATAGCCGCGCGCAAAGGATTGCTCAAGGATGCGGGTTCCCTCGTTTTTCACGTCAGCATCGTCATCCTCCTGGTGGGCGGACTTGTCGGAACAAGGTACGGGTATTCTATTGTCAAACAGCTCAAAAAAGGCCAGGTCACCGCGGTACCGGGCCGTTCGTTTCTTGTCCGGTGCGACTGGTTTAAACTGGAACACAACGATGACGGTTCAATCCGGGAATATCTTTCCAAATTGAGCGTGCTTTCTCCCGAAGGCTCACCGGTCGTCGACAAAATAATCGCGGTCAACAATCCTTTGACCTTTCAAGGCATCAGGTTTTATCAGTCAAGTTACGGGCAGGACCCGGAGAAAGCGACGGACGTGGCGCTCAGGATATCGGGGCCCACGTTGCCCGGCCAAGGATTTGACGGCACCATTCCTTATGATTCCGTGTTCCGGCTCCCCACTACGGACATAACGGTCCTTGCTACCGGTTTTATACCCGACTTTATCATAGATATGGAAACGCGCCAGGCATCGTCCAGATCCGAGGAGCCCAATAACCCCGCGGTAAAGGTCATGCTCTTCCGGGGGAGGGACACTCTGTACAACCACTGGGCGTTCTTCAAATTTCCGGAACAGCACGCGGAAAACCAGGCGTACAAGGTGATCGTCGACTCCTACACGCCTTCCTACTATACCGGCATTCAAATCCGAAGAAACCCGGGAGAGCCTGTTATTTGGTTCGGGATCATATGCATGACGCTGGGGATCCTCGCCGTTTTTTACGTCTCCCGGAGAAGTCTCTGGATCCTGATTGAGTCGAAGCCCGCCGGTAATTCCGAAGTCACCCTCGGCTGGACGTCATCCAAAGCCGCCGGCGATTCCCAAAAGGATTTTGAAAGAACAGGGGCGTCGCTGAAGGAAATTCTACGATAGGAAGAAATCATGGCAAGTCACGCAATAGTGCAAAGTGATGTTGAATTCTTCTGGCTGTCCTTTATCGCCTATTCCGCCGCGTGCCTTCTCTATGTGGTGTTTCTGGCCGTCGGGCGGAAAAAAATAAGCTTTGCCGCGACCGGACTCATGGGAATCGGCCTGGTTTTACAGACCATGGCGATCATTCTCCGCAGTGTCGCCGCACACCATCTTCCGCTTACAAACATGTTCGAATACATCAGCTTGTTTGCCTGGTTTGCGGCCATACTGTATTTCGTGTCGCTCAGAGTTTACAAAATGCAAATCATCGGCGCCTTCATCAGCCCGGTCATTTTCATGCTCATGGCAAGCGCGTCGCTGCTCCCCAAGGACATGTCGATCCGGCTCATGCCTGCCCTTCACAGCTACTGGCTGCAGATCCATGTGTCGGTTGCTGCGCTCGGCGAATCCGCGTTTGTGGTCGGGTTCGCAGCCAATATAATGTACTTCATCAAAAAGGCGCTTCCCGAAGACTCCGCATTCGGCAACCGGATGCCCGACTTGAAGAAGCTTGACCTTGTCAGCTACAAAGCCGTCACCGTAGGGTATCCGCTCTTCACAATAGGGGCCCTCTTTGCCGGCGCGATTTGGGCGGAGCAGGCCTGGGGCACATTCTGGAGCTGGGACCCCAAAGAGGTGGGTTCCCTTATTGTCTGGCTCGTGTATACGGCATATCTTCACGCCAGGCTCGTTCGGGGCTGGGTCGGCACACGCGCAATCGTCCTGAGCTCCATTGGATTTTTGTGCACCCTCCTTACCTTCTTTGCAAATCTCGTGCTTGGAGGCTTGCACGCCTATGGTTGACCTCGAATTCCTCGTGCAGTCGCTTCGGGTTATTGTTCCTTTGCTGTACGGCGTTGTCGCCGCCGGCTATGTCGTCGAATTTTACAAGAACAGGGACAGGCATTTTTCCTGGACTACTTTTTTTTTCATTGCCGGTGTCTGCTTTCATTTTCTGCTTCTCGTGGTCCTGTTTCTTCAGCAAAACAGACTGCCGTACGATACGGCATTCAGGGGCCTCCTTTTCATCGCGTTCATTGCCTCAATTCTCTTTTTCGGAATGGACCATTTCCTCGGTGAAATACGGTACGGGGCATTCCTTTTTCCCGTGATCTTCATCATTACCGGCGTCTCCGCCGCATACCTCAACCAGGGAATGCCCCTTCCGGTCCGGCTCCACTCGTTCTATTTTGTCATGCACGCCACCTTGTTGTTCCTGGCGTATTCCTGCTTTCTTCTGTCGTTCGTGATTTCATGCATGTATCTTCTGCAACACCGGCAGATCAAGTCCCATCATCTGGGCGGCCTCTTCAAGCGCCTTCCTCCTCTTTCGGACATGGACGAGTCCGTCATGCGCGTGGACGCACTCGGCCTGGGCTTGCTTATTCTCGGAATCGCGACCGGTTTTCTCTGGATGGAGATGGTGGTCGGAATTCCCGCAAGGATTTCCGTAAAGATCGGTCTGTCGAGCCTCGTTCTTATCACCTATCTCACCGAACATCTCTTGCGGATCGGCAAAGGATGGAACGGCCAGCGCGCGTGCTTGATTTCCATAATCGGATTTGCGTTTGTCCTTGTCACGCTCCTGGCGGGAAGACATGGATACTAAACCAAACGATTCCGGCAAACATGTGGTCCTCCTGGGAATGAACCATTCGTGCTCCAAGGCGGAGCTCCGTGACCGGCTGCTTTTTACCGGACAGAAGCTCGAAGCGGGGCTCAAGAAAATCTCTCAGGATCCCGACCTGCTCGAATCGCTGATACTTTCCACCTGCAACCGGGTGGAGTTGTACGCGGTTGTGCGCGATCCGGCCGCGGGCCGCCGGCGCCTCCTCGGTTTTCTTTCCGATTTCCACGGCGTCCCCGTGGAGGAATTCGAACAGCACCTCTATTTTTACCATTGCGAAAAAGCCGCCGAACATTTTTTTAACGTCATTGCAAGCCTTGACTCAATGGTAATCGGCGAGACGCAGATCCTCGGACAGGTCAAAGACGCGTACCGCACGGCTGTTGAAATGGGAAACACCGGAACCATCCTCAACAAACTCTTCCACATCGGGATCGAGGCCGGAAAAAGGGTGCGGGCGGAAACGAAAATCAGCGACGGCGTTCTCTCGATCTCGTCCGCCGCGGTCGACCTCGCCAAGAAGATTCTCGGCGATCTTTCGGCTCGCACGTCGATGGTGATCGGCGCCGGGGAAATGAGCACTCTTACCGCCAAACATCTGGCCGCGGCAGGGATAAAGAAGATGTATTTCGCCAACCGGACCATCGAAAACGCCCAGCCGCTGGCGGAACAATTCGGGGGAAGCGCGCTGCTTCTTGACGAAAAAGAGGCAGTTCTGCCGGAATGCGATATCATCATCTCCTCCACCTGCTCCCCGCATTTCATACTCACGCCGGACCAGATGAAGAAGGTAATGGCGCAGAGAAAACACCGGGCATTGTTCTGCATCGATATCGCCGCTCCCCGGGACATTCATCCGGACGTGGGCCGTATCCAGAACGTTTTTCTTTTTACCATCGACGACCTTTCGCAGGTGGTTTCGGAAAATTCCAAGGCGCGGGCACATGAAATCGGCACGGCAGGAACCATTATCGCGGAAGAACTTGGAAAATATTATGCCTGGTTCAGGTCTCAAAAAGTACTGCCCACGCTTGTGTCCCTCAGGAAACAGTTCGAAGAAATCATGGATGAGGAGTTGGAGCGCTACGACTCGCAGATCAACGCGCTCCCCGAATCCTCCCGCCGGCTCATCCGGCAAATCACCACATCCTTGACAAATAAGTTTCTTAACAATCCGTCAAAGATTCTCAAGGAAGTCGCCTCCGAAGACGACGGCGGTGCGTATGCGCGGACGGTCGCCGCCGTTTTCGACCTCAAGGTGGAAAACGATGAATGAACGGTATTTTCCCGTATACCTTTTGGGCCCCCTGGTGCGCTGCCTGATCGTCGGCGGCGGGACCGTCGCGCGGAGAAAAGCCGAGGCCCTGCTTGACGCCGGGGCCGGAGTCACGGTGGTGAGTCCGGAACTGACGCCCCGGCTTTCCGCCTTCGTGAAACGGGGCTCCCTCGAATGGATCCCGGGCCGGTACCGGACGTCGCACATGAAAAGGACCAACCTTGTTGTCGGCGCGACGAATGACAACGCGGTCAACGAGCGGGTGTTTCGGGACGCCGTCAGGCTCGGCATTCCGGTAAACATCGTCGACGATCCGGCACACTGTACGTTCTTTGTCCCTTCCGTTTTCAGGAAAGGCCCGATACAAGTCGCGGTCTCCACCGGGGGCGCGGCGCCGGCCCTTGCGGCCAAACTGCGGAGGGAAATCGAGGAATTGGTTTCGGACGAATTCGTCCGCTTGGTGACCGAGCTCGGGAAGATGCGGCCGGAAATCAAACGGCTCCCGCCGGCCGGCAAGGCGAAGTTCTGGCGGTCCGTGGAATCTCTCAGCCTTTCGGCATACCCGGGAAAACCGGCCCGCCTGGAACAACGGCTGCGGAAAGAATTGGCCGGTGCTGCATTGGTCAAGCTGCCGGCGGCGGTTCCCCAAAGAGGGGCGGACCGATGATGCAGAAAGTCCGAGTCGTCACCAGAGGCAGCGCACTTGCCCTCACCCAAACGAAACAACTCGTTGAAATCTTCAGTAAACTCAACCCTGAATATGTGTTCACAATCCTGACCCTCACAACCACGGGTGACAAGGTGACCGACAGGCCGCTTTCGCAATTCCGCGGCATTGGCGTGTTTGTCAAGGAGCTTGAGCGGGCGCTCACCGCCGGCGAAGCGGATCTCGCCATCCACAGCCTCAAAGACGTGCCGGTGGAACGAGCGGGCGGTTTGACACTCGCCGCTTTTCCCGAGCGCAGGGAGCCGTTTGACGTACTAGTGACAAAACAGAATTTCCGGTTCGGCGAGCTTCCGCACGGCGCCGTTGTGGGCACCAGCAGTCCGCGCCGCCTCGTGCAGCTCAAATCCGCCAGACCCGACCTGTCGTTCAAAGACCTTCGGGGCAATGTCGACACGCGGATACGTAAACTCGAACAAGACCGCTACGACGGCATCATTGCCGCCGCGGCCGGACTGTCGAGGCTTGGCCGCGTCTATCATGAAAACGGCATTCTTCCCCTTGACTTGTGCCTGCCCGCGGCCGGTCAGGGATGCCTGGCCGTCGAATGCCGGGAGTCGGACGAGGACGCCCGGCGAATCGCCGCGACTGTGGATCACCGCCTTACCAGGATGGAGATCTCTGCTGAACGGGAGTTTCTGAAGGCAGTCGGCGGCGGTTGCCAGACTCCGATTGCCGTGTATGCAAAAATCAACGGAGAGACTTTTGCCATCTCCGGCGCAATCGGTGATCCGGACTCCGGCAAACTGGTACGCGATTCTGTGGCAGTGCCGGTTTCCGAATGCGGAAATGCCGGGACTGTCCTTGCCGCGAGAATGATTGACAAATGCGCAAAGAACAATATCAGGATCAGCCGATGAGCGTACGAAAAGCAAAACCCAAGAACGCCCTCACAAGAGTCTATCTCGTGGGCGCAGGCCCGGGAGATCCCGGCCTGATCACCCTGAGGGGCGCCCAGCTCCTTTCCCGGGCCGATGTTGTCATTTACGACTATCTTTCGGACCCGGCGCTGCTCGCCCATGCTCCTGCAGCGGCGGAAAAGATATACGTTGGTAAATCCGCTTCGCAGCACACCCTGGAGCAGAACGAAATAAACAAGCTCATTGTCAACAAAGCTTTACAGGGGAAGAATGTCGTCCGGCTGAAAGGCGGTGACCCGTTCGTTTTTGGACGGGGCGGGGAGGAATGTGAAGCCTTGGCCGCATCCGAGATTCCCTTTGAAGTTGTCCCGGGCGTTACCTCCGGCGTTGCTGCGCCGGCATACGCCGGTATTCCTGTTACCCATCGTGCAATGGCATCGAGCGTTGCCTTCATCACGGGTAACGAGGATCCGCGGAAGCCGTCCACGGCCATCCGATGGGAACACCTGGCAAAAGGGGCGGATACCCTTGTTTTTTACATGGGTGTCGGAAATTTGTCTGCCATCGCAAACGAACTAATTAGACAGGGTAAATCACCTGCAACGCCGGTGGCAGTGATTCGTTGGGGGACTAAACCGGCGCAGAGGACGGTAACGGGAACGTTGAAGACGATTGCTGAAATCGTCAAGAAAGAAGGGATCAAGCCGCCTGCGATTACCGTAATTGGCGACGTGGTTTCGTTGCGAAACAAAATCGGATGGTTTGAACAAAGGCCGCTGTTCGGTAAGCGTGTTATCAACACGCGCGCGCGGTCTCAGGCCTCCGAGTTGTCGGCCAAATTGGCGGAGCTTGGCGCCGAAACCATCGAGATGCCCACGATTCGGATCGAGCCCGTGAAGAAGGGTGGTATGCTGGATCGGGCGATGGCGAAGATTGAGGAATACGACTGGGTGGTTTTTACGAGTCCGAAGGGCGTTGAAGCATTTTTCGAGCTATTGCTTCAAAGAAGGGGCGATGTGCGTGCGTTGGGCAAGACCCGGATCGCTAGTATAGGACCCGGGACAACGGCCGTGGTCAAGAAATATCGGCTGAAGGTGGATTGTACGGCGCGCAACGCGATAGCCGAGGGGCTGGTCCGGTCGCTAAGAGATCATGGACCCTGGAAAGGCCGTAGGGTCTTGCTTCCCAGGGCGGAAAAAGCCCGGGACGTACTGCCGAACGCTCTTTCCGAGTGGGGAGCGAAAGTTGCCGTGGTGACGGCGTATAGAACCGTCCGGCCGCGCCCGATAGACGGGTCGGCGGTTGATTGTATCAAAAACGCACGGTACGACCTGATCACGTTTTCCAGTTCGTCAACATTTGAGAATTTTGTTTCATTGTTCACCGCACGGGAATTCGCACGGATCGCTCCGACCCTCAAGGCCGCGAGCATCGGTCCGGTGACATCGGCCGCGCTCAAGGCGAGAGGCATCGCGCCGCTCGTCGAGGCCCGGGAGCACACGATTCCCGGCTTGATCGACGCGATAAAGGAGTATTTTCAGCCATGATCGGGATTTCCAAATTGTACTGCGGTACGGTCGAACCGTCGGACGCACTCCGGTACGAACGCGATTCCACAAAACTGCCGTCGCATCTTCTCCAGTTTTCCCTCGACAAGAAACCGGTCGTGGTCTGGAACGTGGGGCGTCGGTGCAACCTCAGGTGCGTCCACTGCTATTCCCACTCGCGCGACGAAAACTATTCCGGCGAATTGACAACCGAAGAAGCGGAGACATTCATCGACGGCCTGGGCGAATTCAAGGCGCCGGTCCTCCTCTTTTCCGGCGGTGAACCCCTTTTGCGGCCGGACCTGTACCGTCTCGTGCGACGCGCCCGCAGTGCCGGCAT
Organism: uncultured Fibrobacterota bacterium; assembly: GCA_963729895.1. Lineage (GTDB taxonomy): Bacteria > Fibrobacterota > Chitinivibrionia > Chitinivibrionales > FEN-1185 > FEN-1185. The sequence goes on along the minus strand of CAVSQB010000001.1, from coordinate 57,502 downwards.
GCGCGCGGTGATTTCCACCAACGGCACGCTGATCACGGAGAGCGTTGCGGCGGAACTCAGGGACATCGGGTTGTCGTATGTGGGCATCAGCCTTGACGGGCTCCGTGATGTCAACGACCGTTTCCGCGGGGTAACGGGCGCGTACGACAATGCCCTTGCCGGCATACGTAATTGCATCAAAGCCGGCGTCAAGGTCGGGCTCAGATTTACGATAAATAAACGGAACGTGGGCGAGATACCGGGCATTTTCAAGCTCCTAGAATCGGAACATATACCCCGGGTCTGTTTTTACCACCTGGTGTATGCCGGCCGGGGCAGCAAACTCCGCGACGAGGACCTGGATGCCGCCGAATGCCGCAGGACGGTGGACCGGATCATCGACCTCACCGCGGACATGCACACGCGCGGCGTGCAAAAGGAAGTGCTCACCGTGGACAACCATGCCGACGGCGTGTACCTGTATCTTCGCATGCGTCGCGAAGGCTCTCCCCGGGCCGCTGCGGTGCTCAAGCTGCTGAAAATGAACGGCGGGAACAGCTCCGGCATCGGCATCGGTTGTGTAAGCTGGGACGGCTCGGTGTACGCGGATCAGTTCTGGAGGCATCATTCATTCGGGAATGTCAAACAGCGCAGTTTCAAGGACATCTGGACCGATGCGTCGGACCCGATCATGGCCGGGCTCAAAGACCGAGCGGCGAAACTCACCGGCAAATGCGGGCGCTGCGTGTGGCAGGACATATGCAACGGGAATTTCCGGGTCCGCGCCGAAGCGGTGTACAACGACGTCTGGGCCGAGGACCCTGCCTGCTTTTTGACGGAAGAAGAAATAGCCACCCGCGTCGAGTGATACCAATGTTTCTTTGGAGGTAACCATGCAGTTTCCCCAGACTCGGCTGCGACGGCTGAGGCGCAATTCCACAATCCGCGCCATGATCGCGGAAACAACCGTGAGCGCTGACAAGCTCGTCCTTCCCCTGTTCGTGTGCCCCGGTTCCAAAGTCCGCAAGCCCGTGTCCTCCATGCCGGGCGTATTTCAGATGTCAATGGATGAGGCGGCAAAGGAATGCGGCATGGCGCAGGACGCCGGGGTAAACGCCGTGATTCTCTTCGGACTCCCGTCGGAAAAGGACGAGGAAGGAAGATCCGGCTGTTCCCCCGCAGGAATAATCCAGCGGGCGATACCCTTTATCAAGAAGCGGTGCGCGGATCTTTTTATCGTCACCGATGTCTGCAACTGCGAATATACCACCCACGGCCACTGCGGTCCGCTCGCCGATGACGGTTCCGTCGACAACGACCGGACCATCGACATCCTTGCGCGCCAGGCTCTTTCTCACGCCCGCGCCGGGTGCGACATGGTGGCGCCGAGCGACATGATGGACGGAAGGGTCGGCCGCATCCGCGAGCGGCTCGACGCCTCCGGGTTCGCGGAATTGCCCATCATGGCCTACGCGGCCAAATACGCGTCGGGGTTCTACGGCCCATTCCGGGAGGCTGCCGATTCGGCGCCGAAGTCCGGCGACCGGCGCGGCTACCAGATGGACCCGAGAAACGGCGACGAGGCGATGCGGGAAGTTGCTCTTGACATTAAGGAGGGCGCCGACATCGTCATGGTGAAACCTGCCCTCAGTTATTGCGACATTATCAGGCGGGTGAAAGACACGTTCAACGTACCCGTGGCCGCGTACAACGTGAGCGGCGAGTATTCAATGGTCAAGGCAGCATCGCAGCGCGGATGGATCGATCACGATAAGGTCATGATGGAAATACTTGTGTCCCTGAGACGCGCCGGCGCCGACATCATCGTCACCTATCACGCAATCGAAGCCGCACGCCTCATCGCCAAAGGATTCCTGCACCAATGAACTCAGCTTCCGCTCATCCCCGCCCGAAAAACAAATTGCGGCTTGTCGCCTGGGAGGTGACTCGTTCCTGCAATCTGAACTGCCGGCATTGCCGGGCCGCTGCAGAAAAAGGCCCCTACACCGGCGAACTGTCAACCGACGAATGCGAAAAACTGCTCACTACTATCGCGCGGTTTTCTCATCCGATCATCATCCTCACCGGCGGTGAACCGATGCTCCGTCCCGACGTCTATCATATCGCCGAATTCGGCACGTCTTTGGGACTACGCATGGTGATAGCGCCTTGCGGGAAGCTCTTGACGGAAGATACTTGCCGCAAGCTTATAGCGTCCGGGATCCGGCGCATAAGCCTCAGCATCGACGGCGCGACGGCGCAAAGCCATGACTCATTCCGGCGTGTCAACGGCGCTTTCGACAGCGTCATGGAAGGAATCCGGGCGGCCCGGAAAACCGGGTTGGAATTCCAGATCAATACAACGGTAACAAAACTGAATATCCATGAACTGCCCGCGATTTTCGACCTTGCCATCCGGCTGGGTGCCGTGTCGTTCCACCCGTTTCTGCTCGTCCCCACCGGACGCGGGAAGGAACTTGCAGATCAGGAAATTGCGCCCGAAGAATACGAACGCGTGCTCACCTGGATCTATGATCACCGCTCGACCGCGGGAATGTCCCTCAAGCCCACCTGCGCCCCGCATTACTACCGTATCCTGCGGCAGAACGAGCGAAAAGCGGGCAGGACGGTTGCTCCCGAGACGCACGGCCTCGACGCCATGACAAAAGGATGCCTTGGCGGACAAGGGTTCGCGTTTATCTCGCATGTAGGCGTCGTGCAGATCTGCGGGTTTCTGGACGTTGCAGCGGGAAACCTGCGCGAGAACGATTTTGACTTCAAATCGGTGTGGGAGAACTCGCCGCTGTTCCGCGAAATTCGCGATATTGACAAATACCATGGGCGCTGCGGCAGGTGCGAGTATCGCAGAGTGTGCGGAGGGTGCAGGGCGCGCGCCTACGCGGCCACGGGCGATTATCTGGCCGAGGAACCGTATTGCGTGTATGAACCGTTGTTGGAGAAGACCCGTGCATAATACCGCAAAAAGCGCCGCGGCATTTGCAGAAGCCAAAAAAGTCATCGCCGGCGGCGTCAATTCGCCTGTGAGGGCCTTTGCGAGCGTCGGCGGAGAACCATTGTTCTTGGAATCCGGCAAAGGATCGAGAGTCACCGACATCGACGGCAACTCATATATCGATTTTGTCGGCTCCTGGGGACCGCTGATTCTCGGCCATGCCCATCCGGCGGTGCTTGACGCACTATGCAAGGCCGCTGCGCGGGGCACGAGTTTCGGCGCTCCCACCCTTCTCGAAACGGAACTGGCCCGCGCAATCACCGCCCTGGTCCCTTCCGTCGAACTGATCCGGATGGTCAATTCCGGGACAGAGGCGACCATGAGCGCCGTGAGGGTCGCGAGAGGATACACGAAGCGGAACCGCATCGTCAAGTTTACAGGGTGCTATCATGGCCACGGCGACAGTTTTCTCATCGCCGCAGGCTCGGGTGTCGCGACGCTCGGCATACCGGACAATCCCGGCGTCACGCCGGGCACCGCGCAGGACACTTTGCTTGCTGAGTACAACAATCTAGATTCTGTTAAAGTCCTGTTTGAAAAGGTCGGCGACACCATTGCGGCAATAATCGTGGAACCGGTGGCCGGAAACATGGGCGTGGTTGCGCCGCTCCCGGGTTTTCTGCAAGGCCTGCGCGACATAGCCGACAACTTCGGCAGCCTCCTTATTTTCGACGAGGTGATGACCGGGTTTCGCGTCGCGGCCGGCGGGGCGCAAGAACTGTTCGGCGTGAGGCCCGACCTGACGACGCTTGGAAAGATCGTCGGCGGCGGGCTGCCGGTAGGCGCCTACGGCGGACGACGGGACATCATGGAACAGGTTGCACCTTTGGGAAGCATTTACCAGGCCGGAACGTTGTCCGGGAACCCGCTTGCAATGGCGGCAGGCCTCGCGACGCTCACCTGCATAAGGGACGACCCCGATTTTTACGCCGCGTTGGAGCGGCGCGCCGAACGCCTTGCGCGCGGCATTGTTTCTGAATGTCAAGAATGTGGAATTCCGGCCGTGCTCAACAGAGTCGGATCGATGATGACGATGTTCTTTACGGAGGAAAAAAGCGTCGTTTCCTGGACAACAGCGAAAACTGCGGACACGAAGCGCCATGCCCGGTTCTTCCAGGCATGCATGAAGCGGGGCGTGTACCTTGCTCCGTCTCAATTTGAGGCCGTATTTGTGTCTGCCGCGCATTCCGACGCCGACGTAGACGCCGCCATCGAAGCGTGCGGCGCGTCCCTTAAGAAATGTCTGTAATGGATTCAATTGATAAAAGCATTCTCAACGCGCTGCAGTTTGATTTTCCTGTTGCCACACGGCCCTTTTTGTCGATTGCCGGCGCCGTCGGAATCCCGGAAAAAGAAGTTCTGGAACGGATTGCCGGGCTCAAACGAAAAAAGATCGTTCGCCAGATCGGAGCGATATTCGATTCGTCACGAATAGGGTATCACGGCGTTCTGGTGGCGTTCAAGGTTCCCCCGCGCCGGCTCAGCGCGGTTGCCCTTCGGGTGAACGCGCACCCGGGCGTCAGCCACAATTATGCGAGGGCAAACGATTTCAATCTCTGGTTCACTCTGACCCTACCTTCGGAAAGGGACCTCAAGAAGGAAGCGGCCGCCCTAGCACGGCGCGCGGGGATACGGGAATGGCTTTTTCTACCAACCATTCGAAAATTCAAGATCGGTTTTCAGCTTGACATGGGTGGAAACGGCCGGGTTGCCGCGGCGCGCAAGCCGTCCCGTGCATCCTCACGCCGCTTTGCAGTGAACCGGAGCTTTGTCCGCGAGCTTCAGAAAGACCTGCCGCTTTTGTCTCGTCCCTTTGGTCCCGCAGCCAAGGCCCTTGGCTTGACAGAAAGGCAAGTGGTCCGGGAGCTGATGCGCTATATCGCGGCCGGAGCCATCCGCCGTGTCGCATCTGTTCTGCGCCCTGTCAACGCTGGATTTCCCGCCAATGTCCTCACCGTTTGGGCGCCGGAAAAGAACCAAGTCCGCATGTTAGGCAGGATCGCCGCGTCGAGCAGGAACGTGAGCCATTGCTACGAACGGCCCATCTTTCCCCGCTGGCCGTATTCAGTTTACACGATGATTCATGGACATACCCTTGCCGAATGCAGAAAAGTCGTCCGCGCAATCTCCCGGGAATCCGCGGTGGCCGATTATCGTGAGCTTCCAACGGTAAGAGAGTATAAGAAGATCAGGGTGGAATATTTTCCGGATAACGGGACCCCCGGGCGGTGATCGACGGTGCGCCGATCGCGGCGGTCCGTTCAACGGGATTGCTCAGGAACTTCAGGGATCAAAACGCTCTTCGTCGATGAATAACAACCGGAGGAGCACTTCATGGCAGTCGGGGCATTCCCATCTGAGGGGCGGTATTCCTCCGGCCTGACCATAGGACAAAAACTCGGGCTTGTGCGGTTCGGAATCGACTGGTTCCTGTTGGGAAAGCGCCGGCCCATCGTTGCGGGCGTTCCGCTCACCGATTCCTGCAATCTTTCCTGCCGTCACTGCGTCGTCAAGAACGGAAGAATTGGCCACCATTCGTTCGAACGGATCTGCGGCTGGATTGACGATCTCTACGCCGCAGGCGCGCGGTTCTTATACTTGCAGGGCGGCGAAATATTGACCTGGGAAGACAAAGGCAACGGTCCGAACGACGTGATTGCCGCGGCGCGCAAACGCGGATTTGCGCGCATTGCGGCGGTTACAAACGGAACACTGCCGATCGACCTGGATGCCGACGCGATATGGGTGAGCGTTGACGGACCGGAAGCAATGCACGACTCGATCCGGGGAGAGGGCACGTTCGCAAAACTCAGGAACAACGTTTCCGCCAGTTCGCACCCCAGGTTGTATGCCAACATCACGCTGAACAGCGTAAACGCTTTATTCCTCGAGGAGACGGTGCGCGCCGTGGAAAACATCCCCGGGTTTAGGGGAATGTCCATAAACTTCCATACGCCGTATCAGGGGGTCGAGGAGTTGCATTTACCGCGCGCACAACGCCGGGAGCTGGCGTCAAGAATACTGGCTCTCAAGAAATCCGGCCATTGCATCCTGAACTCCCGGGCCGGTCTCAAGAACCTCGGTACGGGAGAATACGAACGCCCAATTCGCATGATTCGGCTGGTGGAGCGGGGACGAATGTTCGAGTGCTGCTGGGGGAGAGAGCAGCCCGGCCTGTGCGAACAGTGCGGGTACGGCATCATTGCCGAAATGGCGGCCATGGCGCACGTGAAGCCGTCGGCCGTGCTTCAGGCGCTGTCGATTTACGGATGAAAGAGGGCGGGATCGTGGAACCACTGGACATTCTGGACATCTTCCGGAAAGCCGCTCATTCACAGGGCGCCGTCGCCGTATCGCTGCCTGCTCCAAGGCCGTGGACAGCCGTTGTTCCCTGCGTCATTTGTGAAGATTCCTTGCTCATGGAACTCCCTGCGTCTTTTCCGGTTATTGCTCCGGACAAACATCCGCGGGTTTCGTTTTCCATCGGGCCCGCCAAAGGCGCGCCTGAGATTCGCGGTGACGGCATTGCTCATTTTGTGAAGGGTGACGCCAGGAGGGTCCGGCTTGAGCCCTATCGCATTTTGATCGGCATGCCCTTCGATTCAGGTAGCGCCGACTTTGTGATCGAGCGCAGGCGGAATGCCTGGCAAAACCGGCAGCAGAACGCCCCTGCGAGCAAGGGGCTCCATTTCTGGTTTCGTGCGGCCCGCGGCATATCTTTTCCGCTATCGATATTTCCGGTTCTCATCGGAACGAGTTGTTCCCTTGTCAATGGTCACGTGGACTGGCTGCTTTTCGCGTGCGCCCTGGTCGGCGGCGTTGCCGCCCACGCCGCGACAAACCTGTTCAGCGATTATTCCGATTATGTCAAAGGCGTGGACACCACCAACGCCCTGTCTTCCCACACCGGAGCGCTGGTTGACGAACTCGCGGAACCGGCCCGGATACTTCTGGCCGCGGCCGCCTGCGTCCTGATCACCGCAGTTATCGGCGGGTTTCTCGTTTCGGCGGTCGGATGGCCCATTTTGGTTTTCGGAATTGCGGGCATTCTGGGCGGTTTTTTCTATACCGGCGGTCCGCGGGGGCTCAAATACATCGGCCTCGGAGAGGCGTCAACCGGTTTTCTCATGGGGCCGCTCATGGTGTGCGGAGCGTACTATGTCCAGGAGCGCACACTGGCGGTTCCGGTTATTCTCATGTCAATCGCGATCGGGTTGCTTGTTTCCGCCGTATCGTACGGAAACAACATCCGTGACGCTTTTTTCGATCAAGCGGCCGGCATAACCACCATGCCGGTCCGAATAGGGTGGCAACGCGCCCTTGTGTTGTTTACGGCCATTATTGGTCTGCCCTATTTGCTTGTCGGATGCGCAGTGTGCGTTGACACCCGTTTTGCCCCCGCCTTGATTGTAATTCTATCGGCGCCATGGGCGATTTCAATCGCCCTGCGGCTTGGACGGGGCGCCAAGGATTTAGCGGAGTTGAGCGAACGGGCGGCGCACAGTATCCTTCCGTTGCAGGTCATCAAGCTCCACACAAGATTTTGCCTCTTGATGCTTGTGGGATGTGTCGTGGTTCCCTTCGTTTCCGGGTGGTTTTGACGATCCTTCCGCCTTGCAGAAACAATAAAGATTTTTTGAATATTTTCACCCCAAAGGTATTTTACCTGTCTCCACACTACCGTTCACCCGAACCCTTCTGGAAAGGCTTCTCACCATGGCCGGAAAAAACATCATTCTTTTTGGCCCGCCCGGGGCCGGAAAAGGCACCCAGGCCAAAAAGCTGGTCGAACTGCTGGTGCTCCCTCATGTGTCAACAGGCGACATGTTCCGTTATCACATCAAGAACAACACCGAGCTCGGCAAGACCGCCAAGAGCTATTCCGACAAAGGCAAGCTCGTGCCGGACGAAGTGACCATCGCAATGGTAAAGGACAGGCTGGCCCAGAAAGACATGAAGGCCGGTTTCCTGCTCGACGGGTTTCCGCGTAGCGTGCCGCAGGCAAAGGCGCTGGACGCCATTCTCTCCGAACTCAGCGCGCACCTTGACCACGTAATCAATATTGCGGTCGCAGACGAAGAGGTTCGCGCCCGGCTGCTCAAGCGCGCCACCATAGAAGGCCGGGCGGACGATGCGGACCCCAAGGTTATCCAGAACCGGATCGATACCTACAAAAACCAGAGCGAGCCCTGTATCAACTATTACCGTCCCCGGGGGATCGTTCGGGACATCGAAGGCACCGGATCCATTGACGACGTTTTCAACAGGATTCGGAAGGTCTTCACTTAGCCATGGTCGAACAACCGAACCTTCCCGTACAATGGCGCACCGCAGGCCTGCTCTCCGTGTGTCTGCTTGCCTCGGCTCTGGCGCTGTTCTCCCGATGCCAGCCGAGGCAAAAACCGGCCGATGCCTCTTCCGCGGAACTATCTGTTGTCAGGGAAGCCGTTGAACGGCAGCTTTCCAACCAGATGGACATGGTTCTTCGCCAGGTCGGGGGCTTTGCCGCTGTGGTGGCCGCAGACAGGGAATTCTCCATGAAGCTGCTTGTCGACAACGACAAATCCGCTCCCGAAGTCACGGAAATCGCACCGCGGTACCTGGCGCCCATGGCATTCTCAATCCTTTCGATTACCGATTCCCAATATGTCATTCTTTCCTGCGGACACTTTCCCGCAAATACCGGGACCATATTTTCTGCGGCGCGAAGCCTGGGTGCAACTCCCGCATTCATCATGGATAACGTGAAGGGTGAGTCGGTGCTCACGTTGCAGGCAAAGGCCAGATTCACGATTCTCGACACCGCCGTGTTCTTCGCCTGCGGTGGATTGACGGTAGGGAAAGACTTCCTGTCGAGGCTTGCGGTCTGGCCGGGGTATTCACTTCTCGTCAAGCAGGGAAAGACGGTGATCGGAATGGAAAAAGTGGAATCGATTTCCGATGTCAAGGACGGTTCCGTCCTTCTCAACAACGTTGCTTATCCTGCGGCGTCCATTGCTCTTCCGTACGCCGGCGAAGGGGACGCTCCCGCTCTTATCCTCATTTCAAACAAACCGGTTCCATAGTGGCCGAAGAACGGCTTGATGTCGTGGATGGTTCCGCCAGGCCGCTCGAGGTCGCAAAATCGCGTGCCGCGGTTCATCGTGACGGCGACTGGCACACAACAGTCCATGTCTGGATTGTCAACAAGAACGGTGAAATTCTCTTCCAGAAACGCTCCCCCGCCAAGGACTCGTTCCCGGGAATGTGGGATGTGTCCGCCGCCGGGCACGTGTCTGCCGGCGAGTCAACGATCGTGGCGGCGCAAAGGGAAACCTTCCAAGAACTCGGAGTGAAGGCTGCAGAACGTGAACTTCACCGCCTGTGCACGGTGAGAACGGCATCCGTGCAGCACAACGGAACGTTTGTCGACAACGAGTTCAGCGAGGTTTTCGTCATGCGTAAGGTCCTGTGCATCGGGGCGCTCGCCCTGCAGCGCGCCGAAGTTGCAGGGGTAATGTTCCTGCCGATCACCGGGCTAAAAAGGCTTGCTCGCCGGGGCGACCCTGCCTTCGCCCCCCACCGGGAGGAATACCGGCTGCTGTGTAACCATCTTTCCAAACGAAAAAAGCCGGTGAGGCCGTGGGCCTCGGCCCGGCTTTCGCGTATACGCTGTTCCCGGTAGAGAGATACCGGCCTATCGTACTATCGCATTTGAACCACTTCCTGTGCGGAAACTCCTTCCCTCTTGTATAGCAGCACCTTACCGGCAAGTATCTGCCGCGAGCCTGCGGACGCGGGCCCAACGAGCCTTCCGTCAACCGAATATATCTTTGCAGGCGAGACCGACCTCGGCGCAGTGAGCCGAGGCTGGTTCAGCACCGACAATGTCGTTGTAAACAGCACTGCATTTATCACGGCGATTTCGGTGCTCGACGGCAGCATCTGCACGGTATCTTTCGAAAAATACTTCTGTTTTTCCACATGGACCTCGATTGCAAGCATGCCGGGAGCGTAGCGCTGTTTCGTGCTTATGCTGTAGTAGCCGCCCAGGTGTGAAGTCGTGTCGTTTCCCTCATAGAGAAGTGTGGCCCCGTTGCTTATGCGAACCTGCACGATGGCTCCGCCGATCCCGGCCCCCAGCGAGTCCGACACGGTCCCGCTCACCACATAGGTAACGGTGTCGCCCGCCTCCAATTTGACAAGGAGCAGCGTGTCGAGCTGGATGTTGCGGCTGCCCGTTGGCAACTCGCGGTTGAGCGACCTGTATCCGTCTTTCTCAACCGTCAGCGACGCGTAGTAGTAATTCGCGGTCGACAGCAGCGCCCTAAACCGGCCCGTTGAATCGCTCCATATCGTATCGCTTATGGTCGCGCCTCCTACGCCCGCAAATCCCTGAGCGATGATCGCAGCCTTGACAAGAGGTTGGTGTGTAGCCGCGACCGCCACAACGCCGCTTATCGTGATGGTGTCGTTTGGTGCGGCAACGGAGGGCCGCAACGCGAAATCGACTCGTATGGTGTCGGGAACGCCTCCTGCCGGCTGGGGAATTTCAACGGTATTTTCGGCCCCCTGAAATCCCTGCGCACTCACGGAGATATTTGCCTTGTCCGCAACTGTTGTGGCAACGATACTATACCGTCCCAGCGCATCGGTGCGTGCGGAATCCGTTCCCGCAATCCCCGCTGTTCCTCCGAGGGTGACAACCACGAGGGCATTTCGCACGACGACAGCGCTTCCCTCAGTCGTGACGAATCCGGAAACAACAAGCGTGTCGACCGGCGCGCCGCTGGCGCACCAGGCAACGATGAGCATGGCGGTGATGCCGCCTGCCACCAGGTTTCCGCCTCCCGCCTTCCTGCATTTCGCCATTTTCACATCCTTGCCTTATAGGAATTCTGCCCGCCAAAAAAAACAGGGGATACCCCCCTGTTTGTCCTCACAGCCATCTTACACATGCTCTCTGTGCAGATCCCTTCCTTTGGCATCCTCTGCCGCTACTTGTGAGCCGCCCTTCTCGCCTTGAGCTCGTTCATTCTTTCGCTGATCTGCTGGCATGATTCCGCCCTCGAGTCATCCACCTGGGTCTTCACAGCATCCGCCACAGGAAGTTGGGAAATGGTCGACTTGACGAATGACTCCGCTCTCTCGCTCTCTGTTGCCATATAGGCCTTCATTTCGTCCGGAGTCATCATTCTGAGGTTCTCTATGGTGCTTGCTGCGCTTTTTATCTGCGCCTGAAGGTCCTGGGGAAGAGACTGGTAGAGCTGGTCGTAATTGGATTGGATCGCTGCCCGTGATTCCTGGAAAGCGCCGGCGTTTGGGGTCTGCACGGACTGGGCGTTGACAAATAAAAAACACCCGCCGACCGCCATTGCCGCTGCACGAAGCATTGTTTTTCCCATGGAACACCACCCCTGATAAATATACCTCATTTTATTCTTCATACAAGAAGAATCAAAGCGTACGCCAACCGGATTATCTTCCTATAAATCACAGTTTTATGAATTCAGCGCTAATCAGAGAGAAGCGTTTCGCTGGGGTCTGCAGGCCTCAGAATCACAAAAGAAGGACCATTGCCTGTCGAAGTATCTTGATGATTTTCATCCGCTTGGAAGGTTCGCTCCTGGTACTGTGGCGCTTCACCCCCACTCTTTATCCACAATAGGCGCGGAATTCGGCCGGAATTGTCTGCAGTTTTCGGCAATCCTTGCAGCCTCTGGAGTCGTTTTTTCCCGACGCAACGTCACGCCTCGCGACCCGCCGTCCAATTGTGCACAATTATTTCTTAAGGTCCTTTGCAATTTCGTATTTTCTCTTGTTGTTTCAACCCGTCACTTTTTCCGGTGCTCCCCAAGAGGCGGCACCATTTCCATGAAAAAAGGAGACCCGTCATGGCGAAAAAACCGGAAGCAGACCTGGAGTTCAAGAACAAGACTGCGGCCGTGGAACACGCGGTAGGGCAAATTGAAAAACAGCACGGCAAGGGAGCTATCATGCGGCTCGGTTCCGCGTCGCTCGCCGTCGACATTCCCACGATACCGACCGGTTCCATTTCGCTCGACATGGCGCTCGGCGTGGGCGGGTTGCCCAAAGGCCGCATCGTGGAGATTTACGGACCGGAATCTTCCGGCAAGACCACGCTTGCTCTGCATGCCATCGCAAGCGTTCAGAAGGCGGGGGGCATTGCCGTGCTCATCGACGCGGAATATGCATTTGACGCGCTCTATGCCAAAAATCTCGGCGTGGACATCGACAACCTCCTCGTGTCGCAACCCGACACGGGCGAACAGGCGCTCGAAATCGCCGACACCCTCGTGCGCAGTGGCGCGGTGGATATCATCGTTATCGACAGCGTGGCCGCACTCGTGCCGGCGGCGGAAATCGAGGGTGACATGGGCGATTCCCACATGGGGCTTCAGGCGCGGCTGATGTCACAGGCATTGCGCAAGCTCACCGGAATTCTCTCCAAATCTAAAACCTGCCTCATTTTTATCAACCAGCTGCGCATGAAGATCGGCGTCATGTTCGGCAACCCTGAAACAACCACGGGCGGAAATGCCCTCAAATTCTATTCGTCGGTCCGTATCGACATCCGGCGCATCGCGGCAATCAAGGACGGCGACAACGTCATCGGCAACAGGACCCGGGCAAAAGTGGTCAAAAACAAAGTGGCCCCGCCTTTCAGGGAAGCCGAATTCGACATCCTGTACGGAAAGGGGATTTCCTTCGCGGGCGACGTCATCGACCTTGCCGTGATGCACAACATCGTCGAGAAAAGCGGGGCGTGGCTGTCGTTCGAGGGTGAACGGCTGGGACAGGGGCGCGAAAAGTCGCGCGATTTTATCGAGGAAAACAAAGACATCATGGCAAAAATCGAAAAACAGTTACGTGACAAACTCAAAACGCTTGGAAAAAAGCCTGTGGAACTCTCCGGGGAGAAAAAGGACGAGAAGGAAGAATAAAAATGCCCAAAACAGGGAACCAGATCCGCCGGGAATTCATAGACTTCTTCAAGTCAAAAGGGCATACGTTTGTTCCCGGTTCGCCGGTCGTGCCGCAGAACGATCCCACCCTGCTGTTTACAAATGCGGGGATGAACCAGTTCAAAGCGATCTTTCTCGGCGAGAACAAGGAAGGGTACCGCCGGGTCGCAAACTCCCAGAAATGCATGCGCGTGTCGGGGAAACACAACGATTTGGAGGAAGTCGGCCGCGACCATTATCACCATACATTCTTCGAGATGCTCGGCAACTGGTCGTTCGGCGATTATTACAAAAAGGAGGCTATCACCTGGGCATGGGAGCTCTTGACCTCGGTGTGGAATCTGCCCAAAGACAGGCTTTTTGTCACCGTGTTCGAAACCGACGAAGAGGCCGAGAATCTTTGGAAAAGCGAAACGGACATCGAGCCGTGGCGGATCATGCGGTTTGGCGCTAAATCGAATTTCTGGGAAATGGGTGACACGGGCCCGTGCGGTCCGTGTTCGGAAATCCATTACGACATCGGCAGCGAAAAAGACCGTGCACAGCTGTATAACGATCCTGTCAAGGGGGTCAACGGCGCAAACGACAGGTTCCGCGAAATCTGGAACCTTGTCTTTATCCAATGCAACCGTGAAAAAAACGGAAAGCTTTCCGATCTGCCGAGTAAGCATGTTGACACGGGAATGGGCCTCGAACGCGTGGTTTCAATTCTTCAGGGCACCACCTCCAATTACGGCACCGATCTTTTTTCTCCCGTCATTGCCGAACTTTCCCGAAAGAGCGGCAGGCCCTATGCCGCCGACCGGTCCGGCACGCCGTTCCGTGTGATCGCGGACCATATCCGCGCCCTCGTGTTTGCAATAACCGACGGCGCAATGCCGTCAAACGAAGGCCGGGGCTATGTGCTTCGCCGGCTCCTGCGCCGTGCCGGCAGGTTCGGCCGCGAACTCGGTTTTCACGAACCGTTTCTTCATTCCCTCGTGCCGGTCGTGGTTTCCATGATGGGCGATGCTTTCCCCGAAATCAAGCAACGCACCGGATACGTGTCCGATGTGATCCGCTCAGAAGAAGAGCGGTTCGGTGCAACCCTTGAGCAGGGAATCGAAAAATTCGGCCAGATTATTTCCGGGCTGGAAAGGTCAAAGGCTAAAACAATCCCCGGTCCGGACGTCTTCATGCTGTACGACACCTTCGGCTTTCCAATGGACCTTACGCGGCTCATGGCCGACGAAAAGGGATACACTATCGACGAATCCGGGTTCGAAAAGGAAATGGGAAAGCAGCGGGAGCGCGCCCGGGACGCTGCAAAGAAGGGCGACGAAAGCGGCCTCACGGCCGAAGGCTGGGTAACGCTTCGACAGGCGCAGGGCACCACATTTGTCGGTTACGATCACACCGTTGCCGAATGCAACGTATGCCGCTACAAAATTATCTCATCCGACGACCAGGGAATCCGGGAATGCCTGTTGATACTCGATACATCTCCGTTCTACGCCGAATCGGGCGGCCAGGTCGGCGACACCGGCACGGTTACCACGGCAGCGGGGACGGTCATCTCTGTTGTCAACATAGTCAAATGGAACGACATGACCGTGCATGTTGCGGCATCGGACGTACCGTTCAATGCGGAAGAATTGAAAGCCGTGCTTCGGGCCGAGATTGGGCCGGGCGGGCGCACAAGCACGCGCAGAAACCACAGCGCCACGCATCTCTTGCAGGCGGCGCTCAGGAAGATTCTCGGGACCCACGTGCAGCAGTCGGGCTCGCGCGTTGCGCCGGATTCGCTCCGGTTCGACTTCACGCACCACAAGGCGCTTTCCGAAAGCGAGATCCGTGCCGTTGAAGAGCTGGTAAACGAATGGGTGCTCGCCGATTTGCCCGTGACCACGGTTGTGCAATCGACCGTTGAGGCGAAAAAGGAAGGCGCCATGGCGCTGTTCGGCGAAAAGTACGGCGAAAGCGTCCGCGTGGTGAGCATGGGAAGCGTCAGCAAGGAGCTGTGCGGGGGCACGCATGTGACCTCCACCGGCACCATCGGCCTTTTCCACATCACCCAGGAAACAAGCATTGCCGCCGGCGTGCGCCGCATCGAAGCCATCACCGGCATGAATTCCCTGGGATTTCTTCACTCAAAGGAATCGGTTGTTGCCGAGTTGTGCCGAACACTCAAGGTGAGCGAAGATTCTCTTGTCGGCCGCGCAGAGGGGCTCGGCGCACGAATCAAGGAGCTCGAACAGAAAATCGCCGTGCTCTCGCGAGGGCAGGTGAAGAACCAAGCCGAAGAAATACTGGCCGAATCCGCAGCCTCAAAGGCGCCATGCGCCTGGGCGGTCAAGAATCTCGGACCGTGCGACAAGGAAACATTCACTGCGCTGTGCGACGCGATTTCCGATGCAATCAAGAGCAGGGACCTGAACAACACGGCCGTTGCGCTCGGTGCAGCGGTTGACGGGCGCGTTCTCTTTTTTGCCACGGCCGGTCACAAGGCTGTCAAGGACTGCGGCGTTCATTGCGGCGAGCTTGTCAAGGCAGCGGCTCAGAAAGCGGACGGCAGCGGCGGCGGAAGTCCGACTCGGGCACAGGCCGGCGGAAAGAACCCGGAGAAACTTGAGGAGGCGCTAGCAACCGTGCGTTCGATACTCCAACACAAGGGCGGGGTTGAGGCGTTTAACCGCGTTTGACACCAGCGAGGGCGCAATGAAAAATCGAACCGTTTTTTCGACAATCCTCCGTGCCGCGGCGTCCGGGAAAGCCTCGTACTGGGTACTTCTTGACCCGGACGATTTTTCGCCCAAACAAGGGACGTCGATCGCAAAGAAAGCCCAGGCTGCGGGCGTCGATGCCCTGCTGGTGGGGGGCAGCCTCGTTCATACCGACCAGTTCGACGCCTTTGTCGCATCTGTAAAAAATGTCGTCCGGCTTCCCGTTATCCTGTTTCCGGGGGATGCAACCCAACTTTCGCGCCACGCCGACGCCCTTCTGTATCTTTCGCTTATTTCCGGAAGAAACCCCGTCAACCTGATAAGCGAGCACGTAAAAGCCGCACCGCTCATCAAGCAGCTCGGGATCGAGCCGATTTCAACCGCCTACATGCTTGTTGAGTCGGGCACCGTTACCTCGGTCGAATTTATGAGTAATACGCGCCCTCTTCCGCGCAACAAACCCAGGATCGCGGCCGCGCATGCGCTGGCGGCCCAGTATATGGGAATGAAACTTGTCTACCTCGAGGCCGGCAGCGGCGCGCTGCATCCCGTTCCCGACGAAATGATTTCCCTGGTGAAGTCGGTTGTGGAGATCCCCGTGATCGTGGGCGGCGGCATACGCGACGCGGCAACCGCGCTGGCAAAGATCCGGGCGGGAGCGGACATTGTCGTCACCGGCAACCTGGTGCAGTCGCCGGGCGGGCTTGACGTGATGCGAGAAATCGCCGTCGCGGTGAAGAAGTCCCGGAAGAAAAACTGACGGCCAACGACCGACAGCCGCTGCATTGGCCCGCACGGTACGCGTTCCCCTTTACTCAAAAGATCCTTGTCCGAATGTGAGCATTCCGTTAGCGCAACCTTAAACGTCCATCCGCGGTTCATCCTTTACTATATTTAGGAACCATGAAGAAAAATACCCCCGTTCACGCCGTGGCAACCTCAAATCCTATTGCGGTAATCGACATCGGCACCACCTCGATCCGCATGACCGTCGCCCAGGTCGATCCAAGCGGCATTTCGCATTCCCTGGAATTCCTTCAGCAAGGCGTGAGCCTCGGCAAGGATACTTTCACAAAGGGGAATATCGAAAAAGGGACCATCGAAGAATGCGTCCGAACGCTCAAAAACTTCAGGCGGGTGCTCGAGGAGTACGGCATAACGCAGGACGATCGTATCAAAGCCGTAGCGACCACCGCGGTGCGGGAAGCCGGAAACAGGGATGCGTTCATCGACCGCATGTATATTGCCACGGGGATCCGGGTGGAAATCCTGGACGACAGGGACGTGACCCGGCTCACCTACCTGTCCGCTCGTTCGCTTTTGTCTAGAGACGCCTCTTTGTCCCGCGGACAGGTGGTGGTGTGCGAAATGGGCGGGGGCAGCACCGAGATGCTGCTTCTTGCAAAGGGCAACATCGTCGCCACCCACTCGTTCAAGCTCGGCGCGTTGCGGCTCCGCGAAATGCTGGAGAAATTCAATGCGCCCGTTTCACGTCAGCGCGCGCTTATGGTAAGCGAAATAAAGCGGACCATCACGCAGATCCTCCACAGCATTCCCGCCTCGACCATCAGGAACATGACTGCCTTGGGCGGCGACGTCCGATTCGCCGCAAACCGGCTTATTCCCGACTACAATCCCCTGCTTCCGGCCCGTCTTCCGCTCGGTGCGCTGGAGACCTTCACAGAAGAGGTGATAACGCTTTCCGTCAACGACTGCGTGCGAAAATACAAGATGTCCTTTCCCGATGCCGAGACCCTTGCGCCGTCGTTGCTTTTTTACTGCATGCTCGGCCGGGCGTTCTCGCTCAAGAGTGTCATCGCGTCCGACATCTCGATGCGCCACGGCATCCTCATCGAAATGGCGAGGAGCGAGCCGCCGGGCGAAGATTTCGCGCGCCAAGTGATCCGGTCTGCCTGGGAAATCGCCAGAAAGTATAAGTGCGACGAGGCCCACGCACGGCACGTAACCTCGCTTGCCGGGGAACTGTTTTCGAGCCTTGCCGAAGAACACCAGTGCGGCCCATGGCACAAACTGCTGCTCACCGTTGCCGGCATTCTCCACGACATAGGCATCTTTATCAACCCGCGGAGCCATCACAAACACTCGATGTATCTTGTTCAGAACAGCGAGTTGTTCGGGCTTTCCCGGCGGGATATCCTTCTTGTGGCGCTCATCACCAGATACCACCGGCGCGCCACGCCAAAGGCTTTGCACCAGGAATATGCCGGGCTCGACCGGGAGGCGCGGCTCACCGTTGCAAAACTTGCCGCCATCCTTCGGGTCGCCGATGCGCTCGACCGTTCGCACAGCCAGCGGATCGCGGGGATCCGATGCGCCAGGGAGAAGGACAGATACGTGATTGCGGTCCCTCACGTTGACGATCTCGCTCTCGAACAGGTTGCGCTCCAGAATAAAGGCGACATGTTTGAGGAAGTGTACGGCATGACGCCGGTGGTTGAGAAAAAAGGAGCGTCCCAATTCTAGTATGTCTACCATACCCAAGACCGATTCCATCAACCGCGAACTGAGCTGGCTCGAATTCAACGATCGTGTTCTGCAATGCGCCCGCGACGCGTCCCTGCCGGTCCTCGAACGGCTGAAATTCCTCGCCATTACCGGCTCCAACCTCGACGAGTTCTTTATGGTGCGGGTGGGCGGCCTGCAAATACTTTCGAAGAAAAACGACTCCAAAAAAGACCCGGCCGGCATGCGGCCGTCGGAACAACTGGAGGCGATACACCGGCGCACCACCGTCATGGTGGCGGATCAGTACCGGTGCTTCTCCGACCTCGAAAGGCTGCTGGCGGCGTCCGGCGTCCGCAGGCTGTTGCCTCACGAACTCACGGGCGAGCAAAGCAGACACGCGGACTATGTGTTTGATAACGAAATAGCCCCTGTACTGTCTCCCATGGCGCTCTCCAATCTCCCGCAGAACCCCCTGCTTGTCAATCGAATGCTGTATGTGGCCGTACACCTGAACTCCCCCGCCGGAGCGACCCGAAAGGGCCATCCGCTGCGGAGGCTTGCCATTATTCCTATTGGTAAATCCCTCGGACGGTTTATTACGCTGCCGTCCGAGGGAGGGTACCATTTTGTGCTCGTTGAAGACCTGATTGCCTCGTTTGCAAGCAGGTTCTTTCCGGGCGAAACCATCTCCGACATCGCCAGATTCCGCGTCACGCGAAACGCGGACGTGTCGCTCAGGGAGGACGGTGCGGAGGACCTTGTTGCGGAGATGGAATCGGTAATCGACGCACGCAAGCGCAGCGATTGCGTGCGTCTCGAACTGGACGGCACTGCCTCGCAGGGCATGGAGTCGGCGCTTGCCGCGTTCCTCGATGCGCCGGAAAACGCGGTGTACCGTGCGAACGGCCCGCTCGACGTGTCCGCTTTCATGCGCCTTACCGAGCTCTCGGGCTACGACAAGCTCAAGTACAAGCCCTGGCCGGCACGGACGCCCCCGTATCTCAAGAGTGTGCCATCGATGTTCGACATCATTGCCAAACGGGATGTTCTCCTGGTCCACCCGTACGAAAGTTTTGATCCGGTTCTCCGTTTTGTCCAGGAGGCGGCCCGGGACCCGCAGGTGGTGGCAATCAAGCAGACCCTGTACAGAACAAGCAAAAAGAGTCCGATGGTCGCCGCGCTCGCAGAGGCGGCCGCCGCCGGCAAATATGTTACCGCCATCGTGGAACTCAAGGCGAGGTTCGACGAGGAACGCAACATCGAATGGGCAACCGAGCTCGAAGACGCCGGCGTGCAGGTGATCTACGGGGTAAAAGGCCTCAAGACGCATGCCAAGGTGTTTATCGCGATCAGAAGAGAGCCGAACGGATTACGCCGTTATATGCACTTCGGGACAGGCAATTATAACGAAATAACCGCCACTATTTACAGCGACGCTTCTTACCTCACGTGCAACGAAGACCTGGGCGCGGATGCCTCAGCATTTTTCAATTCCATCACCGGCAATACTCAGGCGCAGAAATACCGGAAGATTGAGGCCGCGCCCCTCGGCCTCAAGGAGCGCGTTATCTCACTCATTGAGGCTGAAACCGAGCGATGCCTGCAGGGTCAAAGAGGGTCCATTCAGGCAAAAATGAATTCGCTCACTCATCCGGACATCATCAAGGCATTATACGCGGCATCACAGGCAGGAGTAAAAATAAGCCTCAATGTGCGGGGAATATGCTGCCTGCGGCCGGGCGTCAAAGGGCTCAGCGAAACCATCGTTGTCCACAGCATTGTCGGCCGGTTCCTCGAACACGCCAGGATATGGCGTTTCGGAAACGGCGGCAAAGACAAGGTCTTCATTTGCACCGCGGATTGGATGCAGAGGAATCTTGACAAGCGCATAGAGCTTCTCACCCCGGTGGACGACAGGGATTCCCGCGCCAGGCTCATGCACATTCTTGACCTGTGCTTCAAAGACACGGCGAATTCATGGCGCCTGCGTGCCGACGGCGCGTGGGAAAAGCTTTCCGACAACACCGGTTCAAGGAAAGACTTCAACTGCCATGCCGCATTCTACGATGAAGTGTGCGAGAAGTCGGACCGTGCAAAACGCATGAAAAGGACTATGTTTGAGACCCATAAACCGGCAAAACAAAGAAAATAGCTCGTTATGTCCAGAAAACCGACAATCGAATCATTGTGCAAAGAACACAAAAACGAAGATGTCCATTCGCAATTCGTCGCCCGGCTTTCGCTCCAGATTTTCGATGCCGTGTACCCCCATTTGCGGATGCCGCCATCCCTTCGTCCCGTTTTGAGAGCAGCTGCACTTCTGCACGACGTCGGGTATTGCGAAAATCCCGCCGACCATCAGGCGGCCGGTAGCTCAATAGTTGCAAGCAAGGGCTTGGCAGGTTTTACCGACGAGCAGGGTGAGAGCATTGCCGCGGTAATTCTGCTGCACCGGAGAGACTACACCAAGGCGTATGCCATTCCGCGTTTTGGAAGGCTTGCGAACAAGGAAACGGCTTTGTGGCTCGGCGCCATCCTGCGGATCGCCGACGGGCTCGATCACGGTCACCTGCAGAACCTGTCCATCATTTCCGTAAAGCAGCTGGGCGGCGGGTTCCTTCTCTCGGCTGCCAGCCCCGGGTACCGCGCCAACATTGCCTGGGCCCAGGCAAAGGCGGATCTTTGGAGAAGGGTATTCCACAAGGAGATAAAGATTGTGGATGCCTCCGGGACGCTTGAGACTTCAAAATTTTCGGGGATCGTGCACCCGAAAGACCGCGCGCTCGAAGCTGCCCGCAGGCTCTTGTACTTGCACCTTCGCATTGTTTCGGAGAACTATCGGGGCATGCTGTCGGCAGAAACCGAAGAGCCGCTGCACGACGGAAGGGTAGCCATGAGGCGGTTTCGCGCCGCGCTTCGCCTTTTTAACCAGTTCCTCCCATCGTCCTCGTGCCGCATCATCGACGAAAAGCTCGCCCTGCTGGGCCTTGCGTTGAGTCCAATCCGCGACAACGACGTCTGGCTGCGCTTTCTTTCGTCCCAACAAGTTTCCGAAGCCTTCCGCGGCAACATCGATTTCGTGCATTTTCATGCTTTGCAATCGCGACTGATAAAGAACGACAGACGCACACTTCGCAAGCTGCTCACCAATCCGGACTATGCCTCGCTCATGCGAGACATCAACCGGTTCCTGCGGGTCGAACTGCCTCAGAAAATGATGAAAGACGCGCATCCGCTCGAACCGCACGCGGCGCGCAAACTCGCGTCTATCTACTTTGAGGTGTTGTCACGGCCCGGCATGAAGAAAAAGTACGATGTAAAGGAAATGCACCGCCTGCGTAAATTGTGCAGAAGGGCGCGCTACTGGTCTGAATTCTCCGAACCGGCGCTTGGTCAGCCTGCAGGCCTGTTTGCCAAACACTTCAATGCGCTGGCCGACATTCTGGGAGACCTGCACGACGCAGACATGGCGATTGCGCGGCTCGATCCGCGGGATTCGGGCGTTACCCAGCACCTCCTGAGGATCGTTCAGGCGAACAAACGCGCACTTCTGGCCCGTTTCCAGCGGGCATGGCGTTCGCTGCGCTCATCCCCGATGCTCTTTGCCGCCACCGCGCTGTCGCATGAAGCAAGGAAAGGCGTTATCTACTGCTATCTAGTGCGTCATGCCACGGCATCCGCAGACGCCGGCGGTAACAAACGCGCCCTCGGCGAGCACGGCATACGGGAAGCCCAAACCTCAGGAAGGGCCCTTGCCCTTCTGCAATGCCGGCCCGATCTTATTGCTTCGAGCCCGCTTCCCCGCGCCCTCGACACCGCCGCGTTCCTTGCCCAGGCGTTCTCCTTCTCTGCGCCGGTCACCAGGAAACACTGCCTTCTGCCCGAGGCGGACACCAACGGCACGCTTGCCTGGCTGGCGGGCGTGCGCGTCAAAACATGCGTTTGCGTTGGACACATGCCGCATCTCGATCAATTGTCAAGAGCGCTTCTGAGACCCGGCGCCGGGAGACCCACCGAGTTTGCAAGGGCATCCGCCTGCTGCATTTCCTTTGCGCAAAAGATCGAAGCGGGCAAGGGGACGCTCGAATGGTATTTTTCGGCCAAGAAATTAAAGAGAATCGTGAACAGGGTAACCAAAAGAGGATAAGGCGCTCTTCGTGCCGACATTGATTCATTGCCTGCGCAAAAGATTAGCGGAAAACCCTTCTAGATTTTCAGGCGTGGACCACGGCCTGCGGCCGTGGTTGTTTACTCCCGCACGCCCGGAGGTCCTCCAGCGAGACCTCACGATATCGTCATCACACAACTCTGCAATTTCCCTTTGAAGTTGCCGCACCCTTTTTGCATATTTACATGATCCACCAGGCCTTTGTTTTCTTTGGCGCGGCGCCCGAAAACGGCGCGAGGAGATTCTTATGGAACGGAGAAAGGCATTGAGAGGTTTCCTGTTCATTCTTGCATGCTCATTCGTGGCATTCGCGGGTGTAACACTCGATGATTTCACGGTAGGCGCAACGTACCGTATGACCCTAACCACCGGCGATGTACTCGAGGGTGTTGTGGATTCGAAGAACGACACGTCACTCATCCTCGACTGCAAAGGCAGCGCCTACGCGTTTGCCCCGACGCTCATTTCCGAATATCAGTTGCTGGCTCCACCGCCCCAGAAAACCGCGGAGCAGGCCGGGGCTGTGGTTCCGGAGAAGAAGGCCGCTGCGCCCGCTCCGGTCGCGCCGGCGGTGTACGACACGCTCATTGTAAAGAACCCGGAAAGCGATGATTACGGCAGGCCGAAGGAAAACCTGACTATTGTCGGGAAGATCATCAAGGAAGACAATCTGCGGGTCACTGTCCAGAATCTCGATAATTCTCAAACGTCGTACACCTTCGACCAGGTGATCCGGATGCTTCGGCATAGCACGGAGAACCCGGAAGAAGACGAGATCCAGAAATATGCGAAGCCGTTGTTTTGTCCGCCGGACATGGTGCTTGTCGACCTTCCGCCGGGAAAGTCCAACAGGCCTTTCTTCAAGGTGTGCATCGACAGGTACGAATATCCTGACAAACAGGGAGCGGTCCCTCAAGTGGAGGTCTCGTTCGAGGACGCGCAGAAACTCTGCGAGAAGACGGGAAAGCGGCTGTGCACGGCCCAGGAATGGCGGTGGGCGTGCAGCGGGCTGGAAGGGTATGCCTATCCCTACGGCATCAACATGGAAAAGGAAAACTGCAATACGGACAGCAGGACCCCGGAGCCGTCGGGCGCGAGGAACAAATGCATCAGCAAGTTCGGTGCTATCGATATGACGGGCAATGTCTGGGAGTGGGTCACGTCGACAAATGGCGCCATGGCTGCCATGGGCGGTCCCGTATCGAAATGCCAAACCGTTTCCCCGGGTGTCGGAGGCGAGGCAAAGCCCACCATCGGGCTGCGCTGCTGCAAGAGCAATTGACGAAATGAACCTCTCAGATTTTCCGCATACGAGGTTCAATCCGCTCACGGGCGACTGGGTCCTGGTATCACCGCACCGTACCAAACGTCCGTGGCAGGGAAAGATCGAGCAGCCGAGCACTCCGCAATCTGTCCCGTACGACTCGAAATGCTTCTTGTGCCCCGGCAACCAGCGCGCCGGCAACGTCAAGAACCCTTTGTACCAGACCACTTTCGTATTTGATAACGACTTTGCGGCGCTTCTCCCCGACATCCCCGAGGAATCCATGGATGAAAAGGGCCTTCTTGTGGCCCGCGGCGAGCAGGGCTTATGCAGGGTCGTATGCCATTCCCCCAGGCACGATTTGTCGTTTCCTCTGCTCACGCACGTCGAGATCTGCGCGGTAATCGACACGTGGGCGAGTGAGTACATTGAGATCGGTTCACGGAAAAACATCAATTACGTTCTTATTTTTGAAAATCGCGGTGAAATTACGGGCGCCTCCAGCCCGCATCCGCATTCGCAGCTCTGGGCCAACAAGAGCATTCCAAACCTTGCCGCAGTTGAAACCCTCCGTCAGGGGGAATATGCCAATAGCAGAAGTTCGTGCATGCTCTGCGACTATGTAAAGCTCGAACTGCAGATGCAGTCCCGGATGATTCTGCGCAACGACAGTTTTGCCGCGCTCACCCCGTTTTGGGCGGTGTGGCCCTTCGAGGTGATGGTGCTTCCCCTGGAGCACCATGCCGACCTTGGCGGGCTGCCCAGAAAGGCCAGGTCCGATCTTGCCGACATTGTAAACAGGCTTTCAATACGGTTTGACAACCTTTTCTGCGCTCCGTTTCCTTATTCGATGGGGATCCATCAGCGGCCAACGGATGGAAAAGAGCACGAAGAATGGCACTTTCACGTGCATTTCTTCCCCCCGCTTCTACGCTCGATGTCGGTGAGGAAACTGATGGCGGGCTACGAAGTACTTGCCATGCCCCAACGCGACGTGACGCCGGAAGACGGCGCGAGGAAACTGAGGAACTGTTCCGACATCCACTACACAAATCAGAAACCCGCATAAGTCTCCTGTTTGCCAAAGAAGAATTCGGTGCAATGTACGCACTCGGATCCCGGGGTGCGTAGCAGCGTGCGGAAGCCGACGCACCGGCTTCCCGCCCGGCGCGGACCGGCGCGGCTTGTAGCACGGCGGACAATTGATTATTTTAGCAGTATCGCGTTTGAGGAGCACCATAATGAAACGATATGTCGATCACGACCAGATTGTCGAAAAAAACAGGGCCACTGCCCGTTCGTACGAAACCGACGCGCGGGACAAATCACTGGAGGAGAAGGGCTATAGCCTTCAACAACGGCAGCAGGAAGCATCGTGCTTCAACTGCAAAATGAAGCAGAAATGCCCTCAATTCAGGTCGAAGCGCACCGGCGGTACCGCGGGCGTCGTTTCCTTTGGCGGAGACCAGAAATTCATTTGCAACCGCTACATGCCTAACCCGGCGCCTTCACAGTCGATGTCCGCCAGGCAGGTGAAATCGTTGTTGAAAAACGCAAAGAGAGGCTTACAATGAAAGAGCAGGCGAATTCTCCGCTCGAGTTGTACGAGAAGGCCTATCGGCTGCAGTACGACGAGAACAAGATTCCAGAGGCATGCCGGCTTTACAAGGCCATCATGGACGAGTTCCCGGACAGCAACGAATGCGGTTATGCCGTGATTCAACTGGAGAAGATTATTGCCAATACCATGTCGGATCGCATTGTGGTTTCTTCGAGGCTCAATACCGTGCTTGCAGCCGCGGCAATCACCGTAAGCATCGTATCGCTGGCTGCGGTGGTTATTGTCGGAAGTTTTTTCACAAAGACCGTAAATTCTCGCTTGTCCAGTCTCTCGGCGGTTTCTCACGACCTGGCC
Organism: uncultured Fibrobacterota bacterium; assembly: GCA_963729895.1. GTDB lineage: Bacteria > Fibrobacterota > Chitinivibrionia > Chitinivibrionales > FEN-1185 > FEN-1185. The sequence continues at coordinate 32,030 of CAVSQB010000001.1, read as the reverse complement.
ATGCAGGAAGCGGCAAAGGCAAAAGCCAGCGAAGAGGCGCTCCAGAGAAAAGCGGTTGCCGAAGAAAAGCCCGCGGTGGATACTGCACCGGCTGCACGGGCACGACCTCTGCCCGAACCGCCGCCCGTCAGAGAAGTTAGAACAAAGGGGAAGAAAGAAGCCGGGGCGGTGCAAAAGGCGTCAAAACAACGCAAATCCGCGGTCCCCACATCACACCAGGACAGCGTTTCCTTTTTCTAAACAAGAATCCACAAAAGCTCGTTCGCATGAACACTGCTGAAAAAATAAAGAAATCGGTGATCGAGGGCAACGTGCTCGACGATCAGGGCAACTGGGTGCCGCTGGTAGAGCGCATGGACGTGGAAAAGAAGATCCTCGACCGGCTTACGGGCGGAAAAGTATTGTGCAACGGACGCTGGGTTCCTATACCGCAAGCAAAAGAAACCGCCAGAAAAGAGGGACTGGCCCCGCCGCAGGAAACAAGAAGCTTTAGCAGAAGAAGAGCGCCCAAATCGGTTTGACGGAGATCCTCAGGATTTTCCTTCCCCATCTGGTTCACAATTAACCTGCCGGCGTTGGTCGAGTTTCAGAATCAAGAGAGGTTGTTATGCCCACACGTTCGATGTCTGCTGCTGCAATCACGGTATTCATGCTCGCCGTTCCCGCCTTTTCCTTTTCCCTGCCCCAGCTCTTCTGGCCGCAGAAGGATATCGATTCTTCTTCTGTTAATAGCTCCACCCTTGCAAAGAAGGTGCTGATCGCCTCGCGCGACAGCGGATACAAGCGAGCGCTGGTGGCGAACATCAAAGAAGCGCTCAAGAACGACTCCGTGTATGTCAAATGGGTGGGCCTCATGCAGCTCAAGAACGAGGACGCGTCGGCATACGGCGCAATCGTGCTCATCAACACCTGCATGGCCTGGGATTGGGACAGAAACGTCAACGCATTTCTAAAAAGGAAAAAGGGCGCGGGGAACGTGATTGTTCTTACTACCTCGGGCAGCGGGAAATGGTTGCCAAAAAGAAATCCGGCCGGCGTTGACGCTATAGCCGGAGCGTCAAGCAAGCCTGACCCAGCCGCAGCGGACATTGTCGGGAGAATTAGGAACCTTCTTCTGCGGCAGGACAGTACCTCTATCGGACAAACCGTATCACGTAAACACCTTTGCCGAGAACCGATTTCGCTGCCGTGAACGCCCCAGCCGCAAAATCTGAATTTCCTTGTCCTGACCAAACCCTTCTTCCCTCCACCGAATAGACCTCGAACCCGCCGACGCCCTTCGGCAGGTCAAGACGGCCGTTGACATTGGCACGAAGGGCATATCCGGGTTGCGTTGCAGTTTCTTGCAAGCGGACGGGCCGAAAGTCGACCGGCACCGCACCTGTCACCCGTTTGTACATTTCCTCTCCGGCAAGCAGGAGCGCGCCCTCGCCTTCCGAGCTCGAATAATTGTCGTACATGTCGTTGCCTGGCTCCTGGGTCACGGTCTGGCAGTACATCAACATGCCGTTGGAGGCGATGTTCCTCACCAAACCGGACCATGCTTTACGCATGGGAGGAGTGAACGTTACGGAATCGAGGAGCCTGTTGTTAATACCCCATGCCATGGCAAAGCAGAAAAACGCGGTGGAGCTTGTTTCGTGTATGGGAAACTGCACCGAATCGAGAAGGCTCGTGGTCCACAACCCGTCTCCCTGTTGGAGCGCAGCGACGGCTGTCAACTGGTCGCGGAACTGGGTTATCATTGAGTCGCGTCCGTGGAAATTGACAGGGGTATACTTGAGGATGCGCGCCTGGCCGCCCAGAACCCAGGCCTCGCCCGGCGCCCAGAATATGGGCTTGCCGTTCGCCGCAAGCTTGGGCGGCTTGTATCCCGGATCCCGCCAGTACAGGTGGAACGTGTCACTGTAGATCACCTGCGCATCGTCCCACCAGCATTTGTAAAGCGAGTCGAGGATGCGCGTTTGTCCGGTAATATACGCAATCATGGCAAGGCCGGGCGGCGCCATGTACAGCGCATCGCACCAGTACCAGTACGAGCGGCCCGACGGCGAGTGGGTAATAAAATCCGCTGTGACGCGGTCAAGCCAGGGCTGGTACATATATTTTTTCGTGGTGTCTGCTGCGAACATATATGATTCGCAGAAGGTCTGTGCGCAACATTCGTTATCGGGATTGCTGCTTGCCGGGGTCCAGTTCACGCCCGTGCCGAACTTGACGATGCTGTCGAGGTATTGTTTGTCGTTCGTGCGGCGGTACAGGCCGCAGATGCCGGTCATGTACGCGCCCGCGTCCCAGTTTGTTCCGCTGGCGAACCAGTCGCCGAGGCTGTTGACGCCATGCGACAAACGGTATTGCGCGACCTTGCGCATGATGGCGGTGATCGAGTCGGGTGAGAATTCGTCGGCGATTGTTATTTGGGATATTGGCAGAACGAGCAATGCGGAGATTAAAAGGCGTGAGACGGGTTTCATATTCCCCCTTTTATCAATTATCAGTTTTTTATTGAGGATATGACGTGATGTTTGGCTTCCCTTCCATAATATAAGAAATTTTCCGGGTTATATCGTTCGATAAATCCCCTTATTCCCCGTCTTCCTCCACAACCGTCTGTCTGGTGAGAAGGTCGAACCGGTTGACCTTCCTTGGATATTTCCTCAATACCTCTTTTTGCGATTTAGTCAACCCATACACTTCTTCGACAACGCCGTCGAGTTGCCGCCACAACGACTCGATTGTAGCGCGAAACCCGGTTTTTGCGCCTTCGGTTGAGGCGGAAATCGATTTGACTTGCAGGTCGCCGATCTTGTTCGCAATACCGGAAAGCGTTGTGACCGTGTCCGGGTCGTTGATGATCGCGATAGGGAAAGGGACAAGCTCTGCATATTGGCGGTTGAACTGTCGCCAGCCGGAATCGCTGAGTCCTGCCTTGAGCCGTGCAAGCGCGCTAAAGGTGGTTGAATTGAAAAGGCACGCCAGGGATTTCAATTGAGTTATTGTCGCGTTGCGGAAAGAAATCGAGTTCATCCGAACATTATCTTGATAGATGTCACCCTTTTCGTCAACTGCCGCAATGGTATCTTCGATGGTGGAAGGGAACAACACCTTCGCGCTTGCCTGAACAACAAGGTTCTGTGGACGTGTGTACAAATGCCACCGACTTGACCCATCCTCCACTTCCACCGCCTTGAGCAACTTTCTTTTTCTCTCCTCCAGGTACGAAGCTGCCTTGGGGAACCTTTCCTTGAACTCCTTCCACCCGATTTCGCTCGCCTCGCCTTCGGCGACGTCATAGGGAAAAATCACCCAGGCATCGGCATTGTCTTGACGAAACGGATAGAACCCGCGGTTGCGGCACAGCGGCCGTAGCGCTGCTTTTTCAAGCGTGATTATTTCGCCTTCGCCGTTTTTGCCGATAACGGTCCGCGGCTTGACTTCCACGGGCTCGAACTGATACAACTTTCCATAGAGCGTTTGCAGCCCCACGGAAATCTGCAGTTGGGTGTGCCGCCCGATTGTCCCGTGTTTCTGCGCCAGGTCGTGATGGACTTCGAGAAGGTCGGGCTGGTCGAAAGACCAGACGTTGCCGTCTATCGCGTCCCATTTGAGGGTGCACTGTACGCTGGGATTATCGGCAGCCGCATCCGTTACCGTGTCGTAGGTGCGGTAATTGACCGACGGGCTGTTCTTTTGCAGAATCAGGACCGTAGTGTAGGTGGTGCGGCCTTCAAAAATCTGCAAGTCGCGGAAGTCCTCGATTTCGGCGATGGCCTTGTTGCGCTTGAGCCACGAGCGCACGATTTCGCCGTAATCCGTCTTGAAAAACCTGTTCTGGATGATGAATCCCAGCCTGCCATTCTTATTGAGCAATTTAAGGCCCTGTTCCATGAACGGCATCGCGATGTCGGTTTTGCCTTCCGCCGTGGTTTCGAACACACCGCTTTCCTTGAAGTACCTGTATTGCGAGGGCATCCATTCTTTATACCGTTTTACCTCTATGTACGGCGGATTTCCCACCACCGCGTCGAACCCGCCCTTTTCCATGACGGCGCCGAAACCAGTGGTGGTGCTGTGCCAGTCGAACGGCATGGTCTCCGATATGACCTTTTCGGAGTCGATGCCCAGCCCGACAATATCAGGGCCTACCAGCGAATTTCCCTGGCGGATATTAAGCCCGATCCCCTTGAGAAGAAGGTGCGGTTCGCCGCTCATCGAAGATGTTTGTTCCAGATACCGCAAAGCAAGGGACATCCGGGCCACTTCCACGGCTTCGGGGTCAATGTCCACGCCGCAAATACAATTATTGATGATATCGTGCGCGATGCGGGGCGCGACGCGCGGTCCGTCCTCCGTTTCCGCGACATACGCCGTTCGCCGCCTGTCCGAAAGGTGATGGCCGAACCAGGTCACGATATGGTCGGCGAGAAAATCGTAGACCCCGAGCAGGAAGCCGGCGCTGCCGCACGCGGGGTCAAGAACGCGAAGCTTCAAAAGTTCATCGGGATCTTTGTCCTTTACAAGCGGGCTAAGTGTCTTTTCAACAATGCGTTTTACGATCCAGGGCGGTGTGTAAACCGCCCCCTTGGTCCGTTGATACTCAAGTTTGTACTCGTCCTGGACATCGTTGCCGATGACCCGCAATCTTTTTCCCAGGTATCGTTCGTACACGCCGCCCAGCAACTCGATGGGCACGACGTCAAACCGGTAAGGATGTGGAAAATAGAGCGTCTCGACAATGTCCCGGAAAATACGGCCCCTAAGCCACCATGACCGCAGATGCGTATCCACGCCGGTCGGGTCGTCCTCGCCCGAGGCCGGAAAAAGAATGCCGTCGTACACTTTACAATAGCGTTTGTCGTGTTCTTCCATGAAAAGGGGCCAGAAGCCGTCTTCATTTTGGCCCATCTCCAGCAACGTGCCGAGTTCTTCGAAACCGAATTCCTCGCAAATGCGCAGGAAAACGATCCTGTCCAGAATCCTCTGGCTGGCCGCGGAAATAATATCGGCCTCGCGGATTTTTCCGTAGCGAAGAATGGATTTAGCGAGTTCCTTTCTCCATGCCGAAAGGTTCTCTTCAAAATCCTGATCAAGGGTCTTGCCGCCTTGGGGCTTCTCATCATCGGGGAGCAAACGCGACAGCGAACCCGTATCGATGGCTTTTCTTGAGAAATACTCCCACACCGCGTCGAAATTATCAAGATATTCAGATTGGTGCAAGTAAAGCACGCGGGCCATGTCCGCTTCGTCTGAATCTTTCGGACGGATGCGGCAATCGTACACGGCAAGTTCTTCAAAATCGAAAGCATAGCTTACCTTGAACCCTTCAGACCAGCCGTAGCATCGCACCTGGTAAGAAATGCCGGAGTCGTTCTTTATATCGGCGTCAAATTTTTTTGCGTCGATATACAAAAGTCGTTGGTTGTTTGAAATGAGGCAATAATCGGGGCGGCGGTGGGACGTGCCCTCCGACTTGAGCCTTCTGGCGGCCCGGCCCTGGATCCGGTATTCCTGCCGCACCTGATGAGGGTTGGAGCAGTCCCAATCAAAGATCATCAAAAACTTTTCCACCCAGGATCGGGCGGTCGCTTCCGATTGACCCTTGAGAATGCCTTTCCTGTCGAGTTTTGAGAATTCGTTAATGAGGCTGGAAAGCGCCTGTTTCGCAGCGGTCTTCTTGTCCATGCGCCACCTTTTGGAAGGCTGGTAACGACGGGAAAACGGGATCACGCCTTGCAACGGAAACTACAGATAAAATAGTTACTCGAAACGCTAAAGACACATAGGTTTTGAATGTCTTTGTCAAGAAACAAAATGGCCCGTCTTTCAGATGTTTTCCAATCAGCATGAAAGCGAAAGAACTCATTTTGTCAAACAAGGCGGCTGAGTTGAATAGCGGGCGGACAGTTTCCCTCTTCCGTATCTTATGTTAAGTTCAAAACGCGTTCTCTTGTTCCCTTTTATTATTTTCCCCATTGAGTCCCAGCCGGCCCAACCCGGATCGGAGAAGATATCCCATGCATTCAAGACTTTACTACTTCATTATTGCCGTTTCACTCCCGCTTCTTCTTTCTTGTGGCGGCAGTGAAAGCCCGTTCAAGCCGAAGGACGCAAGAATCAGCCTCTTTGTCCAGAACTCAAGCGGCGTGCAAGACACTGCTTCGGTCACTGATACTGTTGAGAAAATAGTGCGCGTGGGCATTGCGGCCTATCTTCCCTCCTACATCACCAAAATTTCAGTCGCTATCGCCAAAGGCGCTTCGGACACAGACACGTCGCTCACCTTTCTGGGCCCCATTTCATGGACTGACACCCAATGGATAAGGATCGCGTTCCATTCAATCGGCACAAGAACCGTTACCGTAATCGTCTCGGTGGAAGACCAAAAGGACAAATCCTATAACGCAAATATTATTATTGCCGGAAAGCCTATACAGATCGTTGACCCTGTCAGCACATCGGCCGATGAGGATTCCTCCGCCCTCTTATTCGTAAAAGCCTCGGGCGCCGGGCAATCGTTTTTCTACCAATGGTACAAGGATGGTACTGCTGTTCCTAACGCCACCCATGATACGCTGATCATCAACCCGGTTTTAATTTCAAGCGCAGGGCGCTACACCTGCCGAATAAAAGACCAGTGGGGTGATTCCGTCACAAGCGCGCCCGCCCTTCTCACCGTAATACAGAGCTCCGCCGTTAACCACAAACCCTCACTTGTGGTTAAAGGAACCATGACCATCACAGCCGGCCAAACGTGCCAGCTCACCCTTTCGGCTACAGATTCGGACGCTGGCCAGATTTTCACTTACAAAATTGTAAGCGGCCCGGCAGGCGGATCCCTGGCCGACACGACATACCAGTGGACTCCGCCAACCGGATTCGTCGGTTTAGATACAGTGGTTTTCTCCGTGACCGACAACGGCACGCCGCCGATGTCGGATTCAGCTACAATAATCATAACCGTATCTTCCAGCCCTACAAAGGCTGATTTCACCCCAAGCGCGCTCACCGGAGAATACCCGCTCACGGTGACGTTCACCAACAACTCGGTTAACGCCACGAGTTTTTTCTGGGATTTCGGGGATGGGAATACCTCGACGGACAAGAACCCCATACACACGTTTTCGGCGCCCGGAGCTTACACGGTGAGGCTGCTGGCAACCGGCGTTACGGTTGATTCGCTGAAGAAGACGATTGTGGCGACAAGGCCGGCTGCGCCGACAAACGTAGCTGCGGATTCCGGAGTGACGTGGATAAAGGTAACGTGGACAAAAGGGAGTGAGTCGGTTTCGGATACGGTTTATTTTGCGGAGGGAGATACCGTGACCGAGGCCGGCGCGACAAAGATTGCTAATGCAGGCTCTCCGTGTCTGATAAAAAATCTCAAGGTTGGGCAGGAGTACTCGATTGCCGTGACCTCAACGACAAACAAGGGGGCGGTGTCGGATTTTAGCCCTGTCGTGAGAAAAACAACGGCTTCGCCGATGGGAATGAAGAAAATATTAGCGCAGGCAAAGTCTTTTAGCATGGGTCAGACCGGCATAGCAGAGCCTGTTCACTCTGTTGCGTTTTCCCATAATTTCTGGATGGATTCGACGGAAGTAACGCAGAAAGATTATGTTTCTCTTATGACGGCGACATATCCGAATTTTTCTGCAACAGCGCCAAATCTGTTGCCGACGGACGGTGATAATTATCCTGAGTTTGTCATTACCTGGTGTGATGCGGCCTTGTATTGCAATGCAAGAAGTAAAAGAGACGGACTTGATACTATCTACCGTTATTCCTCAATTACAGGAATACCCGGCAACGGATGCGCGTTAGGAACCATAATGTATGATTCCTTAAAAGCAAACGGATATCATCTTCCTACCGAGGCCCAATGGGAATTCGCCTGCAGAGCCGGAACAACGACCAAATATTATTGGGGCGATGACACATCTCTTGCGCGTCAATATGAATGGTATTTTCCCAGCACACACTCAACAGATACCTGTGTCGCCCTCAAGAAACCGAACGGATTCGGATTGTACGACATGCTTGGCAATGCAATGGAATTTGTGAATGATTATTATGATTCGACGTACGATTATTATCAACCTGTGGATCCATTGGGCCCGCCACCACATAATTCAAATGTTTCAATAGTTTGTAGAGGAGCCAATGTTCAAATGGGTCTTGCCGCTTGTGCAACTCGAAGGTCTTCACCAATCGAATACCCATGGGACTATGGTGCATGTGGTTTCCGGGTAGGTTATACCGAAAAGTAAAAAACCATAGCATTTAAAGAATGGAACATATTTCGTTTAACAATTTCTTTTTATTGGGAATCTATTCTGTTTTGATACCTAGCCTTTTTTTGTTTATATTACACTCCGGGAAGAGACCGCATGTTAAAGTAGAGGGGGATGTATGAATTTCTTTTCTGCGGCGCAGCGCCTGGCTGTTGCCGGATCGTTCCTTGCCGTCCTGTTCATCAGTTTTCCCGCGGATTCCGCAATCCCTGCTGGGTACAAGGGCTTTCCCTATCACGATACTATCCAGCAGATCCCGGGAAGAGTCAGGCTTTCCCGCTTCGATCAAGGAATGGCAGGCAAGACACAGCCCGAAGCGACACTTGATGCAAACACAAATGGCGTAACCTGGCACGATTTTATGCCCGTTGGTCAATGGGCTTGCCATTACTTGCGCGCGATTACCGGACCCAGCCTGCAGGTAATGGGTGAGGGAGGCGATTGCATGAGTAATGGCTGGGTTGGTCCGGACTATGTTCACGATTCCGCCAGCACCGATTGCTATCTGGCAGACGCCAATATGGGTGACTGGACAAAATATACTGTTTATGTCAAGCAACCCGGCATTTACAGTCTGAGCATTTTTCAGACGGCAGCCGACATTGACACCCCGTGGGGTCCATACGTTGAGATGTCCCTGTTGAACGGAACCGATTCCATAAGTACCGGAACAGACACCCTGCATCTTACCAGTGGCTGTGCGTACGATTTTCATGCCTGGTGGTATATGAAAGATTACCGCCAACTGGCACTCGATTCCGGAATGCAGTTGTTCAGATACCAGGTCTGCACGAATCCGAAGGGAAACGGCCCCATGAATGTGGATTTCGTTGATTTCAACTATGTCGGCGCCGTCGGCGTTTCGGAACGCTCCTACTTCTCCACCATATATGGCGGGCTTTCTCTCCGCAGCATCACGCCGCAGCCCAACCGAACACTCCAGCTCAATTTCACCGCTGCCGACGCAGCGCCTGCAACCGTTCAGTGTTTTGACGCCCGCGGCGCGTTGCTCTGTTCGGAAACAATAAACAACGTCGCCATGGGGTACAATCATATTCAGCTCAAAAGCAGGATCACGGCCTTGGGAATGGTCTTTGTCCGCATGACCCAGGTAAACAGAACCGCGCAGGGGAAGATATTCCTCTTTGCAAAGTAACGATTTGTTCGAGAAATAGCGGATTGTTTAAAGGGGTTCGAAAAATCGGGCCCCTTTTCTCTGTTCGTGTTGACCACAATCCCGAAAGTGCAGTCTTTGCATGGGCCAAACTCCCTTTTGGAAAAACAGCCGCGGTGAATGGTATGTCGTCGGTCAATTCGCCCTGCTTTTGCTCGTCGGCGCGGGACCCGGCACGTTTCCCGGCCTACCGGCGTGGAACGCCGCATTTGCACACACGGCGTTTGCATGTGGCGCACTTCTCCTTTTATGCGGCGCATTCATGGCAGGGTGGGGCATGATTGCATTAGGAGATAATCTGACGCCCCTGCCGTTTCCAAAAGACCACGGCACGCTTGTGGAATCCGGTCCTTATCGGATAGTGCGGCACCCCATTTACAGCGGCCTTGTCTTTGCGTCATGTGGCTGGGGACTGCTGGTCCACGGCTGGCTCACCATCCTTTATGCTGCACTGCTTTTTGTCCTGCTGGACATCAAGTCCCGCCGCGAAGAGCGATGGCTCTTGGACAGGTTTTCCGGATATGCAGATTTTCGCAGGAGGGTTCGAAAACTCATTCCGTTCATTTATTGACCGTACTGTTTCTGCCTGGTGTTCCGATAAGAACCGCCTGCGTCGACAATGTCAGCGTGTGCCGTGGCCACGTTGATACCACCCAAACCCGTGGAAATACTATTTTGGAAGGCCATGGAGCGTTAATGATCGCGCCCGGAGGGCCAAAGAATTGCCTTCGTGCGGCCATCGTCATGCTCGCTCCCGCGCTTTCTTCCGGCCAGGCGGTCGCCGAAAAGCAAACGTCTGTTGTCAAGAGAGGCGCCCCCGCGATTCGACCCGACGCACGACATAGAATAGACATCGTTGACAAGGAGTAAACAGACAATGGAAATCCCGGGAAAGGTCACGGTCATCACAGGAGCGTCCGCAGGCATAGGCCTTGCCACTGCCAAGCGATTCGCGGCGGAAGGCGCCAAGGTGGTGCTCGCAGCGCGTTCTGCTGACAAACTCACGGCGATTGCATTGGAACTGCACCAGCAGGGGCGCGACGCGCTCGCGGTGCCCACGGACATGCGGGACAGGACCGCAATCTCAAACCTCGTGCAAAAGGCGTTCACGCGCTTCGGCCGCATCGACATCTTCATCAACAACGCCGGCCAGGCGGCGTCCGGCACGGTCGCGGAAATGAATCCGGCCCACCTGCACGCGATTCTTACGCTTAACGTGTTCGGCCCGCTGTACGCGATACAGGACGTTGTTCACAAGATGCGCATGAAGGGCGGCGGCCTGATCATCAACATCAGTTCCATGGTAAGTAAAATGCATATTCCGGGTCTTGGCGGCTACGCGGCCACGAAAAGCGCGCTCAACATGCTGTCCGAAACCGCGCGACTCGAACTCGCATCGGACAATATCCGCGTGATCACGGTGTATCCCCGGCTTACGGCAACGGATTTCGGCAAGAACACGCTGGGCGGCCAGCCTCTGCGCCAGCGCCAAGGCGAGGGAGTGCCGGTAATCGACAACGCGGATTTTGTGGCAGGCAAAATCCTTGAAGCTGCGCAGAAGGAAGTTGCAGAGCAGTTCATGGACTCATAAGAAACACCGGAAGCGTTTGCTTCCGGTGTTTCTTTTCCGCATCCATCAAAGCATTCCTCACGGCACCATGAATTGAATGACCTTCGCGCTCGTGGTGTCGATATCCGTAAAAACAGTCTTCCCTGTTGTTACGTCGGTGTACGAGCTGTTGGTCGTGCCCGCCGTGGCCGCGTACGCTGCCGCGTACACTGTGTCTCCGCTGTTGAACGAATACCCGTCGGTGGCGAGATTGATGGGTTGCAGACGGATGGAGGCCGAGTCGACGCCATCCTTGAACAGCATGTTCTCCGAGCTGGATGTCTGGTATGTTGCGGGTTTCCAGGACACGCCGGGCCCATTGCCGAAGAAGAGTATCACTTTGTAGGGACCGTTTACGGCGGTGGACGTCTGGACCCCGAGGTAGACGGAATTGGAATCGCCGCCCTTGGGCATCCGCGCCCAGAGGCTGTCTACGTAAAAGGCCGGCGGCTGGCACATGGAGACGTTTCCGATATTGCGGTCTCCGCCGCCGACGTATTGGACCTGGACCGATTTGGTGGTGCCGTATCCCGTTTTCGCGTACGTAAGCGTATAGATCCCGGTTGACAGGCCAGGTATCGACCACATTCCTATGCTGTCGGTCGTGGCTGCTTTCGACGAACCGTCGATGGTCACGGCAACACCGCTCCGCTCGGCCGGCTGGTCGCCATTCTCATTAATCAATGTAACGAACCCGGACAGCGTGCCGCTGAGCGCGGGGCCGGCGGGGCCAGTTGGTCCTTGCAGGTTACACCCGGCGACAATCGCCAGGCATACGACAGAGGTCGTGAGACTCATTACAAAACGTAGCTTTGTTCGGAACATCGACATCCTCCTTGGAAATTGGTTTAAAATGCCGGCTGCCGCAACGGCGCCGCGTTGTGATTTACACGAGGTGATTCGCCCAATCTCTTCTTACGGTCGCAAAAATTATTGGATTCCACATTGTGGCAAAGCGCAAACCTCGCCCTCAGTCATAGCTGCAAAACTGGGGCCATTTTGAAAACAGGCCGGCAAAGGATATGCTCAAAATATGACTGCAACGCCATGAGAAAGGTTGCCGCAAATCGTGCGAAGAAATGCGGAATTGTAAATCGATCAAAAAAGGGGAGAACATTCTCGAAACATTGGGCGATTAGGCAGATTCGGGTGCAATGAATTTTGAAAAACCTCTTCCAAAAACGACAATGGCCTTCGGTTCAAGAAGGCCATTGTCACCAAATATCGGTTGGATCTTATTTCTTGTGCTTCTTCGCCTTTGCCTTGGCCTTGGTCTTGGCTTTGGCGGTTTTTTCAACAGGAGCGGGAGCCTCGGCCTTGAGCGATCCGAGAGCGGCAATTGCGGCATTGACCTTGTCGCGCGCACCGAGAAAATCTCCGTTACCCTGAGCCGCCTGGGCCTCCTTGACTTGCGCTTCGATTCCGGCCAGTTTGCTTTTTACAGCCGCTGCCGCAGCTTTCGCTTTCTTGCCCTTGGCCGGCTTCTTGAGTGCGTTCTTGGCTTCTGCCAGCATCGATCCCGCTTTGGCGATACCGGATTCGACGTCGGCCTGCACGTGCGCCTTTTCTTCGGCCGCTTTTGCCTTGAGATCTGCGGCCTGAGCAGCAACGGAAACAAGACCGGCTTTGGCCTTGTCGTAATTCCTTTTCAATGCGGGTCCCGTTTTCTGCTTCTCGACATCTGCGAGCGCCGACTTGAGCGACTCGTCTACCGCGGTGAACTGGTCGGCCAGGTACAGGTCCGCCTGCGCGGCCTTGGCGGAATCAACCGCGGCCTTTGCGGCGCTTATTTCCCTCACCGGCTCCTTGGCACAGCCGATCATCACCAGGGAAAAGCTCGCGACCACAATGGCGGTGATAAGACGTAGACGTTTCATAAAACCGGCTCCTTGTTGAAGTGATGGTTTCGAGAGTGATCCGCGCGTTCCTGCAGGCTGCTGAAGTTGGAATAACACAACCCTCGCGTGTTTGGTTCCACTGCTGCGCATAAACGTACACTACAATATAGGTTTTCAATGGGGCGATGTCAAATTTGACAAGAAGGCGGTTCGGTGCGGACGGATGTTCCTGGGTGTGTGGTGAGTACGGGCGTGAGTAACCCGCCGTAGAGCTTATCCGTAAATAATCATTTGGGCTGCATTGTCAGGCTGCATCGGCGTATCGCTATGTAATATGCCTGGTTGGCCTCCGGCCTTTGCTCCCGGAGGGCATATGCCGTCGTAGTCGCGGTCGCCTTCCATACTTGCGGCTTTTTCGCTCGGTTTCGCCGTCAAACCTTATTCACGGATAAGCTCTTAATTATTTTCATAGGCATGCCATCTTCCCGCACACGTAAGGAGGCCGGGGATGAAAAACGGTTCATACGCGCTTGTCACCATTGCCGTGCTCTTCTCTCTTTCGCAGGGCGGCCAAAAACCCGTTCCAAAATCAGGCGAAGCCGCCGCAAGCATGGCCTGCATCAAACTTCCGTGTTCCGCGGGCCGTGATTTCTGCGACGGTCTTGCCGCAGCGCAAAGCAAAGGCCTGTGGGGATACATCACCAAAAAAGGCGAATGGTCCGTTGTGCCGCAATTCGACGCCGCGGGCGAGTTCCGGGACGGACTCGCAAAAGTGAAGATAGGCGGCGACGTGGGCGCGCGCCGCGGATTTATCAATTCTTCCGGCGCCTTCGTCATCAATCCGCAGTTCGAACTCGCCGGCGATTTCTCCGAGGGGCTTGCCGCCGTTGCCGTGCACGGCAGATGGGGATACATTGACAAAAGGGGAGCCGTGGTCATTGCACCGCAATTTGACGTGGCCTACCCGTTCCACCAGGGGTTTGCCAAGATCCGCATCGGCGACGAGCAGTGGGGACGCCGCGGGTTCATCGATACAAAGGGGCGGATCGTCATCAACCCGCGCTTCGATCTGGCCGGCGACTTTTCCTGCGGCCGCGCAATGGCCATTGTCCATGCGGCAAGCGACGAATACGGCGACAGGGCGGCGCAGAAATGCGGGTACATCGGCAGAAGCGGCGATTTCGTGATTACGCCGCAGTTCGACATCGCGCACGGCTTTTCGCAGAACCTTGCCGCCGTAGTGATCGGCGGGACCCCGGACGAGTTCGGATTTCTTTCCGGGGGAAAATCGGGATACATCGACACGACGGGCGCATTTGTCATCACTCCGCGCTTCGAGGCGGGCCTCCAGTTTTCCGAAGGCCTGGCGCCGGTGCGCCTTGAAGGCAGGTGGGGCTACATCGACAAGACAGGGGCCCTCGTAATTCCCGCAACGCTCGACGAGGCCTCGCCGTTTTCCGACGGGCTTGCCCACGCGCGGGACAAAACGTCGAACGGGTATATTGACAAGATGGGAAAGTTCGTTCTTGTGTTCGGCCCATAATCTTTCGCCTACGGCAAACCGTCTCGTTGTGTGACGGAACGGATTTCGGACCAGCTCGGAACAGCCGTAATTCTGCCGGCTTCGTCGTCTGGTAAAGTCACGATTATGCGTCAATAACCCCAACGGGAAAAGAGGTTGAAATGATCCGCACGCGACCTGTGAAGAGGCCTTCTGTCGTCAGCGAAAACGGGTTTCGGCCCATCACGCTTCCCAAACCGGTACCGATGCGCTCCAAGGCGGTGTTTGCTGCTTTGCAACAAAGAAGAACCGTTCGAACAATCCTTAACAGAAAACTTCCGCTGCAGGTGTTGTCAAATTTGTTATGGGCGGCGGCAGGGATCAATCGGAAAAAGGGTCCTTTCGGAGTTCCCGGCTCCACGGCGGCCTCGGCGAGCAATTCGCAGGAAATTGAAGTGTACGCAGCCACTGCCGACGGCGTTTACCTCTATGAGCCTGCCGCTCATCGTCTGGTCCCGGTAATTGCAAAGGACCTGCGCGCAATGGCAATCGGTCGCGGACAGAGGAGCTGGGGGTCAAAGACGCCTGTCCGCCTCATTTATGTGGTTGACATTGACAAATTCAGCAAGGCAGGATATCAGGAGCCTGGGTTGCACGATGCGGAAACGCAAAAAGCCTATTATTATGTCGACACCGGCATCATTGCGGAAAACGTGTACCTGTTCACGGCTTCGGTCGGCTTGGCTGCGTGGTTTCACAACTGCGACAAGGCGGCTGTTTCGGCAAACCTGAAATTACCGCCGGGCAAACGTGCATTGTTCGGGCAGACGGTGGGATACCCGGGGAAAGGGTAGTGTAGAAGAAGACCGGCGGCGGCGCTTGTCGCCCTTTCTGTTGGGCAGGAGAAATTTCCAGTCTGGTCCAACGCGAAAGTCAAGAAGATGCACTCTGTCGGTTGAAAACCTCCCCTGGGGGGCAATTGTTTCTCAGAACAGTTCCCCCAGAAAATCCGTCTGCTCGCTTTCCGCAACCTTCCTCGCCTTCCTCGCCGCGGCCTTTTCATACGTTTTCAGCTCCTCCTTGATATCCGCAAGAAACGGCGACGGCCGCGTGTCTGCGGTCTTCCCGTACATGGTTCGCCGGCGAGCGCGGGTCAGGTACAGCCGTTCCTTTGCCCGGGTCATGCCGACGTAGAAAAGCCGGCGCTCTTCGGCCGGATCGAAATGTTTCCCTTCGCGCGCGAGCGGCACGAGTCCGTTTTCGCATCCGGTAATGAATACCACGGGAAATTCGAGTCCTTTCGAAGCGTGCAAGGTGAGCAGCGACACGCGTTCCGCGTGAAAGTCAACCGGGGCTTCGCTGTGCTGCAGCAGGATGTAATCGATGAATGATTGGGCGCTGGTGCAAAGAGTCGCGATTCGCACAAGCCGGTCGAGGATGTCCCTGGCCTGACGGTCTTTTTCGAGGAGTTCCCTAATGTTCGGCGCCTGCGAAAACCGTTCGAGTGCCGGGCCAGCTTCCGTGTTCGGTGGCTCCCCGGGCGCGCCGCGACTGTTCAAAAGAAATGCCATCGCCTCCTTGACTAAGGGATATTCCGACAGCGGCTTCTCCCCCGAAACCTGATACGGGATGCCGCTCCTCCCAAGCGCCAGGGCGATGGGCTGGCTCTGGGCATTGGTCCGGTACAAAACCGCGCAGTCGCCGAAGGTTCTTCCTCCGCCGTCGCCGCTGTCAACCCTGCCGCTGTCGTGCGAAAACATGCTCGTGCCCCCCACGAGCTTTTCCAGCTGATGAACCACGTATTCCGCCTCGGCGTTTTCCGTTGCCGCCTCATGGACGGTGAGCCGTCCCTCGCCGATGAACCGTGCCGCGAGGGGCGCCACGCCCAAAGGGCTGCCTGCGGCTATCAGGGTGCCTGACGCTTCAAGAAGGTTCGGCGCCGAGCGGTAGTTTTCGGAGAGCGCCATGGTGGCTGCGCCGGGAAACGATTGTTCGAACAGTTCGAAAAACCGGACGTCCGATCCGCGGAACCCGTAGATTGCCTGGTTGGGATCGCCTATGGCGGTGAGCATAACCCCGCCTTGCACGAGGAGTTTGAGCAGTTCGTGCTGGATGCCGTTTATGTCCTGGTACTCGTCCACGAACACACGGCAGTAGGTTGAGCGGACGGTCCGGGCAATTTCGTCGTTGCCGGCAAGCAACCGGACCGCTTTACAGAGAATATCGTCAAAATCGAGCAGTCCTTCTGCGTGCAATGCGCGATTGAACGATTCGACGTCGGATGGCAAAGCGGACGGCCCCGGCGTATTCTTACTTTGGGAGACTGTTTCGAGCAGGTCTTTTCTGGCCTGCACAGGCAAGGCGGGAAACGCCTTGAGCGCCGCGGCGTCACGCTGGCTGTCGGTGGCTATCGAAAAATTCTCAGGCAGGCCGGCCTGGGCAAAGTGCGCCCGGAGCAGGCCGAGGCAGAACTGGTGAAACGTGCCCGCGTCAATGGCGCGGACCGCCGCTGGTCCCACCCGCGCCGAAATACGTTCCCTCATTTCTTCGGCCGCCTTATTGGTAAAGGTGATGGCGAGGATTTTCTCGTTATTCCTGCATAACGGTATTGCGTGCGCTATGCGGCAAATGAGGGTGTGCGTCTTGCCGGTGCCGGGTCCGGCAATGATCAGCAGGTGGGAGCCGGCATGATGTACCGCGGCCTTTTGAGCCTCGTTAAGTTCTGCATCAGGGGGTTCTTGCCTTTGTTTTTCCCGCGGAATGTCTGCGGGTTGATAGACGACCCGGTCTTCGAAAACGGCTTTTTTTTTACTGTGGCCGGCTGCCGCGGCAGGTCTTTCTTGATCCGTCGCAGTTGATGCTGGCGCCGCAACGTCTTCAAAGAGGCTTGTCTGCCACCTCTTCCAGGTACGCTCTTTATCCGAAAAAATCTTTATTGTTCCGTATTCACCATCGTAGCCGGCCTTCACCGAGATCTCACCGTGTCTTACACGGCGTATGCCTTCCGCGACAAGCTCGCCTTCAGTCTTTTCTATCCGGTCAAGCGGGGCATCGAGCAGAACCGTAAACTCACTCCCCATATTCTGCACGAGCCTGTTGTATTGTGCCTCCACTTTCAGTGACGCCGGACCCGCGCCGAGGCACTCGCCGATGATTTCAACGAGCGGAACCATGCTGTGATACGGGCGCCAGCGCGCTCCCTTTTCGCCCTCGGGCCGCGTGGCGAGCTCCTCCACGCGCGCCATGACGCCCACCGTAACGGGCTTGCCGCACACAGGGCACAACCCTTTGTTCTTGATGGTCTCGCGGGGATGCAGACGCGTTTCACATTTGCGGTGGCCGTCGTAATGATATTTTCCCTCTTCAGGAAAGAACTCCACGGTGCCCGCGAGTCCTTGGTCGGCAGGATCCCGCAACGCGCGAAGCAGGGCCGCATACGTCACATCCGTCTCGAAGATATTCGCCTCTCGTCCCAGCTTGTTCGGTGAATGCGCATCGGAGTTGGACACAAGGACAAATCTGTCGAGGCTGGACAGCCGCCAGTTCATAGGAGGATCGGATGACAAACCGGTTTCGAGCGCGTAAATGTGCGTGGTGAGATCGCCGAAACATTCTTCGATGGTGTCGAACCCGCTTTTCGAGCCGAGCACCGAAAACCATGGCGTCCAGATGTGCGCCGGCACCAGGAAGGCCTCGGGACTGCAGGACAGCACGATGTCGAGCAGGTCGCGCGAGTCAAGGCCAAGGATCGGCCTGCCGTCGGAGCGGACGTTGCCGATGTCTCCGAGGCGGGCCGCGAGCTTTTCCGCGCTCGCCAGGTCCGGCAGGTACACCACGTTGTGCACTTTTCGGACTTTTCCATCGCGTTTGTAAATGCTTGAGATTTCCGTCGAAAGGATGAAGCGGACCGGCCCCGCGCACGACGGCGGAATACCGGACGCCATTGAGCGGGAATGCTCGGTTTTTAGTTCGAAAAATCCGTCGCCGCGCGGCGCGAGCTTCCGCTTGATTTCCGCAAGCCACCCGGGATGCACGCAGTCGCCGGTGGCCACCACCGTAAGGCCCTTGATCTGCGCCCACCGCCATAGATGCTCAAAGTCGAGCTGGCTGCTTGTCGCGCGGGAGTATTTGGAATGGATGTGGAGATCGGCGTAGTAGCGCACGGCGCAGCCCCTCGTTTATCGTCTCGATTTTTTGAAAATAATTCGTTTCCCGGAAACGTAGTCTTGGTTGTTTTGAAACAACAGAAAGGAAGTTCCCCGCAAGAGAGTTAGGCAGACGGTAATTTCCCCCGGGCGACTGACAGATGCCACTTCGCAGCCACTGCGAAAGGGCGCTGTCAGCCGCCTCCCCCTTTTCCTCAACCGTCCCTCTTCACCGTTTCCGGCGAAAAAGCCGGCACGCACACGGCAACGTATTCCGCGCCCTCGATGCCTGGCGTTGCGTACCGCACCCATTCGCCGGCCCGCGTCATCACTGCCTGACCTGCGGCAACATCAAGCGATCCATTTTTGTGTGTCACGCGCAGGCAGCCTTTGAGCACCACCGTATACTCGTCGAACGCGGGTGTTTGGCCAGGCTCCGCCCAGCCGGACGGACTTTTCATGCGCGCGATGCTCACGCTTTGCGTTTGCGAATTAACGCGGCCGATGAATTCCTCGATTGTCTTGGGCTTGTTTCCGGCAGCGGAGATAATGGTTGGTTTTTCGATGAGACGGGGCATAAGTGATCGGTTCCTTTCTGAATTGTTTTCCGGAGGCCTGCTTACAAATATATAAACAGTAGTGGACACTGATGCCTTTTTTCCGCCACCGCTCCTCCGGACAATCGTTAAAAAAATTCTTCTTTTTTCTTACACCAAGCAAAACTATTTTGATAGCCGATGAAGCAGCTCGAACTCCTTATGGATGCGACTGCCCTCGATCGGGCCCTTACCAGAATTTCCCACCAGATACTGGAAAGAAACCTCGACCTCAACAATCTCGGCATCGTGGGCATGCAGACGCGGGGAGTGTTCCTCGCCCGCCGCGTCGCCGAGAAGATCAACGCTCTTGAAAAGACCTCGCTTTCTGCCGGCGTACTCGACATAACCCTGTATCGCGACGACTACCGCATGGCGCTCAAGCAGCCCAAGGTCCAGGTGACGCATATTCCCTTCGACATCAACGGCATCGACATGGTCCTGGTAGATGACGTGCTTTACACGGGGAGAACCGTGCGCGCCGCGCTCGACGCGCTCAACGACTTCGGCAGGCCCAAGACCATCCAGCTCGCAGTGCTCATCGACCGCGACTATCGTGAGATGCCCATCCGCGCCGACTACATTGGCATGACCGTCACCACCAGGAAGAACCAGGAAGTGTCGCTCAAGGTAAAGGAAATAGACGGCGAAGACTGCCTGTGGCTCATGGAACTGGAAAAGGGTGATTGACTAATGGCACTTTCCATAAAGCATCTGCTCGGTCTTCAAGGCGTTTCCAGGGAAGACATCACCCTGATCCTCGACACGGCGGACAGCTTCTACGAGGTGCTCCAGCGTGAAATCCCCCAGGTGCCCACCCTCCGCGGCAAGACGGTGGTCAACCTCTTTTTTGAGAACAGCACCCGCACGCGCATGTCCTTCGAACTTGCGGAAAAGCGGCTCTCCGCCCAGCCCCTCAATTTCTCCACGTCGACAAGCTCGGTTGCAAAAGGAGAATCGCTGCGTGACACGATGCGAAACATAGAGGCAATGAAGATCGACATGGTGGTGGTGCGCCACAGCGCAGCCGGCGCGCCGTCGTTCCTCACCCATTGCACCGACGCGGCCATCATCAACGCGGGTGACGGCCTGCATGAGCACCCCACGCAGGCATTGCTCGACATGATGACGATCCGCAGAAAATTCGGGAGGCTCGACGGCCTCAAGGTCGCCATCATCGGCGACGTACTGCACAGCCGCGTGGCGCGCAGCAACGCCTGGGGAATGAAGACGATGGGCATGGACGTGACGCTGTGCGGGCCGCCCACCCTGCTGCCCCAGCATCCGGAAGTTCTCGGCGTCCGCGTCACCGACAGCATGGATGAGGCACTGCGCGGCGCCAACGTGGTGATGTTGTTGAGGCTTCAGCTCGAGCGCCAGGGCGCGGGCCTGTTCCCGTCGATCCGCGAGTACCGCGAACGCTACGGGCTCGATCTTGACAAACTCAACAGGCTCCCCGACGACATCATTGTAATGCACCCCGGCCCCATCAACCGCGGCATCGAGCTCGCCTCGAACGTGGCCGACTGCGGCAAGAGCGTCATCCTCGACCAGGTGACCAACGGCGTTGCGGTGCGCATGGCCGTGCTTTTTCTGCTCGGAGGCGGGGAGAATGCATAAGAAACCAAACGGCCAGGCCATCTACCTTCCCGGACAGGAAGCCCATCCTTCGTGTATCTTGATCAAGAACGGCCGGGTGATAGACCCGGCCAACTCGGTTGACGATCAGTTGAACGTCGGAGTGGAAAACGGCGTTATCCGGTTTGTGAACAAAGAGGTTCCGTCCGGTTTCAGGCCCCAGGAAGAAATCAATGCAGAGGGAATGTGGGTCGTACCCGGTCTCATGGACATGCACGTGCACCTTCGCGAGCCGGGCCGCGAGGACAAGGAGACCATCGAGACAGGCACGCAGGCGGCGGCCGCGGGCGGTTTTACCGCAGTTGCATGCATGCCCAACACAAACCCGGTGCTCGACGAGGAATCAAAGATCCGGTACGTTGTCCAGCGCGGCATGTATTGTCCCTGCCGCATCTATCCGGTGGGGTCAATCACTAAGGGCCTTCTGGGCGAGGAACTGTCGCCTTTCGGCGAAATGGTGCGCGCGGGCGCACGTGCCGTGAGCGACGACGGCAAGAGCGTGCGCAAATCGAACATGATGAAGAACGCGCTCAATTATTCCAAATCGTTCCGTATCCCGGTTATCAGCCACAGCGAAGACAGCGATCTTTCGGCCGGCGGCCACATGAACGAGGGCCTTGTGTCCACGCGGCTCGGGCTACGCGGAATCCCGTCCATCGCGGAGGACATTGTCGTCACGCGCGACATCATGCTCGCGTCCTACACCGGCGCGCGCATCCACATTGCGCACGTGTCAACTGCAGGAAGCCTGCGGGCGATCCGCGACGCCAAGAAGCTCGGCGTGCACGTCACCTGCGAAACCTGCCCGCACTACTTTACGCTGTGCGACGAGGATATCGGCGACTACGACACCAACCGCAAGATGAACCCCCCGCTCCGTACCGCAGCGGACCGCGCCGAGATTATTGCGGCCCTTGCCGACGGCACCATCGACGTCATCGCCTCCGATCACGCGCCGCACGTTTCAGAGGAAAAGGACGTTGAGTTCGACGCGGCAAGTTTCGGGGTTATCGGCCTCGAAACCTCGCTTGCCATCGCGCTCACCTATCTGGTTGACAAAGACATACTCATGCCCGCCGACCTCGTCGAAAAGATGAGCCTTATGCCCAACCGCATCCTGGGGCTCGACGGCGGCACCCTCTCGCTCGGCAAGCCCGCCGACATCACCATCATCGACCCGAAAACAAAATGGAAGGTCGCTTCCTCCTTCTTCTATTCCAAGTCTCGCAACACGCCGTTTGAAGGCCTCGAACTCAAAGGGTTTGCGCACGCGACGATTCTCGGCGGCGCGATTGTGTTTTTAAGGACTAATCAATAGTCATTCATTTTCCTCTTCCTCTTTATGTCTCTTATTTCACCGCACAATTTGCACTTGCCTCAAGGTATAACCCGCGAGCGATAGTTGACAACAGCGTAACTGTTCGATTTGAATTATCGCCGCGTAGCGGCATACCTTGACGGGTTCGTTGCAAAGGGCCGCGGCGAGGAGGCTTGGGGCCAGGGGAAACCGGCAACGGTTTTCCCTCCGAAAATTCTTATTAATTAATCGAAATTCACTCTATTATAATCGCCTGAATATCGCTCTTCTTGTCCGATTTTCCAAGCGACGACGTCTCGCCAAGGCGGGAATTGTCTTTGCCCAGGATCACCGGCACCAGCTCGCTGCTCTCAAGCTTGACCTCGATGTCGAATTCAAGAGGATCGCCCAGGAACAGCGCCACGAGCCGTTTCATGGCGGCGATGTTGTCAGAAGCGCGGAGGAATGTCTCGAAGGTTGCGCGGGGAAGCGGGCCCACCGACACGCGGAACTTTCCGGAAATGTCCCATTTTCTGGTCCCCAGCATCGAGGTGACGCCCAGGCGCGAGTCCACGCCTACCCTCGTGGGAGTACGGATTTCGGTCCAGCGCGGCTGCCATTCGCATAGAGCAATTGGCAGGCCGCCGAAGTAATCGGCAAGCAGGGCGCACAGCGCCTGTTTGGGACGCGCCTTGCCTGTAAGGCTTCCGGTGTAGGCGAGCGAGTGAGAGAAAAACGGGTCGGAAATCCGCGCGCGGTCGATGCCTGCGAGGCTTGCGATGCGCTGCGCAACCGGATTGCCTGCGAGCGCGGCTGCCATGCCGATAAACCGGTATTTCTGCCACGCCCGGAAAAACAGTGTGTACATGCGGTGGTTGAACAGGGCAAGAAAATCCCTGAGCGGCTCGGATGTCTCCTCGTGGCGCGCGATGTACTCTGTAAAGTAAAGCGGCAGCGGCGAGGAAACGCCGATAAGACCCATAAACGACAACACAAACTCCACGCCCTGCTTCGTCTCACGCACGCGGGCGATGTCGCTCGGCGGAAACGCAAGCGAGTCGTCGGATACCAGGTGAACTCTCCCGGATTCCATGGGGCGGGCCGCGCCCTGCTCCGCGCCGTATTTCTCCTCAAGGAGCGAGAGCGCCTGGAAAAAGTTGAAATTGTATCCCTCCGTGCGGAGGCGCTCCATCAGATCAGCCACTTTGTGCCCTTCAGCGATTCCCACCTGATGGTGGCGCCAGACGGTTTGAGCACGAATACCAGGTCCAGAAATGTGTTGATGGACACATACTGCGAAAGGAATTCCTTGAGCACCTGGCCGAACAGGTGCACGTCCCCGATGTCGAGGAACTGCGATTCCACAAGCGACACGGTGAATTCCACGCCGCGAAGCGCCGAGCCGTTGACGATACGCTCCAAAGGCTGCGATGATACGTCGGTTATCGCCTCGATTCGCCGTGCCCGCGCCTCGGCATTAGACCAATCGTACAGATGCAGCAGCGCCTTAAGCGAATCGGGCGACGAAAGCGTGGTGTAGGTGGAGCCGAGGTGGGAAATGCACATCCACAGATAGTCGTCGTTTTTCGGCGGCATCGCAGGAAGCGTGGGCCGGGTAATATTTGTAAATGAGACATAGTCGGGGAATCCCGTGCCGGGATTGGTGATCCCGCCCTCCCGTATTTCTTCCCGGGGAATGATGCCGTTTGTGCACCATGCCTCTATGGAAAGATTCTCTTCGCGTATGTCGCCTTCGCTGCCAAGCCGGCCTCCGCCAAGCGTGATATACAGCTCGCGCCTGCCGCCCGGCGAGTACCGGTACTGCGTCGCAAACGTCCGCTGCCTCCGGGCTCCGCCCATGTTGAAGGCGTAGAGGGATTCATAGGTGGAGCGCTTGCCGGTTGCGCGCTCTATACCCTCGACAGAGACGATGCTGTGGCAATGAAACGATGAAGGATAATTGGCATCCGCGATAACGCGGTATTCGGTTTCGAGGCCGCTTACCGAGACCGGTTCCGCGTCCTTCTTGAAAATGTTGGCGGCGGGCGAGCAGAATAGGCGGAAGTTCTCTTTTGAAAAGGGCCTGTCCGGCGGGAAATCCCCCTCAAAGGTGATGCTATACGTGAGGGCCTTTGGGGACTTCTCCATAAACGGAAGGCCTTCAAACCCGTGAAGGTCAACAAACAGGAATTTTTCGGGATATACAAAATATTCCAGCAGCAGCGAATACCCGGAAAACGTCCGGGACGACCGAGGCACAATCGATTCCGCGTCCAAAAGGCCGCACGGGGAAACCGCACCTGCGGCATCGACCTCGCAGGAGGCGGCGTTGTCGCCCGCCACGATGCGCGCCGCCGCGACCCGGCGCGTGAGAAACTCATGGAGCATGAGGGCGACGGGCATTTCAGCGTGCAAATACAGACGCAGCGGGGACATGGTCAGCTTGGAGAGCTGGACCCCGGGATCAAGCTCGAACCGAAGCGCAAGCGTTGCTCTTCCTTTTGTGTCAACGGTCTTTTGGACCGCGGCAAGCGACACCGGGTTGAGCCGCACGTCGGTGGTGGTGGTAAAGCGGCAGACGGCGCCCTCCGATCCCACGCTGCCGCTCAGCAGTTCGGACCCGCGGGGCAGCACGCGCGTCTCCTGCAACAGGCCGGTCCTCGCCCGGAACTGGACAATTGCGACAGACGGGATTTCCTGCAGCAGGCCGGGCCACATTAGGTTGAACAGGCCCTCCGTGAGCTCGGGAAAGGAATCGTCGAGCTTCTCTCGGATGCGGGCGGCGAGGAACGCGAAGCCCTCAAACAGCCGCTCCACGTACGGATCGCGGTCTCCCACCGCGTCAACGTTGAGGAATTGCGCCCGGTCCGGATGCGCTTTGGCGAATTCCCTTCCCGATTCGTACAGGTAGCGAAGTTCTTCCTCGTAATACTTTTCAATCATCGGTCACTCCGGTTTCTTCCAGGGCGAAATGGACGAATTGCCCATGCTCGTGAAGGTTGTCTGGAACCTCACCAAACCCCCGCCTTCGGAAAGCTCCGCCGACAGGATGAACACGAGCCTGAAGTCTTTGGGGTCGGTCTCGCGCGGTGTGACTTTCACTTTCTTGAGCCTCGGCTCGTATTTTTCCACCGTACGCTTTATCGCCTTCTGCAGTTCCTCGATGCCGTGCGGCATCTTGCGGTAGATTTCCGAAATGTCGGGCAGGCCGTAGTCCTTGAGGTGCGACAGGCTGCCTTCGCGCGTGTTAAACAGCCGGTTGAGGTGGTCCATGATCGACATGATGCCGCGCGTCGCCGAAGGCACGCTCTCGATTGGCGTTCCGTCAAGAAAATGGCCCGTGAGGTTTTCGAATAATGCTTGTTTCATTTGCAAATCATATTTCGTTAAAAGAAGTTGGGCGTTCCCCGCCAATGTAGAGACGTAGCGCGCTACGTCTCTACATTGGCGGGTCGGTCTCCCTGCGGGCTCGGCCAGAGGCCTCGGTGCCGCCTGCCCTAAGTCGCCTGCGGCGAAGGGTCAGGCGGCCCTGCGCTCTTGCGCACCCTCCGGTCCACCTAACGCAAAACCTGAAAGACCCCCTTTGGACCTTTCTTAACAATCAGTTCACTTTCAACTGTCAACTTTGAACTTCCAAATAATCATTACTTTTTACTTATGACTATCATCATACTCTCTAATCTTCTCCACAATCCTCGCTTCAGCCTCATTGAACATCTCCTGGATAAAGGGGTCGTGAAAATTGTACGTCCGTTCCTCGAAGCTCATGGAATCCAGTCTATCGAACAGCTGCTGCTTCGCGTTCTCGATGTCTTTTCCGTAGATGTGCCACGAGTCGGCGTGCCAGTTCATGCGGCCCAGCTTGACGGTCTTGCCCGTGCGTCCGGCCACGCCCGCCGCGATCACGTCGCGGTTGAACAGGGTGAATCCGAACATGTTCATGAAATTCGCGCCCCACGCGTCATTCGACCGGAAACGTACATTGCAGTTGAGCCACTGGACGCCGGTTTCATCTTCCATGATCCGGTACCACAGCGACTGCAGGCACGGGGGATCGTAGCAGTCAAAGTCGAGATTGGGCATCCAGGTGATCATCTGCGCCTGGCGCGTGAAGGGTTGGGCCGAGAGTTTGTCTATGACTTTTTCGATTTGGTTGATTTTAAAGAATCCAGCCTCGGTTGAAGCGCCGCCCCGCAGTTCCCGCCACGCACCGTAGGCTATCAGGCGGCCATGATAGGTGTATTCCCAGCGCGTGTCCGCGGTATCGTTGATGTTCTTCACCCAATGGTCCTTTGCCCCGCATATCTCCATGGCGTATTCCTTGAGGTCGTCGATGCCGCCCGGGAACGCCTTGTGAATCATCGGGTCGCTCATCGGTTCCATAATGGTAAGGTTCATGGTTGCGTCGATGGACAGGGGTGCGCCGGGCTTGTCGTATTGGGTCCTCAGGCGTGTACCGTGCGTATACAGCGTGACAAGCGCCTTTTCGTACGCTTCGGCGAGCGAGCGCTCCTGGACAAATAGCACCGGGATGTTCTTCTGCATGCGGTCTCCTGGTATCGGGTCGTTTCGGGCGATACGGTTAATGAATAAATATACGTTTCGAAAATGGATTTTGGGGGAACGGCGATGCTTCATCGAAAAGAAACGGGCGGAACCGTATCCGCCCGTTTTGATTTTCCACTCTGCCGGAAGAAGCTACTTGGCAAGCACGAAATGCTTTGACATCTGTTGGTCACCCATCGTAAACCTGTACATGTAGACGCCGCTGGCCACCTTCTTGCCCGACAGGTCTGTGCGGTCCCATGCCACGGAGTGTTTCCCCGCGGCCATCGCCTGGCTTGCAAGCGTTTTTTGAAGCCTTCCTCCGAGGTCAAAAATGCCGATCTGCACGGGAGCGGAGGCAGGCAGCGTGAAGGATATGACGACTTCGGAATTGGGAACTACTCGCTGGTTCAGTGCAAGTCCCATGGGCTTTAGGCTTTCGTGGTATTGCGTGGACACAACACACGTGCCGTTCTGGTTGAGCAAAAGTGACATTACAAGGTCCGGCAGGTAGGTGACGTTCTTGGTGCTGTCGGTATTGGTCCTTACCGCCATGTCAAGAAGCCACTTCTTTGCGCTGTCGGGCGAAGGTCTTGTGCCTGTGCCGTTGTTGTTCCAATAGGTTATGATGGTTTGGAATCCTGGAGTCCTCAAGACGCTAAAGGGTTGTGTGACGTTATTGAATTTCTTGATGGTCCACCACGACCAGCCGATTGGAGGATTGTGCTTTTCAAGCTGGGTGACGCAAGTGGTATAACTGGTGTACGGGTCCGTAGCATTGGATTCTCCGGTCTCGCCGTGCCAGAACGGAGTACCGTATTGCGTGGCGTCGGCATCAAGACCGAAATAGGAACAGCATGGCGGATAGCAATGAAAATCGTATACAACCTGCGGATCCCACGGCGGGGTGAGATCGGTGAAATTCTGAGCGTAGTTGTCCCCGTCGATAAAAAGCAGGCCCTTGTTGTCCACCGTCCGTATCGAGTCGGTCAATTGAACATAGAAATTTCTCAAGTTGATTCTATCGATCCCGTAGGTGTTGAGCAAGGGTTCGTTGAGAAGGTTATAGCCGATTACCCAATCGTTATCGGCATACCTCTGAACTATCTTCATCCACAAATCTATTGCTCTGGGCTGATATATTGTGGGTTGTGTCCACAATCTCGCCGTCCCGTCCGCGTCGGCAATATTGTCTGCGCTCTGGCCGCCGGGCGCTCCATGCATGTCCCAGATGAGCCACAGCTGATTTGCAGTGCAATAGGATACGACGCTGTCCATCAGCCTCCAACCTTCGGGATTGTAATTGTAGGGAGGATTGGCCGGCTGCCCGCTTCGCGGCTGTATGAGATTTGAGTTGAATCCGACACGGACGGCATTGCACCCCCAGGCTTTCATGGCGCAGAAATCTTTTCCCGTGGTGTAATTGTTGTGATAAAGCTGCCAAAACTGATTTGCGACATTGGTATCTTGCACGAGAGTGTCTATGCCGGCTTCCATTGTTCGAGGCGCATTGTAGTTTGTGCTCGTGATTCCCCACATGTATCCTTCGGTCATCAGCCAGTCTCCCAGCCCGAAGCCTTTCAAGGTGATAACATTGTTGTTTTCATCAAGTATGTTTCCACCGGCACCGCAGTGGAGCTGCCTTCTTCCCAGCGCATTCGATGTGGAGAAAGCCCCAAAAACGATCATCAATGCAAGACAGAACGTCAATAATTTTCCCGCTGACGATAAAGAAAAAATCGTCGGTTTCATACCCTGCGGTTCCCCTTCCTGTTGAAGTGAAATATGAAGCCCCCCTGTAACTAATTCAAGATCAAGAGTTAAAGAGTCTGTACCGAAGAAACCCCGCCCCACCGCGGATGGGTTTCTTCAATAAATGCCTATGCAATACAATAGGTGCGGAATGGGAACATTCGCCGTTTAATCGGTTCAGCGAAATCACATATCAGATATAATATAACAATTTGCCCAGGCGTGCGCTCATTTTCTTGACTCCGGCCCTCCTATCAAAAAAAAACCCCGGCTATAATACGCCGGGGCTTGCAGTCTACGCAAAAAGGCAGATCAGTCAAAATGCTTGGAGACAAGCTTGGTCATCTCAAACATGCTAACCGTCTTCTTGCCGCCGAACACTGCCTTCAGTTTATCATCGGCATTGATGTTTCTCCTGTTCACCTTGTCCTGAAGGCCGTTTTTCTTGATGTAGGCCCAAAGCTTCTTGGTGATCTCGGTACGAGGCATTGCCTTGTTTCCGATAACTTCGGCGAGAGCGGCATCGGGCGTCATGGGCTTCATGAACGCGGCGTTCGGTTTGCGGGCACTCTTCTTTGCTGCCTTTTTCTTGGCTGCCATCTGTAGACCTCCTTGAAAGTGGTGATGAGAAACAGGCCATAAAGGCTACTCTATTAATACTATTTTTCGGGCGAGGAGTCAAACATTTTTGTTTTAATTTTTCCACCGGCTCCGAGGGTATTTGCACTATTTGCCCTCGGGACAAGCGGCAATTTCAGGAATCGCGTTTGAAAAGCAGCGGGGCACCGACCCGCATGCTTGCCATTGCGTCAAGCATTGGTTGCCACAAATCAATTCTTTTCATAGGGAGATGGGGGCGTCGGCGCCCGGCGCGTTGCGTAAACAAGGAATCCACAACAGAATGATATGGCCGGCCTGGGGTACACTACATCTTGTGGGGGCTTCCCAAACGATCCCTGGAAAATGGGGCCTTCAATTCCGTGCCGAAGCCTGTCCCAGACTCTTTAGGAGGGACAACGGTACGGTTATCGGCCGGACCTTTGGAGGCCGGAACGCACCGGTCCAATGATTACTCTCACGGAACACCGAATGATCAGTTTCTCACCGAATAGCCGTCGCTCGGTTATCCTCCGATCCACAACTTCCTGTCGAGACTGCGGTACTGGATGGCTTCCGCTATGTGCGAAGACGCGATGGAATCCTTTTCGTCGAGGTCTGCAATGGTGCGCGCCACCTTGAGGATGCGGTCGTACGCGCGTGCGGAAAGCCCGAGCTTTTCGATGGCGGTCTTGAGCATGCTCTGGGAATCCGCCGCGAGTTCGCAGTATTTCCGCACATGCCGCGACTCCATGTGCGCGTTGCAAAAGATTTTCTTCTCTCCTGCAAACCGTGAAGTCTGCCTCAGGCGGGCCGCAGCCACTTTTCGCCGCATCGACGCGGAATCTTCTCCGGGTTTCTTCTGCGCCAGTTCTTCGTACGATAATGCCGGGACCTCCACGTGGATGTCTATTCTGTCAAGAAGCGGCCCTGATATCCGGGACATGTATTTCTGGATCTGCTGCGGGGAACAGGTGCACTTGTTGCGTGGATCGGTGTAATAGCCGCAGGGGCAAGGATTGAGCGCCGCGGCCAGCATGAAACGCGCGGGATAACACAGCGACGTCGCTGCGCGCGAGATCGTCACCTTTCCGTCCTCGAGGGGTTGGCGCAGGTTCTCCCGCCAGCCAACTGCTGTGTGGATGGCTCTGCAGAGTTTTTTAGTGATTGCAGCCCCTCCTCGTCCAAGGGTATCTTGCCATTCAACGTGACTGACCAGTCTGAATCAATGATTATATTATCGAATACCTTTTTTACCAAGTCCCGTTTCATGTCCCAGTCGTAGCCATCAAAACTTTTGGAGATTGCTGAACACGTCTGCTGGATTGATCCCAACGATATGGTGTCTTTGAGGTCCTTTTTTTCCGGGGCCTTGGGAATCTTGTCTATCTCCTTTTTCAATACGGAAATTTCCTCTTTAATTTCATTTAAGACAGTCTTGTAATCCTCCTGGCTGACATCCTCTACAATTAAATAATTCTTTACCGCCCTCTTATGCTCTTCCTTTTTCTTGTTAAGCTGCTGTGTCAATTTCTCAACTTCCAGTTCCCGGACTTGTTCTAAGTTTTCAATCTCCTGCTTGCTTGAAACAAGGGTATCGTAAATGAGGGTGGGGCTGGAGAGGATCCGTTTTGTTTCCTCCCACAGTACTTCATCCAGGAAGGTTGAGCGGATCATCGGAAAGTCACATTTCCAGTTCGGGTCATGACGTGACCGATTCAGACAAAAGTAATAGGGGTAGCGGGGTTCACGTGTGACTTTTCCGTCCCTTGCCTTATGAATGTACCATTCCTTCCGACCGCCGATGTTGCATACCCTTTTTATACTGCGCTCTATCGTCTGTTTTATGCAGCTCCCGCATTTCAGTATATCAGAAAATAGATACTTATGCACCCTTTTCTGAGAGGGTCTTAACCTGCGTCTAGCAATCCCTGCCTGGATAGAATCCCACCTGCTCTTTGAAATAAGGGCAGGGACATTATAATGGACCCATTCTTCCTCCGGATGGTGGATGGTCTCTCGTTTTCCACCGATTATTTTGGTCTTCTTCCGACCAAATACTGCGTCCCCGTACAACCAGGTCCTTTGCAGCAATTGGGTTACTGTTGCCTTGTTCCAACATTCCCTTCCGGTTTTGGTCTTGAATCCAAGACGCGTCATCTCCTTAGCGATTTCTCTTGAACAAAGACCTTGCTCGGCCAGTTCAACGATTTTTTCAAGCCCAACCTTTTCTTCAGGATGGAATTCAATTACAGTCACCTTGCGATCCTCGCCAGACAGCTTTTTTTCCGCGGCGGTGAAGCCGTATGGCAGGTATTCCCCAAGAAAGTGACCCTTCTGCTTGGCTTTGAGCCGGCCACGCCGGGAACGCTTCAGCAGTTTCTTTTTCTCCCGCTTTGAGAGAATGGAAAACAGGTCGGATACAAAATCGTCCTCGTCGTCCCGCAGATCGAAAATTTGCCATGGGGTCCCAACCTTGACGCCATTGTCTCGGAGGATCTTCTTGATGATGATGGTGTCCTGAAGGGTCTCATCACGAGTCAGGCGCTCCCATTCGACGACAAGCAATAGGTTGTATGCCCCCTCATCAGCAAGATCCAAGCACTTCCTGATCCCTGGCCGTGCGGAAAGTGATTCACCGGAGCCGGTTTCGACCACAGGTGGCAGATATCGGTATCCGTTACTATTGCAAAATTTCAGCAGGAGATCCGTTTGCGCTTTAGGGGAGTATTTCTCCTGTTTGTCGCTCGATACCCTTATGTACGGAAGAACTATCACCGTCTTGGGGTCTAGCAGGGTGTTGAAAAAGTCTCCCTTTTGTAAACATTTATCCTTATATTATAGGGGAACCCCAACCAAGGAGTATTGATGAGAGGTTCCCAGCCAGCCCAAGGCGGTATGTTCAGCTTCGTTTCTCCGGATTCCCGAGTGCCGGCAACGCACCCGCTTCGTCGTGTCAAACAGTTTACGGACATAGCGCTGCGCCGCCTTTCTCGTGACTTTGAGGCGATGTACAGCCGGATGGGACGCCCTTCGATACCGCCGGA